>NZ_JAHBDQ010000022.1 GCF_019956555.1 Pseudomonas sp. A-RE-19 | reverse complement strand
CTGTGAGCCGCCACCGACAGCCCCGACACCTGAAGTTCCCAGATCCCCGTCGCCGGGTCAGCGGTGGACTGGCCTTTGGACACGGCACCGTCGAGCACCTCGACTTTCTGGCCCTTGCTGGCGGTACCCTTGAGCGTGACATTGCTCTCTACCGTGAATGCACCCTCGGCAATTTCAACATTCTTCGAATCTTTCACCGAGGTGATCTCGGGTTGCAATTCCACCAACGCTTCGTCGATCACAAACTCCAGCGGATTTGAATAGCTGGTTTTACCCGTCTCCGCTCGCAGAAGCGTGTAGCTGACACTCAGTTTTTCCCCGCGCCGGGCTTCGAAGTAATCCCGCACGAAGGCTGCGTCGAGGGGAAAGTGCACATCCTTGCCGGCGGTCAGGGCACTGATTTTAATTTCGTTATGGTAAAGCTCGGCACCCTGCGCATCGCGCAAGTACCAGGTGACCTTGTCGTCGCGCTTGGTCGGATTGCTGACCGGGTTGGGGCAGGTGACCTTGCCCACCCCGCCCAGTTCCTCGGGTTTCAGTACGCCGTCCTTTTCCCCGAGAACCGTAGGCTTGACCAGTTCGAATTGCGGTTCGCCCACCCTCAGCAGCGCGGCGTGCAGCGAGCCGCGACTCACGATTTCGCCGTTTTCATCGCTGAGCTGGTTGTACGACAGATCCAGCGTGCCACCTTCGAGCGTCTTGAGGTGCCGGCCCTCGACGATGATGACGAAGCCGTCCTTGTCGGCGATTTCGCTTGCGCTCGGGATGTACCAGTCCAGCTCCGGCTCGTAGCTGCTGAGGTCGGGACGAGTGCCGAGCCATTTGAGCTCGATCCCCATGCCCTCCAGCAGGGTTTCATCGTAGGGAATACGGATCCGGGCGCGCGCCAGGTCGGGGTTGAGGGCGCCGTCCGATGCATCCTCGGCCAGGGGCGCCGCCAGCAGCCTGGCTTCGCCGACGATGTTGACGAAACGACCTTTGGAACGCTGGATGACTGACCCGCCGCGCTCCAGTTCGTAGGAAAAGACCGCCTGAGTCTTGGCCAAATCACGGGCAGTGCTGTTCGGTAACGGTACGTGAACCACTACGGGCGGATTTTTAGGTACTGTTCCTCGTGCCTTGATGTCTACCGGCTTGCCATCGAGGGTGGTGCCCCTGATGTTCATGATGATGACGTCGTCCTTGTGGAAGTCGTCTGGGGAATCGGCCCAGACTTGGAGGTCGAGCGCCTCTTCGCCGAGGGTGTCCAGATCAAGCTCGTTGCCGTTGGCCTGTTCAAGGATCGGCGCACCCAGCCGCGTCGTATCGGTCGTGACCTCGATGCGGGTTTCCGGGCACCAGTCCTCGGACTCGTTGTGCACCAGGTCGCGGATCATGAAGGTCACGGCGAGCTTGTCCTTGCCCGAGTCCCCCGCCTCAAGAATGACCGTTTCGTTGACGTGAATGACGATGGGGTTGTCGGCAGGGGTGTCGATCTGCGCCTGGGTGACCGGGGCGGACAGCACGCGCACACCGCCCCAGCTCAGCGTGATCACGTCGCCCACGGTGATGTTCGGGTAGGGAGGATCGGTCGGGATGCCTGATTTGGCCTTGATGGTGATGTCGATGCCGGTTTTGGCGGTGTCCTTGTCCACCCCGTCCTGGACCACTTCAGGCGGTGTAAAGGTCATGAACAGCTCGGAATGGGCGCCCACATCCGGATCCAGATCCTGGCCGCCCGGCGGTTCAAGCTTGGCCAGGAGTATGGCCGGCGGGGTGTAAGTTTCCTCCTGCTGGCTGAGCCGCTTGACCGAATAGCTCAGCGGGTAGACGCCGCTCAGAAGTCGAGCCGGGGCCACCCACAAGGTGGCGCGCTCACCCACTTCAACGTCCTGAGTGAGGGTGTGCTGATCCACCACGCCACCATTGAGCAGCAACTTGACCGAATCACCTTTGCTCATGTTTGCCCAAGCGGGGATATGCACTTTGAGCCCCTTCTCGGGAAAGTTGCCTCGGGCCGCGGCGCGGTTGATCCCCCATTCACCAGAGGGCAGCACCGGCTCGGTACGCCCGGGGACTTCCGGATCCAGCAGCGCGAGCGTGCCGGCTCGGGTCAGTGGGGAGATTTTTTTAGGGGGCTGCTTGAGCATGGTGAGGACTCCGATCCGTGAAAGGGTGACGGAGTGATTTAAGGCCTGAGGCGGGAGGGCTGGCTACTGTCAGAAGTAACAGGTTGGCGGGGGTTTCCGATGAACGGTTTGAATGCCTGTGTGGTCTTGAGCAGGGTGGAGCTGCTTGTCAGTGAGAAACTTGTGGCGAGGGAGCTTGCTCCCGCTTGAGTGCGCAGCACTCACAAAAATCGGCAATGGTTGTCAGATTTTTGGGGCCGCTACGCAGCCCGGCGCGAGCAAGCTCGCTCGCCACAAAGGTAAGAATGACTGAAGAGTCTTGCCTGAATGAACAGTATTACCCCTCTATCGAGACTATTTCGGCCTGATACCAAAACCATCAGCACTCTGGCGATTGAAAAACCAATCCCAATACTGCTGTGTTGCGCCGGTAGCTGGATAGATCGCCCACTGAGTATTTATGCCGGCTCGGTCGGCACTCCAGACCCATCTGGCAATGGTCGCGACCCCCGCATAAGTGTTGATGTAAGACCGCCACTCGGCCAAGGAAGGAATTCTTCCCCCGTGCTGGGCGGCCGCCTCAGCAGCAAGCCCGTATGGACCAAACGAACCGAGTCCGAAGGAGTAAAACACATTCGAAACCGAAACAGGATAAGACGCGGTCTGGTTCGTGGCGTCGGTGACCGTGATCACAGCGCTGCCATTGCCTTTGGAAATTACCCGGCCCGTATTGACATTGACTTCAGCAACCCCGGGGTTACTCGAGGTATATCGATAGGGCGGCACACCACTGTTGGCCGTTCTGTCGACAAAACTGCCGGCCGGAGGATTCGTTGGCGTACTGTCATGTCTGAAAATCCACCCGGACAGCGTTACGCGTGCCGTGTTGATGGTCAACGACGACAGGACTCTTACTCTGCGAGTGTTGGAAACCTGCCCGGTGGTGAGCGCTTTTGCCGTGATCGAGTGGCTGCCCACGGGCACGGCAAGCGTTGTGTCCCAGGTCGTACCGACAGCGGTCACTGTATGTTTGGCTACGTTGTTATCGTAGATCTGCACCTGATGATTGGGCGTAACAATGCCCCGCAGGGTGACGGTGGTGCTTTTGGTTTCTCCGTTGTCAGGTATTTCGACGCCGCCACCTTTTACCGAGTCGATCCTGGGAGCGATGTGAGTTGCCACGACGAAAGTCCGAACCTCCGACTCCGGCTGTGTGCCATAAAGCGCTTTGGCCTTGATGTTGTGGGGCGCAACGCTCAGACCGGTGAGCGTTTTGCTCCACTTGCCACTGTCATCGACCGGCGTGACGGGCGCAATCGGGGTGCTGCCGTCGTAGAGCTGCACGGTCTGGCCGGGGTTCGCTTTGCCTGTGACGGTCACGCTGGTGTCGAACGTGGTGCCGTTATGCAGGACTTCACCCTTGGAGTCAGTGACACACTCAATAATCGGAGCCGAGGCGACCGCTACGGTAAAGGCCCGAACCTCCGACTCCGGCTGTGTGCCATAAAGCGCTTTGGCCTTGATGTTGTGGGGCGCAACGCTCAGATCTGTGAGCGTTTTGCTCCACTTGCCACTGTCATCGACCGGCGTGACGGGCGCAATCGGGGTGCTGCCGTCGTAGAGCTGCACGGTCTGGCCGGGGCTCGCTTTGCCTGTGACGGTCACGCTGGTGTCGAACGTGCTGCCGTTATGCAGGACTTCACCCTTGGAATCAGTGACACGGTCAATGGTCGGTGTCACAGCCTCAGCCACAGTAAAGGCCCGAATCTCCGACTCCGGCTGTGTGCCATAAAGCGCTTTGGCCTTGATGTTGTGGGGCGCAACGCTCAGACCGGTGAGCGTTTTGCTCCACTTGCCACTGTCATCGACCGGCGTGACGGGCGCAATCGGGGTGCTGCCGTCGTAGAGCTGCACGGTCTGGCCGGGGCTCGCTTTGCCTGTGACGGTCACGCTGGTGTCGAACGTGGTGCCGTTATGCAGGACTTCACCCTTGGAGTCAGTGACACGGTCAATGGTCGGTGTCACAGCCTCAGCTACAGTAAAGGCCCGAAGTAGACTGGACACGGGATCCGCATCATAAAGAGCGTGTGCTGTAACGTGATAATCCTTCACCGTTAAATGGGTAAGCGGTCTCATCCAAATGCCATCTTTATCGACGTCAGCCTCTCCTTGTGGCGTGGAACCATCAAACAGCGCAACTTTTTCACCACGAGTCGCAATTCCTTTGATTGTCACTTGCTTATCGAAGGTCAAGCCACCCTCAGCAACCTGGCCCCATGAGTCAAGCACATCGGTAATGTCTGGGGTCACATAGTCATAGCGGGTTCTGACGGTTAACGGCAGCAACGGAAACTCGACTGCGGCCGATTCTTCGGCGGCGCCGTCGAACGCCACTTTGCACAGCACCGTGGCCGATGAAGAATGGACCAGTTTCAGCAGCTCGGCTCGAGGCAGGCTTTGCTTGAGCCCGTTGCTGACTTGCCCGTCTGTAATGAGCACGCCATCCATTAATACGATGGGGTGAGGCGTACCGCCGATGGCCTGGCCTTCGAGTCGCAACCAAAGTCGTTGCCCGGGCGCGATGAACGGCCACTTCTGCACAACGACATCCGGGTCGCCGGCGAACTCCATCAGGTCGAGAACCCGTTCGACAGCCTGAGGCACCTCGGGGCGCGGCAGTTGATTTTCAGGATCCTGGAACTCCAGCACCCTCAGACTCAAGGTCTGTGAGGGGGTTACATGGCCGTAGCGTTTTACGCCATAACCGACGCTCACCATCCGGTTGATGTTGGGGCCAACGAAGGACGCATCAAGATGAAACATGACAGTGCCGCTTTGATCCCCCGGTTTTTCCTGATCCTCGGAGGTGCCCGGGCCGGGGGTGCCGAGCCATTTCAAAATGACGGTATCCAGCGCCGGGTCCATGCTCTCGTAGCTGACCTTGATGTCGACGCCGTCGAGCGCCTTGATCGGATCGAGGGTGTCATCGACTGCTTGAATGAGCTGCGGTGGGGGCAGTTCTCCCACCAGGTAACCGATCAACAGATTCAGCGTGCCCGAATAGCTGTACAGCCCGGTGGCGGCGTGTTTGAGGGTATAGCGCACCTTGACGTAGTCGCCGATATTGGCAGTTACGAAATCGGCGTCCACCCGGAATGAAATGGGTTTGCCGGCGGAAATCGTGGTGATCGGTAGCCAGTCACTGGTGCTGGTGAAAGGGTTGGGGCCGGTCCAGTAGCAGGTCAGGATGTCCTCTTTGACGGTGCCCAGGTAGTCGACCAGCACCGTGACTTTTTCGAATATTTTCGATGGGTCGAGCACGTCTTCTTCATTCGCCTCCGGCACTTTCGGCGCCGGCAGCGTCGCAGTAATTGCCTGGACCTTGAGCAGCAGATGTTCGGACTCGCTCACCCCGTAGACCGCCGCCTCATCATTGGTGACCCGATACCACAGATTGAGGCGGCCATTGGCAAGTACGTCGATATGTTCGCCGAATATGTAGAGCGTAATCAGTTTGCGCTCGGCGTCATTTTGGCTGACGGTATGTTCCTCCGAATGCAGATACGACGAGCTGTCGGATCGCGTACCCTCCCAGATCAGTTCGATGTAGTCACCGTTGGCCATGCTTGGGTATGAGACATCCACAGTGGCCATCATTGTGTCGGGTTCGAGGATGTCGCCCAGTACCTCGCGAAGGACCGGAGCAGGGTATGCATAGACATCGCCGACCACATTGGCAAAGGTACGTTTGGAGGAAAGGGGGGGGCTACCGTCTTTCTTGGTCAGCACATACGAGGCATCAGCCGAACCCATGGCAATGGCACGGACTTCTTCGTAGGGAATGTACAGCTTCAGAATGCTCGGGATATTGGTGATTTCGTGAGACTGGATGTTAATCAACGGTTCACCGATTTTCGGTGTGCCGATCCAGGTCATGGTGATCGTATCGCCGATCGCGAAGTCGTCTGTCTCGACACGAATCAGTACGGTGACATCCTGTTGGTTCAAGGCTATGAGGTCAATTTTGCCGTCGACCGCCTCGTCGATGATCGGTGCGTCCAGGCGCCAGGCACCGGCGTCGACCTTCACCGTGGTGGTTTTCGACCATTCAACCGAGTAGTTCCACACCTCGTCGTACACCTCGTAGTGCACCAGCAGCGCAGCGCTGTCGCCACCGGCCAGAATATCGGCCTGCTCGGCAACAACCTCAATGGGCTGAGTGCCGTCAACGTGCGCTTGGCTGAGCACCAGCGGCTTGAGATAAACGCTGCCCCATTTCACCTGGACGGTGTCGCGCAGGGCAATGTTGGGATAGCGCTCAATCGTCATGGGCACGCCTTTGGCGGCCCACTCGGCATCGACGCCTTGCTCGATGACCTCTTTGGGCAACTGCACCATTTTCAAATGCGAGTGCCCTGGTAAGTGCGGGTCAGTGTCTCGACCAGCGGGCCGGTCAAGCTTGACCAGTAGTCGCAGCGTTACCGAAGGAGCGTCCGGTTCTGTCTCATCTTTTCGCTGTAGCCGGTAAAAGCACTGTTCGATCCAGCCGGGCACGAACTGCTCCTTCGGCACGAAGAAGAACAGGCGCTGATTGACCTCCTGTGCCGTCACTTCGTGGCTCCATACGTTGACCAAGTCGAGGTAAACGTCGACGGTGTCGCCTTCCTGCATGCGATACCACGGGTCGATGACGCAAAATACGCCCTCTGGGTCGTCTTCGACCACACCAAGACCAATACCGCCATCTCCGTCCACAATGGGGCGGGTCATACCCGTGACTAGCACGGGATCCAGTGACATCGGGCTGATATCGATTCTGGAAAAGGGAGTCAGGTAAGGGCGTAGAGAAGTCATGGTCAGTTCCTTGTCCAGAACGATGCGATGGTTTTTGAATCGCGGGGAGATGGACAGGATTGGGCACCACAGCGAGCTGATCTGGCTACTGTCAGAAATTACAGGTCGGGTCAGGTTTTAGACGAACGGTCGAGTCCCTCACATCGGCTCCGGCGGCCCGATCAACCGCCCCATCACCCCAAACAACCCCAACTTCCGTATCACCTCCAACTCCCCCTGGGTCTCCACCATTTCGGCAATCAACGGCAAATCAATGCTGTTGGTCGCCCGGAAAATCGCCTCGATGAACAATCGCTTATCACCTTGTTCATCGATGCCGCGAATGTAGGCACCGTCGATTTTCAAGTAAGCCAACCCCAACTGAGTCAGGTTGCCAATCTGGCTGAAGCTGCCGCCGAAGTGCTGCAAACCGATGCGATAGCCGGTATTGAGCAGGCTGTGACTCAGGCGTTGCAGCTCTTCGGGGGGTGGCAGTTGGCGTTCGTCGATTTCCAGGGTCAGCAGCGGTGCCAGTTCCGGCAGTGATTCAAGGATGTCGCAGATCAGTTTCAGCTGGGTCTGATCGCGCAGGGTGCTGCCGGACAGGCTCAGCGCGAGCGGCCAACGGTTGGTGGCGAGGTATTCGAGGGTGGTTTCCAGCATCGCCAGATCGAACCGCGCCGACCAGCCGAGGCGCTCGATCCACGGCAGGAAATGCCCGGCGGCAATCGCCTCGCCCTGCGGGTCAAGCAGGCGCGCGAGGACTTTGTGATGCAGCACCTGGCTGGTATCGGCGCACTGCACCACCGGTTGGAAATACAGCTGCATCTTGCCCTCGGTCAGCGCGTCGTCGATCCAGTTGCGCCAATCGTGTTGAGAGTGATTCGGCGCGCTATCGGCGTGGTCCAGGTGCACCCAGGGTCGCTCGGGATGTTGCCGGGCCTGGGTCAGCGCCTGATCGAGGCGCAGCAGCACGTTGCCGGCCGCTTCACCGGGGTGATAGGCGACCACGCCCAGATGCGCCACCGGCATGCAATCGCTGGCACCGGTCAGACGCAGGTTTTCCAGGGTGGCGCTGACTTCGGAGGCCAGGCGGGCGGCATCCTTGGTGTCCAGGCCCGGAGTCAGCAAGCAGAATTCGCCGCCGCGATTGCGCGCCGCGAGCCAGGTTCGACGTTCCGGTGGCTGCGTCAGGCGTTTGAGCAATTCGCCGACGGCGCCAATCAGGGTATCGGTGCGCTGGCCGCCCAGACGTTGGTTGAGGCCGATCAGGTCATTGATCCGCAGCATGAGCAAATGGCCGTCGCGGCATTGCTCGCAAACCAGTAGTTCGTCGGCCAATTGCTCATCCAGCAAGCGCCGGTTGGCCAGCCCCGTAAGGTTGTCCTGGTAAGATTCGGACCGCAGTTTTTCGCTGCGCGCCGCCTCTTCTTCGAACAGTGCCTTGAGTTTTTCCACCATCTGGTTCATGGCCAGCACCACGCGTCTGAGTTCCGGGGTGCGCGGCAGTTTCGGCAAACTGCGGAACTCGCGTTTGCTGATGGCTTCAGCCTGTTTGACCATGTTGTCGAGCGGTCGCAATTGCCGGCGCAACAACCAACTACCAAACACCGCGCTGAGCAGCCCGCAAATCAGCAACCAGATCAGGCTGCCGAGGGTGCTGTCCCAGAGTTTGGCCAGGGCGAACTGCGGATTGCTCAGCACTTCGACCCGTGCCGCCTGCTCCCAGCCTCGCGTGACCAGCGCGTCGCCACCTTGTGGACGCAGGTTCACCAGGCTGACGAACCAGCCCGGAACGCCCTTGATTTGCTCCGGTGCGCTGCGTTCCACCAGTACTTGTTCATCCTCGATGTTAATGACCCGAATGCTGCTGAAATAGCCGCTGTCGAAAATCGAACTGACCATCAGTTCAATCATCGCCGGGTCATCGATTTGTGTGGTCAACGACAGGCCCAGCGCGGTGGCGGCGTCCTGGGCGTGGGAGCGCAATTGGCCGAGCATCTGTTCGCGAGAGCTTTCCAGGCCGACAAAAAAACTGCCGCTGAAGGCCACCAGCAGGAACAGGCAAATGGCGAGAAACAACTGTTTGCGCAGTGACATGAATCGCTCCTTGCTGTGACGGCTAGCCTTCGTCTACGGCGAACCCTTCAACCTGCATCTTTTTTAACACGTCTTGCCAGCGCGACAGTTTTTTCGAGTCGCTGCTGCGTTTGCCGCCATTGGCTCCCGGCAAGTACAGGCCTTCGGCGTTGAAGGCGTACACCGGCAATAGGTCCTTGCGTTGAGACGCGGGACGGATCTCGTCGATCAGGTTGTCCAGCACCAGCGGATCGGCCGTTGGGCTGCCGTAAAAGGTCAGCACCATGTGTGCCTGGTTCCGGGTCAGGGCCTTGACGTAGGTGATGCGCAGTTGCTCGCTGGGAATACCGAGGTGACGCAGGCTGAAATATTTAGCCAGAACGTAGTCTTCACAGTCGCCTTCGGCTTTCATCAAGGATTCCACTGGCGTGGCCCAGTAATCGGTCCGGAGCCAGATACGCGTGTCGTCCTGAAAACTCAGTTGTTGATTGAAGAAGCGATTGACCGCGTTCAGTTGTTCGCGCTCGGGCTGGTTGAGTTCGCTCTGCAGCAGTTGACTCCATGCCTCGATCCGCCCCTGAGCCGGGCCAAGGGGCCCGTAGCGCTTGGCGGCCGTTTGCAGAATCTGCGCAAAATCCCAGTTGGCCTGGACACCGCCCCATCCGGCCAGCAGAAAAGTCGTCAACAGCAGCCATCCACCGAGCCGAAGTCGGAGCGTTGACCCTTCTGGACTACGCGGACTGCGGGACATGTCTGGCTGCTCGGGTGCAGATGTCTGAAGTCTAGGTGGTGTTTACGATGAGGGAGGGCAGGTCGTCGGCCTGTAAAGCAAAAGATCGCAGCCTGTGGCAGCGCCTACTCCGACCGGGTACACCTTCAAAGGTATGGATGTACTCGATTGCGTAGGAGCTGCCGCAGGCTGCGATCTTTACCGCAAACGCTTGAGTTTCAAGACTTGCGCAGCGTCTTCTGCCGAAGAATGTAAACCGTCACCAACACCGCGCTGGTCAGCATGAACCCACGCGCCCACGGCAGGGGCACCAGGTAGCAGGAAAACAGGATGCTCGCCCACATCAGCCCGATGGCGTAGACCTTGCCCTTGAGCGGGATGCCGTTGCCACTCAGGTAGTCGCGAACCCACGGCCCGAGCTGGGGATGTTCGACCAGCCACTGATAGAAGCGCGGCGAACTGCGGGCGAAACAGGCGGCCGCCAGCAACAGGAACGGTGTGGTGGGCAGCACCGGCAGGAAAATCCCGATCACCCCCAGCGCTACGCTCAGCCAGCCGATGGCCAGCAGCACGTAGCGCAACATCAGGGGGCGATTGCCTATGGGGTTGTCCATAGGCAAAACCTTAGTGGTGACGTGGCTTGAGGATCGCAGGTTTTTCGTCTGGCGCCTGGCACAGCAGGTACAGCGCGGTCAGGGCTTCCGGGATCTGCACGATCATGTCGTCCATCAGGTTGGCGTCTTTGGCGATGTCTTCGAACTCTGGCTGTTCGTCGAACAGACCGGAACCGACCATGATCGGCAACAGCATTTCGCTGACTTCGTCTTCGGCGGTTTCGAACCAGGCGGCTTCGCGCAGGAACACGCCTTCCATGAAACCGATGCACCAGCCGCGCAGGTCGGAGTCATCAGGCTCTTCGCCCAGATCGAGGTCGCACGGCAGCTCGAACTCTTCGTCGGCCGCCAGTTGGCGAGCGATGTGCGCCTTGAGCAGCAGCAGGGTGGATTCGATCGCTTCACGCTCGGTGTCGTCGGCGTAGTGCGGCTCTTCGGCGAAGAGGGCGTCGATCCATTCCCGGTCGGGAACGGTTTCGGAGCAGATCGACAGCGCAGTGAGGTAGCCGTGGGCGGCCACGTAGTCCAGCGCCTCGTCATGCAGCTCGTCGGCGTCGAGGAAGACTTGCAGGCGGGTTAGTTGCTCAGCGAAGGACATTAAAGGGCTACCTTGGGGAATATACGATGCGGGAATTCTAGGCCTTCTTGAGCGCTCAGGCCAGCCGCGCGGCATTTTTGCGTGCCCGTGCGTCTTATCAGCGGCGCCCTTTGCCGGACAGGCGTCGGGTATACTCGCGCGTTTTGTGATGCCCTGCTGGCGTCACGGCTGAGATGTGAAGCGTCATGCAATGCGCACTTACGATTTGTCGGTGCAGTTTTCGTGATTCTGAACCAGCCTTGCAGGGATGTTTCGGTGATTTTTGGAGTTTTTATGCTCGAACAGGCTCAACGCGTCCTCAAGGACATCTTCGGCTACGACAGTTTCCGTGGCCGTCAGGGTGCAATCATTGAGCGCGTGGCCAGTGGCGGCGACGCCCTGGTGCTGATGCCTACCGGGGGCGGCAAGTCCTTGTGCTTCCAGGTACCGGCGCTGCTGCGCGAGGGCCTGGCGGTGGTGGTGTCACCGCTGATCGCGTTGATGGACGACCAGGTCGCGACCCTTGAGGAACTGGGCGTCGCGGCGGCGGCATTGAACTCCACGTTGAGCGCTGAACAACAGCGCGATCTGGCCGCACGGATCAAGCGTGGCGAGGTGAAAATGCTCTACCTGGCGCCCGAGCGTCTGGTCCAGCCGCGCATGCTGGCGTTTCTGCAAAGCCTTGAAATCGCCCTGTTCGCCATCGACGAAGCGCACTGCGTATCCCAATGGGGCCACGACTTCCGTCGGGAATACCTGCAACTGGGCCAGTTGGCGGAATTGTTCCCCAACGTCCCACGCATTGCCCTGACTGCCACCGCCGACAAGCGCACCCGGGAAGAAATCGTCGATCGTCTGCATTTGCAGGATGCCGAGCGTTTTCTGTCGAGTTTCGACCGCCCCAATATCTTCTATCGCATCGTGCCCAAGGAGCAGCCGCGCAAACAGTTGCTGGCGTTCCTCGCCGAGCGGCGTAGCGATGCCGGTATCGTTTACTGCCTGTCGCGCAAGAAGGTTGACGAAGTGGCGGTGTTCCTCAGTGAGCAAGGTTTCCCGGCGCTGCCATACCACGCCGGTCTGCCCAACGACACGCGAGCCCATCACCAGAAGCGCTTCCTCAACGAGGAAGGGCTGATCATGGTCGCCACCGTGGCGTTTGGCATGGGCATCGATAAGCCCAACGTACGGTTTGTCGCGCACCTCGATTTGCCGAAATCCCTTGAGGCTTACTACCAGGAAACCGGTCGCGGCGGTCGTGACGGCCTGCCGGCGGATGCCTGGATGGCGTACGGCCTGCAAGACGTGGTGATGCTCAAGCAGATGCTGCAAAACTCCGAAGGCGATGAGCGCCACAAGCGTCTGGAGCAGCATAAGCTCGACGCCATGCTGTCGCTCTGCGAAGAAACCCGCTGCCGCCGTCAGACCTTGTTGGCGTACTTCGACGAAGACATGCCCGAACCCTGCGGCCACTGCGACAACTGCGTCGACGGCGTACAGACCTGGGATGCCACCGAGCCGGCCCGTCAGGCGCTGTCGGCGATCTACCGCACCGGCCAGCGTTATGGCGTCGGTCATCTGGTGGACGTATTGCTGGGCAAGGACAACGAAAAGGTTCGCAGCTTCGGCCATCAGCATTTGTCGGTATTCGGCGTAGGCAAAGCGATGGGGGAGAGCGAATGGCGCTCCTTGTTCCGACAGCTGGTTGCCCGTGGTCTGGCGGACATCGACCTCGAAGGCTACGGCGGGCTGCGCCTGAGCGACACCTGCCGACCGCTGCTCAAGGGCGAAGTGACCCTGGAACTGCGCCGCGACCTCAAGCCACAAATAACGGCCAAGACCGGCAGCAAGAGCCCGGCCAGCCAACTGGTTCGCGGTGAAGAGCGCGAACAGTGGGAAGCCTTGCGCGCCTTGCGCCGCAAACTGGCCGAAGAACATGGCGTGCCGCCGTACGTCATCTTCCCCGACTCGACGCTGCTGGAAATGCTCCGCAGCCAGCCGACTTCGCTGGCGGAAATGGCCACGGTCAGCGGTGTCGGCGCGCGCAAGCTGGAGCGTTACGGCGAGGCCTTCCTCGAAGTGCTCGGCGGTCAGGTCGAGGCGCCAAAAGTGGTGGCCGATGTGCGCCACGAACTGATCACACTGGCCCGGGCCGGCATGACGCCGTTGCAGATCGCCGGTCAGCTGCAATGTTCGGAAAAGAATGTCTACACGATGCTCGCCGAAGCCATCGGCAAGCAGCAGTTGTCGCTGGAACAGGCGCTGGACCTGCCCGAAGAGTTGATGGGCGAAGTCCAGGACGCCTTCCTCGACGGTGAGGGGGAATTGCCGCCCGTGTCGGAGATTGCCGCGTTGTTCGCAGGGAGAGTTCCAGAAGGTGTTTTGTATTGCGTTCGTGCCGCTCTGCAATCGGAATTCGAAATCTGAATGACCTGCGGCACAGATGTAACGATTCAGTACAGAGCAAGCCTTGCCTATAGCCAAAGGTCATGCTTAGCTGACTAATAATTAGTTTTTCTCTATTTCAGTCTAATCATGAGTGTTTTATGCCGTTAACCGATCAACACCGCTTTGGCATGCAACTGGCCCAGATGTCTCGGGGCTGGCGTGCCGAACTGGACCGCCGACTGGCCGGCCTGGGTCTGTCCCAGGCACGCTGGCTGGTGCTGCTGCACCTGGCGCGTTTCGATGATGCCCCCACCCAGCGCGAACTGGCGCAAAGCGTCGGCGTTGAAGGGCCTACCCTGGCTCGATTGCTCGACAGCCTGGAAAGTCAGGGCCTGGTACAACGCCAATCCGTGCTGGAAGACCGTCGGGCGAAAAAAATCGTCCTCTGCGCCCCGGCCCGGCCCTTGATCGAACAAATTGAAACCATTGCCACTCAATTGCGCCACGAATTGTTCGAGGGCGTTGATGAGGCGGATTTGAAGGTCTGCATGCGGGTCCACGGGCACATCCTGGCCAACCTGGAAAAATCTTGAGGCACAACCCGGCGCCAGACTTTTGAGATACCCCGTTGGGCAGACTATAAAGAACTACTAGGCAATATCGTGTTCGTACCGGATGTGCGAATGCATACAGGTTGGTTCTGGTTATCTAAGGGATGCTCATGCTCGAGAGTTGGCACGTTGTATTGCGGTGTTGCACCCGGCTGCTGCTGGTCGGTGGTGCCGTCACTTACTCGGCATTGGCCCCTGCGCTAGGCTTGGGTGAGATCACCCAGCATTCGGCGTTGAATCAGCCTTTCAACGCCGACATCGCCCTGGTGGACGCCGGTGGCCTGGAGGAGGGCGAGCTGTCGGTCAGCCTGGCCACAGCAGACGAGTTCAGCCGCGCCGGTGTCGAGCGGGTGTTCTTCCTCAACGATCTGAAGTTCACACCGATCCTGCGGGGCGACCGCAGGCTGATCCGGGTGACTTCCAGCAAACCGGTCAAGGAACCCTTTCTGAATTTTCTGGTGCAGCTCAATCAACCCAACGGGCGCTTGCTGCACGAGTACACGGTGCTGATCGATCCGCCGGGCTCGCCAGGGATCGTTCCCGCCAGCGACGAGCCAACGCCGCGCCCTCAGGCTTCCGCATTCCCCTCCGTTACCCCGGCGGTTGCAGCGCCACCTGCCTTGAAGGATTCGACGCCCAAACCCGGCGCCGATAAGCCCGCCGCCGCGCCGGTGATTGATCCTCTCGCCGAACAACTGGCCACTAGCGTGCTGCAAAACCAGCAACTGCAAAAAACCATCGATGAGCTCAATGCGAAGTTTCAGGCGCAGGACGAGCAAATCGCCGGTCAGAAAAAACAGATGCTCGAGCTGCAAACCCAATTGACGGAAGCCAGACAGGCATCGGTAGAGCCGGTCGCGCCCCAGGTGACGGCACCGGCGCCCGTTGTGGTTGAGGAATCGGAACCGACTCCGTGGCTGCTGATCATCGGGTTACTGGCGCTGGTGGCATTGGTGTCGGTCGCGGTATTCATTCGACGCCGGCGGCAGTTGGTTCAGGCCTTGCCCGAGCCGTTACCCGTATTACCATCGCGCCATGAACCGGTCCTCAGCCGCGCAGATGAAGCGGCCAGGCAGGCCACCGAGGTGCGACCGCGAGCCGAATCGGCTGAAGAGACTCCCGCCGGTGATGTACTCGAAGGCGTCGGGATCTACCTGGCGTATGGTCGTTTGTCCGAAGCGGCCGGTTTGTTGCGAGACGCATTGGTCAAAGAACCCCAGCGCACCGATCTGGCCGTGCAACTGCTGGAAATCCTCGGTAAACAGGGTGATGTGCAAGCTTATGATGCACAGGAAAACAGCCTGCGCGACGCCGGGTTCGACGAGCAACAACTTCAGGACATCCGCGCTCGCCATCCAAAACTGATCAGCGCCGTACCGGTGGTCGCCCCGGTGGCAGTGACGCCGCTCCCGATTGCACCACCTGAAGTTGCGCCTAACGATGAGTTCCAGTTGAACCTCGATGATCTGTCGATGGATTCGAATTGGGACCTGATCAGCCCTTTTGAAAACAGCACCCAACCATCAAACCAGCCACCGCAGACAGATGAGCCCGGGTTCACCTCGAACCTGCATGTGTTGCCCGATGTCTTCGAAGTGCCCGATGAGCCGACGCTGGACCAACCCGAGCTTGAATGGGGCGCCGAACCTGACTCACAGTCGCTGGACGACACGTTTCTCAACGAATTCAGCGATCCTGGCCAGTCACTGGAACTTGAACCGCTGAGCGCTGAATCGATGGATCTTGAGCCGGTCGGGCCGAGTAACGCGGGCAAACTTGAACAAGCCCAGAATTGCATTGATGACGGCGATCTGGACAGTGCTATCGAACTGCTCAACGAGTTGCTCAAGGAAGCTGACGAACCGCTCAAGGAGACGGCCCGGACGCTGTTGGCCGGTATTCGCTGAAGATCAAAAGATCGCAGCCTTCGGCAGCTCCTACATCGGGATGGCGTACATTCCGTAGGAGCTGCCGCAGGCTGCGATCTTTTCGGTATGCCTCACATTTTTGCGCCGCCCTCAGGCTCAGGAGTTTTGCCAATCATGACCGCACGTAAACCGGAAATCGTCATTACTTACTGCACGCAATGCCAATGGCTGTTGCGTGCCGCCTGGCTGGCCCAGGAACTGCTCAGCACTTTCGGTGACGACCTGGGGAAAGTGTCCCTGGTGCCTGGCACCGGCGGGGTTTTCCACATTTTCTGTGACGATGTGCAGCTCTGGGAGCGCAAGGCCGACGGCGGTTTTCCCGAAGCCAAGGTGCTCAAGCAGCGGGTCCGCGATCAGATCGACCCGGACCGCGACCTGGGCCACAACGACCGCGCTCAGTGAGACGCGGCTTCTGCCGCCACGGCGTTCTTGCTTGAACTGCCGGACAACCGGCTGGAAACCACGATGGCCACGATGATCAGCGCGCCGCCGATCAGCATGCGCAGGGTCGGGTTTTCATCGAACAACAGCCAGGCCAGAGTGATGCCGTAAACCGGCTCCAGCGCGAACACCACTGCCGCGGTCCGTGCCTTGATCACCGCCAGGCTGGCGACGAACAGGCTGTGTGCCACGCCGGTGCAGAACACCCCGAGCAAGCCGATCCACAGCCAGTCGATGGCGCTCACTTCGCTCAACTGCGGTGCCGCCACCGGCAGCAGGCAGATCGCGACCACCACGTTCTGGCACAGTGCAGCCTGCACCGGTGGAATTCGCCCGGAACTGGCACGGTTGGTCAGGGACAGCAGGGCGAACAGCAAGCCGGACGCCACCGCCCATAGCAGGCCGGTGGTGGCGCCGCTGGCCAGATCGAATTCCGGCGTGACCAACACCAATCCGACGCTGACCAGCACCACCAACAGGACTTCGTTGGCGCGGATGCGCTCGCGGAAGATCAGCCCTTCGAGGATCACGGTAAACGCCGGGAAACTGGCAAAACCCAGGGTCGCAATCGCTACCCCGGCCACTTTCACCGCGATGAAGAAACTCACCCAGTGCCCGGTCAGCAACAAGCCGCTGAGCAGCAGGCGGCGCAGGTCCGCGGCCTCGAGTTTCTGCCAACGGGTATTGCTGGCGAACCGTGCGAAAAACACCAGGGCGAGGACGGCAAACGCGGCACGGCCAAACACGATGATGGCTGGCGAGGCGGCGGCGAGTTTACCGAACACGCCGGTCAGGCCGAACATCAGTGCACCGATATGCAGAGCGCCAAGGGCGGTACGGGGAGTCATTGCAATCCTTAACGACAAACGAACAAATGTGTAGGAGCTGCCGAAGGCTGCGATCTTTTGATCTTGATCTCCAAAAGCAAGATCAAAAGATCGCAGCCTTCGGCAGCTCCTACACAATGAACGATGTGATTGCGAGTGTCTGTCGCCAGACTCGCGTCATTTGTCGCCAGCCTCGCGGCGCAATTTGCCGGGTGAGGCACCGAACTCGCGCAACACCGCTGCGGCGAACGCGCTCTGGGATGTGTAGCCGACCCGACAGGCGATCTCGCCAATGGGCAGCGCCGAATCCCGCAACAAGCCCACGGCAATGTGCAGCCGACGACTGCGAATGTAGTCCATCGGCGTCTGCCCGCATTCCGCCACGAACCGTGCGTGCAACCGCGCGCTGGACAGCCCGACAATGCGCGCCAGATCGGCGACTTGCAGTGGATAGGCCGCGTATTGATCGATATGAGCATTCAGCGCCGCATAAGGCAGGCGCCGACCGCCCACACTGTCGGGTTTGGCATTGTTCAGGCTGGCCAGCAACAGCACTGCGCCTTGCTGGGCGATCAGTGGATCACTGACCTCACTCCCCGCCAGCCAACTGACCAATTGGCTTTGCCCGGCGTTCAGGGTCAGGCGCCCGGCGTTGTCGAGCATGCGGCGGCTGGCCTCGGCGTGATCGCCAAGGGACTGAGAGACCCATTGGTCGCTCGGCACATCCAGCACCAGACAACGACTGCCATTGGCGCTGCCACAGGCATGATGAAAACCGGACGGCACGACCACGAAACTCTGCTGAACCACCTGACTGCCACGACCGTCGACCTCGAAATCCAGTGCGCCCGACAGTCCGAACACCAGTTGCGCGTGGTCGTGGCTGTGGACGATCAGGTCGTGGGTGTACTGGCGTAGCGTGAGGATCGGTCTCATCGCAGGTCTCCTGTGCAGGTCGCCAGTCTACACCGGGTGCGGGCCGGCTCGCGCTGTCACACGACTGACTCGCCACTGTCATGGGCAATTAACCCGACCGGCGCAAGCTTGCCAAAACTTGTCCAGAGGGTTGCCCATGACCAGCGCCGAGCTCGCCAAACCCAGCCGTAAGCAACGTGTGCGGACCTTGTGGATTTCCGACGTGCATTTAGGCACCCGGGACTGCCAGGCCGAACACCTGGCGCACTTTCTCAAGGGCTACCACGCCGACAAGATTTACCTGGTCGGTGACATCATCGACGGCTGGAAACTGCGCAGCGGCATGTATTGGCCCCAGGCGCACACCAATGTGATTCGTCGCCTGCTGACCATGAGCAAGCGCGGCACGGAAGTGATCTACGTCACCGGCAACCACGACGAATTTCTGCGCCGTTATTCCAAGCTGATGCTGGGCAACATCCAGCTGGTGGACGAAGCGGTGCACGTGACCGCCGATGGCCGTCATCTGCTGGTGATTCATGGCGACCAGTTCGATGTGATCACCCGTTACCACCGCTGGCTGGCCTTTCTCGGCGACTCGGCCTACGAATTCACCCTGACCCTCAACCGCTGGCTCAACCATTGGCGTGCCCGTTATGGCTACGGTTACTGGTCGCTGTCGGCGTATCTCAAGCACAAGGTCAAAACCGCCGTCAGCTTCATCAGCGATTTTGAAGAAGCCATCGCCCATGAATGCGTCAAGCGTGAGTTGCATGGTGTGGTGTGCGGGCACATTCACCATGCCGAGATTCGTAAGGTCGGCGGGGTGGATTACCTCAATTGCGGAGATTGGGTGGAATCGTGCACGGCGCTGATCGAGCATTGGGATGGGTCGATCGAGTTGTATCGATTGGCCGATGCCCAGGCGCGTGAGGCGGAGTTGAAGGCGGTGAAAGTCGCTGAGCCGGCATAAAAAAGCAAAATCAAAAGATCGCAGCCTTCGGCAGCTCCTACGCGCCTGTGGGCGCTGCCGAAGGCTGCGATCTTTTGATCTTAGGCTGGCGCGTGTTCTTCCATCGCCGCCTTGTAAATCGAATGCTTTGGCTGCGCAAACAGTCG
The DNA here is from genome assembly GCF_019956555.1 of Pseudomonas sp. A-RE-19. Lineage (GTDB taxonomy): Bacteria > Pseudomonadota > Gammaproteobacteria > Pseudomonadales > Pseudomonadaceae > Aquipseudomonas. The sequence goes on along the minus strand of NZ_JAHBDQ010000022.1, from coordinate 282,243 downwards.
CTCCACCATCGGCTCGAAGAAGCTCAGCGGCAGGGTGTCGTACGCCGGATCAAACGCCGCCGCATCATAGTTGGCGCAAAATTCGATGGTCGCCTGATACTGCGGATGATCGCTGAATTGCTCGCGCAAATGCCGGTCCATGCCCAGGTGATGGAAGAAGTAATAACCCTGGAAAATCCCGTGCTTCTCCACCATCCACAGATTCTCGGCGCTGACGAACGGCTTGAGGATCGCCGCGGCGATGTCCGGGTGGTTGTAGGAACCCAGCGTGTCGCCGATGTCATGGAGCAGGGCGCAGACCACGTATTCTTCGTCGCGACCATCGCGCCAGGCACGGCTGGCGGTTTGCAGGGAGTGGGTCAGACGATCCACCGGGAAGCCGCCGAAATCCCCCTCCAGTAGCTTCAGGTGCGCCAGGATCCGTTTGGGCAATTGCCGGGCGTAGGCGCTGAAGTCTGCGGCAATGATCGCCCAGTCTTCCTGCGTGCCGTCCTGCATGTGGGTAAAACGCGCATGGGCATTCATCGGCGATCCTCTTGTTCTAATCGAAAGGGATTTTTCAAGTGTAAGACCTGAACCCAGCGCCGCATTGGCTGCACGGGACGCTTTTGTGGCCATTGGAGCCTAGAACGGCACGCGACCCAGAATCATGTCGCGGTACATGACGAAATCGCCGAGCAGGCTGTAAACGGGATGCCGGAAGGTTGCAGGACGATTCTTCTCGAAGAAGAAATGCCCGGTCCAGGCGAAGGCATAACCGGCCATTGGCAGGGCCAGCAACATCCACCATGCGCCTATGCCGACGATCAGCGCCAGAATGAAAATAACCAGCGAGGTGCCGACAAAGTGCAATCGTCGGCAAGTGCTGTTGCGGTGTTCACTGAGGTAGTACGGGTAAAACTCAGCGAAGTTGTTGAAACGCTTGATGTTTTCCACGACTGCGATCTCTGTGGTTTTAGGCGGGCTGCAAGTTGTTCTGCGGGTAGCTTATTTAAGTCTAGAGTGATCATTGGCATCAGACAGTGACAATAGGCGCCACTTTAGTATCCTTCGGAAATGGGTCGTGGCATGCGGCCATCACGTAGTGAACGCCATGAGCGAACGAACGACTTCTGCAAGCTGGGCGATGGGGATTGTCAAAGCACTGGAAATGGATGGCCTGGATTGCCGGGTTCTGTTCAAACAGCTAGGGCTCGACTATGCGGCACTGGATGATCTGGATGCGCGCTTCCCGCAAGATTCCATGACGCGGCTCTGGCAGCGCGCGGTCGAGCTGTCCGGCAACCCGGCAATCGGCCTGAACATGGGCAAGGTGGTGCGACCGGCGTCCTTCCATGTCGCCGGTTACGCGTTGATGTCTAGCCGGACGCTGGCCGAAGGTTTTCAGCGTCTGGTGCGTTATCAGCGAATCATTGCTGAAAGTGCCGACCTGAGTGTCCGATTGCTGGATGAGGGGTATGCGCTGATTCTGACGGTCCATGGCGATCACCTGCCACCGACCCGACAGAGCGCCGAAGCATCGATGGCCTGCGCCCTGGCACTCTGCGGCTGGCTGACCGGCCGCACGCTCCAGCCGCGCAAGGTCTTGCTGCAAGGCGATGACCCCGTTGATCTTGAACCCTATAAACAAGCCTTCCATGCCCCGTTGATGTTCAACGCGCCGTATGACGCCTTGATCTTCGAGCGCGCTGACATGGAGGCGCCGCTGCCCACCGCCAACGAGGCCATGGCGCGGTTGCACGACCGGTTTGCCGGCGAATACCTGGCGCGGTTTTCCGAGAGCCGCGTGACCCACAACGCACGGCAGGTGTTATGCCGTTTGCTGCCCCAGGGCGAACCCAAGCGCGATGCGGTAGCCCAGATGCTGCACTTGTCGCAACGCACCTTGCAGCGCCGTTTGCAGGAAGAGGGCACGAGTTTTCAGACGTTGCTGGATGACACCCGGCGTGAACTGGCCGAGCAATACCTGGCGCAACCGAACATGACCCTGCTGGAAATTGCCTACCTGCTGGGGTTTGCCGATCCGAGCAACTTCTTCCGCGCCTTCCGGCGCTGGTTCGATACCACCCCCGGCGAATACCGGGCGAGGCTGACGGAAGCGCCCATGCGGATCAGTGACGCCAGAACGCAGGGATACACAGAACAAACACCGTAATGATCTCCAGCCGGCCCAATAGCATGCCGAACGAGAGAATCCACTTCGCGGCATCCGGCAGGCTGGCGAAGTTACCGGCCGGGCCGATCGTTTCGCCGAGCCCCGGGCCGACGCCGGACACCGTGCTGGCCGCGCCGGTCAGGGCCGTCATCCAGTCCACGCCCAGTAGCGACAGCAGCAATGCGATGACGCAAATGGTGATGGCGAAGAAGAACGAAAAGGTCAGGATCGAGCGCACGATCTCTTCGTCGAGACGGTGGCCGTTGTATTTCTGCTTGATCACCGCACGCGGGTGTATCAACTGGTTAAGGTTGGCCTTGAGCAAAATGTAGGCGACCTGGAAGCGGAAAATCTTGATCCCGCCAGCGGTCGAGCCCGAACAGCCGCCGACAAACCCCAGATAGAAGAACAGCATCAGCGAGAAATTGCCCCAGAGGCTGTAGTCCCCCAGTGCAAAACCGGTGGTGGTCACCACCGACGTCACGTTCAGCGCCACATGCCGCAAGGCTTCCAGCCAGTGCAGTTGGGTGGTCCACCAGTACCAGGTGCCGAGTACCAGCCAGGTCACCAGCAACATACCGAGCAGGCCCTGAACCTGTTCATCCTTGATCAGTGCCCGACGGTTACCGCGCAACATGGCGACATACAGGGTGAACGGCAGGGCACCGAGAATCATGATGACGATCGCGACCCAATGCACCGCAGGCTCCGGCCACTTGGCCAAAGACTGGTCGGAGGTGGAAAAGCCGCCGGTGGAAATCGCCGACATCGCGTGATTGATTGCATCGAACGGGCTCATCCCGGCCCACCAGAACGCCAGGCTGCCGAAAATGGTGATACCGACGTAGGCCGCAACGATCAAACGCGCCACCATGTGCGAACGGGGCATGACCTTTTCGGAACGGTCCGACGACTCAGTCTGAAACAGCCGCATGCCACCGATGCGCAGCAGTGGCAGAATCGCTACCGCCATGCCGATAAAGCCGATGCCGCCGATCCAGTGCAGCAATGAACGCCATATCAGGATGCCGGGGGACATGCTGTCCAGGCCAGTGAGCACCGTCGAACCGGTGGCGGTGATGCCGGACATGCTTTCGAAAAACGAGTCGGTGTAGCTGATGTGCTGGGTCAGCAGGAACGGCAGGGCGGCGAAGATGCACACCACCAGCCAGCTGCTGACGGTCAGCAGGTACATGTCTCGCGGGCGTAGGTGGATGTGCTCGGGGCGTCCCGGAATCACCAGGGCCAGGCCGGCGACAAAGGTGATCATGCTGGCCCAGAGAAACGACGGCAGGTCACTGGTGCGTTCGAAGATCACCAGGGTGACCATGGGCACGACCATGGCGATGGACAGCGTGATCAGGAAGATGCCGATGATGAAACCAATGATCCGTAAGGTCGGCAACGCCATGAAGTCCGCTCGGGCTGAAATAGTGGAAGGGCGCCATTCTACCTGTGGGGCAGGTCATGTAAACCGGCAGCCCGGACGGGTTCTCGCTAGAATAGCCAAACATTTTTTACAGGAGTTGGCCGATGCAGGCTCTCGACGCTTTGCTCAACCGTGTTTCCGTTCCACGACTGCTCGATCCGTCGCCTACCGCCGAGCAACGGGAAGTGCTGTTTGCCGCCGCGATGCGCGCACCAGACCACGGCCATCTGCAGCCTTGGCGCTTCCTGACAGTCGAAGGCGCGGCGCGCGAGCAAATGGGCGAGTTGCTGGCCGAAGCGGCGAAGCTGCAAGACAGTAATGTGTCCGAGGCCTTGCTGGACAAGGCGCGTAACGGTCCATTGCGTGCGCCGCTGGTGGTTGTGGTGATTGCGCGTTTGCAGGAGCACGTCAAATATCCGAAGTCCGAACAACTGTTGGCGGCAGGCTGTGCGGCTCACGGGATTTTACTGGCGGCCTATGCGCAGGGCATTGGCGCGGTGTGGCGCACCGGAGAGCTGGCGTATTCGGAGCATGTGGCTAAAGGCTTGGGGCTGGCGGAAGGGGAAGAGGTGATTGCGTTCCTTTATCTCGGTACGCCGCAGAAAGAACCGCGTGTTGCGGAGAAGGTTGATTTGACCGAGTTCGTCAGCGCCTGGCCCGGTAAGGCCTGAAGCGGAAGATCAAAAGATCGCAGCCTCGTTTCACTCGACAGCTCCTACATGTACAGATATCCCTGTAGGAGCTGTCGAGTGAAACGAGGCTGCGATCTTTTTGCATCACCACTGCACTTACGGCTGCACCACCGCCCCCGGCACCAATGGCAATTCCAGGCTGGCAATAAACCCGCCCTCCGGATGATTGGCCAGCATCAGACTGCCGCCATGTCGTTCCGCCGCGCGTCGTGCAATGGCCAGCCCAAGGCCATGCCCGGCCGTTGTCTGCCCCGGTGCCCGATAGAAGGGCTCCCCCAGTTGATTCAAATGCTCGGCCTCTACGCCGGGGCCATGGTCGCGCACGCTGACCACAATCCTGTCGCCTTGACGCGACGCCTGCATTTCGATCGGTTGCCCGACCGGGTTAAAACGCTGGGCATTGCGCAGCAGGTTGTCCACGGCGCGCTCGATCATGGTCGGCCAGCCTTTGAGGTTCAGTTGAGGCTCGGCCTCAAGGCGCACGTTCTGCTCTGGCGAGCCCAGTTGAGCGTCCTTCTGCAAGGTATTGAGCAGCGCATTGAGGTCCACCTCTTCGGCACTGGCGTTGTCGGCATCGACTCGCGCCAACACCAGGATTTCGCTGATCAGCGCTTCCAGTCGATCGCATTCACGGGTCAGGCGTGGCCAGAGTTTTTCCCGTTCTTCAGGATTGGCCCGCTCGGCCAGTGCCAATGCAATGCGCAGCCGGGCCAAGGGCGAACGCAACTCGTGGGACACGTCCCGCAGCAATTGCCGCTGGCTGCCGATCAGGCTTTGCAGACGCGCACCCATGCGGTTGAAGTCGTTGGCCAGCACGCCGAATTCATCGCGCCGATTGGCCAGTTGCGCCAGGCTGTTTTGCTGATACGTCGTCTGCCCGAGGTCATGCACCGCGCCGCGCAAACGGCTCAGCGGTCGGGTAATGGAAAAGGTCACCAGCAGGCTGAACAGGGTCAGCACCACCAGGGCGATACCCAGCGCACTCAACGGCCAAAGCAGGCTTTCACGGTGCCAGGCGTCCAGCTCCGGGTGCGGAATGCGGTAGATCAGCAGGTAGGTGTCGCCCGTTTTGGCGCTGGTGTATTCATCGGTCAGACGACGCCACGGCAGGCGCCGATCATTATTGTTCTGCCGCGCTTCGAAGGCCGCCGCCCGCCGGGGGAAGGTGCCGCGTACGACCGGGTCACCGGTCTCGTTGAGCACCTGAACGTCGATATGATACTGGCGCTTGCGCTGCTCCAGAATGTCCTGGGCGGCTTCTTCGCCCTGGCTTTCGTAGGTTTGCGTCCACTGTTCGGCCAGCGTATTGAGGCCCGGGTGGCGACTGAGAATCCACGCGTCCTGGTTGAGCATATGCCCGAGCAGAATGGAGAGCCCTGCAACCAGAGCGATGGCCAGCCAGAAGCTGGCCAGGATACGCCAGAACAATGAGCGCACAGAAAATCCTCAACTAGCGCAAATCCATGTGGGAACGAGCCTGCTCGCGATAGCGTCGGCACATTCAACATCAACGTGACTGAAAGGACGCCATCGCGAGCAGGCTCGCTCCCACATTAAATTGAGTGGCAACAGGCCCAACGGGGTTTAGCCGTTGGGTCCGGGGGTTAGCGCATTATTGCGCCTTTTGCTGTTGCTGCGCTTTCCAGGCCTTGAACTCGGCCCATTCGGCGCGGCGCTCCGCCTGTTTCTTCTGGATCTCGTCGAATTGCTTCTGTTGATCCGGTTTCAGCAGCGCGCGAACGTCGGCTTCGGCTTTCTTGTGCTTGGCCGCCATCTCGTCTTTCAGGGCTTTCTGGTCGGCTGGGGAGAGTTTTTCCAGGTACTTGTCGACCAACTGCTGACGCTCGTGCATCTGCTCGCCCATGATCTTGCGGATCTGCTCGCGCTGTTCGCGGCTCAGGTCCAACTGGCTGTATGGGCCTTTACCATGCATGCCATACATCTGACCGCCGTGGCGTGAGCCGTCCATGTGATCACCCATCGGGCCTGCGCCTTCAGGCGCGGCCATGGCAACGGTCGGCAGGGCGGCAGCGAACATCAGAGCGATAAGAGTCTTGCGCATGGTGTATCTCCTTGTCTCGTTCCCGGTACGTTCCGGATGAGTACAGATTACGCAGATCAAGGTCAGCGGCGGTCAGCGGAGCGTAAAGCTTGGGTAAAGACGATTTTCTACCTGCCTGACAATTCCTCGATGCACCACGGTCCGGCGTAGGAGCTGCCGAAGGCTGCGATCTTTTGATTTTGCTTTTGCCGGCCAGGAACAAGATCAAAAGATCGCAGCCTGCGGCAGCTCCTACGGAGGTGGTCGCAGATCACATCGCGTTCGGATTCAGAGGCTGTAATAGTAACCGCGGCTGCGCAGCGCGACGATGCGCGGGCGGCCATCGGGGTGCGGGCCGATTTTTTTGCGCAGATTGCTCACGTGCATGTCCAGGCTGCGGTCGTACAGGGTCAGTTTGCGACCGAGGGCGATTTGCGCCAGTTCCTGTTTATCCAGCGGCTCGCCGGGTTGCTTGAGCAGGGCTTCAAGCAGACGACTTTCGGAGACCGTGAGGGTGAATTCCTGTTCATCGATACTGACCACGCCACGCACCGGGCTGAAGCACAAATCCCCCAGTTCGAGCTGGCTGGAGACTGCCGTCGGATGACTGCGGCGCAATACCGCGCGCAGGCGGGCTGTCAGTTCCCGGGGGTCGCACGGCTTGGCCAGGTAATCGTCGGCACCGAGTTCCAGGCCGAGAATGCGGTCCAGCGGTTCGCCACGGGCCGAGAGCATCAGCACCGGCAACTCCGGATGGTCGCTGCGCAGTTGCTTGAGCAGTTCCAGGCCGCTGCCGTCCGGCAGCATCACGTCCAGCACCACGGCCGCGGGGGACGTTTCGGCCAGCGCACGACGGGCGCTCTGGCCGTCATGGCAGGCGCGGACCTGAAAGCCCTCCTGGCTCAGCCAACTACTCAGAAGCTCACACAGCTCCTGGTCATCATCAATTAATAACAGCTCGCTCATGACTCACTCAATTTAGCCATTGCCGACGTGTTCTACGTGCACCACTGGCGAAGATACCGCAGAGCAGGGCCAATAGCGCTACTCCGGCGCCAATAACGAACCACTGCTGTTGATCAGTCAGCAGCCGCGGCAGTGGGCTGGCCAGGGTTTCCTTGAGTTGCAGCTTCAAGCGCTGGTTCTCTTGGCGCAACCGGTTCAGCTGAACGCTTTCGCGTTCGCCATCAGTATTTTGCAATTGTTTGCTCAGTGCTTCTCGTTGCTGTTCGCTTGCCTTCAAGCGCTGCTGTAACTCGGTGATCTGGCTGCCGGCGCTCAGGGACAGCGGCGTCGAGTTGCCACCTTCGGCGCTTTCTTCGCCGTGGGCGGGCGCCATGATCGACAACGTCACCAACATCAGACACAACGGACCTTTGCGCATCGCAACTCCTGATTCCAATACGAGTATTGGGCAGGTTGTCGGCCGGTAAACGAGAATAATGAGTGATTGAACGCGCGATGAATCGACAAGACTCATCGCGCGCGAGAACTTTATGGCAGGACTTGCTTGAATGGCTTGACCGAAACATTGGCGTAGACGCCCGCGGCAACGTACGGGTCGGCGTCGGCCCAGGCTTTTGCGGCGCTCAGCGAATCGAATTCGGCGATGATCAGGCTGCCGGTGAAACCCGCTGCGCCCGGATCATTGCTGTCGACGGCCGGGTGCGGGCCGGCCAGTACGATGCGGCCTTCGCCTTTGAGCACTTGCAGACGCTCAAGGTGTGCAGGCCGTGCGGCCAGGCGGGCTTCCAGGGAGTTGGCGACGTCTGTGGCAATGATTGCGTAAAGCATGTCAGTCCTCGGTTTTTGGCGTTGTGGTGTCGGCGTCGTGCAAGTGGCGGGACAGGTAGATGCCCTGGCCGACCAGGAACAGCAAAGTCATGCCCAGGCTGCCGAAGACCTTGAAGTCTACCCAGTAGCTCTGGAACGTGAACGCGACGAACAGGTTGGCGGCGCCGCAAAACAGGAAAAAGCCGATCCAGGCGATGTTCAGACGGGTCCAGACCGGCTCCGGCAGGGTCAGCGCGTGGCCCATGATGCGTTTGATCAGCAGTTGATCACCGACGAAGTGGCTGCCGATGAACGCGAGGGCGAACAGCCAGTTGACCACCGGGGCTTTCCATTTCAGAAACGTTTCACTGTGGAACGCCAGGGTCAGGCTGCCGAAGACCAGGCAGGCGATGAGGGTCAGCCACTGGCTCTTCTCCAGCTTGCGCTGCTTGATGAACAGTGTGCCGTAAACGACCAGGGAGCTGATGATCAGCATCGCAGTGGCGCTGTAGATACCACCGACAGTCAGTTGATGACCGCCAATGTCGACGACCCGAGGATCGATTTTGAATACGATGAAAAACAGCAGAAGCGGGATGAAGTCGATGAATTGTTTCACAGTGGCAGCCAGAAGCAGGATGTGGCGGCATAATAACAAACATATGGGCGCGCGATAGCGCCAGCTGATTTGAGGTGACACAGTCCTGTGAATGTTGATTTGCACTGCCATAGCACGGCTTCCGATGGCGCCCTCGCGCCTGCGGTACTGGTTGCGCGTGCGTTCGAGAAAGGCGTGCGAGTCCTGGCCTTGACCGATCACGATACACTTGAAGGCCTCGATGAGGCCCGTCACGCCGCGACGGCGCTGGGGATGCAACTGGTCAATGGCGTCGAATTGTCCTGCACCTGGGGCGGGGCGACCATTCACGTGCTGGGCTATGGTTTCGACGTGAATGCCAAACCGTTGGTCGAGGCGATCGCAAAATTGCACGATGGCCGTTGGCTACGGTCCGAAGAAATAGGCCGCAAGTTGGCGTTAAAAGGCATGCCGGGGGCGCTTGACGGTGCCCGGGCCATTCAACAGGAGCTGGGCGACAGCGGTAACGCGCCAGCCCGTCCGCACTTCGCCGACTGGATGGTGCGCGAAGGTTTCGTCAAGGATCGCGCCGAAGCGTTCCGCAAATGGCTGGGCGCCGGCAAGCTGGGGGACGTCAAGCAACACTGGCCGACCCTGGAGGACACGGTCGAAACCCTGCGCGCCGCGGGTGCCTGGGTCAGCCTGGCGCATCCTTGGCACTACGATTTCACTCGCAGCAAGCGTCGCCGCCTGATTTCTGACTATATTCAAGCAGGGGGCCACGCCATAGAGGTGGTCAATGGCCATCAGCCCGCCGAACAGGTGGGCAGCCTGGCGATTCTTGCCCGTGAGTTTGGTCTGCTGGTCAGCGCCGGCAGTGATTTTCATGGCCCTGGAGGCTGGTCCGAGATCGGTGAATACCGCCCGCTCCCGGAGGATCTGCCACCACTGTGGTGTCGATTCAAATCCTTAGTCTGATGGATGTGAAAACGTGACGAGCGAAGGCAAGGCAAGGAAAAAACAGGCGAGGAAGCGGAGTTTACATCTTGTAAATGAGCATTCCGAGCCTGTTTTTGACGCAGAATTGTCGAGTGCAGTAGTTTTCACGCCATCAGTATTGCCGTCGTCTGAACAGGTAGACAATGTGAGTCAATTTTTCCAGATTCATCCGGAAAACCCGCAAGCACGCCTGATCAAACAGGCTGTCGAGATCATCCGCAGCGGCGGGGTGGTGATTTATCCCACAGACTCGTCCTACGCCATTGGTTGCCAGATCGGCGACAAGAACGCCGTGGAACGCGTGCGCCGGCTGCGTCAGCTGGATGAGAAGCACAATTTCGCGCTGATTTGCAGCGACCTGTCGCAGTTGGGGCTGTTTGCCAAGATCGACACCGGCACCTTCCGTTTGCTCAAGGCTCACTTGCCAGGGCCTTACACCTTCATTCTCAACGCCACCCGCGAAGTCCCGCGGTTGTTGCTGCATCCGAAAAAACGCACCATTGGCCTGCGCGTGCCGAGTCATCCGATTGCCCTGGCGCTGCTGGAAGAACTTGGCGAGCCGCTGATGAGCGTGACCCTGATCATGCCCGGCGACACCGACCCGTTGACCGATCCCTACGAAATGCGTCAGTTGCTGGAACATCAGGTGGACCTGATCATTGACGGCGGTTTCGGCGGGATCAAGGCCTCCACCGTGATCAACCTCGCCGACGGCGAGCCGGAAGTCATCCGCGTCGGTTGCGGCGATCCTGCGCCCTTCATGGCCGAGGCCTAGATGTCTGCAGTAGAACCCGTCGACAGCCAGGCCGGAGCCCAGCAAGAACTGCCTTTCGCCATGGTCTATGGCCAGGCGGTCATGGAAATGCCGCTGGACCTGTACATCCCGCCGGATGCGCTCGAGGTTTTTCTCGAGGCCTTCGAAGGCCCGCTCGACCTGCTGCTGTACCTGATCCGCAAACAGAACATCAACATCCTCGACATCCCGGTGGCGGAAATCACCCGTCAGTACATGGGCTATGTCGAGTTGATGCAGTCGGTGCGCCTGGAGTTGGCCGCCGAGTACCTGGTGATGGCCGCGATGCTCGCCGAGATCAAATCGCGGATGCTGCTGCCACGGGCCGAAACGATTGAAGATGAAGAAGACGACCCCCGCGCCGAACTGATCCGTCGTCTGCAGGAATACGAACGCTTCAAGGCTGCCGCCGAAGGCATTGATGGCCTGAGCCGCGTGGGCCGTGACGTGGTGGTGCCCAAGCTCGATGCCCCGGAGGCACGAGCGCGCAAGCTGTTGCCGGATGTGCGTCTGGCAGAGTTGCTGATGTCCATGGCCGAGGTCCTGCGCCGCGGCGACATGTTCGAAAGCCACCAGGTCAGTCGCGAGGCATTGTCCACCCGCGAGCGTATGAGCGATGTGCTGGAGCGACTCAAGGGCGGCGGTTTTGTACCCTTTGTCGAGTTGTTCACCGCCGAAGAAGGGCGCCTGGGGGTGGTGGTGACCTTTATGGCGATCCTCGAACTGGTCAAGGAATCCTTGGTCGAGCTGGTGCAGAATGAGCCGTTCGCGGCGATCCATGTCCGGGCCCGAGCCGAATAACGAGTTGAATCATGAACCTGACTGAACCCCGCGAGCTGGCGCCATTGCTTGAAGCCTTTCTGTTGGCCTCGGGAAAACCGCAATCGCTTGAACGCCTGTTCGAACTCTTCGAGGAAGGCGAGCGGCCCGAGCCGCCTGTTTTCAAGAAGGCGCTGACGATTCTGGCCAAATCCTGCGATGGCCGTGCTTTCGAGTTGAAGGAAGTCGCCTCCGGGTATCGCCTGCAGATTCGCGAAAAGTTCGCGCCGTGGGTCGGTCGCTTGTGGGAAGAGCGGCCGCAACGCTATTCCCGCGCCATGCTCGAAACCATGGCGCTGATCGCCTATCGCCAGCCGATCACCCGGGGCGAAATCGAAGACGTGCGCGGCGTAGCCGTCAACAGCCACATCGTCAAAACCCTGCTGGAACGTGAGTGGATCCGCATCGTCGGTTACCGCGACGTACCCGGCAAGCCAGCGATGTTCGCCACCACCAAGGCCTTTCTCGACCACTTCAACCTGAAGAATCTCGACGACCTGCCGCCGCTCGCCGAGCTGCGTGAGCTGGAACCTGATCCTGTCCTCGATTTCGACGACGCGCCGGTGCCGCAAGGCTTGCAGGACCTGGCCGACGCCAGCGCCGAGCCGGAAGAACCGAAGGAAGAAACCAGTTTCCACACGCTGTTGCTGGAACTGGACACCATGGAAGAGGGGCTCAAGACCGATTTCGATGATTTGTTGCGCGATGGCGAGTTGACCGAAGCAGGAGGGGAGTTGGCTCAACCCGAACCTGAAACCGAAGTTGAACCTCAGGTCGAGACTGAAGCCGAAGTCGAACCAGAACCAGAACCAGAACCAGAACCAGAACCAGAACAGGAAGATGACATTCTTGGCGTGGCCGAAGCGCGGGAAAAACTCCTGGCCGCTGTAGCCGCGCTGGAACGGCCGAAACCTGAGCTCAGCGATGAAGAAGCCGAAGCTCAAGCCCTCGCCGAAGCGATCGAAAACGAACGCCGCCTGCTCGAAGACTGACACGAACCCGATGTGGGAGATTCTATGTTGCGGCGCAACCTTGCCTTCAGGTGCCGTTCTTGAGCAACTGGCTGAACGCCTCCAGCTCACTTTTCTCCAGATCGGAAACCAGCACGAATCGCATGTGGTTTTCTTGCCAGAACACGACGTTGAAGCCGCGGACCGTCTGACTCTGCCGTGGCTTATCCGCCTCCTGCGTGGGCAGGATAAACACATTGATAATGTGCTTGGCGCGCCCGTAACTCAGGGCCGCCGTGGTCTGATGTTGCAGGTAATCCAACCGTCCACCCAACAATGGAAAGCCCTGCGCCGAGTAATCGAATACCGGCGGCGAAAAGTCGAGCTTGCCGGTGAACCAAGGCTTCACTGTATGGCGGTCGGACGAAACCACATCGTTCAGATGTTCACCCATCAACGAGCGGACATGGCTGGAGACCGCCTCATCCATCAACGGCTGTTCGCTGGCTGGCGTGACGACATACAGCATCACTGCCAAGGCCAGCGCTGTCGCTGAAAAAACAGGCGCGAACCATTTTCGCCAACGTTCCACTGCACGGGTTTGTGGCGCAACAGGGGCTAAAAGGTTGGCAGTCAACGACGTTGGTGCCGGGTAGTACGGCGCGTGTCGCTTCACGCTTACCTTCAGTAGCCGCGCCTGATCATGCAACCGCGCGCATTGGGCACATACGGCCAAATGCCCGGCGATCCGGGCAGCCATCACCGTATCCAGTTCCTTGTCCAGATAGCCATGAACCAGCGTCTGGCAAGCCGTGCAGTCGAGTTCATTCATGATCATGCAACTTCAGTAGTTCGAGCTTGAGCATGGCGCGAGCCCGGGCCAGTCTCGACATGACGGTGCCGATGGGGATATCGGCCACCAAGGCGATGTCCTTGTAGGGCATGTCTTCGAGCTCCTTCAGAATAATCACCTCGCGAAATATTGGCGGCAGGGCGCACAGGGCTTGCTGGACAAGGGCCGCGTTTTCCGTGTGAATGGCCAGCAACTCCGGGGTTTGGCCGTGACTCAACGCGGCATCGTCTTCGGGCAGTTCATCGCCGATAGCCACCCAGCGGTGGCCGGCCGAGGCCTTGAGCCAGGTGTAGCTTTCGTTACGCACGATGGTCAGAAACCAGGCCTTGGCATTGCCGTCGGCAAAACGGTGCAAGAATCTGATCGCCCGCAGGGCGCTTTCCTGCACGACGTCGCGCGCGGCGCTGTCGTTACCGGTGAGCCAGCGCGCGAGGTTGTAGGCGGCATCCATGTGGGGCGCAAACAAGTCCTCAAATCGCTTCATAGTGATTCCCGTAACGTCCCACCCCTATAACCGTCATTTGCTGTGTTTTATTCCCGGGGAAAAAAATAATTTTCCGACGTGGAATAAAGACTCGTCCCGCAAGGTTGTATCTCGTGTCAGCTACATCACTGTAGTCCGCTAGCGAGGGCACACCGATGGACATTCATTCAAAACACGAACGACGCACCGACGGTCCGCTGAACCCCGACCGCCGGACTCTGCTCAAGTGCTCCGCGTGGGCCGGAGCCGGCGTGATCTGGGCCTTGAGCGGCGGCGTTCCGCGGGCTTTTGCGTTGGACGATTCCGGCAACGTCTCCGACCCCAAAGCGCTGGCCAGCACCTTCCACTTTGTGCAGATCAGCGACTCGCATATCGGTTTCAATAAGGAGGCCAACCCGGAACCGTCGAAGACCTTGCAGGTGGCCATCGACAAAGTCATCGCATTACCGAAACGGCCGTCGTTGATCCTGCATACCGGCGATATCACCCACCTGTCGAAACCGGAAGAGTTCGATACTGCCGCGCAACTGCTCAAGGGCCTCCCGTCCACCGTGCACTACGTGCCGGGCGAGCACGACACCCTCGACGAGGGCGGCGGCAAGCTCTATCTGGAGCGTTACGGCAAGGGCACCAAAGGCAATGGCTGGTACAGCTTCGATGACCACGGCGTGCATTTCATCGGGCTGGTGAATGTCTTCAACTTCCAGGCTGGCCATGAAGCGACGCTTGGCGCCGATCAACTGGCATGGCTGAACGATGACTTGCGCGCCGTGACGAGCAGCACGCCAATCGTTGTGTTTACCCATATTCCGTTGTGGACGATTTATCAGCCGTGGGGTTGGGGCACCGAGGATGGCGACCAGGCGATTGCCATGCTGCGCAAGTACGGTTCGGTGACGGTGTTGAACGGGCATATCCATCAGGTCATCCAGAAGGTCGAAGGCAATATCACCTTCCACACCGCCCGCGGCACGGCCTATCCGCAACCCGCACCGGGTGCGGCGTCGGCACCGGGGCCGATGACGGTGGCGGCTGATCAACTGCGCAATTATCTAGGGATCACCGATGTGCGAGCGACGCAGGGTGCGCATCCGCTGGCACTGATCGATTCGACACTGGTTTAGTGGAGGGGCTCTGATGAATACGCGACTGTTGGCTGTTGTCTGCCTGATGCTGTCGATGCCGGTATGGGCTCAGGAGGTGAAAATCGATATCAAGGAGTTTCTGTTCAGACCCAAGGATTTGACCGTGGTCGTGGGCACCAAAGTGACGTGGGTGAACGACGACCAGGTTCCGCATACGGTGGCGGAAACCCACAAGGTGTTTCGCTCTGGGGCGCTGGATACCCATGACAGTTTTTCCTGGGTGTTCAACACACCGGGGGAGTTTGAGTATTTTTGTGCGCTGCATCCGCAGATGATCGGGAAGATTGTGGTCAGCCAGTGATGCCGCAAGAAACTTGCGATAGATCGAACTGAAGAAACCCTGACCCCATTGTGGGAGCGAGCCGGCTCGCTGCCACATGGGTTCGGTGTCTGGTTGATCGAACCCGGCACCGCCGGTCGGCGGAAAATCAAGTAAGTCTCCATTGATCAGCTAGTCTCTGATGCGCGAACGTCTCCATGAGCGTATGATTCGCGACCCTCGAGCGATCCCTTCGCCAAGTACACAGATTTACAACGCTTCAGGATCCTCAATCCAGAGCATCCTGAACAGACCACACCGGGAGGTGCCCAGATGAGTATCAACGACCAGAAAGACGACCAGGAAATCGGCCCAGCAGGCGAAAAACTGCAGAAAGTCCTCGCCCGTATCGGCGTCGGCTCGCGCCGTGACGTAGAGGCCTGGATCAGCCACGGCCGGATCAAGGTCAATGGCAAAGACGCCACCCTTGGTCAGCGCGTCGACATGCACGACGCCATCACCATCGATGGCAAGGTGATCAAGCGCGAAGAAGCCGCCGAGTCGGTACGCCGCGTGATCATGTACAACAAGCCCGACGGCGAAATCTGCACCCGTGTCGACCCGGAAGGCCGTCCGACCGTGTTCGACAAGATGCCGCGCCCGAAAGAAGGTCGCTGGATCAACATCGGTCGTCTGGACATCAACACCACCGGTCTGCTGATGTTCACCACTGACGGTGAACTGGCCAACCGCCTGATGCACCCTTCCTACGAAATGGACCGTGAATACGCGGTACGTGTACGTGGCGAAGTCGATGACGAGATGATCGAGCGTCTGAAAGCGGGCGTCGTCCTCGAAGACGGCCCGGCCAAGTTCACCGACATCAAACAGGCACCGGGTGGCGAAGGTTTCAACCACTGGTACCACTGCGTGGTGATGGAAGGTCGTAACCGCGAAGTCCGTCGTCTGTGGGAATCCCAGGGCCTGGTGGTCAGCCGCCTGAAGCGCGTGCGTTTCGGTCCGGTGTTCCTCAACTCCGACCTGCCGATGGGCCGCTGGCGCGAAATGAGCCAGTACGAAGTCGACATTCTGAGTGCCGAGGTCGGCCTGACGCCGGTGGCGATGCCGCAAATGAACGCCAAGAGCAAGGACAAGCTTGATCGGATGCAGCGTAAATCGTCGCGTCCAATGGGCAAGACCGAGCGCGTACGGACCCTGCGTCCAGCCGCCGGCGCTCCATCTGCCAGCCCGCGTCCAGCCCGCGAACCGCAGATCGAAGGCGAGCGCCCGGCCCGCAAGCCAGCACCGCGTCAGGACGGCGAACGCGGTCCACGCACGCCGCGTCCGGCCAACGGTCGCACTGAGCGTGGCGAAGGCCGTGGTGCTCCGTCCGGTGGTCGTAGCGATCGCGGCGCGCCTGCCGGTCGTGGTACGCCCGTGGCAGACCGCCCGGCCGACACCAAGCGCCCGGCCAAGCCCGCGCCGAAGAAACGCCCAGGCATCGTGCTGGTTGATCGTGACGCGCCATCGGGCAAGCGTCGCGGCGCGCCAGCCGGTTCCGGCCAGCGTCCGGGCTTCGGTCGTCGCAAGCCTGAGTAATCGGTAAGCGCTCCATGAAAAACGCCATCCTTCGAGGATGGCGTTTTTTTTGGGGGGCTGTCTTTAGTTTTGTGGTGTTTGTGAGTCCGTCATCGCGAGCAGGCTCGCTCCCACATTCGATCGCATTTTTCCCCTGAGAACTCGGTCCACTGTGGGAGCGAGCCTGCTCGCGATGATGCCGGTGGCGGCGCCGCCAATTCCGGTCTAGAAAACAAACCGTCCGTTAAACACCGGCTCATCATCCAGCGCCAACACGCCACTGGAGAAGATCAGGTCCAGGTGATGGCTACCCTTGGCGCCACCGCCCAGCCCCAGGTGCAAGCCGCAATGGCGCTCCTCGAATCCGGCATTGCGCGCATACAGATTTTTCACGCCTTCGTTGGTGCCGATCCCCAACTCCTCGATTCGCCGATTGGATGGATTGGCGTCCAGGTACTTGTTGAAGTCATGTTCCAGCCCCGGCACATCGGTGGCGATTTTGCTGATGGTCGAGTTCTCGATCCACAACTCCAGCGGTGATGCCAGCACGCCGTACTTGCGGGCAAACGGAATCGTGCCGAGGAACGTCCCCATAAACTTCACCCGGCCATTAATGGCCTCGCTGTGAGTGGCGATCTCACCGGGTGCCAGATCGAAGTTGCCGACACCATTGATGTCGGTCCACTTCTTGATGCTGCTTAGCGGTGTTTCGAACCACGAGCCGTGATCATCTTTGAAACTCAGGGTGGTGGCGTGGGACATGCGCTGGATCAAGTGGCTGTTCAACCCGGCAATTCGCTGCGGGGTGACACTGAAGGTGTCGTAGAAGTAATCGCCATAATCCTTGAACAGCAGCGACTTTTTCCAGTTCTGCGCCATCACGCCTTGCAGCGCACGGACAAAGTCCGGGCCCTCGGGACGCGGGTTGGGCAGGGTGGAAGAGTCGTAGAAGAAAATGTACAGATCGCTGTCGGTAATCGCCTGGGTCAGCAATTCGGTGGGTTCGAGGTCCAGACGCATCATGCTGAAGCTGAACCGTGGGCTGTTACCGGCCTGTTCGGCGATGGCGCCGGTCAGTGCCTCGTAATCAGCGGTGTGGCCGAGCAAGACCTTCGCCGGGTTGATGCCGGCAACGGCAGGGTGATGTTCGAGGTAGTAAAGGAAATGCGAGATGGCGCGCTGCTTATCCATGTAATCCTCCCTGACAAACCGAGAAAGTGGCAGGCGCGACCGGCCGGATCGTGCCTGCCGGGATGTCTTATAGAGGCCACATCGCCGTGCCGAACGGAACGACCGCGTCGGCTTGCATCATTTCGACGGCGGCATCATGGGTCGGTGCTTCAAACCAATCGTCCAGTTGCAGTTCAGTGTCCAAGTCTTTGTCCAGTGCTTGCATGGTGAATCTCCTAGATGACTTCTTTGGTAAGAACAGCTTCGGTAAGAACACTTTTGATAAGAGCAGTGGCGTGCTTTTCACTCGTTGAAGAGCGCGTCAACGTGCCGGTCGATGCGGCTCGGCAAGTCGCTGAAAACCTAGTTCACGGGGTTTTAAAATGCAAAAAAATAGTTAAACAATTTTCATTTGAACTATTTATTCCATTTTTTGAAAGCCCATTTTCTTAATAAAAAACAGAAAACTAAGTCGGATATTTGCTTAGGAAGCTTCCTATCGTCAATTTACAGTCAGCCGCCCCCTGGATCTGATTTGGAAAACTTGCGTTACGCCTTGTCAATAAAACGTTACGAAAACCCGTCTCAAACCCCATGGAATGCTGCTGAGGAAAGGTCTGTAAGGAAAACCTGCCGTCCGCCGACGACTGGGTGGCATTCAAGGGCTCTGGCACGCTTGTTTCAGCAGCGTATGAAGGGTGAGATGCGCCCCATGCCTGTCGTGCAGGTGCATAACAAGAAGGAGGCGCAATGAACGCCGTGACTCATCTCCATCTCCCCCTGAAGGGCGATTTTTACGCTGCCCTTATCGATGACCTGCAAAGGTCTGACTCAATTTTTGCAGCCGCCCGAGGCTCTCGAGGCGGACACAGGCAATCCCGGCAACCGACACGCTGATCCAGTGGTGTCTGGCAGCAGGGGGTTACAGGTGTACAATGCGCCGCGTTTTAACTGTGACCCTCTGCGCAACAGCGCAAACCTCAAGGCCACCCGCCTTGTTCACTCCGCCGCGTCACGAGCGTGTCGGGTTCGATTTCGTCACAGATAAAAACAAACAGGTGACGCATGACTGTCGTAAAAACGCTGAACTCCTGGTGCCTGCGCTGGGGTTTGATCGGCGCTGCTTGAAATCGCAACCGAGCAGCAACGTCTACCGAACATCATCAAACCTTGCGTGAGACCCTTTTCATGAGTGGACAAAACTCGCATTCAGGCGAGCTTAAACGCGGCCTGAAAAATCGTCATATTCAACTGATCGCCCTTGGTGGCGCGATCGGTACCGGGTTGTTCCTCGGCTCGGCCGGCGTGCTCAAATCCGCCGGCCCGTCGATGATTCTCGGCTACGCCATTTGCGGCTTCATCGCTTTCATGATCATGCGCCAACTGGGCGAAATGATTGTCGAAGAGCCAGTGGCCGGCTCCTTCAGCCACTTCGCCCACAAATACTGGGGCGGTTTTGCCGGCTTCCTGTCGGGCTGGAACTGCTGGATTCTGTACATTCTGGTGGGCATGTCGGAGCTGACCGCCGTCGGCAAATACATCCATTACTGGGCGCCGGATATCCCGACCTGGGTCTCGGCAGCCGGGTTCTTCGTATTGATCAACCTGATCAACCTGGCCAATGTCAAAGTCTTCGGTGAGGCCGAGTTCTGGTTCGCGATCATCAAGGTCGTGGCGATTGTCGGCATGATTGCCCTGGGCAGCTACTTGTTGGTCAGCGGCCACGGCGGCCCGCAAGCCTCGGTGACCAACCTGTGGTCCCACGGCGGCTTCTTCCCGAACGGTGTCAGCGGTCTGGTGATGGCCATGGCGATCATCATGTTCTCGTTTGGCGGCCTGGAAATGCTCGGTTTCACCGCCGCTGAAGCCGACAAACCGAAAACCGTGATCCCGAAAGCCATCAACCAGGTGATCTACCGGATTTTGATTTTCTACATCGGTGCGCTGGTGGTCCTGCTGTCGCTGACGCCTTGGGACAGTCTGCTGGCCACCCTGAATGCTTCCGGCGACGCGTATAGCGGCAGCCCGTTCGTACAAGTGTTCTCGATGCTCGGCAGCAACACCGCCGCGCACATCCTCAACTTCGTGGTCCTGACCGCGGCGCTGTCGGTGTACAACAGCGGCACCTACTGCAACAGCCGTATGCTGCTGGGCATGGCCGAGCAGGGCGATGCGCCGAAGGCCCTGTCGAAGATCGACAAGCGTGGCGTGCCGGTGCGTTCGATCCTGGCATCGGCCGCTGTGACGTTGATCGCGGTGTTGCTGAACTACCTGATTCCGCAAAACGCGCTGGAACTGTTGATGTCGCTGGTGGTAGCCACCCTGGTGATCAACTGGGCGATGATCAGTTTCTCGCACTTCAAGTTCCGTCAGCACATGAACAAGACCAAACAGACGCCGTTGTTCAAGGCCCTGTGGTACCCGTACGGGAACTACATCTGCCTGGCGTTCGTGGCGTTCATCCTCGGCGTGATGCTGCTGATCCCGGGTATCCAGATCTCGGTGTACGCGATTCCGGTGTGGGTCGCGTTCATGTGGGTCTGCTACGGCATCAAGAACAAGCGTAGCGCCCAGCAGGCGTTGCAGGCTGCAGTGAAATAACGCAGCGTGCAGAAACAACAAACCCGGCCATGTGCCGGGTTTGTTGTTTCTGCTGTATGACTTTTGGATTGTACTGAAGTCTTGTTCCTACATGATCATTCGCTGTTTACTACAGTAATTTCGGAAAAATTGAAAAGCAGAAAGAGCTTCGTTAATTCAGAAGTAGCCTACAACCTGTCGGTTGCTTTTTGTCATAGGCTGGCGCTCCCAATGCATAAGGAGTGGTTATGGCCAGTCACAGCTACATGACTATTACCGGTAAGCGTCAAGGTTTGATTTCCGCTGGCTGCTCCGGTCAAAGCTCCATCGGTAATAAATGTCAGTCCGGCCATCAGGACGAAATAATGGTGTTGGCTTACTTGCACGATATGCTGACGGGAAATGACGGTACCATGGCCGGTGGTCGCGGCAAGCATATGCCGGTCATGATCACCAAGGCTATCGATAAATCTTCACCTCTGTTGGCGAGCGCGTTGCATGAGCGTGAAGAAGTGGAGTGCATTATCAATTTTTACCGCACCGCAACAACTGGAGGGCAGGAGCGATATTATTCAATCCATCTCACTGGCGCGCGCATCGCGCATATCAGTCAACAAGTTCCTCATGCTATTCGTATGAATGATGCAGAGCCGCAAGAACAGGTGTCCATTCGTTATAGAAACATTGCCTGGGCGCACGTTCCTGGGGCAACGAGTGCATACAGTACTTGGGCGAATGAAGATGAATGAAACTTCGTGCGATATTCACGATGTGACTAGAGCCGCCTCTGATCTGGTTGCGGTTGGATGCAACATCGGCATGACGCATCTTTCTGACGGTTTTACACGGTTGCGATTCAGTTCGATTATTTCTGCCTACGCCAATGAGGTGATCCAAGCCGTTGATGAGGGGGTAATCAGCGCGTGGCAAGGGGTTCAGGAGCTCATAAGCGAGTACGAAGAGCTATCGTCAAAGGCACGTTTTTACCTGCAGAATGGTGTTGGTGTGGCGGCGGGCGTCATGCAGGTTAGAGCGGGGGTTGCGGCTACTGCAATTCCTGGAGGAATTGGCGTCATACCGGGCGGGTTTTTAATCAGCCACGGCACTAATAATATTTATGAGGGGGTAGGGAATATCTATAACGGCCCTGATGTGCCGGGTACGATTGGACCACTTAGGTATATGTATCGGGCCGTGATTAAGGATGATTATCAGGCTGATATGGTTTATTACTCTCTAGACTTGATTTTGTCTGGCTACGGAATGTATAGGAAAATTCCAAAGTATGGCGCGTTCGAGCTATTCAGGCATGATCCGATTAATTATGAAAGGGCTTATCACCAAACGGGAAAGTTGGCTTTGGCTCTGGAAGCCTTGGTCGATTCGTTTACCATAAATACCATGCTTCTACAGTTTCGGGGTAGGTGATTGGTGGGGCAAGTTATTTATGCGTGCCCCCGCAACCTCGGAATATAGAAGCGCAAGCCAAAAAAGACGATGATGGCATATGTTGTCAGGTAGGCGATGTATAGATGCTTTCCCTCCAAGGGAATCACTTCAGTTATGCACCATACAACAACGGCCGCGGGTAGGCCGGAGCAACCTAATACCAAGCATGTTACGGAAAAATAATAGCGAATGTTTTCGAGGGTCATTGCAATCATATCCTTTTGATTTTGGTTGTCAGATTAGTACAACCATTTCAGATAAGGCAACTCCCATTTCAATTACAAGACCCACGGCGGGAAAGATATCGCAGCAATCTACCGCTATCAAAATCGTCATTCGCGGTATCCTGAACACCCTGATACCGGACCTATTTCCATGCTGGTAATTTCCAACAACGTGCATCTGCCAGACGCCGAGATCGAATTGACCGCCATTCGCGCCCAGGGCGCCGGTGGGCAGAACGTCAATAAAGTCTCCAGCGCCGTGCACCTGCGCTTCGACATTCCGGCCTCGTCCTTGCCCGAGTTCTACAAGGAACGGCTGCTGGCGTTGCGCGACAGTCGCATCACCAGCGAAGGCGTGTTGATCATCAAGGCCCAGCAATACCGTACGCAGGAGCAGAACCGCGCCGATGCATTGGAGCGCCTGACCGAGTTGATCCTCAGCGCCACCAAAGTGGAAAAGAAACGCCGCCCGACCAAGCCGACCCTCGGGTCGAAGAAGCGTCGGCTCGAATCCAAAACCAAGCGCGGCAGCATCAAGGCCGGGCGGGGCAAGGTGGATTTCTAACGGGCGTTGCGTTCTTCGCGGTGCTTTTCATTAAGGTGCTTTGGCGCTTGCCGGTACAAATAGATGCTCAGTGCCAAGCCACTCAGCGCGGCCAATGCGGCAAACAGGAAGATCGAAGCAAAACCGAACCCCGCCGCAATCGCACCGGCCAATGGCCCGGTAATCCCCAGCGACAAATCGATAAACAGTGAATAAGCCCCGACTGCCGCGCCACGGCTGGAGGCGGGCACCAGGTTGACCGCTTCCACGCCCAAGGCCGGGAACACCAACGAGAAACCGAAACCGCTCAGCGCCGCACCGGCCAGTGCCCAATGGGCATCCGGTGCCAGCCACAGCAGCAACAGCCCGAGGGTTTCCACCGAGAGGCAGGCAATCGCCACGCGAAAACCGCCGAGGCGGTTGATCAGGTTGCCGAACAGCAATCGCGCGCCAATGAAGCTGGCCCCGAACAGGCTCAGGCACAGCACCGCGTTGGACCAATGCTGAGTGGCGTAATACAGCGTGATGAATGTGGCGATGGTGCCAAAGCCGATGGAGCCCAGCGCCAGGCCGCAGCCATGAGGGAACACCCGTCCCAGCACGTGCATGAACGGCAAACGTTCACCCGCGACAATCGGTGCCGCGGTTTTCGGCCAAGCCAGTGCCACGCCCAGCACGGCCAGCAGCACGATGCTCACGCCCATGCTCCACAAGCCCAATTGACTCACCAGCAGCACCCCCAGCGGCGCGCCGACCGCCAGCGCGCCGTAACTGGCGATGCCGTTCCAGGAGATGACCTTGGCGGTGTTCGCCGCGCCGACCCGACCGATGCCCCAGCCGATCGACCCGGAGCCGACCAGACTTTCCGCGCTGCCGAGCACCAGTCGGCCGATCAACAGGCTGATCAGGCTCAACGTGGGCAGGCTTTGCGTCCAGGCCGAAATCAGCATGAACACGCCACTCAAACCGCAGCCGGCGAGGCCGTACATCACCGCCAGTTTGCTGCCCTTATTATCGATGATGCGCCCGGCGTAAGGGCGGCTGAGCAGGGTGGCCAGGTATTGCACGCTGATCACCAGCCCGGCGATCACGGCGCCGAAACCGAGGTCGCTGTGGACGTAGCCGGGCAATACGGCCAGGGGAATGCCGATATTCAGGTAACCGATGAACGTGAACAGGACGATGGAAACGACTTGCAGCGTGACCGCCAGGGGGCGCTGGGTTTCTGACATGGGTAAAGATCCACGGGGCAGCAGGATAGATAGGCTGCTTATGATAACGGCGCGGGCGGTTGCGGGTCGTGAAAAAGTAAAACTATTTGCCGTGCGGGGATAATCAGGATTTTGCGGGGGCAACCAGTTGCGTCGTGACCAGGGCGGCCAGAGCGTTTTCTTCACTGCCGAAGCGGGCCAGCAGAGCGGCCTGTTTCTCGGGGGGAAGGCGGTTCCAGATCTCGATCATCTTCTCGGCGGTGCCGATCAGGACGCTGGCCTGAGCTTCGTTGAATGTGATGCTGGATTCATCGGTCATGGGAACGCTCGAGGTTCAGGCGGTGTGGAAAGCGCATATTAGCGCTTTCCACACGGTCTGGTCGTGCAGGTATCAGTCTTCGCTGTCGGCCTGGCGGCGTTCAGGTGCTTCTTTCGTCTCGGGCTGTTGGGCACCGGCTTGTTGCGTGGTTGTCTGCTCAGTTTCGTGCAGGCTTGGGAAGGGGAGATTAGGGATCTCGTGCATGTTCGCGCTCCTCGCTAAGTCTGTTGATAGATCTGGTAGATCCGCGCTTTCTAAAAAGCCTGGGCAGGATACAGCAGGAGAAATGACAAAAAGACTTTTATATCCAATTGTTACGACGGATGGGATTGTCTAGACAGGTCTGTGTAGGCGCTGGTGTAGCCTGCGATCTTTTGGGGGGTATTGGAGATCAAGATCAAAAGATCGCAGCCTTCGGCAGCTCCTACAGGAGATTGCATTTCAAATGTGGGAGCGAGCCTGCTCGCGATAGCGGCGGCACATTCAGCATCAATGTGACTGAAAAATCGCTATCGCGAGCAGGC
The DNA here is from genome assembly GCF_019956555.1 of Pseudomonas sp. A-RE-19. Lineage (GTDB taxonomy): Bacteria > Pseudomonadota > Gammaproteobacteria > Pseudomonadales > Pseudomonadaceae > Aquipseudomonas. Next base: position 257,675 of record NZ_JAHBDQ010000022.1, on the reverse strand, counting down.
TCGCTCCCACAGGGGGGCTTGCAGGTATTTGAGGGGTTACTTGCAGGCGTCAGCGATAGCTTCGGCCAGCAAATCCAGACGCGTAGCGTCGATCCCGGCAACGTTCGCCCGGCCTGAGCTGACCATGTACACGCTGTGATGCTCGCGCAGTTGCCTGACCTGCTCCGGCGACAAACCGGTGTAGGAAAACATCCCGCGTTGCACGCCAATGTGCGCAAAGCGCTCGCGCAAGCCATGGGGTTCAAGCGCTTCGACCAGGCCGCTGCGCAACTGGGCGATGCGCAAACGCATGGCTTCCACTTCGTCGGCCCAGCGGCTTTTCAGCTCTGGATCGCCGAGGATGGTCGCGACCACGGCGGCGCCATGATCCGGTGGCGTCGACCACAGGTTACGGGCGATGTTGGCCAGTTGGCTGCGGATGTCCACCAGCTTGTCGGCGGTTTGCGCACAGACAATCAGCGCGCCAGTACGGTCGCGGTACAGGCCGAAGTTTTTCGAGCAGGAACTGGTGATCAGCACTTCCGGCAACTCGGCGGCGAACAGCCGGGTCGACCAGGCATCTTGCTCCAGTCCGTCGCCAAAGCCCTGATAGGCGAAGTCGATCAGTGGCAGCAAATCACGGCTGCGCACCACGTCCAGCACCCGGCGCCAATCGTCATGGGACAGGTCGAAACCGGTCGGGTTGTGGCAGCAGGCGTGCAGCAGCACCACATCGCCCTTGGGGGCTTCATTGAGCACCGCCAGCATCGCGTCCACATCCAGACGGTTATCACTGCCCACGTACGGGTAGTGACTGACCTTGACCCCGGCTGCCGCGAAGATGGTTTCGTGGATCGGCCAGGTCGGGTTGCTCAACCACACGCCACGGCCCGGCAGGCATTGGGCGATGAAGTCGGCGCTCAAGCGCAGCGCGCCAGTGCCGCCCGGTGTTTGAGTGGCGCCGGCCCGTTGTTCGACGATCAGCGCCGAATCAGCGCCAAGCACCAACTCGTTGATGACCTTGCCGAACGCTACATTGCCGTGGCCGCCGATGTAGGTCTTGGTGGATTGACGATCCACCAAGTGCTGCTCGGCGAGCTTCACCGCCTCGGGGATTGGTGTCAGGCCCTGGGCGTCTTTGTAGACACCCACGCCAAGGTCGAATTTGCGCGGGTTAGGGTCCAGCGCATAGGCCTCCATCAGGCCGAGAATCGGGTCGCCGGGTACTCGACCGATGGCGTCGAAATGCATTATTTGCGGCCCTCGGCGTTCTTGGCCACTTCGTCGGTGCGCGCGGCCATGATGAAGTCGTTGCGGTGCAGGCCCTTGATGGAGTGGCTCCACCAGGTCACGGTGACTTTGCCCCACTCGGTCAGCAGGCCTGGGTGGTGGCCTTCGGCCTCGGAGATTTCGCCGACGGCGTTGGTGAACGCCAGCGCGTGTTTGAAGTTCTTGAACAGGAAAACTTTTTCCAGCTGCATCACACCGTCGCGGACTTCGATGTTCCAGTCAGGGATCTGCTTGATCAGGATCGGCAATTCTTCGTCGCTGACTTGAGGGGCATCGGCGCGGCAGGCTTCGCAATGGGCTTGGTTCAATGTGGACATGATGTGTTCCTGAAATCGAGTGTTTTGAAAAACGGTCGTCAGTGGGACCACGCTAAAGCAAAGCGGCGATCCGTAACAGACTCACTTGATGCCAAAAGGCGCGGGTCACGCCGCTTTTGGCGGAAATTTCGGCGCATGCAACCCCAGCTGCATACCTTGTTTGACCATGCCCATGATGTCTTCGTGGGCCAGGTCGAACAGGCGCTTGAGGTTCGGCAAGACAAAGTACAGCGGTTGCAGAATGTCGATGCGGTACGGCGTACGCATGCATTCCAGCGGATCGAACGCCTGATGCTCAGGTTCGTTTGACAGGCAGTAAACGGTTTCTTTGGGTGAGGACAAAATACCGCCGCCGTAGATGCGCAGGCCTTGCGGCGTGTCGACCAGACCGAATTCGATGGTCATCCAGTACAGGCGCGCCAGGTACACGCGTTCTTCCTTGGAAGCCTGTAGGCCAAGTTTGCCGTAGGTGTGGGTGAATTCGGCGAACCAGGGGTTGGTCAGCAGCGGACAGTGGCCAAAGATCTCGTGGAAAATGTCCGGCTCTTGCAGGTAATCCAGCTCTTCGCGGGTACGAATAAACGTCGCCACCGGAAACTGCTTGTTCGCCAGCAATTCGAAAAAGGTCTGGAAGGGAATCAGTGCGGGGACCCGGGCAACCTGCCAGCCGGTGGTTTCACCGAGGACTTTGTTGATTTCACCGAGTTGAGGAATGCGGTCGTGGGGCAGACCGAGTTTTTCGATACCGTCCAGGTATTCCTGGCACGCACGGCCCTCGAGCACTTTCAGCTGGCGAGTGATCAGCGTGTTCCACACCGCGTGTTCTTCGGCGGGGTAGTCGATAAAACCTTGCGCATCGGGCTCGCGAGCCACGTATTGCGTCTGCTTCATGCTGCTCTCCTGCTAGGGGATTCGTTCTTGTTGTGTGTACAGCTATGGACCTAGAAATACCCCAAGGTGCGCCGTGTTGCAGCAGGTGATTCTCGTTGAAAGTAGGAAAAATCCTCTCTTTTCGTAAAGTATTCGTTACGGATTGGCTGCTGTGGCGCAAGTATTGATATTTACGGGTTTGAAATGGCTCATGGGTGTCACATAATCTTGACGACCAATTGAGCCGCTCAGTAAAAAAATACGTCCGAGTCACTGCGAATACCCCTGTGGGAGCGGGCTGCCCGCGAAAGCGTCGGCACATCCGACATTGATGTATCAGACAGTCCGCTTTCGCGAGCAAGCCCGCTCCCACAGGTTGTGCGCTCGGCATTAACCTCACTCACCGCTTTTTCGGGCCTTTATATGCGTATCAAAGTCCACTGCCAGAACCGCATCGGTATCCTGCGCGACATTCTCAACCTGCTGGTCGAGTACGGAATCAACGTCGCCCGCGGCGAAGTGGGCGGTGAGCACGGCAATGCGATCTATCTGCACTGTCCGAACCTGATCAACATTCAGTTCCAGGCGTTGCGTCCGAAGTTCGAGGCGATTGCCGGGGTATTCGGCGTCAAGCGCGTAGGGCTGATGCCCAGCGAACGTCGGCACATGGAGCTCAACGCCTTGCTCGGGGCCCTGGAGTTTCCGGTGCTGTCGATCGACATGGGCGGCTCTATCGTCGCGGCCAACCGTGCGGCGGCGCAGTTGCTCGGGGTGCGGGTGGATGAAGTGCCGGGGATTCCGCTGTCGCGGTACGCCGAGGATTTTGATTTGCCGGAGCTGGTGCGCGCCAACAAGTCGCGGATCAACGGCTTGCGGGTCAAGGTCAAGGGTGACGTGTTTCTCGCCGACATCGCGCCACTGCAATCGGAGCATGACGAAAGCGAGGCCATGGCCGGTGCGGTGTTGACGTTGCATCGCGCTGATCGGGTGGGTGAGCGCATCTATAACGTACGCAAGCAGGAATTGCGCGGCTTCGACAGTATTTTCCAGAGCTCGAAAGTGATGGCGGCTGTGGTGCGCGAAGCGCGGCGCATGGCACCGCTGGATGCGCCGCTCTTGATAGAAGGCGAAACCGGCACCGGCAAAGAGTTGTTGGCGCGGGCCTGTCACCTGGCGAGCCCGCGTGGGCAATCACCACTGATGGCGCTCAACTGCGCCGGTCTGCCGGAGTCCATGGCCGAGACCGAATTGTTTGGCTACGGCCCTGGCGCTTTCGAAGGGGCGCGGGCCGAAGGCAAGCTCGGGCTGTTGGAGCTGACGGCGGGCGGTACGTTGTTCCTCGATGGCGTCGGTGAAATGAGCCCGCGCTTGCAGGTGAAATTGCTGCGCTTTCTGCAGGACGGCTGTTTCCGTCGGGTCGGCAGCGATGAAGAGGTCTATCTGGATGTGCGGGTGATCTGCGCGACTCAAGTGGACTTGTCCGAACTGTGCGCTCGCGGTGAGTTTCGCCAGGATTTGTACCATCGCTTGAACGTGCTCTCGCTGCACATCCCGCCGTTGCGCGAATGCCTCGACGGTTTGACGCCGCTGGTGGAGCACTTCCTCGATCAGGCCAGTCGGCAGATCGGTTGCCCGTTGCCGAAACTGGCGCCGGCGGCGATGGAGCGGCTCAGTCACTACCATTGGCCGGGCAATGTGCGGCAGTTGGAAAACGTGCTGTTCCAGGCGGTATCCCTGTGCGACGGCGGCACCGTCAAAGCCGAACACATTCGACTGCCGGACTACGGCGTGCGTCAGCCGCTTGGCGATTTCTCCCTTGAGGGCGGGCTGGACGAAATTGTCGGGCGCTTCGAAAAGGCGGTGCTGGAGCGCTTGTATTCCGAGCATCCGAGCAGTCGGCAACTGGGCAAACGATTGGGGGTTTCGCATACCACCATTGCCAACAAGTTGCGTGAGTATGAGGTTGGCAAGGACAGCAGCCTTTAAGATCAAAAGATCGCAGCGTGCCGCAGCTCCTACAGGAAACCGCATTCCAAATGTAGGAGCTGCGGCACGCTGCGATCTTTTGATCCTTTGCCGCGAAGCGGCATAACACCGCCGGTTTTTCGACTTCGATACATTTCCAGTTTCCCCTCCAGATCCCTCAAGTCCTTTGTTTGCCGAGCCCTGCGCCGCCAGAAAAAAGTTGGTCTGCAAATTGCTTATGGCTCAGCAGTACAGCGGTGGGCGGCAAACGTCCGGCATGCAGAGGAAAGAGTGTGGACAAGTACCTTTATGTGGCAATGACCGGCGCCAGCCAGAATGCACTGGCGCAGAAGGCTCATGCCAACAACCTGGCGAACATCTCTACCAACGGTTTTCAGAAGGACCTGGAACAGGCCCGTTCGATGCCGGTGTTTGGTGACAGCTTTCCGGCGCGTGCGTTTGCCATGAGCGAACGTCCGGCCACCGACTTCTCCCCGGGTGCGCTGGTGGAAACCGGCCGCGACCTCGATGTCGCGGTGCAAGGCAACGGCTGGATCGCCGTGCAGAACCCCGATGGCGGTGAAAGCTACGTGCGCACCGGCAGCCTGAACGTTGACGCTTTGGGCGTGCTGCGCGCCGGCAACGGTATGCCGGTGGTAGGCAATGGCGGGCCGATTGCCGTGCCGCCCGAGCAACAAATCGAAGTCGGCGAAGACGGCACCATCAGCATTCGCGCGATGGGCGAAGGCCCGCGCGTAATGGCCGAAGTCGACCGCATCAAACTGGTCAATCCGGACTTCAAGAACATGACCAAAGGCCTGGACGGTTCGATCCACACCAAGGACGGCAAGCCGGCGCAGGCCGATGCCAACGTCAAACTGGTGTCCGGGTTCCTTGAGTCGAGCAACGTCAATGCCGTGGAAGAAATGACCTCGGTGCTGGCGCTGTCCAAGCAGTTCGAGCTGCATATCAAGATGATGAACACCGCCAAAGACGATGACCAGGCCATGGCTCGGGTCTTGCAGATCAGCTAATTACCAGAACGTCGCGCCGTAAAACAGGCGCACGAGGAGAATCGAATGCTTCCGGCTCTATGGGTTGCCAAAACAGGTCTGTCCGCCCAGGACACCAACCTCACCACCATTTCCAACAACCTGGCGAACGTATCGACCACGGGTTTCAAACGTGACCGCGCCGAGTTCCAGGACTTGCTGTATCAGATCAAACGCCAGCCAGGCGCCCAGTCGACCCAGGACAGCGAATTGCCGTCGGGTCTGCAAGTGGGTACCGGTGTGCGCATCGTCGGCACCCAGAAAAACTTCACCGCCGGTAGCCTGCAAACCACCGAGCAGCCGTTGGACATGGCCATCGACGGTCGCGGTTTCTTCCAGATTCTGCAGCCGGATGGCACCACGTCCTACACCCGTGACGGTACGTTCCACCTGGATTCCAACGGCCAGATCGTCAACGCCAGCGGCTTCGCCCTGGAGCCGGCGATTGTCATTCCGAACGACGCCCAGACCTTCACCGTCGGCCGTGACGGCACCGTGTCCATCACCGTTGCCGGCAACCCGGCGTCCCAGGTGATCGGCAACCTGCAAACCGCCGACTTCATCAACCCGGCCGGTCTGCAAGCCGTGGGTAACAACCTGTTCCTGGAAACCGCTGCCAGCGGCGCGCCGCAAGTCGGTACCCCGGGCCTCGCCGGTTTCGGTACCACGCTGCAGAACACCCTGGAAACGTCCAACGTCAGCACCGTTGAAGAGATGGTCAACATGATCACTACTCAGCGCGCTTACGAGATGAACTCCAAGGTGATCTCCACCGCCGACCAGATGCTCTCGTTCGTAACGCAGAATCTGTAATCAAGTCTATGAGGCGGCCATGAGGTCGCCAGCAACACCGTGAGGTAGGGTCATGAATCGCTTTGTATCTGTTCTGGCACTGAGTGGGGTCGTCGTGCTCGCGGGCTGCGTTGGTCCGACGCCGAGACCCAATGACCCTTACTACGCCCCGGTGTTGCCGCGCACGCCGCTGCCGGCTGCGGCCAATAACGGCTCGATCTACCAGGCCGGTTTCGAACAGAACCTGTACAGCGACCGCAAGGCGTTCCGGGTGGGTGACATCATTACCATCACCTTGAACGAAAAGACCCAGGCCAGCAAAAACGCCAACTCCCAGGTCGACAAGACCAGCAAGGCCACCATCGGTCTGTCCTCGCTGTTTGGTTCGGTGCCCAACACGAATAACCCGTTAGGCAGTGGTGATCTCAGTCTGGACGCCGGCTATAGCGGCGATCGCGCGACCAAGGGTGACAGTAAAGCCGGGCAGGGCAACAGCCTGACCGGTTCGATCACCGTGACCGTCGCCGACGTGTTGCCCAACGGCATCATCGCCGTGCGTGGCGAGAAGTGGCTGACCCTCAATACCGGTGATGAGCTGGTGCGGATTGCCGGCCTCGTTCGCGCCGATGACATCGCCACCGACAACACCGTGTCGTCGACTCGCGTTGCCGATGCACGCATCACCTATTCGGGCACCGGCGCGTTTGCCGATGCGAGTCAGCCAGGCTGGTTCGACCGTTTCTTCCTCAGCCCGCTGTTCCCTTTCTAGGTGGCTACGTTGAATCTGAAAAGCCTTATGGTGGGCGCCCTGTTGCTGACGGCGGCCTTCGATGCTCAAGCCGAGCGGCTGAAGGACATCGCCAGTATTTCCGGCGTGCGTTCCAACCAATTGATCGGCTACGGCCTGGTGGTCGGGCTTAACGGCACCGGTGACCAGACGACCCAGACCCCGTTCACCCTGCAGACCTTCAACAACATGCTTTCGCAGTTCGGCATCAAGGTGCCGGCAGGTTCGGGTAACGTGCAGCTGAAGAACGTCGCGGCAGTATCGATCAGTGCCGACTTGCCGGCGTTTGCCAAGCCGGGTCAGCAGGTGGATATCACCGTAGCGTCCATTGGTAACTCCAAGAGCCTGCGTGGCGGTACTTTGCTGTTGACGCCGCTCAAAGGTATCGACGGCAACGTCTACGCCATCGCTCAGGGCAACCTGGTGGTCGGCGGTTTCGATGCCGAGGGGCGTGATGGTTCGAAGATCACTGTCAACGTTCCGTCGGCCGGTCGTATCCCGGGTGGCGCGTCGGTCGAGCGTGCAGTGCCAAGCGGTTTCAACCAGGGCAATAGCCTGACCCTGAACCTCAACCGTTCGGACTTCACCACCGCCAAGCGCATCGTCGACAAGATCAACGACATGCTAGGCCCTGGTGTTGCTCAGGCCATCGACGGTGGTTCGATCCGCGTGACTGCGCCACTCGATCCGAGTCAGCGGGTCGACTATTTGTCGATCCTCGAAAACCTTGAAGTCGACCCGGGCCAGGCGGTGGCGAAAGTCATCATCAACTCGCGCACCGGCACCATCGTGATCGGCCAGAACGTCAAGGTTTCCCCGGCCGCCGTGACCCACGGCAGCCTGACCGTGACCATCACCGAAGACCCGATCGTCAGCCAGCCCGGCCCGCTGTCCAACGGGCAGACGGCGGTCGTGCCGCGCTCGCGGGTCAACGCTCAGCAAGAAGCCAAACCGATGTTCAAGTTCGGCCCGGGCACCACCCTCGACGAAATCGTCCGAGCGGTGAACCAGGTCGGCGCGGCACCGGGTGACTTGATGGCGATCCTCGAAGCGCTGAAGCAGGCCGGCGCGTTGCAAGCCGACCTGATCGTGATCTGAGGACGGCGATCATGGATATGCGCAAAAGCGGTCTGGTCAGCAGCAGTGACTCGGGTTCCTACTCGGACCTGAATCGCCTGAACCAGCTCAAGGTTGGCGACAAGAACAGCGATGCGAACATGCGCAAGGTCGCGCAGGAATTCGAGTCGCTGTTCCTTGGTGAAATGCTCAAGTCCATGCGTTCGGCCACCGAAGCGCTGGGCCAGGATAATCCGCTCAACACACCGGCAGCCAAGCAATACCAGGAAATGTACGACCAGCAGTTGGCTATTTCCATGTCCCGCGAAGGCGGCGGTATTGGTCTGGCGGACGTGCTGATGCGCCAGATGTCGAAGAACAAACCGATGGCGCCGGGTGAGGCCGAGGCAGCGTCTGCCGCCAAGCAGGCTGCCGCGAAAGCCGCTGTGGAAACACCGATTGCCGCCGGTACGGTCGCTACTCACGGGCCGCTGTCGCGCCTCAATGGTGAGCGCCCGTTGTGGGCTTCACGCTCGGTGAAGACGCCGGCAAGCGCGGGCGAGGGCGCTCATCGCAATGACATGGCGCTGATCAATCAGCGGCGTCTGGCGCTGCCGCCGAAACTGGCCGACCGTTTGCTCGCCGGGCTGGTGCCGTCGGTATCGACCCCGGCAACGACCGCCACAACGGCGCTGAACAACGTTCAGTTGCCGCAGAGCACCAAGACCGGTTCCGGCCCGCTGTACAACGGCGACTGGCTGGCTTCGCAAACGGATACGACCGCCAGCGGGCGCCTGCAGATTTACGGTCGTGCCATGGCTCAAATACCCCTGGCGCCGGCGAAGAAAGCCTTCAGCTCCGCCGACGAATTCGTCAACACCATGCTGCCGATGGCCAAAGAAGCCGCCGACCGCATCGGTGTCGATCCGCGTTATCTGGTGGCTCAGGCTGCCCTGGAAACAGGTTGGGGTAAATCGGTCATGCGCGCCCAGGATGGCAGCAGCAGCCACAACCTGTTCGGCATCAAGGCCAGCGGTAACTGGAAGGGCGATTCGGCCCGGGCGATCACCAGCGAATTCAGAAATGGCGAGATGGTCAAGGAGACGGCCGAGTTCCGTTCCTACGCTTCTTACAAGGACAGCTTCCATGACCTTGTAACGCTGCTGCAAAGCAATAATCGCTATCAAGATGTGCTGAAGTCGGCCGATAACCCAGAACAGTTTGTACGCGAGTTGCAAAAAGCCGGGTATGCAACCGACCCGGATTACGCAAGCAAGATTTCGCAGATAGCCAAGCAGATGACGAGTTACCAAAACTACGCTGCGGCGGGCGCTTCCACCACGCCTTTATAGGCATAAGGCATAAGGTTTGAACCATGAGTTTGCTCAATATCGGGATGTCGGGTTTATCCGCTAGCCAAACCGCGCTGATGACTACCGGCAATAACATTGCCAACGCCGACACCGCCGGTTACTCACGCCAGCAAACCGTGCAGGGCAGCAAGGCCTCGAATCAGTTCGGCAATGTCTACATCGGCACCGGTACGACCCTCGCCGATGTGCGCCGGGTGTATAACAGCTACCTCGATGCGCAACTGCAAACCACCACGTCGCTCAACAGCGACTCGGCGGCCTACGCCGGGCAGATCAGCCCGCTCGATGCGTTGCTGTCGGACAGCGGCACCGGCCTCAATGGCGCCCTGACCAAGTTCTTCGCCTCGGTACAGAACGTCAACGCCAAACCGGGCGACGATGCTTCCCGTCAACTGCTGCTCAGCGATGCGCAAGCCCTGAGCAACCGGTTCAATTCGATCTCCAGCCAGTTGACGACGCAGAACGCGAACATCAACGGCAACCTGGCGGACATGGCCGATCAGGTCAACAAACTGGCCGCCACCGTGGCCCAGTTGAACCAGAAGATCTCCGAAGTTTCCAACGCCGGCGGCCAGCCCAACGACTTGCTCGACGCGCGCAACGAGACGGTGCGCCAGTTGTCCACCTTTACCGGTGCGCAAGTGATCGAGCGTGACGGTAACCTCGACATTTACCTGGGCAGCGGTCAGCCGCTGGTCATGGGCAGCACCGCCAGCAAGCTGGAAGTGGTGCCGGGCAAAGACGACCCGTCGCGTTCGGCCATTCAGCTCAATCGCGGTTCGAGCACCATCGACATCACTTCGGTGATGACCGGTGGCGAGATGGGCGGTTTGTTGCGTTATCGCAGCACCGTGCTGGACCCGGCCATGAATGAGCTGGGGCGCGTGGCGCTGGTCGTCGCCGATCAGATGAACACCATTCAGGCCCAGGGCATCGACAAGAACGGTGACTTCGGTTCGAACCTGTTCAACAGCATCAACAGTGCCGCGCAAATGGCTCAGCGCAGCGTTGCCACGGTCGGCAACAGCGCCGGCTCAGGCAACTTCGACGTGAGCATCGAGGACAGCGGCAAGCTGACCATCAATGATTACAAGGTCACCTTCACCAGCGCCACGAACTACACCGTGCAGCGTCTGCCTGAAGGCACCGCCATGGGCGCGTTCAGCACGCTGACCACGCCGCCACCGGTGATCGATGGTTTCTCCATGACGCTCTCCGGTGGCACCGCAGCCGCCGGCGACACGTTCAAGATCACCCCGACCCGCAACGCGGCGACCAACATCAAGACCGAGATGACCGACTCCAAACGTCTGGCCATCGCGGCACCGTTGGGCGCGGCCATCGCGCCGGGCGGCAGCGGCACATTGACGATTCCGGCCAGCGGTCAACCGACCCTGACCACGAAGTTCGATATCTATGACTCGGCCACTACTCTGGCCATTCAAAATGGGCTGAAGAATTCGACGCCGGTCAAAGTGGTTTTCGGTGCCACCGGTGGCACCACCCAGACTTACCAGTTGCTCGATGCCAAAGGTAATGCACTTAGCAGCGGCACCATTGTGCCGGGCCAGAACAATACGCTCAGCCTGAGCATTCCACTGGTCGACGCCAGCGGTGCCGCGATCATGGATCCGGGGCCGCCAGCCGTGCAGCGTACCGCGACCTTCGACATGACCGTGGCCGGTTCACCAGGTAACGGTACCGCGATCAATGTCACGCTCAGTCAGCCGGGTACGCTGGACAACCGCAACGGTACCGCACTGGCCGGCTTGCAGACCAAGCAGACTGTAGACACCGGTTCGGCCAGTAAAGGCATTTCCCTGACCGATGCTTACGGCAAACTGGTCGAGGGTGTCGGCGCCAAAGCCGCGCAAGGCAAGCTCGACAGTGCCGCGACCGACGCTATCCTGGCCAACGCCAAGGGCGCTCGCGATTCACTGTCCGGTGTCGACCTCGATGAGGAAACCGGCAACCTGGTCAAGTATCAGCAGTACTACACCGCGTCTTCGCAGATCATCAAGGCTGCGCAGGAAATCTTCAGCACACTGATCAACAGTCTTTAAGGAGTCGTAGCCCATGCGCATTTCTACCGCCCAGTTTTACGAGTCCTCTGCCGCCAACTATCAGAAGAATTTCGCCAACGTGGTCAAGAGCAGCGAAGAGGCCAGCAGCCTCGTTCGCGTCAACACCGCAGCCGATGATCCGGTTGGCGCTTCGCGTCTGCTGCAATTGGGTCAACAGGCTTCGATGCTTGATCAATACGAGGCCAACGCCACCACCATCAAGGCGACCCTGGGCACCACCGAAGCGGTGATGACCAGCATCGGCAACGTATTGCAGCGGGCCAAGGAATTGGCCGTCAGCGCCGGTAACGCCGGTTACACGGATGCCGACCGTCAGGCCAATGCCTCGGAGCTGGGGCAGATCGAAGAGCAATTGCTGAGCCTGATGAACAGCAAGGACGAGAACGGCAAATACATCTTCGCCGGCTCCAAGGGCGATACCGTGCCGTTCACGCGTAACAACGACGGCACCTACAGTTACAACGGTGATCAGGTGACGCTTGACCTGCCGATCGGCGACACCATGTCGATGGCCACCAACAGCACCGGTTGGGATGCGTTCCAGCAGGCGATCAACACCAGCCGCAGCCAGGTCACCATGACTGCGCCGGCGGTGGATGACGGTCGCGTGACCCTGTCCAATGGCCAGGTGTCGTCGGGCGTTACCTACAACAGCAAGTTTCGCAGTGGCGAGCCGTATACCGTGGACTTCGTCAGCGGTACGCAGTTGAAGATCACTGACTCGGCCGGTAACGACGTGACCGCCGAAGCCAGCCAGGGCGGTACTTTCGATCCTGCCAACAAGGCCGGCCAGGCCGTCACTTTCCGTGGCGTCGAACTGACCCTGAATATCAATCTGAGCGCCGGTGATACGGCGGCTACCGTGTTGCCTGGACACACCTTTACCCTGGCGGCCAAACCGGACACCTTCACCGCAACCGCTAGCCCGGGCAACCCTTCGACGGCGCAGGTCACCACCAGCAGCATCACCAACCCGGTGAACTACCACGCCAGCTTCCCTACCGGTTCGGCGATCCTCAAGTTCACCAGCGCCACCGCTTTCGACCTGTACGCAGCGCCTTTGACGGCCAACAGTAAGCCAGTGTCTACCGGAACCATGGCCGGCAGCGTCGCCACCGCATCGGGTGTGAGCTTCACTCTGAGCGGTACGCCGGCTGCCAACGATCAGTTCAGCATCGCGGTCAACACTCACGAAACCCAGAACATCCTGGACACCGTGAGCCAGTTGAAAACCGCTCTGAATACGCCCACCAATGGCAACGCGATCGCTACTCAGAAACTGCAAGCATCATTGGCTTCCGGTATTGCCAACCTGGCCAGCGGCACCGATCAGCTGTCCAGCGCCTTGAGCTCTGTCGGTGGTCGCGGTGCTGCTCTGGATACCCAGAGCGATACCAACCAGAGCTTGAAACTGGCCAATGCCCAGACCCAATCGTCGATCCGTGATTCCGATCCGGCTGAAGTGATGACCCGCCTGACCTTGCAACAAACCATGTTGCAGGCCTCGCAACTGGCCTTCAGCAAGATTGCTCAGCTGGGCCTGTTCAACAAGGTCTGAGCCTGCATCTGCCGAGCTGCCAACCGTCTTTTTGCAAGCGGTTCCGGGGCCTCTGCCTGAAAGGGTAGAGGCCCGCCGCTCGAGAGTTTCCTGCCGTGAATCAACGCCCCCTCGTCAGCATTGTCATCCCTGCCTTCAACTCGCGCTTCTTCAGTCAGGCATTGGAAAGTGCGCTCGCCCAGACCTACGAGCACATCGAAATCGTCATCTGTGACGATTCGTTCAGTGACGAGATCCGCGACATTGTCGATGCCTTCATCGAGCCGGCTCACCCGGTTCGCTACTTGCGTAACCCGCAGCGTCTGGGCTTGCAGAAGAACGTATTGCGTTGCGTCGAAGAAGCCCGGGGCGAGTTCATCAAAGTGCTGTGCGATGACGACCGCCTGTTTTCACCCAGCGTTGCCTTGCAGGCGCAGGTGTTGATTGACCACGCGGACGTGAATGTGGTGTTTGCCCTGCGGATGCTCAGCGATGCCGGTAATTTCATTCTGCCGCCGCGGGTCGACAACTGCCGGTTCTCACCGAACGACGCCTTGCTCAAGGGCGATGACATGCTGGCGATCTTCGAAGGCACGCCGAAGAATTTCCTCGGCAACTTCAGTTCGACCCTGATGCGTCGCGCCGATGTACTGGAGCTGTTGCCGGCACTGATTCAGGAAGGCGCCGGTTTCGTTGCCATGCTCGATTTCGCCTTGTTCGTGTGCTTGATGCGCCGCGGCAATCTGGTGTCGCTAAGCACTGTGCTGAGCACCGAACGTTTGTACCCGGAGCGTCTGAGCAAAACCCCGGAAATGGTCAAGGCCGCAGCCGTGGAGTGGAGCTGGCTTTCACAGATGCTCGCGGCGCGCAGCGGTGAGTCGGCGCCGGCATCGGGTTGGGTGCGCTACATCGAACTGGCCAAAATCACTGACCAGCCCCACGCCTGGGAAGAGCTTTGCGTGGTGCGCATTCTGGGCAACCGCAACACGGTGGTGACTGGCCGGGTGGGCGGGGAGAGCGAAAGCTACGCCGATTTCTACCGAGAATGGCTGGCGATCCGCAGGTTCTCCGATGTCGAGCAGCGGCTCATGCCGCAACGCCTCGACAGCTGGGCGTTCCGTCCGCAGATCGTGCCGATCGTGATCGACAGCACTGCTGACGGTGTGGCGCTCAAGACTTCGCTGCAGAGCATTGGCCAGCAACTGTACGCGCCTCAGGCCGTACTGGTGCTGTCCGATGCCGTGTGTGCGACCGACGATCGTGTGGTGCAGTTGCCGTTCCAGGCGGATTGGGCGCAACAGCTCAATGCCCTGGTACCGCAACTGGAAGGTGCCCACTGGTTTTATCTGCTGCGTGCTGGCGACACCTTGCGCGAGTCGGCTCTGCTGATTCTGGCCGAACGCATTGCGGGTTCGGCGGGCATTCTCTGTGCTTATAGCGACGAGGGCGCGCTGGTCGATGGCGAGTCGGTCGACCCGGTGTTCAAACCCGATTTCAACCTTGATCTGATGCGCGCCTATCCCTATGTCGGCCGAACCCTGGCCTTCGAGCGGCAGCGCTTCATGACGCTGGGCGGTTTCGATTCGGCTCACGGTGAGCTGGCGCCACACGATTTGTTATGGCGTCTGGTGGAAGAGGCCGGGCCGCAAACCATTGAGCACATCGCCGAAATCCAGGTTGAGTCGAGTCAGTCTTTCGCCGCCTGGTTGTCGTTGCCCGAAGTGATCGAGAACAATGCCGGGATGGTCGGCGCGCACCTGGATCGTATTGGTGTGGCGCACACGATCCGGCAAGAAGAGTTGCCGTTGATCAATCGGATCGACTACCTCCATGGGGCGCGTCCGCTGGTATCGATCATCATCCAGACCGGCGATTCGCTGTACGCCTTGCAGCGTTGCATCGAAGGCTTGATCGAGCGCACAGCTTATAGCCAATACGAAATCCTGATCGTTGACAGCGGCACAGACGACCCGGCGATGCTCGACTGGCTGGAGGCGATGGCGCAACTGGGCGCCGCGATGCTGCGAGTACTGCGTTACGCCGGTGACGCCAACGACGCGGCGATCCGCAACTTCGCCGCGAGCCTGGCGCATGGCGAGTACTTGCTGCTGCTCAGCGCGCAAACAGTGATCTGCGACAGTGACTGGTTGGATGAATTGCTCAATCACGCCCAGCGCCCGGAAGTGGGTGTGGTCGGTGCCCGCATCCTTGGCCCCGAGGGATCGATCGTCAGTGCCGGGTTGATTCTTGGCCTGGCCGGGCCGGTCGGTTCGCCGTTTCATGGCGAGGCGGCCGGTTCTCGCGGTTACATGCAGCGTTTGCACGTGACCCAGAACTGGAGCGCGGTGAGCAATCACTGCCTGATGGTACGCAAGCAAGTGTTCGATGAACTCGAGCAGTTCGATGAGGCGACCTTCACCCAGGGCCTCAGCGACGTCGACTTGTGTTTGCGGGCGAGCAAGGATGGTTATCTGGTGGTCTGGACGCCTTACGCCAGCGTGGTGTGGGTGCCGCAAGATGTATCACCGACGCCGCCTTCGATATTGGCGTTGCACGAGTATGAACAGGAAATCTTCTATCGCAAATGGCTGCCGAAGATCGCCAAGGATCCGGCCTACAGCCCGGCGCTGAGCCTTGGGTTTTCCAGCTTCAGCCTGGAGCCGTCGCTACGCAATAACTGGAACCCGTTCTGTACCCGAGCCTTGCCGCTGATTCTCGGTTTGCCTGTCAACAGTTCGGCAGTCGGGCATTATCGCGTCACGGGACCTTTGGCAGAGCTTGAAGCATCTGGCCGGGTCATTGCTCGGTGGGCTTATGAGTCGCCGTCGACAGTTGAGATCGAGCGCCTGTCCCCGGACACCATCATCCTGCAATGCCGTTACAGCGAAGGTGCAGTCAGTGACATTCTGCGGATGAAGAAATATTCCAGTGCGTTGCGGATTTTCGAGCTTGACGATTACGTGGTCAGCGCGCCGAAGAAAAACACCCATGCGCGGAACAAACCGGTCAATACCGAACAGATGCTGCGCGAAGGCATTGCCTTGTGTGACCGTGTAGTAGTCACCACTCAACCACTGGCCGATGCGTTGTCGAGCATGCACAGCGAGATCCGAGTGGTGCCGAACATGCTATCGCCGGAGCCATGGGCGACACTGACCAGTCGCCGCCGTACCTCCAGCAAGCCGCGGGTCGGCTGGGGGGGCGGTACCAGCCATACCGGTGACCTGGAGATTATTGCCGACGTGGTTCGCGAACTGGCGAACGAAGTGGAGTGGGTGTTCTTCGGCATGTGCCCGGACGAATTGCGCCCCTACATCCACGAGTTTCACTCCGCCATCGGCTTGCAGGGCTACCCGTTCAAACTGGCCAGCCTGAACCTCGATCTGGCGCTGGCACCGCTGGAATTCCATATCTTCAACGACTGCAAAAGCAACCTGCGCTTGCTGGAGTATGGCGCCTGCGGGTACCCGGTGATCTGCACCGACACCGAGGCCTATCGCGGCCACTTGCCGTGCACCAAGGTCTACAGCAACAGCGCGGACGAATGGCTGCAGGCGATCCGCATGCACCTGGCCGACCCGGATGCGAGTTACCGCATGGGCGATGAATTGCGTGAAGCGGTGCATCGGGATTTCATGCTGCGGGGCGACAACCTCAATCACTGGTTGTGGGGTTGGTTGCCGGACTGATTCCGTTATTGCCCGCTAAACGTCAAAAGATCGCAGCCTTTGGCAGCTCCTGCAGGGATGTATTGACACCTGTAGCAGTTGCCCAAGGCTGCGATCTTTTTTGTCCTGCGCAATTGGCTCACTTCCTGCAAGTCCCCCGTATATCGCCATAAAACCTTCACCCCAATGGGTGTGAACGGCTCAATGGCTGCGGGTAAATGATGTGCATCTGACGGTTCGCGACCCTTGCGGGGGTTGCCGGAACGCGCGAAGAGCAAGAGGACAGCGATGAAGGCAGTAATTCTGGCGGGTGGCCTGGGCACGCGGATCAGCGAAGAGTCGCACCTCAAGCCCAAGCCGATGATCGAGATCGGCGGCAAGCCAATTCTTTGGCACATCATGAAACAGTACTCCGCCCACGGGATTCATGACTTCGTGATCTGCCTTGGCTACAAGGGCTATGCGATCAAGGACTTCTTCGCCAACTACTTCCTGCACACTTCCGACGTCACTTTCGACATGCGCAACAACCGCATGGACGTGCACCAGAACTACAGCGAGCCGTGGAGTGTCACCCTCATCGACACCGGCGAGGAAACCATGACCGGTGGCCGCTTGCTGCGCGCCGGCCGTTACCTCAAGGATGAAGACGCCTTCTGCTTTACCTACGGCGACGGCGTCTCCGATATCAATATCCGTCAACTGGTGGATTACCACAGCGCCCACGGTCGTCTGGCGACCGTCACCGCTGTACAACCGCCGGGCCGTTACGGTGCCCTGGAGCGTCACGGCGATCAGGTGCTCGGTTTCACCGAGAAGCCCCGTGGCGACGGTGGCTGGATCAATGGCGGCTTCTTTGTGCTTTCACCGAAAGTGCTGTCGTACATCGGCGGTGATGACACCACTTGGGAAGCCGAGCCCTTGGCCCGTCTGGCCCAGGATGAACAGTTGAAGGCCTTCGAGCACGAAGGCTTCTGGCACCCGATGGACACCCTGCGCGACAAGAACCACCTCGAAGCGTTGTGGCAGAGCGGGGAGGCCCCATGGAAGCAATGGGCCTGAGTCCGGAGTTCTGGCGCGGCAAACGCGTTCTGCTGACCGGCCACACCGGTTTCAAGGGCAGCTGGCTGACATTGTGGCTGCAAAGCCTCGGTGCCGAGGTCAGCGGGTTTTCGCTCGATCCGTCCACCGAACCGAGCCTGTTCGAACTGGCCCGGGTGCATGAAGGCATCAACGATCAGCGCGGCGACCTGCGTGACCTCGGCGCCTTGCTGGAACTGATCGCCGAAACCCGGCCGGAAATCGTCCTGCACCTGGCGGCCCAACCGCTGGTGCGCGAAGGCTATCGCGATCCGCTTGGTACCTATTCCAGCAACGTCATGGGCACCCTCAACCTGCTCGAAGCGATCCGCCAGGTCGGCGGTGTGCGCGCCTGCGTGTTGGTGACCACCGACAAGGTTTATGCGAACAAGGAATGGCTGTGGCCGTACCGCGAGGATGAAGCGCTGGGCGGTCACGACCCATACAGCAGCAGCAAGGCCTGTTGCGAATTGCTCGCCCAGTCCTACGCCGCGTCGTTTTTCCCGGCGGACAAGTACGCCGAACACGGTCTGGCCTTGGCCACCGCGCGCGCCGGTAACGTACTGGGCGGCGGGGACTTCGCGCCTGAGCGCTTGATTCCTGACGTGCTCAAGGCCTGGTCCGCAGACGAGCCTGTGACCCTGCGCTACCCGCAAGCCGTGCGCCCATGGCAGCACGCCCTGGAGCCGCTGGCCGGTTATCTGCAATTGGCCGCTGGCCTCTATGAACAAGGCCCGGCGTTTGCCGGCGCGTGGAACTTCGGCCCGAGCGAAGCAGACATGTGCAGCGTCGGCGAAGTGGTCGAACTGCTCGCCAGCCGCTGGCCGCAAGCACGCGGCTTGCGCATCGAACCGAGTGATTTGCACGAAGCCGGGCTGCTGCGCCTGGACAGCAGCCGAGCCCGTCAACTGTTGGCCTGGCAACCGCGCTGGTCATTGCAGCAATGCCTGACCCAGACCCTCGACTGGCACTTGGCGTGGCAGAACGGCGATGACATGCGTGAAGTCACCCTGGGCCAGTTGAACCTGTACCGAGGCGCGCTGTGAGCGAATTTCTGTTGAAAGCCTTGCCGCTGGCCGGTCTGTTCAGCGTGCAGCACAAACGCTTCGAAGATGATCGCGGGCACTTCGCGCGGCTGTTTTGCGAAGGCAGCCTGAGCGCTTTCGGACAGCCGTTTCATATCCGCCAGATCAATCACTCCTGCACTCGCGAACAAGGCAGTGTGCGCGGTCTGCATTATCAAAATGCCAATGCGCCGGAAGCCAAGTTGATTACCTGCCTGCGCGGCGAGGTCTGGGATGTGGCAGTGGATTTGCGGCCCGACTCCGAGACCTTCCTGTCTTGGCACGCCGAGCACCTGAAGGCCGGGGACGGTCGCAGCCTGCTGATTCCGGCCGGGTTCGCCCATGGTTTCCAGACCCTCACCGGTGACGCCGAATTGCTCTATCTGCACAGCGCCGATTACACGCCTGCGCATGAGGGTGGGTTGTCGGTGAACGATCCACGGCTGGCGATTGCCTGGCCGTTGCCTGTCAATAATCTGTCGGCCCGGGATTCCAGCCATCCCTTGCTCGATGAACACTTCGCTGGAGTGCGTCTATGAACTGCCGTGGTTGCGGTACTCCTCTGGCCTTGCCGCTGATCGATCTCGGCACCTCGCCGCCGTCCAACGCCTACGTGCGCGCCGATCAGCTGGAGCAAGCCGAGCAATGGGTGCCGCTGAAGGTCGCGGTGTGCCAGCAATGCTGGCTGGTGCAGACCGAGGATTACACCAGCGCCGACAGCCTGTTCGACGCCGAGTACGCCTACTTCAGCTCGTTCTCCAGCACCTGGCTGGACCATGCCGAGCGCTATGTGGCGCAAATGATCGAGCGTTTCGGCCTGACCGTCGACAGCCGCGTGGTGGAAATCGCCGCCAATGACGGTTACCTGTTGCAGTACGTGGCCGGGCGCGGCATCCCATGCCTGGGCGTCGAACCGACCCGCAGCACCGCACAAGCGGCTCGGGAGAAAGGCCTGGAGATTCGCGAACTGTTCTTCGGTCGCGACACCGCTGCGCAGCTGAACAGCGAAGGCTGGGCCGCTGACCTGATGGCCGCCAACAACGTGTTGGCGCATGTGCCGGATATCAATGATTTCCTTGGCGGATTCGCAAGCTTGCTCAAGCCGACCGGTGTGGCGACGTTCGAGTTTCCGCAGCTGTTGACGCTGATGGCGGGGAAGCAGTTCGACACGCTGTATCACGAGCACTATTCCTACCTGTCCCTGACCGCCGTGCAGACCTTGTGCGAGCGCAATGGCCTGGAGGTGTTCGATGTCAGCCAGTTGTCGACCCATGGCGGTTCGTTGCGGGTGTTCGTCCAGCGGGCCGACGGTGTTCGCCGTGAGGTGCAGCCAGCCGTTCAACAGCAGTTGCAGGCTGAACTGGCAGCGGGAGTGAAAACCCCCGAGTACTACGCGACCCTGGCGCCCGCAGCTGAACGCATCAAGCACGGATTGCTGCGTTTCCTGTTGCAGGCCAAGGCTGACGGCAAGCGCGTGGTCGGTTATGGCGCGGCAGCCAAGGGCAACACCTTGCTCAACTACGCCGGGGTCAAAACGGACCTGTTGGCCTGGGTGGCCGATGTCAATCCGCACAAGCAGGGCAAGTACTTGCCGGGCAGTCGCATTCCGATCGTTTCGCCGGCGCAGATCGATCTGGAGAAACCGGATTACGTGCTGGTTCTGCCATGGAATCTGCTGCACGAAGTCAGTCAGCAACTGGCGCAGGTGCGGCAGTGGGACGGCCGATTCGTGATCGCCGTGCCTGAGTTGACCGTGCTGTGAAGGTGCTCGTGACCGGGGCCACCGGGTTCGTCGGCCGACATCTGATCGCGGCCTTGCTCGCCCGTGGTTGCGAGGTTCGGGCCGTGGCGCGTAACGCCGAGACCGCCGCACAGCTGCCGTGGATCAATGCCGTGGAGTTCGTGGCGGCGGATATTCATGCCGCCGACCTGGACCTCGCCGCGCTGACCGATGGCGTCGATGCCTTGGCGCATCTCGCCTGGCCAGGCTTGCCGAACTATCAGGCGCTGTTTCACGTCGAGCACAACCTGATGGCCGATTACCGGTTCATCAAGGGCGCGGTCGAGGCGGGCGTGCCGCAGGTGTTGGTGACGGGCACCTGTTTCGAATATGGCCTGCAAAGCGGGCCGCTCAGCGAGCAGACCGAGGCGCGGCCGAGTAACCCCTACGGGCTGGCCAAGAACACCTTGCGTCTGTTCCTCGAAAATCTGCAACGGCAACAGCCGTTCACCTTGCAATGGGCGCGGCTGTTTTACCTGCATGGGCAAGGACAGAACCCCAACAGTTTGCTGGCGGCACTGGACCGGGCCATCGAGGCCGGGGACGACAGCTTCAACATGTCGGCCGGCGAGCAGTTGCGCGATTACCTGGCGATCGACACGGCCGCCGGTTACCTCGCCGCGATCCTGCAACAGCGCGAATTTGACGGCGTGATCAATTGTTCCAGCGGCCAGCCGATATCGGTCAGGGCGTTGGTCGAACAACGGCTGCGTGAACGCGGCGCATCGATCCGTTTGAACCTGGGCCATTACCCATACCCGACCCATGAGCCGATGGCATTCTGGGGTGTGGCGGACCGCTTGCAACAGCTACTGGGAGCAGAGCATGAGGCATGAGTTGTATCGGGTCGCCGACCTGCCGGTGTTGCAGAACCGTACCTTTGCCGATGCGCAATCAGCGAAAGCTTCGGCCTGCGCCGACATGGTGTTGGTGCAAGACGAGACGAGCGGGCTGATCTTCAATCAGGCCTTCGATGCCGACAAGCTCAGCTACGACGCCGACTATCAGAACGAGCAGGCGCATTCCGGCCAGTTCCAGAAGCACTTGAGCGATGTCGAGGGGATCATTGCCCGCCACTTCAAGGGTCAGGAGCTGATCGAAGTCGGCTGCGGCAAGGGGTATTTCTTAGAACTGCTCAAAGGCTTGGGTTACTCGATCACCGGCATTGATCCGGCTTACGAGGGCGACAACAGCGACGTGATCAAAGCGCCGTTCACTCGTGGCCTGGGTCTGTCGGCGGACGCTATCGTGCTGCGGCATGTGCTGGAGCATATTCAGGATCCGGTGAGTTTTCTCGCCGAGATCGCCGAGGCCAATCAGGGCGGGCAGATCTACATCGAAGTGCCGTGCCTGGACTGGATTCTCGAGCACCGCGCCTGGTTCGACCTGTTCTACGAGCATGTCAATTATTTCCGCCTCGATGACCTGCGCCGGATGTTTGGCACGGTGCATGAGGCCGGCCACCTGTTCGGTGGCCAATACCTGTACATCGTCGCCGACCTGTCGACGTTGCGCCTGACCCCGGAACAACCGGTGCCGCGCCTGACGCTGCCCGAGGGTTTCACCACCAGCCTCGACCGCGCTGTGCAGATCATTCAGGCCGCGCCCGAGCAGGGTTCGGCGATCTGGGGTGCCTCGTCCAAAGGCGTGATTTATTCGCTGTTCCTGCAACGCGCGGGCGTGGCGGTGGATCGCGTGGTGGATATCAACCCGGCCAAACAGGGCCGGTATCTGCCACTGAGCGGCGTGCGGGTGTCCTCGCCGCAAGAGGCCATGGACGCTCTGCCAGAAGGCGCCAACCTGTTTGTGATGAACTCCAATTACCTCGAAGAAATCAAGCGGATGACCGGTGGACGCTACGTCTATCACGCCGTCGACAGCGCTTCGTTCCAGTGACCATTGAGAATTTTGAAATGACCGATAACAGCATCAACAAAGCCTTTGAAGCCGAATGCCGGGAACAGATCGCCCAGCAAGGTGACGACCAGAAACTCACTGGCCTTGCCCGGGACTTCTTCAACGAATCGGCCAAGCATAAATACAGCTACCATTTCTCGTGGATGGGCCGTCCGATCATCCAGCTGCCGCAAGACATGATGGCGATGCAAGAGATCATCTGGCAGGTCAAACCGGATCTGGTTATCGAATGCGGCATCGCCCACGGCGGTTCGATCATTTACTACGCATCGTTGCTGGAGCTGCAAGGTCACGGCGAAGTGCTGGGCATCGACCTCGACATCCGTGCGCACAACCGCGAAGCCATCGAAAGCCACCCGATGAGCAAACGCATTTCGATGATCGAAGGTTCGAGCATTGATCCTGCGATCGCCGCACAAGTGCGCGTCGCGGCCGAAGGCAAGAAAGTCATTCTGGTGCTGGACTCCAATCACACCCACGATCATGTGCTCGAAGAGTTGCGTCTATACGCACCACTGGTTTCGGTGGACAGCTACTGCGTGGTGATGGACACCGTGGTCGAAGACATGCCGGCTGACTTCTTCCCGGATCGTCCTTGGGGCCCGGGCGATAACCCGAAAACTGCGGTATGGAAGTACCTGGAAGAAAACAAGGACTTCGAGATCGACCAGCAGATGCAAAACAAGCTGCTGATCACCGTGGCGCCGGACGGCTATCTGCGTCGCGTTCGTTAATCAAAAGTGGTTTCAGGTTCTTGGCGATTGGCCGGTTGTGGGGATAGAAAGATGCAGGTTCAAAACAGTGCTCAAAACAACGTTGCACCGCTGAGCGAACGGTTTACGGTGGTGGTGATTTCCCACAACCGGAGCGCGTTCCTGCGGCGCACCTTGCAGTACTACAGCAGCTATCCCTGCTCGGTTCTGGTTCTGGACTCGTCCGCTGAGGGTGACGAGAACATGACCCGGGACTTCCCGGCGGTCGACTATCGCCACTTGCCGCAATACACCTATAAGGGGCTGCAGGATAAACTCACCTACGGTGTCAATCAGGTCACCACGCCATACATGGTGTTTGCCGCCGATGACGACTTCCTGCTGCACCGCGCACTGACCGAGTCGGTGGAGTTTCTCGAAGCCAATCCCGACTACGGCTTGTGCCATGGCTACGGGATCATGTACCTGACCCGTGCCACTGAAGTGAACTACTTCCGCCGCGACCGCAAGGTTCATGAGGATTACAACTCGGAGCAGGCCGAAGACCGTGTCGTGCGGTTCATGGATAATTTCCTGCCGCCGTTCTATGCGGTCACCCGTACCGATCTGCTGCAACAGTGGTACAGCCTGCTGCCACCGGGCACCGGTTTCGAATGGCAGGAAATCGGCCATACCTTCTACCTGCTGGCCTGCGCGAAGGCACGGATCCTGCCGATTCCGTTTGCTGTGCGGGAAATGAACTATGGCGCCTCGGACCACAACACCAACGTGTTGACGGTGCTGACCTTCAAAGACGCCAAAAGCGTTGCCGAGCGCGAGCAGTTTGCCGAATTCCTGGCCTCGATCCCGACGCCACTCAGCGACAAGGGGCTGGCCCAGGCCAAGCAGATCGCCCTGGACAGTTTTACCGCCATGGCCGATTGCCTGATCGAAGGTCGCTCGCTCAAAGGCACCCTGATTATTCGCTCGGCCTGGCGCGAGGTGGGGGAAGAGCCGATTCGCTCGTTCGGCCCCGAGCAATTCGTCGAAATGCCGTTCTACAACAAACCGGTGTTCGACCTGCTGACCGAATTTGAATTCCTGCTGCACGCCATGCCTGCTGGTCGCCTGCAACTTCAGGAACTGGAAGGCATCCTGCTCAAGCAGCATGAGTTGATGCGCGTTCACCCCAACGACACTGACCGCACTGTGCGTAGCCGGTTGTGGGAGGCCTTGAGCCTGAACGTGTTCAACCGGGCCGTGGTCAAGCGTCTGGCGGAGTCGTTGAAGGACAGCGACGAGCCGGAAGAAGGCCTCAAGCTGCAAGCCTGGGCCGAGCGACTGAACGCTTTACCGGGTCAGCAAGACCGCCGACTGTTCGAGAATATGCCGTCCGGCCGGTTGCTGAACTGGCTCGAAGCGCGCAATCCGGATGCCGCGCAGTTCAAGGCGATCGCTGCACAGTTGGCCAAGCATAATGGTGGTCCTCAGTTCGGCATCCTGTTGCTGGATCTGGACGCCGACATGGTCAAGTTGCAGGCGACCTTCGATAGCTTGGTCGGTGGCCACTGCAGGGCGTTCAACCTGGTGGTGTTCACCACCGGTGATTTACCGGCGACCACGTCCGTGCGCGACACCGTGCACTTCGTCAAAGTCAGCACAACCAATTATGTGGAGCGCATCAACCAGATCGTCGCCCAGTCCACCGCCGATTGGCTGTTGCTGGCGGAGGCCGGAGATCAGTTCACTGCCAGCGGTTTGCTGCGCGCCAGCCTTGAGCTGGCCGGTGCCGAGGGTGTGCGCGCGGTGGCGATGGACGAGCTTCAGCGTCAGGCCAACGGCGCTCTGGCGGATGTATTCCGCCCTGGGGTCAACCTCGACCTGCTGCAAACCGTGCCGTCGTTGATGGCGCGCCACTGGTTGATCCAGCGTGATGTGTTGGCTCAGGCCAAAGGTTTCTCGACCGAGTACCCCCAGGCGCTGGAGTTCGATCTGTTGCTGCGCCTGATCGAGGATGGTGGCCTGGCAGGGCTGGCGCATCTGGCCGAACCCTTGCTGATTTGCAATGCCCCGGTAGAAGAATCCAGCGCTCAGGAACGTCAGGTGCTGACCCGCTCTCTGGCGGCGCGCGGTTATCGCGCTCAGGTCAGCTCGGCACTGCCGCTGACTTACCAGATCGACTATCAACACGCCGAACGGCCGCTGGTGTCGATCATCCTCCAGAGCCAGGACAACCTTGAGTCGCTGCAACGCGCGCTGGTCAGTGTGCTGCAGCGCACCCGTTATCAGCGTCACGAAGTGCTGATTGCCGACAACCACAGCCAATCCGAAGAGCTGGCAACCTGGCTGAGCAGCCTTGAAGGCAAGGGCGATCGCCTTCGTGTAATGCGCAGCGGTCAGCGCCTGAGTGCCTCGGCGCTGAACAATTCTGCCTGTGCCCAGGCCAAGGGGAACTACCTGGTGTTGCTGTCGGCGGAATCCGAAGTGGTCAATGCCAATTGGCTCGACGCCATGCTTAACCAGGCTCAGCGTCCGGAAGTCGGCATCGTTGGCGCCAAACTGATGGACATGCATGGCGTCACCACGCAGGCCGGCCTGGTCCTGGGTTTGAATGGCGATATCGGCTCGGTCTTTGTCGATGAACGCAAAGACGCCAAGGGCTACATGAACGGCCATCAGGTCGAGCAGAACTACTCGGCGGTGTCCGGTGCCTGCCTGATGATTCGCAAGGACGTGTTCGAAGCGGTGGGGGGGCTGGACGAAGAGCATTTCGACGAAGCTTTTGGCGATATCGACCTGTGCCTGAAAGTCGCCGATGCCGGTTACCTGACTGTCTGGACGCCACAAGCGCAACTGTTGCATCCGGGCGTGCTGCCTGAGGCAGTCCAGGCTCGCGCCGCCCTGCGCGACAAATGGCAATCGCGCTTCGAACAAGACTCAGCCTACAACCAGAACCTGGCCTTGACCGGCAAGGGCTTTACTCTCAGCGAACCGACCCGCGTGAACTGGGCGCAGTTGCTCGCATAAGCCTGGCTGACAGGTAAAAGGACTCAAGGCATGTTCAACGGTAAATCGATTTTCATCTCTGGTGGCACCGGCTCGTTCGGGCGCAATTTCATTCGCCGGCTGCTGGAGCAATACCAGCCCAAGCGCGTGGTGGTATTTTCCCGCGATGAGCTCAAGCAATACGAGATGCAGCAGACGTTCAATGCGCCGTGCATGCGGTACTTCATCGGTGATGTGCGCGACGCCGACCGTTTGCGTCAGGCCATGCGCGGCATCGATTACGTGGTGCATGCAGCGGCCTTGAAACAGGTGCCGGCGGCGGAATACAACCCTACCGAATGCATTCGCACCAACGTCAATGGCGCGGAAAACATCATTGCCGCGGCCATCGACAACGGCGTGAAAAAAGTCGTCGCGCTGTCTACCGACAAGGCGGCCAGCCCGATCAACCTGTACGGCGCGACCAAGCTGTTGTCGGACAAACTGTTCGTCGCTGCCAACAACATCGCCGGCGAACAGCAGACTCGCTTTGCCGTGGTCCGCTACGGCAACGTCGCCGGCTCGCGGGGTTCGGTGGTGCCGTTCTTCAGCAAACTGATTGCCGAGGGCGCCAAGGAGCTGCCGATCACCGACGAGCGCATGACGCGGTTCTGGATCACCCTCGATCACGGTGTGAAGTTTGTGCTCGACAGCTTCGCCCGCATGCACGGTGGTGAAGTGTTTGTGCCGAAGATCCCGTCGATTCGCATTGTTGATCTGGCGCTGGGCATGGCTGAACATTTGCCGCACAAAAACGTCGGCATCCGTCCGGGGGAAAAACTCCACGAACTGATGGTGCCGCTGGATGACGCGCGCATGACCCTGGAGTTCGATGATCACTACACCATTCAGCCGTCGATTCGTTTCACCAGCGTCGACGTGGATTTTGCCGTGGACAAACTGGGCGAGCAGGGCCGACCAGTGAGCGAAGACTTCGAGTACCGCTCCGACACCAACCCGCACTTCCTCTCGGTCGGCCAGATCGCCGACCTGCACGCGGAGCTGTCGGCATGATTCCCTACGGTCGGCAAAGCCTCGATCAGGCAGACATCGACGCGGTCGTTGCCGTGTTGCAGTCCGACTGGCTGACTCAAGGGCCGACCATCGAGCGTTTCGAGCAGGCCATGGCCGAGCGTTGCCAGGCCGATTTTGCGGTGGCGGTGTGCAATGCCACGGCGGCGTTGCACATTGCCTGTCTCGCCGCCGGCCTCGGGCCGGGCGATCGGCTATGGACCACGCCGAACACCTTCCTGGCCTCGGCCAACTGCGGTCGCTACTGCGGCGCCGAGGTCGATTTCGTCGACATCGATCCGCTGACCTGGAATCTCGACGCCTACACCTTGGCGTCGAAACTTGAAATCGCCGAGCGCGACGGCAAGCTTCCAAAAGTGCTGGTGGCGGTGGCGTTTTCCGGGCAGAGCTGTGATATGCGCATGATCGCCGAACTGGCCGAGCGCTATGGTTTTACGGTGATCGAAGATGCCTCCCACGCCGTCGGTGCGTCCTACGCCGGGCGTCCGGTGGGTTGTGGTGAATTCGCGGCGATGACGGTGTTCAGTTTCCACCCGGTGAAGATCATCACCAGTGCCGAAGGCGGCATGGTGCTGACCAATCGACCAGAACTGGCCGAGCGTTTGCAGCGCCTGCGCAGCCACGGCATGACCCGTGACCCGGCGCAGATGACCGAACCCAGTCACGGCCCCTGGTACTACCAGCA
Source organism: Pseudomonas sp. A-RE-19 (assembly GCF_019956555.1). GTDB lineage: Bacteria > Pseudomonadota > Gammaproteobacteria > Pseudomonadales > Pseudomonadaceae > Aquipseudomonas. The sequence continues at coordinate 229,610 of NZ_JAHBDQ010000022.1, read as the reverse complement.
AGTGGAACTGGGCTTCAATTACCGCATCACCGACCTGCAAGCGGCCCTCGGTCTGTCGCAGCTGAACAAGCTCGATGACTTCATCGAGCGTCGTCGTGAGCTGGCGGCGCGTTATGACCGGTTGCTGACGTACTTGCCGTTGACCTTGCCCAGTGCGCAGCCTGAAGCCGAGTCGGCGTGGCATCTGTACGTGGTGCGCTTGCAGACGGAGCGGATCAACCTCAGTCATCGTCAGGTGTTCGAAGGCTTGCGAGCGGCTGGTGTCGGGGTGAACCTGCACTATATTCCACTGCACTTGCAGCCGTACTATCGCGACCTGGGTTTTGCCGAGGGTGATTTCCCCCAGGCCGAACGTTATTACGCCGAGGCCATCAGCCTGCCGCTGTTTCCTCTGCTGAGCGATGAACAACAGGACTATGTGGTCGAGCAATTGCGACTGGTGACCAAATAAGTGCTGCCATGGGCGGTTGATGGGAAAGTGTGATGCGTGAACTGAGTGAACAGGAAAAATTCTGGCTGGGTGACTTTGGTAACCAGTATGTCGAGCGCAATGTGGGGCAGCCCTTGGTGGCTGCCAACCTCGCATTGTTTGCCAAGGCGCTGACACGGGTAGGGCGGATCGAGAGCCTGGTCGAGCTGGGAACCAATGCCGGTAACAACCTGCAGGCGTTACGTCAGTTGTTGCCTCAATGCGACTTGTTTGGCGTGGAGATCAATAGCAGTGCTTGCGCTCAGGCCCGGGCACTGGGAATTGCGCAGATCTGGCAGGGTTCGCTGTTCGATTTTCCTCGCGAGCGCACCTTTGACCTTACACTGAGTAAAGGCGTGCTGATTCATCTGGCGCCGGAGCTGTTGGCCGCTGCTTATGCGCAGCTGTACGAATTGAGCAATCGTTACGTGTTGGTCGCCGAGTACTACAATCCGGCACCGGTTGAGGTTTTGTATCGTGGTAACAGCGGCAAGCTGTTCAAGCGTGATTTTGCCGGTGAAATGCTTGATCGTTATGAGGACCTGCAATTGGTCGATTACGGTTTCGGTTATCATCGCGACCCGCTATTCCCGGTGGATGACATCACCTGGTTCCTTCTGGAAAAACGCGGGTGAACAGCATTGCAGTCATCCCGGCCCGTGGTGGCAGTAAACGCATACCACGCAAGAACCTCAAGCCGTTCGACGGCGTGCCGATGATTGCCCGCTCGATTCACACGGCAATCAGTTCGGGGCTGTTTGCTCGCGTAGTGGTCAGCACCGACGATGAAGAAATTGCCGAGTTGGCCCGTGCCAGTGGTGCGCAGGTGCCGTTCATGCGGCCGGCGGCCCTGGCCGATGACTTCACTGGCACCGCCGCGGTGATTGCGCATGCTCTGGATGAGTTACATCGACAAGGTCAGGATTTTGACTATGCCTGTTGCATCTATGCCACCGCACCGCTACTGCAAGCGCGGTTCCTGCATCAAGGGTTGAAGCTGCTGGAGCAGTATCCCGAAAAATCCTTCGCATTCTCGGTGTGCGATTTCGGCTTTCCAGTGCAGCGCGCGCTCACCGTTGACGATAGGGGCGCATTGACCGCGTTGTATCCGGAGTTTCGCAACACCCGCTCGCAGGATTTACCGGTCGCCTATCAAGACGCCGGCCAGTTCTACTGGGGACGCAGCGAAGCCTGGTTGCGTGGCGATGTGCTGTTCTCGCCGGCAAGCCTGCCGGTGATTCTGCCGCGGCATCTGGTGCAGGACATCGACACCCTCGAAGACTGGAAACGCGCCGAATACCTATACGCCGCCTTGAAGGCGGGTGGTGAGTTGCAATGAGAGTGCTGATTCGCGCCGACGCGTCGCCGACCATCGGCAGTGGCCATATCGCCCGCTGCCTGACCCTGGCCAGGGTGTTGCGCAAGCAGGGCACGCATGTTGCCTTTGCGTGCCGTCTGTTGCCGGGGCATCGGCTGCACAGTCTGCGGGCCGAGGGTTTCGAGACCTTCGCACTGCCGGAGCGCTATCACGATGAAGATCCGCAGCAGGCCATCGAGTCGATGCTGCCGTGGCACGCGGACATTGCAGCGCTGGGGCAAGCCTTGGAAAGTCATCCGGCTTTCGACTGGATCATCGTCGATCACTATGGTCTCGATCATCATTGGCAGACCGCCGCGCGCCGTTGGGCGCCAAGAATCGCGGCGGTGGACGACCTGGCCACTCGGCAATACAGCGTCGATCTGCTGCTCAATCAAAATCTGTCGGGCACCCCAGAGGCTTATGTCTCCCTGCTGACGCCCGATTGCCAGACCCTGCTCGGCCCACGGTTTGCCCTGCTGCGCGATGAGTTCTGTTGCCCGGCGATCGAGATCAAACCTCGGGCCAGGCGCGTGCTGGTGAATTTCGGCGGCTTCGATGCGGCCATGCAGACCCATCATGCGATGTTGGCGCTGGCGGACTTCCATGAGCTGGAAATCGATTTCGTGGCGGGGGCCGACAATCCGGCGTGGGAGCAGATGCAGGCGCTGGTGGATTATCGTCCGAACTGGCGCCTGCACAGTTTTGTCAGCGACTTCTACCGGCTGATGACCGAGGTCGATCTGTTCATCGGTGCCGGTGGCGGCACCAGTTGGGAGCGGGCGGCCATGGGGCTGCCGACGATCTGCATTGCGGTCTCGAATAATCAGCAGGCCAACGGCGTGGTCATGGCGACCTCGGGGGCTCATGTGTTTCTGGGCAATCGCGAGCACGTCAGCGTCGAGCAGTTGCGCCAGACCATCGGTTTTGTCGTGGGCAATCAGGGACTTCGTCAAAGTCTGGCTGAACGCTCACGGCAGTTGGTTGATGGCCGTGGCGCGCAGCGGGTGGCGGCGGCGCTGGCGGGGGCGGTGCTGCAAGTTCGCCAGGCCTCTCAGGACGATGCGCAACTGTTGTTCGGCGGGCGCAATGCTGAGGCGGTTCGGCGCTGGTCGCTGGATTCGCACGTCATCGACTGGCAACGGCATCAGGCCTGGCTGGCCGCGAGCCTGAGCAATCCGCGGCGGTTGCTGTTGATCGCCGAGGCGGATGATGGTCCGGTCGGTGTGCTGCGTTATGACCTCGACGGTGCTTGGGCCGAAGTCTCGATTTATCTGTTCGAAGGCCGATTCGGCCTGGGCTGGGGCAGGTCGCTGCTGGCGCGGGGCGAAGCCTTCGTCACCGCTCACTGGCCGCAACTGCAAGCCATCACCGCTCAGGTGCTGCCGGCCAATCAGCCATCGCTGAACGTATTTCGCGAGGCAGGTTTCACTCAGAGTGCTTGCTCGTTCACACGCGTTTTAAAGGATCATCCATGACGAGTTTCAAGATCGGCAATCGCTCGATCGGTGCCGATGCGCCGCCGTTCATCATTGCCGAGATGAGCGGCAACCATAACCAGTCGCTGGACGTGGCGCTGCAAATCGTCGAAGCCGCGGCCAGGGCCGGCGCGCATGCCTTGAAGCTGCAAACCTACACCGCCGAGACCATGACCCTGGACCTGTCCGAAGGCGAGTTCTTCATCAAGGACCCCAACAGCCTGTGGGCCGGTTCTTCGCTGTACGCGCTGTACGAGAAAGCCCACACACCGTGGGAATGGCACGCGCCGATTTTCGCCCGGGCCAAAGAGTTGGGCATGCTGGCGTTCTCCACACCGTTCGATGACACCGCGGTGGATTTTCTCGAAAGCCTCGACGTGCCGGCCTACAAAATCGCCAGTTTCGAGAACACCGATCTGCCGTTGATCCGGCGGGTCGCTGCCACCGGCAAGCCGCTGATCATCTCCACCGGCATGGCCAGCATCGCCGAACTCGATGAAACCGTGCGCGCCGCCCGTGAGGCCGGTTGCAAGGACCTGGTATTGCTCAAATGCACCAGCACTTACCCGGCGACGCCGGCCAACAGTAATGTGCGTACGATTCCTCATCTGCGCGAGTTGTTTGGCTGTGAAGTCGGTTTGTCCGATCATTCGATGGGCGTCGGAGTGTCCGTCGCCGCGGTAGCGCTGGGGGCGACGGTGGTGGAGAAACACTTCACCCTCGACCGTGCCGCAGGCGGGGTGGACGCCAGTTTCTCCCTGGAACCGGCAGAACTCGCCAGCCTGGTGATCGAAACCGAACGTGCCTGGCAGGCCATGGGCCAGGTGCATTACGGCGTGACCGAGGCCGAGCGCAAGTCCCTGGTCTACCGCCGTTCGCTGTACGTCACTCAGGACATGGCCGCCGGGGAGCCTTTCTCTGTCGCCAATCTGCGGGCCATCCGGCCTGGCCTGGGGCTCGCCCCCAAACACGCTGAAACCCTTCTGGGCCGCCGCGCCCGCCTGCCCATCAAGCGCGGAACCCCGCTGGACTGGTCGTTGGTCGAATAACCGCTTGTGGGGCTGATTCGGCAAAATAGCGTGACCTGCGAGTCATAACGCGCATCTTCACTGTATTGTATAAAAAGGGGAGATGGCGCCTGGACTGTGTTTAGCCCAGTGATGGCCTTTTATTCTTCCCGCTGTCAGCCCCTTGAGGGCGACGTTATTCGTTGTTTGTCGGCGCCCCTCGAATCATTGCGAGCGGTGGTATTGGGCTGTTTATTATTGGGAAGCCGTAATGATTGGCATAAAGAGCATTGCGAGCTACGTTCCTGTAGCCGGCGTGGACAATTACGCACAAGGTGCAAAATTCGAAAAGGATGAAGAGTTCATCCTGGGCAAGATCGGTTCAGCCTTCCTGCCGCGCAAAGACGCCGGGCAAGAAACTTCGGACCTGTGTGTCGAAGCAGTCAACGCGCTGTTCGCCAACAATCCCGAATTGAAGCGTGAAGCCATCGACGTACTAATCGTCGTTACCCAGAACGGTGACGAAGAAGGCTTGCCTCACACCGCCGCCATCGTTCAGGACAAACTGGGCCTGCCGACGACCGTGGCTGCGTTCGACATTTCCCTGGGCTGCTCCGGTTATGTCTACGGCATCTATGCCATCAAGGGCTTCATGGAGGCCGCAGGCCTGAAGAATGGCTTGCTGGTGACCGCCGATCCGTACTCCAAGATCGTCGACCCGGAAGACCGCAACACCACCATGCTCTTCGGCGATGCCGCCACCGCCACCTGGATGGGCGAAGACGCACCATGGCAGTTGGGCAAGGCCAAGTTCGGCACCGACGGTTCCGGCGCGCCACACCTGAAGGTCACCGACGGCGTGTTCTTCATGAACGGCCGTCAGGTCTTCAACTTCGCGCTGCTCAAAGTGCCGGCGCATTTGCATGAGCTGCTCGCCGACTCGGACCTGACCGCTGACGATATCGATGCCTTCTGCATCCACCAGGGCAGTGCGGCAATTGTCGATGCCGTGGCGCGGCGCTTCGAGGGTGAGCCTGAGAAGTTCATCAAGGACATGGTCGAGACCGGTAATACCGTGTCGTCGAGTATTCCGTTGCTGCTGGAAAAACATGTGCTCGATTCCAAGTGGAAGCGTGTGGCACTCAGCGGTTTCGGTGTTGGTTTGTCTTGGGGGTCGGCGATCATCTATCGCCCTTGAATCCCGGCTCTTTAGTCAAAGAAAGCCAGGCACAAAAAAAGCGTTCAAGGTGTAACCTTGAGCGCTATTTTTTTGCCCGAATGAAAAGCGAGGCTCCATGAGCGAGTTCTTTGAGCGCAACGCCGAGGTCATACAGCGCCGCTGGCCATTACTGTCTGCACGTTTGCTGGTTGAAGACGCAAGCCTGTTACAGGTCGATCTGGTCGAGGGCCTGGGTTCGACATTGAGCATCAACGGCATCCAGTTGACCAGTCGCCATGACCGCACCCGCGAGGCCAGGCTTCAGGCCGACAGCCTGCCCGTCGACAGCCCGGTGGTGCATGTCTACGGCACTGGGCTTGGCGATCTGCAACTGGAGTTGCTGGCGCGTGAGGGGCTTGAGCGTTTGTATGTGCACATCCTCAATGGCGCGGTGTTTGCGCTGGTGTTGCAACTGCTTGATCAGCAACCGTGGCTTGGCGATCCGCGAGTCGAGTTGCTGTATGCCGGCGATCTGGCGGAAATCCGGCTGCCGTTCTTTGCATTACCGTCGGAATTGGTGCTGGCCGATGACTTTAATGCCAAGATCCGCGATCGCCTGATCAGCGAAACCCACCTGACGTTTAATAACCGTGAGTTTGACCCTCAGTCTCCAAACATCGTCCAGCGCTTGCAGGCGAGCCTGGCGCTGGTGCAGGCCGATGGTGATGTGGCTGAGTTGTTCGGTTCCTGTGCGGGGCAGGAAGTGTTCGTCATTGCCACGGGCCCGAGTCTTGAGCTGCACTTCGATCGCTTGCGGGCGATTCGCGAGCAAGCGGTGCGACCGTTGTTCATTTGTGTCGATACTGCCTACCGGCCACTACTCAATCATGGCATTCGTCCGGACGTAGTGGTCAGCATTGACCAGCGTATCTCGGCCCGACATCTGCCTCCCGAAGGCACATCCGCGATAACACTGGCGTACATGCCTATGGTCGATCCTCTGGTGCTTCAGGCTTGGCAGGGCCGCCGTTATACCGGTTATTCCGCCAGCCCGATCTACCAACAGCTGCGTCAGCAATGGCCCAAGGGTGAGCTTTATGTGGGCGGTAGCGTGATTCATCCAGCGGTGGACCTTGCGGTGAAGATGGGCGCAACGCAGATCACTCTGTTCGGCGCCGACTTTGCCTTTCCCGGCGATAAGACCCATGCCGGCTGGAACGATGGCGACCTTGGCCCGCAACTGAGTGCGGCGAAACACTGGGTGCTCGACGGGCATGGCCAGCGGATCAAGACGCAGCTCAACTTCCGCAGTTATTTGTGTGAGCTGGAGCGTTTTATCGCGGGTCATCCACAGGTGCGTTTCTATAACAGCAGCCGGGCGGGGGCGATGATCGCCGGTGCGATGTTTCACCCGGAGTTGACGGTATGAGCGAGCTGCAGTCTTTTATTGTCGGTTCGCAGCAGTGTGCGGCGTTGTTTCGGTTGGGGCGTGATGTGGAGGCAGGGCTGGCAATGATCGAACTGATCTCGACGGTGCAGTTGTCCTTCGATCAGACGTCAAAGGATGCTCAGCAGCAATGGGTGTTTTTGCTCGGCCTGATGCTCGATTGCCAGGAAGCACAAAACTGGCTCGCCCTGGCGGATTACCTCGAGTACGAATTGGTCCGGCTGATGACCGACACTCTGTCCTTTTAAGCAGTTTCTCTTCTGTTGGCGCCGGGGTGGCTTCGCCAACCTGTCGCCGGCAATTCCCTGACGTCATTTTTTCGCTGCTTGAGTGTGACCAAGTCCTTTGTTTACGGGGGGTGGCAACGTGATGGCAAATTTTTTCGAAAATCCCCTAAAGCAAGTTGCAATCCCGACGATAACTATTACGAAGGTTCTCTAGGCCATACCCGGCGGTTGCCAGGGCCGGAAGCCGCAGTACCCAACCAACGAGGAATTCGTCATGGCTTTAACAGTAAACACTAACGTTACATCGTTGAACGTACAGAAAAACCTGAACAAGGCTTCTGATGCTCTGTCGACTTCGATGACTCGCCTGTCTTCCGGCCTGAAAATCAACAGCGCTAAAGACGACGCCGCCGGCCTGCAAATCGCTACCCGTATGACTTCGCAGATCCGCGGTCAGACCATGGCGATCAAAAACGCCAACGACGGTATCTCGATTGCTCAGACCGCTGAAGGCGCGATGCAAGAATCGACCAACATTCTGCAGCGTATGCGTGAACTGGCTGTTCAAGCACGAAACGACTCCAACGGTACCGACGACCGCGCTGCTCTGAACAAAGAGTTCGCAACCATGTCGGACGAACTGACCCGTATTGCCAAGTCGACCAACCTGAACGGCAAAAACCTGATCGATGGCACCGCTGGCACCATGACCTTCCAGGTCGGTTCCAACACTGGTGCTACCAACCAGATCACCATCACTCTGGCCAGCGGCTTCGACGCTGCTACCTTGAGCGTAGGTTCTGGCACCATCGCCGTTACCGGTACCGACAGCACCACCGCAGAAGCCAGCACCAAGGCTGCAATCAACGCAATCGACTTGGCACTGAAGACTATCAACACCAGCCGTGCGGACCTCGGTGCTGCCCAGAACCGTCTGACCAGCACCATCTCCAACCTGCAAAACATCAACGAAAACGCCAGTGCTGCACTGGGTCGCGTACAAGATACCGACTTCGCTGCTGAAACTGCACAGCTGACCAAGCAACAAACCCTGCAACAAGCTTCCACCGCAGTTCTGGCTCAGGCCAACCAACTGCCATCCGCTGTACTGAAACTGCTTCAGTAATAGCTGATGAGTTTTGGCGGGGGAGTGCGCTTGTCGCGCTCTCTCGCTTTTTACTTTAAGAGGTGATGGACATGGATATGAGCGTGAAGCTGAACTTGTCTTATCCTGCGGCCCAGCAGGCGACGACTGTTGCCGATAAGCCTGCGGAAAAGCCTCGAGCGGAAACTGCGCCAGTAGTTGCCGTCAAGGAAGAAGGTAAAAGCGGGCAGACCGAGCAGGAAAAACTGAAGATGGCCGTTCAGGAAATCGAAAAGTTCGTTCAGTCGGTCAAGCGCAACCTGGAGTTCTCGATTGATGAGCCTTCAGGCAAAGTTGTGGTCAAGGTGATTGCCAGTGACTCCGGTGAGGTGATTCGTCAAATCCCCAACGAAGAAGTCCTTAAATTGGCGAACAGTTTGAATGATGCAAGCAGCCTGTTGTTCAGCGCAAAAGTCTGACAACTGGCACGAATTTTGTTGCTATGTTCTTTTGGGCGTTGTAGTGGTCAAAAGGCCGGCGACACACTGAAGGGAGTTCCACATGGCAAGTCCAATTCTACCGGGCACGGGTTTAGGCTCCGGCCTTGATACCGGTGCTATCGTCAAAGCCTTGGTAAACGCTGACAAAGCCGCCAAGCAAGGTCAGATCGACCGTGGGACTGCGACCAACACCGCGAGCATTTCCGGCATTGGTACCTTGAAGTCGTTGATGGCTGCCTTCAATCAGGCGATGAAGGATCTGGGCAGCACGACTACCCCGCAATTTCCGGGTTTTGCAGCCACTTCCTCCGATGTGAAGATCGTCGGCGCCACTGCCAGCAACTCGGCGGTAAACGGCAACTACGTCGTGAAAGTAGATAATCTGGCCACGGCTTCGAAAGTCACCAGCGCAGCGTTCGCCGGCGGTACGACCAGTCCGATCACTGCGGGTACGTTGAGCATCGCGCAGGGCACCAGCACCTACAACCTCGACATCAAGGCCGGGGCGACGCTGCAATCGGTTCGCGATTCGATCAACGCCGATACCTCGCTCAAGAGCGCGGGTATCAGTGCCAACATCGTCACCGACTCCTTCGGTTCGCGTCTGGTGCTTGGCTCGACCACGACCGGTGCGGGCTCTGACATTTCCGTCAGCGGCATTTCGGAACTGACTATCGACGGCAGCAATGTCGTCGGCGCCAGCGGCGGCCCGGCAATGACCGCCACCTCGGCCGGTTCGATCGGCGCTGTGGCCATTGATGCTAAATTCTCCATCGATGGCATGGCGCTGACCAGCAAGAGCAATACAGTAGACAAGGCTGTTTCCGGGCTAACCTTAAACTTGGTGGCGGCCGGTACTTCGACCGTCACTGTGGCCAGCAACAATGATGGTCTGAAAGCTTCGATCCAGAAGTTCGTCGATGCTTACAACGCTCTGGCCAACGGCATCACGGCATTGACCAAGCCTTCGCTCGACGATAACGGCAAGCCGACCGTTTCAGCTGCATTGACCGGCGACGCGTTGCCGCGTTCGATTCTCTCGTCCATACGCGGTCCGCTGGCGGAAACCGGTGCGGGTGACAAACTGACTGTTCTGGCGCAGCTGGGTATTACCACCGATCAAAAAACCGGTGCCCTCAACTTCGACAGCACCAAGTTCACCAGCGCCATGAATGACAAGAAGCTGGGCGGTGAAGTCCAGAAGATGTTTGTCGGCGACGCTGGCAGCAATAATGGTCTGCTGGCGCGCATGACGAAGGCTATCGCACCGTTCACCGATACTGGCGGTGTTCTGGATCAGCGCACAACAAGTCTGAACAAGACAAAGACCAAGTTGAGCAATGACCAGGACGCCCTGGATCGCCGAATCGAGACTCTGACCGCGGTACTGACCAAAAAGTACAACGACATGGATACGCTTGTCGGCAAGCTGAAAGCGACAGCCAGTAACATCACATCGATGTTCGAAGCCATGACCGCGCAGCAAAAGAACTCGTAACACTCAGAGTGCCAAAAGCCCGGCAGCGTTTTCACGCTCCGGGCTTTTTGTTTTTGAATCTAAAGTTTTTTGACGCGTCGTCGATACACTGGTTATACGAACCACAGATTTCTGATGAGGTACAACATGAATCCAATGTTAGCCCTTCGCCAATACCAGAAGATTGGCGCTCAGGCGCAAACTTCCGAAGCCAGCCCGCATCGCTTGGTGCAGATGCTGATGGAAGGTGGCCTGGATCGTATCGCCCAGGCCAAAGGCGCGATGGAGCGTAAGGACATTCCGAATAAAGGCGTTCTGATCGGCAAGGCCATCGGCATCATCGGTGGTCTGCGTGAAGGTCTGGATCTGGAAAACCAGGCCGAATCGGTAGGTGAGCTGGATAACCTCTACACCTACATGATGAAGCGTCTGGCTGAAGCCAATATCAAGACCGATCCAAAGATCCTCGACGAAGTCGCCGACCTGCTTCGCACGGTCAAAGACGGTTGGGATGCCATTGCCGCGCCGGGTCCGCAGTTTTAAGGAGATCACCATGAGTCTTGTCTTGCAGCGAATCGAACAAACCCGCGATGCCCTCGTCGGTGCATTGGCCGAGCGCAACTGGGAAGCCATTGGTGAATTGGACCTGGCTTGCCGTTCCTGCATGGAAGACGTCTTGAGTGAAGCTTCGGTGGACGAGGTCGCGTTGCGCGACAACCTTGAGGAGTTGCTGGGAGTGTATAAACAGCTTCTGGAGGCGGCGACAGGGGAGCGCCAGGCGATAGTCGACGAGATGTCGCAGATCCACCAAGCGCAGAGCGCGGCAAAGGTTTACCATCTGTTTGGTTAACCCCCAGTTAATCCAAACATAGTGCGCCATAAATTTGACTGTGCACGGTTTTTTGACTTAACTAGTGGCTGGTTCCAGATTTCAGGCGTCTACAGGCATAACGTGTCTGCAAGCGTCTAGCTTGCCCCTCATTTTGGGCATTGAGTTGACTAGGGAAGTTGCTATTGCATGTGGCGTGAAACCAAAATTCTGCTGATTGATGACGATAGCGTCCGTCGCCGCGATTTGGCGGTGATTTTAAATTTTCTTGGCGAAGAAAATTTACCCTGTGGCAGCCATGACTGGCAGCAGGCGGTCGGCTCTTTGTCATCAAGTCGTGAAGTAATCTGTGTCCTCATCGGGACGGTAAATGCTCCTGGTGCACTTTTGGGCTTGTTAAAGACACTCTCAACCTGGGATGAGTTCCTTCCAGTTTTGTTAATGGGCGATAATTCTTCCATTGACTTGCCGGAAGACCAGCGTCGCCGAGTGCTTTCGACCCTCGAAATGCCACCCAGCTACAGCAAATTGCTCGATTCGCTGCACCGTGCCCAGGTCTATCGCGAGATGTATGACCAGGCCCGTGAGCGTGGTCGTCACCGTGAACCGAATCTTTTCCGCAGCCTTGTCGGCACCAGCCGGGCGATTCAACACGTCCGTCAGATGATGCAGCAAGTCGCCGACACCGACGCCAGCGTGCTGATCCTCGGCGAGTCCGGGACCGGCAAGGAAGTGGTTGCGCGCAACCTGCACTACCACTCCAAGCGTCGTGACGCGCCGTTCGTGCCGGTCAACTGCGGCGCGATTCCTGCCGAATTGCTGGAAAGTGAATTGTTCGGCCACGAGAAGGGCGCCTTCACCGGAGCGATCACCAGCCGTGCCGGGCGTTTCGAGCTGGCCAATGGCGGTACCCTGTTCCTCGACGAAATCGGCGACATGCCGCTGCCGATGCAGGTCAAGCTGCTGCGCGTCTTGCAGGAGCGCACCTTCGAGCGCGTGGGCAGCAACAAGACCCAAAGCGTCGATGTGCGGATCATCGCGGCGACCCACAAGAATCTCGAAAGCATGATCGAGATCGGCACCTTCCGCGAAGACCTTTACTATCGCCTGAACGTGTTCCCGATCGAGATGGCGCCGTTGCGCGAACGCGTCGAAGACATCCCGCTGCTGATGAACGAGTTGATCTCGCGCATGGAGCACGAGAAGCGCGGTTCGATCCGTTTCAACTCGGCGGCGATCATGTCGTTGTGCCGTCACGGCTGGCCGGGCAACGTTCGCGAGCTGGCCAACCTGGTGGAGCGCATGGCGATCATGCACCCGTACGGGGTAATCGGCGTGGTCGAGTTGCCGAAGAAATTCCGCTACGTCGACGACGAAGACGAGCAGTTGGTCGACAGCCTGCGCAGCGATCTTGAAGAGCGGGTGGCCATCAACGGTCATACCCCGGACTTCACCGCCAATGCCCTGCTGCCGCCGGAAGGCTTGGACCTGAAGGACTACCTCGGCGGCCTGGAACAAGGGCTGATCCAGCAGGCGCTGGATGATGCCAATGGCATCGTGGCGCGAGCGGCCGAACGGCTGCGGATTCGTCGCACCACGCTGGTGGAGAAGATGCGCAAGTACGGCATGAGCCGTCGTGATGGTGATGAACAGGCGGATGATTGACGCCTGTTTTTCAACTCCTTCATTTATAAGCGGTTTTTTTTAGGCACGGGTATTGCTACATCCCTCGCAACGTTCCGTTTAACTGACGGTCAACCACGCGAGAGAGCACAATGCCCCAAGCCGCCCAGATGTCTCCTGTCCCTGATGTTTCGGGGCAACCGTCGTCCGTAGAGCAGGCAAGCCGGCTTGGCCTTGAGCAGGCGTTTGCGCTGTTCAATCAGATGTCGAGCCAGTTGACCGATTCCTACAGCATGCTCGAGGCCCGGGTCACCGAGCTCAAGGGCGAGCTGGCGGTGGTCAGTGCTCAGCGCATGCAGGAGCTGGCGGAAAAAGAACGCCTGGCCAACCGTCTGCAAAACCTCCTCGATCTATTGCCTGGCGGCGTCATCGTCATCGACGCCCAGGGCATCGTGCGCGAAGCCAATCCCGCCGCGAGTGAATTGCTCGGCCTGCCCCTCGAAGGCGAACTGTGGCGTCATGTGATTGCTCGATGCTTTGCTCCGCGTGAAGACGACGGTCACGAAATCTCTCTCAAGGACGGTCGGCGTCTGTCGATCGCCACGCGCTCGCTGGATGCCGAGCCCGGTCAGTTGGTGCTGCTCAACGACCTGACTGAAACCCGTCATCTGCAAGATCAACTGGCTCGCCACGAGCGCCTGTCGTCTCTGGGTCGTATGGTTGCGTCGTTGGCTCATCAGATTCGCACACCGTTGTCCGCTGCGTTGCTCTACGCCAGTCATTTGACTGAGCAGGCGTTGCCGGTCGCCACGCAGCAGCGTTTTGCCAGCCGCCTGAAGGAGCGTTTGCATGAGCTGGAACACCAGGTTCGCGACATGCTGGTGTTCGCTCGCGGCGAGCTGCCGTTGACTGATCGCGTGACCCCCAAGATGCTGATGCAGTCGCTGCAGGCGGCCGCACTGACCCACGTTCAGGACCTGCCGATTCGCTGGCAGTGCGACAGTCATGCTGGTGAGTTGCTGTGCAATCGCGACACGTTGGTCGGGGCCATTCTGAATCTGATCGAGAATGCCATCCAGGCCAGTGCTGGCGATGTACGTTTGAAAGTTCATCTCTACACCCGTGACAACAACTTGCGTGTATCGGTCAGCGACAGCGGCAGTGGCATCGAGACGAAGGTGCTGGCGCGTCTGGGTGAGCCGTTTTTCACCACCAAAACCACCGGCACCGGCCTGGGCCTGACCGTGGTCAAGGCAGTGGCCCGTGCTCATCAGGGAGAATTGCAGTTGCGCTCGCGGCCGGGTCGCGGCACTTGTGCGCAGGTGATCCTGCCGCTTTTTTCGGGTGAACAGCGCAGCGCTCGGGGAGCGAAGTGAACGACATGGCGATCAAGGTTTTACTGGTCGAGGATGACCGCGCGCTACGGGAGGCATTGGCCGATACGCTGCTGCTTGCCGGGCACGATTACCGGGCTGTCGGTTCGGCGGAAGAAGCGCTGGAGGCTGTCGGCGCCGAGGCGTTCAATCTGGTGCTCAGCGACGTCAACATGCCGGGCATGGACGGCCACCAACTGCTTGGGTTGCTGCGGGCTCGTCAGCCGCAACTGCCGGTGTTGCTGATGACCGCTCACGGCGCTGTCGAGCGGGCGGTCGACGCCATGCGTCAGGGGGCGGCGGATTATCTGGTCAAGCCGTTCGAGCCCAAGGCCTTGCTCGATCTGGTGGCGCGTCACGCACTGGGCAATCTCGGTGCGACCGAGGGTGAGGGGCCAGTGGCGCTCGAGCCGGCCAGTGCGCAATTGCTGGAACTGGCCGCTCGGGTGGCGCGCAGTGATTCCACGGTGTTGATCTCCGGTGAGTCCGGGACCGGTAAGGAAGTGCTGGCGCGTTACATCCATCAGCACTCCCATCGTGCCAGTCAGCCGTTCATTGCGATCAACTGTGCAGCGATCCCGGACAACATGCTCGAAGCCACCTTGTTCGGTCACGAAAAAGGTTCGTTCACGGGGGCCATCGCGGCGCAGGCCGGCAAGTTCGAACAGGCCGATGGCGGGACGATCCTGCTCGACGAAATCTCCGAAATGCCCCTCGGCCTTCAGGCCAAGTTGCTGCGCGTATTGCAGGAGCGCGAGGTCGAGCGAGTCGGCGCCCGCAAGCCGATCACGCTGGACATTCGAGTGGTCGCCACCACCAACCGTGACCTGGCCGGTGAGGTGGCGGCGGGGCGTTTTCGCGAAGATCTTTACTATCGTCTGTCGGTGTTCCCGCTGGCCTGGCGTCCGTTGCGCGAGCGCACCGCCGACATACTGCCGCTGGCCGAGCGACTGCTGATCAAACACGTCAATAAAATGAAGCATGCGGCGGCGAAGCTCTCGCCTGAGGCGCAGGCGTGCCTGATTGGTTATCCGTGGCCGGGTAACGTGCGTGAACTGGATAACGCGATTCAGCGTGCCTTGATTCTGCAGCAGGGCGGTTTGATCCAGCCGCAGGATTTTTGCCTGTCCGGGCCTGTGGCGTGTGCGCCGTTGCCGACATTGGCGCCGACGCCCGCACGTGCCGTGGACGTCGAAGCCGAATCGGCGGGCGCCCTCGGTGATGATCTGCGGCGCCGTGAATTCCAGATGATCATCGATACCTTGCGTTCCGAACGCGGCCGTCGCAAAGAAGCCGCCGAGCGACTGGGCATCAGCCCGCGCACCTTGCGCTACAAGCTGGCGCAAATGCGCGACGCCGGAATGGATGTGGAAGCGTACTTGTTCGCCAGCTGAAAGTTGACGGCAGCAACACCGATCCAAATGTGGGAGCGAGCCTGCTCGCGAAGGCGGAGTGACAGGTACATAAATGTCGACTGACACCCCCTCTTCGCGAGCAGGCTCGCTCCCACAATGGTTTTGCGGTGATTCACGGTTAATGCAAGGCCCGGAGGGCTTTTGTTTAGAGCGGCCACGGAGCTGGCACCCTTGTTGCTAACACCTCACTACCCGCCGAGTGAGTGTCAAAAAATTGCGGGTAGCCAAAGACGTAGCTTCGTCAAAGAGAGAAACCATGAGCCAAGGTATTGAATTCAATCGGTTGATGCTGGACATGCGCTCCATGCAAATGGATGCGATGTCTGCGCCGAAATCGACTGCCGCAGTCCCTGAATTGGGTGGCAGCAGCTTTTCCGACATGCTCGGTCAGGCCGTCAATAAAGTGAACGACACCCAGCAGGCGTCCAATCAGTTGGCCAGTGCCTTCGAGATCGGTAAAAGCGGCGTCGACCTGACGGACGTGATGATTTCCTCACAGAAGGCCAGCGTGTCTTTTCAGGCGCTGACCCAAGTGCGTAACAAGCTGGTTCAGGCTTACCAAGACATCATGCAGATGCCGGTTTAAGGACGAGATTGAGTCATGGCAGAAGCAGTCGCCGATAATGTTCCGGCCAAGGCCACTCCAATGGACGGCAAACCGCCGCTGTTCGGGTTGTCCTTCCTGGAAAACCTTTCCGAGATGACCATGTTGCGTCAGGTGGGCCTGTTGGTCGGCCTGGCTGCGAGCGTGGCGATTGGTTTTGCCGTGGTGTTGTGGTCTCAGCAACCGGACTACCGGCCTCTGTACGGCAGCCTTGCCGGCATGGACGCCAAGCAGGTCATGGAAACCCTGGCCGCCGCCGACATTCCCTATACCGTTGAGCCGAACTCCGGTGCCTTGCTGGTCAAGGCCGATGATGTGTCCCGTGCGCGGCTCAAGCTCGCGGCCGCTGGTGTCACTCCCAGCGACGGCAACATCGGTTTCGAGATCCTCGACAAGGACCAGGGGCTGGGCACCAGCCAGTTCATGGAAGCGACCCGCTATCGTCGCGGTCTCGAAGGCGAACTGGCCCGGACCATTTCCAGCCTGAACAACGTCAAGGGTGCCCGCGTGCACCTGGCGATTCCGAAAAGCTCGGTGTTCGTGCGCGACGAACGCAAGCCCAGCGCTTCGGTTCTGGTTGAACTCTATTCCGGTCGCTCGCTGGAGCCGGGCCAGGTCCTCGCCATCATCAATCTGGTGGCGACCAGCGTTCCCGAACTGAGCAAATCGCAGATCACCGTGGTCGACCAGAAGGGCAACCTGCTGTCGGATCAGGCGGAAAACTCCGAACTGACCATGGCTGGCAAGCAATTCGATTACAGCCGCCGCATGGAAAGCATGCTGACCCAGCGTGTGCACAACATCCTGCAGCCGGTGCTGGGCAACGACCGCTATAAAGCCGAAGTGTCGGCGGACGTGGATTTCAGCGCCGTCGAGTCGACTTCCGAGCAGTTCAACCCGGACCAGCCGGCGTTGCGCAGTGAGCAGTCGGTCAACGAACAACGCACCGCCAGCAATGGCCCGCAAGGTGTGCCGGGTGCCCTGAGCAACCAGCCGCCGTCGCCAGCCTCGGCGCCGCAAACCACCGGTGGCGCCACCGCGTCGGCCGGCATGGTGCAGCCAGGCCAGCCACTGCTCGATGCCAACGGTCAGCAAATCATGGACCCGGCCACCGGCCAGCCAATGCTGGCGCCGTACCCGGCGGACAAGCGTCAACAATCCACCAAGAACTTCGAACTCGACCGTTCCATCAGTCACACCAAACAACAACAGGGTCGCTTGAATCGCCTGTCGGTGTCGGTGGTGGTGGATGATCAGGTCAAGGTCAACGCGGCTAACGGCGAAACCACCCGGGCGCCGTGGAGCGCCGATGAATTGGCGCGCTTCACCCGCCTGGTGCAGGACGCAGTCGGTTTCGACGCCAGCCGTGGCGACAGCGTCAGCGTGATCAATATGCCGTTCTCCGCCGAGCGCGGTGAAGTGATTGCCGATATTCCGTTCTATTCCCAGCCGTGGTTCTGGGACATCGTCAAGCAAGTGCTGGGTGTGTTGTTCATCCTGGTGCTGGTGTTCGGTGTGCTGCGTCCGGTGCTCAATAACATCACCGGTGGCGGCAAAGGCAAGCAACTCGCTGGCTTTGGCGGCGACGTGGAACTCGGTGGCATGGGCGGCCTGGACGGCGAACTGGCCAACGATCGCGTCAGCCTCGGTAGCCCGACCAGCATCCTGCTGCCGAGCCCGAGCGAAGGCTATGACGCACAGTTGAACGCAATCAAGAGTCTGGTGGCAGAAGATCCGGGTCGTGTGGCCCAGGTCGTGAAAGAGTGGATTAACGCAGATGAGTGATAACCGAGCCGCTGTCGCCAAACTGTCCCGGGTTGATAAAGCCGCGATTCTGCTGCTGTCCCTGGGTTCTACCGACGCCGCGCAAGTGCTGCGCCACATGGGGCCCAAAGAGGTCCAGCGTGTGGGTGTGGCCATGGCCCAGATGGGCAACGTGCACCGCGAGCAGGTCGAACAGGTCATGAGCGAGTTCGTCGACATCGTCGGCGACCAGACCAGCCTGGGCGTCGGCTCCGATGACTACGTGCGCAAAATGCTCACCCAGGCTCTGGGCGAAGACAAGGCCAACGGCCTGATCGACCGCATTCTGCTGGGCGGCAACACCAGCGGCCTCGACAGCCTGAAGTGGATGGAACCGCGCGCCGTTGCCGACGTGATTCGTTACGAGCACCCGCAGATCCAGGCAATCGTGGTGGCGTACCTCGACCCGGATCAGGCCGGTGAAGTACTGGGCAACTTCGACCACAAGGTCCGTCTGGACATCATCCTGCGGGTGTCTTCGCTGAACACCGTGCAGCCAGCGGCCCTGAAAGAACTCAACCAGATTCTCGAGAAGCAGTTCTCCGGCAACTCGAATGCCTCGCGCACCACCCTGGGTGGCATCAAGCGTGCGGCCGACATCATGAACTTCCTCGACAGCTCGATCGAAGGTCAGCTGATGGACTCGATCCGCGAAGTCGACGAAGACCTGTCCGGTCAGATCGAAGACCTCATGTTCGTGTTCAACAACCTGTCCGATGTCGACGACCGCGGCATTCAGGCGCTGTTGCGCGAAGTCTCTTCCGATGTGTTGGTGCTGGCCCTCAAGGGCTCGGACGAAGGCGTCAAGGAAAAGATCTTCAAGAACATGTCCAAACGAGCGGCCGAACTGTTGCGCGACGACCTCGAGGCCAAAGGCCCGGTGCGCGTCAGCGACGTGGAAACGGCGCAGAAAGAAATCCTCACCATTGCCCGCCGTATGGCCGAAGCCGGAGAAATCGTTCTCGGCGGGAAGGGCGGCGAAGAGATGATCTAAGGTCACTATGTCGTCCAAACATGATGAGTCCAATACCGACCTGATCCGTGCCAAGGATGTCGGTGGTTTCGACATCTGGTCGCTGCCCAGTTTCGACCCGTTTGTACCGGAACCCGAGCCGGAACCAGAGCCCGAACCGCCGGAAATGGAAGAAGTGCCGCTGGAAGAAGTCCAGCCACTGACCCTCGAAGAGCTCGAAAGCATTCGCCAGGAGGCCTACAACGAAGGCTTCGCGGTTGGCGAGAAAGAAGGTTTCCATAGCACCACGCTCAAGGTCCGTCAGGAAGCCGAAGTGGCCCTGACGGCCAAGATCGCGGGCCTGGAACAATTGATGGCCAACCTGTTCGAGCCGATTGCCGAGCAGGACACGCAGATCGAAAAGTCGCTGGTCGACCTTGTGCAGCACATCACCAGACAAGTGATTCAGCGCGAACTGGCGATCGACTCGACGCAGATCGAACACGTCATGCGCGAAGCGCTCAAGCTCTTGCCGCTGGGCGTGGGCAACGTGCGGTTGTACGTCAATCCGCAGGATTTCGTACAGGTCAAAGCCTTGCGCGAGCGCCATGAAGAAACCTGGCGCATCGTCGAGGACGAATCCTTGTTGCCGGGTGGTTGCCGGGTCGAGACCGAGCACAGTCGGATCGACGCCACCATCGAAACCCGTGTTACCCAGGTCATGGCCAAGCTGTTCGATCAATTGCACGATCAGGCGCTGCACCCGGCCGCGCCGGACCTCAGCCTTGAGTTGCCGATCGAAGAAAAGCCCGCCGTTGCCCCTGACCTGGACGACCCTGATGCGCCTTGAACGCACCAGCTTCGCCAAGCGCCTGGGCAGCTACGCCGAGGCCACGGAGCTGGCTGGCGCGCCAATCCTTGAAGGGCGCCTGCTGCGTATGGTCGGCCTGACCCTCGAAGCCGAAGGCTTGCGCGCCGCCATGGGCAGCCGCTGCATGGTCATCAACGATGACAGCTATCACCCGGTGCAGGTCGAAGCCGAAGTCATGGGCTTCTCCGGCAGCAAAGTCTTTCTGATGCCGGTTGGCAGCGTTGCCGGCATCGCCCCCGGTGCCCGTGTGGTTCCGTTGGTTGACACCGGTCGTTTGCCGATGGGTATGAGCATGCTCGGGCGTGTGCTCGATGGCGCTGGTCGTGCGCTGGATGGCAAGGGCGGCATGAAGGCTGAAGATTGGGTGCCGATGGACGGCCCGACCATCAACCCGCTCAAGCGTGACCCGATCAGCCAGCCGCTGGACGTCGGTATTCGTTGTATCAACGGTTTGTTGACGGTCGGTCGCGGTCAGCGGCTCGGGCTGTTCGCCGGTACTGGCGTGGGCAAGAGTGTGCTGCTGGGCATGATGACCCGCTTCACCGAGGCCGACATCATCGTCGTCGGGCTGATCGGCGAACGGGGGCGTGAAGTTAAAGAATTCATCGAGCACATCCTCGGGGAAGAAGGGCTCAAGCGTTCGGTGGTGGTGGCGTCCCCGGCGGACGATGCGCCGCTGATGCGTCTGCGCGCGGCCATGTATTGCACAAGGATCGCCGAGTATTTTCGCGACAAGGGCAAAAATGTCCTGTTACTCATGGATTCCCTGACCCGTTTCGCCCAGGCCCAGCGGGAAATCGCCCTGGCCATTGGCGAGCCGCCAGCGACCAAGGGCTATCCGCCGTCGGTGTTCGCCAAGTTGCCGAAACTGGTGGAGCGGGCCGGTAACGCCGAAAAGGGCGGCGGTTCGATCACTGCGTTCTACACCGTATTGTCCGAAGGCGACGATCAGCAGGACCCGATCGCCGACTCGGCGCGGGGCGTGCTCGACGGGCACATCGTGCTGTCCCGGCGTCTGGCCGAGGAAGGGCATTACCCGGCCATCGATATCGAAGCGTCCATCAGTCGGGTCATGCCGTCGGTGGTCGGCATCAAGCACTTGAACCACGCGCAGATGTTCAAGCAATACTGGTCGCGCTATCAGCAGAGCCGCGACCTGATCAGCGTCGGCGCCTATGTGCCCGGCGGTGACCGGGAGACTGACATCGCGATTAATCTGCAACCGGCCATGACCATGTACCTGCGCCAGGGCCTGAACGACAACATCAGCATGGGCGCCAGCGAAGGCCATCTTGCGTCGGTCTTCGCGCCAGCGCCGGGCGGTTAATCGATCATGGCCCTGAGTCGCGCGGCACGCCTGGCGCCGGTGGTGGAGATGGCTGAAAAAGCCGAAAAAACCGCGGTCCAGCGCCTGGGGCACTTTCAGGGGCAGGTTCGTCTGGCGGAAAGCAAACTCGCCGACCTGGAAAACTTTCGTCTCGAGTACCAGGAGCAATGGATCGTGCGCGGCAGTAGC
Organism: Pseudomonas sp. A-RE-19; assembly: GCF_019956555.1. Classification (GTDB taxonomy): domain Bacteria; phylum Pseudomonadota; class Gammaproteobacteria; order Pseudomonadales; family Pseudomonadaceae; genus Aquipseudomonas. The sequence goes on along the minus strand of NZ_JAHBDQ010000022.1, from coordinate 208,419 downwards.
GGCGTTTCGGGGCAATGGTTGCTGGGTTATCAGGGCTTTCTCGCGCAGTTGGGCACGGCCATTGACCAGCAGCGTCAGAGTCTGAACTGGCATCAAAACAATCTGAACAAGTCCCGGGAAGCCTGGCAGCAGGCGTTTGCCCGGGTCGAAGGTTTGCGCAAACTGGTTCAGCGCTACAGGGATGAGGCGCGGCAACTGGAAGACAAACGCGAGCAGAAGCTGCTGGATGAACTGTCCCAGCGGTTGCCGCGACAGGATCCGTATTGAGTGTGGTTTCAAAAGATCGCAGCCTGCGACAGCTCCTACATTGACCGTATGCAAACCCGCTTCCGTAGGAGCTGCCGAAGGCTGCGATCTTTTGACCTTGCTCCAGCCCTCGTCAGGTGCTAAACCTTGTACACGTACGTTCGCCAATGACAAGGAAGCCGTGAAATGTCAGTCGTTACAGAAGTATCCCCGGATGGCCAAAAGCTGACGATTTCGATCAAGGGGCGATTTGATTTCGCCAAGCATCAGGAATTTCGTGAGTCCTACGAGCACAAGAAGCTCTCTGCAGTTGTCGTCGACCTGAAGGAAGCGACTTACCTCGACAGTTCGGCGCTGGGCATGCTGCTCTTGCTGCGTGATCAAGCGGGTGGCGACAATTCCGATATTCGCCTCGTCAACAGCAATTCCGATGTGAAGAAAATCCTCGCCATTTCCAACTTCGACAAACTGTTCGACATCAGTTGACCGTCATGCAGCCGCCAGTCGAGCCGCTGACAGTACTCATCGCTGAAGACAGCGCGGCCGACCGTATGCTGCTGTCGAGTATCGTCCGTCGTCAGGGCCATGAGGTGCTGACGGCCGCCAACGGTGCCGAGGCGGTCGAAGCATTTCGCTCGCAACGACCGCACCTGGTGCTGATGGACGCCATGATGCCGGTGATGGACGGTTTCGAGGCTGCGCAGCAGATCAAGGCGCTGGCCGGCGAAACACTGGTGCCGATCATCTTTTTGACGTCGCTGACCGAAAGTGAAGCGCTGGCCCGTTGCCTGGAGGCCGGAGGCGATGATTTTCTGGCAAAGCCTTACAACCAGGTGATCCTCGCCGCCAAGATCAAGGCCATGGACCGCTTGCGACGTTTGCAAGCCACGGTGTTGGAGCAACGAGACCTGATCGCCAGGCACCACGATTACCTGCTCAACGAACAACGGGTGGCCAAAGCCGTGTTTGACAAGGTTGCCCATTCCGGTTGCCTGAATGCACGCAACATCCGTTACCTGCAATCGCCCTATGCGCTGTTCAATGGCGATCTGTTGCTGGCTGCGTTCACTCCGGCCGGCGACATGCATGTGTTGCTCGGTGATTTCACCGGCCATGGGTTGCCGGCCGCTGTCGGCGCCATGCCCTTGGCCGAAGTTTTCTACGGCATGACCGCCAAGGGTTACGGCTTGTCCGAAACGCTGCGCGAGATGAACGCCAAGCTCAAGCGCATCCTGCCCGTGGACATGTTCTGCTGTGCCACTTTGCTGTGCCTGAGTTTTCAGCGCCGTTGCGTGGAAGTCTGGAATGGCGGCATGCCGGACGGTTACCTGCACAGCGTCACCAGTGGTGAACGTACAGCGCTGACGGCGCGGCATTTGCCGCTGGGCGTGCTGAGTTCGCAAACCTTCGATGACCGCACCGAGGTGTTCCCGATGGCCGTCGGCGATCGGGTGTTCCTGCTGTCCGACGGGGTGATCGATACCTGCGATGCCAATGAACAATTGTTTGGCGTAGAGCGATTGGAGCAGGTGTTTGCAGCCAATCGTCAGCCTGATGTGCTGTTCGAGGAAATCGAACAGGCCCTGCGGGATTTTCGCGGCGAGGCGCGCGATGACGTGAGCATGGTCGAGGTCAGTCTGCTGGAGGCTGCGCAACTGAGCCGGCCAGCGCCGGTGTACTCCGACAGCGGCCAGTCCAGCCCGCTGGACTGGTCGGTGAGCTTCGAGTTCCGCGCCGCTACGCTCAAACGTTTCAATCCGCTGCCGTACCTGTTGCAGTTGCTGCTTGAGGTGCATGGCCTGCGGGCTCAGAGTGGCGCGCTCTACAGTGTGCTGGCCGAACTTTATTCCAATGCCCTGGAGCATGGCGTGCTGGGCCTGGACTCGGGCCTCAAGCGCGATGCTTCGGGTTTTGCGCGCTATTATCAGCAGCGCAATGCACGCCTGGACGAGTTGCAGGATGGCTATGTGCGGGTGCATTTGCAGGTGATGCCAAAAGGCGAGGGCGGTTGTTTGACGATCCGGGTCGAAGACAGTGGCAAGGGCTTCGATGTGGCGCGGCTGATGGAGCGCCCCGTCGATGGTGTCCGTCTGTCGGGACGTGGCGTCAGTTTGATCCGCCAGTTGAGCCATCATGCGCGCTGGACCGATAATGGGCGCAGTGCTCACGTGGAGTTCTTCTGGGAGGCCCTGGCCTGATCCCGGACATTCTTGATCAAGGAGCGAACAAGTGGCTGACACACATCTGGACCGCGACGTGCTGAGCGCGTTGCAGGAAGTTATGGAAGACGGGTATCCAGAATTGCTTGATACCTTTCTCAGCGATTCCGAAGAGCGCTTGAGCGTGCTGCGCGGGGCTGACGATGCCGATCGGTTAGGCGCCACGGCGCACAGTTTCAAGGGCAGCAGCAGCAACATGGGCGCGACCCGGCTGGCGGAGCTGTGCCATGAGCTGGAGCAGCGAGCCAAAGAGAAAAAACTCGAAGGCATAGAAGCGCTGGTTGGAGAAATCGACGGTGAATTCGCTATTGTCCGACCGCTTTTCGAGGCAGAGCGCCAGCGGTCCCTGGCTGAATAGGACAACCATCCGACGCTTTTAGCAGCTAGCGAACAAAGCTGGCTCGACCCTTGCAGTCAACTTGCTCAACTGTACCTACGATCCCAGTGCAGCGGAGACCGTTTCATGCCTGTTACCCCCAATACTCTTCTTCAGGCCGCCGCTACGGCCAAGACTCAAGCCGCATCCGCCAATACGCCGGCGCTGACGGCTGAGCCCGGGGACAAGGCGTCCAGCTTCGCTCAGGTCTACGCCAGCCAGGCCCAGAACAAGCCTGCGGCCGTGGCGGACGCATCGACCAAACCCGCACGCGACAAAGCCCCGGACACTGGCGGCAAAAAGGATGTGAGCAACGACCAGTCTGCCGCCCCGGAACCGACGGTTGCCGATAGCGGCAAATCCTTGCCCGCCGATAAACCGGCGCAGACTGACGACAAGACGACCCGCGATGACAAGCCGGAGACGACCGATACGCCGGTAGCCGATGCTCCACCGGTTGAGCCGGGCATTGATCCGGCCCTCGATCCAGCCTTGATGCAGGCCGTTCAACCGTTGGTGGCCGTGCCGGTAGCGCAAGCACCTGCGCCGGTCGTGACGAGCGGTGCGCCGCAGGTTGAAGCGCCGGTTGCCGTTGCCATCGTTGCCGCACCCGCGCAAGCCGCCACCGTCGACAGCGATTTCGATCCTGAAGCCGATCCGCTCGATGCGCTACCAGCGGTGCGTCTGGCCATGGAGCAAGGTGGCCACGTTTCCGCTTCTAGCCAGGCCCAGCCAAAAGCGTCCCCCGCCCAGGCTCAGGCTGACGGCGAACCGACTTCGGCACAAAACTTTGCCGCCGGCATGGCGAGCATGCTCGACGTGCAAGCCGATAAGGACAGCACCAGCCAGGGCGGCGAGAAGGCTTTCAGTGGCCTGATCGATGACGGCCTCAAGGATCTCAAATCCGCCAGCAGCGACACCCGTGTCGACGACTTCGCCAACCGTCTGGCGGCACTGACACAGGCGGCAACGCCCAAGACTGCCAACGCATTGCCGGTGAACCAGCCAATCGCCATGCATCAGAGCGGTTGGACCGAAGAAGTGGTCAATCGGGTCATGTACCTGTCCAGCGCCAATCTCAAGGCGGCCGACATCCAGTTGCAACCGGCCGAGTTGGGACGCCTCGATATTCGGGTGAACATGGTTCCCGATCAGCAGACCCAGGTGACCTTCATGAGCGCCCACCCAAGCGTTCGCGAAGCGCTCGATGGGCAAATGCATCGCCTGCGTGACATGTTTGCGCAGCAGGGCATGGGCCAGGTCGACGTCAACGTTTCCGATCAGTCCCGCGGCTGGCAGGGGCAGGGGCAGGGGCAGGAGCAGGCTCAACAGGGGCAGGGTGGACGTACCAACGCCAGTGGCGGTCGAGTTGACTCTGTGGATGAAGAGCTTCCTGCGACTGTCGCTGAAGTCGCCGCCAACACCACCAGTGTGATTGGCTCCAGCGCCGTCGACTACTACGCCTGATCAAACGCCACCCCCTTGTGGGAGCGAGCCTGCTCGCGATGAGGTAGTAACATTCAACATCTGCGTTGATTGTCACACCGCTATCGCGAGCAGGCTCGCTCCCACATTTGTTTTGTTGTAGCTGATGATCCCCTGCCTCAACTCCCTCCCAACACTTCTGGCATAACACTTGCTCTTGCCTTGCCGTGCGACTGTGAAAACCCGAATAGTGACGGATTATTGGCATGGCTAAGAGCGACGCAGCACCAGTGAAAGACCCCGCAACCAAAGGCAAAATCAAGCTGATCATTGTGATCGTCGTGGCCCTGTTGCTGGCGATCGGCTTGTCCGTGGGGGCGACCTGGTACTTCATGCACAGCGCCCAGAGCAAGCCTGCCGCCGCGGCTGAAACCGCTGTGGTCGGCAAGCAGCCGGCGATTTTCGAGCCCATGGCGCCGGCCTTCGTGGCCAACTACAACGTGAACGGCCGCCAGCGCTACATGCAGGTGAGCATCACCATGCAGGGTCGCAATCAGGCCGATCTGGACGCGCTCAAAGTCCACATGCCGGTGATCCGCAATAACCTGGTGATGCTGTTTTCCGGTCAGGATTTCGCCACGCTGGCGACCCCGGTCGGCCAGGAGATGTTGCGTCAGAAGGCCACGGCCAGCGTCCAGGAAGTGGCGCAGAAAGAGCTTGGCAAAGTGGTGATCGAACAGTTGCTTTTCACTAATTTCGTACTGCAGTAGGAACACGACATGGCCGTGCAGGACCTGCTGTCCCAGGATGAGATCGATGCGCTGTTGCATGGCGTCGACGATGGTCTGGTACAGACCGATACCGCCGCCGAACCCGGCAGCGTCAAAAGCTACGACCTGACCAGCCAGGATCGCATCGTCCGTGGACGCATGCCGACCCTGGAAATGATCAACGAGCGTTTCGCCCGCTACACCCGCATCAGCATGTTCAACATGCTGCGCCGTTCGGCGGACGTTGCCGTCGGTGGCGTGCAGGTGATGAAGTTCGGCGAATACGTGCACTCGCTGTACGTGCCGACCAGCCTCAACCTGGTCAAGATCAAACCGCTGCGCGGCACTGCGCTGTTCATCCTCGACGCCAAACTGGTGTTCAAACTGGTGGACAACTTCTTCGGCGGCGACGGCCGTCACGCGAAGATCGAAGGGCGTGAATTCACCCCTACCGAACTGCGTGTGGTGCGCATGGTGCTGGAGCAGGCCTTCGTCGATTTGAAGGAAGCCTGGCAGGCGATCATGGAAGTGAACTTCGAGTACATCAACTCGGAAGTGAACCCGGCCATGGCCAACATCGTCGGCCCGAGCGAAGCCATTGTGGTGTCGACGTTCCACATCGAACTCGATGGCGGTGGCGGCGACCTGCACGTGACCATGCCGTACTCGATGATCGAGCCGGTGCGCGAAATGCTCGACGCCGGCTTCCAGTCGGACCTCGATGATCAGGACGAGCGCTGGATCAACGCCTTGCGCCAGGACGTGCTGGACGTCGACGTACCGATCGGGGCCACCGTCGCCCGTCGCCAGTTGCGCCTGCGCGACATCCTGCACATGCAGCCGGGGGATGTGATCCCGGTCGAGATGCCGGAAGAAATGATCATGCGCGCCAACGGCGTGCCGGCCTTCAAGGTCAAGATGGGCTCGCACAAAGGCAACCTCGCGTTGCAAGTGATCGAACCGATCGAGCGCCGCTGACCGGCGCTCCACCCTCCCTTTTAATTGACTGCTCTTGATTGAGCAGGTGCCCGCCGAGGACAAATGATGAATGACGATATGAACGCCCAGGACGACCAGGCACTGGCTGACGAATGGGCTGCGGCCCTGGAAGAAACCGGTGACGCCGGGCAAGACGATATCGATGCCTTGCTGGCTGCCGATGCCGCCAGTTCGCCGTCCAACCGTCTGCCGATGGAAGAGTTCGGCAGCGTGCCGAAGAACAACGATCCGGTGACGCTGGACGGTCCGAACCTGGACGTGATTCTCGACATCCCGGTGTCGATTTCCATGGAAGTCGGCAGCACCGATATCAACATCCGCAACCTGCTGCAACTCAACCAGGGGTCGGTGATCGAGCTCGATCGTCTGGCTGGCGAACCGCTGGACGTGTTGGTCAACGGCACGCTCATCGCCCACGGTGAAGTGGTGGTGGTCAACGAAAAGTTCGGCATCCGCCTGACCGACGTGATCAGCCCAAGCGAACGCATCAAGAAGCTGCGCTGAGTGAAAAAGGTTCCGGGTTTTGTGCTGGGGTTGGCGCTGGCCTTGCCGTTCAGCGTGTGGGCGGCCGAGCCCGTGACGACGGCTGCGACAGCGGCCGCCGCGCCGGCTGTCAGCAGCGGTGTGGCCGGGCAATTGACGCAGTTGGTGTTCGGCTTGCTGCTGGTGCTGGGGTTGATCTTCTTCCTCGCCTGGTTGCTGCGCCGGGTCCAGCAGGCCGGGCCGGCCGGCAAGGGGCAGGTGATCGAGCTGATCGGTTCCCGGGCGCTGGGTCCCCGTGACCGTTTGATGCTGGTGCAGGTCGGCAACGAACAGATTCTGCTTGGCCTGAGCCCAGGCACCATCACTGCGTTGCATGTGCTCAAGGAGCCGGTGCAAGTGCCGAGCGGGACTGAAAAAGCGACTCCGGAGTTCGCCCAGCGTCTGTTGGAGCTGTTGGGCAAGGATCAGAAGGATAAGAAGTAATGGGTGCGTTACGCATCGTCTTGACGCTGGCCCTGATGCTGGTCGCGCCGCTGGCGCTGGCCGCCGATCCGTTGTCGATCCCGGCAATCACCCTGGGCACCAACGCCAACGGCGCTCAGGAATACTCGGTCAGCCTGCAAATCCTGCTGATCATGACCGCGCTGAGTTTCATCCCGGCGTTCGTCATGCTGATGACCAGTTTCACCCGGATCATCATCGTTTTCTCGATCCTGCGTCAGGCCCTGGGCTTGCAGCAGACACCGTCGAACCAGATCCTCACCGGCATGGCGCTGTTCCTCACCATGTTCATCATGGCGCCGGTGTTCGATCGCGTGAATCAGGATGCCTTGCAGCCATATCTGGCGGAAAAACTCACCGCCCAGGATGCCGTGACCAAGGCTCAGGTACCCATCAAGGACTTCATGCTGGCCCAGACTCGCAGCAGCGATCTGGAGCTGTTCATGCGCCTGTCCAAACGCACCGACATCGCTACGCCGGATCAGGCGCCGCTGACGATTCTGGTGCCGGCGTTCGTCACCTCTGAGCTGAAAACCGCGTTCCAGATCGGCTTCATGATCTTCATTCCGTTCCTGATCATCGACCTGGTCGTGGCCAGTGTGCTGATGGCCATGGGGATGATGATGCTCTCGCCGCTGATCATATCCCTGCCGTTCAAAATCATGCTGTTCGTGCTGGTGGATGGCTGGGCGTTGATTATCGGTACCCTGGCGAGCAGCTTCGGCGGTGTTTCGCCATGACGCCGGAAGTGGCCGTAGACATCTTTCGCGAAGCGCTCTGGCTGACCACCATGATGGTCGCCGTGCTGGTGATCCCGAGCTTGCTGGTGGGCCTGTTGGTGGCGATGTTTCAGGCGGCCACCCAGATCAACGAACAGACCCTGAGCTTCCTGCCGCGCCTGCTGGTGATGCTGGTGACACTGATCGTTGCCGGCCCGTGGCTGGTGCAGACCTTCATGGAATACATCCTGCAGTTGTACGGCAGTATTCCTCAGGTCATCGGCTAGACCATGTCGCTGCTGCAATTGACCGATACCCAGATCAGTACCTGGGTGGCAACGTTCATGTTGCCGCTGTTTCGCGTCGGTTCGTTGCTGATGGTCATGCCGATTTTCGGCACGACGCTGGTACCCAAGCGCGTGCGTCTGTACTTCGCGCTGGCGATCACCTTCGTGATCGCTCCCGGCCTGCCGCCGATGCCGCCGGTCAATGCGTTGGACTTGAGTGCGCTGCTGCTGATTGCCGAGCAGATCATCATCGGCGCGGTCCTGGGCTTCTCCTTGCAGCTGTTCTTTCAGGCATTCGTGGTGGCGGGGCAGATCGTCGCGATCCAGATGGGCATGGGCTTCGCCTCGATGGTCGACCCTACCAACGGTGTCTCGGTGGCGGTGATCGGGCAGTTTTTCACCATGTTGGTGACGCTGCTGTTTCTGTCCATGAATGGTCACCTGGTGGTGTTCGAAGTGCTCACCGAGAGCTTCACCACGCTGCCGGTCGGTGGCGGGTTGATGGTCAATCATTTCTGGGAACTGGCTGGCAAGCTCGGCTGGGTGCTCGGCGCCGCATTGTTGCTGGTGTTGCCGGCGATCACCGCGTTGCTGGTGGTCAACATTGCGTTTGGCGTGATGACCCGGGCGGCGCCGCAGCTGAACATCTTCTCGATCGGCTTCCCGCTGACCCTGGTGCTCGGGCTGTTCATCGTCTGGGTCGGGCTGGCGGACATCCTCAATCAGTATCAACCGCTGGCTTCCGAGGCCTTGCAGTTTTTACGTGAACTGGCACGGGCGCGCTGAGTCATGGCGGAGAGCGAGAGCGGTCAGGACAAAACGGAAGACCCCACGGAGAAACGCAAAAAGGACTCCCGTGAGAAGGGCGAGATTGCGCGTTCCAAGGAACTCAATACCTTGGCGATCATGCTCGCTGGCGCGGGTGCGCTGCTGATTTTCGGTGGTGCATTGGCCCAGGACATGATGGAGCTGATGAGGATGAACTTCACGCTGTCGCGGGAAGTGATTCTGGATCAGCGCAGCATGGGCATCTTCTTGCTGCACTCGGGACAGATTGCCCTGTTGGCGATTCAACCGGTGATGATCACTTTGCTGTTGGCTGCATTGATTGGCCCGATTTCCCTCGGCGGCTGGCTGTTCGCGGCGGGCTCCATGGCGCCGAAATTCAGTCGCATGAACCCCGGCGCTGGCCTGAAACGGATGTTTTCAGCCAAGGCGCTGGTGGAGTTGCTCAAGGCTCTGGCGAAGTTTTTCATCGTCTTGTTCGTGGCGTTGGCGGTCTTGTCGTCGGACATTGATGATCTGCTGCGCATCGCCCATGAGCCGTTGGACATGGCGATCATTCACAGCCTGCAAGTGGTCGGCTGGAGCACGTTGTGGATGGCGTGCGGGCTGATCATCATCGCGACGGTCGATGTGCCGGTGCAGCTGTGGGAGAGCCACAAGAAACTGCTGATGACCAAGCAGGAAGTGCGCGACGAGCACAAGGATCAGGAAGGGCGGCCAGAGGTCAAACAACGCATTCGCCAGTTGCAGCGGGAGATGTCCCAGCGGCGAATGATGGCCGCGATCCCCGAGGCCGACGTGGTCATCACCAACCCGACGCACTATGCCGTGGCCCTCAAATACGATCCGGAAAAGGGTGGGGCGCCGATGCTGATCGCCAAGGGCAGCGACTTCCTGGCCTTGAAGATCCGTGAAATCGCGGTGGCCAATGAAGTGCTGCTGCTCGAATCGCCGGCGCTGGCGCGTTCGATTTATTACTCCACCGAACTGGATCAGGAAATCCCCGGCGGGCTGTATCTGGCAGTGGCTCAGGTATTGGCTTACGTCTACCAGATCCGCCAGTACCGCGCCGGCAAGGGCAAGCGTCCGGATCTGCCCGGGGATGATTTGCCGATTCCGCCGGATTTGCGTCGCGATTCCTGATTGTGCGTTGGTAGTGCCGGCCTCTTCGCGGGCAAGCCTCGCTCCTACAGGTTTTAAGTCGGTCGCGGTATATGCGAACGACACGGGACTGTAGGAGCGAGGCTTGCCCGCGAAGACGCCGATACGAACGATACAAATCCCCCCAGACAGCCCTCTATTTCCCCGCTTGGCAAAAGTTGGAAGGCTTCTTGCAGTAGCCGCCCTGCGCCTGCTTCAGGCGTCAAAAGTTTGCTTTAAAGGAACGGGGAAAACCGGTGGATCGCTCTCAGTTAATCAGCACTGCACGCACAAACGTCGCCGATCTCAGTCGGGGCAATCTGGGTGTGCCGCTGTTGCTGCTGGTGATGCTGGCCATGATGATGTTGCCGGTGCCGCCGTTCCTGCTGGACGTGTTTTTCACGTTCAACATTGCCTTGTCCATCGTCGTGTTGCTGGTCTGCGTGTACGCCTTGCGACCGCTGGATTTTGCCGTGTTCCCGACCATTCTGCTGGTGGCGACGTTGCTGCGACTGGCGTTGAACGTGGCCTCGACACGGGTGGTGATGCTCCACGGTCAGGACGGCCATGCCGCCGCCGGTAAGGTGATCCAGGCCTTCGGCGAGGTGGTGATTGGCGGTAATTACGTGGTTGGTATCGTGGTCTTCGCGATCTTGATGATCATCAACTTCGTCGTGGTGACCAAGGGTGCCGGGCGGATTTCCGAGGTGAGCGCGCGCTTCACCCTCGATGCGATGCCCGGCAAACAGATGGCCATCGACGCCGACCTGAACGCCGGCCTGATCGACCAGAACCAGGCGAAATTGCGCCGGATGGAAGTGGCCCAGGAAGCCGAGTTCTACGGTTCGATGGACGGTGCCAGCAAGTTCGTGCGTGGTGACGCCATCGCCGGTCTGCTGATTCTGTTCATCAACCTGATTGGCGGCATGGCGGTCGGCATTTTCCAGCACGGCATGAGCTTTGGCGATGCCGGTCGGGTGTATGCCTTGTTGACCATCGGTGACGGTTTGGTGGCGCAATTGCCATCACTGCTGTTGTCGACTGCCGCGGCAATCATGGTGACCCGTGCTTCCGGTTCGGAAGACATGGGCAAACAGATCAATCGTCAGATGTTCGCCTCGCCGAAAGCCCTGGCGGTGGCCGCTGGCTTGATGGCGGTGATGGGGCTGGTGCCCGGCATGCCGCACTTCTCCTTTCTGAGCATGGCAGCCCTGGCGGCGGGCGGCGCTTATCTGTTCTGGAAGAAGCAGAACGCGGTCAAGGTTCAGGCGCTGCAAGAGGTCAAGCGTCAGCAGGAATTGCTGCCATCGCCGGCCCGTGCTCAGGAAACCAAAGAGCTTGGCTGGGATGACGTGACCCCGATCGACATGATCGGCCTGGAAGTCGGCTACCGCCTGATTCCGCTGGTGGACCGCAATCAGGGTGGTCAGTTGCTGGCGCGGATCAAGGGCGTGCGTAAAAAGCTCTCACAGGACCTGGGCTTCCTGATGCCGACCGTGCATATCCGTGACAACCTCGACCTGGCGCCCAGCGCCTACCGCCTGACCCTGATGGGCGTGATCCTGGCCGAGGCCGAGATTTATCCGGACCGCGAGCTGGCGATCAACCCGGGGCAGGTCTACGGTACGCTCAACGGTATTACCGCCAAAGATCCGGCTTTTGGTCTGGAGGCGGTCTGGATCGAAATCAGCCAGCGTGCCCAGGCGCAATCCCTCGGTTACACCGTGGTCGATGCCAGTACGGTAGTGGCAACGCACTTGAACCAGATTCTGTACAAGCACTCCAGCGAGCTGATCGGCCACGAAGAAGTCCAGCAACTCATGCAATTGCTGGCCAAAAGCTCGCCGAAACTGGCCGAAGAGCTGGTGCCGGGGGTAGTTTCGCTGTCGCAACTGCTCAAAGTCTTGCAGGCGTTGCTGGCCGAACAGGTGCCGGTACGGGACATTCGCAGCATCGCCGAAGCCATCGCGAACAACGCCGCCAAGAGTCAAGATACTGCCGCTTTGGTGGCCGCGGTGCGCGTCGGTGTATCCCGTGCCATCGTGCAAAGCATTGTAGGCACTGAGTCGGAGCTGCCTGTGATCACCTTGGAACCAAGGTTGGAACAAATATTGCTCAATAGTCTTCAGAAGGCAGGACAAGGCTCGGAAGAGGGCGTTCTGCTGGAGCCAAGCATGGCAGAGAAACTGCAACGCTCGTTGATCGAAGCGGCGCAGCGTCAGGAAATGCAAGGTCAACCGGTGATTCTGCTGGTGGCCGGTCCGGTTCGCGCGATGCTCTCGCGATTCGGCCGACTGGCAGTCCCGGGTTTGCATGTGTTGGCTTACCAGGAAATTCCTGACAACAAGCAAGTGACCATCGTTGCGACAGTAGGGCCCAACGGCTGAGGTAGTGGTTTATGCAAGTTAAGCGTTTTTTCGCCGCCGATATGCGTCAGGCCATGAAACTGGTTCGTGATGAGCTGGGCGCCGATGCCGCCATCATTGGCAATCGCCGGATCGCCGGTGGTGTCGAGCTGACGGCTGCCCTGGATTACAAATTGTCGGCGCTGGCCCCGCGTGTTCCGAACATGGAACTCGAGGATGAGCTGCGCAAGACCCAGTCGCGGATCGTTACCGCCCAGGCCGAACTGAGCCTGCGTGGCGATGGCGAGAGCGACAAGACCACCAATCGCCAATTGTTCGCCGGCCTGCCGTTGACCGCCGCCGAGCCGCTGATCGAGTCGACACTGGCCGAACCTCGGCGTCCGGCTCCCGCGCCTGCCGCAGCGACCGGCGTCGACCCGCGTGCCTTCGACTCGATGCGTTTCGAGCTCAACAGCCTGCGTGAACTGATGGAAGTGCAGCTCGGCTCGCTGGCCTGGAATCAGCTGCAAGGCAGCCGTCCGGCGCAGGCCAACCTTTGGCGTCGTCTGCAACGCATCGGCCTGTCCGGCCCGTTGTCACGCGACTTGCTGGCGTTGATTACCGAGATTGAAGAGCCACGTCAGGCCTGGCGCATGTTGCTCGCGCACCTGGCGCGGATGATTGCCACCCCGGAAGTCGAGCCACTGGAAGAGGGCGGTGTGATTGCCATGGTCGGTCCGGCCGGCATGGGCAAGACCACCACGCTGGCCAAGCTCGCGGCCCGTTACGTGCTCAAGTACGGCGCGCAAAACATCGCCCTGGTGAGCATGGACAGCTATCGCATCGGGGCTCAGGAGCAGCTCAAGACCCTGGGCCGCATCCTCAATGTCTCGGTGACCCACGTCGACCCGGGCCAATCGCTGGTGCAGGCGCTGGAACCCTTGCTGCGCAAACGCGTGGTGCTGATCGATACCGCCGGCCTGCAGGCCAGCGATCCGGCACTGCGCATGCAGCTCGAAAGCCTGGCCGGACGAGGCATCAAATCAAAAAATTATCTGGTTTTGGCAACCACCAGCCAGAAACAGGTTCTAACCGCCGCTTATCACAGTTACAAGCGTTGCGGGCTAGCTGGCTGCATCCTGACTAAACTGGATGAAACGGCAAGCTTGGGCGAGGTGTTGAGCCTGGCCATCAGCCATGAATTGCCGGTGGCTTACCTGACCGATGGCCCGCGGATCCCGGATGATTTGCATCTGCCGCGTCGTCATCAGTTGGTCAGCCGCGCCGTTAGCGTGCAAATGCAGGAAGAACCCAGCGAAGAAGCCATGGCTGATATGTTCGCTGACCTTTACCACAGTCCGACCAAGCGGGTTGGCTGAGGTATTAATGAACAGTTTTTGTACCTACATCGATGGTCTGCCATGCATTGTTCAGTTGGTGAACGCGCAGCCAGTAATGTGGCCTCCGTCTAAGTAAGACAAGGTAAAGAAATAACATGGGCAGCATGCATCCCGTACAGGTGATCGCGGTGACCGGCGGCAAAGGTGGCGTCGGCAAGACTAACGTGTCAGTGAACTTGTCCCTGGCTCTAGCTGAGCTCGGCCGGCGCGTCATGCTGCTGGATGCCGATCTGGGGCTGGCGAACGTCGACGTCCTGCTGGGGCTGACACCCAAACGCACCCTGGCCGACGTGATCGAAGGCCGCTGTGAGCTGCGCGACGTGCTGTTGCAAGGGCCTGGCGGTATCCGCATCGTCCCGGCCGCGTCCGGCACCCAGAGCATGGTTCACCTGAGCCCGGCCCAGCACGCCGGCCTGATCCAGGCTTTCAGCGACATCGGCGACAACCTCGACGTATTGGTGATCGACACCGCTGCGGGCATTGGTGACTCGGTAGTCAGTTTCGTGCGCGCAGCCCAGGAAGTCTTGCTGGTGGTGTGCGACGAACCAACCTCGATCACCGACGCCTACGCGCTGATCAAACTGCTTAACCGCGATTACGGCATGAACCGCTTCCGCGTCCTGGCCAACATGGCGCAGAGCCCGCAGGAGGGCCGCAACCTGTTCGCCAAGCTGACCAAGGTCACGGATCGTTTTCTTGACGTCGCCTTACAATACGTCGGTGCGGTGCCTTACGACGAATGCGTGCGCAAGGCCGTGCAGAAGCAGCGTGCCGTCTACGAAGCCTTTCCGCGTTCCAAGTGCGCCCTGGCTTTCAAGGCCATTGCGCAGAAGGTCGATACCTGGCCGCTGCCGGCCAACCCGCGCGGGCACCTGGAGTTTTTCGTCGAGCGTCTCGTGCAACAAACGGCAGGACCCGTGCTATGACAGCCAGCGGTTACAACCTCTACAAGAAATCGGCACGTGACGCGCAGTACGAGCTGATCGAGCGTTACGCGCCACTGGTCAAACGCATTGCCTATCACTTGCTGGCGCGTCTGCCGGCCAGTGTCCAGGTCGAAGACCTGATCCAGGCCGGGATGATCGGCCTGCTTGAAGTATCAACCAAATACGACGCCAGCAAAGGCGCGAGTTTCGAGACGTACGCGGGCATTCGAATCCGCGGCGCGATGCTCGATGAAGTGCGCAAGGGGGACTGGGCGCCACGTTCGGTCCACCGTAATACCCGTATGGTCAGTGACGCGATTCGCTCGATTGAAGCTAAAACCGGCCGTGATGCTAAAGATCACGAGGTTGCGGCCGAACTCCAATTGAGTCTCGACGATTATTACGGGATTTTGAACGACACCCTGGGCAGCCGGTTATTCAGTTTCGACGATCTGTTGCAGGACGGCGAACACGAAGGGCTGCACGAGGATGGCGCCAGTGCTCATCTTGAGCCGTCACGCGATCTGGAAGATGAACGCTTCCAGGCGGCGCTGGCGGACGCGATTGCCAATTTGCCGGAGCGTGAGCGACTGGTGTTGGCGCTGTACTACGACGAGGAGTTGAACCTCAAGGAAATCGGTGAGGTCCTGGGGGTCAGCGAATCGCGGGTCAGCCAGTTACACAGCCAGTGCGCGGCCCGTTTGCGGGGGCGTTTGGGGGAGTGGCGAGCGCGCTGAAGGCAGTGTGGGGACACTGCGAATGGAGCTGGTGTGGTGTTAACTGCGCCGGTCTCGATCTGTTGTGCTCCAGACAGTCATTGAGTGCTTTGCCGGATTGATTGAAATGGCGTGTCCAGGTGCTGGGCGCGTTTAAGACTGCTTGGAGGTCGAATTGGACAAGAACATGAAAATCCTCATCGTTGATGACTTCTCAACGATGCGGCGGATCATAAAAAACCTGTTGCGTGACCTTGGGTTCACCAACACGGTCGAGGCGGATGATGGCACCACTGCCATTCCGGTACTCAACAGCGGGAGCATCGACTTTCTGGTAACGGACTGGAACATGCCTGGCATGACCGGTATCGACCTGCTGCGTCACGTGCGCGCCGATGAAAAGCTCAAGCACCTGCCGGTGCTGATGGTGACCGCTGAAGCCAAGCGCGAGCAAATCATCGAAGCGGCCCAGGCCGGTGTTAACGGCTATGTGGTCAAACCCTTCACAGCCCAGGCGTTGAAAGAAAAAATCGAGAAGATTTTCGAACGCATCGGTTGATGTACTGCGCCACGGGGGAGCTATGGAGCATAACGAATCTTCACAGGGCGATTTTGAGTCGACCCTGAAAAAACACGCGGTCGAACTGGTCGAAAGCCTTGAAAAAGGCAGGTTCGGCGACGCTGTGCAACTGATCCATGAGCTCAACCAGACCCGTGACCGCGGCCTGTACCAGGAAGTGGGCAAGCTCACTCGCGAGCTGCATAGCGCGATCGTCAATTTTCAGATTGACCCGCACATGCCGCAAGCCGAAGAGGTGTCTCAGATCACCGATGCCACCGAGCGTTTGGGCTATGTGGTCAAGCTGACCGAGGCCGCGGCCAACCGCACCATGGACCTGGTGGAAAACGCCACGCCGCTGATCAACAGCCTGAGCGACGAAGCTCAGGCGCTGAGCACGGATTGGGGGCGGTTCATGCGTCGCGAAGTCGGGGCTGAAGAGTTCCGTGAACTGGCCCGGCGGGTCGATGGTTTCCTGACACGCAGCAGTGAGGACAACCGCGTCGTGTCGAGCAACCTCAACGACATTCTGCTGGCCCAGGATTACCAGGACCTCACAGGGCAAGTGATCAAACGCGTGACCCAATTGGTCACCGAAGTTGAAAGCAACCTGCTCAAGCTCGTGCTCATGGCCAGTCAGGTCGACCGCTTTGCGGGTATCGAACATGACCGTGAAGCGATGCTGGCTGAAAAAGATCCGCAAAAACATCTCTCTCAGGGTGAAGGTCCACAGATTCATGCCGATAAAAGAGAAGACGTTGTGTCCGGTCAGGACGATGTGGACGATTTGTTATCCAGCCTGGGATTTTAGAGTTTTAGAATTTTAGGTTTTTTGGGTTTTTAGACCTGTAGGAGCACCCCCTTAATGAGCTTCGGCGCCGATGAAGAGATCCTTCAGGATTTCCTGGTTGAGGCCGGCGAGATTCTAGAGCAACTGTCCGAACAGCTGGTCGAGCTTGAAAGCCGACCGGATGATGCGGATTTGCTCAATGCAATTTTTCGCGGTTTTCACACTGTAAAAGGGGGCGCCGGCTTCCTCCAGCTCAACGAGCTGGTGGAGTGCTGTCACATCGCCGAGAACGTGTTCGACATCCTGCGCAAGGGTGAACGACGCGTCGACTCGGAACTGATGGACGTGGTTCTCGAGGCACTGGACGCGGTGAACAGCATGTTCAGCGAAGTCCGCGAACGCAGTCCGATCACGGCTGCCACGCCTGAATTGCTTGCAGCGTTGGCCCGTCTGGCCGAGCCGCAAACCGCCGATGAAGCGGCACCTGTCGCTGAAGTGGCGCAAGAGCCTGCCGCCGAAAGCGAGTCAGGTGACATCACCGATAACGAATTCGAACAACTGCTGGACTCGCTGAATGCCGTCAAGGCTCAGGCCGAGGCGCCAGCTGCTGTTCCGACACCGGCGCCGACCAGCGATGCGGCGACCAGTGACGAAATCACCGATGCCGAGTTCGAGTCATTGCTCGATCAGTTGCACGGCAAAGGCCAGTTCGCCCCCGATGCCGTGGCCGCAGCGCCTACCGCACCGGCTGCCCCGAAAGCGGCAGGCGACAGCTCCGACATTACTGACGACGAATTCGAAGCACTGCTCGACCAGTTGCATGGCAAAGGCAACTTTGCGGTCGATGCGCTGGAGTCGGCGATTGCTTCGGCGCCGGCCCCGGCTGCGCCAACCGCTAAAGCCGCTGGCGGCGATCTGATCTCCGATCACGAGTTCGAATCGCTGCTCGACGAATTGCACGGTAAAGGCAAGTTCACTGAAGTCGGCACCGCTTCGGCTGCCGCCTCGGTAGCGGCTCCAGCGGCCAAGGCGCCTGCGCCAAAAGCTGTGGCCAAAGCCCCCGAGCCTAAAGCCGAGGCGCCGAAACCGGCGGCCGCGGCTGCACCGGCGCCTGCCCGTGCCCCGGCTGCGCCACCACCGGAAAAACCGGCCAGCGAAGCCGAGACCACCGTGCGGGTCGATACCGCGCGTCTCGACGAAATCATGAACATGGTCGGCGAGTTGGTACTGGTGCGTAACCGCCTGGTCCGTCTGGGCCTCAACAGCGGCGACGAAGCCATGTCCAAGGCCGTGTCGAACCTCGACGTGGTCACGGCCGACCTGCAAACCGCGGTCATGAAGACCCGGATGCAACCGATCAAGAAAGTTTTCGGGCGCTTCCCGCGTCTGGTTCGTGACCTGGCTCGCCAGCTCAAGAAAGAGATCAACCTGGAGCTGGTCGGCGAAGAAACCGACCTCGACAAGAACCTCGTCGAGGCCCTGGCCGACCCGTTGGTCCACTTGGTGCGCAACTCGGTCGACCACGGTATCGAAGAACCGGCTGATCGCGAAGCGATGGGCAAACCTCGCAGCGGCAAGGTGATCCTGTCCGCTGAACAGGAAGGCGACCACATCCTGCTGTCCATCTCCGATGATGGCAAAGGTATGGACGCCGATGTTCTGCGCGGTATCGCCGTGAAGAAAGGCCTGATGGACAAGGATGCGGCGGACCGTCTCAGCGAGTCGGATTGCTTCAACCTGATCTTCGCTCCGGGCTTCTCGACCAAGACCGAAATTTCCGACGTCTCCGGGCGCGGCGTGGGCATGGACGTGGTGAAAACCAAGATCGCCCAGCTCAACGGCACCATCAATATCTACTCGACCAAGGGCAAGGGCTCGAAGATCGTCATCAAGGTCCCGTTGACCCTGGCGATCATGCCGACGCTGATGGTCATGCTCGGCAACCAGGCGTTCGCGTTCCCGCTGGTGAACGTCAACGAGATCTTCCACCTCGACCTGTCGCGCACCAACGTGGTGGACGGCCAGGAAGTGGTGATCGTGCGGGACAAGGCGCTGCCTCTGTTCTACCTCAAGCGCTGGCTGGTCAGCTCCGCCGCTCACGAAGAGCAACGCGAAGGCCATGTGGTGATTCTTTCGGTGGGCACTCAGCGGATCGGCTTCGTCGTCGACCAGTTGGTGGGTCAGGAAGAAGTGGTCATCAAGCCATTGGGCAAAATGCTCCAGGGAACCCCGGGCATGTCCGGCGCCACCATCACCGGTGACGGCCGCATTGCACTGATTCTCGATGTGCCGAGCATGCTCAAGCGTTACGCCGCACGGCGTATTTGATTCTGGGGGAGCGGGGCGACTGAGCCTCGCCCCGTCTAACGGAGTGTTTATGGTAGTCAAAGTCCTGGTGGTGGACGATTCGGGGTTTTTCCGCCGCCGCGTCTCGGAAATTCTTTCAGCGGATTCGAATATCCAGGTTGTCGGTACGGCAACCAACGGCAAAGAGGCGATTGATCAGGCACTGGCCCTCAAGCCAGACGTGATCACCATGGACTACGAGATGCCGATGATGGATGGCATCACGGCGGTGCGGCACATCATGCAGCGCTGCCCGACCCCGGTGTTGATGTTCTCCTCGCTGACGCACGAAGGCGCGCGGGTGACCCTCGATGCGCTGGACGCCGGCGCGGTGGACTTCCTGCCGAAGAATTTCGAAGACATCTCGCGCAACCCGGAGAAGGTCAAGCAACTGCTGTGCGAGAAGATTCTCAGCATCTCGCGCAGTAACCGTCGTGTCAGTGCCTACACCCCTCCGGCACCGGTAGCCGCGCCAGCCCCGACACCTGCGCCTTCGAGCATCGGCAGTTACGGCAGCAGCGCGCCTGCGCGTCCGGCACCGGCACCGATTCCGGCTCGCAGCCATGCAGCGACTCCCTCGTCGCCAGCGCCGAAACGCAAAGCCTACAAACTGGTCGCCATCGGCACCTCCACCGGTGGTCCGGTTGCGCTGCAACGGGTTTTGACCCAGTTGCCGGCCAATTTCCCGGCACCGATCGTGTTGATCCAGCACATGCCGGCAGCCTTCACCAAGGCGTTCGCCGAGCGTCTGGACAAGCTGTGCCGCATCAGCGTCAAGGAAGCCGAGGATGGCGACATCCTGCGTCCGGGCCTGGCGCTGCTGGCACCGGGTGGCAAGCAAATGATGATCGACGGCCGTGGCGCGGTGAAAATCCTGCCGGGCGACGAGCGTCTGAACTACAAACCGTGCGTGGACATCACCTTCGGTTCTGCGGCCAAGTCCTACGGCGACAAAGTTCTGGCGGTGGTACTGACCGGCATGGGCGCCGACGGTCGCGAAGGCGCGCGTCTGCTCAAGCAGGGCGGCAGTGCGATCTGGGCTCAGGATGAAGCCAGCTGCGTGATCTACGGCATGCCGATGGCCATCGTCAAAGCCGAGCTCGCGGACGCGGTGTACAGCCTGGACGATATCGGCCGGCACCTGGTCGAGGCGTGCCTCTGATGGATGTGCTCAGCCTTATCGGGATCATCATGGCGTTCGTCGCCATCATTGGCGGCAACTACCTTGAAGGCGGTCACCTCGGCGCGCTGGCCAACGGCCCGGCGGCGTTGATCGTGCTCGGTGGGACCATCGGCGCGGCGCTGCTGCAATCGCCGATGAGCGCCTTCAAGCGCGCCATGCAGGTTCTCGCCTGGATTCTTTTCCCCCCTCGGGTGGATCTGGCTGGTGGCATCGATCGCGTAGTGAACTGGAGCCTGACCGCCCGCAAGGAAGGTTTGCTCGGCCTGGAAGGGGTGGCCGACGCCGAACCCGACAGCTACTCGCGCAAAGGCCTGCAATTGCTGGTGGACGGCGCCGAGCCGGAAGCGATTCGCAGCATCCTGGAAGTGGATTTCTACACCCAGGAAAGCCGCGACATCGAAGCCGCCAAAGTCTTTGAAAGCATGGGCGGCTACGCGCCGACCATCGGCATCATCGGTGCGGTGATGGGCCTGATCCACGTCATGGGCAACCTGGCCGATCCGTCGCAACTGGGCAGCGGTATTGCCGTCGCGTTCGTCGCCACCATCTACGGCGTGGCCAGTGCCAACCTGGTGCTGCTGCCGGTTGCCGCCAAGCTCAAGTCCATCGCGTTGCGCCAGTCGCGTTATCGCGAGATGTTGCTGGAAGGCATCCTGTCGATCGCCGAAGGTGAAAACCCTCGCTCTATCGAGTTGAAGCTTCAGGGCTTCATGGATTGATTGGAGTAATGGATTATGGCTCGTCGCAGGCAACCTGAAGAACATGTAAACCATGAGCGCTGGCTCGTTTCCTACGCCGACTTCATTACCTTGCTGTTCGCTTTCTTCGTGGTGATGTACTCGATTTCGTCGATCAACGAAGGCAAATACAAGGTCATTTCCGAGGCGCTGATCGGGGTGTTTACCGACTCCGACCGCGCCCTCAAGCCGATTCCCATCGGTGACGAGCGACCGCAGACCGTGACCCCGGCCAAGCCGCTGGTCAAGGACAGCGAGCAGGTCGACGCCGGCATCGCCGGTGCCAGCGACCCGCTCAAAAGCATTGCCGATGACATCAGCGCGGCGTTCGGCGACCTGATCAGCTCCAACCAGATGACCGTGCGCGGCAATGAGTTGTGGGTCGAGATCGAGCTCAATTCCAGCCTGTTGTTCGGCAGTGGCGACGCGATGCCCAGCGACATCGCGTTCAACATCATCGACAAGGTGGCCGCGATCCTCAGGCCGTTCGACAACCCGATTCACGTCGAAGGCTTTACCGACGATCAACCGATTCGCACCGCGCAATACCCGACCAACTGGGAGCTGTCCTCGGCCCGTTCGGCGAGCATCGTGCGCATGCTGGCGATGCAGGGCGTGAACCCTGGCCGCTTGGCGTCGGTGGGTTATGGCGAATTCCAGCCAGTGGCCAACAACGCCACTGCCGAAGGCCGGGCGCGTAACCGTCGGGTGGTGCTGGTGGTGTCACGAAATCTCGATGTACGCCGCAGCCTCACCGGTACCGGAACCGCCAATGCGAAACCGGATGCCGCATTGAAGCGTGCTGGCACACAAACTGCACCGACCCCGGTCAAGTCGCCGGGACGAGAGAGCGCCGTCAATTCTCCGTCACCCGCATTAATACGTTGAGCTATTTCTCGGTCGGCCTTTTCGACCGGGAGGAACAATCCGAATGAGAGTCTGGGCAGTCGCCAATCAAAAGGGTGGTGTCGGTAAAACCACTTCCTCCATCGCTTTAGCCGGTTTACTGGCTGAGGCGGGCAAGCGCGTGGTTGTGGTTGATCTCGACCCGCACGGCTCCATGACCAGCTACTTCGGTTACGACCCCGACAGCCTGGAACACAGCAGCTACGACCTGTTTCTGCACAAGGGCAGCGTGCCGCAAGGCTTGCCCGGGCAGTTGCTGATGCCCACCAGTGACGAACGCATTTCCCTGTTGCCGTCGAGCACCGCGCTGGCGACCCTTGAGCGTCAGTCGCCGGGCCAGAGTGGTTTGGGCCTGGTGATCGCCAAGAGCCTGGCGCAACTTTGGCAGGACTTCGATTACGCGGTAATCGACAGCCCGCCGTTGCTCGGCGTGTTGATGGTCAACGCCTTGGCGGCCAGCCAGCAGTTGGTGATTCCGGTGCAGACCGAGCACTTGGCGGTCAAAGGCCTGGAGCGCATGGTCAACACCCTGGCGATGATCAACCGTTCACGCAAACAGGCGCTGCCGTTCAGCATCGTGCCGACCCTGTTCGATCGTCGCACCCAGGCTTCCCTCGGCACCCTTCGCGTGCTGCGCGACAAGTACCCGGAAGAAATCTGGCAAGGCTACATCCCGATCGATACCCGCTTGCGTGACGCGAGCCGGGCAGGGCTGACGCCTTCGCAATTCGACGGCAAGAGCCGTGGCGTTCTCGCGTACCGCGCCCTGCTCAAGCATTTGCTGGCGGCACAACTTGTTCCGCAGGTGGCTTGAGATGAGCGCAGCCCTTGTAGGAGCGAGGCTTGCCCGCGAAGAACGATTACGCGATTTTACTGTGAGCACTGCGGTGTCTGCTTCGCGGGCAAGCCTCGCTCCTACAAAGGAGTGCGCATGAATCGGCCGGTGAAAATCACCTCGCGTCCGCAACTGGCGCTCCAGTCTTATCTGGACAGTTTGCTGCAAGACGCGACTGAAGAGTTGCTGCCAGAAGTCGAGGTGCTGCCCGAGGTTGTCGAAGTTGAAGCGGCACTGGATGAGTTTCAGGCTGCCGTGCTTGAAGAACAGGCCCGTGATGCACATCAACCGACAGTGGCCGCTGCCCCCGTCGTTGCGCCAGTGGTGAAAGCACCGGTGGCCGTGATCGAAGCGCCGGCACCGGTTCTGGCACCCGTTTCGACCATCGCACCGCTGCTGCAAGCGCTGGTGCCACCGGTGGTCGAAGTTCATCTGCCGCCGAGCAATACGCCGCCTCCGGTGCAAACCGACGGTCGTCCGTCGTGGGCTGCCGAGCCGTTCGAATGCCTGTTGTTCGACGTCGCCGGGTTGACCCTGGCTGTGCCGCTGGTATGCCTGGGGTCGATTTATTCCCTGGCCGGTCACGAGCTGACGCCGTTGTTCGGTCAGCCGGAATGGTTCCTCGGGATCCTGCCAAGCCAGGCCGGCAACCTGAAAGTACTGGATACCGCACGCTGGGTCATGCCGGACCGCTACCGCGATGATTTTCGCCAGGGCCTGCAATACGTGATTTCGGTTCAGGGTTACGAGTGGGGGCTGGCGGTGCATCAGGTCAGCCGCTCATTGCGCCTGGACCCGAACGAAATCAAATGGCGCAGCCATCGGGGTCAACGGCCATGGCTGGCGGGCACGGTGATTGAACACATGTGTGCCTTGCTCGACGTTTCCGCACTGGCCGAGCTGATCGCCAGCGGCGGGGCCAAGCACATGGGCGGCAGCAAGCCGCCACACAAACCGACATAAAGCTGCATAAAAGACAGGTGACGGCATTCAGTGCCGCCACACAGAACACACACCGCCAGGGCGGTTTTTCGAGGGGTCAGGGTATGAGTAGTCAAGCGACGAATGCAAAAGGTTCTGAAGATCCGATCCTGCAATGGGTAACCTTCAAACTGGACAATGAAACCTACGGCATCAACGTGATGCGCGTTCAGGAAGTCCTGCGTTACACCGAAATCGCCCCGGTACCCGGTGCCCCGAGCTACGTACTGGGCATCATCAACCTGCGCGGTAACGTAGTCACCGTGATCGACACCCGTCAGCGCTTCGGCCTGATGAACGCCGAGATCAGCGACAACACCCGTATCGTCATCATCGAAGCCGACAAGCAAGTGGTCGGGATCATGGTCGACAGCGTGGCTGAAGTGGTTTACCTGCGTCAGTCGGAAATCGAGACTGCGCCGAACGTCGGTAACGAAGAGTCCGCCAAGTTCATTCAAGGCGTGTGCAACAAGAACAACGAACTGCTGATCCTGGTCGAGCTGGACAAGATGATGAGCGAAGAAGAATGGTCGGAACTGGAGAGTATCTGATTGATTCTTGAGGTGGCTGTCATTGTCCTGTTCCTCTTCTGGGCAGGCACGCTGGCGATGTTCCTGGCGTACATCCGCGCTCAAAGGCAGATCGCCGTACAACAGGCCAAGGGCGATGCGTTGCGCGATCAGCGCATCAAAGACCTGGCCAAACGCGTCGACGACTACCAGAGCGGCAACGTGCGCATGGGTGAAGACCTGCACGAACTGCGCGCGGTCGTCGGCCCGTTGCCGGACAAACTCGCTCAATTGGAACAGCGTGATCCGTCGAGCCTTTCATTCGCTCAGGCAGCACGCCTGGTGGGGATGGGGGCTAGCGTCGATGAGCTGACCCAGTCTTGCGGGTTGACCCAGGCTGAGGCGGAGTTGATGAGTAAGTTGCACAGAAACTGAAAAAATCAAAAGATCGCAGCCTCGTTTCACTCGACAGCTCCTACAGGGCGTACACCATTCCAATGTAGGAGCTGTCGAGTGCAACGAGGCTGCGATCTTTTTGCATTCAACAAAGATTCAATAATCATCCCCGCGTTCGGTGACATTCTTCTCCACCCTCGGTGGATCCTACCCCTCCGGGAACCTTCAGATTCCAGGTAAACGCAATGATCTCGGCAATCGTGCGAATCTTCAGAATGACTTCACCCCGTCATCGCCCGTCCTCAGACCAGGATTACGCTGTCGTAGTCTCCAGCCTATAGTTTTTTCGGATTTCGCCGGCTTGTAATCGCAATCAGCGATCAGTAGCTTGTTGATCGCAATCAACATGCCATCGTTGCTGATCATCGACGCTGTTTCAGACATGTGCAGTGCCAAGGAGGCCTATGCTCGATATTTTGCGTGGTACACCGCTGTGGGTTTATGCGGTCTTTTGTATCCTGACTTATTACGGTGTCATTGCCTGCTTCAAGAATCATGAGTCGAAAAGGTCTTTGCAAATCACACCAGCGATATTTGTCGCCATTTCCCTGACCTCGCTGAAACTCTCCCAGGGTTTTGCAATCCCGATCTTGGCCTATGCGCTGGGGTTACTGGCAGGATGGTTTCTGGCGTTGCGCTTTTACTCGTACCAAAACGTGGAGCGCGAGGGGGAGCGTTTGGTGCTGGGTGGCACGATCAAGGTGCTGATCGTGTATTGGGGCTTTTTTGCCTGGCGCTATTACGGTGGTTACCAAGCGGCCATGTATCCGGAACTGGCCAATGAAGTGTCGGCGGTTGGATGGTCGGCACTGGGGGCTGGCCTTATCAATGGTTTGATTGTCGGTCGCAGTCTCAGGCTTTTGCGCATTTTCAGGTCTGATAACGTGACGCCGGCAGAGTTGATGAGTAAGTTGCACAAGAACTGAATAGATCAAAAGATCGCAGCCTCGTTTCACTCGACAGCTCCTACAGGGCGTACACCGTCCCAATGTAGGAGCTGTCGAGTGCAACGAGGCTGCGATCTTTTTGCATTCAACAAAGATTCAATAATCATCCCCGCGCTCGGTAATGTCCTTCTCCATCATCCCCACCTCCGAATCATGCCCCGCCGGAAACTTACCCTTCAAATTCCACGCAAACGCAATGATCTCGGCAATCGTGCGGTACAACTCTTGCGGAATACTCTCCCCCAATTCCATTCGCGCCAGCAGTTTTACCAGCTCGGCGTTTTCGTAAATCGGCACTTCGTAATCGCGGGCAATCCGCAGAATTTCTTCGGCCAGTTCTTCGTCACCTTTGGCCGTGAGGGTCGGGGCGTGGCTGCCGTCGTATTTGAGGGCGATGGCCTGGCGCGGTGCGGTGGTTTCGTTCATGCGGTTTCGTCGACCCAGCGTTGTTCGAGACGGGTTTGGGGGCCTTGTGGCGGCGTGCCGAGGTGGCAATCCAGATCGCCGACGTTCAGGCCTGACGCCAGCAGGCGTTCACGCAGCCCGGCCAGATTGCTTTCGATCAGGCTGGCGGTGTACGGCCGCTCGGCCCACAGCTGACTGGAGAGGCTGCCCTTGATCAACTGGGCCTGAATCTGCAACGGCCCCAGCGGTTCCATGTCGAACGCCAGATCGACTCGCCACACTTGTTGTTTCGGTTCACGCTCGTCGCGGCGCTCGTGGGGTTGTTCTTTTTCGGGCGCTTCTTCGCGCTGGAATTTGACCTGCAACGGCACGATGTCCTGCAGGTTGCGCATGGGGATTTCCAGCTGCCAGGTGCTGAGCAGGCGACCGTCGTCGGTGACGCCGGTCTGTTCCAGGCTCGACAGTTGATGGCTTTGCAGGCGCGAGACGGCTGCTGCTGCCAGGCGCAGCAAGTGCTCCAGATCGCCTTCACCGTCCTGACTTTGCAGCAGGCGCGAGGGCAGGGGGAAACTGGTCGGCTGCGGTTTGGCGCTGACTTGCCCCAGCATGCCCAGTGCGCTGCGCACGAAACTGGGTAGCGCTTGCGCCAGCGTATTGGCGGCAATGATTGCATTGAGATTCGTGTTGGCCGGCAGGCCCGGGGTCAGTTGTGCGATCAGTTTGAGCAGGTCGCCTTTCATGTCTGGTGTCAGCGTCGGGTTTTGTCCGGTCAGCAATTTGGCTTCGAGGAACAGGCCGCTGTTGGCCAACGCCTGGGCCAGGCCCTTGGGGGTACTCAATTGCTGAACGTCCGGCAGGCCGGCCAGCAGTTTGTCCACGGCGACGCGCAGGTCGCTGGAGGTCTGATCCGACGGCGGCAGGTTTTGCAGGACTTTGATCAAGCCATCCAGAGAACCCTGGCGACTTTGTTGGCTGACCAGCTGTTGCGTCACCGCCAACTGTTCCTGGCGGCTGCTCAACGGGACGAATTTCAGGGTCTGGGTGTCCTGCACCAGGGCGCTCAGCAATGTACCGATGCGCAGTGGCGTCGGGCTGTCGATGCTCAGCGTGCTGCCGCTCAGCGCCGTGTTGAGCAGGCTCACCATCGAGCGAAACACCGTCGGCTGGCCCGGCACCTGTGGCATGACCTGAGAAGTCAGCACTTTGCCTTGCAGCAAGGTGCCGACCGGCAGTTGCGCCGTGTCGATACGAGTGAGGGTCGCGACGCTGGAGGCGATGGCCTGTTGCACCGTGACCGCCAGACTGCCCGCCGATGGCTGGGTGATCGCCAGGCTGGTGCCCTGAGGCAACGGTTGAGTACTGGTGGCCTGGACCGTGGTCTGACGGCCGCTGTCGAGCGTGACCTTGAGCAACAGTTGAAAGGTCTGATCCGCCTGTTTGAGCGACAGCACTTCGGCTTTGGCGGTCTGACCGGCCGTGATCAGGCCCTCCATCGGCGTCAGCAGCTTGAGCAACTCGCCGCTGACCACCAGCGCACGTGAAGTCGCGGGTGTGGTCTGCGGGAGTGGGAGGATGTTCATTTCGCCTGTCATATGCGGTCACAACCTGTGGAAATTGCGCTCTTTAGAGTCGGGCATGGCATGTATAATGCCGCCCCGTTGCTTCTGGGCGCTAAAAACATTGCAATTGATTGACGCAGCTCTCTAGACCGGGCCGCCAATGCATCTATCCTGCATCTCTTTAGCGGCCGCTCCACTGCCGACTTGAACCTCAAAAGGCCCGTGATCTCTTGACCAGTCCTGTCCTGCAAACCGTTGCCCTTGCCTGTGAGCGAGACCTTCGGCTGCTCTTCGAAAATCTCGAATTGAGACTGGCCAGTGGCGAAATGTTGCAAATCAGCGGCCCTAACGGCAGTGGCAAGACCAGCCTTTTACGTCTGCTTTGCGGTTTGATGCACCCGACCGCCGGTCAAGTATTGCTAAACGGGCAGCCTCTGAACGAGCAACGCAGCGAACTGGCGCGTAATCTGCTGTGGATTGGCCATGCCGCCGGCATCAAAGATCTGCTGACCCCCGAGGAAAACCTCAGTTGGCTATGCGCCTTGCATCAACCGGCCTCCCATGAGGCGATCTGGCAGGCGCTGACGGCTGTCGGGCTGCGCGGTTTCGAGGATGTTCCCTGTCACACCCTGTCTGCCGGCCAGCAACGTCGCGTGGCCTTGGCGCGGTTGTACCTGGACAGTCCTCCGCTGTGGATCCTCGACGAGCCGTTCACCGCGCTCGACAAACAAGGCGTGGCGCAACTCGAAGAGCACTTGGCCGCACACTGTGAGCGGGGCGGCATGGTGGTGCTGACCACTCACCACACGCTGACCCGGATGCCGGCCGGCTATCGCGACATTGATTTGGGGAACTGGGCCGTATGAGTGTTTTCGGCCTGTTGGTCGCCCGCGAGGCACGTTTGCTGTTCCGCCGTCCTGCCGAATTGGCGAACCCGCTGGTGTTCTTCGCCATCGTCGTCTCCTTGTTCCCGCTGGCGGTCGGTCCGGAGACTCAATTGTTGCAAACCTTGTCCCCGGGGCTGGTCTGGGTGGCGGCGCTTTTATCGGTTTTGCTCTCGCTGGACGGGCTTTTCCGCAGTGATTTCGAAGACGGATCGCTTGAGCAGTGGGTCCTTTCGTCGCACCCCCTGCCTCTTCTGGTGCTGGCCAAAGTACTGGCACACTGGGCCTTTTCCGGCTTGGCCCTGGTTTTGCTCGCACCTTTGCTGGCGTTGATGCTCGGTTTGCCTGCCGCTTGTCTGCCGGTGTTGCTGCTTTCTTTATTGCTGGGTACACCGGTACTGAGCCTGCTCGGTGCGGTGGGCGCAGCGCTGACGGTAGGATTGAAACGTGGTGGCCTGTTGCTGGCGCTGCTGATTCTGCCGCTGTACATCCCGGTGTTGATCCTCGGCAGTGGCGCCTTGCAGGCGGCATTGCAGGGCATGCCGGCGACCGGTTATCTCTTGTGGCTTGGTAGCCTGACCGCCCTGGCGATAACCCTGACACCTTTTGCAATCGCTGCTGGCCTGAAGATCAGCGTCGGCGAATAATAATGAGGCCTGGTTATTTTTTAACCACTTCTTTTTGAAGAAAGGCAGACCCTTCGGCTCTTCACAGCGAAGAGCACCGTGATGGAAACAGCAATGAACTGGACCTGGTTTCATAAGCTCGGCTCACCCAAATGGTTTTACGGTATCAGTGGCAAACTGTTGCCGTGGCTGAGCGTCGCGGCGTTGCTGCTGATCAGCATCGGTGTGGTTTGGGGGCTGGCCTTCGCGCCGCCGGACTACCAGCAAGGCAACAGCTTTCGCATCATTTACATCCATGTTCCCGCCGCCATGCTGGCGCAGTCCATCTACGTGATGCTGGCCGTGTGCGGCATCGTCGGGCTGGTCTGGAAAATGAAACTGGCCGACGTCGCCCTGCAATGCGCCGCCCCTATCGGTGCCTGGATGACCGCCGTGGCGCTGGTCACCGGTGCGATCTGGGGCAAACCGACCTGGGGTTCGTGGTGGGTCTGGGATGCGCGACTTACGTCCATGCTTATTCTGCTGTTTCTGTACTTCGGTCTTATTGCGCTGGGCAACGCCATCAGCAATCGTGACAGTGCCGCCAAGGCCTGCGCGGTATTGGCGATCGTCGGCGTGATCAACATCCCGATCATCAAATACTCGGTGGAGTGGTGGAACACCCTGCACCAGGGCGCGACCTTCACCCTCACTGAAAAACCGGCGATGCCCGCCGAGATGTGGCTGCCACTGCTGCTGACGGTGTTGGGTTTCTACTGTTTCTTCGGCGCCGTGCTGTTGCTGCGCATGCGCCTTGAGGTGCTCAAGCGCGAGGCCCGTGCCAGTTGGGTCAAGGCCGAAGTGCAGAACAGTCTGGAGGCCGCTCGATGAGTTTCGCTTCATTCGGCGACTTCCTCGCCATGGGCCATCATGCCCTGTATGTCTGGTCAGCCTATGGCATTAGCCTGGCGGTGCTGGTCCTCAACGTGGCGGTGCCGATCCTGGCCCGCAAGCGGTATCTGCAACAAGAGGCGCGTCGTCTGCGCCGGGAGAACGGCAAGTGAATCCGCTGCGTAAAAAGCGTCTTATCATCATTCTCGCGATCCTGGTCGGTGTCGGCGCTGCTGTCGGCCTGGCCCTGAGCGCCCTGCAGCAGAACATCAATCTGTTTTACACCCCGACCCAGATCGCCAACGGCGAAGCCCCGCAAGACACGCGCATTCGTGCAGGCGGCATGGTCGAGAAGGGTTCGCTGCAACGTTCCGGCGATTCGCTGGATGTGAAATTCATCGTCACCGACTTCAACAAATCCGTGACCATCAGCTACCGCGGCATCCTTCCGGACCTGTTCCGCGAAGGGCAGGGCATCGTTGCCCTCGGCAAGCTCAACGCTGACGGCGTGGTGGTGGCCGATGAAGTGCTGGCCAAGCACGACGAGAAGTACATGCCGCCGGAAGTGACCAAGGCGCTGAAAGACAGCGGTCAGTCGGCACCCACTCCCGCGAAAGAGGGTTAATTGATGACTTCTGCTCTCTATGGTTCAGGGCTGTTTATCCCCGAACTCGGCCACCTGGCCATGATTCTGGCGCTGTGTTTCGCACTGGTGCAGGCCGTGGTGCCGTTGCTTGGTGCCTGGCGCGGCGACCGCTTGTGGATGAGCCTGGCCCAGCCGGCCGCGTGGGGGCAGTTCGCGTTTTTGCTGTTCGCCTTCGGTTGCCTGACTTACGCGTTCATGGCGGACGACTTCTCCGTTGCTTACGTGGCCAGTAACTCCAACAGCGCGCTGCCGTGGTACTACAAATTCAGCGCGGTCTGGGGCGCTCACGAAGGTTCGTTGCTGCTGTGGGCGTTGATCCTCGGCGGCTGGACCTTCGCGGTGTCGGTGTTTTCCCGGCAGTTGCCGCAAGTGATGCTGGCCCGGGTGCTGGCGGTGATGGGCATGATCAGCACCGGTTTCCTGCTGTTCCTGATCCTGACATCCAACCCTTTCGCCCGGATCCTGCCGCAGATACCGGCGGATGGTCGCGACCTTAATCCGTTGCTGCAAGACATCGGCCTGATCGTTCATCCGCCGATGCTGTACATGGGCTATGTCGGTTTCTCCGTGGCGTTTGCCTTCGCCATCGCCGCGCTGCTGGGCGGTCGTCTCGATGCGGCGTGGGCGCGCTGGTCCCGTCCGTGGACGATTGTCGCCTGGGCCTTCCTCGGTATCGGTATTACGTTGGGCTCGTGGTGGGCCTACTACGAACTCGGCTGGGGCGGCTGGTGGTTCTGGGATCCGGTGGAAAACGCCTCCTTCATGCCATGGCTGGTGGGCACGGCGCTGATTCACTCGTTGGCGGTCACGGAAAAACGTGGCGTATTCAAGAGCTGGACGGTGTTGCTGGCCATCGCCGCGTTCTCGCTGAGCTTGCTGGGGACCTTCCTCGTGCGTTCCGGCGTGCTGACCTCGGTGCACGCCTTTGCGTCCGATCCTGAGCGCGGTGTGTTCATCCTGATCTTCCTGCTGTTTGTGGTCGGTGGCTCGCTGACGCTGTTCGCCCTGCGCGCTCCCGTGGTGAAGAGCCACGTTGGCTTCAACCTCTGGTCCCGGGAAACCTTGCTGCTGGGTAACAACCTGGTGCTGGTGGTGGCGGCCTCGATGATCCTGCTCGGCACCTTGTATCCACTGATTCTCGATGCGATGACCGGTGCCAAGCTGTCGGTCGGCCCACCGTACTTCAACGCGCTGTTCATTCCATTGATGGCGTTGCTGATGGTCGTGATGGCGGTCGGCATGCTGGTGCGCTGGAAAGACACCCCGGTCAAATGGCTGATGAGCATGTTGACCCCGGTGTTGCTGGGTAGCGCCGCGTTGGCCGTGGTGGCCGGCGTTGCTTATGGCGACTTCAACTGGGCGGTGCTGGCGACCTTCATGCTCGCTGCCTGGGTGTTGCTGGCCGGTGTGCGGGATATCTTCGACAAGACTCGCCACAAAGGCCTGATCAAAGGCCTCCCGACCCTGACCCGTAGTTATTGGGGCATGCAGGTCGCGCATTTGGGCATCGCCGTGTGTGCCCTCGGTGTCGTGTTGTCGAGCCAGAACAGTGCCGAGCGCGACTTGCGTCTGGCGCCGGGCGAGTCCATGGACCTGGCCGGTTACCACTTCGTATTCGAAGGCGCCAAGCACTTCGAAGGGCCGAATTTCACCTCCGACAAGGGCACCGTACGGGTGATCCGTGATGGCAAGGAAGTCAGCGTGCTGCACCCGGAAAAACGCCTCTATACCGTGCAGAACTCGGTGATGACCGAAGCCGGGATCGACGCCGGCTTCACCCGTGACCTTTACGTCGCATTGGGCGAGCCGTTGGGCGAGGGCGCCTGGGCGGTTCGCGTGCACGTCAAGCCATTCGTGCGCTGGATCTGGTTCGGCGGGCTGCTCACGGGGCTCGGTGGGTTGCTGGCGGCGCTGGATCGTCGTTATCGGGTCAAGGTGAAAAGCCGCGTGCGTGAAGCGCTCGGCATGACGGGAGCCACTGCATGAGACGTTGGTTGATGCTGTTGCCACTGGCGATTTTTCTGGTAGTCGCTGTTTTTCTGTATCGCGGTCTGTACCTGGACCCGGCCGAGCTGCCTTCGGCGATGATCAACAAACCGTTCCCGGAGTTTTCGCTGCCCTCGGTGCAGGGCGACAAAACCCTGACCAAAGCGGACATTCTGGGTAAACCGGCATTGGTCAATGTCTGGGGCACCTGGTGCATCTCCTGCCGGGTCGAGCACCCGGTGCTGAATAAACTGGCCGGGCAGGGCGTGGTGATCTACGGCATCAATTACAAGGACGTCAACACCGATGCCTTGAAGTGGCTGGCCGAGTTCCATAACCCCTATCAACTGGACGTCCGCGACGATGCCGGCACCCTGGGCCTGAACCTCGGCGTGTATGGCGCACCGGAAACCTTCTTCATCGACGCCAAGGGCATCATCCGCGACAAATTCGTCGGGGTGATCGACGAGCAAGTCTGGCGCGAAAAACTGGCGGCCAAGTATCAGGCACTGGTCGACGAGGCCAAGCCATGAAGCGCTGGATTGCCGCCGCCGTATTGGGTTTGAGCATGGCCGGTATGGCCCACGCGGCCATCGACACCTACGAGTTCGCCAAAGAAGGCGACCGCGAGCGTTTTCGCGAGCTGACCAAAGAACTGCGTTGCCCCAAGTGCCAGAATCAGGACATCGCCGATTCCAACGCACCGATTGCCGCCGACCTGCGCAAAGAGATTTTCCGCATGCTCGGCGAGGGCAAGGACAACCAGCAGATCATCGATTTCATGGTCGACCGCTACGGTGACTTCGTCCGCTATAAACCCGCCTTGAACGCTAAAACCGCTTTGCTCTGGTTCGGCCCCGCCGGCCTGTTGCTGGGCGGTTTTGTGCTTATCGCCGTGATCGTTCGCCGCCGTCGCGTGCAACGCACTGACAGTCCGGACACGCTTTCCCTTGATGAGCGTGAGCGCCTCGACCACCTGTTGGATAAAACCAAGAATGATTGATTTCTGGCTCGCTGCAGGCCTGCTGCTTCTGGTTGCCCTGAGTTTTCTGCTGATCCCCGTTCTGCGTGGTCGTCGTGCCCAACTTGAAGAGGATCGTACGGCGCTGAACGTCGCGCTCTATCAGGAACGCGTGTCTGAGTTGCAGACCCAGCAGGAAGAGGGCGTGCTCAATGCCGAGCAAATGGACTCCGGCCGTGCCGAAGCTGCCCGTGAACTGCTGGCCGACACCGAAGGCGTCGAGGCACCGCGCGTGTCGCGTCTGGGCAAACCGCTGCCATTGCTGGCGGCGATTCTGGTGCCCGTACTGGGCTTGGGGCTGTACCTGCATTTCGGGGCCAGTGACAAGGTCGAGCTGACCCGCGAGTTCGCCCAGGCGCCACAGTCGATGGAAGAGATGACCCGTCGCCTGGAGCGTGCGGTCGCCGCTCAGCCCGACTCGGCTGAAGGCCTGTACTTCCTCGGTCGCACCTACATGGCCCAGGACCGCCCAGCCGATGCGGCGAAGATCTTCGAACGCACCGTGACCCTGGCCGGTCGTCAGCCGGAACTGCTGGGGCAGTGGGCCCAGGCCCAATACTTCGCCGATGGCAAGAAGTGGTCGGACAAGGTCCAGGCCCTGACCGACGAAGCGCTGAAAATCGATCCGAAGGAAGTCACCAGCCTCGGTTTGCTGGGCATCGCAGCCTTCGAAGGCGAACGTTATCAGGACGCCATCGACTACTGGAATCGACTGCTGGTGCAACTGCCACCGGATGACAAATCCCGCGTCGCGCTGCAAGGCGGCATCACTCGGGCCGCTGAGAAGCTTGAAGCCAGCGGTGGCAAGGTGGCCGAAGCTCCAGCCGCGAAGGTCGCCGCACTGCTCAAAGTGCGTGTCGATTTGGCGCCTGACTTGAAAGCCAAGGTCCAGCCTGGCGACAGCGTGTTCATTTTCGCCCGCGCCGTCTCCGGCCCGCCCGCACCGCTGGCCGCCAAGCGTCTGACCGTCGCCGACTTGCCGGCGACCGTAGAGCTGGGCGATGCCGATGCCATGATGCCGCAGTTGAAACTGTCTAACTTCCCTGAAGTCCAACTGGTTGCGCGCATCTCCCGCGCCGGCCAACCGACTGCCGGCGAATGGATCGGTCGTAGCCAACCCTTGGCCACCAGCACTACCGCGCCACAAAAACTGACCATCGACAGCCCGGATAAATAACAGGAAGCACCACCATGACCGCGATCGCTCGTATCACTTTGCTCAGTATGGTTTTGGGGTTGAGCGCCTGTGCGGTCCAGCATCCCGAGCCCGAACGGCTGCCGCCGATCTCGCCTTCGGGGCCGAGCACCAAACCGGCTCCAACGACGACACCGAGCAAACCAGGCACACCGGTCAAGCCGTCCAAACCCCTGCCACGCACCTCCGCCAGCTTCGCCCCGCCACCGGGGGGCAACAGCCATTGGGATGCGAAACTTGGCGTTTACGTTCTCGATGATCAGACCAACACCTTCTACCGCCAGCGCACCTACTACCGCTGGAACAACGGCTGGAGCCGCTCGATCAGCCCGAATGGGCCATGGGAGGAGACGGACATCCATGGCGTGCCGGGTGGGTTGGGCAGGCAATTCGGGCAGTGAATGGAAACGGCGATCTCAGGATCGCCGTTTTGCTTTTTGGGGGCTGAAAAGCTCGCAGGCTTCGCCAGCGCCTGCAGGATCGCGTACGACGATGAACGGCGGGTGTACGCAAAGGTAGGAGCTGGCGAAGCCTGCGATCCTTTGATCTTGATTGTGTAGCGCAGGGAGCGGGGTACAAACACAAGAGAGTGAGCACCTCGACATAGGTCCGATCAAATCAACACCCTGTAAAACAACCGAGCGTCGTGATCCGGATTTTTGTGCTTGAGTAAAAGTAACCCTAGGGTTATTTTTGTCGGGCCGGAGCAAGGAGGCTGGTGGTGCAGAGCAGGTTATTGATCAAGGAACTGATAGAGGCGGGCTGGACACTGGACCGGGTCACCGGCAGTCATCACATCTTCACTCACCGTTACAGCCCTTACACGATACCCGTCCCTCATCCGAAGAAGGATTTGCCGATCGGGACGGTCAAAAGCATCAGGAGGCGAGCCGGGCTTTATTGCCCGGGAGCCAGTTTGGCAGGAGATCCATAATGCAATACCCAATCTGTATCGAGTGGGGCGACGAGAACACCGCCATCGGTATTCAGATCCCCGATATTCCAGGTGCCGTAACGGCCGGGGATACGTTTGAAGATGCTTACAACGCGGCGGTCGAAATTGCCCATATCCTGCTGCAGGAGATCATGGCAGACGGGGAGTCAATTCCGATGCCGACCTCAGCGGCTGCGCACCGCGAGAATCCGGAATTTGCCGACATGGGATGGGGAATGCTGGAACTCGACATCTCGCCGTATCTGGGCAAGACCGAGAAGGTCAACGTGACGCTGCCTGGCTACGTGATCCAGCGCATTGACCGTTATGTGCGAGAGCACAATGTCAAAAGCCGCTCCTCCTTTCTCGCGGATGCGGCGATGGAAAAGCTGGTTCGGCATTGAGTGGTATCAGTCGAATCGCCTTCGCGGGCAAGCCTCGTTCCCTGTAGGAGCGAGGCTTGCCCGCGAAGCTTTTAACGTCCTAAGCCGTTGCCAGTGCAGGCCTCTCTGAAACACTCAAAAACCGCAACAACGCCAGCAGCGGAAACGCACTGCCCACAATCACGATCCACAACCAGCCGCCATGCTCGTACACCGCACTGGCCACCGAAGAACCAAACGCGCCGCCAATGAAAATGCTGGTCATGTACAGCGCATTCAGTCGGCCGCGGCTTTTGGCGTCGAGGGCGTAGACCGCGCGCTGGCCGAGGACCATGTTCATCTGCACGCAGAAGTCCAGCACCACGCCAGTCACGGCCAGACCAATAACGCTGTAGACCGGATGGATGAAGGCGGGCAGGAAACTCAAGCTGGCGAACAGCAAAGCCAGCAGTGAGGCCGTGCGGGTATGGCCGGCATCGGCCAGTCGGCCGGCGATGGGCGCGGCAATAGCGCCGATGGCGCCGACCAGGGCGAAGATCGCGATCTGGGTTTGCGACAAGCCATGATTGCGCGCCAGTTCCAGCGGCACGGCGGTCCAGAACAGGCTGAAGGTGGCGAACATGCAGGCTTGGTAAAAGGCCCGTTGACGCAACACTGGCTGCCGACGCAACAGCGTCCAGAGCGAGCCCAGTAATTGGCCATAAGAAGCGCTGTGATCAGGCTGGCGCTTGGGCACCGTCAGCGCCAGTACGATGCTGATCGCCGCCATCAACACTGCTGCGATAACAAACATCGCACGCCAGCCAAAGTGGTCAGCCACTACGCTGGACACTGGCCGTGCCAGCAGGATACCCAGCAGTAATCCCCCCATGATTGCGCCAACCACGCGGCCGCGCGACTCTTCCGGCGTCAAATGGGCGGCCAGCGGAATCAGGATTTGCACCGACACTGAACTGAAACCCACCAGCAGCGAGATCAGCAGAAAAACATTCGGTTGATCGGTAAACGCGGCGCCCAGCAGACTGGCAATCGCCACCACCGTAGTGATGATCATCAAGCGGCGGTTTTCCAGCAGATCACCCAGCGGCACCAGGAAGAACAGGCCCAGCGCATAACCAATTTGCGTCAGCGAAACGATCAGGCTGGCCATGGTGTCGGTCAGGCCGATGTCCGGCGCGATCAGGCCGATGATCGGCTGGGCGTAGTAGATGTTGGCCACGATGGCGCCGCAGCAGAAGGCGAAGAGCAGCACCATGCCTCGGGTCATTGTCGCGGCACCGTGGGGCACCTGAGTCGTTGGGTTCATAACGGGTCTCGCTGAACAAGAAAGGATGCGCAGAGGCTAATCGGCTGGCTAGAGCGGCGGAAGAGGGAATAAGGTGATAGTAATCATGCCTCTGAGGAATGATTGGAGGCGGTTCATTTAGACTTCTGAATCGTCGGTCGCGATCGTCGCGCCCGATGATACATTCACCTGCATCTTGTTCGATAGCGTGCTTATCTTCTCTCTTAACGTTCATAAAACGGAAGGCACTTCCATGAATGCGATGTTCCGTCACCTGATTCGCGGCGCTTCAGCAATCACCTTGTTCACTTTGTTCACAACAACTTTGGCTCAGGCCCAGGACGCGCCGGGAATGCGTATTGGCATACGCGGCGAGATCACCGGCGTCAGCGCCGACGTCATCAAAGTCCACGTCAACAGCGGTGAAAACGTGGCGATCAACCTGACCAAGGACACCACGGTCCGTGCTGTCACCCTGGCCAATATCGAAGACATCAAACCTGGCAGTTACATCGGCTCGGCTGCCGTGGCGCAGGAAGACGGCACCCTCAAGGCGCTGGAAGTCCATGTGTTCCCACCGGAACTGACTGGCAGCGGCGACGGCCATCGGCCCTTTGATCTGGTCAAGGGCAGCAGCATGACCAACGGCAGCGTGGGCAATCTGGTGGTCAGCAATGGTCGCGTTCTGACCGTCAACTACAAGGGCGGCCAGCAGAAAATTCTGGTGCCGGAGGATGTGCCGATCGTGAATCTGCTGCCGGGGGATCGGAGCTTGCTGAAAGTGGGCGTGAAAATCGTGACGTTCGTGACGCAGAGTGCTGACGGGACGCTGACCGCCCAATCGATTGCGGCGGGCAAGGACAGCGTAACCCCGCCAATGTAACGGCATGACGCAAACCCCGAAAATCAAAATCAAAAGATCGCAGCCTTCGGCAGCGCCTACAAAGGGTTTTGCGTACACCTGTAGGAGCTGCCGAAGGCTGCGATCTTTTGATCTTCAAGCGCCCACAAAAAAGGCGACCTTCATAGGTCGCCTTTTTGTTGGGCTCAGGAATTACTGACCGCTGTAAATCTGGTCGAAAACCCCACCATCATTGAAGTGGGTCTTCTGCACGGTGCGCCAGTCACCAAAGGTCTTCTCCACCGAAAGGAAATCCACTTTCGGGAAGCGATCGGTGTACTTGGCCAATACCGCCGGATCACGCGGACGCAGGTAGTTGGCAGCCGCAATTTCCTGACCCTCCGGCGACCACAGATACTTCAAATATTCCTCAGCGGCGGCACGGGTGCCTTTCTTCTCGACCACTTTGTCGACCACAGACACCGGCGGTTCCGCTTCAGCGGAAACACTTGGGTAAATCACTTCGAACTGATCACGACCAAACTCACGCGCAATCATTTCCGCTTCGTTTTCGAAGGTCACCAGGACGTCACCAATCTGGTTGGTCATGAATGTGGTGGTCGCTGCACGGCCGCCGGTATCGAGCACCGGTGCTTGTTTGAACAGTTTGCCGACGAAGGCTTTTGCCTTGTTTTCGTCACCGCCGTTTTTCAGCACATAGCCCCAGGCCGAGAGGTAGGTGTAGCGGCCGTTGCCCGAGGTTTTCGGGTTGGGGACGATCACTTGCACGCCATCCTTGAGCAGGTCCGGCCAGTCTTTCAGGGCTTTCGGGTTGCCTTTGCGCACGATGAACACAGTGGCCGAGGTGAACGGTGCGCTGTTGTTCGGCAGGCGTGTGACCCAGTTGTCCGGGACCAGTTTGCCGTTATCCGCCAGGGCGTTGATGTCGGTGGCCATGTTCATGGTGATGACGTCAGCCGGCAGGCCATCGATCACCGCGCGTGCCTGTTTGCTGGAACCGCCGAAGGACATCTGCAGCGTGATGTTTTCGTTGTGCTCGGCTTGCCAGTGTTTCTGGAAGGCAGCGTTGTAGTCCTTGTAGAAATCTCGCATCACATCGTAGGAAACATTAAGCAGGGTGGGTGCAGCCTGAGCCACGCTGCTCAAGGCCAGGCCAGCGGCCAGAAGTGAGGCGCCAAAGAGTTTTTTCACTGCGCATTCCTTGTGTGATCAAACATGTTCGATGGAAAGTGTTGGCAATTTGCCAGGCACTATAGCCGGGCTTCGCATAGTCATTTAAAGATTAAAAAATACTTTGCTTATTCCAGTTTTTTGAACAGCGCATTACCGCAGCGCGAGCAGAACGCCGCGCCATGTTCGTGGCTGTTTTTCTTACAGATCGGGCAATCGTGTTGCAGTTGTTCGCCGCGCATGGCGTTGGCCAGTTCCGCGGTGAAAATCCCCGTCGGCACAGCGATGATCGAATAACCGGTGATCATCACCAGCGATGAAATCACCTGACCCAATGGCGTCCTGGGCACGATGTCGCCAAAACCGACGGTGGTCAGCGTGACGATCGCCCAGTAGATGCCTTTGGGGATGCTGGTGAAGCCGTGTTCCGGGCCTTCGATCACGTACATCAGCGTGCCGAACACTGTCACCAGCGTGCTGACGCTGAGCAGAAACACCACGATCTTCTGCTTGCTGCCGCGTAGTGCCGCCATCAAGTAGTTGGCTTGCTTCAGATACGGGCTGAGCTTGAGCACGCGGAAAATCCGCAGCATCCGAATGATTCGAATGATCAGCAGGTACTGCGCATCGCTGTAATACAGCGCGAGGACCCCGGGCACGATCGCCAGCAAATCCACCAGCCCATAGAAGCTGAACGCGTACCGCAGCGGCTTGGGCGAGCAGTACAGGCGCAGGCCGTACTCGATGGCGAAAATAACAGTGAAGCCCCACTCGATGTACGCCAACGCATCGGCGTAGTTCTGGTGAACGCTGTCGATGCTGTCGAGAACCACGATCACCAGGCTGGCGAGGATGATCAGCAGCAAGGTGCTGTCGAAGCGCCGTCCGGCCGGGGTGTCGGCCTGGAAAATGATGACGTAAAGCTTTTTACGCCAGTTGTTGCTGCTGTCCATGGAAAACGCCTGAACCGAGAATCAGCGAAGCCTAGGTCGATTCTCCCCGGTAGCGCAAGGCGCGCTGTCCATGGCGGCCTGACGCAGCACCCGAATGCCCGCGCGAATCAGCCAGCAGGCGAGGATGAAGGGTGCGGTCAACGTGGCCAAACCCAGCGCGGCGAACCCTGGCGCGAGCAACACCGCCAGCAGAATGCCCAGTAGCGGCAACCACGGTTGGCGGCGTTGCTGACTGAAGGCGAGGGCGGCGAGCAGCGGGTTGTAGCCGCTTAAGCCTTGCAAGGCGCTGGGGGTATCGTGATGCAGAAGGGCAAATCCGAGGCCGGCGGCGGAGCCGAGCAGTGCCCACAGGAAGGCGCGGCGGTCGGCGATCAGTAAACCGGCGGCAATCAGTGCGCCGGCCAGGGGGTGGCCGAGAAACATCACCTGCCCGAGGCCTTTCAATTCGGCGGCGAGCAGGTTGAGGGTATTCAGTTCGATCGGTGGAACGGGTTGCTGTGGTGCGGCAAAGCCAAGCAACAACCAACTCAACCCAACGAAGGGGGCGGTGTAAGCCGGTAGACAATGATGATCACGAGCGCCTTTGAGCCATTGCTGGGTGAGCATCGCGCTCAGGCCGCCACTGGCGATGATCAACGGTGGCAGCAGCGCTGACCAAGGAAAATAAAGGCTCAGCAGCAAGCCGAGCAAAACACCGTTGTAACTGAACAGCCCAGCCTGACGATCCACCTTGGCGTACCCGCGACGTTGCGCGGTGAGCAACCCGGCGACCCCTCCCAGCAATGCACCGCCGAGCAAGGCCGGCGCGCTGAACAGAATCGCCAACAGGCACAGCAGCCCGCACAGCGGATGGCGCTGGAGAAAGATCTGGCTAAAGCCATTGAGCAGGGCGGTGGCCCAGTCGGGGCAGTGGGTGTTGAAGTGGTGGGCAGGCATTTTAGGTCTGTGTGTCAGAGGAGCCGTGTAATCGTTCTTCGCGGGCAAGCCTCGCTCCTACAGGAATGCGCTGTCCCTGTAGGAGCGAGGCTTGCTCGCGAAGAGGCCGGTACAGGCGCTAAATCAATGTCTCGATACGCAACGAATTGGTCGACCCCGGCTGCCCGAACGGCACGCCCGCCGTGATCAACAACGTATCCCCCCGCTGAGCCATGCCCTGTGCCTGCGCTATCTCCAGCGCCGTCGAGCACACTTCATCCACCTGGCGCAGCCGATCGTTGACCACCGAGTGCACGCCCCACGCCACCGTCAACCGGCGAGCGGTTTGCAGGTTCGGCGTCAGGTTGAGGATCGGCACCGTCGGCCGTTCCCGCGCCGCACGCAAACTCGATGTGCCCGACTCGCTGTAATTCACCAACACCGCCACTGGCAACACGTTGCTGATGCGACGGATCGCACAGCTGATCGCATCGGAAACGGTCGCTTCAGCTTTCGGCCGGCTCACGTCCAGTTGGGCCTGATAGTCCGGGCCGTTTTCCACCTGGCGGATGATTTTGCTCATCATCTGCACGGCTTCCAGCGGGTACTCGCCGGACGCGGTTTCCGCCGACAGCATTACCGCGTCCGCGCCTTCAGCCACCGCGTTGGCGACATCCGTGACTTCGGCGCGGGTCGGGGCCGGGGAGAAGCGCATCGACTCCAGCATCTGCGTCGCCACCACCACCGGTTTGCCGAGTTGGCGGCAGATGGTGATGATGTTTTTCTGAATCTGCGGCACGCTTTCGGCCGGCACTTCCACGCCCAGATCACCGCGAGCGACCATGATCGCATCGCTCAGTTCAGCGATTTCCCGCAGTTGAGTGACCGCCGACGGCTTCTCGATCTTCGCCATCAAAAACGCCTTGTCGCCGATCAGTGCGCGGGCTTCGCGAATGTCTTCCGGGCGTTGCACGAACGACAGCGCGACCCAATCCACACCCAGCTCCAGACCGAAGCTCAAATCACGACGATCCTTGGCGGTCAGCGGGCTCAGGTCGAGCACGGCTTGCGGCACGTTGACGCCTTTGCGATCCGACAGCTCGCCCCCATTGAGCACCGTGGTATCGATGGCGTCGGCGTATTTGGTCACCACCCGCAGGCGCAGTTTGCCGTCATCCAGCAGCAGGTCCATGCCTGGCTCCAGCGCTGCGATGATTTCCGGGTGGGGCAGGTTGACCCGGCGTTGATCCCCCGGTGTTGCATCCAGATCCAGGCGCAATGCCTGACCGCGATGCAGCTGCACTTTGCCCTCGGCGAATTGGCCGACCCGCAGTTTCGGACCTTGCAGGTCCATCAGAATCCCCAGCGGATAATTCAGCTGGCGCTCGACTTCACGAATCCACTGATAGCGCTGTGCATGGTCGGCATGATCGCCGTGGCTGAAGTTCAGGCGAAAGATATTGACCCCGGCCTGCACCAGCTCACGGATGTCGTCGATCCCGTTGGTGGCCGGGCCAAGGGTGGCGAGGATTTTGACCTTCTTGTCAGGCGTCATGTTTAGGGCTCTCGAGAATCAGAATGGCGCGGAAGTCGTTGACGTTGGTGCGGGTCGGCTCGGTGACAATCAATGCATCCAGCGCCGCGAAGTAGCCGTAGCCATTGTTGTTGTCCAGTTCATCGCTGGCGCTCAGGCCGAGGGCGGCGGCGCGGGCGTAACTGCCCGGGGTCATGATGGCGCCGGCGTTGTCTTCGGAGCCGTCGATGCCGTCAGTGTCGCCGGCCAGCGCGTAAACGCCGGGCAGACCTTTGAGGCTGTCGGTCAGGCTCAGCAGGAATTCGGCGTTGCGCCCGCCACGGCCATTGCCGCGCACGGTGACGGTGGTTTCGCCGCCGGACAGAATCACGCACGGCATTGCCAGCGGCTGACCATGCTGGACGATCTGCCGCACAATGCCGGCGTGGACTTTCGCCACGTCCCGGGATTCGCCTTCCAGGTCGCCGAGGATCAACGGACTGAAACCGGCCTGACGGGCTTTCACCGCTGCCGCTTCCAGCGATTGCTGTGGGCGGGCGATCAACTGGAAATGACTGCGGGTCAGGCTCGGATCGCCGGGTTTGACCGTTTCCGATTCCGGGTTTTGCAACCAGGTGCGCACCGAGGCCGGGACTTCGATGCCATAGCGCTTGAGGATTGCCAGCGCTTCGGCCGAGGTGCTCGGGTCGGCCACGGTGGGGCCGGACGCGATGACCGTGGCGAGGTCGCCCGGGACATCGGAAATCGCATAGGTGTAAACCGTGGCCGGCCAGCAGGCTTTGCCCAGACGTCCGCCCTTGATCGCCGAGAGGTGCTTGCGCACGCAATTCATCTCGCCGATGGTCGCGCCGGATTTGAGCAGGGCTTTGTTGATCGACTGTTTGTCGGCCAGGGTGATGCCGGCGGCGGGCAAGGCGAGCAGGGCTGAACCACCGCCAGACAGCAGAAAGATCACGCGGTCGTCTTCGCTAAGGTCGCTGACCAGTTCCAGCACCCGTTTGGCCACGGCCAGACCCGCGGCATCCGGCACCGGGTGCGCGGCTTCGACCACTTCGATTTTTTCGCACGGCGCGCCGTGACCGTAGCGAGTCACCACCAGGCCGGACACTTCACCCTGCCAGCAGCGCTCGACCACTTGGGCCATGGCTGCTGCGGCTTTACCGGCGCCGATGACGATCACCCGACCGCTGCGATCTTTGGGCAAATGAGCTTCGAGGACTTGCTGCGGATGGGCCGCGTCGATGGCTGTGGCAAACAGCTCGCGCAGCAATTGTTGCGGATCGACCGACATGGCGGGCTCCCGGAATTCTTGTTATTTGAAGGGCAACTCGGATGCCTGTGGGAGCGAGCCTGCTCGCGATTCAGGCTCCGCGGTGTGTCAGAACACCGCGGTGATTTCATCGCGAGCAGGCTCGCTCCCACAGGTTTTGCGCAGGGTGTTATTTATCGCGAATCGAGAAATTCGCCATGTGTTCCAGGCCCTTGATCAGCGCCGAGTGGTCCCAGTTGCTGCCACCGATGGCCGCGCAGGTGCTGAACACCTGCTGGGTGCCTGCGGTGTTCGGCAGGTTGATGCCCAGTTCGCGAGCGCCGGCCAAGGCCAGGTTCAGGTCCTTCTGGTGCAGGCTGATGCGGAAGCCCGGATCGAAGGTGCCCTTGATCATGCGTTCGCCGTGAACTTCAAGAATCTTCGACGATGCGAAACCGCCCATCAGCGCTTCACGCACCTTGGCTGGATCGGCA
The DNA here is from genome assembly GCF_019956555.1 of Pseudomonas sp. A-RE-19. GTDB lineage: Bacteria > Pseudomonadota > Gammaproteobacteria > Pseudomonadales > Pseudomonadaceae > Aquipseudomonas. The sequence continues at coordinate 163,861 of NZ_JAHBDQ010000022.1, read as the reverse complement.
CCGTTTTTCGAGGCGAACAGCAGCGCTTCGGCCACGGCCTGGATGTTCAGCGCGACGATGATCTGGTTCGCCACTTTCGCGGTTTGACCGTCGCCGTTGCCACCGACCAGAGTGATGTTCTTGCCCATGGCCTGGAACAGCGGCAGGGCGCGTTCGAAAGCATCGGCATCGCCGCCGACCATGATGCTCAGGGTCGCAGCCTTGGCACCGACTTCACCGCCGGAAACCGGCGCGTCGAGGTACTGCGCGCCTTTCTCGTTGATTTTGGCCGCGAAGGCTTTGGTGGCGGTGGGTGAGATCGAGCTCATGTCGATCACGACTTTGCCCTTGGTGACGCCCGCTGCAACACCGTCGGCGCGGAACAGCACGTCATCGACCTGCGGAGTATCCGGGACCATGACGATGATGAACTCGGCTTCCTGAGCCACTTCTTTCGGGTTCGCCAGGGCAACGGCGCCACCGGCAACCAGATCGGCAGGCGCGGCATCGTGGTGCGCCGACAGGAACAGGCTGTGACCGGCTTTCTGCAGGTTCAACGCCATTGGGTGGCCCATGATGCCGGTGCCGATAAATCCGATTTTAGCCATGAGAAAATCCTCTTGTTTTTATTGCTGCTTCAAGCAAATAGGGAGACCGCTTTCTGTGGGAGCGAGCCTGCTCGCGATAGCGGTGTGCCAGGCAACATGGATGTTGAATGTGCCGGCCTCTTCGCGAGCAGGCTCGCTCCCACAGGGTTCAGTGTCAGATCGCGTTATGGGTTTTCAACCAGCCCAGACCCGCTTCAGTGGTGGTCAGCGGTTTGTATTCACAGCCAACCCAACCCTGATAACCGATGCGGTCCAGGTGTTCGAACAGGAAGCGGTAATTGATTTCGCCGGTGCCTGGTTCGTTGCGCCCCGGGTTGTCGGCCAACTGGATATGGTTGATCTCGCCCAGGTGCGCGGCCATGGTGCGGGCCAGGTCGCCCTCCATGATTTGCATGTGATAGATGTCGTATTGCAGGAACAGGTTGGCGCTGCCGACCTGTTCGCGAATCGACAGGGCTTGCGCAGTGTTGTTCAGGTAGAAGCCTGGGATGTCACGGGTGTTGATCGCTTCCATCACCAGTTTGATGCCCATCGCTTGCAGCTTGTCGGCCGCGTATTTGAGGTTGGCAACGAAGGTCTTTTCCACGATGGACTCGTCGACGCCTTGAGGACGAATACCGGCCAGGCAGTTGATCTGGGTGTTACCCAGCACGTTGGCGTAAGCGATGGCCAGATCGACACCGGCACGGAATTCTTCGACCCGATCCGGCAAGCACGCGATACCGCGTTCGCCTTTGGCCCAGTCACCGGCCGGCAGGTTGAACAGCACCTGGGTCAGGCCGTTGGCATCGAGCCTGGCCTTGATTTCGGCGGAGCTGAAGTCGTAGGGGAACAGGTATTCGACACCACTGAAGCCGGCCTTGGCGGCAGCGTCGAAACGGGCAAGAAAATCCTGCTCGGTGAACAGCATGGACAGGTTGGCTGCGAAACGCGGCATGGTGGTCTCCCGTATAGGTGTGGTCGTCGTTCCCAGATCCCTGTGGGAGCGGGCTTGCTCGCGAAAGCGGTGTGTCAGGCGACATCAATGTTGACTGTGCCGCCGCCTTCGCGAGCAAGCCCGCTCCCACATTGGGAACGATCAGCAGTTAATCGAGCAGCGAAATCGCCGTTGGCGCATCGTTGCCAACCAGCGCCAGGTCTTCGAATTCGTTGACGGCGTTGATCTCGGTGCCCATGGAAATGTTGGTCACGCGCTCCAGAATGATCTCGACGATCACCGGCACCTTGAACTCTTCGATCAGCTCCTGAGCCTTGCGCAGGGCAGGCTGGATCTGATCCGGTTCGAACACCCGCAGTGCCTTGCAACCCAGGCCTTCGGCGACAGCGACATGGTCGACTCCGTAACCGTTGAGTTCTGGAGCGTTGAGGTTGTCGAAGGACAGCTGCACGCAATAGTCCATGTCGAAACCGCGCTGGGCCTGACGGATCAGCCCCAGGTACGAGTTGTTCACGACAACGTGGATGTACGGCAGCTTGAATTGCGCGCCGACCGCCAGTTCTTCGATCATGAACTGGAAGTCATAGTCACCCGAGAGCGCTACAACCTTGCGGGTCGGATCGGCCTTGACCACACCGAGTGCTGCCGGAATGGTCCAGCCCAGCGGGCCGGCCTGACCGCAGTTGATCCAGTGACGCGGTTTGTAGACGTGCAGGAACTGCGCGCCGGCAATCTGCGACAGACCGATGGTGCTGACGTAGCAGGTGTCCTTGCCAAATACCTGGTTCATCTCTTCGTACACCCGTTGCGGCTTGACCGGTACGTTGTCGAAGTGGGTCTTGCGTTGCAGGCTGGCTTTGCGCTGCTGGCAATCTTGCAGCCAGCCGCTGCGGTTTTTCAGCTTGCCGGCGGCTTGCCATTCCCGAGCGACTTCGATGAACACGGTCAACGCGGCTGCGGCGTCGGACACGATGCCCAGGTCCGGTGTGAACACGCGGCCGATCTGGGTCGGTTCGATGTCGACGTGAATGAATTTGCGGCCTTCGGTGTAGACGTCGACCGAACCGGTGTGACGGTTGGCCCAACGGTTACCGACGCCCAGCACCACGTCCGACTTCAACATTGTGGCGTTGCCGTAGCGGTGCGAGGTTTGCAGGCCGACCATGCCGACCATCAGCGGGTGATCGTCCGGGATCGTGCCCCAGCCCATCAGCGTCGGGATCACCGGAATACCGGTCAGCTCGGCGAACTCCACCAGCAACTCACTGGCGTCGGCATTGATGATGCCGCCACCGGCTACCAACAGTGGGCGCTCAGCCTGGTCGAGCATGGCCAGGGCCTTCTCGATTTGCACGCGGTTAGCGGTCGGCTTGGCCAGCGGCAGCGGCTCATAGGCGTCGATGTCGAATTCGATTTCAGCCATCTGCACGTCGAACGGCAGGTCGATCAGCACCGGGCCTGGGCGCCCGGAGCGCATTTCATAGAACGCTTTCTGGAACGCGTAAGGCACTTGGCCCGGCTCCATGACGGTGGTCGACCACTTGGTGACCGGCTTGACTATGCTGGTGATGTCGACGGCCTGGAAGTCTTCCTTGTGCATGCGGGCCCGTGGTGCTTGCCCGGTGATGCACAGGATCGGGATCGAGTCGGCCGAGGCGCTGTAGAGCCCGGTGACCATGTCGGTGCCGGCCGGGCCGGACGTGCCGATGCACACGCCAATATTGCCGGCCTTGGTGCGGGTGTAGCCCTCGGCCATGTGCGAGGCGCCTTCAACGTGGCGAGCGAGGACGTGATCGATGCCACCGACCTTCTGCAAGGCGGAGTACAGCGGGTTGATCGCGGCGCCCGGGATGCCAAAAGCGGTATCGACCCCTTCACGGCGCATCACCAGAACGGCGGCTTCGATTGCTCTCATTTTGCTCATGGTTTTGTGCCTCTTACGTTTTGTAATTGTATACAAGTGGCTTTGCGCAGAGTTTATTCACGGCGGACGGCGCAGGTCAATCCATTTTCTCAAGCAGCTGTTTCATTCGTCGGAAGCCCGAAGAACTGTGGTTTTTCGTCGCATGTGGCGCTTTTCGAGAATTATTGTATACAAAAAAATAATTCATTGTGTTCTATTTGCTGCATCGGATTGCGCAACAGAACGCAATCCAACGGCTTTCCCAATAACAAAATGAGGACGGCACCATGAGCGCTTTAACCTTGAACGTTGCAGTCAACCTGGCCACTCAGGCCCTTTCCGCAGGTCGTGCAGTCTCTGCCGCGCCCTTGACCGTTGCCGTATTGGACGCGGGCGGGCACTTGATAACCCTGCAACGCGAAGACGGCGCGAGCCTGCTGCGCCCGCAGATCGCCATCGGCAAAGCCTGGGGCGCGATCGCCCTGGGCAAGGGCTCACGCCTGCTGGCACAAGACGCCCAACAACGCCCGGCCTTCTTCGCCGCGCTGAATAGCCTGGGGCAGGGCAGCGTCGTCCCGGCACCGGGCGGCGTGTTGATCCGGGATCAGGATGGGAGTGTGTTGGGGGCGGTGGGCATCAGCGGTGATCTCTCTGATGTCGATGAGCAATGTGCGATCAGCGCGATCGAGGCGCAGGGGTTGAGGGCGGATGCGGGGGTGGTTGGTTGATCTTCAGCGTCTGAACAGTCGCCATCGCGAGCAGGCTCGCTCCCACAGTAGATCAATGGTGGACACAAAATTTGTGAACGCCGCGGAACCATTGTGGGAGCGAGCCTGCTCGCGATGGCCATCTACCAGACACATCCAGCTAAAAGTCCGCCCCACCCAAAAGCATTCACAGGTCTAGCCTTCTTCATGACTTGATCATGAAAGGGGGCAAAGGAATGCCTGATTCACCTGCTTCACATCGCCTGCGCATTGGTCGCTATGCTGAGCCAAACCGAATTTACCTGCTAACCACCAACACCCTCGGTAGGGAGCCTGTTTTCAACGATTTTGTCTTGGGCCGATTAGTCGTCGCTCAATTTCGTACCGCTCAGGATCAGGGCTGCGCTAACTCACTGGCCTGGGTGGTCATGCCTGATCACTTCCATTGGTTGATCGAGTTGCAGCAGGGGTCGCTGAGTGGATTGATGCAAAAGGTCAAATCGTTGAGTACCAAAGCGGTGAAATTGTCCTCTGGTCGTAAGATCGGCCTTTGGCAGCATGGCTTTCATGATCGAGCGCTACGTCGCGAGGAGGACTTGGTAAAGCTGGCTCGTTATGTTGTGGCGAATCCATTGCGGGCGGGATTGGTCGAGCGCCTTGGCGACTATCCGTTGTGGGATGCTATTTGGGTCTGATCAGAAACCGGGTCGCGCCCATCGCGAGCAGGCTCGCTCCCACAATGAATCCTGGTTGTTTGAATGGTCTGTGTACACAGATCAACCCTGTGGGAGCGGGCTTGCTCGCGAAGGCCGCACCACGCTCTACCGATCAGGCTCACACCCCTTGAGCACCAACCGGATAATCGTCTGCGCCGCCGCTTCATAGTCGGCCTCATCCAGCTTGGCCTTGCCGGTAACCGCAGAGATCTGCCAGTCGAAATCGGCGTAGGTCTGGGTCGCGGCCCAGATGCTGAACATCAAGTGATGGGGGTCTATGGGGGCGATCTGGCCGCGGTCGATCCAGGTCTGGATGCAGTCGATGTTGTGTTTGGCCTGGCTGTTGAGCTGCTCGACCAGGTCGGGGCTCAGGTGCGGGGCGCCGTGCATGATTTCGCTGGCGAACACCTTGGAGGCGAAGGGCAGGTCACGAGAGATGCGGATTTTCGAGCGAATATAGCCGCTCAGCACTTCGCTGGGCACGCCGTCGGCGTTGAACGGCGTCGAGGCCTGCAGGATCGGCTCGATGATGCTTTCCAGGACCTCGCGGTAGAGGTTTTCCTTGGATTTGAAGTAGTAGTAGACGTTGGGCTTGGGCAGCCCGGCCTTGGCCGCGATATCACTGGTTTTGGTCGCAGCGAAGCCCTTGTCGGCAAATTCTTCACTGGCGGCACGCAGGATCAGTTCTTTGTTGCGCTCGCGGATAGTGCTCATAAACCAAGGAGTTCCTTGCCTGTTCTGGCGGTTGCGCATGGTAGCACCGGCCTCGCGCGGCGCTCAAGAATGCCCCGTGTGGCCTCGGGTCGCGCTATCCTGCGCACCATTCATTCAAGAAGGAAACCTGATTCATGGCAGGAAGCAGTTTGCTGGTGCTGATCGACGACATCGCCACCGTACTGGACGATGTGGCGTTGATGACCAAAATGGCCGCAAAGAAGACCTCCGGTGTACTGGGCGACGATCTGGCGCTCAACGCTCAGCAGGTTTCCGGCGTGCGTGCCGAGCGGGAGATCCCGGTGGTGTGGGCGGTGGCCAAGGGCTCGTTCCTTAACAAGCTGATTCTGGTGCCGTCGGCATTGGCCATCAGTGCGTTCATTCCGTGGTTGGTCACGCCGTTGTTGATGGTCGGTGGTGCGTACCTGTGCTTCGAAGGCTTCGAGAAACTTGCCCACAAATTCTTGCACAGCAAAGCTGAGGATCAGGCCGAACACGCAGAGTTGGTTGAAGCTGTGGCCAATCCCGCAGTCGATCTGGTGGCGTTCGAGAAAGACAAGATCAAAGGTGCCATTCGTACCGATTTCATCCTCTCGGCGGAAATCATCGCCATCACCCTGGGCACCGTGGCTGCCGCTTCGCTGACCCAGCAAGTGATCGTGCTCTCGGGCATCGCCATCGTCATGACCATCGGCGTCTACGGCCTGGTGGCCGGCATCGTCAAGCTCGACGATCTCGGTCTGTGGCTGACCCAGAAGCCTGGCCAGATGGCCAAAAGTATCGGCGACGGGATCCTGCGTGCCGCGCCGTACATGATGAAAAGCCTGTCGGTGATCGGCACTGCAGCGATGTTTTTGGTCGGCGGCGGGATTCTGACCCATGGCGTGCCGGCGGTTCATCACTGGATCGAGAGTGTCACCGCAGCTGCTGGTGGGGCCGGGTTTATCGTGCCGACGTTGCTGAATGCGGTGGCCGGGATCGTGGCGGGTGCGGCGGTGTTGATCGGGGTGATGCTCGTGAGCAAAATCTGGAAAGCAGTCAAAGGCTGACGCCTGGCAATACGGCCAACTGTGGGAGCGGGCTTGCTCGCGAAGAGGCCAGCACATCCAATATCAATGTTGATTGACACACCGCTTTCGCGAGCAAGCCCGCTCCCACATCTGTTTTGTGGTGTTTGCAGGTTCGTTATGAAAAAAGGCCATTCGACGCAAATCGAATGGCCTTTTTTGTTGCCGACGGAATCTATTCGGCGACCTGCAGCTTGCGCGACTCGGTGTACACGTAACGCACTTTTTCGTACTCGAACGGCGTGTTCAGCTGGCCGTAGCGGAAGCTGGTCTGATAACGCTTGTCGATACTGCGCAGTACCCAGACTTCCGGATGATTGGAGCTGACTTCGGCAACGTTCAGGAAGTTGATCGCCGATTCGCCGGTGTAATCGACCACCAGGCCTGCGGTGTCACGCAGGTTTGACGGGCCAAGGATCGGCAGCACGAAGTAGGCGCCACCCGGTACGCCGTAGAAGCCCAGGGTCTGGCCGAAGTCTTCACTACGGCGCGGCAGCCCCATGGCGGTGGCGGGGTCCCACAGGCCGGCGACACCAATGGTGGTGTTGAGCAGCAGGCGCGCGGTGGTTTCCAGCGAGCGCTGCCCCTTGAATTGCAGCAGGCTGTTCACCAGGTTCGGTACATCGCCGACGTTGTTGAAGAAGTTGCTGACGCCGGTGCGCAGGAAGCTTGGGGTGATGTAGCGATAGCCGTTGACCACGGGCAGGAACACCCATTGGTCGAATCGGTAGTTGAAGTGGTAGACGCGGCGGTTCCACTCCTCCAGGGGGTCGTAGACGTTCAGCGCGTTGAGCGTCGAACGTTCGAACTCGCGCTGATCCAGCCCGGGGTTGAATTTGAGTTTGCTCAGCGGTTCCTTGAAACCATCGCTGTCGATGACAACCGGTGCGTTGGCTTTGCTGTTGTCGGCATTGGCGACGCCTGCACAGAGTAAGGCTGCGATCAGCAGGGGGTATTTAGCCACGGAAAAACTCCAGCATGGCGTCGCTGTTGACGCGATAGTTGAGGTTGCCGCAATGGCCGCCCAATGGATAAACAGTCAAACGGTCGCCAAAGGTGCGGCGCAGAAACCCCAGGTCGCCAGGACCGAGGATCACGTCATCGGCGTTGTGCATGACCGCGATTTTCGGGCTGTCGTGCAGGTAATCCTTGAGCGCATACAGGCTGACCTGATCGATCAGTTGCAGCAGGCTGCCGCCATCGGTGCGGGCACGCCACATCGGAATGACCTGTTCGGTCAGGTAGCAGTCGAAGTCGCATTGCAGCGCGCGCTTGAGGAACGGCGTGAGGGTGGTGCCTTCGGTGATCGGGTATTTCGGCGGGGTGATCAGGCCACGGCGGTTGATCAGGTCCGAGGTGAAGGCGATATCAGCTGCCGAGAACCGGAACGAAGTGCCGATCAGCATGGCCATCTGTTCGTTGCTCAGGTGCTGCTTGGACTGCTGGAAGTCGTAGAGCAGGGCATCGTTGAGGTCGATGTAGCCCTTCTGCTGGAAGTAACGGGTCAGTTTGCCCAGCACCAGCTCATAGAAGGTGGTGCTGTTGTTGATGCCCTTCACCTCTGTCTGTACCAGCTTGTCCAGATTGGTGATCGAGGTGTAAAGGTTGACCGGCGGGTTGAGCAGCAAGACTTTCTTGAAGTTGAAGCTGCGACGGATTTCATCCAGGTGCGCCACAAAGGCCGCATCCAGGGCGCCGAGGCTGTAGCCGGTCAGGAAATATTCGGTGACTGGCAGTTTCGGGTTTTGCGCCCGCACGGCCTGCATCACTCGGTACATGTCTTCGGCATCTTCTTTGGTCACGCCTGGGGTGGCGAAACGCGAGGCGGCGCTCATGAAATCGAAGCTGGTGGGCGATGACAACTGCACCACGTGATAGCCGGCCTTGTAGTAGAGCTTTTTCAGGTACTCGTTGAGGGTGCTGTCATAACGTGCACCGGTGCCGGAGATCAGGAAGATCAACGGTGCGGCGTGATCTTGCGTGGCGATGCGGTAGGTGAGTTTCTTTACCGGCCAGAAGTTGTCCGGCAGGCTGAATTCACGCTCCGGGCGCAATCTGACGCTGCGATCTTCCTGATTGATATCCTCATCCAGCGGCAATTCCGGGCGCAACTCTGGCGGTGTCGTGGCGATGGTCGCCTCGAACGGGTTGGTCAGGGGGTAGCCATAACTGGCGGCATCAATGTCGGCCGCCAGCGCGGACGCACTTAAAATCAAGCCGCCAAACAGGGCGGCGAAGCGCAAGGAACGGAGCATGACTAGATCCCTTAGAGGAAGGTGCCGGATGAAGTTCGCAGGCTATGACCATCGGATTTGCGTCAAAGTGCCATGCATCGGCACCAAACAGACTGATTTCGGAGCAACGGTAGCGGGACGATACACTTTGCAGTGATTGGCTGGCCAGTTAACTGTTGTTAGCGCTTGCGTACGGCTGTCGGGAGATTAAGCTGGCCGCCGATTTCGTTTATTGGAGTGTTTCATGTCTCGCCGTCTGCCCGTGATTCTGCTGATCGTTCTTCTGCCAATGTGGCTGGCCGCCAGTTATGGCGCGCGTTATGGCTTTATGGAGGATGCTCAATGGGTCGGCATCTGCGTTGACGAAGCCACCCGTTGGGAATGTCAGATTCGCTCGAATCTTGGCTTGATGATTCATTTCAAGGTGCTGGGCTGGGCGGCAGTGGCCGCCGCCGTGATCGGTTTTGTGCTGCCGGGGCGAGCGGGGTGGTGGTTGGCGGTGCTGGCGCTGATATTCGGGTTTCCGGCGCTGGCGTTGTACAACACTACGTTGGCGGTGTTTGCGGTGGTGATTGCTGCTTTGCGTCTGGTCCGGGCGTCCCGTAGCGCCTGATAGTCCGTCATCGCGAGCAGGCTCGCTCCCACATTCGACCGCATCTAGCATAAGAACGCGGTTAAAGGTGGGAGCGAGCCTGCTCGCGATGGGGCCGGTTGCGGCGCTGAAGATCAGCCCTTGCGAACCCGCAAGCTGCGCCACAACGCTGCCATCATCAACACACTCACCAGCGCCCAACCCCAGGCCTGCTGGTTCTGCAAACCTTCCTGATACAGCTGCGGCGCAATACCGGCACCGATAATAAAGGTCAGCACGGCGATTTCCCGACGCGGTACGTTCACCGGACGGCACAGGTACACCAGCGCCGGCAGGATGAACGCGACACTCGGGAAGCTGCGATAACGCGGGTCGAACACCAGCTCCAGCATCATTACCGCCGCCGCAAAACCTGTCGCTGCCAGCCACCAGCCTGCCCGACGTTCCAGAGCATTGAAGGCGCGTTCACGCCAGCCGGTACGAGCGCTCAAGGTCAGCGCGGCATGGGCCAGCACCAACAGATTCAACCCTGTCAGCAAGGCGACCCACAGCCATTCACTGGCAAATCGTGTGGTGACACGGGCCAGGTCACCCCAGGCGCCAATCGAACAGGCCGCCAAGGCACCCAGCAGTGGCAGCACCAACGCCGCGCGAGTGCTGCGAACGCGACCGCCGAGGATCAGCGTGCCGATGAAGATCAAGCCACCCACCGCCAGCCATTGCGACCAGTACGGCACGTTCGAGACCGGCCCGGCGAGTACGCCTTTATCCTGGCGATCGGCGTCGAACAGTCCCCAGTAACCTCCCACTGCGCCTTCGCTGGCGCGTTTCCAAGGCTGGTCGAAAGCCTCGATCAGGTTGTAATGCCAGCCTTGCTGCTCGGCCATGGCGACAAAACCGCGAATGAACTTGGCTTCGTTGACCCGGCTCGGCAGGGCGGTTTCGCGCTGACGGCCTTCGCTTGGCCAGCCGGTTTCGCCAATCAGCACGTCCTTGGGCGCAAATTTGTTGCCGAACACCTGACGTACTTCGGCCACATGCTGTAGTGCGGCGTCGATGTTCGATGGCTCGTCTTCCCAGTACGGCAGCAAATGAATGGTCAAAAAGTCCACCGCCGGGGCGACTTCGGGATGCTTGAGCCAGAACTCCCAGACATCGGCGTAGGTCACCGGTTGTTTGACCTGGCTTTTGACCTTGTTGATCAGCGTCGCCAACTGCGCGCCGGTGACTTCCTTGCGCAGCAGGGTTTCGTTACCTACGATCACCGAGGTCACTACATCGGCGTTGGCATTGGCCGAGGCGATCAGCAGGTCGACCTCCTTGGCGGTGTCCACCGGATTACTGTTGACCCAGGCGCCGATCATCAGCTTCAAGCCGTGCTTGCGCGCCAGGGCGGGCAGGGCCTCGAGGCCGGTCATGGAGTAGGTGCGGATGCATTCGAAACGGGTTGCCAGAAGTGCAAGGTCGGCGTCCATGCGCTCGGGCCGCAGTTTGAACGGCACATCGAACGGTGATTGGTCCTTGTCGAACGGGGTATAGGAAGCACATTGCAGCTTGTGCGTCGCGCTGGCCACGTCCGGCAGGATCACCGGTTTGCCGAGGCCATACCAGAAGCCACCGAGGGCAAAAAGCCCCAGCAGGCAGGCGAATATATAGGCAGGAAAAGGAAAGCGTGATGTCGCGGGCATGGTCAGGCCGTCTGGGAGCAAAGCCGCGCATGTTACCTGTATTTGTCCCGTGCTTGGTGACCTGCATAATTTTGACATGCAAAGTTCGGGCGGGGTTGGTACGGGTCCTTTCACGGGGCACGATTAATGGCGTTCTGATGTCGTTTCTCGATGCCTTGAGGTCGCTGACAGAGCAGGTCGCCGTTGGCGGGGGGTTGATTATCGACGCGTCAGTACTCCGCTGATGTTCGGACGAGTTTGCGGTGAGGCGTGATGGGGGCGCTGTGCACCATAACAATACGTTGAGCGGCTCGGCATCCGTCGAGCGCAGCACTTTCGGGGAAGTAACGATGAAGATGCGACGACTCTTGGGCGCAGGTGCGGCTTTGGTGCTGGCGATCAGTTCTACGGTGGCCAGCGCCGAAGGCAAGGCAGTGACGATCGGTTATGTCGATGGCTGGTCGGACAGCGTCGCCACGACCAACGTGGCTGCTGAAGTGATCAGGCAGAAACTCGGTTATGACGTGAAGCTGCAAGCCGTTGCCACCGGGATCATGTGGCAGGGTGTGGCTACTGGCAAACTCGACGCCATGCTGTCGGCGTGGTTGCCCGTGACCCACGGTGAATACTGGGCCAAGAACAAGGATCAGGTCGTCGATTACGGCCCGAACTTCAAGGATGCGAAAATCGGTCTGATCGTGCCGGAATACGTCAAGGCCAAGTCTATTGCAGACCTGAAAACCGACGACAGCTTCAAAGGTCGTATCGTCGGCATCGATGCCGGTTCAGGCGTGATGCTCAAGACCGATCAGGCCATCAAGGACTACGGTCTGGACAACTACACCCTCAAGGCCAGTTCCGGCGCCGGCATGATTGCCGAGCTGACCCGTGCCGAGAAGAAAAACGAATCCATTGCCGTCACCGGTTGGGTGCCGCACTGGATGTTCGCCAAGTGGAAACTGCGCTTCCTGGACGACCCGAAAGGCGTTTATGGCGCGGCTGAAACCGTGAACAGCATCGGTAGCAAAGAGCTGGGAACCAAAGCGCCGGAAGTTGCGAAGTTCCTGAAGAACTTCCAATGGGCGTCGAAAGACGAAATCGGCGAAGTCATGTTGGCGATTCAGGACGGCGCCAAGCCTGAGGTTGCTGCGAAGGATTGGGTGGCCAAACACCCGGATCGTGTTGCCGACTGGACCAAATGATTTGACCTGACGCGTCTGGTCAGCACCTCTTGAGGCCCCTTGGCTTAAATGCCAAGGGGCCTTTTGCTTTTTTATGTGGGAGCGGGCTTGCTCGCGAAAGCGGTGTGTCATTCAGTATCGATGCCGGCTGACACTCCGTCTTCGCGAGCAAGCCCACTCTCGCAATGGCGACTCTGTCATGTCGTTCTAATACTAAGGTCGTCTGGAACCTGTCCGGCAGCCGCATAGAGTGGATAACGTTCCAACTAAAATCTGTGCTGCGAGGATAAAAACAATGAACGACAGCATTTACCTCTCGATTCAAAACAGCCCGCGCTTCAAGGAGCTGGTTAGTAAGAGGGAACGATTCGCCTGGATTCTTTCAGCGATCATGCTTGGGCTGTACTCCGGATTCATCCTTTTGATTGCTTACGGGCCGCATATTCTGGGCGCGAAGATCAGCCCTGAGTCATCGATTACCTGGGGCATTCCGATCGGTGTCGGGCTGATTGTTTCGGCCTTTGTCCTGACGGGCATCTATGTGCGACGCGCCAATGGCGAATTCGACGACTTGAACAATGCGATTCTCAAGGAGGCTCAGCAATGATCCGGCGTCTAATGGCTCTATTGAGCATCGCAGCCTTCGCACCTGGCGCCTGGGCGGCTGAAGCCCTGACGGGCGCGGTACAGAAGCAACCGCTCAACGTTTCCGCGATTTTGATGTTCGTGGTGTTCGTGGGGGCAACCCTGTGCATCACCTACTGGGCGTCCAAACGCAACAAATCGGCGGCCGACTACTATGCGGCGGGCGGCAAGATCACCGGGTTCCAGAACGGTCTGGCGATTGCCGGTGACTATATGTCCGCGGCGTCCTTCCTGGGTATTTCCGCCCTGGTATTCGCCTCCGGCTACGACGGCTTGATCTACTCGATCGGATTCCTGGTGGGCTGGCCGATCATTCTGTTCCTGATCGCCGAGCGCCTGCGTAACCTGGGTAAGTACACCTTTGCCGACGTGGCGTCCTATCGCCTCGGGCAAACCCAGATCCGCTCGCTGTCGGCTTGCGGTTCGCTGGTGGTGGTGGCGTTCTACCTGATCGCGCAAATGGTCGGTGCCGGCAAGCTGATTCAGCTGCTGTTCGGTCTCGACTATCACGTTGCGGTCGTCCTGGTCGGTATCCTGATGTGCCTGTACGTGCTGTTCGGCGGCATGCTGGCGACCACTTGGGTGCAGATCATCAAGGCCGTGCTGTTGTTGTCCGGTGCCTCGTTCATGGCGCTGATGGTAATGAAGCACGTTAACTTCGACTTCAACATGCTGTTCTCCGAGGCGATCAAGGTTCACCCCAAAGGTGAGGCGATCATGAGCCCTGGCGGTCTGGTGAAAGATCCGGTCTCCGCGTTTTCCCTTGGCCTGGCATTGATGTTCGGTACCGCTGGCCTGCCGCACATTCTGATGCGCTTCTTCACGGTGAGTGACGCTAAAGAAGCTCGTAAAAGCGTGCTGTATGCAACCGGCTTCATTGGCTACTTCTACATCCTGACCTTCATCATCGGCTTCGGCGCGATCCTGCTGGTCAGCACCAATCCGGTCTTCAAGGACGCAGCGGGCGCGCTGTTGGGCGGCAACAACATGGCGGCGGTGCACCTGGCCAACGCGGTGGGTGGCAGCATCTTCCTGGGCTTTATCTCGGCGGTAGCGTTCGCGACCATCCTGGCGGTGGTGGCCGGTTTGACACTGGCGGGTGCCTCGGCGGTGTCCCATGACCTGTATGCCAGCGTGATCAAAAAGGGCAAGGCCAACGAGAAGGACGAGATCCGCGTCTCGAAAATCACCACCATCGCCTTGGCGGTGCTGGCGATCGGCCTGGGCATTCTGTTCGAGAAGCAGAACATCGCGTTCATGGTGGGCCTGGCGTTCTCCATCGCGGCGAGCTGCAACTTCCCGGTGCTGCTGCTTTCCATGTACTGGAAGAAGCTGACCACTCGCGGTGCGATGATCGGCGGCTGGCTGGGGCTGGTCAGCGCTGTTGGCCTGATGATACTGGGGCCAACCATCTGGGTGCAGATCATGGGGCACGAGAAGGCGATCTTCCCGTATGAATACCCGGCGCTGTTCTCCATGGCCATTGCATTTGTCGGGATCTGGTTCTTCTCGATCACCGATAAGTCGGCCGAGGGCGTGAACGAGCGGGCGCTGTTCTTCCCGCAGTTTGTTCGTTCGCAGACCGGGTTGGGGGCGAGTGGGGCGGTTTCGCACTAAGGCTTCTATATATAAGCCGCGCTAAAATGAATGCCCCGGTTGAGAGATCGGGGCATTTTTTATTGGGCGGTTATCGCACTCTGTATGGTTTTTCCATGGAGGAGGCCTGTTCTTTGATCGTGACATATCCGTTTCTGCGGTAGCGCCGGCTGGTGGTTATCGCCCCTTGTAGGAGCGAGGCTTGCCCGCGATGGCGGCCTGATAGCCGACCGGGATTTTTGATGGTGTACATATCCGTTTCTGCGGTAACGGCTGCTTATGGTTCCGCTCTTACAGCGGGTCACTTTTGGCAAACGCCCCAAAAGTAACCAAAAGGTCTTGCCCCACCATTCGGTGCCTCGCTTCGGCTCGGCATGCCCTCACTCCGGCATTGCTCCGGGGGGCCGCCGCCATCGGCCATCCATGGCCGGGGGCGGCTACCGCGGCATCCTTGCCGCGGCATCCTTGCCGCGGTGCCCCCTGCGCAACGCCTGCGTTCGGCCTCTGGGAAAGGGGCAGACAGATCAAGATCAAGATCAAAAGCCAAAGCAACAGCAACAGCAACAGCAACAGCAACCGCAAGATCAACAGCTTCGCGAGCAGGCTCGCTCCCACAGTTGGACTGGGTACATCCGGGAAAGATTGGTCGGCTAACAGGCCGCCATCGCAGCGATGCGGCGACCCGACAAGCCAACTCCCACAAAAAATCAAAGCACATCCGCTCTGCTCTTCACCACTCAACAGGCCGAGCGTTAGCTCGCCTGCAGCTTTTGATGTTGACGCACCGCCCCCTCGAGAGGCCGAGTGGAGGTTCTGCGCAGTGGGCAACCCGGCATGGATGCCGGGTTAGCCGCGCACGGCCATGGATGGCCGATCGCGGCGGGCCCACGGAGCAGGACCGGAGCGAGGGCACCCTGAGCCTAGGCGAAGGGCCGAACGACAGGGGCAAGAGCCCTTTGGTTACTTTGGGGCTTTTCCAAAGTGACCCGCTGTAAGAGCGGAACCGCCAGCAGCCGTTACCGCAGAAAAGGATATGTACACAACCCAAGAGCCCGGTCGGCCCTCAGGCCGCCGCGTCACTCAACGTCAGGCACAAACAAAAACGGCCCCTATCCAAATAGAGGCCGTTTCCGGTACAGCTCAAGACGTTATCGCAAGACAGGTCTTATTTGCGGTCTTCCAGCTTGGTAATGTCACGCGACTCATAGCCGGTGTACAACTGGCGCGGGCGGCCGATCTTGTACGGGCTGGAGAGCATTTCTTTCCAGTGGGAAATCCAGCCGACAGTCCGCGCCAGGGCGAAGATCACGGTGAACATGCTGGTCGGAATGCCGATCGCCTTGAGGATGATCCCCGAGTAGAAGTCGACGTTCGGGTACAGCGAGCGCTCGATGAAGTACGGATCGGTCAGGGCGATCTCTTCCAGGCGCATGGCCAGTTCGAGTTGCGGATCGTTGGTGATGCCCAGTTCTTTCAGTACTTCGTCACAGGTCTGCTTCATGACGGTGGCGCGTGGGTCGCGGTTTTTGTAAACCCGGTGACCGAAGCCCATCAATTTGAACGGATCGTTCTTGTCCTTGGCCTTGGCGATGTACTTGTCGATGTTCGAAACATCGCCAATCTCGTCAAGCATGGTCAGAACGGCTTCGTTCGCACCGCCGTGGGCAGGGCCCCACAGTGCAGCGATGCCGGCGGCGATACAGGCGAACGGGTTGGCACCCGACGAACCGGCCAGACGTACGGTAGAAGTCGACGCGTTCTGCTCGTGGTCGGCATGGAGGATGAAGATCCGGTCCATGGCCTTGGCGAGTACCGGGCTGATCGGTTTGATCTCGCACGGGGTGTTGAACATCATGTGCAGGAAGTTTTCCGCGTACGACAGGTCGTTGCGCGGGTACATCATGGGTTGGCCCATGGAGTACTTGTAAACCATTGCGGCCAGGGTCGGCATCTTGGCAACCAGGCGGATCGCGGAGATTTCGCGATGCTGCGGGTTATTGATGTCGAGGGAGTCGTGGTAGAAGGCCGAGAGGGCGCCCACTACACCGCACATGACGGCCATCGGGTGGGCGTCGCGGCGGAAGCCGTTGAAGAAGGTCTTCAACTGCTCGTGAACCATGGTGTGGTTCTTCACGGTGCCGACGAACTGGGCCTTCTGTTCTGCGGTCGGCAATTCGCCGTTAAGCAGCAGGTAGCAGGTTTCCAGGTAGTCCGACTTTTCAGCCAACTGTTCGATCGGGTAGCCGCGGTGCAGCAGAATGCCGTTGTCGCCGTCGATATAGGTGATCTTCGACTCGCAGGAGGCAGTCGACATGAAACCAGGGTCAAAGGTGAAACGGCCCGTGGCCGTCAGGCCCCGAACGTCGATAACATCGGGACCAACGGTGCCGGTTAAAATGGGCAGCTCGACGGGGGCTGCGCCCTCGATGATCAACTGCGCTTTTTTGTCAGCCATGTGGCCTCCTATTTATGCTTGAAATCATCAGACAGACCCCCCACGCAGGGCCCGCACCACTATAGTGAGATAAATTCGAATGTCAATTTGCCTAAAGTCTTGCTCCAGAAGGCTTTAACCGGACTTTTTCCTCGAAATTGACTGCCATTTACGCCTTTTATCGCACTTGTGCAATCAGCTATTAGGGGAAGGTGAACGCGTTGTCATTAGTAGCCTAACTGTCTATACTCGGCCACCGACCGCCAGGGGCTTTTGGGCCTGCTTTATTGGGGGTCGCATCCCTGGGTGGTGGTTACCTGACCAGTGCACTCCCCAACAACTTTGCCCTGATTGTTAGGGGCTCTTCAGTGTGAAAAAAAAGCCGTGAAAAGCCAACGACCTGTAAACCTAGACCTAAGGACCATCAAACTCCCCATCACCGGCGTTACGTCGTTTCTTCACCGTGTTTCCGGCATCATCCTCTTCCTGGGCCTTGGCTTCATGCTGTATGCATTGGGCAAGTCTTTGGGTTCCGAGGAAGGTTTTGCCGACGTGAAGGCATGCTTGACCAGTCCTCTGGCCAAGTTCGTAGCATGGGGCCTCCTCTCCGCTCTGCTGTATCACATGGTCGCCGGTGTGCGCCATTTGATCATGGACATGGGCATCGGTGAGACGCTGGAAGGCGGCCGCCTGGGCTCGAAAATTATCATCGCCGTTTCCGTGGTGTTGATCGTTCTGGCAGGAGTTTGGATATGGTAACCAGCGTTACGAATCTTTCGCGTTCGGGCCTCTATGACTGGATGGCACAGCGTGTGTCTGCGGTCGTTCTCGCGGCTTATTTCATCTTCCTGATCGGATACCTCGTTGCGAATCCTGGCATTGGTTACACCCAATGGCACGAACTGTTCGCAAGCAACTGGATGCGTATCTTCAGTCTGCTGGCCCTGGTGGCCCTGGGCGCTCACGCCTGGGTCGGCATGTGGACCATCGCGACCGACTACCTGACGCCGATGGCGCTGGGCAAGTCCGCGACTGCAGTACGTTTCCTTTTCCAGGCAGTATGCGGCGTTGCGATGTTCGCTTACTTCGTCTGGGGTGTGCAGATTCTCTGGGGTATCTGATCCATGGCTAACATTCCAACGATTTCTTTCGACGCCATCATTATTGGTGGTGGCGGTGCCGGCATGCGCGCAGCGCTGCAACTGGCACAGGGCGGTCACAAGACTGCCGTGATCACCAAGGTTTTCCCGACCCGTTCGCACACCGTGTCGGCCCAGGGCGGCATCACCTGCGCCATCGCGTCGGCCGACCCGAACGATGACTGGCGCTGGCACATGTACGATACCGTCAAGGGTTCCGACTACATCGGTGACCAGGACGCTATCGAATACATGTGTCAGGAAGGCCCTGCCGCCGTATACGAGTTGGACCACATGGGTATGCCGTTCTCGCGTACCGAACAAGGTCGTATCTACCAGCGTCCATTCGGCGGTCAGTCGAAGGATTACGGTAAAGGTGGCCAGGCCGCCCGTACCTGCGCCGCTTCCGACCGTACCGGTCACGCGCTGCTGCACACCCTTTATCAGGGCAACCTGAAAGCCGGCACCACGTTCCTGAACGAGTACTACGCTGTTGATCTGGTGAAAAACCAGGATGGCGCATTCGTCGGCGTGATTGCCATCTGCATCGAAACCGGCGAAACCACCTACATCCGTGCCAAGGCCACCGTACTGGCCACCGGCGGTGCAGGTCGCATCTACGCTTCGACCACCAACGCCCTGATCAACACCGGTGACGGCGTTGGTATGGCGCTGCGTGCCGGCGTACCGGTACAAGACATCGAAATGTGGCAGTTCCACCCGACCGGCATCGCCGGCGCTGGTGTACTGGTTACCGAAGGTTGCCGTGGTGAAGGTGGTTACCTGATCAACAAGCACGGCGAGCGTTTCATGGAGCGTTATGCTCCGAACGCCAAAGACCTTGCCGGTCGTGACGTTGTTGCCCGTTCGATGGTTAAAGAAATCATCGCCGGCAACGGTTGCGGTCCGAATGGCGACCACGTGATGCTCAAACTCGACCACCTGGGCGAGGAAGTGCTGCACAGCCGTCTGCCAGGCATCTGCGAACTGTCCAAGACTTTCGCCCACGTTGACCCGGTTGTTGCTCCGGTTCCGGTTGTTCCTACCTGCCACTATATGATGGGCGGCGTTCCGACCAACATTCACGGTCAGGCAATCACCCAGAACGACGAAGGCGTCGACGAAATCATCCCTGGCCTGTTCGCAGTGGGTGAAGTGGCGTGCGTATCGGTTCACGGCGCCAACCGTCTGGGCGGCAACTCGCTGCTTGACCTGGTGGTATTCGGCCGCGCTGCCGGCCTGCACCTGGAAAAGGCGCTGACCGACGGCATCGAATATGACGACGCTACCCAAGCCGATATCGAAGCTGCCCTGTCGCGCCTGAACGCTCTGAACAACCGTACCGAAGGCGAAGACGTGGCTACCCTGCGTCGCGAGCTGCAGAACTGCATGCAGAACTACTTCGGTGTGTTCCGTACCGGCGAATACATGCAGAAGGGTATTGCCCAGCTGGCTGACCTGCGCAAGCGCATCGCCAACGTGAAGATCAACGATAAGTCGCAGGCTTTCAACACTGCACGTATCGAAGCGCTGGAACTGCAGAACCTGCTGGAAGTGGCCGAAGCCACTGCCATCGCTGCAGAAGTGCGCAAAGAGTCCCGCGGCGCTCACGCCCGTGAAGACTTCGAAGATCGTGATGACGAAAACTGGCTGTGCCACACCCTGTACTTCCCGGGTGACAAGCGCGTAACCAAGCGTGCCGTGAACTTCTCGCCGAAGACTGTTCCGACTTTTGAACCTAAGATTCGGACTTATTAAGGGTGGCCGCCATGTTGCAAGTCAGTGTTTATCGTTACAACCCTGATCAGGACGCTGCGCCGTTCATGCAGGAATTCCAGGTTGATACCGGTGGTAAAGACCTGATGGTGCTGGACGTGCTGGCCCTGATCAAAGAGCAGGACGAAGGTTTCTCCTATCGTCGCTCTTGCCGTGAAGGTGTTTGCGGTTCCGACGGCATGAACATCAACGGCAAAAACGGTCTGGCGTGCATCACGCCGCTGTCCGCTGTCGTAAAAGGTAACAAGCTGATCGTTCGTCCGCTGCCAGGTTTGCCGGTTATCCGTGACCTGGTCGTCGATATGAGCATCTTCTACAAGCAATACGAAAAGGTTAAGCCATACCTGCAGAATGACACGCCGGCTCCGGCCATCGAGCGTCTGCAGTCCCCTGAAGAGCGTGAAAAGCTCGATGGTCTGTACGAGTGCATTCTGTGCGCTTGCTGCTCGACTTCGTGCCCGTCCTTCTGGTGGAACCCGGACAAGTTCCTGGGTCCGGCTGCTCTGCTGCAAGCCTACCGCTTCCTGGCAGACAGCCGTGACAACAAGACGTCCGAGCGTCTGGCTTCGCTGGATGACCCGTTCAGCGTATTCCGCTGCCGGGGCATCATGAACTGCGTCAACGTTTGTCCGAAAGGCCTGAACCCGACTAAGGCCATCGGTCACATTCGTAACATGCTGCTGCAAAGCGGCGTGTGATTCAGCTGCTGTACCCGTAGGACCGCAACACCCGTAGATGCTACGGCGCAGGCTTCAACCGGCGCCGTAGTTTTAACCTGAGCAGCAGCTTATAAGGCTGCGGCTCTTATTTTGAAGAAATGAGACAAGCAGGGGCATCCGGGCTGGTACCCGGACTATCAGCGTGATCCTAAGTGGCTTGTTTTAGTCGCTGCATTCGGACTTCTGCAAGTTTTCTCTGTGTCGACGCCGGTGGTGTTCCCCTAACCGAGGGTGACCAAGCATGCAAGAAAGCGTGATGCAGCGCATGTGGAACAGCGCCTACCTATCCGGTAGTAACGCTGCCTATGTGGAAGAGCTCTACGAGCTCTACCTGCACGACCCTAACGCTGTGCCAGAAGAGTGGCGCACCTACTTCCAGAAGTTGCCTGCTGACGGCAACTCTGCCACCGATGTTTCGCACTCCACAATTCGCGATCATTTCGTCTTGCTGGCAAAGAACCAGCGCCGCGCCCAACCGGTTTCCGCCGGCAGCGTGAGCAGTGAGCACGAGAAGAAGCAAGTTGAAGTGCTGCGATTGATCCAGGCCTACCGTATGCGTGGCCACCAGGCAGCCCAGCTTGACCCGCTGGGGCTGTGGCAGCGTCCTGCACCTGCAGACCTGTCAATCAATCATTACGGCTTGACCAATGCCGATCTTGATACGACCTTCCGTGCCGGCGACCTGTTCATCGGCAAAGAGGAGGCGAGCCTACGCGAAATTCACGAAGCGTTGCAGCAGACATATTGCCGCACCATCGGCGCTGAATTTACGCATATCACCGATTCCGAGCAGCGCCAGTGGTTCCAGCAGCGTCTGGAAAGCGTGCGCGGCCGTCCGACGTACTCCGTCGACATCAAGAGCCACCTGCTTGAGCGCGTCACCGCCGGCGAAGGCCTGGAAAAATACCTCGGGACCAAATACCCGGGTACCAAGCGTTTCGGTCTGGAAGGCGGCGAGAGCCTGATTCCGATGCTCGACGAGCTGATCCAGCGTTCCGGTTCCTACGGCACCAAGGAAATCGTGATCGGCATGGCCCACCGTGGTCGTCTGAACGTGCTGGTCAACACCTTCGGCAAGAACCCGCGCGAGCTGTTCGACGAGTTTGAAGGCAAGAAGAAGGTCGAGCTGGGGTCCGGTGACGTTAAATATCACCAGGGCTTCTCGTCCAACGTGATGACCGCCGGCGGTGAAGTTCACCTGGCCATGGCGTTCAACCCGTCTCACCTGGAAATCGTTTCCCCGGTGGTCGAGGGTTCGGTCCGCGCCCGTCAGGATCGTCGTAACGACCCTACCGGCGAGAAGGTTCTGCCGATCTCCATCCACGGTGACGCGGCATTCGCCGGTCAGGGTGTGGTGATGGAAACCTTCCAGATGTCGCAGACCCGCGGTTTCAAGACCGGCGGCACCGTGCACATCGTGATCAACAACCAGGTTGGTTTCACCATCAGCAACCCGCTGGACTCGCGCTCCACCGAGTATGCGACCGACGTTGCGAAGATGATCCAGGCGCCGATTCTCCATGTGAATGGTGATGATCCGGAAGCCGTGTTGTTCGTGACCCAGCTGGCCATCGACTACCGCATGCAGTTCAAGCGTGACGTGGTGATCGACCTGGTCTGCTACCGTCGTCGCGGCCACAACGAGGCCGACGAGCCAAGCGGCACCCAGCCAATCATGTATCAGCAGATCACCAAACAGCGCACCACCCGTGAGCTGTATGCCGATCGTCTGACCCAGAGCGGTGTGCTGGACGTTGAGCGTGTTCAGGCGAAAGTCGACGAATACCGCAACGCGCTGGACAACGGTCTGCACGTGGTAAAAAGCCTGGTCAAAGAGCCGAACAAAGAGTTGTTCGTGGACTGGCGTCCGTATCTGGGCCACGCCTGGACCGCGCGTCACGACACTCGCTTCGATCTGAAAACCTTGCAGGAACTGTCCGCCAAGCTGCTGGAAATTCCAGAAGGCTTCGTGGTTCAGCGCCAGGTCTCGAAAATCTACGAAGACCGTCAGAAGATGCAAGCCGGCGGCCTGCCGATCAACTGGGGTTACGCCGAAACCATGG
This sequence comes from Pseudomonas sp. A-RE-19, assembly GCF_019956555.1. Lineage (GTDB taxonomy): Bacteria > Pseudomonadota > Gammaproteobacteria > Pseudomonadales > Pseudomonadaceae > Aquipseudomonas. The sequence goes on along the minus strand of NZ_JAHBDQ010000022.1, from coordinate 141,184 downwards.
CGTACGCGACCCTGGCGTTCGAAGGTCACCCGATTCGCATGACGGGTCAGGACATCGGTCGCGGTACGTTCTCGCACCGTCACGCTGTCTTGCACAACCAGAAAGACGCGGGTACCTACATCCCGCTGCAGAACCTGTACAAGGGCCAGCCACGTTTCGACCTGTACGATTCGTTCCTGTCCGAAGAAGCCGTGCTGGCGTTCGAATACGGTTACTCGACCACCACGCCTGAGGCGCTGGTGATCTGGGAAGCCCAGTTCGGCGACTTCGCCAACGGTGCCCAAGTGGTTATCGACCAGTTCATCACCAGCGGCGAGCACAAGTGGGGTCGTCTCTGCGGTCTGACCATGCTGCTGCCGCACGGTTATGAAGGTCAGGGTCCGGAGCACTCTTCGGCCCGTCTGGAGCGTTACCTGCAACTGTGCGCCGAGCACAATATTCAGGTTGCCGTCCCGACCACCCCGGCCCAGATCTACCACTTGCTGCGTCGTCAGGTGATTCGCCCGCTGCGCAAGCCGTTGATCGTTCTGACTCCGAAGTCGCTGCTGCGTCACAAACTGGCCATCTCGACCCTGGAAGATCTGGCCGAAGGTTCGTTCCAGACCGTGATCCCGGAAATCGATGCCCTGGACCCGAAAAAGGTCGAGCGTGTTGTTCTGTGTAGCGGCAAGGTCTACTACGACCTGCTGGAAAAACGCCGTGCCGAAGGTCGTGATGACATCGCCATCGTGCGTATCGAGCAGCTGTACCCATTCCCTGAGGACGACTTGAAAGAAGTCCTGGCTCCTTATACCAACGCCAAGCATGCCGTTTGGTGTCAGGAAGAGCCGATGAACCAGGGTGCCTGGTACTGCAGCCAACACCACTTGCGTCGTAGCATCAGTACGCTCAACAAATCTCTCGTACTCGAGTACGCGGGCCGTGAGGCTTCTGCTGCACCTGCTTGTGGTTATGCATCGATGCACGCTGAGCAGCAGGAACAACTGCTGCAAGACGCCTTTACTGTTTAACGCCTTCGCGCACCTGAAACCGAATTTAAGGACCCACAGATAATGGCTATCGAAATCAAAGCCCCCACTTTCCCGGAATCGGTTGCCGATGGCACCGTTGCCACCTGGCACAAAAAACCGGGCGACGCCGTCAAGCGCGACGAACTGATCGTCGACATCGAAACTGACAAAGTCGTACTGGAAGTGTTGGCTACCGCTGACGGCGTGCTGGGCGCTATCGTCAAGAACGAAGGCGACACCGTTCTGTCCGACGAAGTTCTGGGCTCCATCGGTGAGGGCAGTGCTGCTCCTGCCGCCGCCGCTGCTCCGGCTGCTGCCCAGGCTGCTGCTCCTGCCGAAGCGGGCGAAGATGATCCTGTTGCTGCACCGGCTGCTCGCAAGCTGGCTGAAGAAAACGGCATCAACATCGCTTCCGTTGCCGGTACCGGCAAAGGCGGTCGTGTGACCAAGGAAGACGTGGTAGCCGCTGTTGCTGCCAAGAAAGCCGCTCCGGCTGCCGCGCCTGCCAAGCCTGCTGCACCTGCTGCCGCTGCGCCTGTATTCGCTGCCGGTGACCGCGTCGAAAAACGCGTTCCGATGACCCGTCTGCGTGCCAAGGTTGCCGAGCGTCTGGTTGAAGCTCAATCGAACATGGCCATGCTGACCACTTTCAACGAAGTCGACATGACTGAAGTCATGGCCCTGCGTTCGAAGTACAAGGACCTGTTCGAGAAGTCCCACAACGGCGTACGCCTGGGCTTCATGTCGTTCTTCGTGAAAGCGGCCACCGAAGCGCTGAAACGCTTCCCGGCTGTCAACGCGTCGATCGACGGTGCCGACATCGTTTACCACGGCTACGCCGACGTCGGTGTGGCTGTTTCCAGCGACCGCGGTCTGGTTGTACCGGTTCTGCGTAACGCCGAACTGATGAGCCTGGCTGAAATCGAAGGCGGCATCGCTACCTTCGGCAAGAAAGCCCGTGACGGCAAACTGTCGATGGAAGAAATGACCGGCGGTACGTTCACCATCACCAACGGTGGTACCTTCGGTTCGATGATGTCGACGCCGATCGTCAACCCGCCACAAGCGGCCATCCTGGGCATGCACAACATTCTGCAGCGTCCTATGGCGATCAACGGTCAAGTCGTTATCCGTCCGATGATGTACCTGGCACTGTCCTACGATCACCGTTTGATCGACGGTAAAGAAGCTGTGACCTTCCTGGTTACCATCAAGAACCTGCTGGAAGACCCGGCTCGTTTGCTGCTGGATATCTGATTTCGTTGCTCGGGCCGCTCAGCGATGAGCGGCCCTTCCGTAATGACCAGCTTCGTCCCACGACGGTCCCCAAAAGGGGCCGTCCGGTTTGATTCGAGAAGGAATGACACATGACTCAGAAATTCGACGTGGTAGTGATTGGCGCGGGCCCTGGCGGCTACGTGGCTGCCATTAAAGCAGCGCAACTGGGCCTCTCCACTGCCTGCATCGAGAAATACACCGACAAGGAAGGCAAACTGGCCCTCGGCGGTACTTGCCTGAACGTCGGCTGCATTCCATCCAAGGCGCTGCTGGACAGCTCCTGGAAATTCCACGAAGCCCAGGACGGTTTCGCGATCCACGGTATCAACCACGCTGGCGTGACCATGGACGTGCCAGCAATGGTCGGCCGTAAAGCCAACATCGTCAAAGGCCTGACCTCCGGCGTTGCGACCCTGTTCAAGGCCAACGGCGTTACTTCGATCCAGGGCCACGGCAAACTGCTGGCCGGCAAGAAAGTCGAAGTCACCAAGCCTGATGGTTCGGTAGAAATCATCGAAGCCGAGAACGTGATTCTGGCTCCGGGTTCGCGTCCGATCGACATTCCACCGGCTCCGGTCGACCAGAATGTGATCGTCGATTCGACTGGCGCTCTGGAGTTCCAATCCGTACCAAAACGCCTGGGCGTGATTGGCGCTGGCGTCATTGGTCTGGAACTGGGTTCGGTCTGGTCCCGTCTGGGCGCGCAAGTGACTGTTCTCGAAGCGCTGGACACCTTCCTGATGGCCGCTGACGCTGCCGTTTCCAAGGAAGCGCTGAAAACCCTGACCAAACAGGGTCTGGACATCAAACTGGGCGCTCGCGTGACCGGTTCGAAAGTGAACGGCGACGAAGTCGTTGTGAACTACACCGATGCCAACGGCGAACAGAACATCACTTTCGACAAGCTGATCGTAGCCGTTGGTCGCCGTCCAGTGACCACTGATCTGCTGGCCGCCGATTGCGGCGTGACCCTCGACGAGCGCGGTTTTGTGCACGTTGACGATCACTGCGCCACCACCGTGCCGGGCGTCTACGCCATCGGTGACGTGGTACGCGGCATGATGCTGGCTCACAAAGCCTCGGAAGAGGGCATCATGGTCGTTGAGCGCATCAAGGGCCACAAAGCCCAGATGAACTATGACTTGATCCCTTCGGTTATTTATACTCACCCGGAAATCGCGTGGGTCGGCAAAACCGAGCAGGCCTTGAAGGCTGAAGGCGTTGAAGTTAACGTTGGCACCTTCCCGTTCGCAGCCAGTGGCCGTGCCATGGCCGCCAACGACACCGGCGGTTTCGTGAAAGTCATTGCCGATGCCAAGACTGACCGCGTATTGGGCGTCCACGTGATTGGCCCGAGCGCTGCAGAACTGGTTCAGCAGGGCGCGATCGGTATGGAATTCGGCACCAGCGCTGAAGACCTGGGCATGATGGTTTTCTCCCATCCGACCCTGTCTGAAGCCTTGCACGAAGCAGCCTTGGCTGTGAATGGCGGCGCCATCCACATCGCCAACCGCAAGAAGCGTTAAGACAATAAGAAACCACGGCGGTACGGCCCGTCGTGAGCCTTGCATGCAAGACTCACCGCGGAATGTCCGCTGGACGCAGTCTTGCGTGGCTGCACCGGGTACCCGGAAAGGCTACGCAAGCAGCAGTCACAGGTGGTGCGGCACTTGAACAAGTGCAGCACCGAATGCGCAGTACCTAACGAAGACGGTAATAAGCATGAATCTTCACGAGTATCAGGGTAAGCAGCTGTTCGCTGAATACGGCCTGCCAGTTTCCACCGGTTATGCAGTAGACACCCCGGAAGCAGCAGCAGAAGCTTGCGACAAAATCGGCGGCACCGAGTGGGTTGTCAAAGCCCAGGTCCACGCTGGTGGTCGCGGTAAAGCGGGCGGCGTAAAGCTGGTTCGCAGCAAAGAAGACGCCAAAGCATTCGCTCAACAGTGGTTGGGCAAGCGTCTGGTGACTTACCAGACTGATGCCAATGGCCAGCCAGTCACCAAGATCCTGGTTGAGTCGTGCACTGATATCGCTAAAGAGCTGTACCTGGGCGCTGTCGTTGACCGTTCGAGCCGTCGCATCGTGTTCATGGCTTCCACCGAAGGTGGCGTGGACATCGAGAAAATCGCTCACGACACCCCTGAGAAAATCCTCAAGGCCACTATCGATCCACTGGTTGGCGCTCAGCCATTCCAGGGTCGCGAACTGGCATTCCAGCTGGGTCTGGAAGGCAAGCAAGTTGCTCAGTTCGCCAAGATCTTCGTAGGTCTGGCCAAGCTGTTCAAGGATCACGACCTCGCTCTGCTGGAAGTGAACCCGCTGGTGATCAAGGCTGACGGCGATCTGCATTGCCTCGACGCCAAGATCAACATCGACGCCAACGCCATGTACCGTCAGCCTAAGCTGAAGACTTTCCACGATCCGTCGCAAGACGATCCGCGCGAAGCGCACGCTGCCAAGTTCGAACTGAACTACGTAGCACTGGAAGGCAACATCGGTTGCATGGTCAACGGTGCTGGCCTGGCCATGGGTACCATGGACATCGTCAACCTGCATGGCGGCAAACCAGCCAACTTCCTCGACGTGGGCGGCGGTGCTACCAAAGAACGCGTTACCGAAGCGTTCAAGATCATCCTGTCCGACACTAACGTCGCTGCAGTATTGGTCAACATCTTCGGCGGCATCGTTCGTTGCGACATGATTGCCGAAGGCATCATCGGCGCTGTGAAAGAAGTCGGCGTGAAAATCCCGGTTGTTGTTCGCCTTGAAGGCAACAACGCTGAGCTGGGCGCTAAAGTACTGGCAGAAAGCGGTTTGAACATCATCGCTGCTACCAGCCTGACCGACGCTGCTCAACAAGTCGTTAAAGCTGCGGAGGGCAAATAATGAGCGTCCTGATCAATAAAGACACCAAAGTTATCTGCCAGGGTATTACCGGTTCGCAAGGTAGTTTCCACACCCAGCAAGCCATCGAATACGGCACCAAGATGGTTGGCGGCGTAACTCCAGGCAAAGGCGGCACCGAGCACCTGGGTCTGCCAGTGTTCAACACCGTGAAAGACGCTGTAGCTGCCACTGGCGCCACCGCCAGCGTGATCTACGTTCCAGCTCCTTTCTGCAAGGACTCCATCCTGGAAGCAGCCTTCGGCGGCATCAAGCTGATCGTTTGCATCACTGAAGGCATTCCTACCCTGGACATGCTGGATGCCAAGGTCAAGTGCGACGAGCTGGGTATCACCCTGATCGGCCCTAACTGCCCAGGCGTGATCACTCCAGGCGAATGCAAGATCGGCATCATGCCTGGTCACATTCACTTGCCAGGCAAGGTCGGTATCGTTTCCCGTTCCGGCACCCTGACCTACGAAGCTGTGAAGCAGACTACTGACGCCGGTTTCGGTCAGTCGACTTGCGTCGGCATCGGCGGTGACCCGATCCCGGGTTCGAACTTCATCGACATCCTGAAACTGTTCCAGGAAGACCCGAAGACCGAAGCGATCGTAATGATCGGCGAGATCGGCGGTTCGGCTGAAGAAGAAGCGGCTGCCTACATCAAGGCACACGTGACCAAGCCAGTTGTTTCCTACATCGCTGGTGTGACTGCTCCTCCGGGCAAGCGCATGGGCCATGCTGGCGCAATCATCTCTGGCGGCAAAGGCACTGCAGACGAGAAATTCGCTGCACTGCAAGACGCAGGCGTTAAAACCGTGCGTTCGCTGGCAGACATCGGCAAGGCCCTGGCCGAGCTGACCGGTTGGGCTGTCAAGTAAGCCTCGCGCTTAACTGACGCTCCACCAGACAAAGGCCACCTTCGGGTGGCCTTTGTCGTTTCCGGGGTTTGTGTCGGCATTGAAGGCCTTATCGCGAGCAGGCTCGCTCCCACATTTGACCGCGTTCTAAATGTGGGAGCGAGCCTGCTCGCGATGGCGGACCGTCCACCATTTACATGCAAAAACGCGACATTGAAATGTCGTGTATCGGATAGTTCGCCCTGTAACAGTGCGTTTGTCATGCAAATTCGTTAGGCTAGCAGCCATTTTTGCGTCCGCGGCCCACAAGGAAGCGACGCGCTAAACGGGTCAGTCCTATACGGGCCGACAGCATTTCCCTCACCCATAAGGGAAATCCCTCTCTAAATTCCGATTCAGTAGTGTGGTATTTCCTTAATGAAAGTGTTGAAAGGCCAGGACGTCCTGGCGCTGGGTTTTATGACGTTTGCCCTGTTCGTCGGGGCTGGCAACATCATCTTCCCGCCTATCGTCGGTTTGCAGTCCGGGCCTAATGTCTGGATGGCGGCGCTGGGTTTTCTGATCACCGCGGTCGGTTTGCCGGTGATCACCGTTGTCGCCCTGGCCAAGGTCGGTGGGGCGATGGATGCCTTGAGCAGCCCGATCGGTAAAGTCGCCGGTGGCCTGCTGGCAGCCGCGTGCTACCTCGCGGTCGGCCCGTTGTTCGCGACGCCGCGCACCGCGACCGTGTCGTTCGAAGTGGGCCTGGCGCCGCTGACCGGCGAGAGCCCGCTGGCACTGTTTCTCTATAGCTCGGTGTACTTTCTGCTGGTGTTCTTCATCTCGCTCTACCCGGGGCGTCTGCTGGACACCGTAGGACGTTTCCTCGCACCGCTGAAGATCATTGCGCTGGCCGCTCTCGGTATCGCGGCGTTCGCGTTGCCGGCCGGTGATATCGGCGTGGCCACCCCTGAATACATGGCGGCACCGTTCTCCCAGGGCTTCATCAATGGTTACCTGACCATGGATACCTTGGGCGCGTTGGTATTCGGCATTGTCATCGTCAATGCGATCCGCTCCCGTGGGGTGGAATCGCCGGCGCTGATCACCCGTTACGCGATCATCGCCGGGCTGATTGCCGGCGTGGGTCTGGCGCTGGTTTACGTCAGCCTGTTCCGCCTCGGTTCGGGCAGTCATGAGGTGGCCGCCGGTGCTACCAACGGCGCGGCGGTTTTGCACGCTTACGTACAGCACACGTTTGGTTCGTTGGGCAGTGGTTTCCTTGCGGTGCTGATCTCCTTGGCGTGTCTGGTGACAGCGGTCGGGCTGACCTGTGCCTGTGCCGAATACTTCAGTCGCGTACTGCCACTGTCCTACAAGACGCTGGTGATCATCCTGGCCGCGTTTTCCCTGCTGGTGTCCAACCTGGGCCTCACCAAGCTGATCGCGTTCTCGATCCCGGTGCTGACCGCGATCTACCCTCCGTGCATCGCCCTGGTCGCCCTGAGCTTCTGCAAGGACTTCTGGCATGAGCAGGGCCGCATCGTCGGTCCGGTGATGCTGGTGTCGTTCATCTTCGGCCTGATCGACGCGCTCAAGGGCGCCGGTCTGGCGGACTGGATGCCGACTCAACTGGCTCACCTGCCGCTGAGCGAGCAGGGCCTGGCGTGGCTGGTGCCGTCGGTCATGACCCTGGTGGTTGCCGTGGTCTGCGATCGCCTGCTGGGCAAGCGCGCCGAAGCCATGGCTTAAGCTGCTTCATGGCCCGCCACAAGCGGGCCTATCAAGCAGAAACTGAAATGCCCCGTATCAATCGATACGGGGCATTTTTTATGGGCGAGATGCAGTGTCTTTTCTTTTGGGCTAACGTCGAAGCATTGCCAAAAAACTAATGTGGGAGCGAGCCTGCTCGCGATGGCGGCTTTACGTTCAACAGAGATGTTGACTGATATACCGCTATCGCGAGCAGGCTCGCTCCCACAAGGTTTCGGGAACTTCGCTCTTACATCACAAGGACCTGCATGTCGTTCATCCACGCCAATCTGATCCACATCCTCGCCGCGCTCTGGTTTGTCGTCTGCTGGGGCGGCTACACCCGTTACGCCTCATGGAAGGGCCGCGACACTGCGTGCCTGGCCAGTGTGCTGCATCTGTACCGCGAAGACTGGATGCGCCGCATGCTGCTGCGCGATAACCGCATCGCCGATGCCAGCGTGATCGGTAATCTGGAACGTAACGCCTCGTTCTTCGCGTCCAGCACGTTGATTATTCTGGCCGGTATTCTCACCGTGCTGGGGGCCTCCGAAAGAGCCGTATCGTTGCTGGCGGATATCCCGATGGTGCAACAGGCCTCCCAAGGCATGTCGGAGATCAAGTTACTGTGCCTGGCGCTGGTGTTTGTCTATGCATTCTTTACATTCAGTTGGTGCATGCGTCAGTACAACTTTGCGGCGATTCTGGTTGGCTCGGCACCGATGATCGGTGAGCGGCATGTTTCCGAACAAGAACGTAAAGCCTTTGCTTCCCGAGCGGCCCGTGTCATTTCCATGGCCGCCAACCAGTTCAACTTCGGTCTGCGTTCCTATTACTTCGGCATGACCATGCTGGCGTGGTTCGTCAGCCCCTGGTTGTTCATGTTGATGAGCGCCGGCGTCGTGCTGGTGTTGTATCGCCGTGAGTTTCACTCCGACGTTCTCGACGTCATGGTCTATACACCTACAGAGGCGCCATTGCCTGAAGTAGTCAAGGAGGCTGCTTGATGAGTATTCCGTTCTGGTGTGTGTTTATCAGTGCATTGTTGATTTACGTGGCACGTATGCCAGTGGCCAAGGCCATGAAAGAGCAGGGCGGTTACAACAACCACCTGCCGCGTCAGCAACAGGCGCAACTGACAGGCCTCGGCGCCCGTGCGGTGGCGGCCCATCAGAACAGTTTCGAGGCGTTCATATTGTTTGCGGTCGGGGTGTTGATGGCGCACACCACGCAGACGGCCGGATGGCTGATTGATGCGCTGGCAATCATCTTCGTGATTACACGCATCATTTACTTGCTGTGCTATTGGGGGGATCTGGCCTGGCAGCGCAGTTTGATGTGGTTGGTCGGATTAGTGTGTTCGTTGTTGCTGATGATGAGTCCGACTTTTAGGACGATGTTGGTCTAACACGGCATGGCAAACATGATCCGCAGATAAAAGAAAACCCGCACTTGGCGGGTTTGCTTTTATCACTAAAAACGCTTTTAGTTTTTAGGTGCTTCTGGAGCGGCTTCTTTTGTCGCTGCTTCGTTCGATTCGGCCTGAGCTTTGGCAGCTTCAGCGTTTTCTTTCGCTGCGTCGTTTACTTTATCCTGAGCTTCGCTCATTTTTTCCTGAGCTTGCTCGGCATGTTGGTTAGCATCTTGAGCTTTGTCCTCGGGTTTTTTACCGCAGGCAGCGAGACCGAGGGAAGCGGTCAACATCAAGGCAATAGCTAAAGTCTTACGCATGGGGTGTTTCTCCTGATGGAAATATCTACTGGCCTTTCGAGCGCGGCAATCAGGGTTAAGTTCCTCAAATCGCACAGATATATAAGTTTGTTTGGCTGCGGAACTTTTCCCCGTTCGCCTGTTATTTAGCCCGGATACTAAGAAGAGTTTTATCAAATGGCCGAAAACCCCGTTTTTGAGCGTGCGATGCGATTTCTGTCGGCATTGCGCCATTGTCAGGTGCTCGGTATGCGCGTTCACAGTGCCAGCAGCGAAGGGCTGACAGTGATTCTGCCGTACAGCCCTCAGATCGTTGGCAACCCGCAAACCGGGGTGATTCATGGCGGTGCGCTGACCTCGCTGATGGACACCGCCTGCGGCATGGCCACCCTTTGCGTGCTGCCTGAGTTCGAGGTCTGTCCGACGCTCGACTTGCGCATTGACTACATGCACGCCGCCGAGCCGCACAAGGACGTATACGGCTTCGCTCAATGCTACCGAGTGACCACTGACGTCATTTTTGCGCGTGGTTTTGCCTATCAGGACGACCCCGAACAACCCATTGCTCATGTAGTGGGCACCTTCATGCGCATGGGCAAGGGTGTTAAAGGCACCAAAGGTTTTGGCGGCGTCATCGCCGGAGGTGCGAAATGAGCGACACGTTCAAGGAGCAACTTCAACAGGCTCACGCGCAGGGGGACTACGCCTCGCTGTTGCACCTGATTCCCTACGCCAGGCTGATCGGCATCGAATGTTCGCGTGTTGGCGATGAGCTGCTGTTTCGTCTGCCGGCCAACAAAGACAACATTGGTAACCCTTTATTGCCGGCGATTCATGGCGGGGTGATTGCCGGGTTCATGGAACTCTCGGCGGCACTGCACCTGCTGATTTTCACCGGCTCGCCGGGGGTGCCGAAGATTATCGACTTTTCCCTCGACTACCTGCGCGCGGGGCAGTTTCGTGATACCTGGGCCAGATGCCAGGTGTGCCGGCAGGGGCGTCGGGTGGCAAACGTGGCAATTACCGCCTGGCAAAGCACTGAAGTCGAGCCCATTGCCACGGCCCGCGCTCATTTCAAAATCGAAGAGCCCTTGAAATCCTGATCTCAGCCCCCAACTCTGATGACAACCCGCCGCCGACTCTCAAGGTCGCGGCTTATGCCATCTGATTGGAGTTTGATGACCATGAGTGTGGAAACTCAAAAGGAAACCCTGGGCTTCCAGACCGAGGTGAAGCAACTGCTGCACCTCATGATCCATTCGCTGTATTCCAACAAGGAAATTTTCCTTCGCGAATTGATCTCGAACGCCTCTGACGCTGTCGACAAATTACGCTTTGAAGCACTGGCCAAGCCTGAATTGCTGGAAGGCGGCGCTGAACTGAAAATCCGTGTGAGCTTCGACAAGGACGCTAAAACCGTCACCCTCGAAGACAACGGCATCGGCATGAGCCGTGACGACGCGGTCACCCATCTGGGCACCATCGCCAAGTCCGGCACTGCCGATTTCATGAAACACCTGTCTGGCGATCAGAAAAAAGACTCGCACCTGATCGGTCAATTCGGTGTTGGTTTTTACTCGGCTTTCATCGTCGCCGATAAAGTTGATGTCTTCAGCCGCCGTGCCGGCCTCGCTGCCAGCGAAGGTGTGCACTGGTCGTCCAAGGGCGAAGGCGAATTCGAAATCGCCACCGTCGAGAAAGCCGACCGTGGTACTCGCATCGTTCTGCACCTGAAGTCTGGTGAAGACGAGTTCGCCGATGGCTGGCGTCTGCGTAACATCATCAAGAAGTACTCCGACCACATCGCCTTGCCGATCGAATTGCCGAAAGAAGTGGCAGCCGTCGAAGGTGAAGAGAAGCCTGCCGTTGAGTGGGAAACCGTCAACCGCGCCAGCGCCCTGTGGACTCGCCCTCGCACTGAAGTCAAGGACGAGGAATACCAGGAGTTCTACAAACACGTCGCTCACGATTTCGAGAACCCGCTGAGCTGGAGCCACAACAAGGTTGAAGGCAAGCTCGAGTACACCTCGCTGCTTTATGTGCCGACCCGTGCTCCGTTCGACCTGTACCAGCGTGAAGCGCCGAAAGGCCTGAAGCTGTACGTGCAGCGTGTGTTCGTCATGGATCAGGCCGAGTCGTTCCTGCCACTGTACCTGCGCTTCATCAAAGGCGTGGTCGACTCAAACGACCTGTCGCTGAACGTGTCGCGGGAAATCCTGCAGAAAGACCCGATCATCGACTCCATGAAGTCGGCGCTGACCAAGCGCGTTCTGGACATGCTGGAAAAACTGGCGAAGAACGAGCCTGAGCAATACCAAGGCTTCTGGAAGAACTTCGGTCAGGTCATGAAAGAAGGCCCTGCAGAAGACTTCGCCAACAAAGAGAAAATTGCCGGCCTGCTGCGCTTTGCGTCCACTCAGGGCAACGACGGCGAGCAGGTTGTAGGCCTGGCCGACTACCTGGCCCGCGCCAAGGAAGGTCAGGACAAGATCTACTACCTGACCGGTGAAACCTACGCGCAAGTCAAAAACAGCCCGCACCTGGAAGTCTTCCGCAAGAAAGGCATCGAAGTGCTGCTGCTGACCGACCGTATCGATGAGTGGCTGATGAGCTACCTCAACGACTTCGACGGCAAGAGCTTTGTCGACGTGGCGCGCGGTGATCTGGACCTCGGCAACCTGGACTCGGAAGAAGACAAGAAAGCCGCGGAAGAAGTCGCCAAGTCCAAAGAAGGTCTGGTTGAACGTCTCAAGACCGCGTTGGGCGACTCCGTTGCGCAAGTGCGGGTTTCCCACCGCCTGACCGATTCCCCGGCGATTCTGGCCATCGGCGAGCAGGACCTTGGCCTGCAAATGCGTCAGATCCTGGAAGCCAGCGGTCAGAAGGTTCCGGATTCGAAGCCGATCTTCGAATTCAACCCGGCTCACCCGTTGATCGAGAAACTCGACAACGAACAGAGCGACGAGCGCTTCGGCGACCTGTCGCACATTCTGTTCGATCAGGCGGCCCTGGCGGCCGGCGACAGCTTGAAAGACCCGGCCGCTTACGTGCGCCGCTTGAACAAGCTGTTGGTTGAACTGTCGGTTTAACCGCGTTGTATAAAAACCCGCTTCGGCGGGTTTTTTCATTCTGGGGTTTTTTACTGGGAGAGAGTCATGAGTCAAATCACTGTTCGTTCCGTCGCCTATCAGATCGATGGCCAGCCGTATGAAAGCCGTCTGGCCTTCGATGCCGACCATAAGGGGCCGCACCCGGGTCTGTTGATGGCGCCGAACTGGATGGGCGTCAGTGCCGGTGCCGAGGAAATCGCCAAGTCGGTGGCCTCCAAGGGCTACGTGGTGTTGATCGCGGACCTCTATGGCCAGGCGATTCGTCCGCAGAATGGCGACGAGGCGGGCGCGGCGATGATGCCGTTGAAGAATGACCGCGCCTTGCTGCGCAAACGCATGCAGGCTGCCTTCGAACAACTGCAAGGGCAGGGCGAGACGACGGTCGATACCTCGAAACTGGCGACGTTCGGTTTCTGCTTTGGTGGTTGCTGCGCCTTGGAATTGGCGCGTGCGGGAGCGCCGGTGAAAGCGACCGTGTCGTTCCACGGCACGCTGGATACGCCGAACGTGAACGATGCAAAAAACATCAAGGGCTCGGTGCTGGTGCTGCATGGCGCTGCCGATCCGCTGGTGCCGAAAGAGCAACTGCCGGCGTTCGAAGCTGAAATGAATGCCGCCGGTGTGGATTGGCAATTGCTGAGCTACGGTGGAGCGGTGCATTCATTCACCGATCCCCATGCCAACGTGCCGGGAAAAATGATGTATGACGCGAAGACGGCTGCCCGTGCGTTCACGTCGATGCATAACTTGCTGGATGAAGTGTTCAAGGGCTGATTGTTGTTTTTTTGCCCCGGCATTCTCGGTGTTAATGCGGGCCACATCGCGAGCAGGCTCGCTCCCACAATGGACCGCACTCGTGCAAAAAAAATCTGTGTGCACTGGACATCTAAATGTGGGAGCGAGCCTGCTCGCGATGGCGGTGTAACTGACGCCGATGAACTCAGGGCAGTTCGATCCGCTCACTTTCCCCCGGCACTGTCGGCCAATCCCCGGCCGCCCAGCGCCGACGTGCTTCATCGATCAATGCCGGATCGCTGGCCACGAAATTCCAGTTGATCCGCCGTGGTCCGTCCAGCGGCGCGCCGCCAAACAACACAGCATGACAGTCGCTCTGGGCGAACAACGTCATCTCTTCCCCGGCAGGCAGCACCACCAGTGAGTGCGGTTCCAGCAGCTCGCCATCAAGCTGCACCTCGCCGCTCAACACATACAGTGCCCGTTCTTCATGTTCGGTGGGAATCAGCAACGTGGTCGCCGTTTGCAGGTTCAATTCGGCATACAGCGTAGGAGAAAGCACCGGAACGGGCGATTCCAGGCAAAAGCCTGACCCGGCAATCATGCGTATCTTCACGCCAAGGCTATCGCTGACCGGCAGCGTGGCAGCTGGATAATGGCTGTAGTGTCCGGGACCGTGTTCACGATCCTTGGGCGAAGCCAGCCAGATCTGCAAGCCGTGCATCGTAAAGCCGCTGTCCTTCAATGCTTCGGGCGTGCGTTCGACGTGAGCGATGGCGCTGCCCGCCGTCATCCAGCTGACATCACCGGCATTCACCACCTGATCGGAACCGAGGCTGTCCTTGTGCTGGATTTGCCCTTCGAACAGGTAGGTGAGGGTGGACAGGCCGATGTGCGGATGCTGACGGATGTTCATGCCTTTGCCCGCCGGGTAACGGGTTTCGAGCATATGGTCGAAAAACACGAAAGGCCCGACGTTGCGGCATTTGGCTGACGGCAGCGGGCGAAGAATCGGCTGGCCTTCGACATCTTCGGCGCGGGGACGGATCACGAGTGGCGTGTTCATGGTGCATTCCAGGCTGAGCGGGTGACGCAGGGAGCATAACCCGCTTGCGCAGCCCTTGCCGCTATTGGCTGAAGGCACCTTCGGACAGATGGGTTTCGATGCTGACTTCGGAAGTGGTAATCAGCTTGTGTACCGGGCAGCGATCGGCCACGCGGTGCAGCTCGTCGCGCTGGGCGTCAGTGAGCACGCCCTTGAGCGTGAGTTCAACGTGCAGGGCGTATTTGCCTTTCTGCTCTTCACTGTTGTCGCGCGTGACCTCAACCTCGACGCCGGTCAACGGGATGCCCTTTTTCCTGGCATACATTTTCAGCGTCAGGGCCTTGCAGGCACCGAGGGCTGCATCGAAATAGTCATGGGGCTCAGGCGCCGTGCCTTCGCCGCCAGAGGTTTTCGACACATCGGCAAACAATTCGTGGTCATCGATCTGGACGCGGTGAAGAAAACCTTCGGCGGAGACTGTATTGACGGTAACGGTCATGGGAAACCTCGCAGGCATTAGGAAAAAGTCATTCGATCAAAAAAGAGCCTGAAGTTATAGAGCATTCCTTCACGTTCGCGTTCCACTTTCTTGCCGGGCGATTCGGCCTTGCCTCGATGCCGCTAAGTCAAGACGCAGAACCGCTCGCTCCTGCAGGATTGCCCTGATCGCCCCCGCCCAACGAAATGGCCAGACGAAAAAAAGCCCCGCGTTTGCGGGGCTTTCATGTCGTTGTGGCTTAGCTGCCTTTGACCGTCTTGCCGTTGACCGTGCCGTCGAGGAGCATGATGTTGTACTCCTTGCCGTCGGTTTCGACCTGTTGCAGGCGGACCAGCAGGTAATCCCAGTCCTTGGCGAACCACAGCACGGTGATGCGCTTGCTTTGTGTCGGGTCGCGCACGCGCTCGACCTTGATCGCATCGATCTGGCCAGCCTTGGTGTCGACTTTCTCCGAACCCAGTACGCGGAAATCATAGGTATCGACTTCGCCGGCGTCGACGACCTGATAGCTCATGCTTTTCTTGCCAGCGGCCACGTCATGTTGCAGCGCCAGTTGATAAGTGGACTTGTCGACCATGCCGCGGTTGAGCGGAAGCTTGACGGGGTCGCCGCGATCGGTGCCGGTGACCATCTTGTTGGTCCAGTCGAAATCCAGATCAGCCTTCTTGGCTTTGCCCAGGCCACCGCGCTCGAAGTGATAGGACTGCGGCAGTAGCGTGTCCTTGTCCAGGGTCAGGGTGCTTTCTTCTGTCAGGCTGGCGATCATCATCGACGCCTTGAAGCTGAGCTTCCAGGCGCCGTTGGCTTCCTTGGTCAGGCTGCGCTCGGCGGTGCCGCTCATGGGCAGCTGTTTCCAGTCGGCGGTGTAGCTGGCGGAGAAGGGTTGAAGGTCTGCGGCCTGCGCAAACGGCAGGGCGAACAGAGCGCAAGCGAAGAGCAGGGCGCGACGCATAAAATCTCCTAGGTTCGAATCAAGTGGCCGCTGGCCGCGAGTAACTGTCCGTCCAGTAAAGCACCTTGTTCGCCGAGTGATAAACGACCTTCGGCAAACCAGCGCACGGCCATCGGGTAGATCAGGTGTTCCTGGGTGTGAACTCGCTGCGCCAGACTCTGCGGCGAATCGTGCAACTCTACCGGTATTACTGCCTGTACGACCAGTGGTCCGCCATCGAGTTCCTCGGTGACGAAGTGCACGGAGCAGCCGTGTTCAGCGTCGCCGGCCTCCAGCGCGCGCTGATGGGTGTGTAACCCTTTGTATTTGGGCAGCAGCGAGGGATGGATATTGAGCAGGCGACCCTGATAGTGGCGCACGAAATCAGCGCTGAGAATGCGCATGAAACCGGCCAATACCACGAGTTTGGGGTTGAAGGCGTCGATCAGTTCGATCAGCGCGGCATCGAAGGCCTCGCGGCCTTCGAAAGCCTTGTGATCCAGGGTGCGGGTATCGATACCCGCATCCCTGGCGCGTTGCAGGCCGTAGGCGTCGGCGCGGTTGGAAATCACCGCAGCGATGCGGGCCGGGCTGTCGCCGGTCCGCGTGCTGTCGATCAATGCCTGCAAGTTACTGCCGGTGCCGGACAGCAGCACCACCACATCACAGGTCTGGGACATCAATGAGCCTTGAGGTTCTTCAGTTCAACCTGAGCCGCGCCTTCGGCAGCGGTGGCGATCTGACCGATGACCCAAGGCTGCTCGCCAGCTTCACGCAGTACGTTCAGCGCGGTTTCGACGTGCTCTTGAGCGACGCAGATGACCATGCCGACGCCGCAGTTCAGCACGCGGTGCATTTCGTTTTCATCGACGTTG
This sequence comes from Pseudomonas sp. A-RE-19, assembly GCF_019956555.1. Lineage (GTDB taxonomy): Bacteria > Pseudomonadota > Gammaproteobacteria > Pseudomonadales > Pseudomonadaceae > Aquipseudomonas. The sequence goes on along the minus strand of NZ_JAHBDQ010000022.1, from coordinate 124,511 downwards.
CCTTTTTCTTGCAGCCAGTCGAACACCGCCGGGCGGGTCCAGCTTGCAACGTCAACCACCGCTTGTGCGCCTTTTGGCAGAACACGCGGGATGTTGTCCAGCAGGCCACCACCGGTGATGTGGGCCATGGCTTTGACGGCGCCGGTTTCCTTGATCAGCTTGAGCAGCGGCTTCACGTAGATGCGGGTCGGGGCCATCAGCAGGTCGGTCAGCGGTTTGCCGTCGAGCTGGATGTTTTCGATGTCTGCACCGGACACTTCGATGATCTTGCGGATCAGCGAGTAGCCGTTGGAGTGCGGGCCGGAAGACGGCAGCGCCAGCAGGGCATCGCCGGCAGCGACTTTGGAACCGTCGATGATTTCGGACTTTTCCACGACGCCGACGCAGAAGCCGGCCAGATCGTAGTCTTCGCCTTCGTACATGCCAGGCATTTCAGCGGTTTCGCCGCCGACCAGGGAGCAGCCGGACAACTCGCAGCCAGCGCCGATGCCGGTCACGACCTGGGTCGCGGTTTCGACGTTCAGTTTGCCGGTGGCGTAGTAGTCGAGGAAGAACAGCGGCTCGGCGCCGCAGACCACCAGGTCGTTCACGCACATGGCGACCAGGTCGATGCCGATGCTGTCGTGCTTGTTCAGGTTCAGCGCCAAGCGCAGCTTGGTGCCGACGCCGTCAGTGCCCGAGACCAATACCGGTTGCTTGTAACCGGCCGGGATTTCGCAGAGGGCGCCGAAACCGCCCAGGCCGCCCATGACTTCCGGGCGCGCAGTGCGCTTGGCGACGCTCTTGATGCGTTCGACCAATGCTTCACCGGCGTCGATGTCTACACCGGCGTCCTTGTAGCTCAGGGAGGGTTGCTTGCTCATGATCCAGGCCTTTAGGGGGGATTCAGGGGTAACGACCGAGTCCAGTGGGACCACTGAAGCTGGCGAAGGGCGATTGCCATACGCGAATTTCAGGGTGCCCGGCTGTTGCCGGTCTGCGAAGGCGCGCGATTTTATCAGGCTTGAGGGGCAGCGGCCATCCTCGTGCCGACGGGCAGAGGCATATCGCGTTAAAAAAACCGATATTGCTCGTATTGGTGGCATCCCGCATGGCTGTATAAGGTATCGACGTTAACCGTCTATCGTTATGACAGTGCGAAAACTTAATGTGATCGTGTGAATGTTTTGCTTGAGTGTGTGGTCACAGCCTAGCTCAATCGTCTTCATGTTCATGCGGTTTGTTCCAGCCGCTCTTGTCGTCAGGAATCTTTCATGCGCTTTCTTAAATTCTTGTTCGTGGGCTGTCTATCCGTGGTCAGCCTGACCAGCCATGCCGAAACGGTCAAAGGCCTCTATCAAGTGCGCGAGCCGGTCAGCAGCCAGACACCGGAGGAGCGCGACCAGGCGACTCAGCGGGCGCTGGATACGCTGGTGTTGCGCCTGACCGGCGACCCCAAGGCGGCGCAAAGCCCTGCTCTGGCGGCCGTGCGCAAAGACCCTCAGCAAATCATCAGTCAGTTCGGTTATGACGCCGGGCCGCCGGAGGCGCTGAAAATCGATTTCGATCCGGCCACCACCGAGCAGGCCTTGCGTCGTGCCGGGTTGTCCGTGTGGGGCGCCAATCGGCCGTCGATCCTCGGTTGGTGGTTGAACGACTCCACCGAAGGTTCGAGCCTGGTCGGCGATGGTCAAGCCAGCGCTGCGCCATTGCGTCGAGCGGCTCAGCATCGTGGCCTGCCGCTGCGTTTGCCGCTGGCGGACCTGAATGAGCAGATCGTCGCCACCGCACCAAATCTGGAAAGTGCCGACCCGGCGCCGCTGCGGGGCGCCTCTGACCGATACAATGCCGACGCCTTGCTGGCGGTGCATGCCCGTGAAGAGGGTGGCCAATGGCAAGCCAAGTGGCGTTTGTGGCTGGGCGATCAGAAAGAAGCCGGCAGCGTGCAGGGCGCCGATACCGCCGCCGTGGCCGATGCAGTGATGCTGGCGGTCAGCGAGCGTTTGGCGCCACGTTTTGTCGCCAGGCCGGGGGCATCGAGCGAGCAGTTGCTGGAAGTGCAGGGCATGAACCTGGAGCACTATGCAACGCTCGGGCGTTTGCTGGAGCCTTTTGGCGCGCGTCTGCAAAGTGTCGATGGTGACCGCATTCTCTATCGGGTCAATGGCAGCGCCGATCAGTTGCGAGCGCAGTTGTCCCTGGCGAAATTGCAGGAAATTCCGGCTGGTCAAGCGCCTGCACCGGTGGCTGTTCAGCCTGCGGCACCTGGCTCTGCACCTGTCGCTGCACCCGCACCGACGCCGATGTTGCGTTTCCGCTGGTAGTTTTTTCCTTATATAGAAGCAGGAGTGGTACATGGCCGATACTCGGCGTTGGTTCTGGCTCGGTGGGGTGGTCCTGCTTTGCGCGTTTGTTTACCTGTTGCACCCGATCCTGACGCCGTTCCTGGTGGCGCTGCTGCTGGCCTATCTGTTTGACCCGCTGGTGGATCGACTGGAGAAGTACGGTCTGTCGCGGACGTGGGGCGTGGTGGCGGTGTTCGCCTTGTTCACGTTGATCGTCACCGCGTTGCTGTTGGTGTTGGTGCCGATGCTCGCCAAGCAGCTGTTTCGTTTGTATGAGCTGGCACCGCAAATGCTCGACTGGTTGCAGCACACCGCCTTGCCGTGGGCGCAATCGAAGATGGGGTTGGCGGAAGGCTTCTGGAAGTTCGACAGGCTCAAGGCTGCTATCAGCGAGCACATGGGCCAGACCACCGACATCGTCGGCGTGGTGCTGAGTCATGCGACGGCTTCAGGCCTTGCGCTGATTGGCTGGCTGGCCAATCTGGTACTGATTCCGGTGGTGAGTTTTTATCTGCTGCGCGACTGGGACCTGATGATGGCCAAGATCCGCAGCCTGCTGCCACGTGATCGTGAAGAGCGCCTCGTGTCCCTGGCCGGGGAATGCCATGAAGTGCTTGGGGCATTCGTGCGCGGGCAGTTGCTGGTGATGCTGGCGCTGGGCGTGATCTACGCCGCAGGCTTGATGATCGTCGGGCTGGAGTTGGGGCTGTTGATCGGTCTGATTGCCGGCCTGGCGGCGATCGTGCCGTATATGGGGTTCGTCATCGGGATTGGTGCGGCCTTGATTGCCGGCCTGTTCCAGTTCGGTGGCGATCTGTATCCCATGATCGGTATCGTCGCGGTGTTCATGGTCGGTCAGGCGCTGGAAGGCATGGTCCTGACACCGTTGCTGGTGGGCGACCGGATCGGCCTGCACCCGGTGGCGGTGATCTTCGCGATCCTGGCCGGCGGTGAGCTGTTCGGTTTTACCGGTGTGCTGCTGGCATTGCCGGTGGCGGCGGTGATTATGGTCCTGGTGCGCCACGTACAGGATTTGTATAAGGACTCGGATATGTACGGCGGTATCGACGAGTCTTAGCGGTAAGGTTTTTTGATCGCTCGTAGCGGGCAGCCTGGTTTCATGCCAGGTTTGCCTGTCTCCCTTGCGCGGCTGTCACATGCACCGCCAAAGAAACTGTCATAAAACCAGGGTGTTAACGCAAACCTTTGATTTTGCTTGTGGTCTGTCGCATTGTGCGGTCAGCTTCACGGGTATAAACTTCGCAAACTTTACACAGAGGCCACTAACGGTTCCTTTCGAACTGTTCAGTCAGCATGAAACCGATTCAGCTGCCCCTAGGTGTGCGTCTGCGTGACGACGCTACCTTTATCAATTACTACCCAGGCGCCAATGCCGCTGCACTCGGCTATGTCGAGCGGCTCTGCGAAGCCGACGCCGGCTGGACGGAAAGCCTGATTTACCTCTGGGGCAAGGACGGGGTAGGGCGCACGCATTTGCTGCAGGCGGCGTGCCTGCGGTTCGAACAGCTGGGGGAGCCGGCGGTGTACCTGCCATTGGCCGAGTTGCTGGACCGCGGCATCGAAATCCTCGACAACCTCGAACAATACGAACTGGTTTGCCTGGATGATTTGCAGGCGGTTGCCGGCAAGGCGGATTGGGAAGAGGCGCTGTTCCATCTGTTCAATCGTCTGCGTGACAGCGGTCGACGTCTGTTGATTGCCGCCTCGACATCCCCGCGCGAACTGCCGGTGAAGCTGGCCGACCTCAAGTCGCGGCTGACGCTGGCACTCATCTTCCAGATGCGCCCGCTCTCTGACGAAGATAAATTGCGTGCCTTGCAATTGCGCGCATCCCGTCGTGGCCTGCACCTGACCGATGAAGTCGGGCATTTTATTTTGACCCGCGGTACCCGCAGCATGAGTGCATTGTTCGAGCTGCTTGAACGCCTCGATCAGGCCTCCCTTCAAGCTCAGCGCAAGCTGACAATTCCGTTCCTGAAAGAAACCCTTGGTTGGTAAAAAAAACTGGTACAGCTCAGGTTTTTCGCGGGTTCCGGCATATTCAAGGCGTCAACGAATCCGCTTTCCCGCACGGTGGCAGGCTGCGCAAAAGTTCAAAATGGGCTTAAGCGCTTAGATGTAAACGAGAAACCGATAAGTCACATAAAGATCGATTGAATTTGCAAATGAGGTTGATAGCGGGCATAGTCTCGGCTTCTTTACAACTATCAGCCACGGTCGTGCCCATGCTAAATCGCTTTGCACCCCTCGTGCCTCTCGCACTCGTCACCCTGTTGTTCGGTTGCGCTGCTCACTCTCCAGTGTCCCAGCAAGAGCAACAACAGCAGGTCAGGAATTCAGTTACCGCGCAATCTTCCGTTCTTTTCCAGGAAGATGTGGCCACCGATAAAGAAATGGCAGACTTCGCCGGCGGCAAGTCGTACCAGCTTCCGGTTCTGGCCGACAGCATCCTCGAACGTGGCATGTCCCTGATCGGTACCCGTTACCGTTTCGGCGGCACCTCCGAGGCTGGCTTCGACTGCAGCGGCTTCATCGGTTATCTGTTCCGTGAAGAAGCTGGCATGGACTTGCCGCGCTCCACTCGCGAAATGATCAACGTGGATGCTCCGCTGGTCGCTCGCAATAATCTTAAGCCGGGTGACCTGCTGTTCTTCGCCACCAATGGCCGTCGCGGTCGCGTCAGTCACGCCGGGATCTACGTGGGTGATAACCAGTTCATCCATTCCAGCAGCCGCAAAAGCGGTGGTGTCCGGGTCGATAACCTGGGCGACAGCTACTGGAGCAAGACCTTCATCGAAGCCAAGCGTGCACTCGCAATGGCACCCGCTGCGGCCCCGACTATCGTTACGGCACGCAAGTAAGCGGACAGTTTGTAAGGCGAACTTAAAGTCTTACTTGAAGTTTGCCGCGTAGCCGCTAGAATCCTGATCTATTATTGATGGCAAACCGCCTGCGTTCTGCGCAGGCGGTTTTCTTTTCTGCCTTCCCGGTGGAAAAAGCCGCAGCCAGATCAGGATGTTCTGTTTATGACGATGTCGGCCCGCCTCGCACTCATGTTCTTCGCAGCGCTGCTCAGCGCCTGCGCCAGCCGCACGCCGCCACCTGCACCGGTGGTTCGCGCACCCGTTGTTTTCGGTCCCTCCCAAGCCTTTTCCCCGGAGGCGGAAGACGTACTGTTCCGTGCGCTGGGTCTGGTGGGCACGCCTTATCGGTGGGGCGGTAATACGCCGGATTCCGGGTTTGATTGCAGTGGTTTGATCGGTTACGTCTATCGTGATGTCGCGGGCATTTCCTTGCCGCGCTCCACGCGCGAGATGATCGGCATGCAGGCCCCCGATGTCGGCAAGGAAGGCCTGCAAACCGGCGACCTGATTTTCTTCGCCACCAATGGCGGCTCCCAGGTCAGCCACGCCGGGATCTACGTCGGCGAAGGCCGCTTCGTCCACGCGCCCGCCACGGGCGGCACGGTCAAGCTGGACAGCTTGTCCAAGGCTTACTGGCAGAAAGCCTATCTGAGCGCCAAGCGCGTCTTGCAACCCGAGCACTTGGCACATAATCCCTAGGGGCGCTCTCAATCAGTTACCCCGCCGCTTTAAGGCACAACCCGGTGCGGCGGGGAAACTCATTGAGAACACCCGCTGACGGAGGTTGCCATGACCGCTCGCACGCTCAATCTCGACGATTCTCTGTACCAATACCTGCTCGACGTTTCCCTGCGGGAAACGCCGCTGCTCAAGCGTCTGCGTGACGAAACCCAGGCGCTGCCCATGGCTCGCTGGCAGGTGGCGCCGGAGCAGGGGCAATTCCTGGCGTTGCTGGTCAAACTCATCGGCGCCAGGCGTCTGCTGGAAGTTGGCACCTTCACCGGTTACAGCGCGTTGTGCATGGCGGCAGCATTGCCGGATGACGGTTCGCTGATCTGTTGCGATCTCCCTGGCGATTACAACGCCACCGCGCGCCGTTACTGGCAGGAAGCAGGCCTCGCCGCATGCATCGATTTGCGTCTGGCCCCCGCGCTGGAAACCCTCGCGCAGCTTGAGCGGCAAGGGCAGGGCGGGCACTTCGATCTGATTTTCATTGATGCCGACAAGGCTAACTATCCGGCTTATCTGGAGCATGCGCTGCGTCTGCTGCGGGTCGGTGGCCTGGCGGTATTCGATAACACGCTGTGGAGCGGGCGGGTGCTGGAGGACAATCCCGAGAGCGAAGACACCCGAGCCATCCAGGCGCTCAATCGCGCCTTGAAGGATGACTCGCGTGTGGATCTGTCGTTGTTGCCGCTGGGAGATGGCCTCACGCTCTGTCGTAAGCGCTGATCCCTTGTGGGAGCGAGCCTGCTCGCGATAGCGGTGCGTCAGGCCACATCGTCTTTGAATGTGCTGGCCCCATCGCGAGCAGGCTCGCTCCCACAGTGATGTGTGTCGCAGTTATTGAGCCGCCGAAACGCGCCACACCTTGTTCCCCACATCATCCGCCACCAGCAAGCCTCCCTGCTGATCGATCACCACACCCACGGGTCGGCCCATGGCTTTTTCCTCGTCGTTGAGAAAGCCGGTGAGCACATCCACCGGCTGACCGGTCGGTTTGCCGGCGCTGAACGGCACGAAAATCACTTTATAGCCGCTGTGTGGCTTGCGGTTCCATGAGCCGTGCTGACCGATGAAGGCGCCTTGAGTGAACGGCGCGGGCAACTTGCTGCCTTCGGCGAACGTCAGTCCCAGTGACGCGGTATGTGGCCCCACCGCGTAGTCTGGCGCAATGGCCTTGGCCACCCGCTCAGGGTTTTGCGGCTCGACGCGAATGTCGACGTGCTGGCCGTAATAGCTGTAAGGCCAGCCGTAGAACCCGCCATCTTTCACTGAAGTGATGTAGTCCGGCACCAGGTCGCTGCCGATTTCATCCCGCTCATTGACTGCGGTCCACAGTGCGCCGCTCTGAGGTTCCCAGGCCAGACCGTTTGGATTACGAATCCCGGAGGCGAAGATCCGATGGTTGCCGGTGGCGCGATCCACTTCCCAGATCGCCGCGCGACCTTCCTCCTGATCCATGCCGTTTTCACCGACATTGCTGTTCGAGCCCACGGTGACGTACAGCTTGCTGCCATCCTTGCTGGCGATGACGTTTTTGGTCCAGTGGTGATTCAGCGTGCCGCCCGGCAGATCGATCACCTTGATCGGCTGCGACTTGATCGCTGTCTCGCCGTTTTCATAGTGGAAGCGCAGCAGGCGATCGGTGTCGGCGACGTACAGGTCATTGCCGACCAGGGTCATGCCGAAGGGCGAGTTGAGGTTTTCCAGGAACACCGTGCGGGTTTCGGCGACGCCATCGTGGTCCTTGTCTCGCAGCAGGGTGATGCGGTTCGGGCTGGGGACGTCGGCCCCGGCGCGGCGCATGACTTTGCCCATGACCCAGCCGCGAATGCCTTTGCTGTCATCGGGTTTGGGCGGCGCGTTGGTTTCGGCCACCAGCACGTCACCGTTGGGCAGCACGTAAAGCCAGCGCGGATGATCGAGGCCTTCGGCAAACGCCGCGACTTGAGTTCCTGCCGCGGCGATGGGTTTCGCCCCTACAGGCCAGCCGATCGCCGGGGCGATGTTCACCGTCGGGATCAGGGTTTTATTCGGTTCTGGCAGTTTGGGCGAAGGGCCTGTGCCATCCGAGACTTGCAGGCTGGAGGTTTCACCACAGGCGGCGAGCCCTCCGGCGAGCGCGATGATAAAAACAAGCTGGGGTTTGTGCATTACTGATCTTCCCTATGAATGCATTGACGTAATCATAGAGAAGGGTAGATGCATGATGGTTCAACCGGTCAGCCGCGAGCCTCCTTGAGCAGCACGGCGATGCCCGGATGGTAGTGACCGGCTTCATTGCGCAACTTGCGGTAGGCGTAAGGGAAGTACCAGGCCACGGCGCAGGTGTGTTCCTTTTGCAGGTCGTCGACCATGTCCTGGAGTTCTTCCGGGGTGGCGCTGTGCTGGGCTTTCTGCGGCGCAACGAACAGGCAGCCGAGTTTCAGGTCGCTGGCGTAGCTGATTCGCTTGGCGTCGCTGGTGATGTCTGCCAATGCCTGGGTCAGGTTCAGGCTGTTGACCCGCGGCCAACGTTGAGTGGCCTGAAGGTAGGCGCGTTCTTCGGGGGTGGCGATAAACAGATCGGCGCGGCCGTTGCGTTCGCCTTCTTCGTTCTGCTTGCGCGTCGGCGTTTGTTGCAAGGTGACCATTTCCGCCATCCAGGCCGCGGCGGAAAGCAGGCCGAGGTTGGCTTTTTCGTCGTACCAGTAAGGTGTGTCGTTATCGCCGCGCACGGCGTTGTAGCGGTCGATACAGTCAAACCAGCGTTCCAGCACCGGGCGCAGGAATTCCAGCTTCGGATTGCTGATGATCATGCCTTGCATGTGGCTCACCCTTGTTATTGTGTTGTCAGGTTGTGGCTCTTTGATATCACTGCTGACAGTGTGGCACAAGATTGGCGTCAGTTTATTGATCGATGGCAGTTATTCGCTCAGCGGCGCCCCGGCTTTAATTGACGCTCCACCCCCAACCCTCTAACCTTCGCGGCTTGTTTCAGGTGCTCTGTGACCTTGGTCGACAGAGTGAAACAGGGAAGCCGGTGAGTGGATTTCTTCCAGCGAAGAATGATCATGATCCCGGCGCTGCCCCCGCAACGGTAAATGAGTAAAAGCTGCGCCGAGAGCCACTGTGTCGACTATCGATATGGGAAGGCGCGCAGTTGGCCTGGCGCCGCTCATGAGCCCGGAGACCGGCCTGATCCATCCAGCGGCATCACGGTGGGCGATGCCAGGCTTCTTGCCGTCTATTCTTGTGCCTGCCCGCCGTTATCCAGCCTCAACGGAGAGCTCCCCCATGACTGATACCCCCGATCGCGACGAACGCCATCTGGCGCGCATGCTGCGCAAAAAAGCGGTGATCGATGAACGCATCGCCAATTCGCCGAATGAATGCGGCCTGCTGCTGGTACTTTCCGGCAACGGCAAAGGCAAAAGCAGCTCGGCGTTCGGCATGCTCGCGCGGGCCATGGGCCACGGCATGCAGTGCGGCGTGGTGCAGTTCATCAAGGGGCGCAACAGCACCGGCGAGGAGCTGTTCTTCCGGCGCTTCCCGGAGCAGGTGCGTTTTCATGTGATGGGTGAGGGCTTCACCTGGGAAACCCAGGACCGCCAGCGCGACATCGCCGCCGCCGAAGCCGCCTGGGCGGTGTCCCGCGAATTGCTGCGCGATCCGTCCATCGGCCTGGTGGTGCTCGATGAGTTGAACATCGCCCTCAAGCACGGCTACCTCGACCTCGATCAGGTGCTCAGCGACTTGCAGGCCCGTCCGCCGATGCAACACGTGGTGGTCACCGGTCGCGGCGCCAAACCGGAGATGATCGAGCTGGCCGACACTGTCACTGAAATGGGCATGATCAAACATGCCTTCCAGGCCGGGATCAAAGCGCAAAAAGGCGTCGAGTTGTGAGTCAACCACGTCATTGCCCGGCGGTACTGATCGCCGCGCCGGCCTCCGGTCAGGGCAAGACCACCGTGACCGCAGCGCTCGCCCGTTTGCATCGCAACCAGGGGCGCAAGGTTCGCGTGTTCAAATGCGGCCCGGATTTTCTCGACCCGATGATTCTCGAGCGCGCCAGTGGCGCACCGGTCTATCAATTGGACATGTGGATGGTCGGCGAGCAGGAAAGTCGGCGTCTATTGTGGGAGGCCGCTGGCGAAGCTGACCTGATCCTCATCGAAGGCGTCATGGGGCTGTTCGACGGGACGCCATCGAGCGCTGATCTGGCGCGGCACTTCGGTGTGCCGGTGCTTGGCGTGATCGACGGCACCGCCATGGCGCAGACGTTTGGCGCGCTCGCCCTGGGCCTTGCGCGCTATCAGCCGGATTTGCCATTTGCCGGTGTATTGGCCAACCGGGTCGGCACTGTGCGTCACGCGCAGTTGCTCGAAGGCAGCCTGACTGAAGGCTTGCGCTGGTACGGCGCGTTGTCCCGGGAGACCGGGATCGAATTGCCGAGTCGGCATCTCGGCCTGGTTCAGGCCAGCGAACTGAATGACCTCGATTTGCGCCTCGATGCGGCCGCCGCCTCGCTGGCCGGCAGTTGCGACGTGGCTCTACCGCCGGCCGTGGAGTTTGCCGCGCCTGAAATGATCGCAGCCGAACCGTTACTTGCCGGAGTGCGGATTGCCGTGGCCCGGGATGAAGCCTTCGCGTTTACCTACGGCGCGAGCCTGGATCTGCTGCGGGCCATGGGCGCCGAATTGTCTTTCTTCTCACCGATCCGTGACACCCAATTGCCGGAGGCAGACAGTCTTTATCTGCCGGGCGGTTACCCCGAATTGCACCATGTGGCGTTGTCACAGAACACGCCGATGCTGACCGCGATCCGCGCTCACCATGCGGCGGGCAAACCGTTGCTGGCCGAGTGTGGCGGCATGCTGTATCTGCTGGATTCCTTGACCGATGTCGAGGGCACTCGTGCTGAGCTGGTCGGCTTGCTGGCCGGTGAGGCGGTGATGCAGAAGCGTCTTGCCGCGTTGGCCTTGCAGTCGGTGGAATTGCCGGAAGGTTTGCTGCGAGGGCACACGTATCACCACTCGTTGACCAGCACGGAACTTGAGCCGATTGCTCGTGGGCTGAGCCCCAATGGTGGGCGAGGGGCGGAGGCGGTTTATCGCGAGGGGCGGATGACGGCTTCTTACGTGCATTTTTATTTTCCGTCCAATCCATTGGCGATTGCTGCGCTGTTTGCGCCTGACCTTGAGACCGCTTTCGCGAGCAGGCTCGCTCCCACATTAGAGAGTGTGTCGCCTGAAGAAACGCGGTCCACTGTGGGAGCGAGCCTGCTCGCGAAGCGGCCATGACCGACAACGCATTTTCCGAAGCCGAACGCGAAGCTGTTTATCGCGCGATTGCAGAGCGCCGCGACATGCGTCACTTCAGCGGCGGCACCGTTGAGCCTGAGTTACTGAGGCGTTTGCTCGAAGCCGCGCACCAGGCGCCGAGTGTCGGCCTGATGCAGCCCTGGCGTTTCATCCGCATCAGCGACCGGGCACTGCGCGGCAAGATCCAGCAGCTGGTGGAAGAGGAACGCATCCGCACCGCCGAAGCCCTCGGCGAGCGCACCGACGAATTCATGAAGCTCAAGGTCGAAGGCATCAACGACTGCGCCGAGGTGCTGGTCGCCGCGCTGATGGACGATCGCGAACGGCATATCTTCGGTCGGCGTACGCTGCCGGAAATGGACATGGCCTCGCTGTCCTGCGCCATTCAGAACCTTTGGCTGGCGTCCCGCGCCGAAGGGCTGGGCATGGGCTGGGTGTCGCTGTTCGAGCCGCAAGCCTTGGCGGACTTGTTGGGTTTACCGGCCGGGGCCAAGCCTTTGGCCGTTCTTTGCCTGGGGCCGGTCGAGGCATTCTATCCAGCGCCGATGCTGGTACTCGAAGGCTGGGCGCAGGCGCGTCCGCTCGACGAGTTGCTGTATGAAAACTATTGGGGAGTGAGTCAATGAGTGTGGCGTTGTTGAGTGTCGCCGCGGTCGCGCTGGATGCGCTACTGGGTGAACCCAAGCGCTGGCATCCGCTGGTGGCGTTCGGTCGTTTTGCCGATCGCATCGAGCAACGCTTCAACTCCGGTGGCCGCGGCTGGCGCAGTCACGGCGTTACGGCCTGGGTGATGGCGGTCGTGCCGCTGACCTTGCTGGCCACCGCACTTTCCTGGGCGCCTTACGTTGGCTGGGTCGTCGAGATTCTCGCGCTCTATTGCGCCCTCGGAATGCGCAGCCTCGGTGAGCATGTCGAGCCAGTGGCCAAGGCCCTGCGCAGCGATGACTTGATCGAGGCGCGCCAACGCGTCGGTTATCTGGTCAGCCGTCAGACCAGCGAACTGGATAAAACCGAAGTCGCTCGCGCCGCCACCGAATCGGTGCTGGAGAACGGCAGCGACGCGGTGTTCGCCGCGCTGTTCTGGTTTGCCGTGGCGGGGGCGCCCGGCGTGGTGCTTTATCGCCTGAGCAACACCCTCGATGCGATGTGGGGTTACCGCAACGATCGCTTCGAACGTTTCGGCTGGGCCGCGGCGAAGATCGATGATGTTCTGAACTACATTCCCGCACGCCTGGTGGCGTTGACCTACGCGTTACTGGGAAAAACCCGACTGGCATTGAAGTGCTGGCGCACCCAGGGGCCGACCTGGGACAGCCCGAATGCCGGACCGGTGATGGCCGCCGGTGCCGGTGCGTTGGGTGTCGAGTTGGGCGGGGCGGCGATTTATCACGGTGAACTGCATCAGCGTCCACAACTGGGTGAAGGCCTGCCGGCGGATGCCGACTCCATCGACCGTGGCTGGCAATTGGTCCAGCGCGGGGTATGGTTATGGCTGCTGATTCTTTGCGTGGGGGCTGAATTCTATGCTTGAGCACGGTGGCCGGTTACGTAAGGCGGCGCTTCAATATGGCATCGCCGAGGCCGATTGGCTCGACCTGTCCAGTGGCCTTGCGCCCTGGTCGTTTCCGGTGCCGGACATCCCGCTGCGGGCCTGGGCGCGATTGCCGGAAACCGATGATGGTCTGGAACAGGCTGCCTGCGACTATTACGGTGCGGCCCAAGTGTTGCCGGTGGCCGGGTCGCAAATGGCGATTCAGTTGCTGCCGCGTTTGCGCCGGGCCGGCAAGGTCGGCGTGCTGTCGCCGTGTTACGCCGAACACGCCGAAGCCTGGCGTCGCAACGGTTACATCGTGCGTGAAGTGCTGGAGCAGGAAGTCGATTTCTTTATCGACAGCCTCGACGTGCTGGTGGTGGTCAATCCGAACAATCCCACGGGGCTGAGCCTGACCCCGGCTCGCCTGCTGGACTGGCATACGCGGCTGGCCCAGCGCGGTGGCTGGCTGGTGGTGGATGAAGCGTTCATGGACAACACGCCGCAGTTGAGCCTGGCGCCGTTCACCCATCAGATCGGCTTGATCGTGCTGCGATCGTTCGGCAAGTTTTTCGGCCTGGCGGGTGTGCGGCTGGGGTTTGTGCTGGCCGACCGCAAGTTGCTCAAACTACTGGCCGAACAGGTCGGGCCTTGGGCGGTCAGCGGGCCGACCCGTGTGCTGGGCCAGGCTTGCCTGACGGACACGGACGGGCACACCCGACAACGCATTCGCACGGATGAGGCGGGCGAACGTCTGGCGTTGCTGCTTGAGCAGTATGGTTTCAAACCTCAGGGCGGCTGCGCGTTGTTCCAATGGCTGATCACCGAGCGCGCCGAAGCGCTGCATGAGTTCATGGCCCGACGCGGCATTCTGCTGCGGTTATTCACGAACAACAGCAGCCTGCGTTTTGGCTTGCCGGCGGATGAGGCAGATTGGCAGCGTCTCGAGCAAGCGCTTGAAGCCTACGTCAAGGAAGCGCAATGACTACGTTGATGGTGCAGGGCGCGACTTTGATGGTGCAGGGCACCACTTCAGACGCCGGTAAAAGCACGTTGGTGACGGCGCTGTGTCGCTGGGTCACGCGCCAGGGTGTGAGTGTCGTGCCGTTCAAACCACAGAACATGGCCCTCAACAGTGCGGTGACCGCCGACGGTGGCGAGATCGGCCGTGCTCAAGCGGTACAGGCCCAAGCTGCCAATCTCGAACCGCACACCGACATGAATCCGGTGCTGCTCAAACCCAACAGCGACACGGGCGCCCAAGTGATCATTCATGGTCGCGCGGTCACCACCATGAATGCCGTCGCCTATCACGACTACAAAGCGATCGCCATGCAGGCGGTACTGGCCTCTCATGAACGTTTGAGGGCGGCGTATCCGGTGGTGATGGTCGAAGGGGCGGGTTCGCCGGCCGAGATCAACCTGCGCGCCGGCGACATTGCCAACATGGGGTTTGCCGAGGCGGTGGACTGCCCGGTGGTGCTGATTGCCGACATCAATCGCGGTGGGGTTTTTGCGCATTTGGTCGGTACGCTGGAGCTGCTGTCGGCCAGCGAACAGGCGCGGGTCAAAGGCTTCATCATCAACCGTTTTCGCGGCGACATTGCCTTGCTGCAACCCGGTCTCGATTGGCTGGAGGCGCGCACTGGCAAACCGGTCATTGGCGTTTTGCCGTATGTGATGGACCTGCATCTTGAGGCCGAGGACGGTCTTGATCAGCGTCAGACCGACAAGGCCGATCAAGTGCTCAACGTGGTGGTGCCGGTACTGCCGCGCATCAGCAACCACACCGATTTCGATCCACTGCGCCTGCATCCGCAAGTGGACCTGCAATTCATCGGCCCCGGTCAGGCGATTCCGCCGGCCGACCTGATCATTCTTCCCGGCTCGAAAAGCGTGCGCAGCGACCTTGCATACCTGCGGGCCAACGGCTGGGACACGGCGATCTCGCGCCACCTGCGCTACGGCGGAAAAGTGCTGGGGATCTGCGGCGGTCTGCAAATGCTCGGCGAGCAGGTGCATGACCCGCTGGGTCTCGAAGGCGCACCGGGTTCCAGTGCCGGTTTGGGCTTGCTGGCGTTCGAAACGCAGCTCGAAGAAGAGAAGCAGTTACGCAATGTGCATGGGCGTCTGGCGCTGGAAGATGCGCAGGTCAGCGGCTATGAAATTCACGCGGGCGTGACCACCGGGCCGGCGCTGGAAAACGCCGCCGTGCAGCTGGACGATGGTCGCTGCGATGGCGCGCAAAGTGCCGATGGGCAGATTTTCGGCACGTATCTGCATGGTCTGTTCGAGTCACCGGCGGCATGCAGTGCACTGTTGCGCTGGGCTGGTTTGCAGGATGTGCAGGAGGTGGATTACCACGCCTTGCGCGAGCGCGATATCGAGCGGTTGGCGGATTTGGTGGAGAAGCATCTGGATACTTCATTGCTGCGTGAACTCTGTGGGTTTTAGGGGGATTTCGAGACCGCCATCGCGAGCAGGCTCGCTCCCACATTGGAACGCGGTCAACTGTGGGAGCGAGCCTGCTCGCGATGGGGTACGTCGCTACACCACCAATTAGAAGGTTGATGACCATGCTGCAACTGATCCTCGGCGGCGCCCGATCCGGTAAAAGTCGCCTGGCTGAAAAACTGGCGACAGGCAGTCAGCTTCATGTCACTTACATCGCCACCAGCCAGCCTCTGGACGGTGAAATGAACGAACGAGTGGCCCATCACCGCGCCCGCCGTCCGGCCGAATGGGCGTTGATCGAAGAACCGCTGGAACTGGCCCGCGTGCTGCGCGAGAACGCCAGTGCCGATCGTTGCTTGCTGGTGGATTGCCTGACGCTGTGGCTGACCAATCTGCTAATGCTCGATAACACCGAGCGCCTGTCGGCCGAACGCGAAGCCCTGCTGGACTGCCTGGCGTCGTTGCCGGGTGAAATCATTTTTGTCAGCAACGAGACCGGTATGGGTGTCGTGCCGCTGGGCGAATTGACTCGCCGCTATGTCGATGAAGCCGGTTGGCTGCATCAAGCCTTGGCCGAGCGCTGTCAGCGAGTCGTCCTGACCGTCGCCGGCCTGCCCCTGACTTTGAAAGGAACTGCGTTATGACTCACTCCTGGTGGCTGAACCCGTGCAAGCCAATCGATGCGCAAGCGGTCGAGCAGGCGCAGGCGCGACAACAGCAACTGACCAAGCCTGCCGGCTCGCTCGGCCAGCTCGAATCGGTGGCGGTGCAACTGGCCGGGTTGCAGGGGCAAGTCAAGCCGACGCTTGATCAGCTGTGGATTGCGATTTTTGCCGGTGATCATGGCGTGGTCGCCGAAGGGGTGTCGGCGTTTCCGCAGGAAGTCACCGGGCAGATGCTGCACAACTTTGTCAGCGGCGGCGCGGCGATCAGCGTGTTGGCGCGGCAGTTGGGGGCTTCTCTTGAAGTGGTCGACCTCGGCACCGTCACGCCGTCGTTGAATCTGCCGGGTGTGCGTCACCTGAACGTCGGCCCGGGCACGGCGAATTTCGTCCAGGGGCCGGCGATGACTCAGGCTCAAGGCGAACTCGCCTTGCAGGCCGGCCGCGACAGCGTGCAGCGCGCCATTGCGACAGGTGCGCAGTTGTTCATCGGTGGCGAGATGGGCATCGGCAATACCACTGCCGCCAGCGCCTTGGCCTGTGCCTTGCTCGATTGCCCGGTGGTGCATCTGGCCGGGCCGGGCACCGGTTTGAACGCGGCGGGTGTCAGCCGTAAAGCCCACGTCATTGAACGGGCCTTGACGTTGCACAGTGCTCAACGGGGCGATGCGCTGCAAACCTTGTTCAACCTTGGCGGTTTCGAAATCGCTGCTCTGGTCGGCGCGTATCTGGCCTGTGCTCAGGAAGGTGTTGCGGTGTTGGTCGACGGGTTTATTTGCAGCGTCGCCGCGCTGGTGGCGGTGCGTTTGAATCCAGCCTGCCGTGAGTGGTTGCTGTTCGGTCATCGTGGTGCCGAGCCGGGTCATCGTCATGTGCTCGAAACCCTGAACGCCGAACCGTTGCTGGACCTCGGCCTGCGGTTGGGCGAGGGCAGCGGTGCGGCATTGGCTGTGCCATTGCTGCGCCTGGCCTGCGACCTGCACGGGCAGATGGCGACATTCGCCGAAGCCGCGGTGGCGGATCGCCCGGCATGACCTTGCGCCTGGACCTGTTGCGCCATGGCGAAACCGAACTCGGCGGCGGTTTGCGCGGCAGCCTCGACGACGCACTGACCGACAAGGGCTGGGAGCAGATGCGCGCCGCAGTAGTCGAGCAGGGGCCTTGGGATCGCGTGGTCAGTTCACCGCTGCAGCGTTGTGCACGCTTTGCGCAAGAGCTCGGGGCACACCTGGGGTTGCCGGTGCAGCTGGATAAAGACCTGCAAGAGCTGCACTTCGGCGCCTGGGAGGGGCAGAGCGCTGCGGCGCTGATGGAAACCAGCGCCGAGGCGTTGGGCTTGTTCTGGGCCGATCCCTATTCGTTCACGCCGCCTGACGGTGAGCCGGTAGCGGACTTTTCTGCGCGAGTGTTGGCGGCAATCGAGCGGCTGCACGCGGCCTATGCGGGTGAGCGAATCTTGCTGATCAGCCATGGCGGCGTCATGCGTTTATTGCTGGCGCAAGCGCGTGGATTGCCTCGAGAACAGCTGCTCAATGTTGAAGTCGGCCATGGTGCGTTGTTCTCGTTGTCGGTCGAATCCGGTGTCTTGTTAAGGGAAGCGATCTGACCATGTTGCCGTTCTGGATCGCCCTGCAATTTCTGAGCAGCCTGCCGATTCGCCTGCCGGGCATGCCGACGCCCGAGGAGCTGGGCCGGTCGCTGCTGTTTTATCCGCTGGTCGGTTTGCTGTTCGGCGCGATTCTGTGGGGGCTGAACTGGCTATTGCTGGGCACGCCATTGTTGCTTCACGCCGCGTTGCTGCTGAGTGTTTGGGTCGTGCTCAGCGGCGCGTTGCATCTGGATGGCCTGGCCGACAGCGCCGATGCCTGGCTCGGTGGCTACGGCGACCGCGAGCGAACCCTGACAATCATGAAAGACCCGCGCAGCGGGCCGATTGCCGTGGTGACGCTGGTGCTGGTGTTGCTGCTCAAGTTTGCCGCGTTGCTGGCGCTGATCGAGCAGCAACACAGCGTGGTCCTGATCATCGTTCCACTGATTAGCCGCAGCGCGTTATTGGGGGTGTTCCTGACCACGCCTTACGTGCGTCCGGGTGGATTGGGGCAAGCGCTGGCCGATCATCTGCCGCGTTCGGCCGGTCGGCAGGTGTTGGTGATCAGTGCGGTGGCCTGTGTGCTGATGGCTGGCCTCAGCGGTGTGTGGGCGCTTGTGTTGGCGGCGGTGTTGTTTGTCTGGTTGCGGCAAGTGATGGTGCGGCGATTGGGCGGGACGACGGGGGATACGGCGGGTGCGTTGCTGGAATTGCTGGAAGTGGCGGTGCTGGTGGGCGCGGCGCTGCTCTGAACCCCTGTAGGAGCGAGGCTTGCCCGCGAAGACGGCGGTACAGTCAATATTGATATCGACTGACACACCGCCTTCGCGGGCACGCCTCGCTCCTACGGTAATATGTTTCAAAAAATTTGCTTTCATTTAACCGCGGGTATATACACGCACCATGCTTCCTTCTCAATGTTTGTGCACTAATCTGCGTCGCGCCGCTCGTGGCGTCAGCAGGTATTACGACGGCGCTCTCGACGGCTTCGGGATCAACGTTGCCCAGTATTCTCTGCTGTGCAATCTGCAGCGTCTGGATCAGCCGAGCATCTCGTCTCTGGCCGAAGCCATGGGCCTGGATCGCAGCACTCTTGGGCGCAATCTGCGGGTGTTGGAGGGTGAAGGCCTGGTGACGCTGGTCGAGGGTGAGGACATGCGCAATCGCATCGTTCTGCTCACCGAGACGGGGCGTGAACGTCTGGCAGCGGCCTTGCCGGTCTGGGAAGCGGCGCAGCAACGGTTGATCGACCGTCTGGGTGCCGAGAAGCGCGAAACCTTGCTGAAACTGCTGGACGAACTGGCTTGAGGCCAGTTTGTTCGAACTTAAGCGGGTATATACCCGCTACCGGAGAACAAGAATGACATCGATGTGGCGTACATGCGGTTGGGTTCTGTTGGGGAGCGCGCTGATTCTGGCGTTGTCCCTGGGTGTGCGACACGGCTTCGGGTTGTTTCTGGCGCCGATGAGTGCCGAGTTCGGCTGGGGCCGCGAAGTATTTGCCTTCGCCATCGCCTTGCAGAACCTGATCTGGGGCCTGGCGCAGCCGTTCACCGGCGCACTGGCCGACCGCTTTGGCGCCGCGAAGGTGGTGTTGATCGGCGGTGTTCTGTACGCCCTGGGGCTGGTGTTCATGGGGTTGTCCGATTCGGCGGTGACCTTGTCCTTGAGTGCCGGCCTGTTGATCGGTATCGGCCTGTCCGGCACCTCCTTCTCGGTGATCCTCGGCGTGGTCGGCCGTGCCGTGCCGCCGGAAAAACGCAGTATGGGCATGGGGATCGCCAGCGCCGCCGGTTCTTTCGGTCAATTCGCCATGTTGCCCGGCACGCTGGGGCTGATCGGCTGGCTTGGCTGGTCCGCGGCATTGCTGGTGCTGGGCCTGGTGGTAGCGCTGATCATACCGCTGGTGAGCATGCTCAAGGACAAACCACTGCCGGTCCTCGGACATGAGCAAACCCTCTCTGAAGCGCTGCGTGAAGCCTGTTCCCATTCGGGGTTCTGGCTGCTGGCGTTCGGTTTCTTTGTCTGCGGCTTTCAAGTGGTGTTTATCGGTGTGCACCTGCCGGCCTATCTGGTGGATCAACACTTGCCGGCCTCTGTCGGCACCACGGTGCTGGCGCTGATCGGGTTGTTCAATATCTTCGGCACCTATACCGCGGGCTGGCTTGGCGGGCGGATGTCCAAGCCACGCTTGCTTACCGGTCTGTATCTGTTGCGGGCGGTGGTGATTGCGTTGTTCCTCTGGGCGCCAGTCACCGAGGTCACGGCTTATTTGTTCGGCATGACCATGGGATTTCTCTGGTTGTCGACGGTGCCCTTGACCAACGGCACGGTGGCGACCTTGTTCGGCGTACGAAATTTGTCCATGCTCGGTGGCATCGTTTTCCTCTTCCACCAGCTCGGCTCGTTCCTCGGTGGCTGGTTGGGCGGGGTGGTGTATGACCGAACCGGGAGCTACGACTTGATCTGGCAGGTGGCGATTCTCTTGAGTCTGTTGGCTGCAGCCCTGAACTGGCCGGTGCGCGAGCAGCCGGTGGCGCGTCTGCAAACCCGGATGAGTGCAGCATGAACAGTCTCTGGCCGCGGATAGCGGTTATCACCGTCGGCCTATTGCTGTTGACCCTGGCATGGTGGGGTTGGCGTCAGGGTGGCCTGGCGTTGATGCAGTTGGGCATGGGGGCTTGCTAGGGCCTCGAAACCCCGATTGACGCCCACTAAAAAGCCCCGCCTCTGTACAAGAGCGCGGGGCTTTTTCAATTCAGGCGGCGAGTGAGAAGCCGTCAGAAGCGGTAGGTTGCGCCTACACCGAAACCGTTTGCCCAGTTTTCATACTTGGCGTTGTAGGTCTGGCCACGGTTGTTACTGTTGTTGACCTTGACCGACTCTTCACGCAGGTACGAGTACGCCACGTCGATGGTCAGGTCGTCGGTCGGGCTCCAGCCGGCGCCCAGGCTGAAAATCTTGCGATCGCCTGTCGGGATGCGCGGAGAACGGTTGACGTTGTTGGTAGGTGCCTGGTCGAAGGACAGGCCGGTACGCAACACCCATTCCTTGTTCAACTGGTAAGACGCGCCGATGGCGTGAGCCCAGGTGTCGTGCCAGTTCTGTTCTTCGGTGATGGTGCCGAACTGACCGTTCAGGGCGCGCGGAACACCTTTGTTTTCGACGGTGATATCTTTCAGGCGGCTCCAGCGAGTCCAGGTGCTGCCTGCGTAGAGGGTCCACTTGTCGTTCAGCGCGTGAGTGAGCGAGAGGTCGACCGATTCAGGGGTGGTCAGGTCCAGCGAAGCATCGTACTTCTGGTTTGGATTCTGGCCCACGGCCGCGAGGACGTTGTAGTTGACCTTGGTGTCACCCTCAAGCTTGTACTTCACTTTCGAGTGGTAGGTCAGGCCGACGCGCGTGCTGTCGGTGGCTTGAACCAGTACGCCGATGTTGTAGCCCAGTGCGGTATCGTCGCCCTTGATCTTGACGTCACCGTCCGGCGCGCGCGGGTTCAGCGACAGGTTCGATTCCAGGGTGCCCTCAATGTGGTTGATGGTCGGACCGAAACCGATCGACACCTTGTCGTTGAAGGCGTAGCTGACGGTCGGCTGCAACGTCATGATTTTCACGTCACTCTTGCTGCCGAAGTAACGGCCGGCAAAGCCTTTTTCGTAGTCAGTCACCAGGCCGAACGGGGCATACATGCCGATGCCGAAAGCCCAGTGGTCGTCGATGGGCTTGACGTAGTAGCCCATCGGCACGGCGAGGAAGGGAACCATGTCGCCGTCGTTGGAGCCGCTGTTAGGGCGGGAGCTGGCGTGGCTGATGTCGGTGTGTGCATCGAGCAATGCAACGCCACCTGTCACTTGTTCGCGCTTGAGGCGAGACATACCGGCAGGGTTGCCAAAAATGGTGCTTGCGTCGTCGGCAGCAGAGGATCGACCGGCAAAACCTGTACCCATCCCGCTGATACTTTGTTCGTTGATGGCAAAGCCAGCTGCGAATATCTGGGTGGATGCCATGGCAACGGCGAGGCTAAGGGTGGTTTTGAGCATTACTTTTTTCATTATTAGAACTCCTGGTGATCACCGGGGCGAAAATTACCAACATTTTCGTCCGGGCGCTATAGCCTGTATCGCTGGAGTTAGAGCGGTTTTGTAGGACAATCCGACCAGAATCGCGCCTGTTGTGCGATCTTCGGAAATGGTGGGGTCAGCAGGCGACCTGATTCAACGATGAAACACAGGTTTGCCAGGCGCAGGTGAAATCTCGCAGACGACCTTGGGGCTGAAAGGTCTGGCGCCAGATTCGGGCCATTCCCAGCAAATCATCGGGAGCGGGGAGGGGGGTATTCTGTTCTTCTACCAGCAGCCAGGCGATGGCGGTGGCGTAACGCAGGTTGACGGTCAATTCCAGGTGCGGCCCGCTTAAAAAAGCATGCTGACTCGCCAGGCCGCGAACCAGGCTTGCCCGTTCCGGATCGAGTGCCAGGTAATGATCCCAGAGGGCTTGGTGACGGGGTTCGGCGATTCGGTACAAGCCGTGTCCACGGCGGTCATGCAGGGCTGACCCTAGGGCTGACTGACTGGCGGCAATACCCAGCAGCAGGGATTCGGCAGTTGCGCTATGGCGTCCGAGGTAGATCAATGTCGGACGGATCACATAGCGGCACAGTTCGCTGGCAGCGATACCCATAAAGGCCTCGAATCATGAAGTGGTCGGCGACACCTGAAGGGGGCCTTGG
Source organism: Pseudomonas sp. A-RE-19 (assembly GCF_019956555.1). GTDB lineage: Bacteria > Pseudomonadota > Gammaproteobacteria > Pseudomonadales > Pseudomonadaceae > Aquipseudomonas. The sequence goes on along the minus strand of NZ_JAHBDQ010000022.1, from coordinate 102,309 downwards.
CAGCTATGGATCGAATCAGGCTCGCCGGAAGCGGATCAAGCCGCTTGAGTTGAAGTGTAGTGTCATTATTTCGCTGTAAAGGACTGTTTTTAAAATATTTCCGGCTTCGAGTTATAACCGTTATATCGGTTAGTGCTTAGGCAATGAGGGCCAAAAGAGAAACATCGGGCAATAAAAAGCCCCGCTTTTTGAGCAGGGCTTTTGGGTTTCAGCTTTTCTGGCGTCTCAGGCAACCAGTGCCTGACGAGTACGCTCGATCACAGCCTGCAGCGGTTCTGCGCTGGAGTATTGATCAGGGTACAGGCGTTCGCTGTGACGAGCGATGCCGTGTTCATTGACCAGAGTGAAGCTGAAGCAGCCTTTGCGAGCGGCCATGATCAGGCAGTTCATTGGAGCAAAAGCATTGGTTAGGGTGCGAATGGCATCCTGAGTGTGGATTTGAGTAGACATAATTGGGTGTTCCTACAAGCGACACGGATAAGAACCGTGCAAAGTTAAAACGTTCCAGTGACGACGACCACCATTGGTCGAACGAAGAACCCGACTGGAACAAAGCAGCCAGTTTGAAGCGCTATAAATTGGCGCGCTTGGGCTGGCAGGTAGGTACTTAGGAGGGCAGGCAACACATCAAGGGCAAAGGTTCTGGGCCCGGGGTGAAGATCCTGATCAATTTGCAGGTTGGTTCGGTCAGAGTAAGTGAGCTTCGCAACACCCTTTGCTTTCGATTCAAAGGCTGTGTTGGCGTAAGGCTTACCTGGAAACCATCGAGGTGGTCGATCCCGTTTTGTCGGTGGAGGCTTCCTTGGGGAAGGCTGACCGGGGGGATTTGTTCGACCAGAATTGACTTTCAGCTTGGTACTAACGCCGCGGATACTAACGGATTGAATCGACGAAGGGAAGTCTGTTCGCAAAAAAGACTGCTGGACTGTCTGGCCGATGGGGTCCGAACAGAGCGTTGGGAAGGAGCCCGGGCCAGCATGCGCTCCGTAACAGGACATAACTTCACCGTTGATCGGAGCGCTGGATCGACTCGGGATCAGTCTGTGGCGCGGGTTTGCAAGGTTATCCCCAAACGTTACCGCCAAAACGCGCCGAAAAAGCGCATCGATATAACCGTCTCGAAGGCACTTGTGCACATAAGTTGCGCAAGCTGTCATGCCACTGTCATCCTCGTCTCAACGACAGTGGGTGCCTGTAACGAAAATTTAAGTCAATGAAAAACATCGCTTTTTTTTACTGGTGAAAAAATCGTCAGTTTGACTGTGAGCCCCGTTCCACAGGGCTTTGCGCGAGTTCAAAGGCGGTTGTCCACTGAGTTATCCACAGCTTCTGTGGATTGTCCCAAGCGCTTGCTCTAGGACGGGCGTGCCGGCTTTTTTCGACTTTACCTGTACGAAAAAAAGAGTAGAGTGGCGCGCCTTCCGATCTGTCCCGCAGTGCTTTATGAAGTTTCGCTCAGAATCAGTCTCTGCTACCTCCATAACCCCTTGTGTTACCACCCCCAAGCGCTTTTCAATGCGTGTGGCCGAGTGGCTGCTGGACAGCCCGCGCCTGGGCGAAAACCCTAACGTCAAACACTTCGCCGGACGTTTGCTCAAGCAGCCTGCCCGTGAGGGTATCGTGGCCGCGCAAAGTCGCCTTGGCCAGTTGATGTGTCGCGAATGCGGCAATGCCCGGGATCGCCGTATTGGCCAGGATTTGTTGCGCCAGGCCGCGCGCGCGGGAGACCGGCGCGCTCAGCAGGAACTCGGTCTGATCGAAGACTGAGCTGTCCAAGACCTGACGCCTTGGTTAACCTTCAGGCTTTATCTCAACGGCAGGAATGGCTATGGCATTGGACTTGACCAGCGCATTGCTGGGGCTGGCGGGCGCTGCACTGCCGTTACTGGCACTGGCCTGGCAACTTCAGCGTCGGGCGAGCGCGGGGCAGGCCGAACTGGCGTTGCTGGAAGAGCGCCTCGCCATCGCCCAGCTGACGCAGGATGGCTTGAATGCGCAGCTTGATACTTGTCGTGATGAAATCGCTGACCTGAGCCAGGCCAACGCGGCCAAGCAAGCCGATCTGGCCGCCGTGCGCCGTGAAGTCGAACTGCTCCAGATCGAGCGCGATGATGCCCGCGATGCAGCCCATGCCTGGAATATCGAACGCGCTGGCAAAGAGGCTGAGTTGCGTCGCCTGGACGCTCAGGCCGCCTCCCTCAACGCCGAGCTGCGTGAGCAGCAGGAAAGCCATCAGCAGCGTCTCAACGACCTTCAAGGCTCGCGAGACGAGCTGCGCGCGCAATTCGCCGAGCTGGCGGGCAAGATTTTCGATGAGCGTGAGCAGCGCTTTGCCGAAACCAGCCAGCAGCGTTTGGGCCAATTGCTCGATCCGTTGAAGGAGCGCATTCAGTCGTTCGAAAAGCGTGTCGAGGAAAGCTATCAGGCTGAAGCCCGCGAGCGCTTTTCCCTGGCCAAGGAGCTGGAGCGGCTGCAACAACTGAACCTGCGCTTGAGCGACGAAGCCACTAACCTGACGCGCGCCTTGAAAGGGCAGAAAACCCAAGGCAACTGGGGCGAGTTGATTCTCGAGCGAGTGCTTGAGCACGCGGGCCTGGAGAAGGGGCGTGAGTACCAGACTCAGGTCAATCTCAAAGGGCCGGACGGTGAGCGTTTCCAGCCGGATGTGATCATTTACCTGCCCGGCGACAAGCAGGTCGTGGTCGATTCCAAAGTCAGCCTCACGGCTTATCAGCAGTATGTGGCGGCCGAGGACGATGCCATCGGCCAGATCGCGATCAAGCAGCATGTGCTGTCCCTGCGCAGTCACGTCAAAGGCTTGGCTGGCAAGGACTACAAGCGGCTCGACGGGTTGCACAGCCTGGATTTCGTCCTGCTTTTCGTCCCGATCGAAGCGGCGTTTTCCGCAGCGTTGCAGGCTGAGCCGACGCTGTTTCAGGAGGCCTTCGACCGCAATATCGTGATCGTCAGCCCGACCACCTTGCTGGCCACCTTGCGGGTTATCGACAGCCTGTGGAAGCAGGAACGCCAGAGCCAGAACGCCCGGGAAATCGCTGAGCGTGCCGGTTGGCTGTACGACAAGTTCGTGTTGTTCATTCAGGATCTGGATGAGGTCGGAAATCGCTTGCAGCAACTGGACAAGGCCTACAGCTCTGCACGCAATAAGCTGACAGAAGGCCGGGGCAACCTGGTCAGTCGCAGCGAGCAGCTCAAATTGCTTGGCGCGCGGGCCAGCAAAAGCTTGCCGGCGGACCTGTTGGAGCGAGCGATGACGGATGTCGATGGCCTGGCCGAGTTGCCGGAGTAGCCGAAAAGCTTCGCGAGCAAGCCCGCTCCCACAGTGGATTGGTGTTGTTGCACAAATAGAGTGAACACCACAAACCCCTGTGGGAGCGGGCTTGCTCGCGAAGGCGTCAATCGCCCCACTACAGGGTTCAGACTTGCCGCGCTACAACGGCAAATGCCGACTCAACAACGCCCGCAATGCCGCCGGTTTCACCGGTTTGGCCAAATAATCCAACCCGGCCGCATGCACCTGCGCCACCATCTCCGGCCGTCCATCGGCACTGATCACCACCCCCGGCACTGGCTCGCCCAGTTGCGTGCGCAGCCATGCCATCAGCTCGGTCCCGGTCTCGCCATTGTCCAGGTGATAATCCACCAGCGCCAATTGCGGACGCATTCCATCACCGAGCAGCGTCGCGCATTCATCGCGGTTGCGCGCGGTCCAGACCTGGCAACCCCAGCGTGTGAGCAAACTGTTCATGCCAATCAGGATGCTGTCTTCGTTATCGATACACAGCACCTGCGCGCCGCTGAGCACATGACCATTGAGTTCGGCAGCCTTGGCCGGCGCCGCGGTTTGTGCCCGAGCCAACGGCACGCTGACACTGAACACGCTGCCGCGCCCCGGCCAGGAACGCACGCGCAAGGTATGACCCAGCACACGACACAACCCATCGGCAATCGCCAGGCCCAGGCCCAGGCCTTTCTCGGCCCGGGTCTGGTGGCTGTCGAGGCGTTTGAATTCTTCGAAAATGACCTGCTGTTTGTCTTCCGCAATCCCCGGCCCACGGTCCCAGACCTCCAGGCACAGCTCGCCGTTGCGCCGCCGAACGCCGAGCAGTACGGGCCCTTTGGCGTAGCGAAAGGCATTGGTCAGGAAGTTCTGCAAGATCCGGCGCAGCAGTTTGATGTCGCTGTCGACCCGTAACGCGCTGCCCCTGACGCGGAATTTCAATCCCTGTTCCTGCGCCAGCGCCTTGAACTCGGCACCCAGCGTGTCGAACAACTCATTGAGCACAAATGGCTTGCGATCCGGGTTGATCTTGCCGTTTTCCAGGCGGGATATGTCCAGCAGATCGCTGATCAAGTCCTCGGCCGAGCGCAGTGAACTGTCCAGGTGATGAACCAGTTTCTGGGCTTCGCTGGACAAGCCGTCGTCTTGATGGGAGAGGGCGGCAGAGAACAGCCGCGCGGCGTTCAGCGGTTGCATCAAGTCATGGCTGACGGCGGCCAGGAAACGGGTTTTCGACTGGTTGGCCGATTCGGCGACGCCCTTGGCTTCGGTCAGGGCAAGGTTGAGCTGCGACAGTTCGTGGGTCCGTTCGATGACCCGTTGTTCCAGGCCTTCATTGGCTTCGGTCAGTGCCTGCTCGGCCTCGCGGAACGCGGTGATGTCGGTGAAACTCATGACGAAACCGCCGCCGGGCATCGGGTTGCCGATCAGCTCGATCACTCGACCATTGGGGAACAGTCGCTCGGAGGTATGAGCCCGCCCCTGGCGCATCCAGTGCAAGCGGCGAGCGACGTGCACTTCCGCTTCGCCGGGGCCGCACAGACCGCGCTCGGCGTTGTAGCGAATGATGTCGGCAATGGGCCGGCCAACGCTGATCAAACCGTCGGGATAGTTGAATAACTCAAGGTAACGCCGGTTCCAGGCCACCAGTTTCAACGACTGGTCGACCACGCTGATGCCTTGGGTGATGTTCTCGATGGCGCCTTGCAGCAGCGCGCGGTTGAACTGCAGCACTTCCGAGGTTTCGTCGGCGATCCGCACGACGTCCTCGAGTTGCATTTCCCGACCTTCGATGGCGGCTTTCACCACTGCCCGGGTCGACGATGCGCCAAGTACACCGGCCAGCAGCCGTTCGGTGTGGGCGATCCATTCACCGTCGGCATTCTGGTTCGGGTTGAACCCCTTGCCTTGACGGTAGGCGAAACGGATGAAGCTCTGACGAGCGCGTTCTTCGCCGACAAAACGGGCGGCCAGTTGCAGCAAGTCGTTGATCTGTACTGCCAGCATCGAACGGGCACTCGGGCGGGCGCTGATTTCCTGGCCGATGAAGCGTCCGGCCTGCCAGTGCTCCGAAACCCGCGTGCGTGACAGCAGCGAGACCCAGGCGAACAAGGTGAAGTTGCCCGCCAGGGACAGCACCACGCCTTGAGTCAGCGGCGTGATCGGCAGGTTCAGCGGGTTGCCTTGCAGCCAGGCCAAGCCCGGAAGACTGCTCAGGGGCAAGCCGAGACTGTTGGCGGCAATCGGCAACACCAGGGTGTAGAACCAGAGGAACGTCCCGGTGGCCAGCCCGGCGAATACACCCCGGCGATTGGCTTGTTTCCAGTACAGCGCGCCGAGCATGGCCGGAGCCAGTTGGGTCACGGCGGCGAAGGCGATCTGGCCGATGGTCGCCAGGCTTGCGGTCGAGCCCAGCAGGCGATAGCTGACGTAGGCCAGCAACAGGATGACCACGATGCTGACCCGGCGCACCGAAAGCATCCATTGGCGGAACACTTCGAATGGCCGCTCGGCGTTGTTTCGCCGCAGCAACCAGGGCAGCAACATGTCGTTGGAGAGCATGGTCGACAGCGCCACGCTGGCCACGATCACCATGCCGGTTGCCGCCGAAGCGCCGCCGATAAACGCCAGCATCGCCAGGGCCGGGTGAGACTGTGCCAGAGGCAGGCTGATGACGAAGGAGTCCGGCAGCACCGAACTGGGCAGCATCATCTGACCGGCCAGCGCGATCGGTACGACAAACAGCGCCGCCAGTGCCAGATAGGCCGGGAACACCCACTTGGCCAGGCGCAGGTCCTGAGGCTCGATGTTTTCCACCACGGTTACGTGGAACTGCCGGGGCAGGCAAATGATTGCCATCATCGCCACACCGGTCTGCACCACCATGGACGGCCAGTTGATGGTTTCTTTCCAGTACGCTTCGAGGCGCGGGGCGAGCATGGCCTGGTCGAACAGGTCGTCGAAACCGTCGTACAGGCCGTAGGTCACGAAGGCGCCAACCGCGAGAAAAGCGAACAGCTTGACCAGCGATTCAAAGGCAATTGCCAGCACCATGCCACGGTGGTGTTCCGTGGCGTCGAGGTTACGAGTACCGAAAACGATGGTGAACAGCGCCAACACCAGGGATACGATCAGCGCCGTGTCCTGCGCGCGCGTGCCCATGGCGTCGGCGCCGGCGCCGATCAGCAGGTTCACGCCCAGCACGATGCCTTTGAGTTGCAAGGCGATGTAGGGCAGTACGCCGACCAGGCAGATCAGCGCCACCACCACCGCCAGCGACTGGGATTTGCCATAGCGGGCAGCGATGAAGTCGGCGATGGAGGTGATGTTCTCCTGTTTGCTGATCATCACCATTTTTTGCAGGACCCACGGTGCGCAGACCAGCAGCAGGATCGGCCCGAGGTAGATCGGCAGGAATGACCAGAGTTGTTCGGCTGCCTGGCCCACGGCGCCAAAGAAGGTCCAGCTGGTGCAATAAACGGCCAGCGACAGGCTGTACACCCAGGCACGCACCCGTGGCGGCAACGGCGCGCTGCGCCGGTCACCGTAAAAGGCGATGGCGAACAGGATGGCCATATAGGCCAGGGCGACGGTGGCGATCAGCCCGGTGGACAGCGACATGGGAACTCCAGACAAAAGACATCCGGGACTCCGCCCGGTCAGGACAGTCTCGCATGACCGCCTGAGTTAGTCAGTGTCGACCAAGGTCGTGGCGTGGCGGGGTGTCGCAGGTTGGGGAGACCGTCAGATCTTTGGTGCCTGTGCGGGCTTCATCGCGAGCAGGCTCGCTCCCACATTGGATCTATGCCGGTCACAATTTATGTGTCCACTGAGATCAACTGTGGGAGCGAGCCTGCTCGCGAAGGCGGCCTCACTGACGGAGCGCAATATCGATCAACCGATGCAACTCTTCAACCTCCAGCGCCTGCGCCGAAAACAGGATGCGAAACACCGTCGGCGCCACCACCATATTGATCAGCCGGTCGACACTCGGCTTCGGCTGATCGGGATAGCGATCCAGAATCGTCTGCAACTGCCCGCCAATGATCGTCACGCAATAGCCCGGCGTGGCGCTGGATTGCACGTCGCGCATCATATTGCGCCCGGGCTCGGAACTCATCTCGTCCAGATACTGCTCCGCCCAGGCCCGCACATCAGCGCGCAGGCTGCCGGTGTTGGCCGGTTCACTGTCGGGGCGCATGCGGGCGAGGGCGACGTCGGCCAGCAGCGCCGACAAATCACCCCAGCGCCGGTAAATGGTCGACGGCGTCACCCCGGCCCGGGCCGCGATTTGCGGGACGGTCACGCTGGCGCGGTCCTGCTCTTCGAGGAGATCGCGGACTGCCGAATGAATTGATTCCTGAACCCTGGCGCTGCGGCCGCCAGGGCGTAAACCTTCTTTAATAGCCATGCGGCGGACCTTAACACAAAGAATTTGCTTTAAGCGAAAGCCAGTAGCACACTCCGCAAAAGCAAAAAATTAGCTTTTGCGGAGTGTGCTTATGTCCCGTCTAACGACAAACCGTTCCAGCCTGTGGTTTCTGGCGATCACCTTACTCAGTTTTCTAGCCGCTTCCACAGCGCCGACCCCGTTGTATCACTTGTATCAGGAGCACCTGCAGTTCTCGGCGGCGACCCTGACCCTGATTTTCGGCGTTTACGCCCTCAGCTTGCTGGCGGCGCTGCTCACAGTGGGTTCGCTCTCGGACTATCTGGGGCGCAAACCGGTGATTTTTACCGCCGTGTTACTGAACATGCTGGCGATGTTGCTGTTTATCAATGCCGACAGCGTCGCCTGGTTGATCGGTGCGCGGGTCCTGCAGGGTTTTGCCACGGGAATGGCCACCGCCGTTTTGAGTGCGGCGCTGCTGGACACCGACCGTCAGCAAGGGCCGATGGTCAATAGTGTGGCGCCGTTGCTGGGCATGGCGCTGGGCGCCATGGGCTGCGGTTTGTTGGCCGAGTTTGCGCCGCTGCCGCTGCAATTGACCTATTGGGTGCTGTTCGCGCTGTTTGTGATGCAAGCGCTGTATGTCTGGCGTCTGCCGGAAAGCGTCAGTCGACAACCCGGTGCCTGGGCCTCGCTACGGCCGACCCTGCATGTGCCGATTCAAGCGCGGCGTATGGTGTGGCGGGTGCTGCCGATAGATCTGGCGGTGTGGGCGCTCGGTGGTTTTTTCGCTTCCCTGGCGCCGTCTCTGGTGCGGACAGCCACCGGGTCCACGTCAAATTTGATTGGCGGGGCGACGGTGGCCGTGTTGACGGTAACGGGCGCATCGATGATCTACACCTTGCGCAATCGGCCGGCCGACAAGGTCTTGCTGTTGGGGGCGAGCCTGCTGCCGGCAGGCGTTGCGCTGATTCTGCTGGCGGTACACAGCGCCAGCCTGCCGTTGTTTTTCTTCGGCACCCTGGTGGCGGGCGGCGGTTTTGGCGCGGGCTTCCTGGGTGCCCTGCGAAGCATCGTGCCGCTGGCTTTGCCTCATGAACGGGCGGGGCTGATGTCGGCATTTTATGTGCTCAGCTATCTGGCGTTCTGCTTGCCGTCGTTGCTGGCCGGCAACCTGACCCGCACCTTTGGTTTGGTGGCGACCACTGACGGTTACGGCGCGGTGCTCATCATCCTGTCGCTCGTTGCGCTGTTTGGGTTGATCCGTGAGCAACCCGCCAAAGCCTGTGGCGTCGATGTTCGATGACCGTTAGCCTTGGCGCTGCCATTCATTCGACGGACCGACCCATGAAGATCATCCGCAGCAAATCCTTCACCGGCGACCGTGCCTGGGCGGCGCTGGACATTGCCAACATGAACGGCATCACCACTCGTTTGCACTGGACCGATCAGCCTTATAAATGGCACGTAAACGACGGTCAGGAAGTGTTCGTGGTGCTCGATGGGCAAGTGCAAATGCGTTATCGCGAAGAGGGCCTGGAGAAGGAAACACTGCTCGAGGTCGGCGATATTTTTTATGCATCGGTGGGCACCGAGCATGTGGCTCATCCGTTGGGTGTGGCGAGAATATTGGTGATCGAGACGGAAGGCAGCGTCTGATGCGTTATCTATAAAGCAGATAACAGTTAGAGATATTGCCCGTTATATCGATATTCGATTTGGATCTACCATGAGCTCCACCTCACCAGAGGACAGGAGTTCACCATGACATGCACCCAAAGCGTTAAGCCCGGTATCAAACCGCTCAGTCATTTGCAGCACCCTCGAGAAGCCATCCGCCAATTCACCCCCAACTGGTTCGCAGCGACCATGGGCACGGGTGTATTGGCGCTGGCGCTTGCGCAATTGCCGGTGTCGAATCCCGCTCTGCATGCGTTTGCCGAAGGCCTGTGGCTGTTCAATATTGTTCTGTTTGTCTTGTTCACAGGTATGTATGCCGCGCGTTGGGCAATGTTCTTCGACGAGGCGCGGCGGATTTTCGGCCATTCCACGGTTTCGATGTTTTTCGGCACCATTCCCATGGGCCTTGCGACCATCATCAATGGCTTTCTGTTGTTCGGTCTGCCGCGCTGGGGTGACGGCGTGATCCATGTCGCCGAAGTACTGTGGTGGCTGGACGTGGCGATGTCGCTGGCTTGCGGCGTACTGATTCCCTACATGATGTTCACCCGTCAGGAACACAGCATCGACCAGATGACCGCCGTCTGGCTGTTGCCGGTGGTGGCGGCAGAAGTGGCGGCTGCCAGTGGTGGGTTGCTGGCGCCGCACCTGGTCGATGCTCATTCGCAACTGGTGGTGCTGGTCACCAGCTACGTACTCTGGGCCTTTTCCCTGCCGGTGGCGTTCAGCATTCTGACCATCCTGTTGCTGCGCATGGCGTTGCATAAATTGCCCCACGAAAACATGGCCGCCTCGAGCTGGCTGGCCCTCGGCCCCATCGGCACGGGCGCATTGGGCATGTTGCTGTTGGGCGCCGACGCACCGGCGATCTTTTCCGCCAATGGTCTGCCGGGTATCGGTGAGATTGCCGCAGGGCTTGGCCTGGTGGCCGGCATCACGCTGTGGGGCTTCGGGCTCTGGTGGATGCTGGTGGCGCTGCTGATCACCCTTCGTTACTTGCGCGCCGGTATCCCGTTCAATCTCGGCTGGTGGGGCTTCACTTTCCCGCTGGGGGTCTACTCCCTGGCCACGCTGAAACTGGCCAGCACCTTGAACCTGACGTTTTTCAGTGTCTTTGGTTGTGTATTGGTCGCGTTGCTGGCGGTGATGTGGCTGATCGTCGCCAAACGTACGGTGCAGGGGGCGTGGCGGGGCGAGTTGTTTGTCTCGCCGTGCATTGCAGGATTAAAGAAATAAGGGGCAAAGATTAGGTAATGTGTGTGGCCTGGATCGACGTTCGATATTCCAATAACAATATCCAAGCCATTCGCTACCCAAATCAGGGACACATGGAAGATGAGTCACCCCTCTCAGTTCACCTTGCTTCGCACTCGGCGCTTCCTGCCGTTTTTTGTCACGCAGTCCCTCGGGGCCTTCAACGACAACATCTTCAAGCAGTCGCTGATCCTCGCCATTTTGTACAAGCTGACAATCGAGGGTGACCGCTCGATCTGGGTCAACCTGTGTGCGTTGCTGTTTATCCTGCCGTTCTTCCTGTTCTCGGCCCTGGCCGGGCAATTCGGGGAAAAGTTCGCCAAGGACGCGCTGATCCGTCTGATCAAGCTCGGGGAAATCGTCATCATGACGGTGGGGGCGGTCGGTTTCATGTTCGATCACCTGTCGCTGATGCTGCTGGCGCTGTTTGCCATGGGCACTCACTCGGCGCTGTTCGGGCCGGTGAAGTATTCGATTCTGCCTCAAGCCTTGCGCGAAGAAGAACTGGTGGGCGGCAACGGTCTGGTGGAAATGGGCACCTTCCTGGCGATTCTCGCCGGGACGATTGGTGCCGGGATCATGATGTCCTCCAGCAACTACGCGCCGGTGGTGTCCGCAGCGATCATCGGTATTGCGGTACTCGGTTACCTGGCCAGCCGCAGCATTCCCCGGGCCGCAGCGGCATCGCCGCAAATGCGCCTGAACTGGAACATCTTCAGTCAGTCCTGGGCCACCTTGAAGCTGGGCCTCGGGCAAACCCCTGCGGTATCGCGTTCGATCGTCGGCAACTCATGGTTCTGGTTTGTCGGGGCGATTTATCTGACGCAAATCCCGGCGTATGCCAAGGAATGGATGCACGGTGACGAGACCGTGGTGACGCTGATTCTTACGGTGTTCTCGGTCGGTATCGCGCTGGGTTCGATGCTCTGCGAGAAATTGTCAGGGCGCAAAGTCGAGATCGGTCTGGTGCCGTTCGGCTCGTTCGGTCTGACGGTGTTTGGCTTGCTGTTGTGGTGGCATTCCGGCGGGATTCCAGACAGCGTTGCCGGCCATGGCTGGATCGAAGTCCTGGGGTTTGGTCACACCTGGCTGGTATTGATCGACATCCTCGGGCTTGGGGTCTTCGGCGGTTTCTACATCGTGCCGCTGTATGCGCTGATCCAGTCGCGTACTGTCGAGAACGAACGGGCGCGGGTGATCGCCGCCAACAACATTCTCAATGCCCTGTTCATGGTGGTGTCGGCGATTGTGTCGATCGTCTTGCTGAGCCTCGCCAAGCTGTCGATCCCGCAGCTGTTCCTGGTGGTGTCGCTGCTGAACATCGGCGTCAATGCTTACATCTTCAAAATCGTCCCTGAGTTCAGCATGCGCTTCATGATCTGGCTGCTCGGCCATTCCATGTACCGCGTCGAGCATCGCAATCTGGATCTGATTCCCGATGAAGGCGCGGCGCTACTGGTTTGCAACCATGTGTCGTTCGTTGATGCCTTGCTGATTGGCGGCGCAGTGCGTCGGCCAATTCGCTTTGTGATGTATTACAAAATCTACAACCTGCCGGTCCTGAACTTCATCTTCCGCACGGCCGGGACGATTCCGATCGCCGGGCGTCAGGAGGACATTCAGATTTACGAAAAAGCCTTCACCCGTATCGCCCAATATCTGAAGGATGGCGAGCTGGTGTGCATTTTCCCTGAAGGCAAGTTGACCGCCGATGGCGAGATCAATGAGTTCAAGGGCGGGCTGACACGGATTCTCGAAGAAACGCCGGTGCCGGTGATTCCATTGGCGTTGCAGGGTTTGTGGGGGAGTTTCTTCAGCCGTGATCCGGACAAGGGCGTGTTTCGCAGGCTGTGGTCGCGGGTGACCCTGGTGGCGGGGCCGGCGGTGGCCGTTGAAGCGGCTGAGCCGGCGACATTGCAAGGGTTGGTGGGGGAGTTGCGTGGGGCGGTTAGATAGTCGGTGACTTTGCGGGCCTCATCGCGAGCAGGCTCGCTCCCACAATGGTTCTGCGCCGTTCACAAATCCACTGTGGGAGCGAGCCTGCTCGCGATTGCGGTAGTGGCCTAAGCGCTAACCTTGAGCCCAACCAACCCGGTAATGATCAACGCCACACTGGCCAGCCTGAACAGCGCCATGGACTCACCAAACAAGATGATCCCGGCGATCACGGTGCCCACCGCACCCACGCCCGTCCAGATCGCATAGGCTGTGCCCAGCGGCAATTCCTTCATGGCAAGGCCCAGCAGGCCAAGGCTGATCGCCATGGCGGCGACGGTCAGTGCGGTAGGAAGAGGGCGGCTGAAGCCGTCGGTGTACTTCAGGCCGACGGCCCAGCCGACTTCGAACAGGCCGGCGAAAAACAGAATGATCCAGGACATCAAAGACCTCCATCGATGGATGGGGTCGTCCCCGGATTAATCACTCGAACGAGCCGCGAGGTCGTCCCCGCGTTGCGCAATAGAGTGCCCATCATTAACCCGAGGATCAAGTTTGCGGATCAGTCGGCGGCCTGCTGAGCTGCGATTTTCCGATCCTCCTTCTCGCTCATGCGACGGAAATACGTCGAGAGCAATGCCCCGGAAATGTTGTGCCAGACGCTGAACAGCGCGCTTGGCACCGCCGCCAGCGGCGAGAAGTGCGCACTGGCCAGCGCCGCGCCCAGGCCGGAGTTCTGCATGCCGACTTCCAGTGCCAGGGATTTACGCTGGGCCAATGGCAGGTTGAACAGGCGTCCGGTGAAGTAACCCAGCAAGTAACCGAAGCTGTTGTGCAACATCACCACGGCCATGATCAGCAGGCCGGACTCGGCAATCTTCGCCTGGCTGGCGGCCACCACGGCGGTGACGATGATCACGATGCTCACCACCGACACCAGCGGCAATACGTCTACCGCGAGACGAACCCGATCACCGAGTACGCGCTGGGCAACCACGCCGAGCACGATCGGCAGCAGCACGACTTGCAGGATCGACCAGAACAGCTCCATGAACGACACCGGCAACCAGGCCGAGGCCAGCAGCCAGATCAGCGCCGGCGTCAGCAGCGGAGCGAGGAGGGTGGTGACGGCGGCAATGGCCACCGACAACGCCAGATCGCCGCGAGCCAGCCAGGTCATCACATTCGACGAGGTGCCGCTTGGGCAGCAGCCGACCAGAATCACACCGACGGCGATTTCCGGCGGCAGGTGGAAAGCCTGGCAGAGCAACCACGCCACACCGGGCATGATCACGAAATGGGCGACCACGCCCAGGGCCACGCGCCACGGATGGCGAGCGACTTCGGCGAAGTCTTCGAGCTTGAGGGTCAGGCCCATGCCGAACATCACCAACCCCAGCAGCGGCACGATGGCGCCTTTCAAACCGATGAACCAGGCCGGTTGCAGAAACGCGACAACGGCGAAAATCAGTACCCAGTAAGCGAAGGTGTTGCCGACAAAACGACTCAATGCAGCCAGTGCGCGCATGGCCTGATCCTTATTTAAGTAGCACCACAAAACCAATGTGGGAGCGAGCCTGCTCGCGATGAGGGACTGACATTCAACAATGATGTTGACTGAAACTCCGCTATCGCGAGCAGGCTCGCTCCCACAGTAGGCATCACACGTCTTTAGATACCCTGCGGCGTCTCTTCACCACCCAACGCTTCAACCATCGACGGCAGGAAGTCGCCGAACGTCAGCATCATCAAGGTGAAGCTGGCGTCCAGTTGGCCCAGGGCTTCGTCGCCACCGTCCTGTTCCGCCTGATCTTGCAGCAGGTCTTCGAACTTCAGGCGTTTGACCACCATTTTATCGTCGAGCACGAACGACAGTTTGTCCTGCCAGGCCAGCGACAGCTGAGTGACCACTTTGCCGGTGCTCAGGTGCAGCTGGATTTCTTCGCTGGTCAGATCCTGACGCTTGCAGCGCACGATGCCGCCATCTTCGTGGGTGTCGCGCAGCTCGCACTCGTCCAGCACGAAGAAATCATCCGCGGCTTTCTGGGTGGTGACCCACTCGGTCATGGTGGCGGTCGGCGACATCTTCACCGTCAGCGGACGCACCGGCAGCGTGCCGATCACTTCGCGCAGGGTAGACAGCAGGTCTTCGGCACGTTTCGGGCTGGCGGAGTTAACCAGGATCAAGCCTTGTTTCGGCGCGATGGCGGCGAAAGTCGACGAGCGACGGATAAAGGCGCGGGGCAGGAAGGCCTGGATGATTTCATCCTTGATCTGATCGCGTTCCTTTTTGTAGACCTTGCGCATTTGTTCGGCTTCGATCTCTTCGACCTTTTCCTTCACCGCGTCGCGTACGACGCTGCCCGGCAGAATGCGTTCTTCCTTACGGGCGGCGATCAGCAAGAAGTCGCCGCTGATGTGCACCAGCGGCGCGTCCTCGCCCTTGCCGAATGGCGCGACGAAACCGTAGGTGGTCAACTCCTGGCTTGCACATGGACGCGCCAGTTTGGTGGCCAGTGCAGTTTCCAACGCCTCGGCATCAAAAGGCAGATCTTGGGTCAGGCGATAGATAAGCAGGTTTTTGAACCACATGGGGTGAGTCTCTCCTTTAATACAAAGGGGGGCATTATTGTCTTCGCGGTGCCATAGGCCAACCCTTCTCTAAGCCTTTGGAAGGCATGAGAAAATTAATTAAAAAAGTGCTTGCCAGAGGTTGGGTCGCTCCGTAGAATGCGCGCCACACCGAAAGTGAAGGGTGATTAGCTCAGCTGGGAGAGCGTCTGCCTTACAAGCAGAATGTCGGCGGTTCGATCCCGTCATCACCCACCATTCGCTTTAGTGTTACGCGCAGCGGTAGTTCAGTCGGTTAGAATACCGGCCTGTCACGCCGGGGGTCGCGGGTTCGAGTCCCGTCCGCTGCGCCATATTCGGTAACCTGGAACGCTGAACGCCAGGTCACCACGGAAAGCCCGCTAACGCGGGTTTTTTTCTGTCTGAAGTTCCTGCAGGGTGTGTCGTTTTACCGGTTTTCAGATTTTTTTGATTTTTTATCAATTAAATCAACACTTTATGAAAATCTGTGGCACAATGCGCCCCGCAACGAAGGTAAAGGGTGATTAGCTCAGCTGGGAGAGCGTCTGCCTTACAAGCAGAATGTCGGCGGTTCGATCCCGTCATCACCCACCATTTACTTTCAACGCTACGCGCAGCGGTAGTTCAGTCGGTTAGAATACCGGCCTGTCACGCCGGGGGTCGCGGGTTCGAGTCCCGTCCGCTGCGCCATATTCGGTAACCTGGAACACTGAACGCCAGGTCACCACGGAAAGCCCGCTTGATGCGGGCTTTTTGCTGTCTGGGATTTGGCTTTGTGCAGTCTCTCCACTGAAAAAGCGACCTGTTCGGGTAATTGTAGGAGCCAGGCTTGCCGGCGAAGGCGCTCTTAAGGACGCCTTCGCCGGCAAGCCTGGCTCCTACGGTTTCTGTGTCGCCTATTGTTCGGCGTTGCGGCGGTGTCGGTAGTCGCTCACGGCCTCGTACACCGCTTTACGTAACCGGTTGATCCCCCCAATCGGCCTATGGGCTTCAAGGCCGAACCATGGGTTGAACGACAGGTTGTCGCATTGGAGATTCAGCGCCGGGGTGTCGAAATCCTGCGCGGGCAGTTTGATCCGGGCCACGGTTTCGAAAGGTGCGTCGCGCTCACGCCATTCGATACTGGTGTCTTCGATCGGCATGTATTGGCTCGGGTTCTGACGCTGGATCTGTAAAACGAAACAGGCCGGCACCCGATCGGTCGACAGCTGCTGGTTCAGCGCACTGCGCAGGAAGTTCGGCAGGTTTTGATTTTGCTTGGGCAGCGCGTAGACCGGGCAGTTATCTGGATCCGGCATCACCCGGAATTTGGCGTTGGCTTCACCAAACTTGTACGGCGAAACCGAAAAATAAGTGGTCTGCGTCGGGCTTGCCGGGGCAGGAGAGAGCGTCGCCAGCGCAATAAACAGATGGCGAACCTGCCAGGTGCGCGGGTCCCAATCCGGGAAGAACGCCATCACCGTTTTGCCTTCAGCCTGAGCGGCCACATTCTGACGATACTCGGCGACATCGCTGACAAAGAAGTTCGGATGATTGAACATCACGAAATCCTGTTCGCTGCGCCCTTGCCGGTCACTCAGTAACTGTTTACCCGGCACGTCGAGCAGTTTGATCGCCATGCCACGGGCATCGCGGATGCTGTCGAACTGCGGATACGCATTGCCATTGGACAGCCGCATCGTCGCTTGCCAGGTTTTGCCGGGTTCGCTGAACACGCCTTGACGCAACTCCACCGCCAGATCCGGCAGCACCTGAACCTCGGCCTTCACACAACCATGGGCCTTGGCATGGGCATCGCGCAGGTAGCGGGTACTTTCGCGGTGTTGATCGACGATTCGCACGGCCGTCTGGATGATGTCCTGAGTCATTGCCGCTTCGCCGTCCGGAATCAGTTCTTCAGCCGATACCGGGCCGCGATGCTGCCAGGCGGAGAAAGCCATGATCAGGGTCCAGCCGAGCACGCCCAGACCCAGCAACCACAGCAGGGTTTGGCCGAGGAAGGCGCCCAGGCGCAACCAGAGAGTAATCAGCATGGGTCAATCCTTTTGACTGAGGCGGCGGTCTGGCAATTGCGACTCCAGCGGGCCGCCCAACACTTTCAGGTATTCCAGCAGTGCCCAGCGTTCCTCCGGTTGCAGCAGGCGACCAATGACGCCGTTCCCACGCTCGCCTGCGCGGAACTCATGGCCGCTGTTGTGATTGCCGGTGACGCGCGTGTCGAACACGAAACCGTTGGTGAAGGCTTCGGTGCGATAACCCAAATGTTTGGGGTCGTATTCGAAGGTGCCTTTGTAGAACGTGGTGGCGCGTTCATCCTGAGGCGAGAGCAGTTGATAAATGCTCGGTACCGAACCGTTGTGCAAAAACGGCGGCGTGGCCCAGACGCCCGCCAGTGGTCGAGCTTTGTAGCTGCGCAATTCCTGAACGCCGATCGGCAGGCCGAATCCGTCCAGGTTCGGGCGCTCTGCGGGTGTCACATTGGCTTCGCGGTAGGCTTGATTGCCCACGAAAGCAGTGACGTAAGCCAGTCCCTTGGCCACTGACAACTGGCTCATATCCAATGGCTCTGTGGGTTTGGGGTGCAGTTGTACGTCCAGTTGCGCAAGCTCTGCCGGATCCCACTGCAAGGCCGTCAGGTCGAAGCGGTGGTCGGCAATGTTGTTGGCGGCGCCAGCATCTGTGCCAACCACCTCCACCGGCAGCAATTTCAGATGTTGCACTGCTCTGCCGTCGCTTTGGGTGACGCGGGGTACATGACAACCGGCGCAGTTTTCAGCGAAAAGTTCTCGGCCTTTTGCGGCCAGGGGCTTGTCGATGTTGCCCAACAAGGCTTCCGGCCAGGCAGGCGGTTTGAGTCGTTGCAGGGTTTCTTCGATACGGTGCAGATCACGCACTCGCACACTGGACGGGTAGCGGTCGTCGCCCTTGAGCGGCTGTCCGTTACTGTCGAAGAAATTCAGCGTAGCGCCGACACCCAGGGCCTCACCGATATTACGGGCCATCGGTTGCTGCGCCGAACCGTTCCACTGCACCCAGTCGAAGGTCCACATGTCCCACAGTTGCGGGTAGTCCACCGGTGCGTTGGCCACGCGGTAGTTGGCGGGAGAAATCGCGTCGCCGAAGCTGGCGTTGGCAATACGCCCGAATGCATCGGTGCGGCCGGGGCCTTCTTCGGTGGGGTAGAGGCCTCGATGGGTATCGTTCCAGGCCACTTTCAAGAACGTATCGAGGGAGATTTTGAAATCTTTACGCAGCTGTTGATGCCCTGCGTCGTAGTCCTGACCCAAAACGTTGCGTGCGAAACGTTCGAATTTCCAGGGGTTGTAATAGGTCGAGGCGAGACTGGCCACCAGTGCCTGCCCGAAGCTGCCGCCACGCAAGGTAGGAACGCTGGAAGGCAACACATGCTGGGCCGAGCCGCCATCAATGCGTACAGCCTGGCCCTTGAAGCGTAATTCGCCGGTGTGGCAGGCGGCGCAGGTGATGTCCAGAAACTCGTCCGGGCTGCCGGGGTTTTGATGGCGGGCAAAACCGACGGGCAGGTTACCAGGATTGTCCGGCGTGGCTTTCTGGCTCGGATCGATCAGAAAACCAAAACGTGCGAGGTATTCGGGGGCGGCGAAGCGTTTTTGCGAGAAGGGCAGTTCGAGGGCATTGAACCAGTCATAGCGCAAGCCTTTGACCTGGGTGCCCTGGGGCGTGAAGTAGTAAGTCTGGCGGTCGGCAGCGCTCCATTGCTCCAGGTAATGCACCTGTTGCGCCGGTGACGAGGCCGGCAATTTCGGGTTGGCGACGTAGTACAGCACCACGGCGAGGCCCAGCCCCAGCAATACTGCGATCAGAATCAGCAAGCGGAATAGAAGGCGCAAAATAAACATCCTTGTCAATTTGTAGCTCTCTTATGCCTCAGCTGACGAAGTGCGGCAAGAGGCCATTACGCCAGAGGCTGTGGGAACCGGTATCTGAGTCTGTAAGAGCTAAATGACAGAAGCTTCATCCTTCTATTGCCCAAATGCGTTTAAACACCTGAACTTCTCAGGCGTTTGCTGCTCTCATGCCGGTAGCCATTGGTCGTGGCGGCCTGATAAGCTCGCGGCTTTACTCGATTGCCCTTTAGGCGCATGAACAAGGAAATAGCATGAAACAGCATCGGTTGGCGGCGGCGGTGGCCCTGGTTGGCCTGGTACTTGCGGGTTGTGATTCGCAGACCAGCGTAGAGCTGAAAACCCCGGCGCAAAAAGCTTCCTACGGTATCGGCCTGAACATGGGCAAAAGCCTCGCTCAGGAAGGCATGGATGACCTGGATTCCAAAGCGGTAGCTCAGGGCATCGAAGATGCCGTCGGCAAGAAAGAACAGAAGCTGAAGGATGAGGAACTGGTTGAAGCCTTCGCAGCACTGCAAAAGCGTGCTGAAGAGCGTTTGGCGAAAATGAGCGAAGAGGCGGCAACCGCCGGCAAGAAATTCCTCGAAGAGAACGGCAAGAAAGCGGGTGTCACCACCACGGCTTCCGGTCTGCAATACGAAGTGGTCAAGAAAGCCGACGGCGCTCAGCCTAAGCCGACCGACGTAGTGACTGTTCACTACACGGGTAAATTGACCAACGGCACCGTTTTCGACAGTTCCGTCGAGCGCGGCAGCCCGATCGATCTGCCGGTCAGCGGTGTGATTCCGGGTTGGGTCGAAGGCCTGCAACTGATGCACGTTGGCGAGAAGTACAAACTGTACATCCCTAGCGAACTGGCTTACGGCGCCCAAAGCCCAAGCCCGGCGATTCCAGCCAACTCGGTGCTGGTGTTCGACCTGGAGCTGCTGGGGATCAAGGATCCAGCAAAACAAGACGCTACCAAGTAATCTGCGTCTGCTCTGAAAACAACGCCTCGCTTATGCGGGGCGTTGTTGCATCTGGCGTTCCGCGGGGGTAAACAAGGCGAACGGATACTGACGGCTGGAGTCATAGCCATTGAGGACGCGGCGCTAGACGGGCCGAGGCGCCAAGTCAATGAAATCTTGGGTTTTTTTATGTGAGTAAAAAACGCCCGATCTGAGTCAGGCCCTTATGAAACGGGGCTTTCAGCGGTGAAAAATAGCTCTGTTCACAAGGTTATCCACAATTTGTGTGGATAACATTTCAGCGGGAGAAAATGATGAAAGCACCCTGGAATTTCGCTCGTTTTCTGCCTCTGGCCGGACGCCTGCTCGCCCGTGGTCGTTTGCCGACGCTGCTGTTCGCTGTTGCCAGCAAAGGTGCCAGCCAGGGCAATCGTCTGGGCAAGCTCAAAGACGATCTGCGCCTGTTGCAGGCACTCTGCCTGGCCTACTGGCGTGGTGAGTATCGGGCCATCAGCCCGAAAGCCATGGTTTCGGTGGTGGCCGGGCTGATGTATTTCCTCAGCCCGGTGGATGCCATCCCGGATTTCATCCCGGTATTCGGCATGCTCGACGACATTGCGGTGCTGGCCTGGCTGATGAAAGTCCTCGATGACGAACTCAACGCTTTCCGCGCCTGGCGCAAACGCCAGCTGCCGGAAAAACTCGCGGTGGTAGAACGCCTGCCCGATACCCCGGAACAACTGCAACTTCAGGGCCCGAAAAAAACCTGAACCGATTCAGGATCATCCATATTCATGCCCCCCGCGACCTTGGCCGCTGTTAGGATTACACTTCTAAGGAAAAGCGCCGACTCGCTAAGTGTCGTTGTCCTACGGGGTAGTCATGGATATTCAGATAATTACACGCGAAGGCGAGCCCGAATATGCGGTTCTGCCATGGGCTCAGTATCAGGCTCTACTGAAAGCAGCAGGCATCAAGCAACAACCACCGCGCGAGGCCACAGTGCCTCCCGCGGCGGCACCCGACCAGATTCTTCCGGGTCTGGATCAACTACGCAATTTGCGCGAAGGGAAGGGCATCGCCATTGAGGCGCTCGCCCGCACGGTAGGCATCAGCCCGTCATATCTCGCCTTGATCGAAAGCGGTGAGCGTCAACCCGACGCTGCTATTCGCCGCAGCCTCGCCTGGGAATTGACGGTGCCAGGATGGAGGGATGAATCGTGAGCGTACGCATCAGTCGTCAACATTGGGACGGATTGCTGGGGGAGCTGGATCAGGCGCGTCGTCAGCGCCATCTTTTGACTTATCGGGCGTTGCTGGAGCGTTTGCAGCTACCCACGCCCGCCATGCAAACCTTGACCGCAGCCCTTGAACATCTGGCCGCGCTGGATGCCAGAGCCGAGCAGCCGTTGCGCAGCTCGTTGGTGATCAGCCAGGGCGCGAGTCGCTTGCCGCGCACCGGCTTCTTTGAATGTGTCGAGCGCCTCGGGCGCTTCTCCGGCCCGTCCGATGGCGTGGCTGCCGCGTCCTGGCATGCCTCGGAAGTGGTGCGGGTGTTCGAATACGAGTACCCCGAGTCGGCGGAAGCCTGAGTGTTTTTGCGACTCAAGGCGCGGGCCAGTTACTGGCTGGCCCGCCGGTTGTTCCACTGGTCGTGGTTTGTGCGTCAGCCGCGAGGCTGGCGTTGGCTCGAGGGCCAGTTCGCGCGCATGGCGAACCTGGGCGATGTCGGCGCCCAGAGCTTCTACGGCCACATTCTGACCTTTCGCGGCGTCGGTCTTGGTGCTCGCGAGGAGGGCATGCGATTGCTGCGCCTGGCCGCGTTGGCGGGGGATGGCAAGGCGGCCTATCAGGTTGGCGTGATCAGTCTCGCGGGAACGCCGAGCAAGGCGCCGGATCCGGTTGAAGCAGCGCGGTTTTGGCGTATCGCCTTGAAGGCCGGGCATCCGTTGGCTGAGATCAAGTTGAAAGAGTTGGCATCCCGCGGTTCTGTGGATTAAACCGTTGCGTGTCTGACAAATTAACGTGGCGTGAGGGAAACCTCCCGCCACGTTTGCGTTTTTGCCTGTTTGTGGATTAATGAATCGCCATTAGCGAATCGCCCTACATCAACATCATCCTTTCCCGGCTTCTTTCCTGATTGATCCCCCGCAAAGTCTCGCGCGTTTATTGCCGGGTAGATCCATCGGAGATTTCCTTCAAGTTGTAGCGATTTGCATGAACTGGTGCGAAATGAGTTCACCCGATAGCCTTTGATGGTCACTGAAAATTCAGTGGTGGGGTGTAGGAACCCTTTATTAGCATCGGTAATGCGTAAGCGTCGAAACCTGGTTTGCGGCCGACAGTGTGCGTCCGTAAGCTCTGTTGCGGCGGCTGTGCGCGGGCACGCTTCGGCGTGGTCGAGTCTCCGATGCTCGGTATTCCTACCCCGCGTATAGCTGCCACCCAAGCCTGTAGGAAGGCTTTTGGCAGCTCCCATTTTCATCGGAAGGTCTCAAATGCCAACACTTCATCCTGATCCACCCTACGAAAAACCAACTCCCCACCCCAAAAGCCGCTTCATGGCGCTCACCAGCAACTGCAACGACATGCCCACGCTGTTCGTCGATACCCACGCGCCGCTGGACATTCTGACCGACGCCGCCAGCTATCGAATCCGCGCCGTCACCCAGGTGCTTGAGAACCTGTCCATGCGCGGCTCGGTCGAGTGTGATTCGACGATACTCAGCGACTTTGCCTTGCTCTGTGCCATTCCACTGCGCGATGGGTGTGATGTGCTGGATGTGATTGGGCGGCGGTTGCGGGCTCGGCCTTCGGAATAGCGCCGAACAGCTTTTTGTGACGAGGGCGCTTGCCCCAATGCAGGTAAGTTAAGCGAATATCCTGTGGGAGCGTGGCTTGCCCGCGAAGAAGGCACCGCGGTTTTTCAGGCATTACGCGTCATCGTTCTTCGCGGGCAAGCCACGCTCCCACAGGTTCTGCGTCTTAAGCCGGCCTTCGCCACAAGAGCAAGATCAAAAGATCGCAGCCATCACCGATGTCCGGCAACCAACGCTTCCTCGGTTGCCGGCACCGCCAGGCTATCAATCACATGCACGCTGTACCCCGGCACATTCTTCGCGTGGTGCTTGGCCTGCGAGGCCATCTCGGCCAACTGGCTCGCATCGAGTTGTCCACAGGCCTGTGGATGCAAATGCACCACGCCGATAGACAGGGACAGCAGCGGGAACTCCTGTCTTACGCCCTGACGGTTGGGGGCGATGAAGCAGCCGGCTTCCAGGTGTTCGCTGCGGTAAAAGCGTCGGCATTGGCTGTGGAAGTCGTCCAGCAATTGGTTCAGACGTTTGCGCCAGTCTTCCGGGCCGAGCACCAGCAGGAAGTCGTCGCCGCCGATATGGCCGACGAAGTCGCGGGCCGGGTCGACGCGGTCGCTCAGACATTGCGCCAGGCACAGCAGGACTTCATCCCCACGACCGTAGCCGTAGATGTCGTTGAAGGGTTTGAAGCTGTCGATGTCCACGTAGCAGATCACCGATTCCCTTTCCTGTTGTAGCAGCCGTGTCAGGCATTGCTGGATCGGCACGTTGCCCGGTAGCAGGGTCAGCGGGTTGGCGTAGCGCGCTTGCTGGATTTTCAGTTCGGTAATCAGCTTGAGCACGTCGATCACTCGGCCCAGTCCCAGATAGCTGCCGTTGAGGGTGATGATGAAGTCTTCTTCGATGCGTTGTCGGGCGCGACTGGTGATCAAGCGGCTGACCTGTTGCAGCGACTGGCTCATTTCCACGGCGAGGAAGTCGTCGCTCATCAGGCGGCTGATGGGTTTGCGGGCAAACAGGTCGGTGGCAAAGGGCTTGAGCAGGGCGTCCGAGAGCGAATGACGGTGGACGATGCCGCAGGGCTGGCCTTGTTCGTCGAGCACCGCCAGGGAGTTCAGGTTGGCCTGGCGACGGAAGGCTTCCAGCACGGTGGCGGTCGGGGTGTGGCTGGTCACCGCCGGCAGGTCGTTGAGCAAGGCGCTGAGATCGCTGACTTCTTCGTTCAGTATCGCTGCAGCGCTGTTTGGTTTGGGCATCAAGGTTCGGGCATCGCGGGGCGGATGCTCTTGTGGTCGGCAGAGCAGATAGCCTTGCAGCAGATCGACGCCCATCTCGGTCAATACCGCGAGCTCTTCCGGTAATTCGATGCCTTCGGCAATCACTTTTGCCCGGGAAGCCTTGGCGATCTGCAGGATCGAGCCGACGAATTCACGCTTGAGCGCGTCCTGATGAATGCCGTCGATAAAGTGCCGATCGATCTTGACGTAATCCGGGCGCAATTCTGACCAGAGCCGCAAGCTTGAATAACCGGCGCCCAAATCATCCAGGGCAATGGAAAACCCCATTGCCCGATAGTGATGCAGGGCGTTTTGCAGCAACTGGAAATCGTCGGTCGGGGTCTGTTCGGTCAGTTCGATCACCACCTGGCTCGGCGGTATGCCGAAATCCTGCAGCAGTTGCAGGGTGCGTCCGGGTTGGTGGGCGGCTTCAAGCAGGGATTCGGGGGACACATTGAGGAAAAGTTTGCCGGGCAGTTGCTGCTCATTGAAACGGCGGCAAGCACTTTGACGGCAAGCGATCTCCAGCTCGCTGAGGCGACCGGCCTGGCGGGCAACAGCGAACAGGGCGACAGGGGAGTGCAGCGGACTGTTGGAGGGGCCACGGCTGAGGGCTTCGTAACCGATGATACGTCGTTCAGAGAGGGAAATGATCGGTTGGAACAGGCTGTGCAAACCGCTTTGAGTCAGTATTGAACTCAAGGCACTCAGCTGTTCGGTCGTGGTCATGGCGTTCTCTGGCGATAAAAAAAGGACCGGGCGTACTCTCGTTAAAGAGCACGCCCAGTCCTGTATTTCACGACAGAATGATGACTGTTTGATGACGCTCCGGGGAGCGTCAGCATTAAATTGCCATCATCCTGATTGGAACAACTTAGTGCTTGGCGACCGCGGTGTTGAGTTTCAAGTAATCCAGCAGAATCCGCCCGGTTTCGCTCAGGTAGGCATCGTCTTCTGGCTTGGTCTTGTCCGGCTCGGCGGCAACGGCATCTTCGTCTTCTTTCTTCAGTTCTTTGAGCGGTTCTTCGCCCTTGGCCTTGCGACGGATGTTTTCCATGGCCAGTTGCTTGGCTTCGATATCGGCGTGTTGTGCGCGACGGTCGGCTTCATTGAGGCTGACGGTTTTTTCGCTCATCAACTTTTGCGCCAGGGCCAGTTTGTCGCGAATGAACACGAACTCCGCGTCTTTGGCCGTGCGCACGTCATGCTCGGACTTGAGCTGCGTGATGTACGGTTTGAACGGGTCAAGCGCAGGCTTGATGGCCGCATGGATGGTGTCCCACGGCATGGCTTCCGGCAGGGCGCTTTCGCCGATTTCCTTGGTGTCGATGATCGACGGATAATCGATGTCCGGCAGCACACCCTGATGCTGGGTGCTCTGACCGGAAACCCGGTAGAACTTGGCCAGGGTCAGTTTCAGTTCGCCATGGTTCAGCGGCTGAATAGTCTGCACGGTGCCTTTGCCGAAGGTCTGGCCACCGATGATCAGGGCACGATGGTAGTCCTGCATGGCACCGGCGAAGATCTCCGACGCCGAGGCGGACAAACGGTTGACCAGCAACGCCATCGGGCCTTTGTAGAACGCCCCAGGGTTTTCATCTTCCAGCACATCGACCCGGCCATCGGCGTTACGCACCAGTACGGTCGGACCTTTGTCGATGAACAGACTGGTCAGCTCGGTGGCTTCCTGCAAGGAGCCGCCGCCGTTGTTGCGCAGGTCGATGACCACGCCGTCGACCTTGTCTTTCTGCAACTCGGTCAGCAGTTTCTTGACGTCGCGGGTGGTGCTCTTGTAGTCCGGATCGCCGGCACGGAAGGCCTTGAAGTCCAGGTAGAAGGCCGGGATCTCGATGATGCCGAGTTTGTAGTCCTTGCCGTCCTGTTTGAGGTTGAGGACCGACTTCTTCACCGCCTGATCTTCCAGCTTCACCGCTTCGCGGGTGATCGGCACGATCTTGGTGGTCTGGTCATTCGGTGCATTGCTGGCCGGGATCACTTCCAGGCGCACCACGGTGCCTTTCGGCCCACGGATCAGCTTGACCACTTCGTCCAGGCGCCAGCCGACCACGTCGACCATTTCCTTGTTGCCCTGGGCCACACCGATGATCTTGTCGGCCGGTGCAACCAGCTTGGTCTTGTCGGCCGGGCCGGCAGGCACCAGGCGCACGACTTTCACTTGATCGTTATCGCTCTGCAACACGGCGCCGATGCCCTCCAGGGACAGGCTCATGTTGATGTCGAAGTTCTCCGCGTTATCCGGTGACAGATAGTTGGTGTGCGGATCGTAGGACATGGCGAAGGTGTTGATGTACGCCTGGAAGATGTCTTCCGCGCGGGTCTGGTCCAGTCGCACCAGCTGATTTTTGTAACGCTTGGTCAGGGTTTCCTGGATCTGCTTTGGCTCTTTGCCGGAGATCTTCATCCGCAGCACTTCGTCCTTGACGCGTTTGCGCCACAGGTCGTCCAGCTCGGCGGTGGTCTTGAGCCAAGGGGCATCCTTGCGATCGACCAGCAAGGTTTCCTTGGTGGTGAAGTCGATCTTGTCGACGCCCTTGTTCAGCTCGCCAAGGGCAAAGTCCAGACGCGCCTTGACGCGGTCCAGATAGCGCTTGTAGATGGTGAACCCGGCGTTCAGGTCGCCGCTTTTAAGGAAGTCGTCAAACTGGGTTTTCCATTTGTCGAATTCGGCGATATCGCTGGCCATGAAATAGCTGCGCGATGGATCCAGCAGCTTGAGGTAGCTGTCGTAGATGATCGCGGAACGTGCATCGTCGAGCGGTGGCTTGCTGTAGTGGTGACGCTTGAGCAATTCGACGACGTTCAGACTGGCGATGACTTCGTCGCGATCGGGCTGAAGCTTGTCCCAGCTATTGGCTGCGAACGAATTGGTCGACATCGGCAAAAGACCGAGACCAATGACAAGAGCGAGGGCGGTGCTGGAGAACAAATGCTTCATGCTGATTCGACGCGGGGACAATTGATAACGCATATTAGGCCGTCTATGAAGTCGCCGGTACCCCTAGACTCTGTCGAAAACTGCCTGTGCGACGATCGTGCTGCGTTAAAACAGGCTCGGAATGCTCATTCAGGAACCTGAATTCCGCTTCCTCGCCTGTTTTTGCCTTGCCTGATCGCCGCTTGGCGAGCTTTCGTACAGACCCTGGGGCCGGTCGCATAATGCAAAAAGCCCGGCGCTACAGCTTCGGGCTCAGTCCAGACTCACTATGGAGGCACTGTGAAAGCATTGCAAGGCGTTGAGGGGCGAGTGGAGTGGGTTGAAGAGCCGAGTCCTACGTGCGATGTAGGACAAGTTCGTATCCGAGTGGCGGCAGCGGGACTCAATCGCGCCGATTTGTTGCAGAAGGCGGGGCTCTATCCGCCGCCACCGGGAGCCAGTCAAGTACTGGGTCTTGAGTGTTCGGGGGTGATCAGCGAGGTCGGTCCGGGCTCTTCCTGGCAGGTCGGGGATCGGGTTTGCGCCTTGCTGGCCGGGGGTGGGATGGCCGAGGAGGTAGTTGTCGACGGACGGCATGTGTTGCCGGTTCCCGAAGGTTTGTCCCTGGCCGAGGCGGCAGCATTGCCGGAAGTGTATGCGACCGTTTGGCTGAATTTGTTTCAATTGGCTGCGCTCAAACCGGGTGAGAAAGTTCTCCTGCACGCCGGAGCCAGTGGAATCGGTTCAGCTGCCATTCAGCTGTGCAAGGCGTTTGGTAACCCGTGCTGGGTCAGCGTCGGTTCTGCCGAGCGTCTGGCCTACTGTGAAACGTTGGGTGCGCAGGGTGGGGTGGTGCGCAACGGCGATCTGGACAGCTTGAACGATCTGGGGCCGTTCGACGTGATCCTCGACCCGGTGGGTGGCAACTACGCGGCGTTGAACCTCAAGCTGCTGGCGCGCGATGGGCGTTGGGTGCTGATCGGTTTGATGGGCGGGCGTGAGGCGCAACTGGATCTGGCGCAGGTGCTGGCCAAGCGCGTGCAACTGCTGGGTTCGACCCTGCGCAGCCGTGACGATCAGTTCAAGGCCGATCTGTTCAGCGATCTCAGTCAGCATGTCTGGCCGCTGTTTGCCGAAGGGCGGTTGAGCCCGCAACTGGCCAGGACATTTGCGATCAAGGATGCCGAAGCGGCGTTTGCGGAGCTGGCGACCAATAAGGTATCGGGGAAGTTGGTGTTGGTGATCGACGAGAGCCTGGTTTGACGACAATGCACTGAACCTGTGGGAGCGAGCCTGCTCGCGATTCAGGCGACGCGGTTTATCTGCAAGACCGCGTTATCGTTCATCGCGAGCAGGCTCGCTCCCACAGGGGCCAACTTACTTCCAGATATGGATCGGCCAGCCGGCCTTTTCGGCGTGTTCGAGCAGAACCGGATCCGGGTTCACCACGTGTGGGAAATCTACCTTGAGCAGCAGCGGCAAATCGTTGCGTGAATCGGAATAGAAGCTCGCGCCTTCCAGGTTTTCCTCTTCGGCATCCAGCCACTCCAACAAGCGGGTGATCTTGCCTTCGCGGTAGGTCAGCGTGCCAACGGTATTGCCGCTGTACACCCCATGCGCCACTTCCAGCTCGATGCCGAGAATTTCGTCGATGCCCAGACGGTCGGCAATTGGCTTGACCAAATGCGTGCCCGAGGCGGAGATCACCAGGATCCGGTCGCCCGCCTTGCGATGGGCGGCGATGGCTTTGGTGGCGTCGCTGAAGATGATCGGCTCGATAAAGTCTTCTACCCAAGGCGTCACCAAGTGCTCGAGCTCTTGCGGTGTGCGACCGATCATCGGCTCCAGGCTGAAGGCCATGTAGTCTTCCATGGCCAGATGGCCCCTGCCGTACGCATCCATCAATTCCTTGTCGCGACGCAGGAAGGATTCGCCATCGACCCAGCCGAGGCGGGCCATCTGTTCGCTCCATAGCGAGGCGCAGTCGCCGTGGATCAGGGTTTCGTCCAGATCAAAAATTGCCAGGGCCATCAGTGCAGTTCTCTCTTCAACATCAGCAAAGTCATCAGGCTACCTCACACAGGGCCGTCGGATCGATGGAAAGCGCCAGGCGCTGACCATCGGGATGCAGGTCGGCCGCCGAGCGGTTCAGCACATCCACCACCAATTCCACGCCCCGGGCTTCCACCCGGTAGCGAATCACGTTGCCCAACAGACTATGGCTGCGGATTTGCGCGTCGAGTTCGCCGTTGAGGCTTAGCTCGATGGCTTCCGGGCGAATCGCGAGGCGATGGGTGATCGGTCGTTGCAACAGTTTCGTCGCGCTGTCGGCGTCCAGCAGGTTGTAGTTGCCGATGAAGCCTGCGGCAAAAATATCGACTGGCGCGGTGTAGAGGGTTTCCGCATCGCCGCTTTGTACGATCTTTCCCTGATTCATCAGGAAGATTCGGTCAGACATGGTCAGGGCTTCTTCCTGATCGTGAGTGACGAAGATCGTGGTCAGGCCCAATTCGCGCTGGATCTGACGGATCTGTTCGCGCAGGTGCTTGCGAATCCGCGCATCCAATGCCGACAGCGGCTCATCCAGCAACAACAACCGAGGCCGGGTCACCAGCGAGCGCGCCAGGGCGACACGCTGGCACTGGCCACCGGACAGTTGATGTGGGTAACGGGCGGCGAAGTCATTGAGCTCCACCAGTGTCAGTACTTCGGTGACGCGCTTGTGGCTGTCGTCGGCGTTGACCTTCTGCATGCGCAAGCCGAAGGCGACGTTCTGTTCCACGGTCATGTTCGGGAACAGGGCGTAACTCTGGAACACCATGCCGATTCCGCGTTTTTGCGGGCTCAGCGGGACGAGGTCCTGACCTTCCAGCAGGATCTTGCCGCCGTCCACCGAGGTCAGGCCGGCGATGCAGCGCAGCAGGGTGGACTTGCCGCAACCGGACGGGCCCAGAAGGGTGACGAATTCGCCTTTCTTGATTTCGCAGTTGATGTCGCTGAACACCGTGGTGCCTGCGTAGTTTTTCTGTAGATGTTGGACGCTGACATAGCTCATTCGCTTTTGTCCTTGTTCAAGATATTGGCCGCCCAGGTCAGAACCAGCACAAAGAAGAAGTAGGAAATCACCAGCGCACTGGTGAAATGGCCGCTGCTGTTACGCATGTTGTTGAGGTAGACCTGCAGGGTTTCGTAGCGGGTACCGACGAGGATGTTGGCGAACACGAATTCACCGAACAGGAACGAGAACGACAGCAACAACGCCACCATCAAACCCTTGCGCAGGTTTGGCAGCACCACCAGGAATGCCGCCTGCCAGGTGCTGGCGCCGAGCAGTTGCGCGGCGTCCATCAGATCGCGCAGGTTGATTGCTTGCAGGTTGTTGGTGATCGCCCGGTACATGAACGGCAGCGCCACGGTGAAGTAGCAACCGATCAGAATCCACGGCGTACCGACCATGGCGAACGGCCCCGAGCCATAAAGCTGCAACAGTCCCACCGACGACACCACCGGCGGTACCGCGAAGGGCAGCAGGATCAGGATGTTCATCAACGCGTCGAGTTTCGGGAAGTGGTAATGCACCACGAACAGCAGCGGCAGAATCAGCACCACCGACAGGATCAGCGAGCCGACGCACACCAGCAGCGACTGGCCGAATGCGTCGAGAAAGCGCGGATCGCTCCACAGCTGGATGTACCACTTGAAGGTAAAGCCGCTGGGCATGATCGTCGCGGACCAACTGCTGGCGATCGAGTAGATCAACGTTCCGAGCAGCGGCAACAACAGAATGGCAAACAGCAAATAGACCACGACGCGGTGGTAGACACCGACGGGGCCCAGTTCAGCGCGAGACATGGTAGCTCCTCTTCAACAGCAGCTGATGCACGATGGTCACCAGGGTCATCAACGCCACCAGCACCACGGCCAAAGCACTGGCCAGGTTCGGATCGAGGGAAATGTCGCCGGAGACCATCGCCGCGATGCGGATCGGCAACACGTTGAAGTTGCCGGTGGTCAGGGCGTAGACCGTGGCGTACGCGCCAAGGGCGTTGGCCAGCAGGATTACGAATGTGCCCAGCAGCGCCGGGGTCAGCACCGGCAAACCGATGTGCCGCCAGAATTGCCAGCCGTTGGCGCCCAGCAACGCGGCGGACTCACGCCAGTCTTCGCGCAAGGCGTCGAACGCCGGGTAGAGCAGCAGCACGCCCAGGGGAATCTGGAAGTAGGTGTAGAGAATGATCAGCCCGGTTTTCGAGTACAGGTTGAAGTCCTGAATGATCCCGGCCTGTTTGAGCATGATGGTGAAGGTGCCGTTGAACCCCAGCAAAATGATGAACGCGAAGGCCAGGGGCACGCCGGCGAAGTTGCTGGTCATGTTGGCGAAGGCATTGACGAAGTTGCGCAGTTTCGAGTCGACCCGGCGCAAGGAGTAGGCGCCGAGTACGGCGATGATGATGCCGAACACGCTGGACCAGAAACTGATCTCGAGGCTGTACTGGATCGCCTGCAAATAGAACTTCGAGTTGAAGATTTTGCTGAAATTGGCCAGGCCCC
Source organism: Pseudomonas sp. A-RE-19 (assembly GCF_019956555.1). GTDB lineage: Bacteria > Pseudomonadota > Gammaproteobacteria > Pseudomonadales > Pseudomonadaceae > Aquipseudomonas. Next base: position 70,750 of record NZ_JAHBDQ010000022.1, on the reverse strand, counting down.
AGCCGAACTCTTCCGATTGCAGGCTGTTGATCATCACCCAGAGCAACGGGGCAATCTGGAACACGAAGAAGAAAATCGCAAAGGGCACCAGGCACAGAGCGGCCAGCCATTTACTACGGGTCATGGCGTTCACTTGAGCAGCTCCCGGCACACAGGTTTGTCGTGGGGCACGCCCAGCAATTCGCAAACGGTGCCGCAGATTTCGGTTTGCTTTGGTGCGGCGCTGGCGTTGAAGCTGAAGGCATCGCCGAAGACAAACAGCGGTACTTCGCGTTCTTCGGGTAGCAGGCCGTTATGCGAGCGGTCGTTGTTCATGCCGTGATCAGCCGTCACCAGCACCTGGTAACCGGCGTCGAGCCAGCCTTGCAGGTAGTCAGCGAGAATGATGTCGGCCGAACGGGCGCTGTTGCGGTACTGCGGGGTGTCGAGGCCGTGCTTGTGCCCGGCGTCGTCGATGTTCATGGGGTGGACCAGTAGAAAGTCCGGCGCGTGGCGCAGGCGCAGGTGTTCCGCGTCGGCGAACAGGTGTGAGTCCGGGTAGTGGTCGTTCCAGTAGAAGTGACCGTGCTGGATCGGCAGTTTGGGGTCGTCGGTATGACGATCCCGAGCGGCCACGAACGGCGAACGGTTATACAACTCGCTGACCCAGTGATAGGCCGCGGCGGCGGTTGTAAGGCCCGCGTCAGTGGCGTAATGGTAGATGCTGCGCTGGTTGGACAGGCGTGAGACGTTGTTGTGAACGATGCCGCTATCGATCGGCGCAACGCCGGTCAGGATGCATTCGTAAAGCGGGCGGGACAGGGCCGGCAGTTCGCACTCCAGTTTGTAGAGTGCCGCGCGTCCTGCGCCAACGTAAGCCTGCAGATGCCCCATGGCGTGGCGCGCGACTTCGTAATTGAGGCCGTCGAGCACGACAAGGATGACGTTGTGCTTCATAGGGGCTGGAACTCCGCAAAAACAGATGATTCAAGTACGCAACCAATCCCTTGTGGGAGCGAGCCTGCTCGCGATAGCGGTCTGACATTCAACATTGATGTTGGCTGACAGTCCCTCATCGCGAGCAGGCTCGCTCCCACATTGGATCTCCATCAGATCCCCGAATGGGGATCTACAGCCTTACGGCATGTTGATGATGACTTCTTCCTGCCACTTCTGCGGCAGCGCCTTGGAGGTCTTTTCCCACGCGTCGGCATCTTTGATCGGCGTAACTTTTTTGTACTGCTCGTTAGGCAGCAGCTTGGCCTTGACCTCTTCCGGCAGCTTCAGATGTTCGGCGCGGATCGGACGGGCGTTGCCTTTCGCCAGGTTGATTTGGCCAGCATCGCTGAAGATGTATTCGCGGGTCAGCTTGGCGGCGTTCGGGTGTTTGGCGTATTTGTTGATGATGGTGGTGTAACCGGAAATCACCGAGCCGTCGGATGGAATCAGCACGATGTAGTCATCCGGGTTCGCCATCTTGGCTTTGTAGCTCAGGCCGTTGAAATCCCAGACCACGCCGACTTCGATTTCACCTTTTTCCATGGTGGCGATCGTCGGGTTGGCCATGGACAGGCGGCCTTGCTTGGCGATGTCAGCGAACAGCAGCAGGGCAGGCTGAATGTTCTTCTCGTCACCACCGTTGGCGAGGGCGGCGGCCAGTACGCCGTTGGCCGCTTGGGCCGCGGTGCTCACGTCACCGATAGAGACTTTGTACTTGCCAGTCTTGAGGTCGGCCCATTTGGTCGGTGCCTCGGAACCGTGCAGCAGCTTTTTGTTGACGATAAACGCGATGGTGCCGGTGTAGGCCAGTGCCCAGTTACCGTCCTTGTCCTTGGCCCAGTCCGGAATCTGTTCCCAGGTGGTGGGCTTGTAAGGTTGCACCACGCCCTGCTTGACCGAGATCGGGCCGAAGGCGGCACCGACGTCGCCGATGTCGGCGCTGGCGTTGTCTTTTTCGGCGGCGAACTTGGCGATTTCCTGGGCCGAGCTCATGTCTGTGTCGATGTGTTTCAGGCCGTACTTCTTGGCCAGGTCTTCCCAGGTGCCTTTCCAGTTGGCCCAGTCATCGGGCATGCCGACGCTGTTGACGGCGCCTTCCGCTTTCGCAGCGGCTTCCAGGGTTTTCAGGTCGCTATCTGCCGCCATGGCGGTGGTGCACAGGGCAATGGTCGAGCCTAACAGTGATGCCAGGAAAAACTGTTTCATCCGAAGCTCCTTTGGGCGTTTTCAACGCTGCGATTGCGGTTGTGTTGGTCTAGGTCAGCAATACCTGAGCCAATTTAGGCGGCCTCGATGACATTTTGATGTCGACGACCGGTCAGCCTGAATTTTCTGCGCTCGGATACGCAGGGTGCGAGATAAGCGTAGACCATGGCTAAAGGGCTGATATGAAAGGGACTTGGCCATAAAATTGCAGGTGTCTGGCGTAACCGTTCGGCGGCTTTGTCATCTGCCAGTCATGTGCAGTGCCTAGGCTTGCAGGCAGTTGAAGGAATCGATTTGAATCGCGGTTCTGCCCTGAATCAGTGCTGGTCTAGTCCAGATAGGTAACGTTGATGCGCATCGAGACAACCAAAGCGGTGACAGCCATCGGGCAGGTTCTGCAGGAACAGCTCGACCATGGCCTGTTGGCGCCTGGGAGCAAGTTGCCGGCGGAGCGCAAGCTCAGTGAGTTGTTCGGTACCACGCGGATCACCGTGCGTGAGGCATTGTTGCAACTGGAAGCCCAGGGCCAGATTTACCGCGAGGAACGGCGCGGCTGGTTCGTGTCGCCACCGCGGCTGGCTTATAACCTGATGCAGCGCAGTCACTTTCACGCGATGGTCAGTGCACAGGGGCGGGTGCCGTCCACCGAGGTGATCTCGGCGCGATTGCAACCGGCGTCGGCGGCAGTGTGTGCCTGGTTGCAGTTGCCGGCGCTGTCGAGCGTGATCCAGATCTGCCGCTCAAGACGGATTGACGGGCGATTGGTGCTTTACGTGGAGCACTATTTGAATCCGCAGTATTTTCCAGGAATTCTCGATTTCGATTTGAATCAGTCGATCACCGAGTTGTATGCACGGCATTACGACTTGCACTACGGGCGGGTGCGTTTCGAGATTGTGCCGACGGCGTTGTCGGTGGACGCGGCGGCGGCTTTACGGGTGTCGGTGGGCAGCCCGGGGTTGCGGATTGCCCGGGTCAACTACGATCAGCACGAGCGGTTGATCGATTGTGACCTGGAGTTTTGGCGCCATGATGCAATTCATGTCGGGGTGGATGTGGTGTAGATCACACATTCAACTGCACATCACTTGCCTACACGATTCCCCCTGTAGGAGCTGCCGCAGGCTGCGATCTTTTGATCTTGATTTAAATGCTCTTGCGTAGGAGCGAGGCTTGCCCGCGAAGAGGGACTCACATTCAACATTGATGTTGGCTGATAGTCCCTCTTCGCGGGCAAGCCTCGCTCCTACAAAAGCTTTTTATTCCTTGGCGACATGCACACTCATGCGCGGTGTCGCCAGATCCAGCCCGGCTTCATCCAGGTGCCGCTTGAGCGACAGGTTGAACGCCCGGGAAACTTCCCACTGTTTGATCGGCGCGGTCTTGAAGCGTGCGCGAAGAATCGCATTGCCGGACTCGAAACTTTCGACGCCCTGAATCTCCAGCGGCGACCAGATGTTTCGTCGTTGCAGCGGGTCGGTGCGCATTTTCTGGCCAACTTCGCGCATCAGTTTGATCGCCTCGTCGATGTCCATGTTGGAGGGCACCGCCACCCGGAAGATTGCGTAGCCGAATTCCCGGGAGTAGTTCTTGATACTTTTGATTTCGCTGAACGGAATGGTATGGACGATGCCGTCGATGTCCCGCAGGCGCACGGTGCGGATGGTCAGACCCTCGACCGTCCCCAAGTGGCCACCGACATCCACATAGTCGTCGATAGCCAGGGAGTCTTCGATGATGATGAACAGCCCGGTGATCAGGTCGGCCACCAGCGACTGCGCGCCGAAACCGATGGCCAGACCGATCACGCCGGCACCGGCCAGCAACGGCGTGACGTTCATGCCCATGTTCGCCAGGGCGACGATCAGCGCAATGATGAAAATCGCCACGAACAGCACGTTGCGGATCAGCGGCATCATCGTCTGCGCGCGGGCATTGGCCAGGCCTTTGCGTGAGCGGGTGAGGGCGTGATGCACGGCGGTGTCGCTGAGGATCCAGATCAGCCAGGCAAACATCAGCGTGCCACTGAGGCTGAACAGTTTGACGCTGACCTCATGGCCTTCGCCTTCGGTGAAGCGGATCAGTGACATGCCCCAGACGCGCAGGCCGAGTTCGATGAACGCCAGCCATACCAGCAGATGGGCGAGGGTGTAGAAGAAGCTTTTCAGGCGTTCCGAGTACAGCGCGTGGCGCTTCACGCCGCGTTGCGGTTTGAGTGAATGGCGGCGCACCAAGCCGTTGATGACCATGCACAACACCAGCAGCACGGTGCAGATCAGCGATTGACGCAAGGCCGTGCTGGTATCACCCGCGGAGACGAAGGTGGCGAACAGCGAGATGCCCACCAACACCAGCGCCGGCAGATACCAAAAAGTGCCGAGAATTTCGATCGTGTCGCTCAAGGCCCGGCGAGTCAGGCGCCGGGACAGCGGCTGGTTGCGGATCAAATGGGCAATGGGCCGACGGAAACGCAGAATGAAAAAACCGGTGAAGATTGCCGCCAGCACATTGGCCAACGTCGCCGAGGTATGGGCCAGATGACTGCCGAGGCTTTCAACCAGACGCGGATCGCTCAGGGCCTCACCGAAGGCGGCGAAACTGCCGATCAGCCACAACGGGCGGAAGGCCCGATGCCGCAGGATGTACAAGGCGCGGTGGCGATGCGGGCCATCCAGCACGGAAAACGCGATGACGCAGATCGCCGAGAAACAGGTACCGACCACCAGCGCATAAGCCAGCACCATGGCCAGGCTTTTACCCAATGACGAAGGCAGGGCGTAGGTCATGTAAACCGTCATGACCAAGGCAATCAGCCACGGCCCGAGCTTGCGCAAGGCGAAGCGCAGCATGTCCAGCGCCTTGGGGTGTTGCGGCAGTTCTTCGGTCAGGCCAAAGCGCATGCGCACCCGGTGCCCAAGCCAGATCAGGGCAGCGGCCAGCAGGCTCCAGACCATTAGAATCACGGCGAAGGCAAAGATGATCGGCAACCATTCGTTGGCCGGCAGCAGCAATGCCGTCAATTCATCCTTGGCCAGTTCGACCTCTTCGGACCAGCGCATGAGGGGGCTGTCGGCGCCGGTAAATTGTTTTTCGAAACTGGCCAGGGTGCCGCCGATCAGGCCCAGCACGCCTTCTTCGGTGGTTGGCTGAGCTTTTTTAGTGACATCGCGCAACTTCTTCAGGTCTGCCAGGAGTTTGGTCCGCTGCTGATCGTTTTCCAGAGACTTGATGACTTCATCCAGGGATTGCCCCAATGGCTCTTGCGCTTCTGGCTGGGCTTTTGCCGAGTTGTTGAGCAGCCCTGGCAAGCTGACTGCCTGGGCAGGCGCCATCGGCAACAGCGTCATCAGGCAGACAAGGAACAAACAGGGCAGGGCAAAAAGACGAGCGAACACTAGGCGGTCAACCTCGGATGAGCGAATCGGCCGAGTGTACGAGCCCGTCAAAATCAATGCGAGCCAGGCGCAAGGATTTATTCGTTGAGTTTGGCGAGGATCTTGTAGATCACGGTGGCGAGGATCATCAGCATGCCGACCCACATCGCGAACACCCCGGCGTTCTTGTCGCGGAAGTTGAAGCCGATGGCCAGCATGATCATCCCGGAAAGAATCGGGATCAGCATGGCGTGGAACGAAGACAGCGAGATCATGGTGACAGCCTTGTCGGGGAGGGGTACTGCAAGTCTAGGCGGCTTTCGGACGAATGGTAGTGATGTATGTGCAGGAGCTGCCAAAGGCTGCTCCTGCAGGGGATCGTGTTGATCCTTGAGGACTACGGCAACTCGGGGCAGGCGTAGAACGCGCTCAGCACTTTGACCAGATGCGCCAGATCATGGCTGCCGCACAGCTCACGGATCGAATGCATGGCGAACGTCGGCAGACCGATGTCCACGGTGCGCACGCCCAAGTGGCTGGCGGTGATCGGGCCAATGGTCGAGCCGCAGCCCATGTCGCTGCGCACCACAAAGCTCTGCACCGGTACTTCTTCGGCCATGCACAAGTGGCGGAAGAACCCGGCGGTTTCACTGTTGGTGGCGTAGCGCTGGTTGCTGTTGACCTTGATCACTGGGCCGGCGTTGAGTTTCGGGCCGTGGTTGGCGTCGTGTTTGTCCGCATAGTTGGGGTGCACGCCGTGGGCATTGTCGGCCGAGACCAGCAGCGATTTCTGAATGGTCCGTACGAATTCATCCCCTTCGGGCAACAGGCGACGCAGGGTCTGCTCAAGCATCGGACCGTCGGCGCCACAGGCCGAGCAGGAGCCGACTTCTTCGTGATCGTTACAGACCAGCACACAGGTTTCGTCGGTTTCGGCCGTCAGCAAAGCTTGCAGGCCGGCGTAGCACGACAGCAAATTATCGAGGCGCGCACCCGCAATGAAATCGCCATGCAGGCCAATGATCGCAGCGCTTTGGGTGTCGTAGAAGCTCAGCTCGTAATCGAGCACCACGTCGGCGTTCAGGCCATGTTCGCGGGCCAGTTGGTCGGTGAGCACGGCGCGGAAGTCCACGCGTTCGTCACCGGCGAATTGCGCGAGGATCGGCGGCAGCTCGGTCTGGGCGTTGATCGCCCAGCCCATGTTGGCTTCACGGTTGAGGTGAATGGCCAGGTTCGGAATGATGGCGATCGGCGCCTTGAAGTCGATCAGCTGGCTCTCGACCTTGCCATCGCGGCGGAAGGTCACGCGGCCGGCCAGGGACAAATCGCGGTCAAACCACGGCGCCAGCAGTGCACCGCCATAGACTTCGACGCCCAATTGCCAGAAACCCTGGCGTTGCAGCTCCGGCTGGGGTTTGACCCGCAGGCACGGGCTGTCAGTGTGCGCGCCGACCAGGCGGATGCCACCGTGCAGGGGCGAATGACGCCCCATTTTGAACGCGACGATCGAAGAGTCGTTACGGGTGACGTAGTAACGACCATTGGCTTCGGTGGTCCACGGCTCGCGCTCGTCGAGACGCACAAAACCGGCCGCTTCCAGACGCTGAACAAGGCTGGCGGTGGCATGGAACGGGGTAGGGGAGGCCTTGAGGAAGTCGATCAGGCCTTGGTTCAACTCTTCGCGCATAAGAAGCTCCAGACAGCAGTGGCGGGAGTTTAACGTATTGGCTTGGGGCTTTGGGCCTGACGTTCGCTGCTCATGTCAACCGGCTGCGGCTACCCGCTTTTTCAGGTACTTCATGATGAGCTGCTCATCGCCAGGCTTTTCTGGTTTGGGCAGTTGTTTGGGCCAGCGATTGCGATGGGTGTCCAGCAGCTTTTTCTGACGGCTTTTATCCCAGCGCAGAATCTCCCGCGAGGCACTTTCCCACCACTCGTGTCGGCATGCTGTGTAGTACGGGTGATCGGGCGCTGCACTGCCATACAACAGATCGCGCCCGACTTTTCTCATCGCGCCGCTCTGGTTGCGCAATTTCCATTTGATTTTCAGCCGTTGCCAGGCTGATGGGAACGGTTTGACTCGCGGTACATCGCGGCACAACTCCACCAGATTCTGGCTGAACTGCTCGCCATGCCGGGAGAAGAAATACGCCTGCATCGCATGGAAGAAGCGTTTTTCCGCGAAGTAGTGATAGATGTATCTTTTCGCTTCACACACCGGTTGGTCGCGCATCGCAAACGACAGGGCGATTTGCTCAATGGTGTGAATGTCGAAACCGTCGCGGGTCCATTCGTCGATCAACTGGATCGACGTTTCGAACAGCGGTGTATCGCCGTCGGTCACGCCGCAGAGTCCGCTGTTGTAAAGCTTGAAGCCGTTGTCCGGGGTGATGCCATGAGTGCGTAGGCATTTGCCGAGCTTCACGTAATCGTCGCGCTCACAGACGTACTGCCAGTCGTACTCGAAGCGGTCCATCAAATAATGCCCGGGTTGAATCTGTTTGAAGATCAGATTCGGGTCGCTGACGAACAGGGTGTCGGTATCGACGAACAGGGTCTTTTCGGCAAGCTTGAGGCCGGCGGCGATGGCGCAGGCCTTGCGGCGATGGGGATAGCCGTTTTCGCCCTGCCACCGGGTCAGGGTTTGCTCGGTCAGGCGCACGGTTTCAACCGGCCAGCCGGCGTAGTCCTGCGGGCGATCCGTGAGGATCCTGATGCACGGCGGCTGGCCTTTCTTTGCATGGGACAGCGCGGTCAGGATGCTGAACTTGGCTTCGCGCCGGTAAACATCCTGGTTGCCGTAGATCAGGTAGAGCAGTTGGTTGCGGGTTTTTTTGACGGGTGTTGCCGGGGAATCGGTACAACGCATCCGGATAGGGATCCTTTTGTTAACGCGGGCGACTGCTGGTCAGGCAGTGCTTAAAACGGTGCCGGGCATTCGAAACGCAAGCGATCGCCGGTCTGGGGATGGGTGAAACTCAGCATGCTCGCGTGCAGGCACAAGCGTGGCCAGGCAGCCAGGGCTTGCGGATGGGCGTAGAGCCCGTCACCCAATAACGGGTGGCCGATGGAGAGCATGTGCACGCGCAGCTGGTGAGAGCGGCCGGTGATCGGCGTCAGCTCGACGCGGCACCAGTCGCCACAGCGCTCCAGCACGCGCCAGAAGGTCAGGGCATGCTTGCCGAACTCGTGGTCTACCACGTGACGTGGCTTGGTCGGCGGATCGTAGCGCAGGGGCAGGTCGATGCTGCCACTGTCCAGTTCCGGTTGTCCCCAGCACAGGGCGGTGTAGGCCTTTTCGGTTTCTCGGTCGTGAAATTGTCGAGACAGTTCGCGATGGGTGTCCGGGTCGCGGGCCAGCAGAATGATGCCGGAGGTTTCCCAGTCCAGGCGATGGACAATTCGCGCTTCCGGGTAGCCGTTTTCTTGCAGGCGCGTGATCAGGCAGTCTTTGTTGTCATCGGCCCGGCCAGGGACAGAGAGCAACAGGGTCGGCTTGTCCACCACCAATACGGCGGCGTCCTGATGGATGATGCGGATGTTGGACAACGGCATTAAAACAGCCTCGTAACAAACGCCAACGGCGGCTCAGGCCCCGCGCCCTGTAGGAGCGAAGCTTGCTCGCGAAAGCATCACCTCGGTCTATCAGATAGACCGAGTTGCCTGCTTCGCGAGCAAGCTTCGCTCCTACAAAGTGCTGGAGAGCCTGAGCCGCCGTGGCTCCCGCCGGATCGACTCAGCGATCTGGCAGGGTGATATTGAGTTCCAGGATCGAGCAGCTGCCCTGGTTTTCCAGAGCGACGTGCACGTCATCGGACCCGATATTGACGTACTTGCGGATCACTTCCACCAGTTCCTTCTGCAAGGCTGGCAGGTAGTCCGGCGTACTGCGCTGGCCGCGTTCATGCGCCACGATGATCTGTAGACGCTCTTTCGCTACCGACGCGGTGTTTTGCTTTTTGTTGGCACGAAAGAAGTCAAAAAGGTTCATTACCTACCTCCAAACAGGCGCTCGAAGAATCCCTTCTTCTCGACATCAAGGAACCGGTGTTCGCGACTTTCGCCCAGCAGGCGGTCAACGGTATCGCTGTACGCCTGGCCAGCATCGCTCTGGTCGTCGAGAATCACCGGAATACCCTGGTTCGATGCCTTGAGCACTGCCTGGGATTCAGGGATCACGCCGAGCAATGTCACCGAGAGAATATCCTTGACGTCTTCGACGCCGAGCATTTCGCCCTTGCTTACACGTTCTGGATGGTAGCGGGTGATCAGCAGGTGTTCCTTGATCGGGTCTTCGCCTCTTTCGGCGCGACGGGATTTGCTGGCCAGCAGGCCCAGCATGCGGTCCGAGTCACGTACGGAGGAGACTTCCGGGTTGGTCACGACAATCGCTTCGTCGGCGAAGTACATGGCCAGGTGGGCACCTTTTTCGATACCGGCCGGGGAGTCGCAGACTACGAAATCGAAGTCTTCCTTGAGCTGCATCAGGACTTTTTCCACGCCTTCTACGGTCAGCGCGTCTTTATCGCGAGTCTGGCTGGCGGCCAGTACGTAGAGGTTTTCCAGGCGCTTGTCTTTGATCAGGGCCTGTTGCAGGTTGGCTTCGCCGTTCACCACGTTGACGAAGTCATACACCACGCGGCGCTCGCAACCCATGATCAGGTCGAGGTTACGCAAACCAACGTCGAAGTCGACGATAACTGTTTTGTGACCACGCAGTGCGAGGCCGGTACCGATAGCGGCGCTGGTGGTGGTCTTACCCACACCACCCTTGCCGGATGTAACCACGAGAATCTTGGCCAAGGTGTTTTACCCCTAAGGAAAAAGGACGTTTAGCCCCTGAAAAACATCTCTTGAAAAACTACTGCAGTCGGACAGCCTTGGCTGGAATCCGGTTCTGAGCGGCGTTTACCCCCGGTAAACACTGCTTTTGGCCTTTTTCCTACTTCGTTTGAGCCGTTTTCGCTACGTTTTAGAGATGCTTGGAAAATGCGGCAGTATCCGTTAAAGCCGAATGATGTTCAACACGTCGCCCGACAGGCTGACTTGTACGCCTGCGCCCCACAATGGATCGCGTCGCAAATCCTCGGAAACCTTGTAGTGGCCGGCGATGGAGACCAGTTCAGCGGTCATTTGCTGACAGAAAATCCTGGCTTTCGTGTCACCTTTGACGCCGGCCAACACACGACCGCGCATCGGGCCGTATACATGGATGTTCCCATCGGCGAGAAGTTCCGCCCCCGGGCTGACCGACGAAATCACCACCAAATCGCAACCCTGGGCATAAATCTGTTGGCCACCACGTACTGGCGAGGTAATGATTTTCGTCGGTTTGATGGTCGGTTCCGGTGGTTTTTCCGGTTTTTTCTTTATTTCGCCTTCGTGCGGGTCGAGCGGTCGTTCACGGGCGCCGGAGGGCGGCAGCACTGGCAAATCGACCGCGATGGCGGCGGCGATGTCTTCGATGCGGCTGGCTCGGATCGCCAGGGTGCGCAGGCCATGCTGACGGCAAACGCGCATCAGGCCCGGCAAGTCGACCGCGCCTTCGCTGGCCGGGAGTTTGTCCAGGGCCAGTACCAGCGGCGCGTTGCTGAAGAAGTTAGGCGCCTGGGCGACCTTGGCGGCCAGTTGCCGATCAAGGTTCTCAAGGTCGTTACGGGCCAGTTCCAGCACCGTAATGGCGAGCATGCTGCCCTTCAACTGGAACACGGGATCTTGGTCTAGCGGTTCGGTTTGGCTCATGGTCGGCATACAACGGCTTGTCACTAAAAGTGCCGAGACTTATAACGAGAACGCCCGCAGGCCGCAAGCCGGGTCGAACGATGTAGAATGCGCGGCCACTGTCTTGACGGAAGCTTTAATGGATCGCCCGCGTTTTCGAACAGCATTTCTTTCTCCGCGTTTCTGGCCGCTGTGGTGTGGCCTGGGGCTGTTGTGGCTGATTGTTCAGCTGCCGTATCCGGCGTTGCTGTTTATCGGTCGTGCCCTGGGTGCATTGATGTACCGGGTGGCCGGCGACCGACGGCGCATTGCCAAGCGCAATCTCGAGCTGTGTTTCCCTGAAAAGTCCGCTGCCGAGCGCAAGCGCCTGCTCAAGGAAAATTTCGCCTCCACCGGCATCGCCTTCTTCGAGATGGCCATGAGCTGGTGGTGGTCGCGCAAGCGTCTGGCGAAACTGGCCCATGTCGAAGGCCTGGAGTATTTGAAGCAGGCTCAGCGCGACGGCAAGGGCGTGATTCTGATGGCCGTGCATTTCACCACGCTGGAGATCGGCGCGGCGTTGCTCGGTCAGCAGCACACCATCGACGGGATGTACCGCGAACACAAAAATCCTTTGTTCGACTTCATCCAGCGTCGGGGCCGCGAGCGGCACAACCTCGACTCGCTGGCGGTGGAGCGTGACGACGTGCGCGGCATGCTCAAACTGCTGCGGGCAGGCAGAGCGATCTGGTACGCGCCGGATCAGGACTACGGCGCCAAGCAAAGTATCTTCGTACCGCTGTTCGGGATTCAGGCGGCGACGGTCACCGCTACCAGCAAGTTCGCACGGCTGGGCAAGGCGCTGGTGGTGCCGTTCACTCAGGAACGCCTGGCTGACGGCAGCGGTTATCGGTTGATGATTCATGCGCCGCTCGAGGGGTTTCCCGGCGAGACGGAAGAGGCTGACTGCATTCGAATCAACCAGTGGGTCGAAAGTGCTTTGCGCGAATGTCCGGAGCAATACCTCTGGGCGCATCGACGCTTCAAGAGCCGTCCACCGGGCGAGCCGAAGCTGTACGCCAAACGCGCTTGAGTCACCGATCCCTTTAAGCACCATGGAGTGTTGCGATGAGTTCTGCTGAACCGGTTACAGGATTGATACTTTCCGGCGGCGGGGCTCGGGCGGCGTATCAGGTGGGTGTGCTGGCGGCGATTGCCGAGTTGCTGCCGGTGGGGGCGGCGAATCCGTTCCCGGTGATCGTCGGCACCTCGGCCGGTGCGATCAACGCGGTCAGCCTGGCCAGTGGGGCAACGGATTTTCGTGGTGCGATTCAGCGTCTGACCGCCTTCTGGCAAGGTTTCCGCAGCCATCTGGTGTTGCGCAGCGACTGGCCGGGGGTGATCCACCAAGCTGCCCGCTTTGTCAGTCACAATCTGATGGGTATTGGCGCTCCGGTGCCAGTGGCCCTGCTCAACAGCTCGCCGCTGCGCGGTTTGCTCAACGACAAACTGCACATGTCCGGAATTGCCGATGCCATCGCGCAAAAGCAACTGAAGGCAGTGGCGGTCACGGCGTTTGGCTATGAGTCCGGTCAGGCCGTCACGTTTTATCAGGGCGGCGGCACCATCGAGTCCTGGTTGCGTCATCGGCGGATCGGTGTGCCGACTCAATTGAGCGTCGAACACTTACTGGCCAGTTCGGCGATTCCGTTGCTATTTGCGCCGGTGAAAATCGGTGAAGAATATTTCGGCGATGGTGCGGTGCGTCAATCGGCACCGATCAGCCCGGCCTTGCATCTGGGCGCCAGCCGGGTGCTGGTGGTGGGCGTCAGCGGCAACCCGCGAGGAGTCGACCCGCAACAGCCGCTGCAACGTGCCTACACGGGTCAGCAGCCGACGCTGGCGCAAGTCGGCGGGCACTTGCTCAACAGTACGTTCATTGACAGCCTGGAAAGCGACATCGAGTTGTTGCAGCGTCTGAATCAGTTCAGCCATCTGCTGCCCGACGGCGCGCCGAGTCGTGCATTGGGGGCGGCGCCAGTGGAGGTGTTGGTGATTTCGCCGAGTCAGCCGATCGATGAGATCGCGGCGCGGCATCGGCAGGAGTTGCCGGCGGCCTTGCGTCTGTTTTTACGCGGGCCGGGGGCGACCAAAACCAGCGGGGCGGGTGTGCTGAGTTATCTGCTGTTCGAGTCGGGGTATTGCAGCGAGTTGATCGATTTGGGTCGGCGCGATGCGCTGGCCAAGCGGGATGAGTTGTGCCGGTTTCTGGGGTTGGTGGAGCCTGCGGTTCCGGCTTGAGATTGGCGGCGTGGCTGTTCGCGGGCAAGCCTCGCTCCTGCAGATTTGAGTCGTTCACATAACCGGTGAACGACACAAAACCTGTAGGAGCGTGGCTTGCCCGCGATGCTTTTTACGATCAGAAGTGGAACTTCACCAGCAAGCTCGTGTTGCTTTGATCGGTCTTGAAGGCCTGGCTGTCCTTGATCCCGTACTTGTCTGACCAGTAGTCGTACTCGACGCCGACGTACAGCTGCTTCTCGCCAATGTTCAGGGCTTTGCCCAAGTCATATTTGATCTGCGGGTTGAAGTGCAGGTTGGCGTGGTAGGTGCCTTTGCTGTTCTGGTCATTGTCGACCACCCAGTCCATGAAACCATCGATCAGGATGTTCGAATCGCCCACGGGAATGGTGTAGGCCCAGACCGGGGTGATCTGCCAGACGTTGTCACCCGGGCGGCTGCCCTCGGTGTGACGCTGGTAGAAGTTCAGCTGGAAGTAGTCGAACCCGGGAATCGCCAGGTCGAAACCCGGACCGATCAGGTAAGACTCGGTATCGCCTTCACCGAACTCGTACGTCATGGCCAGCAGCACGTCCTTGACCGGCCCGAACTCCAGTTTCTGGTCGAAGATCTTGCCAAACGACAAGCGCGGGCTGATTTCGCCGTAATAGGTGTTGGAGCCGACGCTGCTGTCATCCTTGCCGTTGTAGAAAATCTTGTCGACGAACAGGAAGTTGTCCCCGTATTTCCAGGCATCGGCGTGCTCGAAGGTGACGGTTTGCTGAATGCGCGGGTTGACCTGGAAGTCCTTGCCATAGAGGTAGGTCAGGCTGTTGTTCTGCCATTGCAGCAAGTCGCCGGCCATTGCCTGGCCCCCGGCCAACAAGGTTCCCGCGAGCATCAGGCTGGTGCACGTACGTTTCATTCGGTTGCTCCCAAAAAGTAGGTGGTTCCACGTTATTTTTCTAAGGTCGGCGCTCTGGTGTGGCGCCTTTTCTTGCTGCTGTAAAAAGTCATCCATTCGGTCAGCTTTGGTGCTGATAGCAAGAGCTGAGCCAAGGCTTTCAAAAAACCAGAAAATGCCCGTTCGGCTGTTCGAAAACAGTCGATTGAGCGTCATTTCGCAATGCCTTGGTACTGTCCGGAGCCGGGGTAAGTTGGCTTTTTGGTCAGGAATTAAATCCACGCTTTTTTTTAGTGCGGATTTGGGCGGGCGCGGAGAATACTGACTCCCGCGCCACGGCTCAAGTGCCCCGCAACAGAGCACCGGCGACAGGTTTGGGGCACGGTTGGGGGTCAGCCCGATGCCGCTGAACGACAGGCTTGTCTGGGTACGAATCATCTGTTGCTCTCTCTTGTTTTTATTGTTTGAGGCGCAGGCAGCCACCCTGTGGGAGCGAGCCGGCTCACTCCCACAGGGGTTGTGTTTTTACTGTGTCAATGCGGGTGGGCGTGGCAGTCGTTGATGGCTGCGTCATACATCAGCAGAACGTGTTGCTGACTGACCAGAATCAGTTGCAGAAGGGGTAAGCGCTGAATGGCGGGTGCGTCGGGGATGCGGGCTTCGGATAGCTCGGACATGCAACACCTCGGATCTTTTTTATTCTTGTGATTTACAGCTGCAGTGCTGCTGGCAGCTGTTTTCTAATCAGGTGGGCCGCGTTGCGGCCAATCGAAGGCAAGCCAGCTCCCACACAGGCAATACAAACCCTGTGGGAGCGGGCTTGCCCGCGATGCTTTTGCTACTTAATTGGTCGGCGCTCCCTGAACAATCCACGCACCGATCAGGTCACGCTCCTGCTGGGTCATCTGGGTGATGTTGCCCAATGGCATGATCTGGCTGGCGACGGCCTGGGCCTGAATGCGCGGTGCCTGGAGCTTGATCTGTTCAGGCGTATCGAACATCACCCCGGCCGGCGCCGCGCTGAACAGCGGGCTGGTCGGTTTGGCCGAATGGCACACGGCGCAACGTTCCTGAATCACGCTGTGAACCTTGTCGAACGACGGCCCCTGACTGGATGCCTGAGCCGGTTCAGCGGCCGGTGCTGCTTTCGCCGCTTCAGGTTTGGCACCACCACCAAGGGCGGTTTCCGGCAATGGCTGGTACTCGATGGTGCCTGGCGCCTTGGCCACTTCAGGGGCGGTCGACATCGGCGCTGGCCCGGTCACGTATGCCAGACAAATCATGCCCACCGCCGCCACCGGCAGGGTCCAGGCAAATTTGTGGCTGTCATGACGGGTGTTGAAGTAGTGACGCACCAACACCGCCAGCACCGCGATCCCGGCCAGGATCAGCCAGTTGTATTGGCTGCCGTAGGTGCTCGGGAAGTGGTTGCTGATCATGATGAACAGCACCGGCAAGGTGAAGTAGTTGTTGTGCCGCGAACGCAGCAAGCCTTTGGCCGGCAGCGCCGGGTCGGGCGTGCGGTTCTCGGCAATCGCCGCCACCAACGCGCGTTGGGCCGGCATGATGATGCGGAACACGTTGCCGACCATGATGGTGCCGATGATCGCGCCGACGTGCAGGTATGCACCACGACCGCTGAACACTTTGCTGAAGCCGTAAGCGGCGCCGATGATCAGCACGAACAGGATGGCGCCGAGCAGGGCAGGGCGTTTGCCCAGGGCCGAGTCGCAGAGGAAGGAGTAGATGAACCAGCCGATGAACAGCGAGCCCAGACCAATGGCCACGCCTTCAGGGCCGCTCAAGGTGCTGCCCGGTGCCAGCAGGTACAGCGTCGGGTTGGAGTAGAACACCACGCACAGCAGCGCGACCCCCGACAGCCAGGTGAAGTAGGCTTCCCATTTGAACCAGTGCAGGTTGTCCGGCATGGTCGGTGGGGCCAGTTTGTATTTTTCCAGGTGGTAGATACCGCCGCCATGGATCGCCCACAAATCGCCCGCCAGCCCGTTTTTCGGGTTGACCCGGTTTAGGTTGTTTTCCAGCCAGACGAAATAGAACGACGCGCCGATCCAGGCCACGCCAGTGATCATGTGAACCCAGCGCACGCTCAGGTTCAGCCATTCCAACAGATGTGCTTCCACAGTCTTTACCTCTCGCCCGTCACTCTGTTGTCGAGTGATCGGACTCTTCTCTTATTGGTGGGGGGCGAGGATCAAACGCTCATCCTCTTTGAAAAAATGCTCATCGCAGTTATTGCCTGTGCCACTGCGATCAACCACCAGGAAGTCATCCCGCTTTTCGATCGTCAGCACCGGGTGGTGCCAGACGCCGCGATGGTAATTAATGCCCTGCCTGCCGTTGGTGACGAAGGCGCGGACCAAGCCTGATACAGGTTCATCGCCAAGTGGCGCGACCACGATCAGAAAGGGGTTGCCGAGCAGAGGAATGAAAGCCTGGCTGCCCAGCGGATGACGCTCCAGCATGCAGACGGTCAGTGGCATGTCCTGCGCGTCGGCGCGGAAGATGCTGATGATCGCCTTGTCCTCTGGCGTGGCGGTTTCGACCACAGCCAGTTTGTGAAAGCGCATGGTCGAACCGTTGTTGATCATGAAGTGATCGCTACCGTCGGTTTCGATCACGTCACCGAAAGGGGCGAAGGCTTCTTTGGTCAGCGGTTCAATCGTCAATGTGCGCATGCTGGTCTTCTTACCTTGAATTCGTTGTTGTCTGTTCTATTGCTATCGCGAGCAGGCTCGCTCCCACAGGTTTTGTGTACACCACAATCCAATGTGGGAGCGAGCCTGCTCGCGATTGGCCTCACCGCTTATTTAGCGACCTTGCCCAATACCCGCAGGCGGCTCACGCCCCCATCCGGGAACACGTTCAGGCGGATGTGGGTGATCGGGCCCAGTGCCTTGATCTGCTCGGCGAAGGTGTGTTCGGCGTGCATTTCCAGCTTCTGGCTTGGCAACAGTTCGCGCCAGAACAGCGATTGGGTTTCGATCTGGCTGTCGGTGCCGCCTTTCACAAATGCGCCCTGGATCGAACAGGTATCCGGGTAGTTGCCCTTGAAGTGCAGGGTGTCGACGATGACTTTTTCGATCTCGCCGGCATGACCCAGCGCCACGATCACCCAGTCATTGCCTGGCGTACGACGACGTGCGGTTTCCCAGCCGTCGCCCATGTTGATGCCACGGCCCGGGTTGAGGATGTTGCTCATGCGGCCGAAGTGTTCGTCGGAGCAGGCGAGGGCGCGGCCACCGTTCAGGGCTGCTGCCAGGTCAACTTGCTCGTTGTCGCCAACCGCCGACCAGTCGCGGAACGGAATGCCGTACACGCGCAGACGGGCCACGCCGCCATCCGGGTAGATGTTGAAACGCAAATGGCTGAACGCCTGGTCGTTATTGATTTCGTGGTAGTGGTGGCTGTTGCCTTGCAACTCGACGGCCGACAGCACTTCAGTCCACTGGGTGTTTTCGTCGGGCTCGCCCGAGGCCAGGAAGCAGGCTTCCAGGGAGGCCGACGGCGGGTAGTTGCCGGTGAAGAATGAAGTGTCGATGTCCACGCCTTTGATCGAGCCTGGCACGCCCAGACGGATCACCGCGCTGTCGTAGCCTTCGAAGCGCTTGCGGCGCGACTCCCAGCCGTCCATCCACTTGCCGTTGTCATCGAACACGCCCTCCTTCCACACGGCCGGGGTCGGTTGAAACAGACGGTTGGCGTCGGCGAACCAGTCATCGGTGACCGAGATGATTTTGGTGCCCAGGCGGGCGTCGGCCAGGTTGACGAACTTCTCGAAAGGTACGGCGTAAGCTTTCATTCTTCTTGTCTGCCTTTAAATAAGTTGGCTTGGGATGCTTGCAGTGCCCTGGGTGTCTTCGCGTTTTAAACACTCGGGCAAGGCTCGCTATAGGGTCAGTAATCGGAACAACGCGATCTTGTTGATCTGCGCCAGCGCGCATTTGAATTCGGTGTCGACCGAGTTGTGAATGCGCGTTTCGAACGCTGCGAGGATCTGATGCCGGTTGCTGCCTTTTACCGCCATGATGAAGGGAAACTTGAACTTGGCTTTGTAGGCGTCGTTCAGCTCGGTGAAGCGTTCAAACTCATCGATCGAGCATTGGTGAATACCGGCACCAGCCTGTTCATTCGTGCTGGCTTCGGTCAGTTGGCCCTGGACGGCGGCTTTGCCGGCCAGGTCCGGGTGCGCGTTGATCAGGGCCAGTTGGCTTTCATGATCGGCGCGGAGCAGGATGTCGCTCATGCGCTGGTGCAGGGTTTCGATCTCGTCGATCGAAGCGTCCTGGCCCAGGTCGAAGGCCTTTTCGGCCACCCATGGCGAGTGTTCGTAGATGTCGGCGAAGGCGGCGACAAACGCGTCGCGGCTCAAGGTCGAAGGCTTCAGGGTTTGGAAGCGGCTCATTTCGCAGCCCCTTGATACGGGTGGGTTTCGTGCCAGTGGCGAGCGATGTCGACGCGGCGGCTGAACCACACCTGTTCATGACTTTTAGCGTATTCGATAAAGCGTTTGAGCGAGGCCAGGCGCGCCGGACGGCCGATCAGCCGGCAATGCAGGCCGATCGACAACATCTTCGGTGCTTGCGCACCTTCGGCATACAGCACGTCGAAGGCGTCTTTGAGGTACTCGAAAAAGTCGTCGCCCTTGTTGAAGCCCTGGACCTGGGTGAAGCGCATGTCGTTGGTGTCCAGCGTGTAGGGGATCACCAGGTGCGGCTTGCCGGTCGGGTTGTTCGGTTCCCAGTAGGGCAGGTCGTCGTCATAGGTGTCGCAGTCGTAGAGGAAACCGCCTTCTTCCATCACCAGCCGACGGGTGTTCGGGCCAGTGCGGCCGGTGTACCAGCCCAGTGGGCGCTCGCCGGTGATTTCGGTGAGGATGCGGATCGCTTCGAGCATGTGCTCGCGTTCCTGCGCTTCGTCCATGTACTGGTAGTCGATCCAGCGATAGCCGTGGCTGCAGATTTCGTGGCCGGCCTCGACCATGGCACGGATCACCTCCGGGTGGCGCTGGGCGGCCATGGCCACGGCGAAGATCGTCAGCGGGATGTCGAATTCCTTGAACAGTTTCAGAACCCGCCAGACGCCGGCACGGCTGCCATACTCGTAAAGGGATTCCATGCTCATGTTGCGCTCGCCTTGCAGCGGCTGCGCCGAAACCATTTCCGAGAGGAAGGCTTCGGACTCTTTATCGCCGTGCAGGATATTGCGCTCGCCACCTTCCTCGTAGTTGAGCACGAAGGACAGCGCGATGCGGGCATTGCCCGGCCAGTGTGGGTGAGGAGGGTTACTGCCGTAACCGATCAGGTCGCGTGGGTAGTCAGCGCTCACTGCAGTCTTCCTTCTTGTTCGTGTCGACTTATTCAAAGTCAGGGTTTGCGTGGCGGCCTGGCGATGAAAGGGCAGGCTGGCGTCACAGCGATGGAGTGATTGTATACAACTTTATATTCACTTTGTAAGCCTGATTTTTTACCTTTTTCACGGGCTGCCCTCTTTGGAGGGTACTGCAAGAAACCTGCCTGACTGGTCAGCTAATGGATAAGAGGTCCTTTGATCTTATGGTTTGGCGTTCGATTCGCTGGCAAACCCTGCATGACGGTGGTGAGGGTAAAAATGTCGTTTTTATTGTGTACAATTTTTTTGAAAAGTGTCTTAATCAGTCGCTCGCCGCAGCTTTTCGTGTTCCGAAACGGTGCGGTCTCCTTTTCAACTGACTTCGGGAGGCGCGAGGTCTGACTGCATCCACGCAGGCAGGCGCGCAGAATCAATGGGACGTTTGACTACACACGTTTTGGACGCTGCACACGGTTGCCCGGGCAGCTCGATCAAGGTCGAGTTGTACCGCGTTGAAGGTTCGCAGCTGGAATGGGTCGCCACTGCGATTACCAACAGCGACGGTCGTGTCGATGCACCGCTGCTGCAAGGCGATGACTATCGGTCCGGGGTCTATCAGCTTCAGTTTCATGCGGGTGATTACTACCGCACCCGTGGCGTTCAGCTGCCTGAGCCTGCGTTCCTGGATGTGGTGGTGCTGCGTTTCGGCATTTCTGCGGAGCAGGATCATTACCATGTGCCGTTGCTGATTTCGCCGTATAGCTATTCGACCTACAGAGGAAGCTAGGACTTTCCCCCCAAGAATCCTGCGCATATAGCTTCTTTGGTCTTTCGCCCGCTCACACTGCGGGCTTTTTTTTGCCTGTGGAAAAGTGAAAAGATCGCAGCCTCGTTTCACTCGACAGCTCCTACAGGGGATCGCGGTTTCCTGTAGGAGCTGTCGAGTGAAACGAGGCTGCGATCTTTTGATCTTGCTTTGCTAACGGCTCAACAACGACGCCGCACCGGCGCCACTGAACAACCCGGCACTCACCCGATTAAACCAGCTCTGCCCCTTGCCGCTACGCAGATACCGCGCCGCGCCATGGGCACCGAGGCCATAAGCCACCTTGCACAACAGATCCAGCACGGTCCAGGTGGCAATCATCACCAGCAACTGCGGCAGGAAGGGTTGCTCGGCGCTCAGGAACTGCGGCAGGAAAGCGGCGAAGAACAAAATGTCTTTCGGATTACTCGCGCCGAGCATGAACGCGCGCCCGAACAGTGCACGAAAGCGCGGCACCGGCGCAGCCTGGGGCACTTCGGAGCCTTGGGATGGCTGACGCGATTGCTGCCAGCTCTGCCAGGCGAGGTAGAACAGGTACAGCGCGCCGACGACTTTCAGGGCGCTGAACAGCTGTTCCGACGCCAGCAACAATGCCCCCAGACCCAAAGCCGAAGCACTGAGCAGGCAGATCGACGCAATCACGCCGCCCAGAAATGCCGGGTAAGAACGACGCAAACCGTAATTCAGACTGTTGCTGATCATCAGCAAAGACAGCGGCCCCGGGATCAGGATCACCACCAGCGCAGCGCCGCTGAACAGCAGCCAGGTTTCCAGACTCATCACTTTCCTCCATTTGCACAAAAGCCTCACCCGACGGGGTGAGGCTGTTTTGAAACGCGTACCGCGTGACGCTTACAAGAAGATGAACTTGGCGATGAAGATCGCGCAGAGCACCCACAGGCTGACGGAAATTTCCTTGTGCTTACCGGTACAGGCTTTCAGTACCACGTAAGTGATAAAGCCCAGCGCGATACCGTCGGCGACCGAGAAGGTCAGCGGCATCATGATCGCGGTGACGATCGCCGGAATGCTGTCGGTCGCTTCGTCCCATTCGATATGCGCCATGCCGCCCATCATCAGCATTGCCACATAAATCAGCGCACCGGCGGTTGCATAAGCGGGGATCATGCCAGCCAGCGGTGCGAAAAACATCGCGGCAATAAATAGCACACCTACGGTCACGGCGGTAAGACCAGTCCGACCACCAGCGGCTACGCCAGCGGCACTTTCCACGTAACTGGTGACTGGCGGCACACCGACCATCGCGCCGAAAACACTGGAGGCGCTGTCGGCCTTCATGGCTTTGGAAAGGTTCTCGATCTTGCCGTCAGGCTTCACCAGATTGGCGCGCTGGGCGACGCCCATGAGGGTGCCGGCGGTGTCGAACATGTGCACGAAGAGGAAGGCCAGCACCACGCTGATCATGCTGACGTTGAACACGCCGGCGATGTTCATGGCCATCCAGGTGGGGGCCAGGCTCGGTGGCGCCGACATGATGCCCTCGTAATGCACCAGGCCCAGACCCCAACCGGCCAGGGTCACGGTGATGATACTGATGAGAATCGCGCCGAACACTTTGTGATAGCTGAGCACGGCGATCATCAGGAAGCAGATGGCCGCCAGCAGCGGGCCAGGCTCGCGCAGGGAGCCAAGCTTGATCAGAGTGGCCGGGCTGTCAACGACGATGCCCGCGGTTTTCAAACCGATCAGCCCCAGAAACAGGCCCACCCCGGCGCCCATGGCATAGCGCAAACCCACTGGAATGCTGTTGAGCAGCCATTCGCGGATCCGGGAAAAGGTCAGGAACATGAACAGCACACCGGAAACGAACACCGCACCGAGGGCGGTTTCCCAGTTGTAGCCCATGGTGCCGACCACGGTGTAGGTGAAGAACGCGTTCAGGCCCATGCCCGGCGCCAGACCCACTGGCCAGTTGGCGTACAGGCCCATCAGCAGGCAACCCAGCGCGGCGGCGATGCAGGTGGCGACGAATGCCGCCCCGTGATCGATGCCGGCATCGGCCATGATGTTCGGGTTGACGAAGATGATGTAAGCCATGGTGATGAAGGTTGTCAGACCGGCGATCAGCTCGGTCTTCACCGTGGTGCCGTGCAAGCTGAGTTTGAAGATGCGCTCCAGCCAGCCATTGCGTAATGGCGGCGAGAGTTCCAGCGTCGAGGCTTCGGATTTGCGGCTTTCCACAGCGAGTACTCCTCAAGAGTTTTATTGTTATTTCCAGGGCCGGACCCATGAGGGTGGCAGCGACCCTTTGAGGTACTTGCGAATTTGTTGACTTGTTGGTCAAGAACTCGCACGAAGCGAATTATGCTTTTGTATACAAATAATGCAAATAATGTTTTTGGTTTTGTAGACGAAAAGTTTGGCAATAGGGATATATCGCCAGGAAGGATGCCTTCGCAGGCAAGCCACGCTCCTACAGGTTATGTGTACGACTGTAGGAGCGAGGCTTGCCCGCGAAGACGGATATGAGTCGATCACATCTTCTGCTGGTTCTCCCCCAGCGCCAGATTCACCGCCAGCCACCCATTCACCGCCGTCTCCCCAGCCTCGGCAAACACCCGCTCCAGCAATTTCACCTGCTCGCGCCGCAGTGACTGCTCGAACCGCGCGCCATCATCGGTCAGTTCCAGCAGCCGCTTACGCTTGTCAGTTTCGGACGCGACACTGTTTACCAATTGCATTTCCACCAACTGGCGCAGTGGAATGTTCAGCGCCTGCTTGCTCACACCCAGCAACGCCAGCAACTCCTTGACGCTGAGGGCGGGGTAGCGGGCAATGAAAAACACGATGCGTTGATGCACCCGACTCAAGCCGCGACGCTCGAGCATTTCATCGGCTTTTGCGGTGAAGGCCTGGTAGCCAAAGAAAAATGCTTCCATGGCTTGTTGCTGGGTGCTGGAATTTTTAAGGTCAAGCATGTTGACGTATCCGCTCGCTCTGTCGTAATTTCGGTCAACCAGTTTGACTCATTTTCCTCAGGCCTCGCTACCGGTGACCCCCATGGCATTTTCCGAACGTGTCTCGCGCCTTAAAAGTTCTTTGATCCGTGAAATCCTCGCCGCTGCCCAGCGACCGGAAGTGATGTCGTTCGCGGGTGGCTTGCCGGCCGAAGCCATGCTGCCGAAAGTCGAGTGGGCGGGCATGCCGGCGGCCATGGGGCAATACGGCATGAGCGAAGGCGAGCCGGCACTGCGTGAGGCGTTGGCCGCCGAGGCCCGGGCATTGGGTGTGCCGTGCGAGGCGAGTCAGGTACTGGTGGTCAGCGGTTCCCAGCAAACCCTTGATCTGGCGGCCAAGCTCTACATCGACAAAGGCACCGAGATCCTGCTTGAAGCACCGACCTACCTGGCGGCATTGCAGATTTTTCAGCTGTTCGGCGCGGACTGCATCACCGTCCCGCTGGAAGCCGACGGGCCGAATCTGGCGCAACTGCGCAGCCGTCTGGAAAAACACCGGCCTGCGTTCATCTACCTGATCCCGACGTTTCAGAACCCGTCGGCGGTGCGTTACAGCGAAGCCAGGCGCGATGCGGTGGCGGCGTTGCTCGACGAGTTTGGCGTGACCCTGATCGAAGATGAACCCTACCGCGAACTGACCTTCGACGGCGGCAGTGCCACGCCGATCGTCAGTCGTTTGAACAAAGCCAGCTGGATCTACACCGGTACCGTGTCGAAAACCCTGCTGCCGGGCCTTCGGGTCGGTTACCTGATCGCCAGTCCGGACCTGTTCCCACACTTGCTGCGGCTCAAGCAATCGGCCGATCTGCATACCAACCGCCTCGGGCAGTGGCAAGCGCTGCAATGGATCGGCACCGAGAAATACCAGCAGCATCTGAGTGAACTAAGGGACTTCTACCGGGTTCGTCGAGATGCATTCCAGTCGGCACTGGAAAAGCATTTTGGCGACCTGGCGCAGTGGAACGTGCCGCAGGGTGGGTTGTTTTTCTGGCTGACGCTCAAGCAGCCGCTGGATACCCGCACGTTGCTCAAGGCTGCGCTGGCGGCGGATGTGGCGTTCATGCCGGGCGAACCGTTTTTTCCTGAGCCGGACAATAACCCCGGCCATCTGCGGCTGAACTTCAGCCATATCGACCCGGCGCGTCTGGACGAAGGGCTCAAGCGTTTGGCGGCGGTGGTGCGTCAGGCACAGGCGGCAGAAGCGGCCTGAGGGGAGGGCGTAAACAAATAAACCGGCCTATGGGCCGGTTTATTTTTGTCTGGGATTTGTAGTGTTTGTGCCGACGCCTTCGCGGGCAAGCCTCGCTCCTACAGGTTTAGGATGTGCCCATCATTTGACACGACACAAAACCCGTAGGAGCGAGGCTTGCCCGCGAAGAGGCCATCAGCAGCACCACAAAACCATCAGGTCGCAGCAAACCGCTTATCCAGATAATCAATGATCACCTTGGACTCATACATCCAGGTGGTCTGGCCATTCTCTTCGATGCGCAGGCACGGCACCTTGATCTTGCCACCTTGCTCCAGCAGCGCCTGGCGATCCTGTTCGCTGTTCTTCGCGTCGCGCAATGCCACTGGAACGTTCAGGCGACGCAGGGTGCGACGGGTTTTTACGCAGAACGGGCAGGCGTGGAACTGATACAGGGTCAGGTCCTTGGCGGCCGCTTCGACCTGGGCCTGAGCGGCGGCGGGGCGCTGCTTCTTGCCTGGACGAGTGATGAAGTCGATGAAGATGATCAGTTGGCCGAGGCCGACACGAAGTGCTTTTACGAACACGGTATTAAGCCTCACAGGGGCAAACAGAAGGCGCGCAGCTTACCTGATTTTTCACAGGCGAAAAAAAACCGGCGATCAGTGCCGGTTTTCTTCGTGCTGCGAGTTACTTGATCAGGCTGAGAAACTCGCTGCGGGTGGCTGCGTTTTCGCGGAACTCGCCGAGCATCACCGAGGTGATCATCGTCGAATTCTGTTTCTCCACACCGCGCATCATCATGCACATGTGCTTGGCCTCAATCACCACCGCCACGCCCAGGGCGCCGGTGACTTGCTGAACCGCATCGGCGATCTGGCGGCTGAGGTTTTCCTGAATCTGCAGGCGGCGGGCGTACATGTCGACGATCCGCGCGACTTTCGACAGCCCCAGGACCTTGCCGCTCGGAATGTAGGCAACATGAGCCTTGCCGATGAACGGCAGCAGGTGGTGCTCGCACAACGAGTAAAGCTCGATGTCCTTGACCAGCACCATTTCGCTGTTGTCGGAGCTGAACAAGGCACCGTTGGTGACCTCTTCCAGCGTCTGTTCATAACCGCGGCAGAGGTACTGCATGGCTTTGGCGGCACGTTTTGGCGTGTCGAGCAGGCCCTCGCGGGAGACGTCCTCGCCCAATTGGCCGAGAATCGCGGTGTAATTCTGTTCCAGGGACATGAAACTACCTGTGGGATTTTACGCAAAGGGCAAGGGTACGGTGGCGGACACGGCGCTGCAAGCGTGAAGCGACAGCATTACTCGTCGCGACCTTCCATCATGGTGCGTTTGAGCATTACATACACCGCTCCGGCGCCACCATGTTTCGGTTGGCACGACGTGAAGCCGAGCACCTGTGAATGCTGACGTAGCCATGTGTTGACGTGACTCTTGATCATCGGCCGCTTGCCGTCCAGGCGTACAGCCTTGCCGTGGGTGACGCGCACGCAACGGATTTCGAATTTTGTTGCTTCGGCCAGAAAGGCCCACAGGGTTTCACGGGCCTTTTCCACGCTCATGCCATGCAGGTCGAGGCTGCCTTCGAACGGAATCTGTCCGATCTTGAGCTTGCGCATCTGGCTTTCCTGGACGCCGTCCCGGGCCCACATCAGCTCATCTTCGGGGCCGACATCAATGACGAACTGATCGGACAGCCCGTCAACAGTGGTGGCATCGGTGCGCACGGTGGCGGCCTGGCGCAGCTTGGCAATTTGCGCGCGGTCGGCCTTGGGTTTGCCGGTTTCGGCGCGATCGTGTTTGATCGGCTTGACGCCTTGGATCGCGCTTTTGAACAGGGAAAAATCGTCGTCTTGCATGTCAGCCTCCGCGAAGGGCGGCCAGTTTACCCAAGTCGAAGCGCTATCCATAACAATTGGGCCCGCCAAAACGACGGGCCTTTGATTCAATCGTGTTTTTTCATCAGATGCGGTGCCATGTTCAGCTCTTGCGACTGGCGCGAGCGACGACGGCAGCGGCGCCACAACCACACGCCGATGTACAGCACGAACAGGCCCACGGCCAGAATGATCGCCGAACCCAGCGGGCTGGCATTCAACTCGCCCAACGCCGGTGGCCGCCCCAGCAGGCTGGCCGCGCCGGCCATCGCCAGCAACACACCGCACATCGCCAGCAGGGCGGCGAACGCTGCGCCGAAGCGAAAACGCCAGTTGCGTTGGCCCTTGGGCCGCAAGCGGCGTGCATCAAAACCATCGGATAACTTCATTCCGACCTTCCTCAATGGGTATCGGGCCTTCGACCGGGAGTTGACCGGGATGTTCCTGAGGCTAGGGCAATTACGGCAAATGAGAGGCTTTTGCGGATGAGCGGCGGCATGGACCGCTCATCAACAGTCGATCAGATCAAATCAGATCGTGGGTCAGGGCGAGGGTGGCGAAGTTGTCCGCCATGATCGCCATTTCGGTCTGCTGAACCTGTTCCGCGCTGAGAATGCCGCCCTTGCAGGGCAAATCGCGCGTTGCGCAGGCATCTTCCACCAGGGTGCAGCGAAAGCCCAGGTTCTTCGCCGCGCGCACGGTGGTGCTGACGCTGGAGTGACTCATGAAGCCGCAGACGATCAGGTCGAGCGAGCCCAGTTGTTGCAAACGATCGTACAGTTCGGTGCCGTGAAACGCACTCGGCAGCAATTTGCCGATGATGGTTTCGTCACCTTGCGGCTCCAGCCCCGGGATGAACTCACCGCGCTCACCCTGTGGATCGAACAGCCCACCGACGGTGCCGAGGTGACGCACATGCACAATCGGGCGACCGGCTGCACGGGCAGCGGCCAGCAGTTGCTTGATGTTCGCGACGGCAGCATCCATGCCGCTCAGTGCCAAGGGGCCGCTGAGGTATTCTTTCTGGGCATCGATGATGACAAGGGTCGCATGACCCAGATTGGCCGCCGCATAACCACGGCCGCTGAGTTGAAACATCGTTTTTGGAACGGACATTCTGGGGCTCCTTCGGGTGGGGCTTTTGCGACATTGTCCTCTGGCTGAGCGCTTCTGTGAATCGCTACCATCGCAGGCACCGTCGTTGTTGGCTCGCAGCCTTGTCAAGATACTCGTTCTGTTCAATAGCCTGCTGAAAAAATAGAAGAGTCCTACGTCTGATCCGGTGTTTTTCCTGCGTCGTCGTGGCGTCTTTTGGCTGTTAGAATCATCAGTCGTTTTTTTTGGAGTTTTGCCCCGTGATCACTTCCCGACTTCGCACCCTGCGTGACCATATTCGTTGGGCCGTCAGCCGCTTCCATGGGGAGGATCTGTTTTTCGGCCATGGGACCGACAACGCCTGGGATGAAGCCCGTCAATTGGTATTGGGTGCGTTGCACCTGCCCTGGGAAATCGCCGACAGCTATCTGGACTGCCGTCTGGAAGACGACGAGTTGGTCAATCTGCAACGCTTGCTCAAGCGCCGTATCGAAGAGCGCATTCCGACGGCTTACCTGCTGGGCGAAGCCTGGTTCTGTGGCCTGTCGTTCATTGTCGACGAACGTGTATTGATCCCGCGTTCACCGATTGGCGAGCTGATCGAAAAACGTTTCGAGCCATGGCTGGGCGCCGAACCTGCGCGCATTCTGGACCTGTGCACCGGTTCCGGTTGCATCGGCATCGCCTGTGCTTACGAGTTCCAGAACGCCGAAGTGGTACTGGCCGATCTGTCGTTCGAAGCGCTGGAAGTGGCGAACCAGAATATCGAGCGTCACGGTGTCGACGAGCGTGTATTCACCGTTCAGGGTGATGGTTTCGATGGTTTGCCGGGGCAACGTTTCGACCTGATCGTGTCGAACCCACCCTACGTCGATGCGGAAGATTTCGCTGACATGCCGGATGAGTATCAGCACGAGCCCGAGCTGGGCCTGGCCTGTGGCGATGATGGTTTGAATCTGGTGCGCCGCATGCTCGCCGAAGCGGCGGATCATCTGACCGAGAAGGGTTTGCTGATCGTCGAGGTGGGTAACAGCCAGGTTCACGTCGAGGCGTTGTACCCGGAAGTCGACTTCGCCTGGCTGGAGTTCGAGCGCGGTGGGCATGGTGTGTTCATGCTCACAGCGGAGCAGTGCCGCGATCATCAGGCGCTGTTCGCTTCTCGCGTCTGACCTGAGAAAGCGTTCGCGGGCAAGCCTCGCTCCTACAGGTTTGGTGTCGTGTCTAAGTGATGCGATACACACAATCCTGTGGGAGCGTGGCTTGCCCGCGATGGCCGCGCCTCGGTCTATAACCTTCAGCGATGCGTAGCAATCCAGATCAACAACCCCGCCTGAAACACCGCAAACGCCACCAGACAGGTAATGGTAAAACGCAGCCCGGCGTCTTCGCGTTTGTACTTGCTGACTTTTTCTTCGTGCTTCTTCAGTTTGACTTCCTGTTCCGCCAGGTTCTGCTCGGCTTGCTGGAGCATCTGCGCGGCTTCGAGGATTTCCACCTGTTGCAGTTTTTCGCTGTTCCAGTCACCCAGCAAATCACCGACCTGCACTTCTTTGACGCTGCCCTTCAAATGCTGGGCGTCGGCGTAGGCCACATCAAAACCGTGCACCCGCAGAAAGTGATCGCGGCGCAGGCGAGTGTCTTCGTTCAGCGCATCCTTGTTGTTCAGGTCGGTGCCGTCGACGGTGTAGGCGGGCCATTTCTTCTTTGCCCAGGTAATGCCCTGAGCCGCCATATAGCGTCCGATGCCACGGTTCATCGGTTCGATCTGCAAGCCGCTTTCCGGTCCGAAATGCACGCGTTTGGCGGCATGGTCGACCCACACGTCCAGATGGTTCTGTTCTTTGCGCACGCGTTGGCCTGGCAGCTTGATGGCCATGCGCAGCAGGCTGTGTTCCTTGCCATTGCGTTCGGCGTAACCGAACTCGACAAAGCGCAACGGTCGCCCACCGGTGTTGCGGTCGGTTTGCAGCGGCGCCAGACGGAGCATTTTGTGGTGCTCGACGTGGACGTCCGCCCACGGCAGCTCGACCGCTGGAGGTGCGTCTTTTTCAGCGGTGGTGTCGGGTGAAGTCTGGGTATCAGTCATAACGGCGAGATCCTGTCCAAGCCCTGCTTGCCGCCAGCCATTGCGCTGGCGACAAAGGCTTATCGGCCGTTTTTTTCAGGACTGGAGGGCCAGGGGGCGTTCTCAACCAGTTTTCACACCGCGCCCGGCCCGTTTTAAGGCGACAACGCGGCGTGAAAACCTGGTTGAGAACGAGCCCTGACAGCGCTTAACGGGTGCGAAGTCCGTCAATAAATCCGAGGATTCGCGCACCGAGTTCCGCTGCCAGCGGTAATTGCGGATCTTTATAGGAGGCCAATTGCCGCTTCACGTCGATCGGCACAATGCGCATCACATGGTTCATGCCTTCGATCAGCGCCAGTTCGGCGTCCGGTTTGGCGGCCTTGAGCGCCCGGGCGTCACCGACGCCGACCTGAATATCGTTGCTGCCCTGGATGATCAGCGCCGGCATCTTCAGCTTGGCGAAAGCGGCGGCCGGGTCCTGGCGGAACAGCGAAATCAGATACGGCTGCACGCTGGGGCGGAAAATCACCTGTAGCTGCGGCGGCACGTTGTCGTCGGTGTGGCCGGCCTTGAGGCTGTCGAGTAGTTCATTGCTGCGCAGCATCAATGGAGGCGGCAGGCGATTGCTCAACTGCTGGCGCAGCACCTGATCGACCGGCCGGGCGCTGCCAGACAAGGAAATCACCGCCGCGGCATCGACGCTCGGCGCCGCCAGGCTGGCGATCAAAGCACCTTCGCTGTGGCCCAGCAAAATCAGTTTGCCAAAGCGCGGATCGGCTTTGAGCTTCTGACCCCAGGCCTCGGCGTCGGCGACATAGGCCTCCACCGACAGATTGCGCTCATCGGGCGTGGCCGCCAGGCTCGCCGCTACGCCGCGCTTGTCGTAGCGCACGCTGGCAATGTTGTGTTTGGCCAACACCCACGCCAGTCGTTTGAGGCTGTCGTTACGTCCGCCTTCGGGGTTGTTTCCGTCACGATCCGTAGGGCCGGAGCCGGAAATGATCAGGACAACCGGTACAGGTGTGTCGGACTTGGGCAGCAACAGCGAGCCGGAAAGCTCGCCGCTGCCGGTGTCCAATGTGATCGGGCGTTGCAGGACAGAGGCCTGTACAAAACCGGTAAACAAGGTAAGGCTCAAGGCTAGAACTCGCAGCATCATCACGCCATCATTCACAAGGTGCCGGTTGGACTCGCAGGTACCCATAAGGTTCGAGGATGAACTAGTCGGGTAGCCTGCGTATACTGGCGCGCATAATGTATTTAGGTTCGATTTCACGGAGCGTCCTGCATGTCCGGCAATACCTACGGCAAGCTGTTCACTGTCACCACCGCGGGCGAAAGCCATGGTCCGGCGTTGGTCGCCATTGTCGATGGCTGCCCGCCGGGCCTGGAGATTTCCCTTGAGGACCTGCAGCGCGACCTGGACCGGCGCAAACCCGGCACCAGCCGCCACACCACCCAGCGTCAGGAAGCCGACGAAGTCGAAATCCTCTCCGGTGTGTTCGAAGGCCGCACCACCGGTTGCGCCATCGGCCTGTTGATCCGCAACACCGACCAGAAGTCCAAGGACTACTCGGCGATCAAGGATCTGTTCCGCCCGGCCCACGCCGACTACACCTACCACCACAAATACGGCGAACGCGATTACCGCGGCGGCGGTCGCAGTTCGGCCCGTGAAACCGCCATGCGCGTGGCGGCAGGGGCGATTGCGAAAAAGTACCTGGCCACCCAGGGCATCGTCATTCGTGGCTACATGAGCCAGCTCGGCCCGATCGAGATCCCGTTCAAGACCTGGGATTCGGTGGAAGAAAACGCCTTCTTCAGCCCCGACCCGGACAAAGTGCCGGAGCTGGAAGCCTATATGGACCAGTTGCGTCGCGACCAGGATTCAGTCGGCGCGAAGATCACCGTGGTCGCCGAAGGCGTAATGCCGGGCCTTGGCGAGCCGATTTTCGACCGTCTCGATGCCGAACTGGCCCACGCGCTGATGAGCATCAATGCGGTCAAAGGCGTTGAAATCGGTGCCGGATTCGCCAGCATCGCCCAGCGCGGCACTGAACACCGCGATGAAATGACCCCGGAAGGTTTCCTCAGCAACAACGCCGGCGGCATTCTTGGTGGTATCTCGTCCGGTCAGCCGATTGTGGCGCACCTGGCGCTCAAGCCAACCTCGAGCATCACCACGCCGGGCCGTTCCATCGACATCCATGGCAACCCGGTGGAGGTTGTGACCAAAGGCCGTCACGACCCGTGCGTCGGCATCCGCGCCACGCCGATTGCCGAAGCGATGATGGCCATCGTGCTGATGGACCACCTGCTGCGTCACCGCGGGCAGAACGCCAATGTGCGCGTGAGCACTCCGGTGTTGGGTCAGCTTTAATGGCTGACCTTACAGCCGCTTTGGTCTGACGACTTTGGCGGCGCTCCCGTACTGGCGGCTCTCCAGTTTCTATCTGTTCTATTTCGCTTTGCTCGGTTCGACGGCGCCGTTTCTGGCGCTGTATTTCGATCACCTGGGTTTTTCCAGTGCGCGCATCGGCGAACTGGTGGCGATCCCGATGCTGATGCGTTGCGTGGCCCCGAACATCTGGGGCTGGCTCGGTGACTACACCGGGCGACGGCTGGCGATCGTGCGTTTTGGCGCGGTTTGTACGCTGTTGACCTTCTCGCTTATTTTCGTCAGCAAAAGTTACGCGTGGCTGGCGATGGTCATGGCCTTGCACGCGTTCTTCTGGCACGCGGTGTTGCCGCAGTTCGAAGTCATCACCCTGGCGCACTTGAACGGCCAGACGTCTCGCTACAGCCAGATTCGCCTGTGGGGCTCCATCGGTTTCATCATCACCGTGGTTGCGCTCGGTCGGTTGTTCGAATGGCTCAGCCTGGACATCTATCCGGTGGCACTGGTGCTGATCATGGCCGGCATCGTCGTCAGCAGCTTATGGGTGCCTAACGCGCAACCGATTCAGGGTGAACGGTTGGCGGGGGAGGGATTCCTCCAGCAATTGCGCAGTCCGGGAGTGTTGGCGTTCTACGGTTGCGTGGCGCTGATGCAGATGAGTCACGGGCCGTATTACACCTTTCTGACGTTGCACCTTGAGCGACTCGGTTACAGCCGTGGGCTGATCGGCATGCTCTGGGCGGTCGGCGTAGTTGCCGAAGTCTTGATGTTTCTGGTCATGAGCAAGATCCTTGCGCGCTTCTCGGTGCGCCGGGTGCTGCTGGCGAGTTTCCTGCTGGCGGCCCTGCGCTGGTTATTGCTCGGTTCGTTTGCCGAATTCCTCTGGGTGTTGCTGTTTGCCCAGGTGCTGCACGCCGCAACCTTCGGCAGCTTTCACGCCGCTGCCATCCAGTTCGTGCAACGTAGCTTCGGCGCACGTCAGCAAGGCCAGGGTCAGGCGTTGTATGCCGCGCTGGCCGGCACCGGCGGTGCATTGGGCGCGTTGTATTCCGGCTACAGCTGGAATGCCCTCGGCGCCACATTGACCTTTAGTATTGCCAGCCTCGCATCCTTCGCCGCTGCCGTTATCATTGCCACACGTATGCAAGAGGACAGGCCGTGAGCCTTACCCGTGAACACCTCGCCCAGGAAATCATCGACGCCGGACGGTTTCTGTATGGCCGCGGCTGGTCGCCGGCCACCAGCAGCAATTACTCGACCCGCCTGTCGCCGACCGAAGCCTTGCTGACGGTGTCTGGCAAGCACAAAGGCCAGTTGAGCCTTGATGATGTGCTGGCCACCGACCTGTCGGGCTATAGCCTGGAACCGGGCAAAAAACCGTCCGCCGAAACCCTGCTGCACACTCAGCTCTACAGCTGGCGCCCGGAGATTGGCGCGGTGTTGCACACCCATTCGGTGAACGCCACGGTGCTGTCGCGCCTGACGCCGGAAGACTTCATCGAGTTCGAAGACTACGAACTGCAAAAAGCCTTCAGCGGCGTCTCGACCCATGAGTCTCGGGTGCGCGTGCCGATTTTCGACAACGATCAGGACATTGCACGGCTGGCCGCCAAGGTGCAGCCTTGGCTTGATGCCCACCCCGATTGCGTCGGCTACCTGATCCGCGGCCATGGCCTCTATACGTGGGGCGCGCGCATGAGTGACGCGCTGCGGCAGATCGAGGCGTTTGAATTTTTGTTCGAGTGCGAGTTGAAGACGCGCTCGCTCTCGAACCATAAAGCATGAACCGTTAAGGAGTTGCCCAGATGAGCAGCCTGTCCGTTTATCACGTATCCAGCCCTGAAATTCCTGACAAAGTCCTGACCCACCTCGAAGACATCGCCTCGACCCTGGCCGAGCAGGGCGTGCGCTTCGACCGTTGGCAAGCCGCGGCGAAAATCCAGCCCGGTGCCAGCCAGGAAGAAGTGATCGCCGCCTATCAGGCGCAAATCGACAAACTGATGACCGAGCGCGGTTACATCACTGTCGACGTGATCAGCCTGAACAGCGATCACCCGCAAAAAGCCGAGTTGCGTGCCAAATTCCTCGATGAACACCGCCATGGCGAAGACGAAGTGCGATTTTTCGTCGCCGGCCGTGGCTTGTTCACCCTGCACATTGGCGATTACGTTTACGCCGTACTCTGCGAAAAAAACGACCTGATCTCGGTCCCCGCCGGCACAAAGCACTGGTTCGACATGGGCGAGCAGCCGCATTTCGTCGCAATCCGCCTGTTCAACAACCCCGAAGGCTGGGTGGCCAATTTCACCGGCGATGACATCGCCAGCCGCTTCCCGCGTCTCGAGGACTGAGTCGATGTCGATCAAAGCGATTCTCACCGATATCGAAGGCACCACCAGCGCGGTGAGTTTTGTGTTCGACGTGTTGTTTCCTTACGCCGCCAGACACCTGCCAGAGTTTGTTCGCCAGCACGCCGAACGCGCGGATGTAGCAGAGCAGCTG
Source organism: Pseudomonas sp. A-RE-19 (assembly GCF_019956555.1). GTDB lineage: Bacteria > Pseudomonadota > Gammaproteobacteria > Pseudomonadales > Pseudomonadaceae > Aquipseudomonas. Next base: position 36,014 of record NZ_JAHBDQ010000022.1, on the reverse strand, counting down.
GCGGCTGTTCGCCGGGACAGCGATGAACCTGACGCCGACATCGAGCGGGTCATCGAAATCCTGCTGGACTGGATCGCCGAAGACCGCAAGGCCACGCCCCTCAAAGCATTGCAAGGCATGGTCTGGGAGCAGGGTTATCAGGCCGGGCAGTTGAAAGGCCATGTTTACCCGGATGCTGTTGAAGCGCTCAAGCGCTGGCATCAGGAAGGTTTCAAACTGTTTGTTTATTCCTCAGGCTCGATCCAGGCACAAAAGCTGATCTTCGGCTGCTCGGAGGCGGGTGATTTGTCGCCATTGTTCAGCGGCTATTTCGACACCACTTCGGGACCCAAGCGGGAAGCACAGTCCTACGAGCGCATTACCCAGGCGATTGGTGTCGAGGCGTCGCAGATTCTGTTTCTGTCCGACATCGTTCAAGAGCTGGATGCCGCGCGTGCGGCCGGGATGGCAACCTGTGGCCTGGCCCGTGAGGGCGGGGAACTGGCAGGGTATGTGACCGTCGACAGCTTTGCGCGGATAAATCCTTCTGCCCTGTAAACCCCATAACCTGTAGGAGCCTCGCGAAAGCGGTGTCTCAGTCAATGCACATCTCGCCTGACACACCGCCTTCGCGAGCAAGCTCTGCTCCTACAGGGATTGCGCGACGCCAGAAACAACTCAGGCCGTGAAGCGAAAGCTTTCACGGCCTGTTTGTTTGTGGCGCGTTTATTTATACAACCGCAGGATTCAAACCGAGTGATAGGTCGGCAGGGCAAATCGCTGCTGGCTTTGCAGCATGGAGATCTGCGGAAGTTCGCTGGCCTGTTCGGCGATGTCACGGCGAATCGCGCTGATCACCCACGACAGCTGATCGCCGGCATGCAATTGCTGGTAGGAAATCGAACGTTTGAAGACTTTGCCTTCCTGATTGCGCAGGGTCAGCAGAATGCCGCCATCAGGGCGTGGCTGGGTGGTCACTTCGAAGTTGGAAAACAGCGACGAAAATTTTTCCTGGATCAGGCTCATGACTATCAGCTCCGTTGGCACATGAAGGGCAAGCATGGAGAGGTAGTTGCAGTGATTGTGCCAGCACCTGTTTTTTAAAAAATCAATACAAATCAACAGGTTACTGGTTTTGTGTTTTTGTGCTTTCGTGCAATTTGCATGAATGGCCATCGTGCATCCTGCATTTTGCGTGGTCGGCCACGATTCGATTGAACCAATCACAGCGCCAGGGTTCCGCCTTTTCGAATGCAGCGGCCAACGCATCGGTCGCGGATACAAAACATTTCAAAAACCGCGTGTACAGCTCAAGAACCGCTGACGTATTTTCGGTTTCAATCAACGCCGCCCGACAATAAGAAGATCGAACGGGAACCCCATGAGCCGCACGCTGAACGACACGATCACTTGGGGCATGATGCTCCGCAAGCTGCCTTCCATCGCCAGAGCCATTCCCCGCGTGGTGAAGGGCATGAAAGCCGCCAACGTCAAGGACCCGACCCAGTCGTGTGGCCTCGGCTGGAGCTTCGAGCAGGCGACGGTGCGCAATCCCGAGGGCCCGGCATTGCTGCAGGGCGAGGTGGCGCTCACGTATGTACAGGTCAATCAGTGGGCCAATCGCATCGCCCATTATCTGATCGCCCAAGGCATCGGCAAGGGCGATGTGGTGGCGATCTTTATTGAGAACCGTCCGGAACTGCTGGTGACGATACTGGCGGTGGCCAAGGTCGGTGCAATCAGCGCCTTGCTCAATACCTCCCAGACCCGCGACACCCTGGCCCATAGCCTGAACCTGGTGGCGCCCGTGGCGATCGTGGTTGGAGAAGAGCTGGTTCCGGCCTTCAATGCGGTCCGCGAGCGGGTATCCATCGACGCGGCGCGCACCTGGTTCGTTGCCGATCAAGACACTTACCGCGATCCGGGCAATTCGCCCGATGGCTTCATCAATCTGATGGCCGCCAGCTGCGAAGCGTGCAGCGACAACCCCGCCAGCAGCCAGCAGGTTTTTCTCGACGACCCTTGTTTCTATATCTACACCTCGGGCACCACCGGGTTGCCCAAGGCCGGGGTGTTCAAGCACGGCCGCTGGATGCGCAGCTCTGCAAGTTTTGGCCTGATCGCCCTGGATATGCAGCCCCAGGACGTCGTTTATTGCACCTTGCCGCTGTACCACGCCACGGGTCTCTGCGTGTGCTGGGGCTCGGCGATCATCGGGGCGTCGGGGTTTGCCATCCGCCGCAAGTTCAGCGCCAGCCAGTTCTGGAGCGATGTGCGCAAATACCGGGCGACCACCCTGGGTTACGTCGGTGAATTGTGCCGCTATCTGGTGGATCAACCACGCAGCGTCGACGACAGTCGGCACTGCGTGACGAAGATGATCGGCAATGGTCTGCGCCCCGGGGCGTGGAGTGAGTTCAAGACACGTTTTGCCGTCAACCATATCTGCGAGCTGTACGCCGCCAGCGACGGCAATATCGGCTTCACCAACATCCTCAATTTCGACAACACCATCGGGTTTTCCCTGATGGCCTGGGAACTGGTGGCGTACGACCACGACAGCGGCGCACCTACACGTGATGCCCAGGGATTCATGCACAAAGTGGCCAAGGGCGAGCAAGGTCTGCTGCTGGCGAGGATCGACGACAAGGCGCCGCTGGACGGCTACACCGACCCGCAGAAGACCGCAAAAGTCGTGCTCCACGACGTGTTCAAGAAGGGCGACCGTTACTTCAATACCGGTGACCTGCTGCGCAACATCGGTTTCGGCCATGCGCAGTTTGTGGATCGCTTGGGCGACACCTACCGCTGGAAGGGTGAGAACGTCTCGACCACCGAGGTTGAGAATATCCTGCTGCAACACCCGCACATCGCCGAAGCCGTGGCCTATGGCGTGGAAATCCACAACACCAACGGGCGGGCGGGGATGGCCGCCATCACCCCGGCCGAATCCTTGGCGACTCTGGACTTCAGTGAGCTACTGGCTTTCGCCAGGCAGCAAATGCCTGCCTATGCGGTGCCACTTTTCCTGCGGGTGAAAGTGAAAATGGAAACCACCGCGACCTTCAAATACCAGAAGACCCGGCTCAAGGACGAAGCCTTCGACCCGAGCAAAACCGGTGAGGACCCGATCTACGCCTGGTTGCCGGGTACCCAGACTTACGTGCAAGTCACCGAGCAGGTGCTGGCGGATATTTACGGCGGCAGGTATCGCTATTAAATGTAGCTATGGCCGTCCATGAGAAAAAAGAAGTGACAGGTTCCGGAGCGCTCGGGAAACTATCGGCTTTCCGATTGACCGAATGTGGAGTCCCCAATGTCAGACAAAAGCCGCCAGATGACGCCCGAAGAGGCTGCTGAATTTGCCGAACAGGTGTTCAACAAAGCGCGCGAGGGCGATGCGGCCATGATGGCTGCGCTGCTGACCAAGGGCTTGCCGCCGAACCTGCGTAACCACAAGGGCGACACTCTGCTGATGCTCGCCGCGTACCACGGCCATGTCGACACGGTAAAAGTCCTGCTCGAGCACAAGGCTGACCCGGAAATCCGCAACGACAATGGCCAGAGCCCGATTGCCGGCGCGGCGTTCAAGGGCGACTTGGCGGTAGTCAAGGCGTTGGTGGAAGGTGGCGCGCAAGTGGAAGGTTCGTCCTTCGACGGTCGTACTGCGCTGATGATGGCGGCGATGTTCAACCGCGTCGAAATCGTCGACTACCTGATCAGCAAAGGCGCCGATCCGAAAGCCAAGGATGCCAACGGGGTGTCTGCGCTGGACGCGGCCAAAACCATGGGCGCGGTGGATACCACGGCTCAGCTGCAGAAATTGCTCGACTGATCACATTAAAAGATCGCAGCCTTCGGCAGCTCCTACAGAGCGCACGTCATGCCAATGTAGGAGCTGCCGAAGGCTGCGATCTTTTCGTCTTCACGCTTAACCTGCGTTATCCTTCGCGCCCTCAAATCTCCCTCGCTACAGGATCCACCTCATGAAAGCCGCACTCGTCGAACTCATCAGCAAAATCAGCTCCGGGTGCATGAGCGATGACGAAATCCTGAAAGTCGCCGACGAAGCGGCTCAGGCCTACGCCGACCCCGAGGCTTTTCTGACGGCCAATCCGGACATCAACTACGACGACACCTTCCCGATCCCGTTGGGTGAGTGGGTGGTCGTCGGCAGTCTGCCGGAAACCGTGCTGTTCCAGGCTGACACCTACATGGACCTGTTCGCCCAGATCGTCGCTTCGTTCGGCCCCGGCGTCGATTTCAACATCAAGCCCAAGCAACTGGCCAAGACCGAAGCCCTGACGGCGCTCAACCGTATTCAGGTGCAGATGAGCAGCATGAACAAGGAAAACGGCGGTTACACGCTGATGAACTTCAGCCAGTTGCTCGACGACGAGCTGCAAGTGGTGCTGGTCTACGGTAACGACGTGCCACGGGTGCTTGAGTTGTGCGCCGAAGTCGGCATTGCCGCCGCGCCCTCCCTGGAAGCCCTGAAAGTGGCGATCCACGTCTGAAGCCGCAACGCGGGTAATAAAACGGAACCCTCGCAAGGCCCGACTATCCTAAGAGGGCATACCACTCTCTTCGGGAGCGTCACCATGGGTTCCACGTTCAACAGCCTGGTCGGTCTGATTATTCTTGCCCTGGATATCTGGGCCATCATCAACGTGCTTAAAAGTGGCGCCGAAACCGGGATGAAAATCCTCTGGGTGCTGTTGATCCTCCTGCTGCCGGTGCTGGGCCTGATCATCTGGGCCATCGCCGGGCCACGAGGCAACGTGCGGATCTGACTGCCTCCTCAGGCACAACGCATTTCCCTTGTGGGAGCGAGCCTGCTCGCGATAGCGATCTGTCTGCAACATTGATGCTGAAGGTGCCGCCGTCATCGCGAGCAGGCTCGCTCCCACATTGTTCTGCGTGTACTTCAATGACGAAGGTTCGACCTGTCATATTCCGCGACGTAGAATGCGCGCCTTTCCCGGTCAATCAAGGCGATCGATTGACCATCATGGGCGGGTAACCGTCCGTTGCCATCCGCATTCACGGAGCACTTCCCATGAGCAATCCCCCAGCCAGCGAGTACCTGGAAACCCTCTACGAAGGCTATGGCCAGCGTTTTCGCATGGAAAAACTGCTGCATGAAGTGCGCACCGAGCACCAGCACCTGGTGATTTTCGAAAACCCGCGCATGGGCCGGGTAATGGCGCTGGACGGCGTGATCCAGACCACCGAAGCGGACGAGTTCATCTACCACGAAATGCTCACCCACGTGCCGATCCTCGCCCATGGCACCGCCAAGCGCGTGCTGATCATCGGCGGCGGCGACGGCGGCATGCTGCGTGAAGTGGCCAAGCACCGCGGCATCGAGCACATCACCATGGTCGAGATCGACGGCACCGTGGTCGATATGTGCAAGGAATTCCTGCCGAACCACTCCAAGGGTGCGTTCGATGACCCACGCCTGAACCTGGTGATCGACGACGGCATGCGCTTCGTCGCCACCACCACCGAAAAGTTCGACGTGATCATTTCCGACTCCACCGATCCGATCGGCCCGGGCGAAGTGCTGTTCTCCGAAAACTTCTACCAGGCTTGCCGTCGCTGCCTGAACGAAGGCGGCATTCTGGTGACCCAGAACGGCACCCCGTTCATGCAAATCGAAGAAGTCAAAACCACCGCCGGCCGTCTGCGCAGCCTGTTCCCGGACTGGCACTTCTATCAGGCGGCCGTGCCGACCTATATCGGCGGCGCGATGACCTTCGCCTGGGGCGCGACCAATACCGCCTATCGCAAATTGTCCCGCGAAACCCTGCAACAGCGGTTCGCCGGCAGCGGCATCATCACCCGCTACTACAACCCGGAAATCCACATCGGTGCCTTCGCCTTGCCGCAATACGTGCTGCAAGCAGTCAACAAGCCAAGCAACGACTAAAATTTACGTATAACCCCTGTAGGAGCGAAGCTTGCTCGCGAACGCGGTGTATCAGTCAATACACATGTCAACTGATACACCGCGTTCGTGAGCAAGCTTCGCTCCTACACAGGTTTCCGTGTTTTTTTCATGCCACCACGCGGTAATCCGTTTGAACGATCGCTCCGGTCAAAAGTCCAGATAGAAGTAAGCCCATCCATGGGTTTGTTCGAGGAGGCACCGATGCAAAAGTGGAAAATCACTTTCGTGGATGATCATGGTGAAACAGTGGACGAACTCTTCGAGTGCGAGGAATGCCCGAACAGCGAGCAAGCCGCCAAACTCATTCGCGCCCGGTGCCTGCCGGTCGCTGCCGAACTGGATCTCAATGATCTGGAGGGGCGTACCGATGATCCGACCGTCAAAAGTCTGAAATCCCAGAACAGCATTGAAATCATCAGTATTACCCCGATCTGATACACCTCTTGTCACATTCACACCCAGGCCTTGGCAGCAGCTCTATCTTGCGGCTACTCTGCAAGCGAGATCAGCGAATGACTCGCTAAGGTCTGGTCTTGTCAGCTACATGCTTGTTTCCCGTCGGCAACCTCTGTTGCCGTATCGCTTTCACCAATCGGTTGAAAGTGCAGGGAATACGGAAAGTCTATCCATCAGTCTGAGGGGGACGTTTCATGAGCACAGCCTATCAAGAAGACATCAGCAGCAGTGTGCTGCGCCGCATGAAAGAAGGCGGTTTTGACTTTTCACGATTCCATCCCATCGAGTTCTACGCCATTTTCCCGGACGAGGAGCGGGCACGCAGGGCGGCAGGTCATTTCAGTGGTGAATCCTTGAATGCCCAGATCAGCGTGCGCGACGACGGCGCGTGGCATCTGGAACTGAGCAAAGTGATGTACGCCACCTACGACGGCATCGGTGACTTTGAGCAGGATTTCGAGGCGGTGGTCGAGCCTCTGGGCGGCATCATCGAAGGATGGGGCGTCAAGCAGGAGATACGAGGGCTACTCGCATAACCTTATGAACAGTGACAACACTCAGCAACGGCTGACCTTTGGGTCGGCCGTTTTCGTTTTCGCGGTTTGAAAAAGCCAAAAGATCGCAGCCTCGTTTCACTCGACAGCTCCTACATTGGAATGCGTTCTCTGTAGGAGCTGTCGAGTGAAACGAGGCTGCGATCTCTTGATCGTGTTTTTGATTCATAACGTTTCAAAAACGCAAAAAAAGCCGCCTGAACAGGCGGCTAAGAGGGAAGAACAATAAGTTTTTCAGCGAATGAGCGAATTATCCGCATCGCTCCCCGAGCAGTGAAATCAACTCTGACTATGCTGCAGATAGGCGACAGCATTGCTTCGCCATGAAGCGGGGGCGATCAGGTTGGGGCATTTACCGCACAGGATTGGTGCGGTGTGTGCAGCGCCATTATCCAACTGATTGATATCAAAGCGTTTATGCCGATGGCACGGGCCTTGCGAAGGCTTGGAAGTCCGGGTGACAAGGAGTACGGCATGATCCGCACCTATTTTGATGAGATGTACGATGCCGGCGGCCAGGTCCGCCCGCATTATCGGGAGTTTGCCCGTTGGCTGGCCGAAACGCCTGACGAGCTTTTGGCACAACGGCGACGCGAGGCCGATCTGTTATTTCATCGTGCCGGGATTACATTCACGCTCTATGGTGATGAGCAAGGGACAGAGCGCCTGATTCCCTTCGATACCATTCCCCGCAGTATCCCCGCCAGTGAATGGCGGGTGGTCGAGCGCGGCTGCATTCAGCGGGTCAAGGCATTGAACATGTTCCTTGCCGACCTCTATCACGAGCAGCGCATCATCAAGGCCGGCATCATCCCGGCCGAGCAAGTGCTGGCCAACGAGCAATATCAGTTGGCGATGCAAGGGCTGGATCTGCACCGCGATATCTATTCGCACATTTCCGGTGTCGACCTGGTGCGCGATGGCGACGGCACGTACTACGTGCTCGAAGACAATCTTCGTACCCCCAGCGGTGTGAGCTACATGCTCGAAGACCGCAAGATGATGATGCGTCTGTTCCCCGAGTTGTTCTCGGCCCAACGCATCGCACCGATCGACCACTATCCGAACCTGTTGCTCGACACCCTGAAAAGCTCCAGCCCGATCGATAACCCGAGCGTGGTAGTGCTGACGCCGGGGCGCTTCAACAGCGCGTTTTTCGAGCATGCGTTTCTGGCCCGGGAAATGGGCGTTGAACTGGTGGAAGGCGCGGACCTGTTCGTGCGTGACGACAAGGTGTTCATGCGCACCACCGACGGGCCGAAAGCGGTCGATGTGATCTACCGTCGCCTCGACGATGCCTTCCTCGATCCGCTGGCGTTCAACCCGGACTCGATGCTCGGCGTTCCAGGGCTGTTGTCGTCCTACCGTTCCGGCAACGTGGTGCTGGCGAATGCCATCGGTACCGGGGTCGCGGACGATAAGTCGGTATATCCCTTCGTCACGGACATGATTCGTTTCTATCTGGATGAAGAGCCGATTCTGAAGAACGTGCCGACGTGGCAGTGTCGAAATCCCTCTGAACTGTCCCACGTGCTGGCCAATCTTCCAGAGCTGGTGGTCAAGGAAACCCAGGGCTCCGGCGGTTACGGAATGCTGGTGGGGCCAGCGGCGACGGCGGCGGAAATCGAGTCTTTCCGCGAGCGGATCAAAGCCAAGCCCCACGCGTACATCGCCCAGCCGACGTTGTCCCTGTCGACCTGTCCGACCTTTGTCGAAAACGGCATCGCTCCACGCCACATCGACCTGCGTCCGTTTGTATTGTCTGGCCGCGAAACCCGGGTTGTGCCCGGCGGTTTGACCCGTGTCGCCTTGCGCGAAGGCTCCCTGGTGGTGAATTCCTCCCAGGGCGGCGGAACCAAGGACACCTGGGTGGTAGAGGATTGAAGGAAGCCTGCCATGTTAAGTAGAACTGCCTCGGATTTGTATTGGATGTCGCGTTACCTGGAGCGGGCGGAAAACCTCGCACGGATGCTCGACATCAGTTATTCGCTTTCACTGATGCCTCAGGACGGTCGTGGCGATGGCTTGCACGAACTCGCCATGCCATTGCTGATTACCGGCACCCTGGACGATTACCTGGAGCGTCACGGCGATCTGCATGCCGAACGGCTGCTGCATTTCTTCGCTTTGGATGCGGCCAACCCGGCGAGCATCTACAGCTGCCTGGGTGCCGCGCGAGCCAGCGCCCACGCGGTGCGTGGGCGAATCACCGCCGACATGTGGGAAAACATCAACTCCACCTGGCTGGAAATTCGCGGGATCGCCGAACAGGGCTTGAGTCGTTATGGCATGAGCCGTTTCTGTGAGTGGATCAAGGAACGTTCCCACCTGTTTCGCGGAGCGTCCTACGGCACGATCATGCGTAACGACGCGTTCCGGTTCATTCGTCTGGGCACCTTTATCGAAAGGGCTGACAACACGTTGCGCCTGCTCGACGCCCGTTACGAAATGGCCGGCGATCAGGCCGAAGCGGTCAGCGACGGCACGGCTCACGCCTACTACCAGTGGAGCGCGTTGCTGCGGGCTTTGTCGTCGTTCGAGGCTTACACCGAGATCTACCGCGACGCGCCAGGTGCCCGGCATGTGGCCGAGCTGTTGCTGCTACGCGCCGACGTGCCGCGCTCCCTGCGGGCCTGCACCGAAGAAATCGACCAGATCCTCGCCCAGTTACCGGGGGCCAACGGTCGTCCTGCCCAGCGTTTGGCGGCAGAAATGGACGCGCGCCTGCGCTACACCGGCATCAACGAAATCCTCGACGAAGGCCTGCACGCCTGGCTGACCGAGTTCATCCCGCTGGTGCGCCAGTTGGGCAACGCCATACACAGTTCCTACCTGGAGGCTGCATGAGACTTTCCATTAGCCACGAGACCACCTATCACTACGAAGATCAGGTGCGGGCGAGCATCCAGTACCTGCGACTGACCCCCCACGACAGCGAACGCCAGCACGTGCTCAGCTGGCAGCTCGATTTGCCACGCCCGGTGCGCGCGCAACTCGATCCGTTCGGCAACATTCTGCATGTGCTGACCCTGGATGAACCTCACGAAGCAATCATCATCGGCGCCCGAGGGCAGGTGGACATCGATGAGCTGCGCGAAGCCGAGCATGAAAGCCAGTCGGCGCTGCCGTTCCTGCGCTTCACGCGCCTGACCGAAGCCGACGAAGCCCTGCGTGCGTTTGCCGAAAAGGCCTGTAAACAACGCCGGGATCGCACGGCGCTGATTGATTTGATGCATGGCCTGAACCAGCACATGACCTACACGCCGGGCTCCACCGAAGTGGAGACCAGCGCCGCGCAAGCTTTCGCCGGGCGTTCCGGGGTCTGCCAGGACCACACCCATGCGTTTCTCGCCTGCGCCCGCAGCCTGGGCATTCCATCACGGTATGTGTCGGGGTATCTGTACAGCGAAAACAGCGAACACCTGGCCAGTCACGCCTGGGCTGAAGCCTGGCTGGATGACGCCTGGTACAGCTTCGACGTGACCAACGAACTGGCCCGCCCTGAACGTCACTTGAAACTGGCCGTGGGCCTGGACTACCTCGACGCCTGCCCGGTGCGCGGCATGCGCCGTGGCGGTGGGTGCGAGCAGATGCATGCGAAGGTGTTTGTTTCGCCGACGCCAGCGCCGGTGATCTCAGTGCAACAGCAGTAATCCGGGATTTCACAAATCCCCTGTGGGAGCGAGCCTGCTCGCGATAGCGGTGTGTCAGCTACAGATTTACTGACTGAACATCCGCTATCGCGAGCAGGCTCGCTCCCACAAGGGGATTGGTGTCAGGGTTGCACCTTCCGTCCCGCCATATGTTTCAAATACCCCACCAACAACTCCAGATCCCCCTCCGGCAACACCGTCGTCGCGAACGCCGGCATCTTCGCCTGCGGCCACTGACGCAGGCTCTGCGGATCACGAATGTAGCGCTTGAGGAAGTCCGCGCCGAAATACTCGGTCGGGTTGAACGGAATATTCAGGTCTGGCCCGAACTGCGCATCCCCCGCGCCATTCAATCGATGACAGGCCAGGCAGTTTTTCTGAAACAGCGCAAAACCCTTGTTCACCGGATCGTCCGCCTTCAGCGCAGGATCGGGCAACAGGGCAGGGAAGCGCTCGGCCACCGGGGCCATGCGCTTGATGCTGGCGACTTCGAAGGGCCATTGCTCGGGGCTGATATTGCCTGCCTGCGGATCGGTCCAGACCAGATAAAACGGCCCCGCACTGTGCTTGCCCTCTGACAACGGCGGCCACGGCTGGGCCGGGTCTTCAATCGCCAGCCAGGCCCGCGCCCCTTGGGTGTTGAGCAGCGGCGCGGCAGCCAGCTCGGCGGCAAAACCGTCCAGGGCAACAGCTTGCAGATGATCGTCAGGCTTGACGCCCGTCAACAACGCCGCCAACGGCACAGCGCGATAGCTCATGTCCCGTTTGTAGGAAACGTCGTTAGTGATCGTGATGGTCTGAACCTGAGGATGCTTGAGCAATTCCTCGGTTTGCCAGGTGCGGGAGCTCGCGCCCAGCGCAAGATTGAGCTGTGCGGCAGACAGAGGCGTGCTGAGCAGCAAGGCCCCCAATAGAATGAGCGCTTTCAAGTGATTGCCGTCCATGTCGTGGAAGTGCCGCAAAGGTTGGCACAGTCACGCTGGCCCGGATAGCGAGCCAGTCACACTTTTTAATCAGGCGAAATAAACCCCCTGATGCTCGATCAGCCAATCACCTTGGTCAGGTTCGGCAAAATCAGCAGCAGTGTAGTGGCGAATAGAATGAGCCCGGCTTGACGAATTTTCGAATGCTTGAACATGGCTGACCGCCTTTTTTGTTATTTCCTGATGCCTGCCTGCATATCTCCATGACGGCAGAGCGCTGTACTTCCCTGTAGGACGAGTGCCTCGGCAAAACCCGACGACAACTTCGTACAGGTTTACCTTAGGGCCCGCGTCACGCTTGGCTTAGATCCCTTTCGTATGTATTTAGCGACCATCGCTTTTAAAAAGACATGAGGCCTATGGCCAGCTTCTTGGGCGCCCGTTGGCTAGACAGCTCGGTGACCTGAATCGGTTAATCCGGTAGCAGACTACCGTTCGTCTGAGCGTGACCGTCAACGCCAATGAGCACTGCGGTCATTGAATCCACGGCTGCCCGGCATAAGGTGAGTGCATAAAGATCAGGCTCACGGGCTCTCCGTTGGAGCTGCCGAAGGCTGCGATCTTTTGATCTTCATTCACCATCAGGTTTCGAGGACGTCATGACCCAAGCTTTGATATTCGACGCGTTGCGCACGCCCCGCGGCAAAGGCAAAGCCAATGGCGCCTTGCACAGTGTCAAGCCAGTGACCCTGGTGGCCGGGCTGCTGACGGCGTTGCAGCGGCGTACATCCCTCGACACCAGTCAGGTCGATGACGTGGTGCTCGGCTGCGTGACGCCCATCGGCGATCAGGGCTCCGACATCGCCAAGACTGCCACGCAGGTGGCCGATTGGGACGTCAGCGTGGCCGGCATGCAGCTCAATCGCTTCTGCGCATCAGGGCTGGAGGCGGTGAACCTCGGTGCGATGAAAGTGCGTTCCGGCTTCGAAGACCTGGTGGTGGTCGGTGGCGTCGAGTCGATGTCCCGCGTGGCCATGGGCAGCGACGGCGGCGCCTGGGCGCTGGACCCGGAAACCAACTTGCACAGCCATTTCACGCCCCAGGGCGTGGGTGCCGACCTGATCGCCACGATTGAAGGTTTCAGCCGTCAGGACGTCGATGCCTTCGCGTTGTGCTCCCAACAGAAGGCGGCGCGGGCACGGGCGGACGGTTCGTTCAACAAGTCGTTGGTGCCGGTGCAAGACCAGAACGGCATCATTCTGCTCGACCACGATGAATTCATTCGCGCCGAATCGACGATGGAAGGTTTGGCCAAGCTCAAGCCGAGCTTCGAAATAATCGGGCAAATGGGCTTCGACGCCACGGCATTGCGGGTTTACAGCCAGGTGGAGCGGATCAACCACGTTCACACGCCGGGCAACAGTTCCGGGATCGTCGATGGCGCGGCGCTGATGTTGATCGGCTCCGAAGCGAAGGGCCGGGCGCTGGGCCTGCTGCCACGGGCGCGAATCGTCGCCACGGCGGTCACCAGCACCGACCCGACCATCATGCTCACCGGCCCCGCGCCGGCCACCCGCAAGGCACTGGCCAAGGCCGGGCTGCGGGTCGAAGACATCGACCTGTTCGAAGTCAACGAAGCGTTCGCCTCGGTCGTGCTCAAGTTCATCAAGGACATGGCCATCGACCCCGACAAGGTCAACGTCAACGGCGGCTCCATCGCCATGGGCCACCCGCTCGGCGCCACTGGCTGCGCGATTCTCGGCACGCTGCTCGATGAACTGGAAACCCGGCGCCTGCGCTATGGCCTGGCGACATTGTGTGTCGGCGGCGGCATGGGCATTGCCACCATCATCGAACGCCTCTGAGCCTGACTTTAAGAAAATCCGACTCAAGGAAAATTGCCATGACACAAGCCATCCGTTACGAAACAGGTCAGGACCAGATCGTTGTCCTGACCATCGACATGCCGGGCCAGAGCGCCAACACCATGAACTCGGACTACCGCGAAGCGATGGCCACCTGTGTCGAGCGACTGGTCGCCGACAAGGAGGCCATTGCCGGCATCATCATCACCTCGGCCAAGAAAACCTTCTTCGCTGGCGGCGACCTCAACGAACTGATCAAGGTCGGCAAACCCGAAGCCAAAATCTTTTACGACATGGTGCTGACCCTCAAGGGCCAACTGCGCACCCTGGAAACCCTTGGCAAACCGGTGGTCGCCGCCATCAATGGTGCGGCGCTCGGTGGCGGTTGGGAAATATGCCTGGCCTGTCATCATCGCGTGGCGCTGGACAATCCGTCGGTGCTGCTTGGCCTGCCGGAAGTCACCCTCGGCCTGTTGCCGGGCGGCGGCGGGGTGGTGCGCATGGTCCGCATGCTGGGCATTGAAAAAGCCCTGCCGTATCTGCTTGAAGGCAAGAAAATCCGTCCGCAACAGGCGTTGCAGGCGCGGTTGATCGACGAGTTGGCAGCCGATCGCGACGAGCTGATGGCCAAGGCGCGGGCGTGGATTGTCGCTCACCCGGTCGCTGTGCAGCGCTGGGATGTGAAGGGTTATCAGATCCCTGGCGGCACGCCGTCGGATCCGAAAGTCACGCCGATGCTGGCCATCACACCGTCGATCCTGCGCAGCAAAACCCAGGGCTGCCTGCCGGCGCCGGAGAAAATCCTCTGCGCCGCCGTGGAGGGCGCTCAAGTGGATTTTGATACAGCGCAGCTGATCGAAACCCGCTACTTCACCGAGTTGACCACCGGCCAGGTGGCGAAAAACCTCATCGGCACGTTCTGGTTCCAGCTCAATGAGATCAATGCCGGCGGCTCGCGGCCCCAAGGCATCGCGCCTTGCGTGACAAAAAAAGTCGGCGTGCTCGGCGCCGGGATGATGGGCGCGGGCATCGCGTTTGTCAGCGCCTTGGCCGGCATCGACGTGGTGCTCAAAGACATCAACCTCGCCGCGGCAGAGAAGGGCAAGGCCCACTCGGCGGCGTTGCTGGACAAGAAGGTTGCGCGTGGTCAGTTAACTCGGGAGCAGCGCGAGGAGGTTTTGGCGCGAATCCATGGCACCGAGAACGATGCGGACCTGGCCGGTTGCGATTTGATCATTGAAGCGGTGTTTGAAGATCGTGAACTGAAGGCCAAGGTCTCATCAGCCGCGCAAACTGTCGTCGGCCCGGACGCGGTCATCGCCTCCAATACCTCGACCTTGCCGATCAGTGGCCTGGCCACCGCCGTGCCGGACCAGACGAAATTCATCGGCCTGCATTTCTTCAGTCCCGTGGAGAAAATGCCGCTGGTGGAAATCATCAAAGGCGCCCATACCAGCGACGAAACCCTGGCTCGCGGGTTCGATTTCGTCCTGCAAATCAAGAAAACCCCGATTGTGGTCAACGACAGTCGTGGCTTCTTTACCTCGCGGGTGTTCGGCACCTTCACCAACGAAGGCATCGCCATGCTGGGTGAAGGTGTGAGCGCACCGATGATCGAGACCGAAGCGCGCAAGGCTGGCATGCCCGTCGGGCCTCTGGCGATCTCCGACGAAGTTTCCCTCAGCCTCATGAGCCATATCCGCGAGCAAACCGGCAAAGACCTGCGAGCGGAAGGGAAAACCCTGATTGAGCACCCGGCGTTCGCCGTGATTGACTTGCTGCTCAAGGAATACAAGCGTCCGGGCAAGGCCGCTGGAGGTGGTTTCTACGATTACCCGGCCGCAGGGCAGAAGCATTTGTGGCCAGAGTTGAAAGCCCGATTCGAGAAAGCCGATGGTCAGATTTCACCGCAGGACATACGTGATCGACTGCTGTTCGTCCAAGCCATCGAAACCGTGCGCTGTATGGAAGAGGGCGTGCTGACCTCGACGGCGGATGCCAACGTCGGCTCGATCTTCGGTATCGGTTTCGCGGCCTGGACCGGCGGTGCGCTGCAATTCATCAATCAGTATGGCGTGAAAGACTTCGTCGCCCGCGCCCAATACCTGGCCGAACAGTACGGTGAGCGCTTCACGCCGCCTGCATTGCTGCTGGAGAAAGCCGCCAAAGACACGTTGTTCTAAGGGGGCGTTCTAAGGGACCAATGACGCATTCCGGGGCTTGCCTTGCCACCGTGTTTCAAGGCAGGCTCTGGGGTGTGCGTTATTCCCATCACGTGTCAGGTATTTTTTATGTCGTTACGCATCTGCATTCTGGAAACCGACATCCTGCGTCCGGAACTGGTCGATCAATATCAGGGTTACGGGCAGATGTTCCAGCGTCTGTTTTCGCAGCAACCCATCGCTGCCGAGTTCACCGTGTACAACGTGATGCAGGGCGATTATCCCAGCGATGACCTGACCTTTGATGCTTATCTGGTCACCGGCAGCAAGGCCGACTCCTTCGGCACCGACCCATGGATTCAAACCCTCAAGACGTACCTGCTGAGCCGCTACGAGCGTGGCGACAAATTGCTGGGCGTGTGCTTCGGCCATCAACTGCTGGCGCTGCTGTTAGGCGGCAAGAGCGAGCGGGCGACCCAAGGCTGGGGCGTCGGCACCCACAACTACAAACTCGCGGCCAAGGCGCCATGGATGAGCCCGGTAAGGGAGGAGCTGACGCTGCTGATCAGCCACCAGGATCAGGTCACCGCGCTACCGGAAAACGCTACGGTCATCGCCTCGAGTGATTTCTGCCCGTTCGCCGCGTACCACATCAACGATCAAGTGCTGTGCTTCCAGGGGCATCCGGAGTTCATTCACGATTACTCACGGGCATTGTTGGATATTCGTCAGGAAGCGCTGGGCGAGCAGATTTATTCGAAAGGTATGGCGAGTCTTGAGCACGAGCATCACGGCACTACCGTCGCAGAGTGGATGATGCGGTTTGTGGCGCATAAGCCTGAGGGGGAGTCGGTCAAGCCTTAAAAGCTTCGCGGGCAAGCCTCGCTCCTACAAGGTTTCGACGTACCTGTAGGAGCGAGGCTTGCCCGCGAATCTTGCAGACGCCTCGGTCTTGACTACAACCACCCCGACCGCTTGAAGCTCGCCCACAAACCGACGCACCCAACAGTAATAAACCCCAACACCGCGAAATACCCGTAATGCCAACTCAACTCCGGCATGTTCTGGAAGTTCATCCCGTAAATCCCGGCCACCGCCGTCGGGAACGCCAGAATCGCCGCCCATGCCGCAAACTTGCGCTGCACCACGCTCTGCCGTGACGCCTCCAGCAACACCCCGACCTCGATGGTCTGGCTGGCAATGTCCGCCAGGGTTGTCAGGTCTTCCATCTGCCGCGTGACATGAATCTGCACATCGCGGAAATACGGGCGCATGTTCTTGTCGATGAATGGAAAGCTCAGCTTTTGCAATTCTTCACCGATCTCCACCATCGGCGCCGCATACCGGCGCAAGCGCAATACATCGCGGCGCAGGCCGTGGAGTTTCTGAATGTCGCGCTCGTTCAGGGAGCCGCAGATGACATTGCTCTCCAACTCATCGATCTCGGCATGGATCGCTTCGCCCATCGGCTGGTAGTTTTCAATCACGAAGTCGAGGATGGCATAGAGCACGAAATCTTCCCCATGCTCCAGCAACAGCGGCCGCGCCTCACAACGCTGTCGGACATAGGCGTAGGACGCCGAATGACCGTTACGGGCGGTAATGATGTAGCCCTTGCCGGCGAAGATATGAGTCTCGATGAACTCCAGTTTGCCTTCATTGCGGATCGGCGAATACGTGACGATAAACAGCGCATCGCCGAAGGTTTCCAGCTTCGGTCGGCTGTGTTTTTCCAGGGCGTCTTCGATGGCCAGTTCGTGCAGGTTGAACTGGCGTTGCAGGTTGAACAGCTCCTGGGCGTTTGGTTCTTCGAGGCCAATCCAGACAAAGTGGCCGGGTTTGGCCGCCCAGGCAGCACCTTCATCGAGGGTGATATTGGTGACTTTCTTACCGGCGCTGTAAACCGCAGCAGCAACGACTCTACCCATGATTTTGATTCACTTTTTATTAGCGCTTTTTATTTGCAAGAATGCAGTGGCACGCAGGATTCAGCTTAACCTTCTCTACTGCTTCAGAGTCAGCAAAATCTGCAGAGTTCGCAGGCAAAAGAAAACCCGCACAGGGCGGGTTTGTTTCAGGCGGCATGCAGTTGCCGATCCATTGAGTCGATGCACTCGCGCATCTGCTCGCGGCACTGGGCGATCAGCATGGGCATGTCATCCAGATTCAATCCAGCCGTAGGAATCGCCGGTAGCGAGCGGATCAGAATCTTCCCACTGCGCCAATGGTTCAATCGCATGTGTTTGACGTAACTGCTGACACACACCGGAACAATCGGCACGCCCGCGGCTATCGCCATCTGGAACGCGCCTTTCTTGAATGGCAGCAGCTCTTCGCCGAGGTTGCGCGTGCCTTCCGGGAAGACCCAGATCGAAGTGTCTTGATGCTGCAAGGTGTGAGTGGTGGTCAGCATCGACTGGCGTGCCTTGTGCGCATTGCCGCGGTCAATCAACACATTGCCGGCCAGCCAGAACAACTGCCCGAACAGCGGCACCCATTTCAGGCTCTTCTTGCCAATGCAAACAGTGCGGCGGGGCACCACGTTGCCGAACACAAACAGGTCGTAGTTGGATTGGTGATTGGCAATGATCACGCAGCTGTCAGGCTTATCCATCAACGGCCCGACGTCGGCCTTCACCCGCAAACGCAAAATGCACATCGCCGGCCACGCATACAGCCGCGCGCATAAACGGCTGTTGTCCGGATTGAACGGCCGGCATAGACCGAGGACCACCCCAAGCACGCCGGCCAGAATAAAATGCAAGCCCATCAATAACATACGAAACACAAACAGCATTTAAAGGGCCCACCGGGACAAAAGGTGGCGCAGTGTACGGATGTGCACTGTTTTCGGCAATTGCCGCTATGGAAGGGGGAGATAGCCGATGTTTGAGCGCATGTTTCCGACTTGTAGGTCAGACGCGGATTAGAGCGGTTGTAAGTTTTTAAACCCAACACACAAGAAAAAGCCCGACACGACGGTCGGGCTTTTCGGTGCAGTGCGTTCAGGCTTAACCCATATGCTCCTGATCCAGGATGATCGCGTTGTCCAGCGTCTCCAGCAGCGCCTTGCGCACTTTCAGCTTGGTGTTCTTGTGGGCGATCATATTGAGCTTCTTCAACTGACGAGCCGCCGCCAGCGCCGCGCCTTGCAGCTCTTCGGCCGACACCACCACATCAAGGAAACCGGCATCCACAGCACTCTGCGGATTGAACATCTCGGCATTGATCACCGCGCGATGAAATGCCGACTTGCGCAGACGATCACGCGCCAGCTCGATACCGGCGTGGTGCATGGTCATGCCGATCTGCACTTCGTTCAGCCCAATGCTGAACGGGCCGTCGACACCAATGCGATAGTCAGCCGACAACAGAATAAACGCACCCTTGGCCACCGCATGTCCAGGACACGCCACGACCACCGGGAACGGGTGCGACAGCAGGCGACGAGCCAGCGTCGAACCGGCGGCTACCAATGCAATGGCCTCTTTAGGACCGGCCGTCATCACCTTCAGGTCATAACCACCCGAAAAAATACCCGGCTGACTGGTAATGATCACCACCGCCCGATCTTCCACCGCCCGATCCAGCGCAGCGTTAAACGCAACGATCACGTCTGGCGAGATGGCATTGACCTTGCCATTGCTCAAGGTCAGGGTCGCGATACCGTCTTCGAGATGGTAGGAAATCAACTCACTCATGACGCCAATCCTTCTAATAAAGTAGGGCAGACGTTACCCACCGCCGTAGGCCAGGTAAAGCGCTGTGACTGACCCGTCAGTCACCCTTTTCCCAGCCGCCGGGCGCAACCCGCCACGCCCGCCGCGCATTGCCCTCTATATAGAAGGAGACGCGAAGCCAGAGATTGGCAGGTTTGCCATGCCCGTGAGCGGCACGAAAGGGTTAACGGAGTTAACCGCATGAAAATTCTGAAAAAAAAGTTTGCCATCAGAAAAGCTTTCGACTACATTAGCGCGCCTCGACAGACTGAATATGTTTGAAGAGATACGGTGAAGTGTCCGAGTGGCTTAAGGAGCACGCCTGGAAAGTGTGTATACAGGAAACTGTATCGAGAGTTCGAATCTCTCCTTCACCGCCACATTCTGCAAACACAAACCCCTGATTTTCCTAGCGAAAGTCGGGGGTTTGTGGTTTTTGGCGTCTGAAAAATGCTCATATGGGACTGATATGGGACTGGGGCGTCTTTTTCTGGCTTAAAGATGCGAGCCGCATCTCGTTGATCGCTGTGCATAAAATCAGCGTTTAATACACTCAATCCACGGAACCGACGACTGCCGCCGGCCAGCTGTAAGGAATAACCCATGACTTGGTTCGGCTTCGTCGGCAATTTGCTCGCCGTCGCGCTTATTGAGTACGTAGCGTTTGGCTCCTATGGCGAATTTAACGTGCAGCGCTGGTCGCTCATCATCTGGCTCTGTTATGCCGCCACGCTCGCCATGTTTGTGGCATACCTGCTACTTGAAGTTCTGGAAGCCCGGCGCAAGGCCAGGGCGCGTGATGCATAACGCCCATTGATCGGAGCGGGAAAACTCTATCTCCAACCGGACAAACTTTCCCCGGAAAGGAACCCCCGCCGCTGACGGGTGGACTAAACTGAAGCGGTCGCCCCGCGTGGGCATTCGCAGAGGAAAGGACGCATGCAGCTCCATGAAGCGGCTGAAATAATCGAAGTATTAGGTCAGACCAAGGCGAACGCACTATTAGCCACAGGCTGGAAACTGCTGGCGGTAACCACCGCCACGGGAAATGACGAAAACAAAAACCTATATGTACATTACGTCCTGGGCAAGCCAAAGCCAGCCGGTGCGGATTTCTTCGATGGGGACTGGATCGAATCGAAGCAGGCCTGATGTGCTGCGAGTAACGACGTTTTGTTAAATCACCGACACAAAAAACCCGCCTATTGGCAGGCTTTTGTCGTTTGGCGTTAGACCAAGCGTTTATAGATGGCGTGGTTCGACGCAATTTTGCGCAAGCTCGGGCCCGAACGCGTCAGAGCCTCAGTCAGTTTTCTTAGCCGTATAGAAACTGCCGTTTTCGCCCCAGAACTCCAGATCGCCCTTTGCGTTAACGAGGTAATATTCACCGAAATCGCTTCCTTCAGCATCGACTAGAACAGATCGGCCGGAAATCTTCTTCGAAACAAATTCCTT
This sequence comes from Pseudomonas sp. A-RE-19, assembly GCF_019956555.1. Classification (GTDB taxonomy): domain Bacteria; phylum Pseudomonadota; class Gammaproteobacteria; order Pseudomonadales; family Pseudomonadaceae; genus Aquipseudomonas. The sequence goes on along the minus strand of NZ_JAHBDQ010000022.1, from coordinate 15,292 downwards.
GGTTCCCGACGAGCCATCTTTAAACGTGGAGCGGATAAATATTTTCCCGTCTTTTCGGTAACCCACCATTTTGTAATCGGTTCCCCAGTTACTCAGCCAGCTACCAAACACCTCTCCTTCGGCTGCTGTGCTGCTGGTCTTAAGTTTATTGTACTCAGCGACTGTGGTTCCCAAAAACCGAACGTTTAATGTCGGGTCAAAATCTGTCTTGGCCCAGTACCCACCACCATCCTCACCTTTGATCCGCCAGCTGATGAAGGTTCGTTGAAAACTCATTGGGTTCGAATTTTTGATTTGATTCGCCAATGCTTCAAGTGTGGGTTGATCCACACGTTCGTCTAGAACAACCTCGACCGCTCGCTTGATATCGCGCTTAGAGTTATCACTGACTACCGAATAGTTAATATCCTGGAGGGAAGAGGCGGCGGAGGTAGCAAAGCTTACGACTGCGGCCAGAATTCCGAAAAAATGCGCAAAACGGTTCATCCATAAACTCCATGATTACAAAGTGACATCGCGGATTCTGTCATGGTTGTTCTGAATCCTCCTCATTTTTAGTTTATCCCGAGGCTGCACTGCGAATAACGGGACCTATGTTCAATAGGGCCCCACACCCAAGCCAGGTGCGGGGGCCTTATTGCACCAATCAGAAAGTAGTAGCTGAACCTCTATCGCTTCAGTGCTAATTGCAACATTCCGATGACATCCGGACCATCCTCGTTGATCCAAGTCCCATAATGCTGACGGATCATATTCCCGTTGGTATGCCCCATCTGTTCGGCAATCCAGTCAATCCGGCATCTTATCCAGCTTCTGCCCAATCACATCCAGCACATCACACCCATCCCGCAGCGGATTAGCGCAAAGCGCTGCGAAGTCGAATGCATGAACGGTGCACAGTCTCCGAACGATATGCAGGACTTGGTTCCTTTTCGGGTACGACCTTTTCAAACCGCGGAATCGACCTCTATGCTCAATCCTCGCGTCGTTTCCCGTAATGTCACCCAGTCGACGACAGCTCTGAACAAGGAAATCTCATGATCGCCACCACAACCCACACCATCGAAGGTCGGCAAATCACCGCTTACCTGGATATCGTAAGTGCCGAGTCGGTGCAGGGCGTTAACGTGATCCGCGATGTGTTCGCCGGGATGCGGGATTTTTTCGGTGGGCGCTCTCAGACGTTGGAGCGGGCGTTGATGGAGGCGCGAATTCAGGCCACTGACGAGATCAAGGAGCGGGCGCTGGCGCTACAGGCAGATGCGGTGGTGGGGCTCGATTTTGAGATCAGCATGCCGTCCGGCAAGGGTGGGATGGTAGTGGTGTTTGTGACGGGGACGGCGGTCAAACTGAGGTAAATGGGCATGAAAAATATTGAGGGTGCCGCCATGCCAAGGGCGAGCACTTTCTTTATTCGCCATTCGGTTTTGTAGGAAGCAGGCACTAGCCATTCGTCGGGCACTAACAATCTGAATCACAAGTCTGGGAATGACCGACTAGTCTCAAAATCCTGGGTGGTCGATATTTTTCAGGCAAAAAGGGCTTGCCGGTATCGACCCGTTTGGGAGGAGCGAAGATATGACTGAGCCGTATATCGAAGACGACGGGGCAGAGTTTCCGATCAATAATTGCGTGCAATGTGGTCAGACGGACTATGTGCCGAGCTTCGGTGAAGACCGTATCAAAATCAACAAAATCAAATCTGCAGTGCCTCGAACCCGAGGGCCGAAATCGAAATTTATGCCCAAGCTGGGTGCGCCTTCCAGGAAGTAAACAGTTACCCGTACGAGCCCCGCCAGCGAGCGGGGTTTCTTGTTTCTGAAGGGTAGAAAACGTGGCTCGAAGGCAGCGCAGAGAAATGTCCTACAGTTTGGAAATGTTTTCACAAACTTTTCACACCGCCCTACGTAGTCTCAGCTCATCCGTTAGAAAGCAGTACCCTGGCCCGTCTCCCCAGCGGGCTTTTTTTTGCCTGTCATAAAACCTTTTCCACAAATGCTGTCCAATCGTCGCCAATGACGAGGCTGTTCCGTGTTTTGCGTCTGGACTTTACCTCCTCTACAGCATTCAATCTCCGGCCTTTCGGTTTCCCCCCTTTTTTGAGGTTCTCGTTATGCGTTTAACACTGCCTGCTCTGGTTCTGGGCCTTTTGGTTGCTCAAGGTGCGATGGCTGCCGGTGACGGCACGGCCGCGCTCGGTGGTGGTCTGGGTGGCGCGCTGGGTAATGTGGTCGGCCAGAAAATGGGCGGCAGCACCGGTGCCGCGATCGGCGCTGGCGTAGCAGGCGCAGCCGGCAGTGCTGTTGCAGCACGCAAAGGCAGCCGCACCAAAGCGGCCATCGGCGGCGGTGTCGGCGCGGCGGGTGGTTCGGTGATCGGCAACAGCCTGGGTGGCAAGACAGGTTCCACCATCGGCGCCGGCCTGGGTGGTGCATTGGGCGGCGGAGTGGGTAGCAATCTGTCCAAAAAGGGTCACTGATCCTGAATGATCCGCTGAAAAGGCCCGGCTTGATGCCGGGCTTTTTCATTTTGGAACGTTTCTCTCGCGTGTTGCTCAAATCTTACAGTCGGTGTTGGGTTTGTTGTTCCACGGTCGCGAGTGGCCAGGTTCGATAGACGCTGATGCCAGGCTGAGGCCTATCCGCGGCACGTTCTTCCCCCAAAGCGGAAATTGGAGGTTCACATCATGCGTTTGACTTTGTCCACGGTGGTTTTAGGACTTTTGATCGCTCAGGGTGCAATGGCGGCCGGAGACGGCACCGCTGCAGTGGGCGGTGGTCTTGGCGGCGCGTTGGGTAACGTGGTCGGCGGGCAACTGGGTGGCAGCACCGGGGCAGCGGTGGGCGCTGGCGTCGGTGGTGCGGCAGGCAGCGCGGTCGGTGCGCGCAAGGGCAGCCGCACAGAAGCGGCCATTGGCGGCGGTGTCGGCGCGGCGGGCGGCTCGGTCATCGGCAACAGCCTGGGTGGCTCCACCGGTTCAACCATTGGCGCCGGCCTGGGCGGTGCAGCCGGTGGCGCGGTGGGCAGCAATCTGGGTGATGACAGCGGCGGCTCGCATTCCGGTGGCGGGAAATACAAACATAAACACAAGAACAAGCATCACTGAGTCACTAGCGAGTGGCAGTAGAGAGACCCGGCCCAGTGCCGGGTTTTTCGTTTCTTTCAGTAGGCGTCTGGAACGTTTGGACGTGGGACGTTTCGAACTTCATACACCCCTGAACGTTGTGAGGAATGTCATGACTGCGCAAACCGAAGGCATGGAAGAAGAAGGCCCGATCAATGATCCTGGCAACGAAGACCCGGGGTCTCTGATGGACGACGCCACGGTGCCACTCAACGATGCCGATGACGCAGGTGATGTGGGCAATTACGAGAACGATGAGTATGACGAGGAAGACGACGAATGACCGGGCCTTGCGGTCGGGCTGACCAATCGTCCCTCTGATCGAACCGCGTCTGTCGAGTTGTCTTCGAAATGTCAGGAACTGCTTTTCAGGTCCATTGAGAGGTGCGTTATGAACGCTGATCCGAAAGACGCCGATATCGACGATACCCCCGAATATCCGCTGCCTTCTCCCACTAACTCCCTGAGTCGCGACCAACGCCCGCCCGATGATGACGACGATACGGGTGTTGAACAGGTGCCCTCCGATGATGTGAAGCGCGGTGATGTGGAAGCCGACCCCGAAGACCCGGACATTGCCGGTGATGATCTATCGGGAGAACCGAGCTGAAGCCTGCGCAGCGATCCATCGCCGCTCGTCGGTTGTGCGGCACCTTTAAAAAGCGACCGCTGCCAGAGATCAGGTAAAGCACTCTTTAAAGGAGGTGCGCCATGATCAGGTCAAAACTGACGACCTTGACGGTGGCCGGCTTATTGTCGATCAGCTCATTGGCGGCGCTTGCTCAATCTTCTGGCCGCGATGCGCCAGTGGACAAGGGCGGGATGCCACCTTACTCGGAAATGAATGCGGGTACCTCGGACGGGAAGGCGCCGCCACCGGACACCATTGGTGGTGGGAGTGGCGGTGATGCCAACGGGAGTAGCACCAGCCCGGGGGAGGGAAGTGGTTCGATGAGCGGTGGAAATTCGATGGGGAGTGGTTCTGGAAGTGGGTCTGGAGAATCAGGTAGTGCTGGGGGGAGTGGTAATGGGGCGCAAAGTGCAGGTAAAACTGCTGGTTCGGCGGCTAAGTAAGAGTTGTTACTGTAGAACTGAGCCCAGCGTAGAGCTGGGCTTGTTGAGTTTTTCATAGGCAATCGAAGGCTTCATGAACGTTTTCTCGACTTTCTACTCGTCTGAAATGTCTGACTCAACCCAGCGCATAAAGAAGTCTCGCTGAACCTCCGGATCGCTCGTGAGATTGTTTTCTTCATAGTCAAAAATATTTATCAGATCACGCCTTGATGCATATTTACCTAGCGTAAGTTCATATGCTTTTACTCCGAGCGACATCTGGGAGGACATGCTGGAAGGATGTACGTTTATTTTTGCTCCCTTGCACAAAAAAGCTATATCGTTGTGCTCTTTTCTGATGTTGCCAAGGCAGTCGTAAAAATCCGCTCCTGCATAAGTCTTGCTATATCCATCCTCCATAACAAAATTAATAGTCAGCATTTCCGAGTCGCAGAGAAGTTTCGCGGTCTGGCGTCTGCCGTTTTTGATTATCACAATCTCTACGCTGTCCACTTTCTATTTCCTGTTCGGATTTAAGGTGGTGTAACTAGCGGGGCGACCATTAGCACCAATAGGCGTAACACCGAGAATGTCCTCCCTTTTTATTCCACCTTGAATTGCTATCTCTCTTTCATTGCTAAATTTGTATTTTTTTCCCAGCTCCTTTATTAGATCTCTACCTGGAATCATTCGCATGGTGTACAAAAAACCACTTTTCATATTGAATTTCGTCGCGAAGTCGATTCCAACTTCTCTATCCGGAGAAGTACTAACAAAATTGCTCGGTGGCTTGTTGCTGTCAAGTGAGTGAAGCAGCAAATCATTGCTGTCGCCCTTGGTTTTAAAGCCCTGGTCAAAAATTTCATCTGGATGGCGACCATCTCCACGATATAAATACTTTTCCTCCTCGTATGAAGGAAGTTGAGGCTCCCCCTCATCAACCCCAACCTTACCCGCCGGATCCTCATCCCCAAACGACGGCTTCTTACACCCATCCGCCCCGGGACAATCATTCAACCCCAGCGGATCAACCCAACCCGTCGGATTGCGCGTGTACTGATAGCCGTTTAACCCGCCTGCCAATTTGCTCGGGTCCGGCGTCAGGTATCGCCCGACATCCGGATTGTAGTAGCGATGCCGGTTGTAGTGCAGGCCGGTTTCCGCGTCGAAATACTGCCCTTGAAAGCGCAACGGCTGGTCGAGGACCTGATGAGTGTCGCGGTTGAGGCGGGTGAGGCGGCCATACGCGGTGTATCGGGCGGCCCAGATGATGTCGCCGCTGTAGTCGGTGAGTTCTTGTGGTGTACCGAGATGGTCGAGTTGGTAGTAGAACGGGCAGGCCTTTTTCGGGCCTTTGCCGTCGAGCATGGCCAGCGGGCGGAAGCTGCCCGGTTCATAGACGTAGCTGCGGTAATGCTCGCGGCCGCTTTCGGCGACGAGGTTGTCGCCTTGCCAGAAGAACTCGGTGGTGTAGTCGTCAACGGTTTTGGCGATACGACGGCCGAAGGCGTCGTAGCGGTAGCTTGAGCAACGGCCGTCCGGGGTGGTGACGCCGATCAGCCGGTGCTGGCAGTCGTAGCGGTATTCGGTGACCAGTTTCTGCCCGGTGCCACGGCGTTCACGGATCAGGTTGCCGAAGGCGTCGTAGTCGAAGTGGCAGTCGCCGTGCATCAGCAGGCGATTGCCTTTGACGGTGGCCGGGCCCGGACGGTCCTGCATCAGCAGATTGCCGGCCGGGTCGTGGGCGAAGATTTCCGGAGGTTGGTCGCGGGAATGGCGGATGCGAATCAGGCGATTCAGCGGGTCGTACTGGTGGCTGCGCTGGCCGTGGCGGGTGTCGGTAATATGGTCGAGATTGCCGTTGAGGCTGTAGGCATAGTCACGACGGTACAGCGCAACCCGGTGTTGGCTGACGGCATGGGCCTTCAGACGGCCCTGGTCGTCGTAGGCGTATTCGCTGAGCAACAGGCCTTGCTGGCGCTGCTGTTCGCGACCGAACGCGAACTGGTGGGTGGTGAGCCGCGCGCCATTGAGGTCGATGGCCGTCAGCGCGCCACCCTTGGCGTGGTGATAGTCGAGTTTGCTGCCGTCCGGCAGGCGCAGGCGGTTGAGCTGGCCGCAGGCGTCGTAGCCATAACGCAAGGTGCCCCAGCCCTGGTGTTCGGTAATCAGCCGGTCCTGCTGGTCGTACTCGAATTCCAGCGGATGGTCATGGCCGTCGTTGACACTGATCAGTCGGCCCAGCGAGTCGTAGCGATAGTCGACCTGGATGCCGTCGGGCAGGGTTTTGGTTAGCAACCGTCCGGCCGAATCCCGTTGATACCCGGTAACCCGCTGCGAGCCGTCATCGCCGAACTCGGTTTTCTCCCGCAAATGACCGTTGAGGTCGTAGGCGTACGCGGTGCGGCGGCCGTCGAAGCCAGTTTCCTGTCGGATCAATCCGTTGGGTGTGTAGTCCAGGCGATATTTTTCGCCGGATTCGTTTTCGATTTCCGTGAGCAACAGCTGCGCGTTGTCGTAGCGGTATTTGAGCTGCGTGCCGTCGGGGTTGATCCGGCGGCTGACCAGATGCAGGTCGTCGACGTATTCGTAGCGGGTGATGCGGCCGAGCTCATCGCGTTCGGCGGTGATCTTGCCGTAAGCGTTGTAGCTGAAAGCGCGAGTGGCACCGGTAGGCAAAGTCGTCTGGATCAGTCGGCCGACGGCATCCCATTGGTACTGGGTGAGCGCACCGTGTTCGTCCTGACGGGTCGTCTGCCGCCCCAGCGCATCGTAGGAAAACTTGCGCTGCCCGCCGTCCGGCAGCGTTTCCTCGAGCAACTGGCCCAAGGCATTCCAGACGAACACATGCCGGCTGGTGTCCGGGTAGCGGATCGACAGTAAGCGCCCCTGAGGGTCGTAGTGATAATGGGTGACCTGACCATCGGGATCGGTCGCTTCGGTGACATCCCCCTGCGCATTGCGCTGATATTTCCACTCCGCTTTACCGCGATAGCGCGCATGCAGGAAACCATTGCGGTACTCGTAGGCCGTTGGCTCGTCTTCCGGCGGAATCAGCGCCACCAACCGTCCGACTTCGTCATAGCGGTATTCGGTGACGGCCCCCAGCGGATCCTGCTCGGCAATCAGCCGACCCTGATCGTCATAGGCCTTGAGGTGTTCGCCACCATCCAGCTCGACCTTGCGCACCAACCGCGCCCGGTCATCGTGGACGTAAACCTCTTCGCTGCCATCAACGTTCTGGACGGTGACGCCGCCTCGGTCATCCCAGACGTACCGCGTGTCCATCTGCGAAAACGACGCCCAGTGCCGGACGCAGCGCGCCGCCTTGCCCGACCTTTCCCACTCCCAGAAGAAACTCGCCCCACCGGCCAGTTGCCGCTGCAGGATCACATGCCGGTCGTCGTAGTCGTAACGCTCGCTTTCCCCGGCGGCATTGCTCGCTTCGATCAAGCGTTGACGGGCGTCGTAGCGATAGAAAACCAGTGTCTGCTCGGTACGCCAGGTTTCACCTGTGGCATTGCCGGGGTGAAACGACTGGTATTCGACGGCGACGAGATGCCTGCGTTCATAGCGCAACAGCAGCGAGCGACCCGCGCCGTTATCGAGGCGTTGAATACGATCCTGACGGTCACGAGTAATGTGGAGACGGTTGCCGTAGGCATCACTGATCGCCGTCAGCCGACCGTTATGAAAGTGGTAGAACCGGCTCGTCGCGCCGGCCAACGCCAGAATCAACTCTTCCGGCTCGTCCCCAAGGTAAATCGCCGCCCGCGAAAGGCTGTTGTGGATCACCGGGCGCTCGACGCTTGGCAGCGGAAACGTCGTACGACGGTTTTCATGGTCGATCCAGACGACCTGTTTATCGTCCAGCTCCAACCGCTGCGCCAGCGAATGGCTCCAGCCCCAGCCCAGCCCGCAATCGATCTCTACCGCGCTGGTGCGGTAGAGCCGGGTAAAGTCGAACGGCAGAATCCCGTCCAGCGAACCGTCGGTCAGGGTCAGCAGTTCTTCGCCGGTGACCATCGACACCGGGCAACCGTTCTTGCAGGTGGACGGCACGCAAGTGGCGCTGTCGCCGTTGGGGTTTTTCGCCTGATTCGGTGCGTCGTCGTGAGGTTCGTGACGGCCCAGCCGGGTCATGGCTTCTGACTTGTCACGAGCGATCGTGACGGGATTGTTCACCCGTACGACTGGTGAGTCGCCGGCACTGATCTGTAACGGAACCGTCGGTGCCGGTTTCAGCGGAGCATTGCGCGCGCTGACCACGAGCGGTTTGAGCGCGCCAGCGTGGGCTGTCAGGTCGGATCTGGCCGTCAGTTCGGCCAGCCGCAAACTGGCCGCCGCCAACCACTGTCGAGCCCGTTGGGACTTGATCTTGCTCAGTACTTTGGCGCTCATGCCGAGCTTCAGGCCCGTAGGGCCGGTGAGGCGTACCAGCAGGAAACTGATCAACAGTTCTGTACGAATTTGCGCCACGACTTCGGCGATGTACTGCGGCGGCAACATCCTCAACCAACTGGTGAAGGCCGCGAGATGGATGAACATCAACGGCTCATCGCTCAGCATCAGCAGTACATTGGCGATGGCTTCAGCCGAAGCGTTCAGCAGTGTTTCAAGCTCGCCTTGGGTCAGGTATTCAAGGAGTTTTTCGCTGTTGGCTTGAAGGTCTGCCACCAGTGCGTAGACCTGCTTCACGTTGTCCCACAAACCTTGCAGCGAATGCTCGAAGCCGCGCCAGTCAGCCTGTTGCAGCATGCCGTAGCGCTGGGTGAACCCTGCCTCGGAAAACCCTGCCCACAAGGGCTGGAATTCGCTCGCCCATTCATTGCGCAACCAGCCTTCCAGCTCGCCGATCACGCTTTGATAGGAGGCATAGAGCGCTTTGACGTGCCCGGCGGAAACATTGGGAAAGAAGGTGATGCGATAACGCTGGCCGCGCCAGCATTCAGGGATTTCGAGGATGCCGCTGGGGCCGATGGTTTCGTGGACGGGCTCACCGAACACCAGTTCACCATTACGCTGCGAGATAACCGGTTCGAGCATCACTGGCGTATCGCCGATCGGCACGAAGCGCGCGGCCTCAAACAGGTGCACCAGGGTCAACGGACCGCTGGCGGGGCACATGGCGAGCGTCGAACTGACAGGGGCGGTGGAATCCTTTGGCGCGCTGAGCCGGACGTCGTTGCCGACCTTGAACACTTGCTCGACATTCAGTGCCCCACCGGTCCAGAACTTTTCCGCCCAGGCCTCGTAGTCGTTGAGGCAGAGTCGGAAATCACCGAGCAGCGCTTCGAGGTCCGGCTGCTCGGGGTTCATGGCAGCGACCACCAACAGGCCGATGGCATTGTTCAAGGCCAGGACCTTGTCAGGTTCGAACATTCGCACTCCCTCGCGCTGATCAATTTGGAACGCGAGACTTTGCGGGGGATCAGCAAGGAAAGAAGTCGGGAAAGGAGGTGTTTGGTGTAGGGAAAATCGCTAAATCAGGGAGCACACCGTGGCGAAGGTTTTTTGTATCCCTCAGGCATTGCCCGTTGCTCTCTGCCAACCGTGCTCGCTATGCTGCTGAACCCTTTAATCCATCACAGACCCGGTCGTGCCTGAGCCGCTCCTGGGATGTTATGAGAAAACGGATCAGATGCGATGAATGCACCCTTGGATGAGTTTGGCCCGATCAAGGCCGTGATTTTCGATATGGACGGCTTGTTGCTGGACACCGAGGGCATCTACACCGAGGTCACGTCCATCATTGCCGAGCGTTATGGCCGGACCTTCGACTGGAGCGTCAAACAGAACATCATCGGTCGTGGCGCGGGTGATTTGGCGCGCTATGTGGTCGAGGCACTGGATCTGCCGATCACCGCCGAAGAGTTTCTGGTGATCCGTGAGCCCTTGATGCGCGAACGTTTTCCGACAGCGTTGGCGATGCCAGGTGCAGAAGAGCTGGTTCGGCACTTGAAGGCCAACAACATTCCTATCGCGGTGGGCACCAGTTCTTCGCGTCAGTCGTTCGGCCAGAAAACCACCTTGCACCGTGACTGGTTCGCGCTGTTCGACTTCATTGTTACCGCTGACGACCCGGAAGTGGGCGCGGCCAAACCGGCGCCGGATATCTTCCTGACGGCGGCGCGGCGTCTGGGTGTCGCGCCCGGGGATTGTCTGGTGTTCGAAGACTCACCGTTCGGCGTCACTGCAGCGAAAGCGGCGGGGATGACGGCGATTGCGATCCCGGATGCGGCGATGGCCGACGAAAAATACGCACATGCCGATGGCATTCTTCGTACGCTGAAGGCGTTCAAGCCCGGTGCATGTGGTCTGCCGGCACTCGAGTGGGCCTGACCTCTCGATAATTCCGGGCACAAAAAAACGCCGGCAACCTGTTGCCGGCGTTTTTGTTTCAATCAACTGCGTATCAGGCGCCGAAACCACCGTCGATGGTCAGGCTGGCACCGGTGATGTAGCCGGCTTCGGGACCGACAAGGTAGGCGACGAAGCTGGCGATTTCTTCCACTTTGCCGTAACGGCCCACAGCCATCAGCGGGATCAGGCTTTCGGCGAAGTCACCGCTGGCGGGGTTCATGTCGGTGTCGACCGGGCCGGGTTGCACGTTATTGATGGTGATACCCCGTGGGCCGAGATCGCGAGCCAGGCCTTTGGTCAGGCCGACCAGCGCCGATTTGCTCATGGCGTACGGGCCGCCACCGGCAAAGGGCATGCGCTCGGCGTTGGTGCTGCCGATGTTGATGATACGACCGCCTTCGGTCATGTGTTTGGCTGCTTCCTGGGTGGCGATGAACACGCTACGTACGTTGATGGCCAGGGTCTGGTCGAAATCTTCGAGTTTGAAGTCTTCCAGCGGTGCGACAGCCAGAACGCCTGCGTTGTTGACCAGGATGTCCAGGCGACCGAAGGCTTCGACGGTGGCGTTCACGGCATTGCGAATGGCGACGGCATCGGCGCTGTCGGCCTTGATGGCCAGGGCTTTGCCGCCGGCGGTGATGATGCTGTTTTGCAGCTCTTCGGCTTTGGCGGTGGAGCTGACGTAAGTGAAGGCGACGGTAGCGCCTTCTGCGGCCAGGCGTTTGACGATGGCAGCACCGATGCCGCGTGAACCGCCTTGAATCAGAGCTACTTTACCGCTGAGGTGTTGAGTGGTCATGTCGATCTCCAGAAATTCAAGGCGGGCTGCCTTGTTGTCGGAGTCGAGTATCGGCCTCGCATTACCCTGAGGGTAGACCGTCATTGCTATAGTCTGTGTAAACCAAAAGTTTATAGTGGTGCCTATGGAAACCTTCAGCAGTATCGAATGCTTCGTGCGCAGCGCCGAAGTTGGCAGCTTCGCCGAAGCTGCGCGGCGCTTGAGCCTGACGCCGGCGGCGGTGGGCAAGAGCGTCGCCAAGCTGGAGGCACGACTGGGTGTGCGGTTGTTCCAGCGTAGTACGCGCAGCCTGACGCTGACTGAGGCCGGCCAGTTGTTTCTCGGCGAAGTCAGCGCCAGCCTGCACACGATCCAGAATGCCGTGGCCAACCTGGCCAGTGCCGAAGGACGTCCGGCAGGCACGCTCAAGGTCAGTATGGGGACGGTGTTCGGACGTTTGTACATCGTGCCGTTGCTGGGCGAGTTCCTGCGGCGCTTTCCGGCGATCAACCCGGACTGGCATTTCGACAACCGCCAGGTTGACCTGATCGGCCAGGGTTTCGATGCGGCGATTGGTGGCGGATTCGAGCTGCCCCAAGGCGTGGTGGCGCGCAAGCTGACGTCCGCTCATCGGGTGTTGGTGGCCTCAGCCGAGTACTTGGCAGGGCACGAGACGATCATCGAACCCGACGACCTCAAAAAACACGATGGCATCTTGATACGCTCGCCGCAGACGGGGCGCGTGCGTTCCTGGCAGTTGACCAGTCGCACCCGGCAACACAGCCCGCTGACGCTCAAGGCGCGGATGACCATGAGCGACTCGGAAGCCGCTTGTGCCGCGGCGGCCCAGGGGCTGGGCATCGCGTTGGTCGGCATGCCGTTCGCCGTGGGCTATCTGGATGCCGAAACGTTGCAGCGGGTGTTGCCCGACTGGTATGTCGACGACGGCAACATCTCTATCTATTACGCCGAGCACAAACTGCTGCCGGGCAAGACCCGGGCGTTTGTCGATTTCATCATTGAGCAGTTTGCGGAGCAGGGGTTGGGGCAGAGGTTTAGTGCGCTTTGAGCCTGGCATAAGACCGAGGTATGGCCATCGCGGGCAAGCTGCGCTCCCACAGGGTGTTGTGCAAAACCCTGTGGGAGCGTGGCTTGCCCGCGATGAACGATAACGCGGTTTATCTGCCAAACCGCCCCGGCCAACCAATAATGGTCTTCGGCCGAGGCGTCGCATACGTCCGCACTTTCGACGTCGACAACCCCAACCGTACCAGCGATTCGGCAATGGTCACCGCCGCCGTCACGCCATCCACCACCGGCACGCCGGTGCGCTGACGGATCTGCTCATCCAGCCCGGCCATGCCGCCGCAGCCCAGGCAGATCACCTCGGCCTTGTCTTCACTCACCGCCAGTTCCGCCTGCCGGACAATCGCCTCCAGCGCACGCTCTGGATCGGATTCCAGCTCCAGCACCGCCAGCCCGCTGGCCCGCACCGACGCACAACGGTCCCAGAGGCCGGACAGTTTGAGGCGATCCTCGATCAGTGGCACGGTGCGGTCCAGGGTGGTAACCACCGAGTACGCATGGCCGAGGAACATCGCGGTGCTGGCGCCGGCATCGGTGATGTCCACCACCGGCACGTTGAGCAGCTCCTGCAAACCTTCGCGGCCGTGCTCGCCATAACCGGCCTGAATCACCGCATCAAAGGGCTGGTCATAGGACATGACCCGATCCATCACCGCAATAGCAGCCAGATAACTTTCGAAATTGCCTTCGATGGAGTCGGCACCAAAATGCGGTGTCAGGCCGATGATTTCCGTGCCGGGTGAGGCCACGGATCGAGCCTGACGGGCGATGGCCTGGGTAATGGATTCGGTGGTGTTGACGTTGACCACGAGAATTCGCATGGGAGGTCCTTTTATAGCGAGGTGGTTCTGCAGCCCGACGTTGCCGGGCCGAGCATCCCTGCAATCGCGGCGCCAATCAGCCAGGAGAACGGCGAAACACTGTCGAAACCTGGCGCCAGGGCCAAGGCAATGGCGATAAAGGCTGCCGGAATGAACGCCACCACGACACGTAAATTGACGCAAAGGTTGTAGTCATCATCGCCATTGGGTCTTCGTTGCGACTGGGGAAGTCAGGGCAGGAGGCGATTTTTCGGGGCGCTGAAATGAAAAGTGCACACAGATATGGCACCCATGATGACATTTCTGTGTGCAGATTTTTCAGATCAAAAGATCGCAGCCTTCGGCAGCTCCTACGGAAGTTGCGTACGCCGCAGCATCACGGGTGTACACGGTTGGCGTAGGCGCTGGCGAAGCCTGCGATCTTTTGATTTTCGGCGTCAGTTGCTCTATCAGGCTTTGGATTTGCTGATGATATTGCCCGCATGCAGGCCGCATTCTTTCTGCGTGGCTTCTTCCCACCACCAACGACCTTCGCGCTCGTGCTGGTTCGGCAACACCGGACGGGTGCAAGGCTCACAGCCGATGCTGATGAACCCGCGCTCATGCAGGCTGTTGTACGGCAATTCCAGCATGCGGATGTAACCCCAGATCTCTTCGCTGGTCATTTGTGCCAGCGGGTTGAATTTGTACAGGGTGCGTTCCGGGGTGGAAAACGCAGTGTCGATTTCCAGCACCGCGACGGCGCTGCGGGTACCCGGGCTCTGGTCCCGACGCTGGCCGGTGGCCCAGGCGGTCACGCCGGACAGCTTGCGACGCAGCGGCTCGATCTTGCGGATGCCGCAGCACTCGCCATGACCGTCCTTGTAGAAGCTGAACAAGCCCTTTTCCTTCACGAAAGGTTCGAGCTTGGTGTGGTCCGGCGACACCAATTCGATGTCGATCTTGTAGTGCTCGCGTACCTGATCAATGAAGCGATAGGTCTCGGGGTGCAAGCGGCCGGTGTCGAGGCTGAACACTTTGACGTTCTTGTTCAGCTTCCAGGCCATGTCCACCAGCACCACATCCTCGGCGCCGCTGAAAGATATCCACAGGTCATCGCCGAACTCGGCGAACGCGAGTTTCAGGATGTCCTGGGCGGATTTGTTGGCATAGGTCGTGGCGAGTTCCACAACATCGAACGATGGGCTCATCAGGGCGGCTTCCTACAGGTCGGTGGCGCTGGGCGCTCTATATGTGCCTGATGGTAACAAAATCCTGCGGTGGCTGGTGTGCCCTCTGCGTTGCACAGAGGGAGGGCAGTCGCTAGAGTTCGGCAGTCCTTTTGCTCGCTCGACTCAATAAACAGTACAAAATGGGAGTGTCTTGTGGAAATTGCCTGTCTGGATCTTGAAGGTGTGCTGGTCCCGGAAATCTGGATCGCCTTTGCCGAAAAAACCGGGATCGACTCCCTAAGGGCCACCACTCGGGATATTCCCGACTACGACGTGTTGATGAAGCAGCGCCTGCGGATTCTCGATGAGCACGGCCTGAAGCTTTCCGATATCCAGGAAGTGATCGCCACGCTCAAGCCCCTGGAAGGCGCCGGCGAATTCGTCGACTGGCTGCGTGAGCGCTTTCAGGTGGTGATTCTGTCGGACACCTTTTACGAATTCTCCCAGCCGCTGATGTGCCAGTTGGGCTTCCCGACCTTGCTCTGCCATCGTCTGATTACCGACGATTCCGGGCGGGTCACGGGCTATCAGTTGCGTCAGAAAGATCCCAAGCGTCAGTCGGTATTGGCGTTCAAGAGCCTCTACTACCGGGTGATCGCGGCGGGGGATTCCTACAACGATACGACCATGCTGGGCGAGGCCGATGCAGGCATTCTGTTCCATGCGCCGGACAATGTGATTCGTGAGTTTCCGCAATTCCCGGCGGTGCACAGCTTTGCCGAGTTGAAGCAGGAGTTCATCAAGGCTTCGAATCGAAATTTGAGCCTGTAAACCCGATCCCTGTAGGAGCTGCCGCAGGCTGCGATCTTTTGATCTTGTTTTAAACGCAAAGTCAAAAGATCGCAGCCTGCGGCAG
>NZ_JAHBDQ010000010.1 GCF_019956555.1 Pseudomonas sp. A-RE-19 | reverse complement strand
CGGGAATAGGCTGGTCTGGTTTCGTGGTTCACCTTGGATATACGCCACAGCAAAAATGCCCCGTATCTTTCAATACGGGGCATTTTCTTGAATCGTTGCGCAAATGGCTAGGTTTTCACACAGTCTGGAAGGCTGCGATCTTTTTGCTTTTCAAACACGACACATCTATACAATCCCCTCTTTGTTAGCTGCCTAAGCAAGGATTCTCATGCAAGCCGCCAACCTGCGTCGCGGGTACATTCTGGGCCTGAGTGCCTACATCATCTGGGGACTGTTCCCGCTCTACTTCAAAGCCATCGCCAGCGTGCCCGCCGTGGAGATCATCATCCACCGAGTACTCTGGTCCGCGCTGTTCGGCTCTTTGCTGCTGCTCGTCTGGAAGCATCCCGGCTGGTGGCGCGAGCTGCGTGAGAACCCGCGACGGTTGGCGATCCTGGCGCTGAGCGGCACGCTGATCGCGGCCAACTGGCTGACCTACGTCTGGTCGGTGAACAACGGGCGCATGGTCGAAGCCAGCCTCGGTTACTACATCAACCCGCTGGTAAACGTGTTGTTGGGGATGCTGATCCTCGGCGAACGGCTGCGGCGCATGCAATGGATCGCGGTGGGTCTGGCGGCGGTCGGTGTTGCGCAGCAAGTGTGGCAAGTCGGTAGCCTGCCGTGGGTGTCGCTGGTGCTGGCATTGACCTTCGGCGTCTACGGACTGATCCGCAAGCAGGCACCGGTCAAGGCGCTGCCAGGGCTGGTGGTGGAAACCTGGATGCTGGTACCGATTGCCGTCGCCTGGCTGCTGTTCAACCCGACCGCGACCAGCGCGCAAGCCGCATTCTGGACCAGTTCCGAAGCCTGGTGGCTGGTGGCGGCCGGTCCGGTGACGCTGGTGCCGCTGGTGTGTTTCAACGCCGCCGCCCGGCACTTGCCCTACACCACCCTCGGTTTTCTCCAGTACCTGGCACCGACGCTGGTGTTGTTGCAGGCCGTTCTGCTGTTTGGCGAACATTTGTCGTCCAGCACGCTGGTGGCGTTCATCTTTATCTGGGCAGGTCTGGCGGTTTACAGCGTCGACGCGTGGATAAGTCTGCGCCGCCGTCGCTGATCAGAAAACATACAACCCCCTACAGGCCACGTCTCCCGTGGCCTGCATCCATTCTTCCCAAGGTTATCCACAGTGTGATCCCCGGCGTTTGTGCGCAAGTCACTGAAACTGCTGGTTTTTTGATCAGATCCTGAAGAGCCCCGACCGGCGTGGGCTGGCGGGGAGTCTCTACAGGTTATCCACAGGCAGGTGCACGTATAACTTGGATAACCTTTTCAAGGTTCGCTGCGCAGCACCAGTTCGACCATCAGATCATCCGCCAGGGTTTCCAGACGCGACTGCAGCACGTCCAGAGACAAGGTCAGTGGCACCGCAAGAATCGCCTCGGCATGGAACAGCGGCTCGCTGCTCATCGGCGCCGGACGCACTTCGGTCACCAGCCGCTCCAGGTTCACGCCCTGCTCACTCAGCAGACGCGTAATGTCTCGCACAATGCCCGGCCGATCATTGCCCACCAGTTCCATGGCAATCGGCTTCCAGGTGCAGGACTGTTCAATGCCGCTTTCGGCGATCAGTACGCGGATGCCCTGGACCGACAGTCCTTGCAGGGCGTCTACCAGTTCATCGTAGGCTTCGGCCGGCACACCCACCCGCAGAATCCCGGCGAACTGCCCGGCCATGCGCGACATGCGGCTCTCCAGCCAGTTGCCGCCGTGCTCGGCAATGCATTGGGCAATGCGCTCGACCTGCCCGGGTTTGTCCGGAGCGAATACAGTGAGTACGAGATGGTTCATGGCGCAGCCCTCTGGTCATGACTTTTGTTATAGAAAAACAAGTATAGGCAAGGGTTGATCTTGCGCTGACTCGGCTGACGTCTTCGCGGGCAAGCCTCGCTCCTACAGGGTCGAGGTAATCCACAATCATGGAAACGACGCGGACCTGTAGGAGCGAGCGGTGCGGCGATCCGACTTGCCCGCGAATGGGACGCCACCAATCATCCTGCCAAACCATAAATCGTGTACAAGTTTTTATATTTAACTGGAACAATCCAATAGTTTTTTGAGAACATCCCGTGCCCCGACGTGACCGCAATGCGTCATGGGGTCGCAGAACGACGTAATTAGTCTAATTTTCACAACCGCAATTCATCATGTAGTATGCCGCAGCGCACACTACATAACGCTGGATCGATGTCTGCCGCAGGTGCCGCCGCAACCCTGAAAGCCCTGTCAGCAAGGCCGCAAAGCCGTTGATCGGATCGAACCCAGCCGCCAGCAATGGCATGTACTGGTAGAAGGGTTTGTGGTTTAAATGGCCAGAGGCTTCATTGTTAAATTGAAGAGCTGAAAAGCGAAATAGCTGAGCAGAGTGAGGCAAGCAATGACTGAACACGTTCAAGTCGGTGGCCTGCAGGTCGCCAAAGTCCTGTTCGACTTCGTGAACAACGAAGCCATTCCCGGTACCGGCCTCACCGCCGATAAGTTCTGGGCCGGTGCCGACAAGGTCATCCATGACCTGGCACCGAAGAACAAAGCCCTACTCGCCAAACGCGATGATTTCCAGGCACGTATCGATGCCTGGCACCAGGCTCGTGCAGGTGTTGCGCACGATGCGGTGGCCTACAAAGCCTTCCTGCAAGACATCGGTTATCTGCTGCCAGAAGCGGCTGATTTCCAGGCAACGACGCAAAACGTCGATGACGAAATCGCCCGCATGGCCGGTCCACAATTGGTGGTACCGGTGATGAACGCGCGCTTCGCGCTCAACGCCTCGAACGCCCGCTGGGGTTCGCTGTATGACGCGCTCTACGGCACCGACGCCATCAGCGAAGCGGATGGCGCGGAAAAAGGCAAAGGCTACAACAAGGTTCGCGGTGACAAGGTCATTGCCTTCGCCCGTGCGTTCCTCGACGAAGCGGCGCCATTGGCTGCCGGCTCCCATGTCGACTCCACCGGCTACAAGATCATTGATGGCAAACTGGTTATCGCGCTCAAGGGCGGCAGCAATACCGGCCTGCGCAACGATGCCCAACTGGTCGGTTTCCACGGCGATGCAGCTGCACCGACCGCGATCCTGCTGAAGAATAATGGCCTGCACTTCGAAATCCAGATCGATGCCAGCACCCCGGTCGGCCAGACCGACGCGGCCGGCGTCAAAGACATCCTGATGGAAGCCGCGCTGACCACCATCATGGACTGCGAAGACTCGGTCGCCGCCGTCGATGCCGATGACAAAGTGGTGATCTACCGCAATTGGCTCGGCCTGATGAAAGGCGATCTGTCGGAAGAAGTCTCCAAGGGCGGTCAGACCTTTACCCGCACCATGAACGCCGATCGCACTTACACCGCCCTCGATGGCAGTGAGCTGAGCCTGCACGGTCGCTCTCTGTTGTTCGTGCGCAACGTCGGTCACCTGATGACCATCGACGCGATCCTCGATAAGGATGGCAACGAAGTACCGGAAGGCATCCTCGACGGTCTGGTCACCAGCCTCGCGGCGATCCACAGCCTCAACGGCAACAGCTCGCGCAAGAACAGTCGTACCGGCTCGGTCTATATCGTGAAGCCGAAGATGCACGGCCCGGAAGAAGCTGCGTTCACCAACGAGCTGTTCGGTCGCATCGAAGAAGTACTCGGTCTGGCGCGCAACACTTTGAAAGTCGGGATCATGGACGAGGAACGCCGTACCACGGTGAACCTCAAGGCCTGCATCAAGGCTGCCAGCGAGCGCGTGGTGTTCATCAACACTGGCTTCCTCGACCGTACCGGCGATGAAATCCACACCTCCATGGAAGCCGGCCCGATGGTGCGCAAGGCCGACATGAAGGCTGAGAAGTGGATCAGCGCCTACGAGAACTGGAACGTCGACATCGGTTTGAGCACTGGCCTGCAAGGTCGCGCCCAGATCGGTAAAGGCATGTGGGCCATGCCAGACCTGATGGCCGCGATGCTCGAACAGAAAATCGCTCACCCGATGGCCGGCGCCAACACCGCCTGGGTTCCCTCGCCGACCGCCGCCGCGTTGCACGCGCTGCACTATCACAAGGTTGACGTGTTCGCCCGTCAGGCCGAGCTGGCCAAGCGTGCTCGTGCTTCGGTGGACGACATCCTGACCATTCCGTTGGCGGTGAACCCGCAGTGGACTGCGGAACAGATCAAGAACGAACTGGACAACAACGCCCAGGGCATTCTCGGTTACGTGGTGCGCTGGATCGACCAGGGTGTGGGCTGTTCGAAAGTGCCGGACATCAACGACGTCGGCCTGATGGAAGACCGCGCGACGCTGCGTATTTCCAGCCAGCACATCGCCAACTGGCTGCGCCATGACATCGTCACCCAAGACCAGGTCATGGAAAGCCTCAAGCGCATGGCGCCGGTGGTTGACCGTCAGAACGCCAGCGACCCGCTGTACCGCCCACTGGCGCCAAACTTCGACAGCAATATCGCCTTCCAGGCGGCGGTCGAACTGGTGATCGAAGGCACCAGACAGCCGAACGGCTACACCGAGCCGGTTCTGCACCGTCGTCGTCGTGAGTTCAAGGCTGCCAATGGCCTTTGAGTAAACGCTGACGTCGGACATGAAAAAGCCCTGATCGAGAGATCAGGGCTTTTTATTTGAAGCAAAAGCAAAAGATCGCAGCCTTCGGCAGCTCCTACGTGCCCGTTGGGCGCTGCCGCAGGCTGCGATCCTTTAGCGGTTCACACATCCATCCCCAGCTCATGCTTGACCA
Source organism: Pseudomonas sp. A-RE-19 (assembly GCF_019956555.1). Classification (GTDB taxonomy): domain Bacteria; phylum Pseudomonadota; class Gammaproteobacteria; order Pseudomonadales; family Pseudomonadaceae; genus Aquipseudomonas. Next base: position 152,247 of record NZ_JAHBDQ010000010.1, on the reverse strand, counting down.
GCTCAAGCAGTTTGCCGCTATCGATGGGCTTGAGCAGAAAGTCCACCACATGCAAATGCATGGCTTCGATCGCGTCTTTCACGTCAGCGTCGCCAGAGACGATGATGATCGGCATCGCCGCACGCACCGACTCCCGCACCTGACGGATCAAATCCAGACCATCGACGTGCCCCATTCGCAGGTCGGTAATCACCAGCCCGATCGATGGCTTCGTCTCCAGCAGTTTGAGCGCCGTTTCGCCACTGGCGGCCGTCATGCAGTGAATGCCATCCAGCCCCAGAATCTCCGACAGCAATTCCCTGGAGTCCTTATCGTCGTCGACGATCAGTACCCGCTGCGGCGGCAAGTCTGGTTCCAACATGACGGCACTGAGCGCCTCGCGCTCGGCATCACTCAAAATATCGTGATCGGACATGGCTTTCTCAACGTTTTCGATTCGATCCCCGGCACAGTGGTCAGACATCGCTCGGCAGAGCTTCAATGTGCACTTCGTCGGAAACTATTCCAATAGACAATGTAGGAGGTTTTTCCCACAGTTGTGTCAGACATTTCCCATATTTCGGCGGCTGCACTGCCTACCTAGACTTACGTCCAATGGGCACCCTGCCCTCAGGGGCCGACCATGCCCTGTAACGATCTGACACAACGATCCGACACAACAATCAGAAAAAGACTGCGGTAATGGTTATGAGTAAAGCGGACGCCTTCACCCAGGCAGGGAAAACCGCGGTGTTGCAGAACATCCAGGGCACTGTGCAATTCCTACAGCGCTTCCCGCCGTTCAATCAGATGGAAAACGCCCACCTGGCCTATCTGGTCGAGCAATGTCAGCTGCGTTTTTATGCCCCCGGCGAGAGCATCATCAAACCGGCGGACGGCCCGGTGGAGCATTTCTACATCGTCAAACAAGGCCGAGTCGTGGGCGAACGTCCGCACACTGCCAAGGGCGGGACCGAAACCACCTTCGAAATCACCACCGGCGAGTGTTTTCCCCTCGCCGCGCTGCTGGGTGAGCGAGCGACCCGCACCGAACATCTGGCGGCCGAAGATACCTTTTGCCTACAGCTGAACAAGCTGGCGTTCATCAAGCTGTTCGCACTTTCCAGCCCGTTTCGCGACTTTGCCCTACGCGGCGTCAGCAGTTTGCTGGATCAGGTCAACCAGCAAGTCCAGCAAAAAGCCGTGGAAACCCTCGGCACTCAATACTCGCTCAATACCCGGCTGGGTGAATTGGCCATGCGTCACCCCGTGACTTGCAGCCCGATCACCCCCCTGCGTGAAGCCGTGACGCTGATGCACGACCAGCAAGTCGGCAGCATTGTGGTGGTCGATGAGCAAAAAGCGCCGCTGGGCATTTTCACCCTGCGCGACTTGCGACATGTGGTGGCCAACGGCACCAGCGATTTCAATGAAGCCATCGAAGGGCACATGACCCGGGCGCCGTTTTATCTGACGCCGGACCACAGCGCCTTCGACGCCGCGATTGCCATGACTGAGCGCCACATCGCCCACGTCTGCCTGGTCAAGGATCAGCGCCTGTGCGGCGTGGTCTCGGAACGCGACCTGTTTTCCCTGCAAAGGGTCGATCTGGTGCATCTGGCGCGGACTATTCGCAGTGCCCACAAGCTGGAAAACCTGGTGGCGATGCGCGGCGAGATCGGTCAATTGGTGGAGCGGATGCTGGCCCACGGCGCGTCCTCGACCCAGATCACCCACATCATCACCCTGCTCAACGACCATACCGTGTGCCGGGTGATCGAACTGGTGCTCGCCGAGAAAGGCGATCCCGGCGTGCCGTTCAGTTGGCTGTGTTTCGGTAGCGAAGGCCGCCGCGAGCAGACGCTGCACACCGATCAGGACAACGGCATTCTGTTCGAAGCCCGAGACGCGGCCCACGCCGCCGAGATTCGCGGCAAGTTGCTGCCCATCGCCCAGCAGATCAATCAGAACCTGGCGCTGTGTGGTTTCACTTTGTGCAAGGGCAACATCATGGCTGGCAACCCCGAGCTGTGTTTGTCCCGGGCCGAATGGGCGCGACGCTTTGCGGCATTTATCCGCGAGGCGACACCGGAAAACCTGCTGGGGTCGAGCATCTACTTCGACCTGCGCGTGGTCTGGGGCGACGAGCGAGGCTGCGAGCAACTGCGCCGGGGGATTCTCGATCAGGTCGGCGACAACCGGTTGTTCCAACGCATGATGGCCGAAAACGCCCTGCGCAACCGTCCACCCGTGGGACGCTTCCGCGAATTCGTCCTGGCGCGCAAAAATGGCGAGAAAGCCACGCTCGACCTGAAGCTTCAGGGCCTGACCCCTTTCGTCGACGGTGCTCGCGTGCTGGCCCTGGCCCACGGTATCGACGCCAACAATACCCTGGAGCGCTTTCGCCAATTGGTGGACAAAGAGGTCATCGAACGGTTGGACGGCGCCGCCTATGAAGAGGCGTATCACTTCATCCAGCAAACCCGCATGCAGCAACATCAGCTACAGACCCGAGAGAATTTGCCCTACTCCAACCGCGTCGATCCCGACAGCCTCAATCATCTGGACCGACGCATCCTGCGTGAATCCCTGCGCCAGGCCCAACGCCTGCAAAGCAGCCTGACCCTGCGGTATCAGTTATGAGCCTGTTTTCATGGCTGCGGCCGGCAAGCCCTGTTTTGCCCGGCGAACTGCAACAGCGTCTGGAGCGCTTGCCTGCCGCGGCCGATCTGGGCGATTGCAGCCTGCGCGAGCAACGCTGGGTGGTACTCGACCTGGAAACCACCGGGCTGAACCTGAACAAGGATCGGCTGCTGTCCATCGGCGCGGTAGTGATCGAGGACGGGGCGATCGATTTCAGCCAGCAGTTCGAACGCACGCTGCAATGCAGTGAACTCAAACTCGGCCCCAGCGTGTTGATTCACGGTCTGGGCCCAAGCGCCATTGCCGCCGGCAGCGACCCCGCGCAGGCCTTGCTCGAATTCATGGAGTTTGTCGGCGACAGTCCGGTGCTGGCCTTTCATGCACCGTTCGACCAGCACATGCTGGGGCGCGCGCTGAAGGAGCATCTGGGCTACAAGTTGCAGCATCCGTTTCTGGACGTGGCGGACATCGCACCGCTGCTGTGCCCCCAGGCGCACTTTCGCGAGGCCGGGCTGGACGAGTGGATCGACTGGTTCAAGCTGGAGGTCTTCGAGCGGCATAACGCCAGTGCCGATGCCTTGGCGACGGCGGAACTGGTGTTGATTTTGTTCAGCCGGGCACGGCAGCAGCAGATTCATAGCCCGTTGAATTTGCAGCAGCGGCTGAGTCAGTGGAAGCGGCGGCGGCAAGCCCCGTCTTTTTAAGTTTTATGGCGCCTGTTCTGGCGCCTTCGCGGGCAAGCCTCGCGCCTACAGGTTGTGTGTCGTGCGCCAATTTCGTGAACGACACAAAAACCTGTGGGAGCAAACTCCTACACTTCGTTCCATGCTCAGCCGTGAGCTTGCGCTTGAGCTCAAGCATTAAAGCGCTATGCTGCCGACACTGCCCATGATCGAGATCGTCGCCATGTCCGTCCCCAGCATGACCTTGTTCCACAACCCCGCGTCGCCCTTCGTTCGCAAAGTCATGGTGCTGCTGCACGAAACCGGGCAAACGAACCGCGTGGCGCTGCAAGCCAGCCAGCTCACGCCGGTCAGCCCGGATCCGGCCCTCAATAAAGATAACCCGCTCGGCAAGATTCCAGCCCTGCGCCTGGCCGACGGCAATGTGATCTATGACAGCCGGGTAATCCTCGACTACCTCGATCACCAGCACGTGGGCAATCCGCTGATTCCTCGCGACGGCTCGGCACGCTGGCGGCGCCTGACCCTGGCCTCTCTGGCTGACGGGATCATGGATGCCGCAGTGATGATTCGTTATGAAGTGGCCCTGCGCGTCCCGGAAAAGCACTGGGACGAGTGGCTCGACGGACAGCGCGACAAGATTCGCCGCGCCCTGGCACTGCTGGAGGCCGACGCGATTGCCGAGCTGACCAGCCATTTCGATGTCGCGGCGATCAGTGTGGCCTGTGCCTTGGGTTACCTGGATCTGCGCCATCCGGATCTGGAATGGCGCAAAGAGAATCCGAAGCTGGCAGAGTGGTATTTCGAAGTGAGTCAGCGGCCTTCGATGATTGCGACGATGCCCAAGGTTTAGATTCTCGGCAACTGTGTAAACCTCATCGCGAGCAGGCTCGCTCCCACATTTGATCTTTGGTATGCACAACCTTTGTGTTCACTGGAGATCTTTTGTGGGAGCGAGCCTGCTCGCGATGGCACCACACCGGATCCAACGGAAACAACCCCGCAATCCGCGTCGCCAACACCTCACCCACCCGCTGATCCTCGCGCAACCCCAATGACCGGCTCATTCCACGGCTCCAATATCAAAGGCCAGCGGCTTGACGGTTTTCTGCCCGATCCCGTACCAGTCCAGCTTGCGGGTCAGCACCATGAACACGCCCAGCAACCCGAATAACAGCAGCGAGCCCATCAACAGCGCGTAATCCTCGGCACTCAGCAAGCCATAGAGCAAGCCATACAACGCCGCCAATCCTGCCGAAAAACTCAAACCGTGACGCACGCTGCGCAGCACATGGCAGACATAAAAACCGATCAACAACACACAGCCACTCGCCGACAGCAGATACGCCAGGGCAAAGCCGATGTGCTCGGACAGCGACAGCAGCAACAGGTAGAAAAACGCCAGCGCCACGCCCACCAGTGCGTATTGCACCGGGTGTACCGCCTGGCTTTTCAGCACTTCGAAGAGGAAGAAACCGGCGAAGGTCAGGACGATGAACAGCAACGCGTATTTGATCGCCCGGTCGCTTTTCAGGTATTGGTCCACCGGGTCGATGAAACTCACGCCGAAGCTGCGACCGTTGAACGCCTTGCACTGGCCGCCAGACACGCAACTGTTCAACGCTTCTTGCAGGTTGGTGGAGAAAAACGAGGTCTGCCAATTGGCGGTGAAGCCCTGATCGGTGATTTCACGCTGGGCCGGCAGGTAGTTACCGATGAAGCTTGGATGAGGCCAATTGGCGGCCAGTGAAACCTTGCTGGTCTTGCCCACCGGGAGAATCTGCAACTGGCCGGTGCCTTGCAGGCGCAAGTCGAAACCGAAGGCCAATTCCGTAGCCTGTTGGGTGTTCAGCGCTGGCAGCGTCACGTGTACACCCTCACCCAACCAGCCCACCTGGCTACCCGGTACAAAATCCAGGCTCTGGCCATTGAGTTCGAGTTTCAGCGCATTCTCGATACCGCGAATGTCACTGATGCCAACGGCCAGGAACGGTTGATCGAAGCGGTAATCAGCAAAATCCTCCTTGATGCCCAGTTGCGCCGGGACCGAGAAATGCCCGCTGATGCGGTTGTCGGCGTGAAACAACCGCGCCTCGTAGATACCCCGGGCGCGCAGCTCGGTCTGGACCTGGCCGTCCAGCTCGAAGCGCTCCGGCAGGAAATACAAACGCCCGCGCTCCTCGCCGACATCCTGGTAACGCTGGTTGGTTTTTTCGTTGGTTTTCCAGGTGCGCACTGTTTTGCGATAGGGCACCACCATCAGTGGACCGCTCAGTTGCTGGCTATAGCTGGAACTGCGGGCGATGTCTTCGAGCACACCGTCGCGCAGTTGTTGCCGCTCCTGGATCACGCCATTGATCATCAGCAACGGGATCAGCAGCAACAGAATCAAAAGGGCAATCGCCCCGAGTTTTAGGGTCAGGCTACGGTTCATGGGACTCTCCCTGTTTGGATGGGGCGAGTCTGGAGTCGGTGTGTGGGAGATTTATGGGGGGAATGTGGAGAGTGTGTGGAGACTGGGCCTGCTCGCGATGGCCGCGACTCGGTCCTAAGGCAGGCGCAACATGACCTCTACACCGCCGTCGACATTACCGATACTCATCACCCCGCCATGCAACTTGACCACCTCTTCAACGAAGTTAAGCCCCAACCCCGTACTTTTACGCCCACTGTCCGGACGCGGCAGTGAGTAGAAACGCTCACTCAAGCGTGGCAACGCATAGTCGGGAATCGCCTCGGCCTGATTGAACAGCCTGAATTCAATCTGCTCACCGACTCGTTCGGCGCGCAGGCGCAGCACACCGCGAGTCGGGGTGAAGTCCAAGGCATTGTCCAGCAGATTGCCCAGCGCCTGGCGCAACAGAAACGGCTCGCCGAGCAGATTCAGATCCGCTGCAATGTGCTGTTCCACACGCAATTGCTTGCCTTCGATTCGCGCAGCCTGCGCGCTCAACAGCTCATCTACCAAACCCGCCAACGGCACCGCCACCCGCTCTTCCAGCCCTTGGCGCTGTTCCACCTGCGCCAGGTTCAACAGTCGTTCGATCAACTGCTGCATACGCGCGCTTTCGCTGTCGATGTTGCTGACGAAACGCTGCTGCTGGGCTGGCGGCATCTCACCTTGCAGCAACTCCGCCGCGCCACGAATCGCCGCCAGCGGACTTTTCAATTCATGGGTCAGGGTGTGTACATAACGCTCGACGTAGGCCTTGCCCTCGAGCTGGGTGCGCATCTGCTCCACCGCCGTGGCCAGTTGCTCCAGCTCGCCGCCACGATAATGCGGCACCTCGACCCGCCGGCCTTCACTGACTGCCTGGGCATACGCCGTCAACCGCCGCAGCGCCGCGCTCAGCCACCAGGACAACAGCGCACCGAACAGCAAACCGAGGCCAATCAGCCCGGCGCCATAAGCCAGCAATCGCCGTTCGGTGCGATCAACGTAAGGCTGCAGCGAGCTGTTGGGCTTGGCCACCGTCACCACGCCGATGATCTGGCCGTTGTCGCGAATCGGTGCCCCGACGTGCATCACCGATGAGTTCGAATCATCCGGGTTGCTACGCGTCGAACGAGCGCCATACTCGCCGCGCAGGGTCAGGTAGACGTCGTTCCAGCGCGAGTAGTCCTGGCCCACCGCGACGCCGCTGGAATCCAGCACCACGATGCCCTTGGCATCGGTGACGTAAATGCGGTGGTTGACCTGATTCTTCGGCAGGCCCCAGATTTTCGCCTTCGGTTGCCGTTCACCGTAAGCCTTGAGCAACTCGGGCCAGCGGTTCTGGCTGAGGGCGCCGGCCTTGAAGTCGTCCCGCAGGATCTCGGCCATCAGGTTGGCGGTGTCCACCAGGGTTTCTTCGGTGGACTGGCGCACACCGGGGCGGATTTCTTCCATCACGGTATTGAGCACGAAATAGCCGGTCAGGCCGATGAACAGCACGTAGACCAGAAAAATCCGGATCCCCAGTGGCATCAGCTGTGCCCCGGGCTATAGCTGTAACCGAGACCGCGATGGGTCTGGATCGGCTCGGCGTCGGCTTTCACCTGGCGCAACTTGGCGCGCACGCTCTTGATGTGACTGTCGATGCTGCGCTCGTAACCGGCATCGGCGGCCACGCCCAGCGCATCGAGCAATTGCTCGCGGCTGAAGACTCGCTCGGGTTGTTCCAGCAGGCATTGCAGCAAACGAAACTCATGGCGAGTCAGGCTCAGCGACTGGCTGCGATAGCTGATCTGCACCCGTTCGCTGTCGATACGAAACAGCACTGAAGCCGCCTCCACCACAGGTCTTGGTGCCATGCGCTTGAGAATCGCCCGGACCCGCGCCGCCACTTCCCGGGGGCTGAACGGTTTGACCACGTAATCGTCGGCGCCGATCTCCAGGCCCACCACGCGGTCGATCTCGGCGTCACGGGCGCTGAGAAACATCACCGGCACGTCGCTGAAACGCCGCAATTGCTTGCAGGTCTCGAAGCCGCTGATGTCTGGCAGGCCGATATCGAGAATGATCAAGTCCGCCGGCGTGGCGCGCTGGTGTTCAAGCGCCGCCGCGCCAAGGCTCAACCAGGTGGTGGTGAAGCCCTCGCCCTGCAAGGCGAAAATCAGGGTGTCGGCAATCGCCGCTTCGTCTTCGACAATCAGGATATGAGGCATGGCGTCCGCGCCCGGAAGTTAAGTCGCCGAACGGTGCCCCAAGGCTTATTCGCCGTCAATCAGCAGTCGGGTTTGTCTGCCGTGAAACGCCGTGCCGGGTTCACCGCCGCGCCAAATTCACGCAGTGCCTTGGCGCCGATCAACAGCGGGTAATTGAAGCTGCTGCGGTCGGTGAGGTTGACCTCGACGGTACGCTTGACGTTGCCCAGGCACAGTTCCAGATCAACCACCGGGCGCTTGGTGGGTGCGATCACTTCCTTGTCATCGTCTTCTTCTTCGGAGCGGGTCTTGATCTTGCTGATCCGTGCGACCTTGTGTTCGTAGACCTTGTTGCTCGCGCCTTTGGTGGCGAGGCGGAAACGCACCCACTCGTCGCCGTCACGGGTGAAGGTTTCGATGTCTTTGGCTGACAGCGACGCGGTCAGGGCGCCGGTGTCCATTTTGGCCTTGAGGACTTCGCCGCCGATTTCCGGCAACGCGATGTATTCGTAACGCCCGTAAAGAGTCGGCTCAGCGGCCAGAACCGGCAGGGTCACGAGGGCAAGCAGTGCAAGGAGAGATTTCACGTAAGGGGTTTCCTTGGAGAGTGGGCGGCGGAATTTTAGAACCGCTGCCTTTGAATTCGTTCGGCGTATTCAAGATCAAAAGATCGCAGCCTTCGGCAGCTCCACGGCATGCTTTTGTAGGAGCTGCCGAAGGCTGCGATCTTTTCCACCGGCACGCAGCATACCGCTGCCAAGGTGAAACATTCGTCACCACCGATTTGGCCTGCCAACCGAAGCTGCTTATCATGGCGCGCCCAAACGCTTTCAAGAGTTACCTATGCGCCGCCTGCTCACCGGCTGTTTCGTTACCCTGCTGCTGTTGCTCAATACCCTGGTGCTGTTCGGGCCGTTAATGGTGTTCGCCCTGCTGAAACTGCTCCTGCCCGGGCGCTTGCGCGATTACGCCTCCTGGACAGTGATGTGGATTGCCGAAACCTGGGCCGAGATCGACAAACTGATCTTCCGGCTGTGCATCCCCACGCAATGGGACATTCGCGGCGGCGATGAACTGCGCCGCGACACGTCGTATCTGGTGATCGGCAACCATCAGTCCTGGGTCGATATTCCGGCACTGATCCAGGCGCTTAACCGGCGCACGCCGTTCTTCAAGTTCTTCCTCAAGAAAGAACTGATCTGGGTACCGTTCCTGGGCCTGGCCTGGTGGGCGTTGGACTATCCGTTCATGAAGCGCTACACCAAGGCGTTTCTGGAAAAAAAACCGGAACTGGCCGGCAAGGACCTGGAGATCACCAAACAAGCCTGCGAGCTGTACAAGCGTCAGCCGGTGACGGTGGTCAATTATCTGGAAGGCACTCGATACACCTCAGCGAAAAGCACTCAGCAGCAGTCACCCTTCACCCACTTGCTCAAGCCCAAGGCTGGCGGCGTGGCTTTTGTGCTGGCGGCAATGGGTGAACAGCTGGATGCCATTCTCGATGTGACGGTGGTGTATCCGCAGCAGAAGATTCCGGGGTTCTGGGATTTGATCAGCGGTCGCGTGCCGAGGGTCATCATCGACATCCAGACCCGCGAACTGGACCCGGCGCTGTGGCAAGGCGATTACGAAAACGATGCGGCGTTTCGCGAAAAGCTCCAGAACTGGGTCAACCAGCTCTGGATCGAGAAGGACCGGCGCATCAAGGCGCTACACGCCGAAGGCTGACTCAGCTACCGGCGCCTGCGCCCCAGATCCCGCCGAGGTTTTGCAGCAGCGAACCGGCGACGCCTTGCTGACCGAGGTATTGCAGGATCACCGGGGCAAACTGGCCGATCATGCCACTGTCCATGCCCAGGGCGCTGAAGGCGTTGTTCAGGTCGCTGGTGTCCTTGACGTTACCCAGCAAGCCATCGAGCAACGCATTCTTGTCCGAACCGGCGCCGAGCAGCCCACCTAATCCATTCAGGCCACTGATCGCGCTGTTGCCGGCGATCTGAGCGAGGCCCGGCACGTTTTTACTCAGCTCGGAGAAGTCTTGGCCGCTGAGCTGATTCCTCGCCAGCCCCAGCATCGCGCCGGCGCCGCCGATGGCCTGTTCCGGGGTGATGTCGAGCTGCGAGCCCAGGGTATTGAGCAAACCGGCCGCCTTGGGCGCCGCCGCCACGATGCCATCGGCATCATCGCCTTCATCATTGCCCTCGTCGCCCTGCATCGCCGAAACCGCTTTGGCCGCATCAACGAGACTGAACTGCGCAAAGGCCGGGCTGGCAGCCAGCGTCGTCAACGAAGCGACAGCCATGAGCGATGCCAGTGCAAAACCGCGTGAAACGTTCATCCAGACATCCTCTTGTGCCATGAAAACCACCCGGTAACGGGCGGTAAAACTGCCGATTTGACCGGGTATCTGCCGGCATGTTCCTTGACTTGTGCGCTTATTTCGCATTCGCATAATTAAGCTCGTAACGATTCAAAACCAACATAAAGAACTATCAAGTTTGACAGTAGGCACAAGAAGGGAAGCCCATCAGCATTGGCACTCCAATTTCGTAATGGAGTACAACAATGAAAATCAAGATGGCGGTGGGTGTAGTTGCAGTGATCGGACTCATGGGTAATGCGTATGCGGCTACCGCAACGTGCCCGTCAATTGACAAAATCTCGCAAAAACCAATGGCCGGGGGAGGTTTCGAGTACTTTGCGCAGGGGCCAACCGGATCAACGCAGAAGTGGACAGGTGAAAACCAGCAAGCCCAAGAAAGTTACCTTAAGGATTCAACATTCACAGATGCCAACTACAAAGAAAGCACCAAAGCTGTGATCTGTACTTACGAGGGCGAGGGTGATGCTGGCGTAAGGGTGGTGCTGAAAGAGTTCAATGACTTCAAGCCTGCAACTAACTCCTGGAACGCTGAGTTCTGCAAAAACGCAGACATCACGAAATGCCAATTCAAGTACTCCACACTGACAGAACCCCAAAAATCGTAGGTCACTGCTTCCCATAAAAAAGGGCGACATCACTGTCGCCCTTTTTTCCGTCTTGCTCCAGGCCTTACGCCGCGCTGAACAGCTTGTGCGGATCGATCACAAACTTCTTCGGCACGCCCGCATCGAACTCGCCATAACCCCGTGGCGCGTCATCCAGGCTGATGACTTCAACACCCACGATGTCGGCAATCTTGATGCGGTCCCACATGATCGCCTGCATCAGCTGGCGGTTGTACTTCATCACTGGCGTCTGGCCGGTGTGGAAGCTGTGGGATTTGGCCCAGCCCAGACCGAAGCGAATGCTCAGGCTGCCCATTTTCGCGGCCGCATCCACAGCACCTGGATCTTCGGTCACGTACAGGCCGGGGATGCCGATTTTGCCGGCCACGCGAACCACGCCCATCAGCGAGTTGAGCACGGTGGCCGGCGCTTCGTGTTTCACGCCGTCATGGCCGTGACCACGGGCTTCGAAGCCCACCGCATCGACGGCGCAATCCACTTCCGGCTCGCCCAACAGCGCAGCGATCTGTTCGTGCAGTGGGGTGTCCAGGGACAGGTCGGCGATTTCGAAACCTTGAGCCTTGGCGTGCGCCAGGCGGACGGTGTTGACGTCACCGATGATCACCACTGCAGCGCCCAACAGGCGAGCAGAAGCGGCAGCGGCCAGACCGACCGGACCAGCGCCGGCGATGTATACGGTGCTGCCCGGGCCAACGCCGGCCGTCACTGCGCCGTGGTAACCGGTCGGCAGGATGTCGGAGAGGCAGGTCAGGTCGCGGATTTTTTCCATCGCGCGATCGCGATCCGGGAGTTTGAGCAGGTTGAAGTCCGCGTACGGCACCATCGCGTATTCAGCCTGGCCACCGGTCCAGTCGCCCATGTCGACATAACCGTAAGCACCGCCCGGACGCGCCGGGTTGACGCTCAGGCAGACACCGGTGTGCATCTCTTTGCAGGAACGGCAGCGCCCGCAAGCTACGTTGAACGGTACGGACACCAGGTCGCCGATTTGCAGGTTCTCGACGTCGCTGCCCTTCTCGATGACTTCGCCGGTGATCTCGTGGCCGAGTACCAGACCGGTCTGAGCAGTGGTACGGCCGCGCACCATGTGCTGGTCGGAACCACAGATGTTGGTGGAAACCACACGCAGGATGACGGCGTGGTTAATCTTCCTGCCGCGCGGGTCCTGCATTTTCGGATAGTCGATTTTCTGTATTTCGACTTTGCCATTGCCGAGATACACCACACCACGATTGCCAGACATGCTTTCACCTCGCTGTTGTTTTTATGTAGCGGTCGCGTCGCCATGGATCGGCGGCGCGTTGATTGCTCGGTAAATCAAAAGATCGCAGCCTTCGGCAGCTCCTACAGGGATATGCGATCGGCGTAGGAGCTGCCGAAGGCTGCGATCTTTTCAGGCAGTAAAAACTGCTAGAGGACTACTGTTCTGTTCGCGTTAAGGAACACGCGTCGTTCGATGTGATAACCAACGGCCCGCGCCAGTGTCAGCCCTTCGATATCCCGCCCCTTGGCGATCAAATCTTCGGGGTAATGACTGTGATCCACGGCCTCCACGCCCTGGGCGATGATCGGGCCTTCGTCCAGGTCGTTGTTGATGTAATGCGCCGTGGCGCCAACCAGTTTCACGCCCTTGTTGTAGGCCTGGTGATAGGGCTTGGCACCTTTGAAACCCGGCAGCAGGGAGTGGTGGATATTGATCGCCTTGCCGTCGAGTTTGCGGCACAGCTCTGGCGACAGAACCTGCATGTAACGGGCAAGAATCACCAGCTCGGCGCCGGACTCTTCGATCACCTGCCAGACCTGACGCTCCTGGGACGGCTTGTCGTTCGGGTCCAGCGGAAAGTGGTAGTACGGAATCTGGTGCCAGTCGGCCAACGGCTTGAGGTCCGGGTGGTTGGAGACCACAGCGGCCACGTCCATCGACAACTGGCCGATACGCTGGCGATAGAGCAAATCGTTGAGGCAGTGATCGGCCTTGGAGACCATGATCACCACTTTTGGCCGGTAGTTCGGCGGGGTCAGCTCGAAGACCATCCCGAAGGCGTTACCACGCTCTGCCAAACCTGCGCGAAAGGCTTGTTCGTCGAAGCCATCAGGCTGACGGAATTCCACGCGAATGAAGAAACGGCCCGAGAGCCGGTCATCGAAGGAGTGGTGCTCGGTGACGTAGCAGCCCTGCTCGAACAAAAAGCGGGTCACCGCATCCACGGTGCCGAGGACGCTAGGGCAGTCGGCGGTCAGAATCCATGTGTCTGGGGCGCGGCTCATAGTGCGGTGACTCCTGTTGTTATGGGCAACCGCTTCGCGGTTGTTCGCGGGCAAGCCTCGCTCCTGCAGGGTTGATGTCGGCCATGAAATAACGGGGCAACACGGTCAACTGTAGGAGCGAGCGGGCGGCGATCCGACTTGCCCGCGAAGGCAATCTCAAGCCTGGACGCTAAGCCCGTACTCAGCCGCTGCATCCTGCAACCACAACCACCAGTAATCCGAGAAGCTGCGGCGGATCAGCAGTTCCCAGGTGTCTTCGGCGGTATGGCGGATCACCAGTTGCGACTTGGCAAACACGGTGCCGACAGCCTTGCCCACCGGGAAGTTGTTGGGGTGCACGTCGTAGCTGGTGGATTTCATCAGCACCTGACGCACGTTCGGGCCGCTCAGTTCGAGGATCTGCTGGCCGCCGCTGACGTTGACGATCTGGATGTGCAGGTCGCCCAGCGCCTCACGCAGCTTTTGCTCGGCGGCGAATTCTTCACCGGTCGGCACGATCAGCAACCATTCATCCGGCCCCATCCATTGCAGGCTGGTTTCGCCTTTGACGATGACGGTCAGTGCACCCGGCAATTCGATGCCAAGCGCTTTGTGCACGCCAGCGGCGAACGCCGCATCGTGGCCATCGCCACGAATGGTCAGGTGACCGAGGAGTTTTTTCTCACGCACGATCACGCCGGCGTTCTTGCGACCCTTGCCCACCAGGCTGGCGAGGTCGGCATGATGCAGCGACGACTCGGCCTTGGCCCCGGTGGTTGGGCGTTGTTGGTAAACATTGGCTGCGGTCATAAAGCACCTGTCTTGAATTCTGTTGGTTCTGGCCCTTGTGGTGGCTGTGCCGCCGCCTTCGCGAGCAAGCCCGCTCCCACATTCGACCGCGTCCCCCTGTGGGAGCGGGCTTGCTCGCGAATCAGACGACTCGGTGCAACTGCCCGTCCACAGGACCCGAGGCCATTAAACGTTCTGGCGATCACCTTTCGGATCGAAGAACACCGAAGAAACGATTTCCGCCTCGATCACGCTGCCGTCGGCCAGCGGTGCGAACACCCGCTCACCCATGCGCTTCAGCCCCCCCTTGACCACACCCATGGCAAACGAATAGCCGAGGGAGTTGTGCAGGTAGCTGGAAGTCACGTGACCGACCATGGTCATCGGGATGGTTTGCTTGGTGTTGAACACCAGTTGCGCACCTTCCGGCAGCCATTTGGTTGGATCGATCGGCTTCAGACCGACCAGCTGTTTGCGCTGATCACGCACGCAGTCTTCGCGGTTCATGCCGCGCCAGCCGATCCACGAGAACGGTTTGGTGCGACCGACACACCAGCCCATGTTCAGGTCGTCCGGAGTCATCGAGCTGTCAGTGTCCTGACCGACGATGATGAAGCCCTTCTCGGCCCGCAGTACGTGCATGGTTTCAGTGCCGTACGGAGTCAGGTTGTACTTCTTCCCGGCCTCGACGATTTTTTCGAGTACGCCCATGGCGTAGTCGGCCTGCACGTTGACTTCGTACGACAGCTCACCGGTAAACGAAATCCGGAAAATCCGCGCCGGCACGCCACCGACCAGAGCTTCTTTCCAGGTCATGAACGGGAACGCTTCATTGGCCAGATCGACGTCGGTGACTTCGCTGAGCAGCTTGCGGCTGTTCGGCCCGGACAGGGTCATGGTTGCCCAGTGATCCGTCACGGAAGTGAAGTACACCTTCAGGTCTGGCCATTCAGTCTGATGGTAAATCTCCAGCCATTGCAGCACGCGTGCAGCGCCGCCGGTGGTGGTGGTCATCACGAAGTGGTTATCGGCCAGGCATGCAGTCACGCCGTCGTCGAACACCATGCCGTCTTCTTTACACATCAGGCCGTAACGCGCCTTGCCCACATCGAGCTTGGTCCAGGCGTTGGTGTAGATGCGGTTGAGGAACTCACGCGAATCCGGGCCCTGGATGTCGATCTTGCCCAGGGTCGAAGCGTCCAGCAGGCCGACGCTGTCGCGCACGGCTTTGCATTCGCGCTTCACGGCGGCGTGCAGGTCTTCACCGTTCTTCGGGAAGTACCAAGGACGCTTCCACTGACCGACGTCTTCGAACTCGGCGCCGTTCTTCACGTGCCAATGATGCAGCGCGGTGAAACGAACCGGCTCGAAGATGTGCCCACAGTGACGACCGGCCACGGCGCCGAAGGTCACCGGCGTGTAGTTCGGACGGAACATGGTGGTGCCCATCTGCGGGATGGTCACGTTCAGCGAACGGGCGGCGATGGCCAGACCGTTGACGTTGCCGAGCTTGCCCTGATCGGTGCCGAAGCCCAGCGCGGTGTAGCGTTTGACGTGCTCGACCGACTCGAAGCCTTCGCGGGTCGCCAGTTCAATGGCGGCAGCGGTGACGTCGTTCTGCAGGTCGACGAATTGCTTCGGCGCCCGTGCGGTGGCTTTTTCGTGAGGCACCTGGAACAGCGCCAGCGTCGGCTCTTCCAGACGGCTCAGGGCTTTGGGCAATACGCCTTCGACCTTGCTGAAACCGGCTTCGCTGGCGGCGCGAGCACCGCCTTCAAAACCGTCGGCCAGCGAATCGCCGAGGCTGTAGACGCCGTTGATGCCACCGACGCACACGCGTTTTTGCGGTGCTTCGCCCGGCACAAAGCCGAGGATGTCTTCACGCCAGATCGGCTTGCCACCCAAGTGCGACGCCAGGTGAACCACCGGGCTGTAACCGCCGGAACTGGCGACCAGGTCGCAATCGAGCCACTCGCCCGGGCTGGTCACGGTGTGTGCTTTTACATCAATCGCGGCAACGCGAGCGGCGGTGACGTGCTTGCTGCCACGGGCCTCGATCACGGCGCTGCCGGTCAGGATGCGGATGCCTTTGGCGCGAGCTTCTTCCACCAGCGCACCGCGAGGGTTGCTGCGGGCATCGGCGATCGCCACCACTTGCAGACTGGCATCGAGCCAATCCAGCGCTACGCGGTAAGCGTGATCGTTGTTGGTCGACAGCACGAGCTTTTTGCCCGGTGCCACGCCGTAACGGCGAACATAAGTCGACACAGCGCCAGCGAGCATGTTGCCCGGCACGTCGTTGTTGCCGTAAACCAGTGGACGCTCGTGGCTGCCTGTCGCCAGCACCACACGCTTGGCGCGAACCCGATGGATGCGCTGACGCACCTGGCCAATCGGGGCACGGTCGCCGAGGTGATCGGTGAGGCGCTCGTGAATGGTCAGGAAGTTATGGTCGTGGTAACCGTTGACCGTGGCGCGCGGCAACAGCAGCACGTCCGGGGTGTTTTTCAGCTCGGCGATGACGCTGGCGACCCACTCGGTAGCAGGTTTGCCATCGAGGCTTTCGCGGGAATCGAGCAGGCTGCCGCCGAACTCTTCCTGCTCATCGGCCAGGATCACGCGCGCACCGCTACGGGCAGCCGCCAGTGCAGCCGCCAGACCCGCAGGGCCAGCGCCGACGATCAGCACGTCGCAGTGCTGGTTCATGTAGTCGTAGGTATCCGGATCGTTTTCGGTCGGCGAGCGGCCGAGGCCGGCGGCCTTACGAATGTACTTCTCGTAGGTCATCCAGAACGATTGCGGGTACATGAAGGTTTTGTAGTAGAAGCCCGGCGGCATCAGCTTGCCGCCGACCTTGCCGAGAATCCCCATCATGTCGTTGTTCACGCTCGGCCAGCCGTTGGTGCTGGTGGCGACCAGGCCTTGATACAGCGCTTGTTGCGTGGCGCGTACGTTCGGGATCTGCGTGGCTTCGGTCGCACCGATCTGCAGCACAGCGTTCGGCTCTTCGGCACCGGCGGCGAAGATGCCGCGCGGGCGCGAGTACTTGAAGCTGCGGCCGATGATGTCGACACCGTTGGCCAGCAAGGCAGCGGCCAGGGAATCGCCTTCAAAGCCTTTGTAGACCTGGCCGTTGAAGGTGAAGCTCAGCACTTTGTTACGGTCGATCCGTCCGCCGTTGGACAGGCGATTGATCTGGCTCATACCTTCTCTCCCAGAGCCGTGGCGGCCGCTTTCGGGCTGTCGGTCTTGTCGGTGAACTGCGGCTTGGCGCCGATCTTGTAGGTTTCGAGAATCTCGTAGGTCACGGTGTCGCGGGTGGCGTTGAAGTACTGACGGCAACCGGCGACGTGATCCCACAGTTCGTGGTGCAGACCGCGAGGGTTATCGCGGAAGAACATGTAGTCGCCCCACTCCTCGTCAGTGCAGCTGTTCGGATCCAGTGGGCGCGGGATGTGCGCCTGGCCGGATGCATGGAATTCCTCTTCGGAGCGCAGTTCGCCGCAGTGAGGACAGAAGATATGCAACATGGGGATTTCTCCTGTTAGTGGGCAACCGCAGCAGCGCCGTGTTCGTCGATCAACGCACCGTTGTGGAAACGGTCGATGGAGAAAGGTGCGGCCAGTGGGTGCATTTCACCCTTGGCCAGGCTTGCGGCAAACACGTTGCCCGAGCCAGGTGTTGCCTTGAAGCCGCCGGTACCCCAACCGCAGTTGAAGAACATGTTCGGGACCGGGGTTTTCGAAATGATCGGGCACGCATCCGGCGTGGTGTCGACGATGCCGCCCCACTGACGGTTCATGCGTACGCGGGACAACACCGGGAACATCTCGACGATGGCCTGAATGGTGTGCTCGATCACCGGGTACGAACCACGCTGGCCGTAGCCGTTGTAGCCGTCGATACCGGCGCCGATCACCAGGTCGCCCTTGTCGGACTGGCTGATGTAACCGTGTACGGCGTTGGACATGATCACGCTGTCGATAATCGGCTTGATCGGCTCGGACACCAGCGCTTGCAGCGGGTGCGATTCGATCGGCAGACGGAAACCGGCGAGTTTGGCCATGTGCCCGGAGTTACCGGCGGTGACCACGCCGACGCGCTTGGCGCCGATGAAGCCCTTGTTGGTTTCAACGCCGATGCACACGCCGTTTTCCTTGCGGAAACCGATCACTTCGGTCTGTTGAATCAGGTCCACGCCCAAGGCGTCGGCGGCACGGGCAAAGCCCCATGCCACGGCATCGTGACGGGCCACGCCGCCGCGACGCTGGACGGTGGCGCCCATCACCGGGTAGCGAGTGTTCTTCGAGCAGTCGAGGTACGGAATCTCGTCAGCCACTTGTTTGGCATCGAGCAGTTCGCCGTCCACGCCGTTGAGGCGGTTGGCGCTGACCCGACGCTCGGAATCACGGATGTCCTGCAGGGTGTGGCACAGGTTGTAGACGCCACGCTGGGAGAACATCACGTTGTAGTTCAGGTCCTGGGACAGGCCTTCCCACAATTTCATCGCGTGTTCGTACAGGTGCGCCGACTCGTCCCACAGGTAGTTGGAGCGAACGATGGTGGTGTTGCGCGCGGTGTTACCGCCGCCCAGCCAGCCTTTCTCGACCACGGCCACGTTGGTGATGCCGTGCTCCTTGGCCAGGTAGTAGGCGGTCGCCAGACCATGCCCGCCACCGCCGACGATGACCACGTCATAGACCTTTTTAGGGGTCGGCGTGCGCCACATCTTCTGCCAGTTTTCGTGATGGCTGAGGGAGTGTTTGAAGAGGCCGAAGCCCGAATAGCGTTGCATAGTCATTTACTCCAAAACCGCGCTCAGCGATAAACCGGGAAGTCCGCGCACAGGGCTGCCACTTGCTGCGCGACATTGGCCTCGACATCGGCGTCGCCGAGGTTGTCGAGGATGTCGCAGATCCAGCCGGCAAGCGTGACGCACTGGGTAACCTTGAAGCCGCGAGTGGTCACCGCCGGGGTGCCGATACGCAGGCCGGAGGTCACGAACGGCGACTGTGGATCGTTCGGGACAGCGTTCTTGTTCACAGTGATGTGGGCGCGACCGAGTGCTGCGTCCGCCTCTTTGCCGGTGAGGCCCTGACGGATCAGGCTGACCAGGAACAGGTGGTTATCGGTGCCGCCGGACACTACATCGTAGCCGCGTTTGATAAATACGCCGGCCATGGCCTGGGCGTTATCGATCACTTGTTGCTGGTAAGCCTTGAAGCCAGGCTCCAACGCTTCCTTGAAGCACACTGCCTTACCGGCGATCACGTGCATCAGCGGGCCACCCTGGGCACCCGGGAAAACCGCAGCGTTGAGCTTTTTCTCGATTTCTTCGTTGGCCTTGGCCAGGATCAGGCCGCCACGCGGACCGCGCAGGGTCTTGTGGGTGGTGGTGGTCACCACGTCGGCGTAAGGCAGCGGATTCGGGTACAGGCCAGCAGCGACTAAACCTGCGACGTGAGCCATGTCGACGAATAGCAGAGCACCGACCTTGTCGGCGATCTGACGGAAGCGTGGGAAGTCGAGGGTCTTGGAGTAGGCCGAGAACCCGGCAACGATCATTTTCGGCTTGCACTCGACCGCCAGGCGCTCGACTTCGTCGTAATCGATCAGCCCGGTTTTGGTGTCGATGCCGTACTGCACGGCGTTGTACAGTTTGCCCGAGGACGACACTTTGGCGCCGTGGGTCAGGTGACCGCCATGGGCCAGGCTCATGCCGAGGATGGTGTCGCCGGCTTGCAGCAGGGCCAGGTACACGGCGCTGTTGGCCGAGGAACCGGAGTGCGGCTGGACGTTGGCGTAATCGGCGCCGAACAGTTGCTTGGCGCGTTCGATCGCCAGCGCTTCAACTTTATCGACGTGCTCGCAGCCACCGTAGTAGCGCTTGCCCGGATAGCCTTCGGCGTATTTGTTGGTCAGGCCGCTGCCCTGCGCTTCCATCACGCGCTTGCTGGTGTAGTTCTCTGACGCGATCAGCTCGATGTGATCTTCCTGGCGTTGCTCCTCGGCATTCATCGCCGCCAGCAGTGCATCGTCGTAACCCTTGATCTGGTCTTGCTTGCTGAACATCGCGTCTCTCCCAGCGGCATCTATGCGCCATTCGTCTCGGTAAGGCACTGGCGTTTCGGCAGTGCCCTTTGGATGCGATGGTATGACCGGCGCAGACAGGTCAAATGCCTACGGACGCCACGCAAAGGTGCGTTTACGACATGAGCCGAAAAGCCTGACCGGACACAATCTTAAAATCAGAATGGATCCCTTGTGGGAGCGGGCTTGCCCGCGATGGCGGCATCACATCGAGCATGATGTCAGCTGACCCACCGCTATCGCGGGCAAGCCCGCTCCCACAGGGTTTTGCGCCCCTCTGTAGGAGCTGCCGAAGGCTGCGATCTTTTGATCCTCTAAAAGCCAAAGTCAAAAGATCGCAGCCTTCGGCAGCTCCTACAGGAGTCAGGGGTCAAGCGATGAGTGGGCGCAAGGTCAGAAGCACGAGGAAATGCGCGGGATAGAGCGTGTAAGCCCAGCGGCGCATCGGCAGTGGCCGGATGCCTTGGGCGAATCGCAATAACAGCAGCCCCAGCAATGGCGCTATCAGACAAGCGGCAATGCCGAAAATCGCCGTACGGTTGCCGAGCCGGGCGGCGTAATACAGCACTTGCCACTGATTGGCCGCCAGGCAGACCAACCCCGGCAGCAGGCTCAAATACCAGGGCCGCCTGATCACCAGCAACATCGCCAGCGGCAACAATACGCCGAAGAAACCGAACATCAATCGCTCCGCGAACAGTGCCGCCAGCAACAAGGCACCCGCCGCCAATAGTCGCGATTGAAGCCCACTCTGCTGCCAGCCACGGGCGACCAACAGCCCCAGAACCAACGTGGGCAACACATTCAAGGTGTCGTGATCAGGAATGTACATCCGGTAGGGGATTTCACTCAGAGCGCTAAACAGCAACAACCAGCCGAGGTAACGCCACTGACCGTCGGTGGTGATTGCGTGGGCTCGCGTCAGGTTCGCCGCCATCGCCAGGCAGAACCACGGGAACGCCAATCTACCCGGCACATACAGCAGATCGATGGAGAAACCGACATATCGCAGGTGATCGAGCACCATGCTCAGCAGCGCCAACCACTTGAGCAGATCCAGCGCCCCATCCCGTTGAGTCATGTGCATAATTGCCCGTCAACCGTGTATTTTTCTGACAGCAACATCCCGTGTGCCCCCCGGACGATCTTCGGTAAAGTGCGCACCATCATTGACCACGAAGCTCTTCACCATAAGAGCCTCGATTACGGAAGCCGGCCATGACCGACAAGAGCCAACAATTCGCCAGCGACAACTATTCCGGTATCTGCCCTGAAGCCTGGGCCGCCATGGAACAGGCCAACCACGGCCACCAGCGCGCTTACGGCGACGATGAATGGACCGCACGCGCGGCCGATCAATTTCGCAAGCTGTTCGAAACCGACTGCGAAGTGTTCTTCGCCTTCAATGGCACCGCCGCCAACTCGCTGGCCCTGTCGTCACTGTGCCAGAGTTACCACAGCGTGATCTGCTCGGAAACCGCCCACGTCGAAACCGACGAATGCGGCGCGCCGGAGTTTTTCTCCAACGGTTCCAAGCTGCTGATCGCCCGCACCGAAAACGGCAAGCTGACGCCGGAATCGATCCGCGAAATCGCCCTCAAGCGCCAGGATATCCACTACCCGAAACCGCGCGTCGTCACCCTGACCCAGGCCACCGAAGTCGGCAGCGTGTACACACCGGAAGAAATCCGCGCCATCAGCGTCACCTGTAAAGAACTGGGCCTGAACCTGCACATGGACGGCGCACGTTTCTCCAATGCCTGCGCGTACCTTGGCTGCTCGCCAGCCGACCTGACCTGGAAGGCGGGCGTCGACGTGTTGTGCTTCGGCGGCACGAAAAACGGCATGGCGGTGGGCGAAGCGATTCTGTTCTTCAACCACAAACTGGCCGAAGACTTCGATTACCGCTGCAAGCAGGCCGGGCAACTGGCGTCGAAAATGCGCTTCCTTTCGGCGCCGTGGGTCGGGATCCTGGAAAACGACGCCTGGCTCAAATACGCCCGCCACGCCAACCACTGCGCGCAGTTGCTGGCCGAACTGGTGAGCGATATTCCGGGCGTGGAACTGATGTTCCCGGTGCAGGCCAACGGCGTGTTCCTGCAACTGTCGGAACCGGCCATTGCCGCACTGACCGCCAAGGGCTGGCGCTTCTACACCTTCATCGGCAACGGCGGTGCACGGTTCATGTGCTCGTGGGACACCGAAGAAGAACGTGTGCGCGAATTGGCGGCAGATATTCGGGAAGTGATGAGCGCCTAATCTTTACCTGTAGGAGCTGCCGAAGGCTGCGATCTTTTGACTTGGCTTTTAGAAGATCAAAAGATCGCAGCCTTCGGCAGCTCCTACAGAGACCGCACCTTCTTGAGCAAACCTCCTAACCACCAGAGCCTTCTCCCCCCTTCTGATCATTCGCCCCGCAAGAGTTGGTCTACATTGACTGGCGAGCCGTTATCGATGCGCTCAGATAACAACAATCGGGAGCGTACGCATGTCATTGAAAGGCAAAACCCTGTTCATCACCGGCGCCAGTCGCGGGATCGGTCGTGAAATTGCGCTACGGGCAGCAAAGGACGGGGCCAACATCGTGATTGCCGCCAAAAGTGCCACCCCTCATCCCAAACTGCCCGGCACCATCTTCAGCGTGGCGGCGGAAGTCGAAGCCGCGGGCGGCAAGGCGCTGGCCTTGCAGGTGGATGTGCGTGATGAAATGGCCGTGCGCCAGGCCATGGCCGATGCCTGTGAGCATTTCGGCGGCATCGATGCGCTGATCAACAATGCCGGGGCGATCAAGCTGACCGGCGTGCAACACATCGAGCTCAAGCGCTTCGACCTGATGCATCAGATCAACACCCGCGCCGTGCTGCTGTGCAGCCAGGCCGCCCTGCCCTATCTGAAAAAAACCGCCGGCCACATCCTCAACCTGTCACCACCGCTGAACCTGGCCACCAAGTGGTTCGCCCAGTACAGCCCTTACACGGTGACCAAGTACGGCATGAGCATGCTCACCCTGGGCATGAGCGAGGAATTCGCCTCCTACGGCATCAGCGTCAACTCCCTGTGGCCACAGACGATGATCGCCACTGCGGCGATCGAGTTTCAGCTCGGCTCACGCGAATCGTTCAAGCATGCGCGCACCCCCGCGATCATGGCGGATGCCGCCCACGTTATTCTGAACAGCAGCGGTCGCAGCATGACCGGTCGGCTGCTGATTGATGAAGAGGTACTGAAAGAACACGGGGTAACGGAATTTGAGCACTATCGGTTCGCGCCTGATTCAACCGAGACGCTGATGCCGGATCTGTTTATTGACTGACACTGTCCCCGCGAAGACGTCGATCCTGTCCTACGGGCGGGATCGGCGCAGACGCTCTCAAATTGTTTCAATCGCCGTTTTTCAGAAACGGCCTACTCCAGGGACTACATAACCCGGGAAGCCCTCGTCCTAGACTGCCGAATCCTATTTCAAGCAAGGAATGGCAGCGATGGCGAATCCCGGCTACATGACGATCACCGGCAAGACACAAGGCCTGATTTCAGCGGGCTGCTCGACCCCGGAGTCGGTTGGCAACAGGTATCAGGCGGCGCACACCGATGAAATCATGGTGCTCGCCTACAGCCACAACCTGACCAACGATGGCAACCTCGGCAAGCCCACCCATTTTCCGGTCATCGTCACCAAAAATGTCGACAAATCCTCGCCGCTGCTGACCCAGGCTCTCGCAAACAGAGAAGAGCTCGACTGCACGATCAGTTTCTATCGCACATCCGCCATGGGGCTGCAGGAAAAGTACTTCACCGTCTCCCTCGACGGGGCCGTTGTCGCCAACCTGACGCAGGATGTACCCCATGTGATTCTGCAAAACGACGCCGAGCCTCAGGAGTTGCTGGCGTTGCGATATCGGGGCATCAGTTGGGTTCACCACACGGCCGGCACCACGGGTACGCCTCGTGGGGCGAAGAGGGGTGACGCTCGAGCGCCACGACCTCTGGGACGTCCAAAGCGCCGCCGCCAAACTGATAGGGCATGCCCACTCGATCAGCGCCCGCCACCTGGCGTTCGGCACGGCCCGCGTGCGTTTCAACCAGCAAGCCGCCGATTACGCCAAGCGCATCGCCGATGAAGTCAGCTCAGGCCACAAGACTCCGGAACAAGGGATACGCGCGCTGGTTCAGGAACAGCACAACCTCTTGAACCAGTCCCGATTCTTGATGTTGAAGAAGCACGGCGCGATCCCCGAAGCGGTCAAACGGACGCCGCTGTCGATGCTCGCGCTAGCCGCGCCGCAACCCGACCCGGAGCGCCTGTTGCGGGCCGTGCATGCGCAGAATCTCAAAGCCCTGAACACGAGTGTCAAAAACACCACTCACGCCCCTCGTCCAGCGTCCCGTGTTCCCGGTTTTTTCCCTCAGGAACGTTGGCCGGTGGAGGTTCCAGCACCAGAGGAGCCGGGGTTTTACATCGTGCCCAAAAGCATTTCAGCCGAGAAACTTGAGGCGCAACTATTCCCGTCTCCCAACCCGAGCGTCATCGCTAAATTCAGAACTTTGAATCCGAACCTGGATCTGGTGAAAGCCGGATCGATGATTGTCCTGAGCGACCCGGACAATCAGCAATGTACGTATGAAGAATCGCTGCTGATGCAAACCGCTCAGATCGTCAGCACAGCGCTGGAGCCGTTGACGGTGGAGGAAGCGGATTTTATGGCGCTGCACTATGGCGTTATTCAGACCGCGCTCTCGGATGAATCGAAAGTGATTGGCGTCACCACAGCCATGGCGGCCAATCATCTGGATGGCATAAAAACCATTCTGAAAGACATTGAGAACCTGCATACCAATACCCTCGAGGCAAATGGCAGCCTGAATTCAAAGAAATTCAAAAAACAGCGTGCCCGCCTGCTCAAAAATCTGGACGGCCAACTCACCAAGTTAACCAAGAAAACCATCGGCCTCCCTGATTATCCAAACCTTAAAACCGCCCTTGGCATTGATCACCCTCACCTTGTGCACCGCTGGAGAAAAGCCGGCGGCATCGGCCAGATTCCCGGTTATGCCACTCATATTCAGGCCGTCACCAAAGCATCGCAATACGTCAAATATGGCGGTTGGATTGGCACAGCTGTGGGCGGTGGAGCGTCAGCCATGAAGGTTCAGGATGTTTGCAGACATGGAAGTACCGAGGCGTGTGAAAAGGTAAAGTTCACGGAGGCTGGAAGCTTCATTGGCGGGGTGGGTGGCGGTGCCCTTGCCAGCGGTATTTTGACTTCGACCACAACTACGGCGATTTGCGTGGGCGTTGGTGTCTCGACAGCTGGCGTCGGAATTCTTCTATGCGGAATTTTTGTCGCGGGAGCTGGCTCCTTCGCTGGCGGGTACGTCGGCGAAAAATTGACTGAATACGTGGCCGAGTCTATCTACGAGAACACAAAATGAGCCTTGGTACTGCAGAAAATATTTTCATGATTGCGGGCGTTATAGTTATCGTCGGAATTTTCATCCTTCTCGGCTTCATGCTCTACATAGCAAAAACCAAGATGGATATCATCTTGAACAGCCTTCAGAACAGCCCTTTTTCCATAACCCTTATAACACTATGGCACGGAGGCCCGGGGGGGCGAATACGTATGGTTGGGGAAGTTTGCGGCATTCTGTGGAGGCCCGAATACCACATTCAAAGCGGCTTGCTAGACCCTCAAGACATTGAAAATTTCCCGCCAGAACTTAAACGCCAGTTGCTGCTGACACGTAAGCTCATGATTTATTTTGGAGCGGCAATGGTGTGCTTATGGCTAACCGCTGAACTCGGCCTAGTCTAAAATTATTTAAACCTACAGCAGACAGCATCACATGAATACAAACAACTCCGACATACCAGCAAAAAAGACCCACAAGAACAAAAAATTCAGAAATAAAAATTACGCACCTAAAGACAAAATGACACCAAAAGCACAAATTAGATTTGTGTTGATATTTAACACAATCGCATTAATTTTTATCGGGATCGCGATACGAGCTATATACAATCAAAAAATCGCCATGCCTTATCTAGGCCGACACGTACCTTGGCACGAATTTACAGGGCTAAGTTTGTTTTTCCCGGTATCTATTCTTCTTTTATTCGCGGCATGCCTGATATCACTCGCAGTGCTCACCGCAAGGTACAACATCAAATACGATTCAAGCCTGTATAGAAAGATCTGCTTTTACAGTTTTATCACAGGAGTTTTCCTGCATCAGGTATCTCTTTTTTTCGGCGTTAGCCTGAAATAACCATACATCAACCGATCTCCCACGCGGCAGATCGGCTATTTCACATGTCTCTCAAAACTCAATCCGTACATCCCCCTTCGGCACACTGCAGCACGACAGGATGTAACCCTCGGCTTCGTCTTCCTCGGTAATCCCGCCGTTGTGGTCCATTTCGACCTCGCCCCCCAGCTTCATCACCTTGCACGTCCCGCAGATCCCCATCCCGCAAGCTTTCGGAATCAGCAGGCCAAGCTTGGCTGCCGCCGCATGCACAGTTTCACCCGGTGCCACGCGAATGCTTTTGCCGGAGGCGGTGAATTCCACTTGATGCAGATCCGCTGCATCGACTTCCGGTGCGTCCGCTGCGATTTCGGCTTGCTCCACCGCATCGGCACGGGCTTCCGGCGGCGTCGCGCCGAAGGATTCCTCGTGATAACGCGACATGTCGAAACCCGCCGTCTCGAGCATGCGCTTGACCGCGTTCATGTACGGGGTCGGGCCGCAGCAGAAGACTTCACGCTCAAGGAAGTCCGGCGCCATCAGTTCGAGCATCTTGTGGTTCAGGTAACCGCGATAACCGGCCCACGGCTCGCCCAGGCCATGCTTCTCGCAGATCAGGTGCAGGCTGAAGTTGTCGATCCGCGACGCCATGTGTTCCAGCTCGCGGTGATAAATGATGTCTTTGGGCGAACGGGCGCTGTGGATAAACACCATGTCGACGTTGCCGTTGGTGTCGTAGAACCAGCGTGCCATGGACATGACCGGGGTGATGCCGACACCGCCGCTGAGGTAGAGCACTTTCGGCGCGGTGAAGTCCATGGCGTTGAACAGCCCGACCGGCCCGTGCACCGCCAGCTCCTGGCCTTCATGTAGAGTGTCGTGCAGCCAGTTGGAGACCTTGCCCCCCGGCACGCGCTTGATGGTCACCGAAAAGCTGTACGGCACCGACGGCGAACTGGAAATGGTGTAGGAGCGCATGATCGGCACGCCGTCGATTTCCAGCTCCAGGGTGACGAACTGCCCGGGCTTGAAGAAGAACAGGATCGGCTGGTCGGCCATAAAGCAGAAGGTGCGCACATCCCAGGTTTCCTGGATGACTTTGACGCAACGGACTATGTGTCGACCATTGGCCCAGGTCTGGGTGGTTACCGGGTTCAGGAAGCTGTTGGACATGCTGATCTCCACGGCCGACTACCGGCCTTCATGTTGGCGATTCTGCGTATAGCGCAGCCCCTCCATTTACCTATCTGCGACATTCACATACTTATCGCGACCAGCCCCCAATTACCGGGGGTTGCGCGTCGGGAACAGATTGGGCCATGTCGCCCATGGATAAGGTTCTGGCGAGCGCCGGCCCCACACTCGCCCCATACCAAGACACAATCTTTACACCTTGCGTAGCAAACCTGATCAGCCACTTTCGCGGCCACGCAGATGGCCTTGAGGAAACACACGATGGACGTCACCACTACACTGAGCCTGGGCGATCCACTGGAACCCGCACGCAAGGCCACCGCGCAGATGCTGCAAGAACGCGAGCGCACTTTCTCGCTGCCGCAGCCGTTTTACTCTGACGAGCGGCTGTTTGATATCGATATGCAGGAGATCTTCCAGAAAGAGTGGTTGATCGCCGGCATGACCTGCGAAATCCCGACCAAGGGCAACTACCTGACCCTGCAAGTCGGCAAGAACCCGATCATCGTGATTCGCGGCGCCGACGGCGTGGTGCATGCATTCCACAACGTCTGCCGCCACCGTGGTTCACGGCTGTGCACCAGTGAAAAAGGCAAAGTCGCCAAACTGGTCTGCCACTACCACCAGTGGACGTATGAGCTGGACGGTCGCCTGCTGTTCGCCGGCACCGAAATGGGCGCCGACTTCGACATGAAGCAATACGGCCTCAAGCCAGTGAACGTGAAGACCGCTGGCGGTTACATCTTCATCAGCCTGTCGGAGAACCCGCCGGCCATCGATGACTTCCTGTCGACGCTCAACCATTACATGGAACCGTACGACATGGAGAACACCAAGGTGGCGGTGCAAACCACCTTGATGGAGAAAGCCAACTGGAAACTGGTGCTGGAAAACAACCGCGAGTGCTACCACTGCAACGCGTCGCACCCGGAACTGCTGAAAACCCTGCTGGAATGGGACGACGTCACCGACCCGCGTGCCGACCAGGCCTTCAAGGACCACGTCGCTGCTTCGGCCGCTGCCTGGGAAGCCGAGAAGATTCCTTACGCCCACGCCAGTTTCGGCCTGCGTAACCGCATCGTGCGCATGCCGCTGCTCAAGGGCACTGTGTCGATGACCATGGACGGCAAACAGGGCTGCGCCAAACTCATGGGCCGCATCAAGAACCCGGACCTGGGCTCGATGCGCATCCTGCACCTGCCGCACTCGTGGAACCACTGCATGGGCGACCACATCATCGTGTTCACCGTGTGGCCGATCAGTGCTCAGGAAACCATGGTCACCACCAAGTGGATCGTCCACAAGGACGCGGTCGAAGGCGTGGACTACGACGTGGAGCGCATGCGCCAGGTCTGGGATGCGACCAACGACCAGGACCGTCGCCTGGCCGAAGAAAACCAGCGCGGAATCAACTCCACCGCGTACCAGCCAGGGCCTTACTCCAAGACCTATGAGTTTGGTGTGGTGAACTTCGTGGATTGGTACAGCGAGCGCCTGCTGAACAACCTTGGGGCCGAGCCTGCGCCGTACCTCAAAGGGGTTCCGGTTCAAGGCTAAGAACAAAAACATCGCGAGCAGGCTCGCTCCCACACTGGATCTATGTGCAATGAAGATCCCTTGTGGGAGCGAGCCTGCTCGCGATGACGGCCTACCCGTCACCACAAATCAATGGGCTGATGAAGACCACCGCACCGACCCATCCTCGCCAATAAACGTCTCTTCGATGTTCTCCCCCACCAGCCGCACCTTCACATAACCGTTCAATACCCGATCCGGGTACGCCTCATCCCGCGCATTTTGCGTTTCCGACCACAGCACCCCCGCATGTCCGTTCAGTTCACTGGCATTGCCGTAGGGAATCGCCCCATGCCCGGCGCAACGCGCATGCAAGCCGCCTTGCGCGGCGTAGCAGATGCCATTGTGCAAATGCCCCCAATACCAGTAATCCGGCTCGCGCCCCAAGGCATCGCACACCGGCTTATACAGTGCCGTCTTGTTGTGCCCGGAAATATCGAAGCCCTGGTGATGACTGAGCACCATGATTTTCTTGCGCTGGGGCAGGTCTTTCATCCAGTCGATCTGCGCCTTGTTCAGCGCACCGTCCATGTACAGGTTGATCGCTTCCGAGGCGTAAGCCGTGTCGAGGCCGATCACCAGCCAGTCATCGTTGTACAACGCAAAATAACTGGTGCCCTGCTGCGTCGGGAAACGCTTGGCCAGTTCCTTGAAATAGCCATGGGCGCCGCTGTACATCTCGTGGTTGGAGTTGAGGGTGAACGAGCCGTGCTTGCCCATGGGCCAGCCGACCATGTCGACGTCTTCCTGGGAGCGGGTGCCGGCGTAATACACATCCCCCAGGTGAATGGTGAAGTCGGCCTCGGCCAGTTGCATCTGGTTGGCCACCGACACCGCCGGGGCATGGCTGTCGAACGGCCCCGTGCCCCAGTCGCCGGCAATGGCCAGGGTCACGTCACTGTCCATGCGCATCAGCGCCGGGTTGGTGGCGAATGGCGCGTGATGCCGCAGGTTCTCGATCCACTTGAGCAGCGCCTCGCTCCACAACAGATCCAGCAGCTCCCATTTGCGACAACCGAGCAGGCTGCCGTCCTTGAGCACTCGGGTTTGCAGTTCATCTGCCGATTGCGGCAAGGGGCTGGCGTTGCCGATGTGCAGGATCGACAGGCCGTGGGACAACTCCCACGGCACACTCGGTTGATCGTCTGGCATATCGCCGTGCTTGAGCACGTATTGCGCCTGATCGTGCCCCCGTTGCAACAGCGCGACGATGGCTTCGAACTCCTCCGGCTCAAGCTCGCTGACGAGCTTTTTCCAGGCCATTTCCAGGCGGGTGAACAGGCCGTGCACGCGTAGCTTGACCTTGTCGTACTCGTGTTCCAAATGGCTGACTAATGACATGTCGCTTTCCTCCATCCGTAGTGGAATCACAGGGTTTTCATGAACTCGATGAGCGCCCGCTTATCGAGTTCCGACAACTGCGTGCCGTACAGGTGGCCGCCGTTGTGGTTGCCCTCCAGACGGGTGTCGTATTTGAAGTCCGCCGAGGCCTTCATCTGCTCGCCACTGGTGACGAAGCCGACCTTGTCCTGGTCGTACACATCGGAGCCGGTGAAGAACACCTGCGGCCTCTTTTCCGGTGGTTGCAGCAAATCCCACAGGGTCGGCACCGAACCGTTGTGCAAGTACGGCGCGCGCAGCCAGACGCCGTCGGTCGGTGTGTTGCTGTAGCTCTGGGTCTTGCGGTAGGCGCCAAAGTCGAACGGCGATTTCTTGAAGCCATGGAAAGCCGTCACCAAACCGGTGGTGAACGAGTTAAGCCGATGGGGATCGGTGCCCAGTTCATCAATGTTAGTGGTGACCTGACCGGTGTCGGTGCGGCCGAAATCATGGCAACCGGCGCAGTTGTGCTCCCAGACGGGCTTGCCCCGGGCGACTTTGGCCTGATCCAGCGCGAATGGCCAGGCTGGCGCCTTGTGGCCCAGCAGCCAGTTGGTCACCCGATTGAAACTGGCCGGCAGCACCGACTCCGGCGTCGCGCCCACGGCCATGGCCGCCGCGTAGTTGCGCTCATGGATGTCGTTGTTGTTGCCGTCCCAGTGCAGGTACAGCGACTCTCGGGGTTTCTGGTTCCAGACTTGCGGCAAGTCGACGGTGCCGATGGTCGAGTCATCCGGGAAACCGAACACCACCATTTTCGTCGGGTTGAAGGTGTCGGTGCGCCCCGGCCCTTGCGGGGCGCGCAGTTGCTGCCAGGCATAGGCCTGCTTCTGCTTGATCAGCGCACTGGTGGCCATCGGGATGATCAGATAACGGTTGTACAACCGCTCGAAAAACCCGAGCTGGAACTTGCTGTTGATCGCGGTCATCACCGCGTCGGTGGTGAATCTCGGGTCGCTGGCGCAATCGTAGGCGAACCACTGAAAGGCCTGCAGTTGCAGGGTATTGGCCGGCGCGGTGGCTACCGGGATGGCGACATCGCTGGCATTGGCCCGGTAGGAACCGGTGTGGCACAGGGCGCAATTGGGCTCCACGGTCGGGTAGCCGATCTGCCGCTTGGCCATGCCGATCGGCAGGTCCTTGCCGTTCTCGTAGAGGAAACCGAACACTTCGTAACCGCCGGGCTTTGGCAGTTTATCCGGGCACATCTGCGGCAATACGGCGAACAGGTAATAGGGAATCCGCGCTTCGATGCCCAGGCCGATGGCGGCGTATTTGTAATGGTCCTCATCGGAGGCGAATTGCTCGGCCGGCACCACCCGCAGCATCTGGTACCAGGTTTCATAGCCGATAAACCCCAGCGCCAGCACCACGACCAGCGTAGCGACCTTGAAGCTGTGCCGCTGCCAGCGTCGCGCCCAGGCTGCGCGCCACTCACGCCAGCCGTCGCCAAGCAACGCCAAGGGCCGATTGGCCGGAGCGCTGCCCAGGAACAGCAGAATCCCGAGGATCAGGAACATACTCAGATCGCCCACCAGCATGGGCACGAACACCTGGGCCTGGTTGCTGGTGTTGATCAGGTAGATCCAGAACGCCACGGCGACCAGTCGCGACAACACGCACAGCCACGAATGCACGACGTATCTTGGTGCGTTGAAGCCTGATGGCATGTAGAACAGGCTGATCCCCACCAGCAGCATGCCGGCGTTTTCCAGCCACGGATCGGAGAGTTGCGGTGGCATCCCGAGCATCGAGGTCAGCAATGCCGGCGCGAACAGCGCCGGAATCGCGAAGACCATGTTCATTACAATGCCTAGCCAGATGAAGCGTTGAAACCAGCGGATGTAACTGTCCATGGCATCCCTTTCCTTGTGCGTGACCCGCGAGGTGTAGCGCCTGGTAGATCGCCTTCGCGGGCAAGCCTCGCTCCTACAAAAGCAGCGCGAAACCTGTAGGAGCGAGGCTTGCCCGCGAAGAAGCCGCCTCGGTCTAACGACTAGCCGAGGGCCGTTTTCTCCAGGTGTTGCAGGATGATCGGGTACACATCGACCACCGCATTCTTGCCAAACATGCAGTCGATATGCCCGTAACCCGGCACCACATGCCGGCTGTAGCGCTCCGGTCCATGGACTTTGCACACGCGCTCATACGTCTTGAGCGTGCTTTCCGGCAGGTAGCATTGGTTGTCTTCGCCGCTGATGAAGCAGATCGGCATGGTCAGTCGGTCGAAGTGCGGCATGTAGACGTCCTGGCCCTTGAAGTCCACCAGATGGCCTTTGCGCAGGATCAGCGCCAAGTGCTCGAAAGTCTGCATGTTCGATTCGCCGAACAGCTCATGCAGGTTGTCATGCAGGGTCTCGTTGAGTGTGTCGTGGCGGTACAGCGACGCGTACATGAAGGTGATGCGATGGCACACCGGGTTGGTGCAATAGCCCTGGGCTTCGATGCGGGCATACCCGTTGAGGGCCTTGTCGTAGAGTTTGTTGAACCAGCTCTCCTTGTTGTCGGCATACGCGGTGAGGGATTTGATGCCGATGGCGTCGAGCATCCCCGGCAAATGCAGACCGGCCTTGAGCCCCGTTGCCGTGGCGACCACCGTATCCGCGGCAATCTGCGAACAGACCACCGAACGCACGCCCTGCAAGCCGGCCAGCAGCGACATAAAGAACGTCGTAGCGCCGTAGCAATGCACCACGCACTGCACGTCTGCGGCCTTGGTTACTTGCTGGATCTGCGCGATGGCGGCCTTGAAGTCGTATTTGGCGATCTGGTCGCCGTTCCATTCCTTCTTGCTCGCGGGCAGCAGAATGCTCACCCGCAAATCCAGCAGCCAGACGTCATACTTGTTCTTGCACAGGTACTCCAGCAGGTTGGTCTGGATGGTGTCGGTGGAGAAAATATTCGAGCCCACGCCCAAGCCATGCACCAACATCACCGGCCCTTTGCTGCCGCCCTGATAGCGGGTCAGGCGTAGCTGGACGTTGTCTTCGGTCTGGAAGAAATGCACGCTCGGGGTCGGCGCATCCAGTGGGCGTTTCTGCCGGGGCGGTGCATCGGGATTGAAGTAAATGTCGCCGGCGAACACGCCGCCATAGCTCTCCCACAAGATGCCGGCGAAGAACTTGCCGAACCGCGCCAGCCCTTCGACCCGCTCGCGTTCGTTGCGCGCGTTGAGCACCTTCATGGTGGTCATCTGCTTGGCGAAATCGGCCGGATGAATGTGCATCACCCCAGAGCCAATCACCTCACCGGTCTTGTCCGGCCCGCGATACAGCGTCACGTAAAGCGTGCTGGTGTCGTGCCAGACGTTCAGCACACCGTTGTCTTCGGGCACGGTCTTGAACGCGCTGAAGTAATAATCGCTGCCGTCCTCGGCGGTCAGTTTCATGTCGTAATTCATGTGCCGCACGCCGACCTGTTCCTGATACTCCTCGAACAGGTTGAACACGCCATTGCTGGCAGTCAGCGGTTCTGGCGACAGGCCCGGCGCATCGAGGGTGCCAACCAGCGTCGCGGCGTGCTCAGGCTCCTTGATCATGCGGTTGAGGTCGTTGGCGGTGATGGTCAGGGTGAACTCGATCGGCGAGTTCTCGGACTCGCCACGTTTGGCCGCCGCCTCGTAGAGCTTGAGGTCAGTGCCTTGAGGCTGGGTGAAGTCTTTGGAGAAATAGCCCTTCATGGTTTCGGTGAACTGCACGCCGAGGGTCGGCGGCGCTACCTGTTTGCGCGGTGCCGAGGGCAGCGTGTAATCGATGTGCCAACCGCGATCGGCGGCCAGCAGGCCCATGTTGCGCTCGCTCACGGCGGAGATGGTCAGCAGCGGATTGACCGCCAGGGAGGTCGGAATCACCGCGCCGTCGGTCACGTACAACCCGGCATAGACATCGGTGCCACTGACGCCGCTGAACACCTGGCCCTTGTGGTTGACCACGCCCTGCACCGCGTCCTCACCCATCACGCAACCGCCCAACGGGTGAACGGAAACGATGCTGTGTTTGAGCAGCTTGGTCCAGATCGGGTTCTCGACCCAGATCCCGCCCAGGGCTTTGGTGCTCTGGTGCAGGCGTTCGTTACCGA
Source organism: Pseudomonas sp. A-RE-19 (assembly GCF_019956555.1). GTDB lineage: Bacteria > Pseudomonadota > Gammaproteobacteria > Pseudomonadales > Pseudomonadaceae > Aquipseudomonas. The sequence goes on along the minus strand of NZ_JAHBDQ010000010.1, from coordinate 117,706 downwards.
GTTTGACGTTTTCCTGCTCGCCAACGCCCGGCCAGTCGATACGCAGCTGATCCTTGCTGTCGAGCACCATGCGCCCCTTGCCATCGTCGTGGCTCATGATCAGATAGGTCTGCATGTTGTGCAGCGCGCCGTGATACGGCCCGCGCAGGAAGCTGTCGGCTTCGCGCTCCGCGTACTTGAGCTTGCCGGTGAAACTGTCATCGGTAGGCTTGCCGATCAACCCGGCGAACGCGGCCATGCTCGGCACCATCGGCCGGCCGAGCGCGCCGGGGATCGAGCCTTCTTCGATGACCATGCGGCTGCGCCAGTCGCCTTCGGTGCGCATATCGATGATCGAGGTGATGCACGGGCCTACCGGTTTCATCTCCTTGGCAGGATGGGCACCGAAACCGATGCCGTTGATCGTTTCATCGCAGTTGTGGCCGAAACCGAGGATGTCGCCGTTGCCGCTCATGTTTTCGCCGAGCTGATTGGACGTCGCCAGACCTTTGTCCCTGGATCGCAGGAGGATTTCGGTGGAGCCCAGGGTGCCCGCCGAAACCACGACGATGTCAGCCTTGACGAACAGCGTCGGCGCCGAAAACTTCTCACGCCCGCTGTCCAGGTATTGGAAATGCACGATCCAGCCGTCGCCATCGCGCTCCAGGTGCCGCACCTCGGCCTGGCAGAAAATCTCTGCGCCATGGTTCCAGGCATCCGGCAGGTAATTCATCAGCGTGGTGTTCTTGGCCTTGTTGTTACAGCCCGACACGCAGTCGCCGCAGTGGTTGCACGGTAGCTGCTCGACGCCGACATGGTTGAGGTTGTTCGGCAGTTTGTCGAACGTCACGTTGATCGGCGGCTTGTAGAAATGCGCACCCTGCTTCAGGTAATCAGCGGACTTTTTGTTGGCGTCCAGCTTGGGCAGGTTCGGTGCGGTAATCGGGTATGGATTGGGCTTGAGCATTTCCCGCGCCCGGGCGTAACCGTCCTTGAGCAAGGTGTCGCGATGCTCGCGCACCGCCAGTGGCCAGCGCGGATCGTCGAACACGCCGGGCTCCGGTTCCAGCGCAACGTTGGCGTTGATCAGTGACGTACCGCCCAGGCCGCAACCGACCACCACGTTCTGCTGGGCGTTGACGTGCAAGTCGAACAACCCGGTACGCGAACCGATGTGCCCGTCCGGGTCATGAACTTGCAGTTCCTCAGTGGCCGCCAACATCGTATTGGGGTATTCGCCGGGCTGGATTTCCCGGCCTCGCTCCAGCAGGCACACCCGCTTGCCGGCCCGGGACAGGCGCGACGCCGCGATCCCGCCACCGTAACCGGAGCCGATAACGATCACGTCGTAATGTTCCTTGATGTCACTGATGGGCGTGGCGATCCGTGTCATGGGTCATTTCCTCTCAGGCAGATGGGCAACTCTGTGGTTGCCTGCAATCGATAGAGAACGAACGCCTGGTCACCGGGCACGGTCAGGCCTCAATGGCAGCGGCGTTATGGCATGGGATAAAGGTCGCTATAGGCGAGCACGCTGATTAGCGGCGCGACGATGGATCCGTTTACGCAGCAAGGTGGCGGGTGTCGGTACACAGGTTATGCAGGGGCTGGGTTGCGAATGTGGCTGCGAGCGATGTGGCTGGCTATCCATCACGCGTTCTCCCTGAACCAGATGTGGATAAGTGACGGTTGTCCTTGTGCCATGAGAGTGAAGACAGGTGAAAGATCGAAGTCAAGGAAGTGCCTTAGAACTGTATGAAATCTGATCTATCGCGTTCCAGCCTATGCGGGCCGTGGCTTTCCGGGTTTAGCGAACAAGTTATCCACATCTCCATCCCCAGCTAATGGGGACAACTGTGGATGACGGGCCAGTTTTCTTCACAAAAACCGAAGAAAAACCGTGACTTATCCCGAAGCAGGGTTTTAGCCAGGCATTGACTGTTTTTTGATCATAACCCTGAAGAGCACGTTTTATATGGCGTACAGAGGATGACGAACACCTTATCCACAGAAGCGCCAACAGACTTTGGGGGCAACTTTGCAGGTTCTGTGGAAAACCGCTCAAAGCCGCGAGAATTCAGGGTTTTCGGGAGGATTAGTGAAGGGAAAGGCTGAATTGAACATTATTTGATCAACTCAATGAAAGGCACGGTTTATATGGGCTGCAGCTGACAGCGAACATCTTATCCACAGAAGCGCCAACAGAGATTGGGGGCAAGTATGGGCCCGCGAGCAAAGTTACTCTGTGGAAAAAGCTCGAAAAAACCGTGGGTTAGGCTGGTTGTTTTTTGTACGAAGGGCTGGAGGGCTTGATAGGCATGGGGTGTAGCGAGGGGCGAACATGTTATCCACAGAAGCGCTAACAGGGATTGTGGGTAACCCGATGTCCACCCGTTGAAACTTTAAGGCCGATGCATGAGATAGGCGTCACCTGTCACCCGAATCATCGGATGGGGGACGACCTGGCAGGTTTTGACGATGCTGAAACCGTGGCGCTCATAAAAGCGCCGGGCCCCGGTATTCGCTTCATAGTCGATCAGGCTCAGTCCTTTGAGTTCCAGTTGATCGGCGCGCCGTTGAGCGTGCTCTAGAAAGCGCACACCCAGCCCTTTGTTTCGCCACCCCTCATGCAGGGCCAGGCTCGAAATATAGAGGGTATCGGGGACTTCCATGTCGGCGTAAGGCGCCAGAACCGGATCAGTCACGGGAGCCGCCTGCGGATCGTGACGCGTCACGTAACTGTGCATCATGCCGATGACCCGCCCCTGTGCCTGTGCGATCAGGCAGTTCTGCCAGGAGAAATCGACGTCTTCACGGGCGTAACGAATGGCCCCCACCTCCAACAGATCCTGCCCGGGCTGCGCCAGTTGGCTCCAGATGTAATCCGAAGCACCCTCTGACGAAATCTGGAACAAACGAGCGATCTCGCGCGCATCCGTGCGCAGGGCTGAACGAAATTCAACGGTCATTGCTTCCCCATAAATGTCGGTGACACGAGCACCCTGTGGGAGCGAGCCTGCTCGCGAAAGCGGTGGATCAGTCGCCGGAGATGTTGACTGACACACGGCTTTCGCGAGCAGGCTCGCTCCCACATTAGATTTGTGTTGATACCTGTTAGCGAACCACGCCTTCTTCAATCAGCAACTTGAGGATGGCTTCAGCGCCCACCTGAGCGGTCACGCCCTTGAGCACTTGCCCGCCGCCGCCACTGGCCTTGGCCGTTGCGGCTTTCATGCGGTCTGCACCGCTCTTGGCCTTGATCACTTTCAAGCGTTTGGGCCGTGGCTTGGCCGGTTGCAGCGTGGCCACCGCCAGCAGTTCATCGTCGATCACCTCGACTTCATCCGCCTGCAACACCCCGCGACGTGCCGGACCGTAAGCGCTCTGGCGAGGCTTGGGCGCCGCGTTATCCACAGTCGCCAGAAACGGCAGGCGTACTTTCAAGCGACGACGCTGCCCGCGCGGCAACGCCTGCAGCACCAGCGCCGAACCACCGTCGATGGATTCGACCTGCGCCAAACCCACCACCAGCGGCCAGCCAAGGCTTTCCGCCAGCAGGAACGGCAACATGCCCGAGCCTTCACCGGTTTCGGCCTGGCTGCCAGTCAGCACCACCTGAGCTCCGGCATCGCGCAAATAAGCGGTCAACGCCGGCAACGCGTCAGCACCTTCCGGTTGCTCCAGCACATGCAACTGTTCCAGGCCCATGCCCAGATAAGCGCGCAGTGCCGGTTCCGCGACGTCGCCGGCATGCAGCACTTGCAGGTTATCCCCAGCCAGTTGCAAACCCAGTTCAACCGCCCGCGCATCCTGCTCGGCGCGACGTGGCCGGCCGGAGGTCGGGTGGGCGCCGATGGACACCAGGCTGATGATTTTCGTGCTCATAACCCTTTCCTTTCCTTAAGCCGCATCGCGCTTGGCTTCATTGCGGTAAGCCTCTACCGCATCGATCAAGGCTTGAAGAATCTCGGCACTCTCACCGATCACCGACAGGTCGGCTCGTTTGATCATGTCGCAACCAGGGTCGAGGTTGATTGCCACCACCTTGTCGCAGGCACCGATGCCTTGCAGGTGCTGGATCGCCCCGGAAATCCCCACCGCCACGTAAACCCGTGCCGTGACCCAGGTGCCGGACGCACCGACCTGACGGTCGCGCGCCATGAAGCCATCGTCCACCGCCACTCGCGATGCGCCTTCGGTCGCGCCCAATGCTTCGGCCGTCCTGTGGAAAAGTCCCCAGTCCTTGACCCCGTTGCCACCCGAGAAGATGAACTCCGCTTCGGCCATGGGAATCGCCGCCGGGTCCACCGCCACCGCGCCCAAATCCTCGATGCGCGACAAGCTGCGTGCGACCGCTGTGGATAACTCCACCGGCAAGGCCTCGTGACGGGTTTCGCTGACCGGTTCTGCGCATTCGGCAGCGGCCAGAATCAAGCGAGCCACGGGACGCGCAAGGTCTTGCAAACCCGCACCGGCGCGGCCGATGCATTCCTGATCCTTGACCTGCCAGACCCGCGTGGCCGGGCGTTCGCCCAATGCGGCGGCAAAGCGTCGACCGAGTTCGCCGCCACCGCTGCGGCTGTCCGGCAGCAACCAATGGCGTGGGCTGAACTGGTTATCCACAGCCCGCAGGCCCTGGACCCGTTGTTCCGGTGCATAACCGCTGAACTCGTCGCCTTCCAGCACCAGCAAGCGATCCACGCCAGCCGTGGCGAAAGCGTTTTCCTTGTGCTCACCGAAGACCACGGCCAGCACCGCGCCGTCGTTGCCGGCCAGCTGATGAGCCAAGCCAAGCAAATCGCGGTCGTGGCTGCTCAAGCGACCGCCAACCATGTCCGGCACCACGCTGATGTAGAACGCAGGTGCAGCCACTTGATGCAGCGGCAATTGCACTTCAACGGCGGCCGAGCGTTTGGTCGCCCCGCCCTGCTGAGCGCCGCTGCGGTCGATTCGTTTGATGCCGTTGGGGCCGATAAAACCGATCCCGTGAGGATTCTTGCGGATGAGGCCGTTAGGCCCCATCCAGCTGTGTTGCGCCGGTTGCATGGCCGCATGCAGCGGGTGCAGACGGTTGCGGGCGATCCATTCGGCGCGTGGGTCGCGGCGGATAATGTCGCTCATCAATGCACCTCCGCAGGTTCACGTTTGGCCGGTGCCGAAGGCTTTCCCGGCGCGGCGTCTTCGAGCAGCGCATCCGCCACCAGCTCGGCGATGTCCTTGATCAGTGGACGCGGTTCGACCACGCCTTCAAGCATCGCGGTGCACTGTGGACAACCCACGGCCACCAGTTCGGCGCCGGTTTCGCGGATGTCTTCCATGCGCATGTCAGGAATCCGCTGCTTGCCCGGAATGTCAGTGATCGGCGCACCGCCGCCGCCGCCGCAGCAGCGCGAACGGAAACCGGAGCGTTGCATTTCCTTGATCTCGATGCCCAGGGCGCGCAGCACTTCACGCGGCGCCTCGTATTCGCCGTTGTAGCGACCGAGGTAGCACGGGTCGTGATAGGTCACGCTGCTGCCTTTGTGCTGGCCGAGGTTCAAGGCACCTTCGCCAATGATCTCGGCCATGTAAGTGCTGTGGTGCTGCACGAGGTAGTTGCCGTCGAAGGCGCAGTACTCGTTTTTCAGTACGTGGAAACTGTGCGGGTCGCAGGTGACGATGCGGTTGAAGGTGTACTTGGCCAGGGTCTGGATGTTGCGTTTGGCCAACAGCTGGAAGGTCGCTTCGTCGCCCAAGCGTCGTGCCACGTCACCGCTGTCGCGTTCTTCAAGCCCCAGCACCGCGAAGTCGACCTTGGCCGCTTTCAGCACTTTGACGAAGGCACGCAGGGTGCGCTGGTTGCGCATGTCGAAGGCACCGTCGCCAACCCAGAACAGCACGTCGGTGGATTTCTTCTCGCTGAGCAGGTTCAGGTTCAAATCCGCTGCCCAGTTCATCCGCCCGCCCGGCGCGAAGCCGCCAGGGTTGTCGGTGGCAATCAGGTTTTCCAGGACTTCGGCGCCCTTGTTCGGGGTCGCACCTTTTTCCAGGGTCAGATGGCGGCGCATGTCGACGATGGCGTCGACGTGCTCGATCATCATCGGGCATTCCTCGACGCAGGCACGGCAGGTGGTGCAGGACCACAGGGTTTCAGCGTCCACCAGACCGTTGACGATCGGTTGATGCGGATTGCCGGCGTGCTCGCCAATCGCCTTGCCCGGATACGGGCTGCCGGCGAACTTGGCGTCGGTACCACCGGCCAGGCCAACCACCATGTCCTGAATCAGTTTTTTCGGGTTCAGCGGCTGGCCAGCGGCGAACGCCGGGCACGCCGCTTCGCATTTACCGCACTGTACGCAGGCGTCGAAACCGAGCAGTTGGTTCCAGGTGAAATCCTTGGGTTTTTCCACCCCCAGTGGCGCGTTCGGATCATTCAGGTCCAGCGGTTTCAAACCGGTGGAACGACCGCCACCAAAACGCTCGGCGCGACGGTGCCAGGCCAGATGCAAGGCACCGGCGAAGGCGTGCTTCATCGGCCCGCCCCAGGTCATGCCGAAGAACAGTTCCGACACGCCCCACAGCACGCCGACACCGAGGATCGCCGCCACCACCCAGCCACCGAAGTTTTCCGGGAGGATGCCCGCCACCGGCAGAGTCAGCAGGAAGAACGATGCCGAGAACGCCAGCAGGCTTTTCGGCAGGCGCATCCATGGGCCTTTCGACAAACGGGCCGGTGGGTTGCGCCGACGCATGTACACAAAGATCGCGCCGACGAACATCACTGCCGTCATCAACAGCAGCGCATAGCCGAGGATGCGGTTATGCAGGCCGAAACCATGAACCAGAATCGCCAGCACGATGGATGCCACCGCGCCACCCGCCGTAGCGACGTGGGTGTTGGCGATGTATTTGTCCCGCGCGACAACGTGGTGCAAATCGACCATGTAGCGTTTGGGCATGGCGAACAAACCGCCGATCAGGTCGACTTTCGAAGCCCGGCCCTGACGCCACATAGCCACCCGCCGCAACGCGCCCAGGACAGCCAGGCCCAGGGCAGCGAACAACAGGATTGGAAGAAGGGTGTTCAACATGGTGAAGCTCCCACCAGTACATCTTGGAGAAACACGGTCGGCGTAGGAGCTGCCGAAGGCTGCGATCTTTTGATCTTCAGGTCTGGCGATTTTCAAAGATCAAAAGATCGCAGCCTGCGGCAGCTCCTACAGGGGGCGCGTCAGTGGCTTAGAAATCCTTGCACAACCGCAACGCGTCATAGATCGCCGCGTGGGTGTTGCGCTGGGCCACGCAGTCGCCGATGCGGAACAGCAAGTAGCCGTCGCCCGCCTGACTCAGCGAAGGCTGAGGCTGAATCGCGAACAAAGCTTCGATGTCCATCTGGCCTTTGTTGCGCGAGCCTTCCTTCAGCGCGTAGTAGATCTCTTCGTCTGGACGCACGCCGTTTTCGACGACCACCTGGTCCACCACCCGCTCCTCTTTGGCGCCGGTGTATTCGTTTTCCAGGACCGCCACCAGCTTGTCGCCTTCGCGGTAGACCTTCTCCAGCATCATGTCCCCGGTCATGATCACTTCTTTCGGGTACATGCTGCGGTAGTACGTCGGGAACGATGTACCGCCGATGGCCACGCCCGGTTTGATGTCGTCGGTGACGATCTCGACCTGGCTGCCCTTGTCGGCGAGGAAGTCGGCCGTCGACATCCCGGTGAACTCGCAAATGGTGTCGTAGACCAGCACGTTCTTGCCTGGCGCAACCTTGCCGTCGAGGATGTCCCAGCTGCTGACCACCAGGCCTTCAGCCGCGCCCCAGTGCTCGTTCTGCTCCAGGAACGGATGGCCGCCGACGGCGAGCACCACCACATCCGGACGCAGGTCCAGAATCGTCGCCGCATCCGCCGCCACGCCCAGGCGCAGATCGACTTTCAAACGTGCCAGTTCCAGCTGGAACCAACGGGTGATGCCGGCGATCTGGTCGCGCTGCGGGGCTTTCGACGCGGTAGTGATCTGCCCGCCGATGAATTCTTTCTTCTCGAACAGGGTCACGTCGTGGCCACGTTCAGCCGACACGCGAGCGGCTTCCATCCCGGCAGGACCGGCACCGACCACCACGACTTTGCGCTTCACGCCGGTCGATTTCTCGATGATGTGCGGCACGCCCATGTATTCACGGGAGGTCGCGGCGTTCTGGATGCACAAGACGTCCAGGCCCTGGTACTGACGGTCGATGCAGTAGTTGGCGCCGACGCATTGTTTGATCTGGTCGACCTGGCCCATCTTGATCTTGGCGATCAGGTGCGGGTCGGCGATGTGGGCGCGGGTCATGCCGACCATGTCCACGTAGCCGCCTTCCAGAATACGGGTCGCCTGGTTCGGGTCCTTGATGTTCTGCGCGTGCAGCACCGGGGCCTTCACCACTTCCTTGATACCGGCGGCCAAATGCAGGAATGGCTCCGGTGGATAACTCATGTTCGGAATCACGTTGGCCAGGGTGTTGTGGGTGTCGCAACCCGAACCCACGACACCGATGAAGTCGATCATGCCGGTGTCGTCGTAGTACTTGGCGATCTGCTTCATGTCCTCATGGCTCAGGCCATCAGGGTGGAACTCGTCACCGCAGATACGAATGCCGACGCAGAAGTCCGGACCGACTTCCTTGCGCACAGCCTTGATCACTTCCAGACCGAAACGCATGCGGTTCTCGAAGCTACCACCCCATTCGTCGGTCCGCTTGTTGACTCGCGGGCTCCAGAACTGGTCGATCATGTGCTGGTGCACGGCAGACAGCTCGACGCCGTCCAGGCCACCGGCCTTGGCCCGTGCTGCTGCGCTGGCATAGTTGCCGATCACCCGCCAGATTTCTTCCGGCTCGATGGTTTTGCAGGTCGCGCGGTGCACCGGCTCACGGATGCCCGATGGCGAGAGCAAGGTTGGCCAATGCTCGCCGTCCCAACGGGAGCGACGCCCCATGTGGGTAATCTGGATCATGATCTTGGCGCCATGCTTGTGCATGGCATCGGCCAGGTTCTGGAAGTGCGGAATGATCCGGTCGTCGGCCAGGTTGACCGACTTCCACCAGCCTTGCGGGCTGTCGATGGCCACGCTGGAGGAACCGCCGCAAATCGCCAGGCCGATCCCGCCCTTGGCTTTCTCTTCGTAATACTTGACGTACCGGTCGGTGGTCATGCCGCCGTCGGTGGCGTAGACCTCGGCGTGCGCGGTGCTGAGCACGCGGTTGCGGATGGTCAGTTTGCCGATCTGGATCGGCTGGAACATTGCTTCGAAAGCCATGGCGGGGTCCTCGACTTACAACGGCTTGACGGTGAACAAACCGTCGTCGTGGCCTTCTTCGGAGCCACCGTAGACTTGTTCGGCGACCGTGCGGATCTTGCTGCCGCGAGCGGCCAGGATCTGGTCCATGGCGCCGGCGAACCAGCCGGTGAACATGTAGTCGACCTTGCGCCCGACCTTGCCGTACACGTAGACGAATGCGGAGTGTTCGAGCTTGACGCTGGCGGTGCCTTTGTCGAGGTCGATGTCCTGAATCTTGAACAAGCCCCAGCCGCGTTGCGACAGACGCTTCATGTAGTGCTCGAACACCGCGACGCCTTCCAGGCCGTGGCATTCAGCTTCTTTTTCACACCAGTGCCAAGCGGACTTGTAGCCGGCCTTGTAGAGGATTTCGGCGTAAGCGTCGGCGCCCAGCACTTCCTCGATGCCCATGTGGTTGTTGACGAAGAAATGGCGCGGCACATACAGCATCGGCAGGGCGTCAGAGGTCCAGACACCGGTTTCGCTGTCGACTTCGATTGGCAATTGCGGGGCGATCTTGGCCATGGAAACTTAACTCCAGAAAATTCGTTGTGTTGCCCCCGGCACGGACGGCCGGGGGAAAGGATTCTTCAGATGCGGCGGCTTATTCGCCCCAGACGTCCTTGAGGACGTTGACCCAGTTCTCGCCCATGATCTTGCGCACCACCCGCTCGGAATGGCCGCGTTTGAGCAGGGTCTCGGTCAGGTTCGGGAACTCGCCCACGGTGCGGATACCCAGCGGGTTGATGATCTTGCCGAAGCTGGTCAGACGGCGGGCGTAGCCCTTGTCATGGGTCAGGTATTCGAAAAAGTCCTGGCCATGGCCCTGGGTGAAGTCGGTGCCGATGCCGATGGCGTCTTCGCCGACGATGTTCATGGTGTATTCGATGGCTTCGGCGTAGTCGTCGATGGTCGAATCAATGCCCTTGGCCAGGAACGGCGCGAACATGGTCACACCGACAAAACCGCCGTGATCGGCGATGAACTTCAGCTCTTCGTCGGATTTGTTGCGCGGGTGAACTTTCAGACCCGACGGCAGGCAGTGGGAGTAGCAGACCGGCTTCTTGGATTCGAGGATGACTTCTTCGGACGTTTTCGAGCCGACGTGGGACAGGTCGCACATGACGCCGACACGGTTCATCTCGGCGACGATTTCGCGACCGAAACCCGACAGGCCGCCATCGCGCTCGTAGCAACCGGTACCGACCAGGTTTTGGGTGTTGTAGCACATCTGCACGATACCGACGCCGAGCTGCTTGAAGACCTCGACGTAGCCGATCTGGTCTTCAAACGCGTGAGCATTCTGGAAGCCAAAGAGGATGCCGGTCTTGCCCTGTTCCTTGGCCTTACGGATATCGGCGGTGGTGCGCACCGGAATCACCAGGTCGCTGTTCTCGCGGATCAGCTTCTGGCTGGCGGCGATGTTGTTGACAGTGGCCTGGAAGCCCTCCCACACCGACACGGTGCAGTTGGCCGCGGTCAGACCGCCCTTGCGCATGTCTTCAAACAGCTCGCGGTTCCACTTGGCAATAATCAGCCCGTCGATAACGATGCTGTCGGCGTGCAATTCGGCTGGGCTCATCAGGCTGTCCCCTATTAGCGATTCATGCGCCGAATCGTCTGCCGGCGCTTTGGGGCCAGCATATGCCTGAGGGACGGGGCAGCCGGGTGCAAAAACGACAGGGGGTTTGCCGAAAGCGTCAATCCGCGACAAAGGGTCGTCAACAGGCTTCATCGCCTACCTATCCAACGTCGCCCGCTTGGGCCAGAATTCGTCGCATCACTGGATGTTTCACTGGATTAAGGGCGGCGACGCAATGAAATCGATCTTCCTGGCTTTGGCACTGATAGCGACCGGCGTACAAGCAGCTGAAGAGGCCGACAACACCCCCTGCGACGCCGTCGAAAACGACGTCCAGACCCTGGAATGCTCGGTCTACAGCAGAACCACCGCCGAGCAATTGCTCAAAGACAACTACCAGAGCCTGACCGAGCGCATGCACACGGCCTACGGCAAGAATCCCGCGCAACTGACCGATATCACCGCCAAGCTCAAGGCCGCTCAGCAGCAATGGTTGAAGACCCGGGATGCCGATTGCGCGGTTGAAGCATTTCCGGCGACCAGTGGTAGCAAGGCATTCACCATTGCGCAGAATGATTGCGTGGCGAGGATGAGTGACGAGCGGTCGGAGTTTTTGGAGTCGATTGGGCAGGAGTAAAAAACATAGAAAAGGAGATTAATTTGATTCCCCACGAAGTAGTCAGCCGCATCGTCGATGGAGCACTCCCTATTCGCGCCTGGCGCGAACACCTGAACCTTACACAGGATGAAGTGGCCAAACGTATGGGCATCTCCCAACCGGCATTCGCCCAGCAGGAGACGGTTGCCAAGCCCCGCAAGGCCACCCGTGAGAAAATCGCCGCAGCATTTGGCATCACCGCCAATCAACTTGAGTTGTAAGCTGCACGCCAGCATCGGGAAAAGGGTTTGAAATGAAAATCTGCGGTATCGAAATCAAAGGCAGCGAAGCGATCATCGCCGTGGCCTCCCTCGACGATCAGGCCCTGAGCCACGTCGCCCTGGCCACCAAGAAAATCGCCCTCGACGATGACGACGAAGCCGCGAACGTCAAGGTCTTTGCCGCTCAGGTGGCGTCGTTTGTTCGGGAGAACTCCATCGACCGCATTGCGATCAAGAAGCGCAGCAAGAAAGGTGAGTTCGCCGGGGGGCCGACCACGTTCAAGATCGAGGGGGTTTTTCAGCTGCTGGAAAACTGCGAGGTGACGCTGCTGTCGCCGCAGACGATCAATGCGCAGAACAAGAAGTTCGACTTCGCCCTGCCGGATACGCTGAACAAGTATCAGCATGAGGCTTACAAGGCGGCGTGCTCGGCACTGATCAAGAAGTAAAAGTGAAAGTAGATCAAATGTGGGAGCGAGCCTGCTCGCGATTGCGGTCAGTCCATTCCAGTTGATGTCGACTGATCCACCGCTATCGCGAGCAGGCTCGCTCCCACATTTTGTTTTGCGTTTAGCTCATACCAGCTCTCGCCCATCCCCCAACCGTCGTCGATCCTCCCGCGGGCACCGCTCAAACCTCGCCCGATAACTGCGGGTGAAATACGACGGCGATTCAAACCCGCACGCGATGCTCACTTCCAACACACTCATGTTCGTCTGACGCAACAACTGCCGCGCCTTCTCCAGCCTTAAGCGCAGATAGAAATTGCTCGGCGTGTCGTTCAGGTGCAGGCGAAACAGGCGTTCCAGCTGACGCCGGGTGACCTTGATCGATTCCGCCAACTCCAGGGTACTGAGCGGCGGTTCGCTGTGCTGTTCCATCTCCCCGATCACCTGCACCAGTTTCTTGTTGCTGATGCCATACCGCGTGGCGACTTCCATGCGTTGGTGATCTTTGCGCGGGCGGATGCGCCCGAGTACGAATTGTTCGCTGACCTGGATTGCCAGTTCCGGGCCGTGGGCCTGGCCGATGAGGTCGAGCATCAGGTCGATGGAGGCCGTACCGCCAGCGGAGGTGATGCGTCGGCGATCGATCTCGAACAGTTCCTGGGTGACGCTCAGCTGCGGGTAGGACTCCTTGAACGCGTCGATGGCTTCCCAGTGCAGGGTCAGGCGATGGCCGTCGAGCAGGCCGGCTTCGGCGAGGACGAAGCTGCCGGTGTCGATGGCGCCGAGCGTCACGCCTTCGTTGTCCAAGCGACGCAACCAGTGCTCCAGTGCCGGAGTGGCGAACTTCAGCGGCTCGAAACCGGCGACCACCAGCAAGGTCGCGCCTTTCTTCAGGGGTTCCAGCGCTGCATCGGCGTTGACCGACATACCGTTACTGGCCAGCACCGCCCCGCCATCGACGCTCAAGACATGCCAGCGGTACAGCTCGCCGCGAAAGCGATTGGCGACCCGCAGCGGCTCGATGGCCGAGATGAACCCGATCGCCGAAAAACCCGGCATCAACAAGAAGTAGAAATCCTGGGACATGGAGCGCACTCGATGGCAGGTAGCGAGAGGGCGGGAAGCGTGTGGACGTTGATACGCCACTTGCCGACGGCATTCAAGTGCGCAGGTCGCCGCAGTGCAAGAGCTGGTCGCCGCAGTGCGTTTTCACGGGCCTTGAGCTGCGTAACTTGGCATCACCGGCGCATCAGACACCGGAACCCACAATAACGACCTGCCGAGGAACCCACCATGAAACGACTGATCAGCAGCTGTGTTCTTGCACTCAGCGGTACCGCTTTCTTGAGCGCCAGCGTCATGGCCGCCGAACCCGCCGCGTGCCAGAACGTGCGCATGGGTGTAGTGAACTGGACCGACGTGATCGCCACCAGCGCCATGACCCAGGTCCTGCTCGATGGCCTCGGCTACAACACCAAACAGACCAGCGCCTCCCAGCAAATCATCTTCGCCGGGATCCGCGACCAGCGCCTGGACATGTTCCTTGGCTACTGGAACCCGCTGATGACCCAGACCATCACCCCGTTCGTCGACGGCAAACAGGTCAAAGTGCTTGAAGCGCCAAGCCTCAAGGATGCTCGCGCCACCCTCGCCGTACCGACTTATCTCGCTGACAAGGGCCTGAAAACCTTCGCCGATATCGCCAAGTTCGAAAAAGAATTGGGCGGCAAGATTTACGGCATCGAGCCTGGCTCGGGTGCCAACACCCAGATCAAGGCGATGATCGCCAAAAACCAGTTTGGCCTGGGCAAGTTCCAGCTGGTCGAGTCCAGTGAAGCCGGCATGCTTGCGGCGGTGGATCGCGCCGTGCGGCGCAAGGAAGCCGTGGTGTTCTTCGGCTGGGCGCCGCACCCGATGAACGTCAACGTGCAAATGACTTATCTCACCGGCAGTGAAGATGCCCTCGGCCCGAACGAAGGCATGGCCACCGTGTGGACGGTCACCGCGCCGAAATACGCCGAGCAATGCCCGAACATTGGTCGTTTGCTGAGCAACCTGACCTACAGCGCCGAAGACGAGAGCCGGATGATGCAGCCGCTGCTCGATCACAAAGACGCCTTCGAATCGGCCAAGCAATGGCTCAAGGATCACCCGCAAGACAAGCAACGCTGGCTCGAAGGCGTGACCACCTTCGACGGCAAACCGGCCGCTGAAAACCTGAAACTGACCAGTAAATAAACCGATTGAAACACCGATTCGCAGCCTGATACGGGCTGCGAACGGAATCGTCACGCCCCAAGCCATACCCCAAAATCACGCCTGTAAGGAACCGCCTCATGAACCACGACGTCATCATCACCTGCGCACTCACCGGTGCTGGCGACACGACCGCCAGAAGCCCACACGTGCCGGTCACCCCGAAACAAATCGCCGCGGCCGCCGTGGAAGCCGCCAAGGCGGGCGCCACCGTGGTCCACTGCCATGTTCGCGACCCCGAAACCGGCAAGTTCAGCCGTGACGTGGCGCTGTATCGCGAAGTGATGGAGCGCATCCGCGAGGCCGACGTCGACATCATCGTCAACCTCACCGCAGGCATGGGCGGCGACCTGGAAATCGGTGCGGGCGAGAACCCGATGGAGTTTGGCCCGAACACCGACCTGGTCGGTCCGCTGACCCGTCTGGCCCACGTCGAAGAATTGCTGCCGGAAATCTGCACCCTGGATTGCGGCACCCTGAACTTCGGTGACGGCGACACCATTTACGTGTCCACCCCGGCTCAGCTACGTGCTGGCGCCAAACGCATTCAAGAGCTGGGCGTTAAGCCTGAGCTGGAAATCTTCGACACCGGTCACCTGTGGTTCGCCAAGCAGATGATCAAGGAAGGCCTGCTCGATAACCCGCTGTTCCAGTTGTGCCTGGGCATCCCGTGGGGCGCTCCGGCCGATACCACCACCATGAAAGCCATGGTCGACAACCTGCCAGCCGACGCGGTCTGGGCCGGGTTCGGCATCGGTCGCATGCAAATGCCGATGGCTGCGCAAGCGGTGCTGCTCGGCGGCAACGTGCGGGTCGGTCTGGAAGACAACCTGTGGCTGGACAAGGGTGTATTGGCGACCAACGGCCAACTGGTCGAGCGTGCCTCGGAAATCCTCAGCCGCCTCGGCGCCCGTGTTCTGACGCCAGCTGAAGGCCGGGCAAAAATGGGCCTGACCAAGCGCGGTTAAGCCTTACACACTTTCCCCCTGTGGGAGCGAGCCTGCTCGCGATAGCGGTTTACCTGCCTCAATTGATGCATCGGATGTACCGACGTCATCGCGAGCAGGCTCGCTCCCACAGTTTTTTCCGAGCCAAATTCAGGAATTGACCATGAGCTTTATCACCGAAATCAAAACCTTCGCAGCGCTGGGCAGCGGTGTCATCGGCAGCGGCTGGGTATCCCGCGCCCTCGCCCATGGCCTTGATGTAGTGGCCTGGGACCCGGCGCCCGGTGCCGAAACGGCCCTGCGCAAACGCGTGGCCAATGCCTGGGGCGCGCTGGAGAAACAAGGCCTGGCCCCCGGTGCGTCGCAGGATCGGCTGCGCTTTGTCGCCACCATCGAAGAATGCGTTCGCGATGCGGATTTCATCCAGGAAAGTGCTCCAGAACGACTGGAACTGAAACTGGAACTGCACAGCAAAATCAGCGCGGCGGCCAAGCCCAATGCGCTGATCGGCTCCAGCACCTCGGGCCTGCTGCCGAGCGAGTTCTATGAAGGCTCAACCCACCCGGAACGCTGCGTGGTCGGGCACCCGTTCAACCCGGTTTACCTGCTGCCCTTGGTGGAAGTGGTCGGCGGCAAAAACACTGCGCCAGAAGCGGTGCAAGCGGCGATGAAAGTCTATGAATCCTTGGGGATGCGACCGCTGCATGTGCGCAAGGAAGTACCAGGATTCATCGCCGACCGGTTGCTCGAAGCGCTGTGGCGTGAGGCGCTGCATCTGGTCAACGACGGCGTGGCGACCACTGGCGAAATCGACGATGCGATTCGCTTTGGCGCGGGTCTGCGCTGGTCGTTCATGGGCACCTTCCTGACTTACACCCTGGCGGGCGGCGATGCAGGCATGCGGCACTTCATGGCGCAATTCGGGCCGGCGTTGCAGTTGCCCTGGACGTATCTGCCGGCACCGGAGCTGACCGACAAATTGATTGATGATGTGGTGGAGGGCACCAGCGAGCAGTTGGGCAAGCACAGCATCTCGGCGCTGGAGCGCTATCGTGATGACTGCTTGCTGGCAGTGCTGGAGGCGGTGAAGACCACCAAAGAGAAGCATGGGATGGCGTTCGCAGACTAAACGCCCCACCACCTGTAGGAGCGAGGCTTGCCCGCGAAGGGAGCGATGTGGTCTGACTGAGACACCGCGCTATCGTTCTTCGCGGGCAAGCCTCGCTCCTACAGGTTTCCAACCATTTCGGATGTGACGACATGCCCACCCTCACCACCTACCAAACCAAAATCATCCCCGACTGGGTCGACTACAACGGCCACCTGCGCGATGCCTTCTATCTGCTGATTTTCAGCTACGCCACCGACGCGCTGATGGATCGGCTGGGCATGGACAGCAATAACCGCGAAGCCAGCGGCAACTCGCTGTTCACCCTCGAACTGCACCTCAACTACCTGCACGAAGTGAAGCTCGATGCCGATGTCGAGGTGCATACCCAAATCATCGGCCACGACCGCAAGCGTCTGCACCTCTACCACAGCCTGCATCTGGTGGGCGGTGACAAAGAGCTGGCGGGAAACGAGCAAATGCTGCTGCACGTTGACCTCGCCGGGCCGCGTTCCGCACCGTTCAGCGAAGAAACCTTGAGCAAACTGAAGGCCATTGTCGCCGAGCAAACCGATCTGCCCGCCCCCGCCTGGATCGGCCGAGTGATCGCTTTACCCCCCGAAAAATAACAAGGAGCTCGCCATGAACACCGCCGCCGCTTTTGCCGATTTCCGCACCTACCCATTGATTAGCGCGTTGACCGCCGTGCGTACCCTGGCGGACCGAATTCAAGTGACATGGGCGGACGGTCGGGTCAGCCCTTTTCATCATCAATGGCTGCGGGACAACTGCCCGTGCCCGCACTGCGTCTACACGGTGACCCGCGAGCAAGTGCTGGAAATCGTCGATGTCGCAGAGCACCTGACGCCTGAAAACGCCACGGTCGATGCCCAAGGTTGCCTGTGTGTCGATTGGCAGGGCGGCCACCTCAGCCGCTTCGATCCGGGCTGGCTACGGGCTCACGCCTATGACGATGAGTCCCGCGCTGAACGCCAGGCCG
Organism: Pseudomonas sp. A-RE-19; assembly: GCF_019956555.1. Lineage (GTDB taxonomy): Bacteria > Pseudomonadota > Gammaproteobacteria > Pseudomonadales > Pseudomonadaceae > Aquipseudomonas. Next base: position 100,206 of record NZ_JAHBDQ010000010.1, on the reverse strand, counting down.
GCAAACCGAAAGCCAGGCTTTGGCACAGCGATTTGCAACTACCAGTATTCGAATACCAGGCCCTGATGGAGAACAACGACGCCTTGCTGCAATGGCTGCTGGCCGTGCGCGATACCGGCCTGACTCAAGTGCGCGGCGTACCCACCGAGCCGGGTTCATTGAAGCTGATCGCCCAGCGGATTTCGTTCATCCGCGAGAGCAATTTCGGCGTGCTGTTCAATGTGCAATCCAAGGCCGATGCAGACAGCAATGCCTACACCGCCTTCAACCTGCCGCTGCACAGCGATCTGCCGACCCGGGAGTTGCAACCGGGGCTGCAATTTCTGCATTGTCTGGTCAATGACGCCGATGGTGGCGAGAGCATTTTCGTCGACGGTTTTGCCATCGCCGAAGCCTTGCGCCAGGAAGATCCCGAGGCGTTTCAAGCCTTGTGTGAAATCCCCGTGGAGTTTCGCAACAAGGACCGCCACAGCGACTACCGCTGTCTGGCGCCGATCATCGCCCTGGATGCGTTCGGGCAGGTGTCGGAAATCCGCATGGCGAACTTTCTGCGTGGGCCGTTCGATGCTTCGGTGGAACAGATGCCCAGGCTGTATCGCGCTTACCGACGCTTCATTGCAATGACCCGCGAGGCGCGCTTCCGGGTGATGACGCGGCTCAATCCAGGCGAACTGTGGTGCTTCGACAACCGCCGCACTCTCCACGCCCGCAATGCTTTCGATCCCGCTACTGGTGCCCGGCATTTCCAGGGGTGTTATGTGGATCGTGATGAGTTGTTGTCGCGCATCCTTGTGTTGCAACGCTAGACCGCGTCATCGTTCATCGCGAGCAGGCTCGCTCCCACATTGGATTTGTGTCGTACACCAATATGAGACCGCTGCAGATCACCTGTGGGAGCGAGCCTGCTCGCGATGGCGGTCGCCCAGACACCACATTTCCTGCTGAGTCATAGACAAAAAAAGCCCCGATCAAGCCGTGACAGGATCGGGGCAGAGGGTACTGTTGAGGAGCTGTTGCGCGAGGGTGACCAAACCTTCGTGAAGCCAGCTGAATCCAGTGTGCCCACTCTTCCCGCTCGCAAGTTAGCCGAAAACGACCTGTTCATAGGTAATGCGGCCATTGCGACAAATCGTCCTTGCCGCCATCCCCGGCCCCTACCAGAATCGAGCCACGACACCGTTCCCTGAAGAAGGATTGCGTCATGATGCACGCCGATTTGATTGACCAGGAAGACCTGTTGGGCCAGCTGAAATCGTTGGGTTTTCAAGTGCCCAATGGCGCTACAGCCGAGCAGGCTTGCGAGTGTGCAGTGCGAGGCTTGAACGATGAGCGGGCGATGACGCTGCGGACCATGGTCAAGCAGATGTACACCAGCAGCGCGACCATCCTGCCGGCCGTGCGCCAGGCGATCGACAAGCAATTACTGCCCGCGTTGGCGGAGTATCAGCAAAGCCGTCGTGCCTGACAGGACGCCTTCGCGGGCAAGCCCGCTCCCACAGTGGTTTTGCGTCGTATACACAATTGATGCATCGACACAGAACCTGTGGGAGCGGGCTGCCCGCGATGAAGGCGCCTCGGTTTAAAGCCTTACGCTGGCAAAAGTCGACTCATTACGCGCCTGGCTCAACGCCGACAGAGGCCCGGACAACGGTGACAGCACCAAGGCTTGCGGCAGCGGCATCATCGCTACCTGCTGAGTCGTATTGGAACCTACACGTTCGTCACGCGGCGGAATGCCGAAGTATTCGCGGTAGCACTTGGAGAAGTGCGGCGTGGACACGAAACCACATACCGACGCCACTTCGATGATCGACATTGGCGTTTGCTTGAGCAGCTGCCGGGCGCGGATCAGGCGCAGTTTCAGGTAGTAACGCGACGGCGAGCAGTGCAGGTATTTCTGGAACAGCCGCTCCAGCTGACGACGCGACACGGCGACGTACACCGCCAGTTCGTCGAGGTCGATCGGCTCTTCGAGGTTGGCTTCCATCAACGCCACGATTTCCTGCAACTTCGGCTGGTTGGTGCCAAGCATGTGCTTGAGCGGCACGCGCTGGTGATCCTGCTCGTTGCGGATGCGCTCGTAGACGAACATTTCCGAGATCGCGGCCGACAGTTCACGACCATGATCGCGGCTGATCAGGTGCAGCATCATATCCAGCGGCGCGGTGCCGCCAGAGCTGGTGAAACGGTTGCGGTCGAGGGTGAACAGCCGTGTGCTCATCGCCACACGCGGGAAAGCTTCCTGCATCGACGCCAGGCATTCCCAGTGCACGCTGCAATCGAAACCGTCCAGCAGACCGGCGCACGCCAGGGCCCAACTGCCGGTGCAGACCGCGCCGAGACGACGGGACTGACGCGCCTGGCTTTGCAGCCACGACACGTGCTCGCGGGTCACGGTACGCTGAATGCCGATACCACCGCAGACGATGACGGTGTCCAGGGGAGGCGCTTTGTGCATGGAGGCGTCGGGGGTGATCTGCAGACCGTCACTGGCCCAGACCTGACCGCCGTCGACGGTGAGTGTGGTCCAGCGATACAGCTCGCGGCCGGACAATTGGTTGGCCATGCGCAGAGGTTCTACTGCGGAGGCCAGAGAAATAAGCGTGAAATTGTCCAGCAGCAAAAAGCCGATGGATTGAGGCGCACGGTTCTGGGGTTGGGCCCCGGAGTTGAACGTCGTCATCGCGGTATCTCCTCACACAAAGCGGGTGATGGCCTCAGGCGGAGGCTCTTTTTATTGCCATCGTTCTCGCGAGGGAGACGGGCTTTGTAATGACAGAGCAATTGCCATGCCTAAAATTGAATGCGCGTTCAATAACTCCTGAAAACGACGTCGCGATGTGTCTATATAAGCCACGCCGAGAGAGGGAGTAATAAGTGCCATCAAGGGTCGCAAACGCTCTGCCCCGTTGCGCGTGAGCAAATCGGTAGCACTTGTGGGAACAGGGCTGCGACGCTCCAGGGAAGAGTGTCACCGCAAGCACGGGTGACGGACGGTCAGGCTTGAATTGGATCCCCGACCTTGCGCGAGTCGCTTGTCTGTTTACGACGCGCCAAAAGGTGGCGCGTTTTGAATCGGGTGTTCACTTAGCGCGCAGTTTTGACTGGTCTGGCCCCTTCGCGGGCAAGCCTCGCTCCTACAGGATTGATGTCGATCATAAAAATATCGGCAAGCCCCGCTTTTGTAGGAGCGAGGCTTGCCCGCGATGGGGTCAACGGGGTCTCAGCACTCAACCGCGCTAACGGCCAACCCACCCCGCGATGTCTCTTTATATTTGTCGTGCATGTCGGCACCGGTATCACGCATGGTGCGGATCACCCGGTCCAGCGAGATAAAGTGCTGACCGTCGCCGCGCAATGCCATCTGCGCCGCATTGATGGCTTTTACCGCGGCAATCGCGTTGCGCTCGATGCACGGCACTTGCACCAAACCGCCCACCGGGTCGCACGTCAGGCCGAGATTGTGTTCCAGGCCGATTTCCGCCGCGTTGCACAGCTGCTCCGGGGTAGCACCGAGAATCTCTGCCAAACCGGCCGCCGCCATGGCGCAGGCTGAACCGACTTCGCCCTGGCAACCGACTTCGGCACCGGAGATCGAAGCGTTCTTCTTACACAGAATCCCCACCGCCGCGGCACTGAGGAAGTAATCGACCACATTGGCGTCGGTCACTGCTTCGCTGAATTTCATGAAGTAGTGCAGCACCGCTGGAATGATCCCGGCCGCGCCGTTGGTCGGCGCTGTAACCATGCGCCCGCCGGCGGCATTTTCTTCGTTGACCGCCAGGGCGAACAGGTTGACCCACTCCATGGCACTCAGCGTCGAGCCGATCACGTTGGGCTTGTTCAGTTCCTGCAGGCTGCGGTGCAGTTTGGCCGCGCGACGACGTACATTCAGGCCGCCGGGCAGGATGCCTTCGTGCTTGAGGCCTTGCTCGACGCAATCTTGCATGGCGCGCCAAAGCTTCATCAGGCCGCTGCGAATTTCCTCTTCGCTGCGCCAGACTTTCTCGTTGGCCATCATTAACTCTGCCACGCGCAGGTTGTGCTGCTTGCAGAGACTGAGCAGCTCGACGGCACTGGAAAAGTCGTAAGGCAGCACGGTGCGATCCAGGTCCACCACGCCGCTGGCAGCCTGTGCCTCATCGACAACAAAACCGCCGCCGATGGAATAGTAGGTGTCGCGATGCAGCTCACCCTGATCGCCCTCGACAATCAGGGTCATGGCGTTGGGATGGAATGGCAGGTTTTCGTCGATCAGGCGCATGTCCCGGGCCCAGATGAACGGCACCGACAAACGGCCGTCGAGCAACAGCGTATGGGTTTCGCGCAGGGTGTCGATGCGAATGCCGATTTGCGACGGATCGATCGCGTCCGGCCACTCGCCCATCAGCCCCATGATCACGGCGTTATCGCTGCCGTGACCGATGCCGGTGGCCGACAACGAACCATAAAGCTGAACTTCGACGCGCCTTACTTGTTCCAAAAGACCCTGCTCACGCAAACCTTGCACGAACAGCGCCGCCGCTCGCATAGGCCCGACGGTGTGTGAACTGGAAGGGCCGATGCCGATTTTGAACAGGTCGAAAACACTGATAGCCATTACTGCTGAACTCCTGGATGTGCCTGCTCCAGACGCAAAAGCGCCCAGTGACGGAGCTGCTACGCTCAAGCTGCAATCCGCCGAGATGGCCGCATCATCAGGCTTTTGCCATGTCGTTCGACGTCTCACACCGACGCACTCATGCCCACTAGCGCCGCAGGCCGCTCACGCTGTGTTTTCGCCGTTTTTTTGCGAATCAGAGGGGCAAAACGGGCTGAAAAAAGCTGTAAACGACGTTACCGACACTGGATGCGACCATCCCTGTACTGGTTACGACGCACCCTGTAGGCGTCAGATTTTCACTGGTACATGATCGTATCGACTCGATTGCAAGGCGCCGTGGTAGAGCTGTCTCCAAAACGCCATCCAACCGCAACACATAAGTGCGGTGGTCCAGTCGGAACACTGCCAAAAAAAACACCAAGGAGTCCCCCCTATGAAAGGTTCCCCATCGTTGTTGTTGGCCGCCATGCTGAGTCTGCCGTTCCTGGCTCAAGCCGCAGAACCGGCACAATGCAGCACCGTAAATTTCTCCGATGTCGGCTGGACGGACATTACCGCCACCACCGCCACCACCAGCGTCGTTCTCGATGCCCTGGGCTACAAGACCAAAACCACGATGATTTCCGTGCCGGTGACCTACAAGTCCCTGGCCGACGGCAAGAACATGGACGTCTTCCTGGGTAACTGGATGCCGACCATGGAAAACGACATCAAGGCTTACCGTGATGCCGGCACCGTGGAAGTCGTGCGAACCAACCTCACCGGCGCCAAGTACACCCTCGCCGTACCGCAGGCGCTGTACGACAAAGGGCTGCATGACTTCGCCGACATCGCCAAATTCAAAAAAGAACTCGACGGCAAGATCTACGGCATCGAGCCGGGTAACGACGGCAACCGTCTGATCCAGAGCATGATCGACAAGAACGCCTTCGGTCTCAAAGACGCCGGCTTCAAAGTCGTCGAGTCCAGCGAAGCGGGCATGCTGTCGCAAGTCGACCGCGCTCAGAAACGCGATACCGCCGTGGTATTCCTCGGCTGGGCACCGCACCCGATGAACAAGCGTTTCAAAATCCAGTACCTGACCGGGGGCGATGATTTCTTCGGCCCGGATTTTGGTGCCGCCACCGTTGCGACCAACACTCGCAAGGGGTATACCCAAGAGTGCAGCAACGTAGGCCAATTGCTGAAAAACCTGGAATTCACCGTCGACATGGAAAGCTCGCTCATGGGCAATATCCTGGACGACAAGATGAAGCCTGAAGCGGCCGCCAAGGCCTGGCTGAAAAAGAACCCACAGGTGCTCGATACCTGGCTCGCTGGCGTGACCACCATTGACGGTAAACCTGGCCTGGAGGCCGTGAAAGCCAAGCTCGCACAGTAAAATCGCTTACGCCGGGCGGGCTAGCCCGCCCGGGCTGTTTATTTCCTTGCATGCGGACGTTCACTACCATGCTGATTGATCAGAAAATACCCTTAGGCCAGTACATCGCGGGCTTCGTTGAATGGTTGACGCAACACGGCGCCAGCACTTTCGACGCAATCGCGGTGACACTGGAAACGATGATCCACGGCGTGACTTTTGCGCTGACCTGGTTCAACCCGCTGGCATTGATCGGCCTCATCGCGCTACTGGCACACTTCATCCAACGCAAATGGGGCCTGACCGTTTTTGTCATCGCCTCCTTCCTGCTGATCCTCAATCTGGGGTACTGGCAGGAAACCATGGAAACCCTCGCCCAGGTGTTGTTCGCCACCCTGGTCTGCGTGGTCATCGGCGTGCCGTTGGGCATCGTCGCCGCGCACAAACCGATGTTCTACACACTGATGCGTCCGGTGCTCGATCTGATGCAGACCGTACCGACCTTCGTGTACCTCATTCCTACCCTGACCCTCTTCGGTCTGGGTGTGGTCCCGGGTCTGATCTCGACGGTAGTGTTCGCGATTGCCGCGCCTATCCGCCTGACCTACCTGGGTATTCGCGATGTTCCGCAGGAATTGATGGACGCCGGCAAAGCCTTCGGCTGCTCGCGCCGTCAACTGCTTTCACGGATTGAACTGCCCCACGCCATGCCAAGCATCGCGGCCGGTATCACCCAGTGCATCATGCTGTCGTTGTCGATGGTGGTGATCGCGGCACTGGTGGGCGCCGACGGCCTGGGCAAACCCGTGGTCAACGCACTGAACACTGCTGATATCGCCCTGGGCTTCGAAGCAGGCCTGGCGATCGTACTGCTGGCGATCATGCTCGACCGTATCTGCAAACAACCCGAAGCTAAAGTAGGGGGTGACGCATGAGCATTATTCGCTTCGAAGACGTAGACGTGATCTTCTCCAAAGACCCGCGCGAGGCCCTCAAACTCCTCGACCAGGGCATGACCCGCGACCAGATTCTGAAAAAGACCGGGCAAATCGTCGGTGTCGAAAAAGCCAGCCTGGACATTGAAAAAGGCGAAATCTGTGTGCTGATGGGCCTGTCCGGCTCCGGCAAATCCAGCCTGTTGCGCTGCATCAACGGCCTCAACACCGTCAGCCGTGGCAAGTTGTTCGTCGAGCACGAAGGCAAGCAGATCGACATCGCCTCCTGCACCCCGGCGGAACTGAAAATGATGCGCACCAAGCGCATTGCGATGGTGTTCCAGAAGTTCGCCCTGATGCCTTGGCTGACGGTGCGCGAGAACATCAGTTTCGGTCTGGAAATGCAGGGTCGTCCCGAGAAAGAACGCCGCAAACTGGTGGATGAGAAGCTTGAGCTGGTGGGCCTGACCCAGTGGCGCAACAAGAAGCCCGATGAGCTCTCCGGCGGCATGCAACAGCGTGTCGGTCTGGCCCGTGCGCTGGCAATGGACGCCGACATTCTGCTGATGGACGAACCGTTCTCGGCCCTTGACCCGCTGATCCGCCAAGGCCTGCAAGACGAACTGCTGGAACTGCAAAGCAAGCTGAACAAAACCATTGTGTTCGTGAGCCACGACCTCGATGAAGCCCTGAAGCTCGGCAGTCGTATTGCGATCATGAAAGACGGCCGGATCGTCCAGTACAGCAAACCGGAAGAGATCGTGTTGAACCCCGCGGACGATTATGTGCGGACCTTCGTGGCCCACACCAATCCGCTGAACGTACTGTGCGGTCGCAGCCTGATGCGCACCCTGGACAACTGCAAACGCATCAACGGTTCGGTGTGCCTGGATCCGGGCGGCGATTCGTGGCTCGACCTGGCCGAAGGCAACACCATCAAAGGCGCACGCCAGAACGGCTCGAGCCTGGACCTGCAGAACTGGATACCGGGGCAAGCGGTTGAAGGTCTGGCTCGTCGGCCAACACTGGTGGACTCCAACATCGGCATGCGCGATGCGCTGCAGATTCGTTACCAGACCGGCAATAAGCTGGTGCTGCACGACAACAACAAGGTGGTCGGGATTCTGGGCGACAGCGAGCTGTACCACGCGCTGCTCGGCAAGAACCTGGGGTAAAAGCAGCAGACACAAAAACGCCGCGAGAGAATCGCGGCGTTTTTGTTTGTAGAAAGATCAAAAGATCGCAGCCTTCGGCAGCTCCTACAGGGGAATGCGTTCGGCGTAGGAGCTGCCGAAGGCTGCGATCTTTTCAAGCGGCGACGCGGTGCAACTGATACACCGCGCCCCTCCGCTCTTAGCTATAAACCCGGCCAAGAAGCTGGCGATGGCTTTCAAACTGATCGAGCACGTCACGGGTGATCTGATCCTGAGTGAAGCCCATCAAGTCGTAGTCCTGGCTGCCGTTGTGCAGGTACACCTCGGCACGGTAGTAACGTGCGCGCGGCTCATCGGCACTTTCGGCCGACACCGTTTCACTCGCCGCCGCCAGATAACCATCCAGGTTCACTTCGTAGACAAACGGGTTGCCCTCTTCCATCTCGATCCGCACGCCCATGCAGCGTTTCGACTTGCCCAGCAACGTCTGCACATCCAGACCCTGGGCACGCAATTGCACAGCCGCATCTTCCAGCGCCGGGCTGACTTGCTTGTCCATGAAACGCTGAACGATCGACTGGTTCGGTTGCAGGTCCAACTGAGTCAAACGCTCGCTGAAACCACGACGACCACGCGCCGCCAGCTCCGCTTGCTCCTGTTCGATCTGCACGTCCTGACGCATGGCCTTGTGCAAGCCGAACATGAAGAACACCAGCACCACCGAGAACGGCAGCCCGGCCAGCACCACCATGGTTTGCATGGCTTCGAAGTTACCGGCGAACAACAGACCGATGGTCACCAGGGTGATCACCACCGACCAGAAGATCCGCAGCCAGTGCGGCGCATCTTCATCAACGTTGCCGCCCTTGCAGGAAAGGTTGGCCATCATCACCGCGCCGGAATCCGCCGGGGTCAGGAACAGCACGAAGCCGACAAAAATCGACACGCCAATCACGATCTTCGACGCAGGGTAATGCTCAAGCAACTGGTAGATCGCCATCGACGGCTGTTCCAGCGCCGTCTTCCCGAGTTCCACCGCCCCATGGTTCATCACCAGGTCCAGGGCCGAGTTACCGAAGATCGACAGCCATGCCAAGGTGAAGCCCAGCGGAATCAGCAACACCCCGGCCACCAGTTCACGCACCGTGCGACCACGGGAAATACGCGCGATGAACATGCCGACGAATGGCGCCCAGGAAATCCACCAGGCCCAGTAGAACAGGGTCCACAGGCCCAACCAGCGGTCGGACTTCTCACTGTCGCCTTCATACACATAGAGGTCGAACGTTTTCAGCACCACACCGTTCAGGTAGTCGCCGATGTTCTGCACAAAGCCGTTGAGCAGGTGCAGGGTCGGGCCGAACAACAGCACGAAAATCAGCAGACCGCTGAACAGCACGATGTTCAGGTTGGACAGACGGCGAATACCGTTTTCCACACCGGACACAGCGGCGATGGTCGCCACGGTGCTCATCACGATGATCACGATCAGCAGGTTGGTGTTGCTGTGTTCCATACCGAACAGGTTTTCCAGCCCCGACGACACTTGCAGCGAACCGATCCCCAGGTTCGTCACCAGCCCCAGCAGGGTCACAAACATGCCGAAGCCGTCCACTGCATGACCGGCCGCGCCTTTGACCCAACGCTCGCCGACCAGCGGATACAGCGCCGAACGCAACGCCAGCGGCTGGTTATGACGATAAGCAAAGTACGCCACGGCGAGGCCGACCAAGGCATAGATCGCCCAGCCATGCAGGCCCCAATGCAGGAACGTCAGTTGCACTGCCTGACGTGCCGCAAGGTTGGTGCCGGCCACGCCTTCCGGCGGATTGAAGTAGTGGTCCAGCGGCTCGGACGCACCGAAGTACAACAACGAGATGCCGATCCCCGACGAGAACAACATCCCCGCCCAGGCGCCGTAGCTGAAATCCGGGGTGTCGTCCTTGCTGCCCAGTTTGAGTTTGCCGTAAGACGAAAACGCCAGGCCAACCACAAAAACCAGATAAGCGGCGATCACCACCATGTAGTACCAGCCGAAGCTGCGGGACAACCAGGCCTGGGCAATGCCGAGCATTCTGCCGGCCTCTTGCGGGGCGATGATCAGAATGGCGGTTAACAGCAAGATCAGCGCGGTAGAGGTGTAGAACACCCAACCGTTGACCGTCACCTTCTCGGGCGGGGTCTTTATTAGAGAGGCAGAACTCATGGCACAGATGCTCCAGGCAGTGCGAGAGAAGAACACAAGGCAACGCGATACCCGACCAATCGATTAGTTGGCAGCCGACCGGTGGGTGATATAAAGACACCCCGAAAAAAGCCCGAAACCCTTGGGACGCTACTGCGTATGGGTTTCGAGCATTTTTGGATGTCGTTTTTCCGCCAACTACACGTAGGAAAAACCTGTAGGCAGCGACGAATTGTCGCAGATCTTATTCTTTGTTGATTGAACGTTCAATCAAAACAAAATAGACTGGCCTTTAACCCGGTAGCCGTTTTTCGTCCACCGGAAGGCCTAAGGAGATGTGCAAGATGCCCAAGGTCGGTATGCAACCCATCCGCCGCCAGCAATTGATCGAAGCCACGTTACAGGCTGTCGATCGGGTCGGCATGGGGGACGCCAGCATTGCGCTGATCGCCCGTTTGGCCGGTGTCTCGAATGGCATCATCAGTCATTATTTTCAGGACAAGAACGGCCTGATCGCTGCCACGGCGCAGTACCTGATGAGTGTCCTCAGCGAGAACGTCACCGCGCGCCGTCAGGCGCTGGAGGACACCAGCCCACGGGCTCACCTCCAGGTGATTATCGAAGGCAACTTCGACGCCAGCCAGGTCAATGGCCCGGCAATGAAAACCTGGCTGGCCTTCTGGGCCACCAGCATGCACCACCCGTCATTGCACCGGTTGCAGCGGATCAACGATCACCGTCTGTATTCCAACCTGTGCTGCCAGTTCCGTCGTGTGTTGCCGCTTGATCAAGCGCGTAGCGCCGCCCGCGGCCTGGCAGCCCTCATTGACGGTTTGTGGTTGCGCGGCGCGCTGTCGGGAGATGCTTTCGACACCGAGCAGGCGCACCAGATCGCTTACGAATACATGGATTTCCAACTGGCCAAGCAGGTGAGTTAGAGCACACATAAAAGCGCTCAGCCCCTGAACCGCCACTGACCAGCGTCGCCCCCGGCTACACGGCACGCCCAGTGGTCAACGCCAACCACTTAATGCACTTGCGAGGACACTATGGCCCGTTTCGAACTGCAAAAACTCTACATCGACGGCGGTTACTCCGACGCCAGCGGCGACGCCACCTTCGAAGCCATCAACCCGGCTAACGGTGAAGTCCTCGCAACCGTACAGCGTGCGACCAAGGAAGACGTCGAGCGTGCAGTGGTCAGTGCTGAAAAGGGTCAGAAAATCTGGGCTGCGATGACCGCCATGGAGCGCTCGCGCATCCTGCGTCGCGCCGTGGACATCCTGCGCGAGCGCAACGATGAACTGGCCGCCCTGGAAACCCTGGACACCGGCAAGGCGTACTCCGAAACCCGTTACGTCGACATCGTCACCGGCGCTGACGTGCTGGAGTACTACGCAGGCCTGGTGCCGGCCATCGAAGGCGAGCAGATCCCTCTGCGCACCACCTCTTTCGTCTACACCCGTCGCGAGCCGTTGGGCATCGTGGCCGGTATCGGCGCGTGGAACTACCCGATCCAGATCGCTCTGTGGAAGTCCGCACCAGCGCTGGCGGCCGGTAACGCGATGATCTTCAAGCCAAGCGAAGTCACCTCGCTGACGACCCTGAAACTGGCCGAGATCTACACCGAAGCCGGCGTTCCGGCTGGCGTGTTCAACGTGTTGACCGGCAGCGGCCGTGAAGTCGGCACCTGGCTGACCGAGCACCCACGCATCGAGAAAGTCTCCTTCACCGGCGGCACCGACACCGGCAAGAAGGTGATGGCCAGCGCTTCCGCCTCGTCGCTCAAAGACGTGACCATGGAACTGGGCGGCAAATCCCCGCTGATCATTTTCGACGACGCCGATCTGGATCGCGCCGCCGACACCGCCATGATGGCCAACTTCTACAGCTCCGGTCAGGTCTGCACCAACGGCACTCGCGTGTTCGTACCGAGCCACCTGAAAGCCGTATTCGAAGCCAAGATTGTTGAGCGCGTTGCGCGCATTCGCGTCGGCAACCCTGAAGACGAAAACACCAACTTCGGTCCTCTGGTCAGCTTCGCCCACATGGAAAGCGTGCTGGGTTACATCGCCAAAGGTAAGGAAGAAGGCGCGCGCCTGCTGTGCGGCGGCGATCGTCTGACCGACGGCGAATTCGCCAAAGGCGCATTCGTGGCACCGACCGTGTTCACCGACTGCACCGACGAGATGACCATCGTTCGCGAAGAGATCTTCGGCCCGGTGATGAGCATCCTGACCTTTGATACCGAAGAAGAAGTGATCCGTCGTGCCAACGACACCGAATTCGGCCTGGCGGCTGGCGTCGTCACCAAAGACCTGAACCGCGCTCACCGCGTGATTCATCAACTGGAAGCCGGTATCTGCTGGATCAACGCCTGGGGCGAGTCCGACGCCAAGATGCCGGTCGGCGGCTACAAGCAGTCGGGTGTGGGCCGTGAGAACGGCATCAGCTCGCTGAACAACTTCACACGCATCAAATCGGTACAGGTCGAACTGGGCGATTACGCCTCGGTGTTCTAAGGCGATATTTGTTTCGCCTGCGAGGCCGCCTTCGCGAGCAGGCTCGCTCCCACAGGAGACTTCATTCCAATGTGGGAGCGAGCCTGCTCGCGATCGAGTGCGAAGCACTCGCCGACCTGACCAACTTCAAAGAGGGTGCATTCAATGTCCCAAGAATTCGACTACATCATCATCGGTGCCGGTTCGGCCGGTAACACCCTGGCGACCCGTCTGACTGAAGACGAAGGCGTCACCGTCCTGCTGCTCGAAGCGGGCGGTCCGGACTACCGTCTGGATTTCCGTACACAAATGCCGGCCGCGCTGGCGTTCCCGCTGCAAGGTCGTCGCTACAACTGGGCTTACGAAACCGATCCAGAGCCACACATGGACGGCCGCCGGATGGAATGCGGTCGCGGCAAGGGCCTGGGTGGTTCTTCGCTGATCAACGGCATGTGCTACATCCGTGGTAACGCGATGGACTACGACAACTGGTCGAAACTGCCCGGCCTGGAAGACTGGACCTACCTCGACTGCCTGCCGTATTTCCGCAAGGCGGAAACCCGTGACATCGGCCAGAACGACTACCACGGTGGCGACGGTCCGGTCAGCGTGACCACGCCGAAAGCCGGCAACAACCCGCTATTCCACGCGATGGTTGAAGCAGGCGTGCAAGCCGGTTACCCGCGTACCGAAGACCTGAACGGCTACCAGCAAGAAGGTTTCGGCCCGATGGACCGCACCGTGACGCCGAACGGCCGTCGGGCCAGCACCGCTCGCGGTTACCTGGACGTCGCCAAGAAGCGTTCGACCCTGACCATCGTCACCCACGCCCTGACCGACAAGATCCTGTTCGAAGGCAAACGTGCGGTCGGCGTGCGCTACCTGATCGGCGCCGCTGAAGAGCGCGTTGAAGCCCGCGCCCGCAAGGAAGTGCTGCTGTGCTCCGGCGCCATCGCGTCGCCGCAGATCCTGCAACGTTCCGGCGTCGGCCCGGCCGAACTGCTGAAGAAACTCGACATTCCGGTGGTCCACGACCTGCCGGGCGTCGGTGAAAACCTGCAGGATCACCTCGAGCTGTACCTGCAATACGCTTGCACCCAACCGGTCTCGCTGTACCCGTCGCTGCTGCTGCACAACCAACCGGCCATCGGTGCCGAATGGCTGTTCAACGGCACCGGTATCGGCGCCAGCAACCAGTTCGAAGCCGGTGGTTTCATCCGCACCCGTCCGGAATTCGATTGGCCGAACATTCAGTACCACTTCCTGCCGGTGGCGATTAACTACAACGGCAGCAACGGTGTGAAAGAACACGGCTTCCAGGCACACATGGGTTCCATGCGTTCGCCGAGCCGTGGTCGCATCCAGGCCAAGTCCAAAGATCCGCGCGAGTACCCGAGCATCCTGTTCAACTACATGGCCACCGAACAGGACTGGCAGGAATTTCGCGATGGCATCCGCCTGACCCGTGAAATCATGCAACAGCCTGCACTGGACGCCTTCCGCGGTCGCGAAATCAGCCCGGGTATCGATGTGCAAACCGACGAGCAACTGGATAAGTTCATCCGCGAGCACGCCGAAACCGCGTTCCACCCGTCCTGCTCGTGCAAGATGGGCACCGACGAGATGGCCGTGGTCGATGGCGAAGGTCGTGTGCATGGCATGCAGGCCCTGCGCGTGGTCGATGCCTCGATCATGCCGATCATCACCACCGGCAACCTGAACGCGCCGACGATCATGATGGCCGAGAAAATCGCCGACAAAATCCGCGGTCGCAAGCCATTGCCCCGTAGCAAGGCTGCTTACTACGTGGCCGGTGATGCACCGGTGCGTGGCAAGCCGTTGCGGGATGTGAGCCCTACTGCTCAGTAAGACAGTTAAGTTACACCGAGGCGCTGCCATCGCGAGCAGGCTCGCTCCCACAGAGGATCTTCAGTGAACACAGATTCTGTGAGCACCCAAGATTAAATGTGGGAGCGAGCCTGCTCGCGATGGGGCCCGATCAAATACCACACCTCTCCCGGTAATCCTTTCCTACACCGCTCCGCCCTTGATCCTACCCCCATGCAGGCCTAATCTAGTCCCCGCGCAAACGTTTCACCCTCCCCCTCGCAACATCGATTCGCCGCCGCTCCATACCAAGGAGGTTCCCGAATGTTCGATTTCCACCCCCAGCTCAAGCAGCGCTTCGCTGCCTTGCGCACGGGCGCTGAATTCTTTTCGCTGCGTTATGTGCGCGAGTCCGGCCAATACCTGTCGGTGCGCAAGAACGTCGCCGAACCGCCGAGCCTGAGCCGTGACGAAGGCGCGATGCTGACCGTCCGGGTCAACGGCGTCGAAGCCTATGCCGCGACCAACGACCTGTCCCAATCCGGCCTGCAAGCCGCGCTGGAGAAAGCCGAGCAACAAGCTCGTCGACTCAAGCCCCACGCCCTGCTCGACCTGCGCGAGCAAGCCGTCTCCAGCGACCGCGCCGACTATTTCTCGCCCAACCTTGACCTGCCCTTCCCGTCCCTGAGCGATTGCTACCAACTGCTCGGCGCCGAATCCGCCGCCGTGCCCAAGGACGAGCGACTGGTGAACTGGCAGGCAAGCATCGGCATCACCAACGTCGAGCAAATCTACCTCAACAGCGCCGGCGCCGAATTGCGTCAGGCCCAGCGCTTCGTCTACCCGAGCGTGGACGTCACCGCGTACGACGGCAGCGACAGCCAGACCCGCAGCCTTGGCCGCGAGAACTTCGGCCAGCAGGGCGGGTTTGATGTGATCAGCCGTTGCGGCCTGGTCGGTGCCGGCCCGAAAGTCGCCGATCAGGCACTGCAATTGCTGCTGGCGCCGAACACTCCGCAAGGCCCGCGCGACCTGTTGCTGATGCCTGACCAAATGATGCTGCAGATCCACGAGTCCATCGGTCACCCGTTGGAGCTGGACCGCATACTCGGCGACGAACGCAATTACGCCGGCACCAGTTTCGTCAAGGCAGAAGACTTCGGCAGCCTGCAATACGGCTCCGAACTGCTCAACGTGACGTTCGATCCAGACATCCCCGAACAGCTCGCCAGCTACGGCCATGACGACGACGGCAGCGCCGCCAGCAAGCAATTCCTGATCAAAGAAGGTCTGCTGCTGCGCCCGCTCGGTGGTGCGCTGTCGCAATTTCGCGCAGGTCTCGACGGCGTCGCCAACAGCCGCGCCTGTGGCTGGAACCGTCCGCCGATCGACCGCATGGCCAACCTCAACATCGAGCCCGGCGATCAGCCGCTTGAGCAACTGATCGGCAACATCGAGCACGGCATTTTGATGAGCACCAACCGTTCGTGGTCCATCGACGATGCGCGCAACAAATTCCAGTTCGGCTGCGAATGGGGCCAGTTGATTGAAAACGGCGAACTCAAGGGCGTGGTGAAGAACCCCAACTACCGGGCAATTTCCGCACAATTCTGGAAAAGCCTCAGCGCCGTCGGCGACGCCAACACCTTCAAGGTGCTGGGCACGCCGAACTGCGGCAAGGGCGAACCGAACCAGGTGATCCGCGTCGGCCATGCGTCGCCGGCTTGTGTATTCAGCAATGTTGATGTGTTTGGAGGAGACGCCTGATGACTACATCCACAAGCACTTCAAATAGCCAGGCCGAGTCGTTCAAGAAGCTGGTCAACTGGCTGCGCGATGCATTGCGCACGCCTGAGCAGTTCACCCTCAGCTATGCCGCCGAATCGTCGGCCTTCGTGCGTTTCAACCACGCCAGGGTCCGTCAGGCCGGGCAGGTGCAGCAGGCGAGCGTCGGTTTCAAACTGATCAACGATGGACGTCATGCCGACCTGAATATCACGCTGTCAGGCGACTCCGAAATCGACCTTCAGCGCTTGGCCGAAGGGCTGCAACAGTTGCGCGAAACCCTGCCACTGTTGCCTCAGGATCCGTACCTGCTACTCAACCAGAACGACTGGCAGAGCAACAACGTGCAGGATCATCCCCTGCCGGATACCGAGCAGGTGGTCGCTGAAATCACTCAGGCTGCCGAGGGATTGGACCTGGTGGGTTTCTATGCCGCCGGGCCGATCAGTCGCGGTTTCGCCAGCTCTTCGGGCGCGTTCGGCTGGCATCAGGCCAACAGCTTCAACTTCGATTTCAGCCTGTTCCATGAAAACGGTCAGGCGGTGAAAGCCAGCTACGCCGGGCACGACTGGAACAGCGAAGGGTTTGCCAGGCGCTTCCAGCAGGCCCGTGAGCAGTTGGCGTTTTTGGGGCGACCGTTGCGCACGCTGCCGCCCGGCGAATACCGCGCCTATCTGGCGCCGGCGGCGCTGGAAGAAATCATGGGCATGCTCAGCTGGGGCGGCTTTTCGGCCCAGGCAATTGCCAGCAAGCAGAGTCCGTTGCAGAAGTTCTACGCCAGCGAAACCTGCTTCAGCCCCAACGTATGGTTGAGTGAACAGGTCAGCGGTTCGTTGAGCCCGGCGTTTTCTGACGAAGGTTATCCCCGCGATGATCTGGGGTTGATCGCCAAAGGCATGGCCAATGCCCGACTGATCAATTCGCGGAGCGCCGCCGAATACGGCCTCACTGCCAACGGCGCCAGCAGCCATGAATACCCGACGGCACTGGTCATGAACGGCGGCAACCTGGAGCAGGCGGATATCCTCAAGCGCCTCGGCACCGGGCTCTACATCAGTAACCTCTGGTACCTGAACTACTCGGACCAACCAGCGGCACGCCTGACCGGCATGACACGGTTTGCGACCTTCTGGGTCGAGAACGGCGAGATTCAGGCACCGGTCAGCACCATGCGTTTCGATGACAGCGTCTACAGCCTGCTCGGTTCGCAGCTGGAAGCGTTGACCGAGGAACGCGAGCTGTTGTTGTCGGCCAGCACGTACAGTCAGCGGGCCACAGCCTCGGCGTTGTTGCCCGGTGCGCTCGTCAGTCGACTTACCTTGACGCTGTAAAAAAGCTTCGCGGGCAAGCCTCGCTCCTACAGGATCGGGGGTTGCCGTGAATTTTGCGGCTGGCTCCAAATCTGTAGGAGCGAGGCTTGCCCGCGAAGAAGTCACCACGGATTACCTGACTTACACCCACAAGAGGTCCCATGCCCAACCGCCCACCTCTCGACGCTGTCACCGCCCGCTGGGTACCGTGGGTCGTCGCCATTGCTTTCTTCATGCAATCCCTCGACGGGACAATCCTCAACACCGCCCTCCCCGCCATGGCCCGTGACCTGGCCGAAGACCCGTTGCGCATGCAAGGCGTAATCATCGCCTACATGCTCACCGTCGCCTTGTTGATCCCCGCCTCCGGCTGGATCGCCGACCGCTTCGGCACCCGGAAAATCTTCTTCGGCGCGATCCTCCTGTTCAGCTTCGGCTCATTGCTCTGCGCCTTGTCGAGCACTCTGAGCATGCTTATCGGCGCGCGGGTGATTCAGGGCCTGGGCGGCGCCTTGATGTTGCCGGTCGGGCGACTGGTGGTGCTGCGCGCGTATCCGCGCTCGGATCTGGTGCGGATCATGGGGTTCATTACCATTCCCGGTTTGCTCGGCCCGCTGATCGGCCCGACCATGGGCGGCTGGATGGTGCAATACCTGACCTGGCACTGGATCTTCCTGATCAACCTGCCGGTGGGTGTCCTCGGTTGCTACGCGGTGTGGAAGTTCATCCCCGACCTGCGCGGCAGCGAGCGCACCCGCTTCGATGGCATGGGCTTTTTACTGTTTGGCGCGGCGATGGTACTGATCACCATCGCCATGGAAGGCCTCGGCGAACTGCACCTGCCGCACTTGCGGGTGATGTTGCTGCTGTTTGGCGGCATGGCCTGTCTGGCGGCGTATTGGCTGCGGGCCGGGCACGTCGATAATCCGTTGTTCGCGCCGTCGTTGTTCAAAACCCGAACCTTTGCCGTGGGCATCCTCGGTAACCTGTTCGCTCGCCTCGGCAGCGGCGCATTACCGTTCCTGGTGCCATTGCTGCTGCAAGTGGCGCTGGGTTATTCGCCGTCTCAGGCCGGGATGAGCATGCTGCCCCTGGCCGCTGCCGCGATGGTCGCCAAGTCAGTGGCTCGGCCGCTGATCGAACGTTTCGGCTACCGCACCGTGCTGACCGGCAACACACTGGCGCTGGGGATCATGCTGGCAAGCATGGGCCTGGTCAGCGAGCAGACGCCGTATTGGCTGCTGCTGGCTCAGTTGGCGATTCTGGGGGCGATCAACTCCTTGCAGTTCACCGCCATGAACACCGTGACCCTGATCGACCTCGACGACGCCAGCGCCAGCAGCGGCAACAGTTTGCTGTCGGTGGTCGCGCAATTGTCCCTGAGCCTCGGTGTAGCCTGCGCCGGCGCCCTGCTCGGCGGCTTCACGGCAGAGATCGGCAATGACGGCGTGGACACGGTGCTGGGCGCGTTCCAGCTGACGTTTGTAACCGTCGGAATCATGGCGATGCTGGCTGCAACGATCTTCTCGCAGCTGTCCAGAACTGACGGACGGCGCGTCAAGCATCCGGAAGAACACATCGAGCCTTAGGGCGAATGGCCATAGGACTGATACACTGCGCGACATTTTGTTTTGCAGGCCAGTCCCGTGACCACCATCGCCACCGCTTTTAATACTTTGCCGCTGTCCGCCGCCATGCTGGCTAACCTCGACTCCCTCGGTTATGCCCAGATGACGCCGATCCAGGCGCAAAGCTTGCCGGTGATCCTCAAGGGGATGGACCTGATCGCCCAGGCCAAGACCGGCAGCGGCAAGACCGCCGCCTTCGGTATCGGCCTGTTGAACCCGATCAATCCGCGCTTCTTCGGTTGCCAGGCGCTGGTCATCTGCCCGACTCGCGAGTTGGCTGACCAGGTCGCCAAGGAAATCCGTCGTCTGGCCCGTGCCGAAGACAACATCAAGGTGCTGACCCTGTGCGGCGGCGTATCCTTCGGCCCACAGATCGGCTCGCTGGAGCACGGCGCGCACATCATCGTCGGCACCCCGGGGCGCATCCAGCAGCATCTGCGCAAGGGTTCGCTGGTGCTTCATGGCCTGAACACCCTGATCCTCGACGAAGCCGACCGCATGCTCGACATGGGTTTCTACGACTCCATCGAAGAAATCATCGCCCAGACCCCGGAGCGTCGCCAGACCCTGCTGTTCTCCGCCACATACCCGGTGGGCATCAAGCAACTGGCGTCGAAATTCATGCGCACTCCTCAGATCGTGAAGGCCGAGGCGTTCCACGACGATACGCAGATCGAGCAGCGCTTCTACGAAATCTCTCCGGAAGAGCGTATGGACGCAGTGGTCAAAGTCCTCGCGCATTTCCGTCCGGCGTCCTGCGTAGCTTTCTGCTTCACCAAGCAGCAGGTTCAGGAAACCGTTGATCACTTGACCTCCAAAGGCATCTCCGCTGTCGGTCTGCAGGGTGATCTGGAACAGCGTGACCGCGATCAGGTCCTGGCGATGTTCGCCAACCGCAGTACTTCGGTGCTGGTTGCTACCGACGTCGCCGCGCGCGGTCTGGACATCGATGCGCTGGACATGGTGATCAACGTCGAACTGGCCCGTGACTCGGAAATCCACATTCACCGCGTCGGCCGTACCGGTCGTGCCGGTGAAAAAGGCATTGCGATCAGCCTGGTCGCCCCGTCCGAAGCCCACCGCGCCCAAGCCATCGAGCAGCTGCAGAAGTCGCCGTTGAGCTGGGATCAGTTGGACAACCTCAAATCCCAGGGCGGCGCACCGCTGCTGCCGGTCATGAGCACGTTGTGCATCGGCGCTGGCCGTAAAGACAAGGTTCGTCCGGGCGACATTCTCGGCGCACTGACTGGCGATGCCGGCATCCCGGGTGTCCAGGTCGGCAAGATCGCGATTTTCGACTTCCAGGCCTATGTGGCCGTGGAACGCGGGATCGCCAAGCAAGCCTTGCAGCGCCTGAACGACGGCAAAATCAAAGGCCGCTCGTTGCGCGTGCGCATCCTGTAAGAGCAACGTATACCCCCTGTGGGAGCGAGCCTGCTCGCGATAGCGGACTGTCAAACAACATCTATGTTGAATGTGCAGCCCCCATCGCGAGCAGGCTCGCTCCCACAGTTTGTTTTGTGGCGACACATCAAGAGGACACCGTTTTGCGCTCTACCGAAGTCGTGATCATTGGCGCTGGCGCCGCAGGGTTGATGTGTGCGCTGACCGCCGCCGGGCGCGGGCGCAAGGTGATGCTGCTCGACCACGCGAACAAGGCCGGCAAGAAAATCCTCATGTCGGGCGGTGGACGCTGCAATTTCACCAACATGTACACCGAACCGAGCAATTTCCTCTCGCAGAATGAACACTTCTGCAAATCTGCCCTGGCCCGCTATACCCAGTGGGATTTCATCGGCATGGTCGCCAAACATGGCGTGCCGTACCACGAGAAAAAACTCGGCCAGTTGTTCTGCGATAACAAATCCAGCGACATCCTCGGCCTGCTGCTCGACGAATGCGATCAGGCCGGCGTCAGCCTGCACCTGGACACTTCGATCCAGCACATCGAGAAAATGGAAAGCGGCTACCTGCTGCAAACCACCCTCGACCAGATCACATGTGAATCCCTGGTGATTGCCACCGGCGGCCTGTCGATTCCGACCCTCGGCGCCACCGGTTTCGGTTATCAAGTGGCCAGGCAGTTCGGCCACGATCTGCTGCCAACCCGCGCCGGTCTGGTGCCGTTCACCATCACCGATCAGCTCAAGGAACTGTGCACCGAGCTGTCCGGCACGTCGGTGGATTGCCTGGTGAGCTGCAACGACCAGAGTTTCCGCGAGAACATCCTGTTCACCCACCGCGGCCTCAGTGGCCCGGCAATTTTGCAGATCTCGTCGTTCTGGGAATCCGGCGACACGGTGGAGATCAACCTGATGCCGGATCACGACGTGCCGAGCTGGCTGCAACAGCAGCAGGCCGAACGTCCCAACAGTGAGTTGAAAACCCTGCTCGGTGAAATCTTCACCAAGAAGATGGCCAACCTGCTGGCGGACAACTGGTTCGTCTCCAAACCGATGAAGCAGTACACCCACGCCGAACTGGCGGACATCGCCGAAAAACTGGCGAGCTGGAAAGTCGTTCCGGCCGGTACCGAAGGCTACCGCACTGCCGAAGTGACCCTGGGCGGCGTCGACACGCGTGAAGTGTCGTCCAAGACCATGGAATCGTTGAAAAGCCCCGGTCTGTATTTCATTGGTGAAGTGCTCGACGTTACCGGGCATCTGGGCGGCTTCAACTTTCAGTGGGCCTGGGCCTCCGGTTACGCTGCCGCGCAATTCGTCTGATCGAACCAATAACCTGTGGGAGCGAGCCTGCTCGCGATAGCGGTCTGACAGTCGACATAAATGTTGAATGTACCGGCCTCATCGCGAGCAGGCTCGCTCCCACATTCGTTATGCGTTGATCTTTAAAGGAACAGATTTTGCTGTCAGATGTGATCGGCGCCATTGCGTCGGCGTCATTACTGGCTCAATTTAGCGTCATTGCCTCGGAAGGCCTTCGCACTTCATGTCATCGACCACATTCCGTCAGTCTCTGCGTCGCCTCTGGGCGCTGGATAAATTCAGTTACAGCGTGCGGGTATTCATCGCCCTGACCGGCAGCATGGCGCTGTGTTGGTACAAGGACGAAATGGGTCTGCTGATCCCGTTGTTCCTGGGGATTATCGCCAGTGCCCTGGCCGAAACCGACGACAGTTGGCAGGGCCGCCTCAACGCACTGGCCGTGACGCTGATGTGTTTTATGGTCGCCGCCCTGTCCGTCGAACTGCTCTTCCCCTACCCCGTCCTCTTTATCATCGCCTTTGCCCTGGCCAGCTTCTGTCTGACCATGCTCGGCGCTCTGGGCGAACGGTATGGGGCGATTGCGTCGGCGACGCTGATTCTATCGGTCTACACCATGATCGGTGTGGACCAGCGCGGCGGCGCGGTCACTGATTTCTGGCACGAGCCGGTGCTGCTGGTGGCCGGTGCGGCCTGGTATGGCTTGCTCTCGGTGCTGTGGCAGGCGATGTTTTCCAATCAACCGGTGCAGCAAAGCCTGGCGCGGTTGTTCCGTGAACTGGGTTATTACCTGAAGCTGAAATCGTCGCTGTTCGAACCGATCCGGCAGATGGACGTGGAAGCGCGGCGACTGGAACTGGCCCAGCAGAATGGCCGGGTGGTGGCAGCCCTGAACGCCGCCAAGGAAATCATTCTGCACAGGGTTGGTGATGGCCGACCCGGTTCGAAGCTTAGCCGTTACCTGAAGCTGTATTTTCTCGCCCAGGACATCCACGAGCGCGCCAGCTCCTCGCACTACCCCTACAACGCGCTGGCCGAAGCGTTCTTCCACAGCGACGTGCTGTTCCGCTGTCAGCGCCTGCTGCGCCAGCAAGGCAAGGCTTGCCGCGCCCTGGCCGAATCGATCCAGATGCGTCAGCCATTCATCTATGACGCAAGCTTTGCCGAAGCCTTGAGCGACCTGCACGCCTCCCTCGAACACCTGCGCATCCAGAGCAATCCGGCCTGGCGTGGTCTGCTGCGTTCGTTGCGGGCATTGGCCGCCAACCTCGGCACCCTCGACCGTTTGCTCAGCGACGCCAGCAACCCCGATGCGCTCGCGGACGCCACCGACAGCAGCCTGCTCGACCGCTCACCCCGCAGCCTCAAGGATGTCTGGATACGCTTGCGCACGCAGCTGACGCCAACCTCGTTGCTGTTCCGCCATGCCCTGCGCTTGCCCCTGGCGTTGAGCATCGGCTACGGCATGGTGCATTTGATCCACCCGTCGCAAGGTTACTGGATCATCCTCACCACGCTGTTTGTCTGTCAGCCGAATTACGGCGCCACCCGCCGCAAACTTGGGCAGCGGATCATCGGCACCGCCATTGGCCTGACCGTGGCCTGGGCGCTGTTCGATCTGTTCCCGAACCCGTTGATCCAGTCGAGCTTCGCCATCGTTGCCGGGGTGGTGTTCTTTACCAACCGCACCACCCGCTACACCCTGGCGACTGCCGCGATCACGATCATGGTGCTGTTTTGCTTCAACCAGGTGGGCGATGGTTATGGGCTACTCCTGCCGCGACTGTTCGATACCTTGCTGGGCAGCCTGATCGCCGGGCTGGCTGTATTTCTGTTTCTGCCAGACTGGCAGGGTCGACGCCTGAACAAAGTGCTGGCCAATACCCTGACTTGCAACAGCATTTACCTGCGCCAGATCATGCAGCAATACGCCGCCGGTAAAAGCGACGACCTGGCTTATCGTCTGGCCCGACGCAACGCGCACAACGCCGATGCCGCGTTGTCGACGACGTTGGCCAACATGCTGATGGAGCCGGGGCACTTTCGTAAGGAAGCGGATGTCGGGTTTCGTTTCCTGGTGCTGTCGCACACCTTGCTCAGCTATTTGTCGGGACTGGGGGCGCATCGCGAAACCCAGCTACCATCGGACGTGCGCGAGCATTTGATCGACGGCGCCGGCGTGAACCTGGCCGCCAGCCTCGACGAAATCGCCCAAGGCCTGGCGAGCAAACAACCCGTTGCCATACAGAGCGACAAGGAAGAAGCGCTGGCCAATGCGCTTGAGCAGATGCCGGATGAGATCGATGAAGGGCAGCGGCTGGTGCAGACGCAACTGGCGTTGATTTGCCGGCAGTTGGGGCCGTTGCGGACGTTGGCGGCGCATCTCATTAAAGACACTAGCGAAGCCTGAGATTTTTGCTGATTGGGCGGGCCTCATCGCGAGCAGGCTCGCTCCCACATTGGATTTTGGGTCGGACACAGATCCGCTATGTACCGCAGCCCCTGTGGGAGCGAGCCTGCTCGCGATGAGGTCATCAGCCACCCACAAAACCCTCTCATTACATCCCATGCTGCTTGAGCAACTTGTCATAACTTCCATCAACCTTCATCGCCGCAATCTCGCGGTCAAAACCGGCGACGATCTGTTCATGCAGCGGGTTCTTCAGGCTCACCAGAATATGCAGGCTGTTCTCGCTCAACGGCTTGGGCAAAAACTCCACGGCATTGCGTACTTTGGGTGATTCACGAGCGAGGTAATACCGGGCGACGAACTCGTCTTCCAGAGTCAGTTTGACCCGATCAGCCGCGACCATCCGTACGGCCATGGCGAAGTTATGCACCGGGACTTTCTGCAACGACACATCGTCATCAAACTCGTGCGAATAGGCATAACCGCGTACCACCGCGATCGGGTAAGTGTGCAGTTGTTGCAGGTTGCTGAATTCGATCGGCGCATCTTTGCGCTTGAGAAAGCGCACCCGGTTGAGCAGATACTCACCGGAAAACTGCCCCAGCTTCGTGCGCTCGTCGGTGTACCAGGTGTTGACCAACACGTCGTAACGTCCCTCGCCCACCCCAAACAAGGCTCGCGCCCACGGCACCTGTTCGAAATCACTGGCATAACCGGCCCGGGCCAACGCAGTGCTGACGATGTCCGTGGCCAATCCGCCATTGACCAGCGTGGCGTCGGTAAAGGGTGGCCACGCATCGGCTACCAGCCGCAGCTTTTCCGCTGTCGCGCTCTGTGTCAGCAACAGCAATCCAATCAAAGCAAACGCTCGATGCAATCGCGGCATGCTTGAAAATCCTTAGCGGGCGAGCTGCCCGACGTGTTTTTCAGCCAAAACTCCAAGGCTCCCTACCGGCGAAACCCAGGTCCTAACATTAGCTTATTGAGGCCGTTGCGCAGTGCTTCATCGCAGATTACACAAAGAAGACAATCTCGCGAGAAATGAATGATGGCATTTTGGCCTTTATCACAGATTTCTCTTCATAAAGACATCCCGTGTCAGGACGCTTAGTATCGGAGCAACGTTGTTCAAGGAATCTGAAGATGACAATCGATTGGATCTGCAAACACCACAGCGACCTGGGTAAGGAGCAGCTGTATGCCATTTTGCAGCTGCGTGCCGAGGTGTTCATCGTCGAGCAGAAATGCCTTTATCAGGACATCGATGGTCAGGATCTGGAAGGTGATACCTGTCATTTGATGGGCTGGGACGGGGATCGATTGGTGGCCTACCTGCGATTGCTCGACCCACAGTTACAGGGCGGCGACGTGGTGATTGGGCGGGTGATTATCGCCCCCACTGCACGGGGCACCGGGCTGGGGCATGAAATGATGAGCCAGGCGTTGAAACAGGCCGAAAAGCACTGGCCTGAAGTGCCGATCTACCTCTCGGCCCAGGCGCATTTGCAGGGGTATTACGGGCGGTACGGGTTTGTGGTGGTAGGCGAGGAATACCTGGAGGATGACATTCCGCATATCGGGATGCGTCGCTCCTGAGGGCCTCTTCGCGGGCAAGCCTCGCTCCTACGGATTTACAGCGGACCTGTAGGAGCGAGGCTTGCCCGCGAAGGCGTCAGCCCTGTCACTGCAGGATTTCAGGGATATTCCAACACCGCTTTAATCTGCCGCAGATTACGCTCGATCCACCCCCGATCAATCGCCCCCCACTCGCGAATCCGATAGCGCCCTGCATGGTTACGCGCGCCTTCTTCCTGCTCGAACTCACAAACAATATCCAGATCCGCCAATGCCGCGATGGTGTCCTGGGCCGTGCGCCGGGGCATGCCAGTCACTTCAGTCAACGCCGGGACGCTGCTGGCCAGCCCGCTGTCGATCAGGTACGCCACGTATAACCGGCGGTAGAAGCTGCTCTTGGTCTTGCTCACGTCCATCCATGCGCCCCTTATTAGAAGATGCCCACAGGCGCGCAGGAGCTGCCGAAGGCTGCGATCTTTTGATCTTGATCTTTCAGTGCATATCCCGCCACGTCAGGTACACCCGCAAGTCAAACTCCACCTGGTGATACCCCGGCAACATGTGTTCGCACAGCTTGTAGAACGCCTTGTTGTGATCCGACTCCTTGAAGTGCGCCAGCTCATGCACCACGATCATTTTCAGAAACTGCGGCGCCGCGTCCTTGAACAGCGAGGCGATGCGAATTTCTTTCTTGGCCTTGAGCTTGCCGCCCTGCACCCGGGAGATCGCCGTGTGCAGGCCGAGCGCGCGGTGGGTCAGGTCCAGACGGTTGTCGAATAACACCTTGTCGATCGCCGGGGCGTTACGCAGGTATTCCTGTTTGAGGTCCAAGGCATAGGCATACAGCGCCTTGTCGCTCTGCACCCCGTGCTTTTCCGGATACCGCTGGCTCAGGTAATCGCCCAGCCGGCCTTCGGCAATCAGCTGGCGCACTTGATCCTGCAACGTAGCGGGATAGGCCTGGAGGTATTTCAACGCAGTCATTGGGGCGGCAACACAAATCACGGAATGGTCGCCAGTGTAGCGAATTCAACTCGTCAGCGCGTTCCAGTCGAACGGTTCCACAAAGTGACGGGTGTCTTCGGCCATCAACGGTCGCGCCACCAGAAAACCCTGCACGTACTGGCAACCGTTGGCTTGCAGCCATTCATATTGCGCCACCGTCTCCACCCCTTCGGCAATCACCAACAGACCGAACTGTTTGCACAGATCAATGACACTGCGTGCCAGCGCCGCATCCCGTTCGGAGCCCGGCAACCGGGCGATCAAATGCCGGTCGAGTTTGAGCGTGTCCAGCTGCAGGTCTCGCAAGTGCGCCAGCGAACATGCGCCGGAGCCGAAGTCATCCAGCGCCACCCGTACCCCAAGATTGCGCAGCAAACGCAATTGCTTGCGCGTTTCATCGGGGTTGAGCATCAAGGCTTCTTCCGTGACCTCGACTTCCAGCTGACGCGGCTTTAAACCATGGCGCTCCAGCACCTGACGCAGTTCGGTGACCAGGTTGGGCAAACCGAATTGCGTGCTGCTCAAACTGACGCCCAGTACCAGGTCTTCGGCAAACAAGGTTTCCCAGGCTTTTCGTTGCTTGGCCCCGCGATGGTAAATCCAGCTGCCCAGACGACTGATCAACCGCGCCTCTTCCAGCAACGGCAAAAACAGGCCCGGCGGTACATCGCCGACACTCGGATGCTGCCAGCGCAGCAACGCCTCGAACCCGCGAATCTGCCCGTCGGCGATGGCCACTTGAGGCTGATACACCAAATTGAAATCGCGGTTCTCGATGGCCGTGCGCACGCTCTCTTCAAGCATCAACCGCGAGCGCGCACGGCCATTCATTTCGTGATCGTAAAAGCGATATTGCTGACGCCCGGCACGCTTGGCTTCGTACATGGCGATGTCGGACGCCCGCATTAACCCGTCGAGATTGGCCCCGCAATCGGGGTAAGTGGCAATGCCGATGCTGGCGCCCAAGGCGATGTCCATGCCTTCGATTTGCTGACAGATCGACACCCGCTCGATGAGCTTCTCGGCAATCTTCGCCGCCTGCTCGGGGAGCTCAAGATCCAGCAGTGCGGTGAACTCATCGCCGCCCATCCGCGCCAGAATGTCGAAGGGCCGCAGACACGCCTTCAACTGCTCGGACACCCACCGCAGCACTCGGTCGCCAGCATCGTGGCCGAGGGAATCATTGACCCGCTTGAAGCCGTCGAGGTCCAGGTACAACAGCACCCAGGTGCTGTCGGAACGTTCGCCGCGCAGCAGGAGGTTTTCAACGGTCTGGTAGAAACCCCGGCGATTGAGCAGCCCGGTCAGCGGATCGGTCACGGCCTGGAACTCCAGCTGCTGATGCAGGTGGCGTACCACCGACATGTCCAGCACCGTCACCACCATGGCCTGCTGCTCGGCGGGCAAAGGCGCGCAGGACAACGCCACCGGCACTTGCTGGCCGGGCGCCGTACGCAGTAACGCATCGTGCAGGCGCAGGGTTTCACCGCGTTTGTAGCCGGCAAACAATTCGGAGTCGGCCCAGATCGGGATGTGCGGCTTTTGCAGGAAATCCAGAAATTCCTTGCCTTGCAGCTCGTGCACCGTGGCATTGAGCAGCCGGGACATCGCCGGGTTGGCAAAGCGAATCAGCCCCTCCTCACCCACCACCAGAATGCCTTCGGCGGCGTTATCCAGCACCGAGGCATTGAAGGCCCGGGCGGCTTCCAGGTCATGGCTCAACTGCTGCAAGGCGCGGCGACTACGCTGGTGCTCGAGCAGCGCCTGGACTTTGGGTTTGAGAATTTGCGGGTCGAATGGTTTGAACAGGTAATCCACCGCGCCACTGGCGTAGCCCTTGATCACAGCGTCCTGGGATTGTTCGTTGGCGGTCAGGAAAATGATCGGCGTGAGGCGGGTTCGCTGGCTGCCGCGCATCAGGCGCGCGACTTCAAAACCGTCCATGCCCGGCATCTGCACATCCAGCAACACCAGGTCGACTTCGTGTTCGAGTAACAGGCTGAGCGCTTCAAAACCGGAAGCGGCGGTAATGACCTGCCAGTCCTGGCGCTGTAACAACGCACGCATGCTAATCAGGTTTTCAGGGTAATCATCGACAATTAATAGGATTGAGCTGCCTTCAGCTGGCGTAGGTTGTGCGCATTCCATGCTGCATCTCTTGTTCGGGACTTCAGGCCGGTCTCTTGTGAAAACCGGACACATAGTGCGACTTCACTCTAGACCCGGATCCGCTAAAGCAGAAGCTGCCGGTATGCCATCACTTCAGTAAAGTTTCACATAGCCGACTAACGGTCAGTCCTGTAAGCCGCATAAACCGGGAAAGATGGCATTTCGACAGGTTGTTGACGCCAACTATTTGCCAGACGGGTGTTAACAAACAACCGTTCTACGCTTATAAAGAGGCCCCCGAAGGCGCGTGCTAGAGCTTCTGGTACGAGCGTGCAGCAATAAAATAAAGTGGAAGCTCTGACAATGATCGATCTCGCAACCTGGAACCTCAGCGTTCCTGTCGGTAGTCCGCCCTACACCGTTGAAACAGCCAAGCTGGTAGACGGCTTCAAGGATCAGTACTTCAACTCCGACTCTGGCACACTTTTTTTCTGGTCCCCGGTAACCGGCAGCCGCACTGAAAATGCGATCTACCCTCGCACCGAACTGCGCGAAACCTACAGCAATGGCACGCTGAAAAACTGGTACTACCCGGACGCGGACAATTCCCTGCGTGCGACCCTTTCGGTCAGCCAGGTCCCCAGCTCGGGCAAAATCGTCATTGGCCAGATTCACGCCTACAACAGCCAGAAGCCCTTGGTGAAGGTCGAGTTTCAATACAAAACCTACAGCTCGACCGGCAACATCGTCGCCAAGGTCCGCATGCACCCCGACGACGACACCCCCCGGATCATCACCATCGCCACCGGCGTGAAGCTCAATCAGGAATTCTCCTACCTCATCCACCTCAGCCCTGGCGGCGCATTGGGCATCAGTGCGGCGGGTTACCAATGGGATACCGACATCAGCACGATGTGGCGTGATAAGCCGTTGTACTTCAAGGCCGGGGTTTATGTGCAGGACAACACCGGGTACACCACCGAAGGCGGGGAAGTGACGTTCAGTCATCTGGATATTGATCACGACAGCTAGAGCGGCTTGATTGCCTGAACGTCGGTAAAGAGTCCAACCATTGCAGCATCTCCACCAGCCCCTGCAGGAGCTGCCGAAGGCTGCGATCTTTTGATCTTGAGTGTTTCGGGTGATCGAGCAGCGTGGGGTTTGACGATAAATCGAACCGTTGAAGCAGCGCGCGTCAAATCTCCGATCACAAAAAACCCGCCTCTCGGCGGGTTTTTCATCAACGCTATAAAACGCTCAGGCTTAGTTCACCTTGGCGTTCAACTCACCTTTGAGGTAACGCTGGTACATCGCTTCCAACGAGATCGGTTTGATCTTCGAAGCATTACCGGCAGTGCCGAACGCTTCGTAACGAGCGATACACACATCACGCATCGCCGTCACAGTCGCACCAAAGAACTTACGAGGATCGAACTCGCTAGGGTTGGTAGCCATCAAACGACGCATCGCACCAGTGGAAGCCAAACGCAGGTCGGTGTCGATGTTGACCTTGCGCACGCCGTGCTTGATGCCTTCGACGATTTCTTCAACCGGTACGCCGTAGGTTTCTTTGATGTCGCCGCCGTACTGGTTGATGATCGCCAGCCACTCTTGCGGAACCGAAGACGAACCGTGCATCACCAGGTGGGTGTTCGGGATGCGTTTGTGGATTTCTTTGATGCGGTCGATGGCCAGCACGTCGCCGGTAGGCGGCTTGGTGAACTTGTACGCGCCGTGGCTGGTGCCGATGGCGATGGCCAGGGCGTCGACCTGAGTGCGTTTGACGAAGTCAGCGGCTTCTTCCGGGTCGGTCAGCATCTGGCTGTGATCCAGAACGCCTTCGGCGCCGATGCCGTCTTCTTCACCGGCCATGCCGGTTTCCAGCGAACCCAGGCAGCCCAGCTCGCCTTCTACCGATACGCCGCAGGCGTGAGCCATGGCCACGGTTTGTTGGGTAACACGGACGTTGTAGTCGTAGTCGGTCGGGGTCTTGCCGTCTTCGCCCAGGGAACCGTCCATCATCACCGAGCTGAAGCCCAGTTGGATGGAGCGCTGGCAGACGTCAGGGCTGGTGCCGTGGTCCTGGTGCATGCACACCGGGATGTGCGGGAATTCTTCGATTGCCGCCAGGATCAGGTGACGCAGGAACGGGGCACCTGCGTATTTGCGAGCACCGGCCGAAGCCTGGACGATCACCGGGGAGTCAGTCTTGTCAGCGGCTTCCATGATGGCGCGCATCTGCTCAAGGTTGTTGACGTTGAAGGCTGGAACGCCGTAGCCGAACTCGGCTGCGTGGTCCAGCATCTGGCGCATGCTGATAAGTGCCATTGTGTGTGTCTCTCCCGGTTGAGGGTCGTTAATCGTGCCAGCCTGCCGTAGCGGCGGCGGCTATTCAAGTTATTGCAGATCGGGGGTTGGCCCGGGCTGCGAATTCGGTGTTGCCTAAATCTGAAGAACTACACGAATCCCTTGTGGGAGCGAGCCTGCTCGCGAAAGCGGCCTTGCAGTCAACAGTGCAGTGACTGTCAGACTGCTTTCGCGAGCAGGCTCGCTCCCACATTAGGTCCGTGGTGTGTCAATTACTGCGCTTTACAACCGCGGCCAATCAAATCATTGGTGGCGACCCAGTACACCAGGCCTTCCTCACCTTTTACGTGAAACGCCAGCATGTCGTTGCTGTACAGCGAACCTTCGGCGCCCGGTTCAAGCTTCAAGCGGTAGACCTGATCGGCGCCGCCCAGGCGAACGTCGACTTCCTTGCGGTTGATGTCAGTGTAGCGCCAGAGCACTTTGGCCTGACTGTCACAGGTCCAGGTGGTCCAACTGTCCGCCGGACCGGCAGTGTTGAACAGGTTCAAATTGGCGCAACCTGCCAGTAATGCCAGTGCCGCAACGGCGATAAAGCCTTTCATCCATGTTCCTCGACTGATGGCGCATGCCACCAGCCCTGAGTAAAGAGTCAGACCCGTCAAGGGCAGCCATGTTCCTTGGCCGGGGTCTGGGTCTCGTATTTATCCAGGCCATCGGGTCCGGAGCGCTTGTTGATCACCGGGTTGGTTTCCGCTTGCCAGTCGGCCTGGTAGCAGCCTTTTTCCTGTGTTTGCGGCGCGGGTTCCGGCGTGGCTTTCGGGTTACTCCCGCAAGCCGCCAACATACCCGCGGCGATCAACAGCACCAGGGTCCTGACCATGTGAACACTCCTTTGCCTGGTCAAATGCGCGGCCTCAGGCCTTGGCCCGGCTTTCCAGGACTTCAACGGCCGGCAGCACTTTGCCTTCGACGAATTCGAGGAACGCGCCGCCACCGGTAGAAATGTAGGAGATTTGATCGGCAACGCCATATTTATCGATGGCCGCCAGGGTGTCACCGCCGCCGGCGATGGAGAACGCCGAGCTTTCGGCGATGGCCTGGGCCAACACTTTGGTGCCGTTACCGAACTGGTCGAATTCGAACACGCCCACCGGGCCGTTCCACAGAATGGTCTTGGACGACTTCAACAGCTCGGCGAAATTCGCCGCGGTCTGTGGGCCGATGTCCAGGATCATGTCGTCGGCGGCCACGTCGGCGATCAGCTTGACGGTCGCAGTCGCGCTTTCAGCGAATTCCTTGGCAACCACCACGTCCACCGGCAGTGGCACGCTGACCTTGGCAGCGATTTCACGGGCGGTGTCCAGCAGGTCCGGCTCGTACAGGGATTTGCCGACCGGGTGACCGGCCGCAGCCAGGAAGGTGTTGGCGATGCCGCCACCGACGATCAACTGGTTGCAGATCTGGCTCAGGCTGTTGAGCACGTCGAGTTTGGTCGACACTTTGGAACCGGCAACGATAGCGGCCATTGGCTGCGCCGGGGCGCCCAGAGCTTTGCCCAGTGCGTCCAGTTCAGCGGCCAGCAACGGGCCAGCGGCAGCGACTTTGGCGAACTTGGCCACGCCATGGGTCGAACCCTCGGCGCGGTGAGCGGTGCCGAAGGCGTCCATCACGAATACGTCGCACAGGGCCGCGTATTGCTTGGCCAATTCGTCGGCGTTCTTTTTCTCGCCCTTGTTGAAGCGCACGTTTTCGAACAACACGATGTCGCCGGCTTTCACGTCGACGCCGCCCAGGTAATCGGACACCAGCGGCACTTCGCGGCCCAGGGCGCGGCTCAAGTAGTCAGCCACTGGTTTGAGGCTGTTCTCGGCCGAGAACTCGCCTTCGGTCGGACGGCCAAGGTGCGAGCAGACCATCACGGCCGCGCCTTTTTCCAGGGCCAGCTTGATGGTCGGCAGCGAAGCCAGGATTCGCGCATCGCTGGTGACAACACCGTCCTTGACTGGGACGTTGAGGTCTTCGCGGATCAGTACGCGCTTACCTTGCAGATCGAGGTCGGTCATCTTCAACACGGTCATGGGTCGCATTTCCTGGATAGCTGTTTTAGAGAGCAGGTTTTGGTTGTGGTGCAGCTGTTTGCAAATAGTGTTCTGCAACGTCCAGCATTCGATTGGCAAAACCCCATTCGTTGTCGAACCAGGCCAGGATGTTCACCAGCCGTGGGCCGGAAACGCGGGTCTGACTGGCATCGACGATGGCCGAATGTGGGTCATGATTGAAATCACAACTGGCGTGAGGCAACTCGGTGTAGGCCAGAAGGCCCTTGAGCGGGCCATGGGTGGCGGCCTCGCGCAGAATCCGGTTGACCTCGGTGGCGTCGGTATCACTTACGGTCTGCATCGTAATGTCGAGGCAGGACACGTTAACCGTCGGCACCCGCACGGCTTTGGCCTGAATTCGCCCGGCAAGTTCCGGCAACAGGCGTTCAATGCCTCGCGCCAGACCAGTGGACACCGGAATCACCGACTGGAACGCCGAACGGGTGCGGCGCAGGTCTTCGTGGTGATAGGCGTCAATCACTGGTTGATCGTTCATCGCCGAATGGATGGTGGTGATCGACACGTATTCCAGACCAATGGCCTGATCCAGCAGGCGCAACAGCGGCACACCGCAGTTGGTGGTGCAGGACGCATTGGATACCAGGAGCTCGTCGCCGGTCAGGCAATCCTGGTTCACGCCGTAGACGATGGTGGCGTCGACATCGGTCTCGCTGGCCATCGGCTGGGAAAACAGTACCCGTGGCGCGCCGGCGTCAAGGAAACGCTGGCCATCTTGACGGGTGTGGTAAGCGCCGGAGCACTCCAGCACCAGATCGACGCCCAGGGACGCCCAATCGATGCCTTCGGGGGTGGCACTGCGCAGGACCTTCACGCAGTCGCCATTAATATGCAGACAATCGCCCTCGACCTTCACTTCGCCGGGAAACCGCCCGTGAGTGGAATCGAAGCGTGTCAGGTATTCGATGCTGGCCATGTCGGCCAGATCGTTGATCGCCACAATTTCAAACCCGGCCGTCGAGCCTCGCTCAAACAACGCACGCAAGACGCAACGACCAATCCGGCCGTAGCCGTTGAGTGCAACTTTGTAAGGACGCGGTTGAGGCATGGGGTTCTCGATAGACGCAGGCAGACGAAGTCTCGTTAACAACACAATTCCCCTGTAGGAGCTGGTAGAAGCTGTCGAGTGAAACGAGGCTGCGATCTTTTGATCTTGTTTTTTAAGATCAGGATCAAAAGATCGCAGCCTCGTTTCTCTCGGCAGCTCCTACAGGGGAACGCGGCAGCCAGGGCCGCCGCGTCGTGTTTTAGTCTTCCAGCAGCTCTTCAGCCTGACCCAGAATGTTTTCCAGGGTGAAGCCGAACTCTTCGAACAAGGCCGGCGCAGGCGCCGACTCGCCGTAGGTGGTCATGCCGATCACGCGACCTTCCAGGCCCACGTACTTGTACCAGTAGTCCGCGTGAGCGGCCTCGATGGCGATACGCGCGCTGACCTGCAACGGCAGAACCGCTTGCTTGTAGCCGGCATCCTGGGCTTCGAAGACGCTGGTGCACGGCATCGAAACCACACGCACCTTGCGGCCTTGCTCGGTCAGTTTGTCGAAGGCCTGAACGGCCAGACCGACTTCCGAACCGGTGGCGATCAGGATCAGCTCAGGCTCGCCCGCGCAGTCTTTCAGCACGTAGCCGCCGCGATTGATGCACTCGATCTGCACGGCATCACGGGTTTGGTGCTGCAGGTTCTGACGGGAGAAGATCAGTGCCGATGGACCATCGTCACGCTCCAGCGCGCATTTCCAGGCCACTGCCGATTCAACGGCATCGGCTGGACGCCAGGTGTCGAGGTTCGGCGTGCAGCGCAGGCTGGCCAGTTGCTCGATCGGCTGGTGAGTCGGGCCGTCTTCGCCCAGACCGATGGAGTCGTGGGTGAACACATAGATGATGCGTTTCTTCATCAGCGCCGACATGCGTACTGCGTTGCGGGCGTATTCCATGAACATCAGGAAGGTCGCGCCGTAAGGCACCAGGCCGCCGTGCAGGGCCACGCCGTTCATGATCGCGCTCATGCCGAACTCGCGAACACCGTAGTACATGTAGTTGCCGCTGGCATCTTCGGCGGTGACGCCTTTGCAACCTTTCCACAAGGTCAGGTTGGAACCGGCCAGGTCAGCCGAACCGCCGAGCAGTTCCGGCAGCAGCGGGCCGAACGCATTCAGGGCGTTCTGGCTGGCTTTACGGCTGGCGATGGTTTCGCCCTTGGCCGCGACTTCAGCGATATACGCCGAGGCTTTTTCAGCGAAGTCTTCCGGCAGGTCGCCGCTCAGACGACGAATCAGTTCGTTGGCCAGCTCAGGGAAGGCAGCGGAGTAAGCAGCGAAACGTTGATCCCACTCGGCTTCGGCAGCGCGACCGGCTTCCTTGGCGTCCCACTCGGCATAGATATTGGCCGGGATTTCGAACGGGCCGTGGTTCCACTTCAGTGCTTCACGGGTCAGGGCGATTTCCGCGTCACCCAACGGGGCGCCGTGGCAGTCTTCCTTGCCTTGCTTGTTCGGCGAACCGAAACCGATGGTGGTCTTGCAGCAGATCAGCGTCGGTTGCTCGCTTTTGCGCGCCGTGTCGATGGCGATCTTGATTTCTTCCGGGTCGTGACCGTCGACGTTGCGGATCACCTGCCAGTTGTAGGCTTCGAAACGCTTCGGCGTGTCATCGGTGAACCAGCCTTCGACTTCGCCGTCGATGGAGATGCCGTTGTCATCGTAGAAGGCGATCAGTTTGCCCAGGCCCAAGGTGCCGGCCAGGGAGCTGACTTCGTGGGAAATGCCTTCCATCATGCAGCCATCACCCAGGAACACGTAGGTGTGGTGATCAACGACGTTATGACCGGGACGGTTGAACTGCGCCGCCAGGACTTTTTCCGCCAGGGCGAAACCCACGGCGTTGGCCAGGCCTTGGCCCAGTGGACCGGTGGTGGTCTCGACGCCCGGGGTGTAGCCGTATTCCGGGTGACCCGGGGTACGGCTGTGCAGCTGGCGGAAGCTTTTCAAGTCATCGATCGACAGGTCGTAGCCGGTCAGGTGCAGCAGCGAGTAGATCAACATCGAGCCGTGACCGTTGGACAGCACGAAGCGGTCACGGTCGGCGAACGATGGATTGCTCGGGTTGTGCTTCAGGTAGTCACGCCAAAGTACCTCGGCGATATCCGCCATACCCATAGGGGCACCGGGATGGCCGCTGTTGGCTTTTTGCACGGCATCCATGCTGAGGGCACGAATGGCGTTGGCACGCTCACGACGGCTGGGCATCGCTGTTCTCCTGCGGATATTGAGTGAATAAAACGAAACGGAAAAAAGGCGAGCATTTTCCCTCACCGACCGCCCTCGGGGCAATGACAGATAGTCATCCGAAGGCGTTTTTCCAATCGATAACGACGTATTCGACGGGTGAAACCTTTCCGCCGTTCGTTTGCTGACTGAACCTAACGCTGAGAAGTGCCATCCATCGAGCAATATCAAAACTTTTTGATATTGCTCTTGCGGGGATTTCTGAGCGTCACTAGACTGCTGGCCTTATGAATTTACGCGTGCCCTCCATTCGACATGACGATTGCGATGAGCTGGCGGCCCTATGCAAGGCCGGCGGCGATCCGCTGCGGCTGAATGTATTGCGCGCGCTGGCCAACGATTCGTTCGGCGTACTGGAACTGGCGCAGATCTTCGGCATCGGCCAGTCCGGCATGAGTCATCACCTCAAGGTTCTGGCCCAGGCCGACCTGGTGGCGACCCGCCGTGAAGGCAATGCGATTTTCTACCGTCGCGCCCTGCCCCATACCGATCTGCTGGGCGGCAAACTGCATGCCGCGCTGCTGGAAGAAGTGGACAACCTGACCTTGCCTGCCGATGTTCAGTCACGGATCGCTCAGGTCCACGGGCAACGGGCGGCGGCCAGCCAGGACTTTTTCTCACGGGTGGCGGAGAAGTTTCGCGCCCAGCAAGACTTGATCGCCGGCCTGCCGCAATACCGCGAAAGCGTGGTGGCATTGCTCGACAAGCTGAGTTTCGGTCCTGACGCCACGGCCATCGAAGTGGGCCCCGGCGATGGCGGTTTCCTGCCGGAGCTGGCGCGTCGTTTCGCTCAGGTCACGGCGCTGGACAACAGCCCGGCGATGCTCGATCTGGCCCGTCAGGTCTGTGAACGTGAAACGCTGGCTAACGTCAGCCTGCAATTGGCCGATGCATTGAACGGTGTAAGCCTTCAAGCCAACTGCGTTGTACTGAATATGGTGCTGCACCATTTCGCCGCGCCGGCCGAAGCACTCAAGCACATGGCCGACCTGCTGCAACCGGGCGGTAGCCTGCTCGTGACAGAGTTATGTAGCCACAACCAGAGTTGGGCCAGGGAGGCCTGCGGTGATCTCTGGTTGGGGTTTGAACAGGACGATCTGGCCCGTTGGGCCACCGCTGCGGGACTCGTTCCCGGGGAAAGCCTCTATGTAGGCTTACGTAATGGTTTCCAGATACAGGTCCGCCATTTTCAGCGACCGGCTGGCGACACTCACCATCGGTAAATTCAGGAAAAAATCGAGATGAGCGAATACTCCATCTTCACCTCCGAGTCCGTGTCCGAAGGGCATCCGGATAAAATCGCCGACCAGATTTCCGATGCGGTGCTGGACGCCATCATTGCTGAAGACAAGTTCGCCCGCGTGGCGTGCGAAACCCTGGTGAAAACCGGCGTGGCAATCATTGCAGGTGAAGTCACTACGTCGGCCTGGGTCGATCTGGAAGACATCGTCCGTAACGTGATTCTCGACATCGGCTACAACAGCTCCAATGTCGGCTTCGACGGTGCGACCTGCGGCGTGATGAACATCATCGGCAAGCAGTCCCCCGACATCAACCAGGGCGTCGACCGTGCCAAGCCTGAAGACCAGGGCGCCGGTGACCAGGGCCTGATGTTCGGCTACGCCAGCAACGAAACCGACGTGCTGATGCCTGCACCGATCACCTTCTCGCACCAGCTGGTTCAACGTCAGGCCCAAGCCCGTAAATCCGGCCTGCTGCCTTGGCTGCGCCCGGACGCCAAGTCGCAAGTGACTTGCCGTTACGAAGGCGGCAAGGTTGTCGGTATCGACGCCGTTGTACTGTCGACCCAGCACAACCCTGACGTGTCCTACAAAGACCTGCGCGAAGGCGTGATGGAACTGATCGTCAAGCACGTACTGCCTGCCGAGCTGCTGTCCAAGGACACCCAGTTCCACATCAACCCGACCGGCCAGTTCATCATCGGTGGCCCGGTTGGCGACTGCGGCCTGACCGGTCGCAAGATCATCGTCGACAGCTACGGCGGCATGGCCCGTCACGGCGGCGGCGCGTTCTCCGGCAAGGATCCATCGAAGGTTGACCGTTCGGCGGCCTACGCCGGTCGTTACGTGGCCAAGAACATCGTCGCTGCCGGCCTGGCCGAGCGTTGCGAGATTCAGGTTTCCTACGCGATCGGTGTTGCTCAGCCTACGTCGATTTCGTTGAACACCTTCGGCACCGGCAAAATCAGCGACGACAAGATCGTCAAACTGGTTCGCGAAGTGTTCGACCTGCGTCCATACGCGATCACCACCATGCTCGACCTGCTGCACCCGATGTACCAGGAAACCGCTGCGTACGGCCACTTTGGTCGCACCCCGGCCACCAAGACTGTGGGCGACGATACGTTCACTACCTTCACCTGGGAAAAAACCGACCGCGCCAACGACCTGCGTGTCGCGGCCGGGCTGTAAGACTTCCCCGGCGGTACCCAAAGCCCCGTACGGTTCGCCGTGCGGGGCTTTTTCATGAGGAAGATCAAAAGATCGCAGCCTTCGGCAGCGCCCACAGGTGTGTAGGAGCTGCCGAAGGCTGCGATCTTTTGATCTTCCTATCTCGAAACACGCAGAATTACACCCCTGCAACCCACACCCGAAAACTGACTAGCCTTGAAAGCATCCCAACGAGCAAGGACGCTCTCGATGCTGCCCAACCTGCGCCTGTTTTTCGGTTTCCTGCTGACCTGCACCTGCCTGACCGCCAACGCCGAGGAATGCCCCGACTGGCCACCCGCCCGCGCGCAGGAGGAAATCAGCACCCTGCAACAGCAGATCGATCGCTGGGACGACAGCTACCATCGTGAAGGCCAATCGCTGATCGCCGATGAACTCTATGATCAGTCCCGCGCACGACTGACCGAATGGCGCGAATGTTTTGACTCAGGTCCCTGGGCCGAACCATTGCGCACGGCCGGCGGCACGGTCGCTCACCCCATCGCCCACACCGGCCTGGAAAAACTGCGCGATGGGCGTGCCGTCGAAACCTGGCTGAAAGATCGGAGAGAGGTCTGGATTCAGCCCAAGGTCGATGGCGTGGCGGTGACTTTGATCTATCGCAGCGGTTTGCTGCACCAGGCGATCAGTCGGGGGGACGGGGTAAATGGCCAGGACTGGACTGCCTCGGCGCGCCAGATCGCCGCCATTCCTCAAAAACTTCCGCAACCGCTAAACCTGCTGCTGCAAGGCGAACTCTATTGGCGCCTGACCGAACATGTACAAGCCCAGTCCGGCAGCCTCAATGCCCGCACCACGGTGGCCGGGTTGATGGCGCGCAAGGCGCTGAGCGCCGAGCATGCCGCCGGTATCGGTTTGTTTGTCTGGGACTGGCCGCAGGGCCCGAAAAACCTGCCCGCCCGCGTCGCAGCACTGGATGAGCTGGGGTTCCCGAGCACGACGCCCTACAGTCAGCCGATCGAGACATTTGCCGATGCTGAACGCTGGCGCGATCACTGGTATCGCTCGCCCCTGCCCTTTGCCAGCGATGGCGTTGTCTTGCGCCAGAACCAACGCCCACCGGCCGAACGCTGGCAGGCGAAGACGCCTTACTGGAGCGTCGCCTGGAAATACCCTTTTGCCCAGGCGCTGGCCGAGGTGCGCAAGGTCCACTTCAAGATCGGACGAACCGGACGAATCACACCGGTACTGGACCTGGCACCGGTGATGCTCGATGACCGGCAGATCAAGCGCGTGAGTGTCAGCTCCCTGCAACGCTGGGAAACGCTGGACATTCGTCCCGGCGATCAGGTCGCCATCAGCCTGGCGGGGCTGACCATTCCCAGGCTCGATGGTGTCGTATTGCGCAGCACCGAACGACCTGAATTGAACGTACCGCGGGCAGCAGACTTTCATCCGTTAAGCTGCTGGCAGCCGACACCCGGATGCGAAAGCCAATTCCTCGCACGCCTGGCCTGGCTCAGCGGCAAACAGGGCCTGGCCTTGCCTCATGTCGGGACGGGCACCTGGGAGAAACTGCTCAAGGCCAAACGCCTCGGCAACCTGCTCGATTGGTTGACCCTCAATGAGCAAGAGCTTGCTACCATTGACGGCTTCGGCGAGCGCAGCAGTGCTCGTCTTTCGAACAGTTTCAACAGCGCCCG
This sequence comes from Pseudomonas sp. A-RE-19, assembly GCF_019956555.1. Classification (GTDB taxonomy): domain Bacteria; phylum Pseudomonadota; class Gammaproteobacteria; order Pseudomonadales; family Pseudomonadaceae; genus Aquipseudomonas. Next base: position 59,271 of record NZ_JAHBDQ010000010.1, on the reverse strand, counting down.
GCAACGCCCGTTCGCTCGCTGGCTCAAAGCCCTGGGTATGCCGCCGACCGGCCAGGCGCGCCTCGCCGACTCATGGCAGGCGCTGGCGCAACGAAACACCGAGCAATGGCAGGCCGAAGCCGGCATTGGCCCGGGACGCGCAGCGCAATTGAGCGCATTTTTCCGCGACCCGCAGGTCCTGGCCTTGAGTGAGACATTGCGTGTTGCCGGAATTGATGGTTTCTAGCCACCGGTGATGCCCGCCAGCCCGGGAACCCAAAGGTGCCGATGGGCTCAAACAGCCCATCGCTACATCGACTTTTTCACCTGGAGCTTTTATGAAATTTCTTTCACCGCTCGCCCTGTTGACTCTGTGCAGCGTGCTGGCCGCTCCATTGATGGCCGACGAAGAGGCCCCGGGCCTGACCGGCTGCGCCGCTAAAAAACAGGGCATCATCAATCAGATTGAACTGGCCAAGTCCCGCGGCAACGCCGATCAACAAGCCGGGCTGGAAACCGCCCTGAGCGAAGTCACTGCCAATTGCACCGACGCCTCCTTGAAGAGGGAGCGGGAAAACAAGGTGCTCGATGCCAAACACGAAGTCAGCACGCGGCAGGCCGACCTCGACAAGGCAATGAAAAAAGGCGACGCCGAGAAGATCAACAAACGCAAAGAAAAACTGGCCCAATCGCGCAAGGAATTGCAGGAAGCGCTGGATGAGCTGGATAAGTAAAAGATCGTTCAAGATCAAAAGATCGCAGCCTTCGGCAGCTCCTGCCCTGCGATCTTTTCTGGAATCAATGATCCCGAAACTCTTTATGGCAGGCACTGCAGGCATCTTCGACTTTCTGCACCGCCGGCCCCAGGTTACTGGCCTTGTAGGGCTGAACCTGGCTGGCAATCACCAGTTCACCGGTGGCGCCTTCAAGGGTGCGGGCCATTTCCTGGAAGCGTGCCTGCTTCTGCCAGACATCATCCTTGGCGCTGGTGTGATCTTCTTCGCGCACCGGCGGGAAATGTTTCCACGGCTCATGGGACAACGCGTCGAGCTTCACGGCGCCGTCGGCGAATTTCGGGCCATCGAACGGAATACGCCCACGCAACATGCCGCCCAGGTCTTCCCCAGCCTTGAGCATCTGCTTGAAGATCGCCTTGCGCTGACCCAGAGGCGAGTTCGGGTCGACACCGCCGCAGGCGGACAAGGTCAGGCAGGCCAGCAATACAACAGAAAGTCTTTTAAGAGTCATGGTGGCTTCAGATCACTGGAAACGGCGGCCAGTATCCTCGCGTCACCGGCAAAGACCAATAGCCCTATTATCAATACGGGTTGTTTGAGCGCATGGAGCACTCAGGCAACCGGCAAAGGAATTACTCCATGAACAGCCGTTTCAAGACATGGCGTCACAACCTGGCCTGGTCCCTTCCGATGGTGGCCGTGCTTGCAGGTTGCACCGGTGGCGACAGCAACACACCGAAAACCCACGCGCTGGCGACCTATTCCAGCGCCACCTGGGAAGCGCTTCCGGCGGTGTCGGACAACGACCTCGTCGCCGGTTTCGGCTCGTGGCGCAGTGCCTGCACCCGACTCAAGGCCGACCCGGTCTGGGGCAGCACCTGTGCGGCTTCCATCAATGTGCAGCCAACCGCCAATGACATCCGCGGCTTCCTCAAACAGAACCTGGACGTCTATGGCCTGCGTGCCGCCAATGACAACCCCAATGGCCTGATTACCGGTTACTACGAACCAGTGTACCCCGGCAGCCTGACCCAGACCGAGGAAGCCAACATCCCGGTGTACGGTGTGCCCGAGGACATGATCATCGTCTCGCTGGACAGTCTCTACCCGGAACTCAAAGGCAAACGCCTGCGCGGAAGACTCGAAGGTCGCGTGCTCAAGCCATACGACGACGCGGCAACCATTGAAACCAAAGGTGTGAAGGCGCCGGTGATTGCCTGGCTGACCGACCCGATGAACCTGCAATTTCTGCAAATCCAGGGGTCGGGTCGCATCCAGCTCGACGATGGCCGCCAACTGCGCATCGGCTATGCCGACCAGAACGGCCACCCTTACCGGCCCATCGGCCGCTGGCTGGTAGACCAAGGTGAGCTGAAGAAAGAAGACGTGACCATGGGCGCTATCAGCACCTGGGCCAAGGCCAATCCGACGCGCATTCCCGAACTGCTCGGCAGCAACCCAAGCTACGTGTTCTTCAATCGCAACCCGGACAGCAACGAAGGGCCACGCGGCTCGCTGAATGTGCCGCTGACCGCAGGTTATAGCGCGGCGGTGGATCGCAAGGTGATTCCGCTCGGCAGCCTGTTGTGGTTATCGACCACACGCCCGGACGGCAGCGCATTGGTACGCCCGGTGGCGGCTCAAGATACTGGCGGCGCGATTGCCGGCGAGGTCCGCGCGGATCTGTTCTGGGGCACCGGTGAGGCGGCCGGGCAATTGGCCGGCGACATGAAACAGCAGGGGCAGATCTGGATGCTTTGGCCTAAAGGGGCAGCGTTGCCACAAGTACCACAGGTGGCTGACAAACTTTAAAAAGCAAAAGATCGCAGCCTTCGGCAGCTCCTACATTGACCGTGTGCGCTGCAATATCGCGGATGAACATCGATCCCTGTAGGAGCTGCCGAAGGCTGCGATCTTTTGATCTTGCCGTTAAACAGACACAACAAAGAAACTGACGATCAGCCCCATGCCAACGGCCCACATCAGCGACCGCAGAATCGCCCAGTCCGCCAGATAGCAAATGATGTAGAGCAGCCGACTGGTAATAAACAACACCGAGAGCACATTGATCGTCACCAGTTCGGCATTGCCGGCCAGGTGCGCGACGATGACCGCCGCCGCAAACGCCGGGGTCACTTCGAAGCTGTTCAACTGCGCCGAATGTGCACGTCTGGCCACCCCTTCGAGCGAATCCAGAAACGCTCGCGGGTCATGATTCTGTTTCAGCCCGAACTTGCCACCGCTGAATTTGGCGACACCCGTGCACAGATATGGCAGGCAGATCGCGATCAAAATGCACCACAGAGCAACTGTCATAACGCAGTCCTTTCTTCAAGTTATAGAAAATCGAGTTCCATCAGGGGTGACTAAAACTTCATCACCAACATGCCGATCAGCACCAGCCCACAGGCTAAGAGCCGCGGCCTGCCGAAAGGTTCTTTCAGGTAGCGCATGCCGAACAGCACCACCAGAATCACGCTGATCTCGCGCAGCGCCGCTGCTTCGGCAATCGAACCGAGCTGCATGGCCCACAGCACCAGAGCGTAGCTGAACAATACGCAAAACCCGACCGCCAATCCCAGCCGCCACTGCTCACGCCAGAACTGCATGAACGCCGGGCGCTTGCTCACCAGCGCCAACAGCGGAAACGGCCAGGCACTGAACACGGTGACCCAAACCAGGTAATCCAGCGGATGAGACCAGCGCCGCAAGGCCTGACCATCAATGAAGGTGTAGCAACCGATGCACAACCCGATCAGTGCCACCACCGGCAGCATTGACCACGGCAGACGCACTCCGCCACCTCCTTGCCAGAGCAGGCACAACATGCCAAACGGGATCAGCAAAATGCCGAAGATTTGCTGAGTCGTCAGTACTTCCCCGGCGAAGATCAGCGTCAGTGCCAACACCACCAGCGGTGACAGGCCACGCATCAAGGGGTAGACAAGACCCAGATCGCCGACCCGATAGGCTTGAATCAACAGGTAGCGATAGAGCAACTCGAATGCTGCCGACGCGAGAATCCACGGCCACATCTCCAGTGGCGGCGACGCCACGAACGGCAGCATCAGCGCGACAAACAGCAGCGCCACGCTGTCCATGCAGGCCACCACCAACAGCCGTTCCGCGCTGAATTTGATCAGGGTATTCCACGCCGCGTGCAACAGCGCCGCCACCAACACCAGAACCGTCGCAAGCACGGCACACTCCTTATGTTGCCCCCTCCCTCGCAGGAGCTGCCGAAGGCTGCGATCTTTTGATTTTGATTTTCAGGATCAAGAGATCGCAGCCTTCGGCAGCTCCTGCAAGGGCGGGGCAGAGATTTGATTCGCCATATGTCCGCAGCTGTTTATACTGCAAGCGACCACGCCGCACTCAGTTGCGCACAGACAAATTCCAATAATTCCTGCCTCTGCCCGCTCTCATCGAGAATGGTCGTCGGCCTGCGTATGCCTGATCAAAGCGTCAAGACTACCGACAGAGACCTTGCGCATGCCACTCGCCTTGCTTGCACTGGCCGTTGCCGCTTTCGGCATCGGCACCACTGAGTTCGTCATCATGGGCTTGCTGCCCGATGTCGCCCGCGACCTCGCCGTGAGCATTCCTCACGCCGGCTTGCTCATCACCGGTTACGCACTGGGGGTGGTGTTCGGTGCGCCGATCCTCGCGGTCGGTACCGCCAACATGCCGCGCAAAGCCACGCTGCTGGGCATGACGCTGATGTTCATTCTCGGCAACATCCTCTGCGCCCTGGCGCCGAATTACGCCACCTTGATGGCCGCACGGGTGATCACCGCGCTGTGCCATGGTGCGTTTTTCGGGATCGGCTCGGTGGTCGCCGCCGGCTTGGTGGCACCGAACAAACGAGCCCAGGCGATTGCCATGATGTTCACTGGTCTGACGTTGGCCAACGTGCTGGGCGTTCCCTTGGGCACCGCGCTCGGGCAATACGCCGGCTGGCGCTCGACATTCTGGGCGGTGTCAGTGATTGGGGTGATTGCGGCTGTCGCACAGTGGGTGTGGCTGCCCAAGGAAATCCCCATGGACAAGGCCAACCTGGCCAGCGAGTTCAAAGTACTGGGCAAGGTAAACGTGCTGCTGGCGCTGGGCATGAGCGTGCTGGCGTCCACCAGCCTGTTCAGCGTGTTCACCTATATCGCGCCGATCCTGCAAGACATCACCGGTGTCAGCCCGCATGGCGTAACCATCATGTTGCTGTTGTTCGGGGTCGGTTTGACCGCGGGCAGCATGCTCGGTGGTCGGTTGGCGGACAGTCGTCTGCTGCCTTCGCTGGTGGGCATGGCATTGGCCGTGGCAATCGTGCTGGCCGCCTTCAGCCAGACCAGTCACTCGGTGATTCCGGCGGCGATTACCCTGGTGTTGTGGGGCATCTTCGCCTTCGCCCTGTGCCCGATCCTGCAATTGCTGATCATCGATCAGGCTCATGAAGCGCCGAACCTCGGATCGACGTTGAATCAAAGCGCATTCAATCTCGGCAACGCCGCCGGCGCGTGGATCGGCGGGCTGGTGGTGGCCAGTGGCGCGGACCTGGCGGACTTGCCGTGGACCGGCGCACTGGTCAGCGGGTTGACGGTACTGACGGCGCTGTTTTTCATCTACCTGCAGCGTCGCAGTGCCGTCACGGTCAATGTGTCCGGCTGACAAGGTCAGTTTTTGCCACTGATCATTTTTTGATCTTCTGCGGTTCGGGTTCCTCGCCCCGCTCCGCGGATGTCTTCGGCGGCCCGCTTTCACTGCGAATCTGCGCATGGCTGATCAGCGCGAAAATAAAACTGCCTCCGATGATGTTCCCCGCCAGCGTGGGACCTGCGAACACCAGCCAGAAATCCTTCCACGGCAACTCGCCGGCAAACACCAGGTACGAGACCTCGACCGAGCCGACCACGATGTGGGTGAAATCTCCCAGGGCCATGAAATAGGTGATGAGGATGATGATCCACATCTTCGCGCTTTCCATGGAAGGGATCATCCAGACCATGGTGGCGATCATCCAGCCGGAAATGATGCCTTTGGCGAACATTTTGCCGGCGTCGTTTTCCATGACCTTGCGCCCGATGTCGAGGAAGGCCAGATCGGTCTTGGTGTCGAAAATCGGCAGGTGCAGCATCACGTACGCCACCAGCAAGGTGCCGCAAAGGTTGCCCACCAGCACCACCGTCCACAGTCGCAACAACCGACCGAAGTTACTCAGCGTAGGCTTGCTCATGATTGGCAGGACGGCCGTCAGGGTGTTCTCGGTAAAGAGTTGCTGACGGGCGAGAATCACCGCGAGAAAACCTGCGCAGTAACCGAAACTGGCGATCACCTTGAAGCCTTCGCCGTCCGGCAGACGCGAGTTGAGCAGCCCCATGCCCATCAGCGACAAGCCCATGGTCAGGCCGGCAGCCAGGGCCGACCACCACAGTGCTGCAATGCTACGCTCGAGTTCCTGATCACCTTGGGTGCGAATGATTTCGTGCAGCACCGCCGCGCGCGGTGGCTGGTTCTTGTCGACCTCGCGCCGTTCTTGCGCCGAGAGGTCCGGGGTCTTGCCGTCTTTGGACGTGTCCATAAAGCTCCTGAACCGGTGGCGTGTCGTTTAATTACGACACGTGGGGTTCAGGTCCGTTCTGTAGGAGCTCGCATTACCCGCCGATGTCATCATCCTTGAACTGATCTTTGACGTACCTGATCTCGGTTCGGCCGTGCGGCGCCGGCAGGCCGTCATCGCCCAGGTTCACGAAGACCATCTTCTCCACCGTCAGGATGCTCTTGCGGGTGATCTTGTTGCGTACTTCGCAGGTCAGCGTGATCGAGGTGCGACCGAACTCGGTGGCAGTAATACCCAGCTCGATGATGTCGCCCTGGCGCGAGGCACTGACGAAGTTGATTTCGGAAATGTACTTGGTGACCACGCGCTGATTACCCAGCTGGACGATGGCGTAGATCGCCGCTTCTTCGTCGATCCAGCGCAACAGGCTGCCGCCGAACAGCGTGCCGTTGGGGTTGAGGTCTTCGGGTTTTACCCATTTGCGGGTGTGGAAATTCATACTCACTCCTGACCGTCTTGCCGATTGATGCCGGCCATCATGGCAGAGCCCGGACTAGAGCTCTATCAAGCATCGACTATGGTCTCGATTACCGTTCGGGCATTGACCTGCAGAAACGCTTTGGAAGTATCGTCTACACGGCTATAATCGCCACCGTTTCAAAACGGTCATCTTCGGTTGCTACCGTTTTCCCGCCACCTGTCCGAGGGGCGCTGCAGCAGGTTCGACCTGTCAGGCTCGGATGGGGCGTTGACTGGCCACGGCCAGACACTAAACGCACAACGGCGCCCATTCGCATACATTACGAATGGAGGCTCATCATGAGCGCTGTTATCACGCCTGTAGATTTTAACGATTACAAAGTCGCCGACATGTCCCTGGCTGCCTGGGGCCGTCGCGAAACCATCATCGCCGAATCCGAAATGCCAGCCCTGATGGGTCTGCGTCGCAAATATTCCGCCGAGCAACCGCTCAAAGGCGCGAAGATTCTCGGCTGCATCCACATGACCATCCAGACTGCCGTGCTGATCGAAACCCTGGTTGCCCTGGGTGCCGAAGTACGCTGGTCGTCCTGCAACATTTTCTCGACTCAAGACCAGGCCGCTGCCGCTATCGCCGCTGCCGGTATCCCGGTTTTCGCCTGGAAAGGCGAGACTGAAGAAGAGTACGAGTGGTGCCTGGAGCAAACCATCCTCAAAGATGGCGCGCCTTGGGATGCCAACATGATCCTCGACGACGGCGGCGACCTGACCGAGCTGCTGCACAAGAAATACCCGGCGATCCTGGACCGTGTCCACGGCGTCACCGAAGAAACCACCACCGGCGTTCACCGCCTGCTGGACATGCTGGCCAAGGGCGAGCTGAAAATCCCGGCCATCAACGTCAACGACTCGGTGACCAAGAGCAAGAACGACAACAAGTACGGCTGCCGTCACAGCCTGAACGACGCGATCAAGCGCGGCACCGACCACCTGTTGTCCGGCAAGCAAGCGCTGGTCATCGGTTACGGTGACGTGGGCAAGGGCTCGGCCCAGTCCCTGCGTCAGGAAGGCATGATCGTTAAAGTGTCCGAAGTCGACCCGATCTGCGCCATGCAAGCCTGCATGGACGGTTTCGAACTGGTTTCGCCGTTCATCGACGGTATCAACAACGGTACCGAAGCGAGCATCGACAAAGCGCTGCTGGGCAAGATCGACCTGATCGTGACCACCACCGGCAACGTCAATGTTTGCGACGCGAACATGCTAAAAGCCCTGAAGAAGCGCGCTGTTGTCTGCAACATCGGTCACTTCGACAACGAAATTGACACTGCTTTCATGCGCAAGAACTGGGCATGGGAAGAAGTGAAGCCACAGGTTCACAAGGTTCACCGTACCGGCCCGGGTGCTTTCGACGCTCAGAACGACGACTACCTGATCCTGCTGGCCGAAGGCCGTCTGGTTAACCTGGGCAACGCCACTGGCCACCCAAGCCGCATCATGGACGGCTCGTTCGCCAACCAGGTTCTGGCGCAGATCTTCCTGTTCGGCCAGAAGTACGCCGACCTGTCGCCAACCCAGAAAGCCGAGCGCCTGACCGTTGAAGTACTGCCGAAGAAACTCGACGAAGAAGTGGCCCTGGAAATGGTCCGCGGTTTCGGTGGCGTGGTCACTCAACTGACCAAGCAACAGGCTGACTACATCGGCGTAACCGTCGAAGGCCCGTTCAAGCCGCACGCTTACCGCTACTGATTGGTCCTGCTGTCCGCTTCCTCAAGGGAGCGGACTCATGCAGGAACCACGCGCTCTCTGTAGGAGCGAAGCTTGCTCGCGAACGCTTCACCACGGTGCTTCTGAAACACCGCGGCGCCTAATTCGCGAGCAAGCTTCGCTCCTACAGAGAACGTAGCGCCCTGCAAGGCTTATACGCTTTCAAGGATATGACCATGTCCCAAGACCGTCGCTACAGCTTCGAGTTCTTCCCCACGAAGACCGATGCTGGACATGAAAAACTGATCGCCACTGCCCGTCAGCTGGCGACTTACAACCCTGACTTCTTCTCCTGCACTTATGGCGCTGGCGGTTCGACCCGTGATCGCACCCTCAACACCGTGTTGCAGCTTGAAAGTGAAGTCAAAGTCCCTGCCGCACCGCATCTGTCTTGTGTGGGCGACAGCAAGGCGGACCTGCGCGGCCTGCTGAGCCAGTACAAGGCAGCCGGCATCAAGCGTATCGTTGCGCTTCGCGGTGACCTGCCCTCGGGCATGGGCATGGCCAGCGGCGAGATGCGTCACGCCAATGATCTGGTTGAATTCATTCGTGAAGAGACCGGCGATCATTTCCACATCGAAGTCGCCGCCTACCCGGAAATGCATCCGCAAGCGCGCAATTTCGAAGATGATCTCAACAACTTCGTGCGCAAGGCCAACGCTGGCGCCGACAGTGCGATCACCCAGTACTTCTTCAACGCCGACAGTTACTTCTACTTTGTCGAGCGTGTACGGGCGAAGGGCGTGAACATCCCGATCGTGCCGGGGATCATGCCGATCACCAACTACAGCAAGCTGGCGCGTTTCTCCGATGCTTGCGGCGCGGAAATCCCGCGCTGGATCCGCAAGCAGCTGGAAGCCTACGGCGACGACACCCAGAGCATTCAAGGCTTTGGTGAGCAAGTCATCACCCAGATGTGCGAACGCCTGTTGCAGGGTGGAGCTCCAGGGCTGCACTTTTACACACTGAACCAGGCTGAGCCGAGTCTGCTGGTGTGGAATAACCTGAAGTTGCCGCGTTAATCGTCGTTAAAGCAAGATCAAAAGATCGCAGCCTTCGGCAGCTCCTACAGGGGTACGTATTCCTCTGCAGGAAATGCCGAAGGCTGTGATTTTTTGCTTTTCGGCGCCTTGTTATTGTGCAGCCGTATCCTGAGATAGAGCTTCTGGATCCGATTTCTGGCTCTTTATGTTTTCTCGTCGTAATCTCAAGCCATGCCCCTGATCGCTCAGTTACTGACCGTGCTTCTATTCACTTGCCTGAGCCTCACCGCCCGGGGCGAGAAGCTGCGCATTGTCACCGAACCCTGGGCGCCTTATGTCTATGAGGAAAACGGCACCTCTCTGGGGCTCGACTACGAAACCACGGCCATCGTCTTCAAACGCCTCGGCATCGACGTGGAATGGCAGTTCCTGCCGTGGAAACGCTGCCTGTCGATGCTTGAACAAGGCCAGGCGGACGGTGTGCTGGATATTTTCCACAGCGATGAACGCGACGCGACCCTGCTCTACCCCAGCGAACCACTCTCACAAGTCGAATTCGTGATGTTCTATGCCAACCAGTGGCCCCATCCCTTTCGTACTCTGGATGATTTGAAAGGCCTGACCATCGGCACCTCGCCGGGCTACCTGTACAGCAAGGACTTCAGCGAATCGACGCTGTTCACCCGAGAGCCAGCCCCTACCCATGAAGCCAACTTCGGCAAGCTGGTGCGCGGCCGCATCGACCTGCTGATCACCGACCGCCGGGTCGGCCAGCACTTGCTCGATCAGTTGAACATCCGCGACAAGATCACTGAGAACCCGACCGTCATCAGCCAGCAGAGTCAGTTTCTGGCGCTACGGCGCAATGCCGGGATGGATTTATTGGTGCAGCGTTTCGGTGCCGAGCTCAAACGCTTCAAGCGCGAGCCGGCCTACGCCGAACTGAGCGCCCGCTATGGCGCCGACCCGGCCACCAAAGTACGGGCCGCCAGTGCCACCACAACCAGCGGAAAAACCGTTGAGCAGCAGGAAAGCGGCGCGCAGTGATTGCTCTGTTATACTCCGGCCTTCCCGCCAGGCTCACGCCCGGACGCTCGGACTTGTTCAAGGCATCTCGATCCCGCTACAGCGCAGCTTTTCAGCCCGCGCGAGCGCTCCAGACGAGCCTTCGAGGCCCAGCAGGACCGGACGGGATTGCGTCCTCTTAAACGCGATTCGCGCCAGGCAAGACTCCCATTGGGCCAAGCCCTAACTAAAACAGGATTACTCATGTCCTTTGCTTCCCTCGGTCTCTCCGAGGCTTTAGTCCGCGCCATCGAGGCAGCGGGCTATACCGAGCCTACTCCGGTGCAACAGCGGGCCATTCCCGCCGTGTTGCAAGGTCGCGACCTGATGGTTGCGGCACAGACAGGTACTGGTAAAACCGGCGGTTTCGCCCTTCCGATTCTGGAGCGGTTGTTTCCCAACGGTCACCCGGACAAATCCCAGCGTCATGGCCCGCGCCAACCACGCGTACTGGTCCTGACCCCTACCCGCGAACTCGCGGCCCAGGTGCACGAGAGCTTCAAGGTCTATGCCCGTGACCTGAAGTTCGTCAGCGCCTGCATCTTCGGCGGTGTCGGCATGAACCCTCAGGTTCAGGCCATGTCCCGAGGTGTCGACGTGTTGGTGGCCTGCCCCGGCCGCCTGCTCGACCTCGCCGGCCAAGGCAGTGTCGACCTGTCCCACGTGGAAATCCTCGTGCTGGACGAAGCCGACCGCATGCTCGACATGGGCTTTGTCCATGACGTGAAAAAGGTCCTCGCCCGTCTGCCGAGCAAACGCCAGAACCTGCTGTTCTCGGCAACGTTCTCCAAAGACATCACCGACCTCGCCGGCAAGCTGCTGCACAACCCGGAACGTATCGAAGTCACGCCACCGAACACCACGGTCGAGCGAATCGAACAGCGCGTATTCCGCCTGGCCGCCAGCCACAAGCGTTCGTTGCTGGCGCACCTGATCACCGCAGGCGCCTGGGAACAGGTGCTGGTGTTCACCCGCACCAAGCACGGCGCCAACCGCCTGGCCGAGTACCTGGACAAACACGGCCTCACCGCCGTCGCCATCCACGGCAACAAGAGCCAGAACGCCCGCACCAAAGCCCTGGCCGATTTCAAGGCCGGTGAAGTGCGCATCCTGGTCGCCACCGACATCGCCGCTCGCGGCCTGGACATCGACCAGTTGCCTCACGTGGTCAACTTCGAACTGCCAAACGTCGACGAAGATTACGTGCACCGTATCGGTCGTACCGGCCGTGCCGGTCGTTCGGGCGAGGCGATCTCGCTGGTGGCTCCGGATGAAGAAAAGCTGCTGAAAAGCATCGAGCGCATGACCAAGCAGAAGATTGCCGACGGCAACCTGATGGGCTTTGACTCCAGCGCTGTGGAAGCCGAGAAACCTGAAGTTCGCGAGCGTCCGGATGTGCGTAACCCGCGCAACCCACGTGGCCCGCGCGGCGACGGTCCGAACGGCAGCGGTGGTGGTGGTGGCGGTCGTAAAGATAAAGGCAAGGACAAGGGCAAGGAAAAACCTGCCGCCACCGGTCGCGGCGATCGCCCGGCCCGTGAACACAAGCCACGCGAAGGCACCCCGGCCCGCGAACAACAGCGTCCGGCCCCTCGCGCCGCTGCTGACCGTGCTCCGGACGAATTCCTGGACGACGATATCGATAACTTCGGTAACCGCGTCGACTACGTGCCTCAGCAGAAACCTGCTCAGGGTCGTGGCCGCCGTCCAGGTGCTCCGGCACAAGGTACCGCAGCCGGCACCGGTGCTCCGCGCAGCGGCAAGCCACAGGGTCGCCAAAGCGGTCCGCGCAGCAGCGATGGCGCCACCACCGGCACTCCGCCGGCCAAGCGCAACGGCCCACGTAACGGCGCTCCACGTGACGGCCAGGCCCGTCGCGAAGAGTCCCGCAACCGCCGCCCGGCCCGTGACGACCAACCTCGTTCGGAACCCGCCGTGCAGAACCCGCGTGGCCCGGCACCGAAGATCATCCACAAGGAGTCGAAAAGCGATCGCTTCCCGACACCTGAACAACTGGATCAACTGCCAGGTCGCCCGCGCGGCGAGAAGCCAGCGTTGCTGACTCGCAATCGCTGAGTTTTTCAAAGCCATAAAAAATGCCCCGGATCGAAAGACCGGGGCATTTTTTTGGGCGCTGCAAACTGCTTTTGTAGGAGCTGGCGAAGCCTGCGATCTTTTGACCTTGCCTTATCAGCAGTGATCCTGAAAAGATCGCAGCCTGCGGCAGCTCCTACGTCTCAGCATTACTTCGCTTTCACACCTTCAAACGTAACGTACAACTCGACCGCATCGGACGCTGGGCCCAGGTCTTTCTGCTTGCCGAAGTCGGAACGCTTGATGCTGGTGGTGCCTTCGAAGCCGGCACGGTAGCCGCCCCATGGATCCTTGCCTTCACCCAGGAAGGTAGCCTTGACTACAACGGGCTTGGTCACGCCGAGGATAGTCAGGTTGCCGGTCACGTCGGCAGTGTCTTTACCAGCGGCGTTTTTACCGGTGGATTTGACGCTGGTGGAGACGAACTTGGCGTCGGCGAATTTGCCCACGTTCAGGAAGTCAGCGCTGGCGATATGCTTGTCACGTTCGGCGTGGTTGGTGAACACGCTGGCGGTGCGTACGTTGAACTCGATTTTGCTGTCTTCAGGCTTGGCAGCGTCGAAGCTGAACTTGCCGTCGATATCTTTAAAGGTACCGGTAATGTAGCTGTAGCCCAAGTGGCTGATCTTGAAGTCAACGAAGGCGTGTTGGCCTTCTTTGTCGACCACGTAGTCAGCCGCCATCACATTAGCGGACAGTAGAGCAGAACCGATTGCCAGAGCAGCGAGCGTCTTTTTCAACATACTTTCTATTCCTTTGGAGTCGAGATTGAATATCAGGCTTTGCGTCCCAGCATTCGCGTCAGGGTCGCATCACGATCGATAAAGTGGTGTTTCAATGCTGCCAACGCATGGAGGCCGGAAAAAATTACCAACACCCAAGCCAGGTACAAATGGATCACACCAGCGGTGTCTGCCTGGTCCGGTAGTCCGGACACCAGCGCAGGTACCTCAAACAGTCCGAACACCGGAATCCCGACACCGTCTGCGGTGGAAATCAGGTAACCGGCAATCATCACAGCGAACAGACCGAGATAGAGGAAGGAATGGCCGAACAGGGCACCAAGGCGCGTCAGGCGGCTATAGCTTTGCAGGGGCGGCGGCGGTGGGCTGATGAAGCGCCACAACATCCGCAGTAACATGACGGCAAATAACACCAGACCAATGCTCTTGTGCAGGTCCGGCGCGTCTTTACGCCAGGTGCTGTAGTAGTCGAGACCGACCATCCACAGCCCCAATGCGAACAGGCCGAAGACGGCGAGCGCCACGCCCCAGTGCATGAAAATGCTGATCCAACCGTAGCGGGAAGAAGAGTTACGTAGCTGCATGCCCAAATCCTGTAAGAACTGCGCCCAAGACTATCGAGTTATCTATCGATTTAAAGCGGAAAATTTCGCTTTGAAATATCGAGAAATACGATCAAGACCTTGGGGCCGAGAGGTTAAGAAAGCGTTAACCGGATGAAAAAATCTTCAGATACCGTCCCTCATTGCCAAATCCAAGTGCCTTTACCACTTGTCTGAACTGTCATATCCGACAGTAGTCAACATTGCAGGTCATTGATGAACTTGAAATCGGACGTTTGTCCGAGCGTCTGAACAGGAGTTCTACCATGAGTCACAATTCGAGTTCGTCCCCCGGGATAACGCACAATCATTCCAATTCGATAGCTGTAGGGGAAGGACCACGGGGAATAGCCATCAGCGATGATGGATCACGGGTTTTTGTTTGCAATTACATTTCGGGCAATGTGTCAGTCATCGACACCTCGAACAAAAAGGTTATCCACACCATCGCCGTCGAGCGTTATCCCCAAAGCATCGTCCTTGCCAATGGGGGGAAACGAGCTTATGTGACCAACTATGGTTCAAGTTCGGTGTCGGTTATTGATACCGACACCTACGAAGTGGGTAATGTCACGGTGGGCAAATACCCTTGGGGAGTCGTTGTGAGCCGGGACGGGAAGCATGTTTACGTCACCGTTCGACAGGATAAGGAATGGTTGGCCATTATTGACGCCCGCACTTATGCAGTGAGCAGAGTCCGAGGATTACCCTCACCGTCCATCAGTGTCGATATCAGCCTGGACGATTCGCGCCTTTACATTTCCAGTACCAACTCCCCTACCGGCCCTTTTCAGGACGCACTAACGGTCCTCAGCAGCAAGACGTTCAAAGTCATCAACATCATCAAAACTGCCCAATATCCGTCAGCGGTGACCGTCAGTCCCGACGGCAGAGAAGTGTATGTCGTGGGTCTGGACGCTCGAAAACTGACGGTGCTGGACACCCGATCATCGGCCACCAGGCATTTCGACTTTGTGACCTGCGAAGGGAAAATAGTGTTCGGTGAAAGATGTGCTTATGCGGTTGATCAAACCAAAAAAGAGGTGGTGGAAGTGAATACCACCACGCATGACATTGTTCGCCGAGTTCCCATACCCGGCGCTTTCGAACCCTATGACATGACGCTTGATCGACACAACCATGCCTACATCAGCGACTATCAAAGCGATGAAGTGCATATTGTCGATCTGCTTCAGTCTGACGGCAAAATCAGCAGCCGGTGACGGGACGTCTGTACAAGACATAAAAAAAGCGCGGCATCACTGCCGCGCTTTTTTTTGATCCCAAGACTTACTGCGTTTTGGGTTCAGTCGCCGCCGGGGTAATCACAGCGGTACTGGCTGCTGGTTTCTTCACCGGCTCAGTCTTTTTCGCCGTGGCCTTGGCTGGAGCCTTTTTGGCCTCGGTTTTTGCCGCAGGCTTTTTCACTGGCGCTTTGGCCGGTGCTTTCTTGGCCGGCTCGGCCTTCACCGGAACCACTGGCTTCGGCGCCTCAACCGGTGCTGGCGCTGGGGCCGGCGCAGCTACCGGGGCGGGTGCCGGAGCAATCGGTGCCACGGGTGCTGGCGCCTTGGCCGGTTCCGGTTTGTCGTCAGAACCACCGAACAGGTTGCTGAAGAAGTTGCCTTTCTTCGCCACTACCGCGCCCGCCGCCGCAGCGGTCGCCGCCGGCACAACCTTCGCCGGTTCAAACGATTTGCCCGCCGCCATGTCCTCTACCTGACTGGCTGCACGCTGACCGGTGCGCAATGCGCCTTCCAGAGTGCCCGGGTACAAGGTATCGGTGTGTTCGCCGGCAAAGGCTATACGTTGCAGCGGACGTTCCCACAGGCGCCAGTACTTGCTCATCTGACCCGGACCGAAGGCCAGGTAAGCGCCACCCATCGACGGGTCAGTGCTGTAACGACGGACTTCATAACCGGTGAACGAACCGCGCGCCTGCGGATAAAACTCGTGCAGACGAATCAGCACCTGATCAGCCATCTGCTTGTCGCCGAAGGCTTGCATCACCCGTGCGTTGTCGCCGGAAATGTTGATGACCACGTTGGCGCCGCCCTTCAGGGCCGGCTCAACCCACAGCATGCCCAGACCGGCGTTGCTGTAGATCTCGCCAGACATGCGCGCCTTGCTTTCCCACACAGGCGTCTTGAACTTCAGCATGATCTGGTCACGCCAGCCGTAGTTGGTGCCCTTGATGGCGCCCAAGTGCTGAGCATCCAGCGCCGGGGTCATCTGAATCTTGTTCAGTGCACGCAACGGCACGGCCAGCACGACGTAGTCCGCCTGATAGCCAACGCTGCCGACCTTGACGGTCACACCGTCCTTGTCCTGGCTAATGGCCGAAACCGGGGAGCTGGTCTTGATGGTTTTCAGTTGTTTGACGAAAGCCTGGGCCAGCACCGGACTGCCGCCGGGCAGCCGCGCGGCACGCAGATCGCGGTCGGCAATGCCACGGTAGACGCGGCTCTGTTGTGCGAAGTACAGCAGTGACAGGCGCGAAGGCTCGTCGTAATGGGTACGAATCTCCTGATTCACCAACTGACGCGCAGTGACGGGTAAGTTCAGGCGATCGAGCCAGTTGGCCACGTTGATCTGGTCCAGGGCGAACAGCGTGCTGTTGGCCGCCGGGTTCTGCGGGTCCTCGATCGAACGCGCCAGATCATCCAGGGTCTTTTCGTAGCGCTTCAGTGCGTCGGCGGTGGCCGGCTGTTTAGCGGCCAGATCAGCGGCAGTGAAATATACGCCGTCGATCAGATAGCCCGGGGTGCGTACGAATTCAGGGGCTGGCGTGGTGCTCAGCTTGAACGTCGAGACGTACTTGTTCAGCACCGGCTGGGTCTTGTCGTTGCCGATCCATTCACTGGTGGCCATGCCGGAACGACCGCCCAGGGTCGGTTTGGCTTCCAGCAGGGTGACTTGCCAGCCCTTGTTCTGCAGCTCGTAAGCCGCAGTGAGGCCCGCAAGCCCGCCGCCGATCACGATCGCCGTTTTATCCTTGGCCAGCGCCGAAACGCTGAACAGCCCCAACATCACCAGCGCACAGGCGCGCAGCCAACCAGCAGACATTCAGCGAACTCCGGAAATACACGAGGGAAATAGCGGTTTTACGAGTCAGACGACTCAAAGAGCCGCGAAGAATACGTCAGCCATCAAAACGCCGCCAGCAACGTCTATCGTCCTATACAAAGTAGCTCAATCGACACAATGGGTTGTCCCGGTGACGCGCATTGCATAGGCTTGCGCGATTGTTTACCCGCCTACGTCACGGGTAGCCTCGAGGAGACAGAAAATGGGCCTGAATAAACAGTGGATGGAACGCGATCTTGCCGTGTTGTGGCATCCCTGCACCCAGATGAAAGACCACGAACAGCTGCCGCTGATCCCGATCAAACGCGGTGAAGGCGTGTGGCTGGAAGACTTCGAAGGCAAACGCTACCTCGACGCCGTCAGCTCCTGGTGGGTCAACGTGTTCGGTCACGCCAACCCGCGGATCAACCAGCGCATCAAGGATCAGGTCGATCAGCTGGAACATGTGATCCTCGCCGGCTTCAGCCATCAGCCGGTGATTGAATTGTCGGAGCGGCTGGTCAAGATGACGCCTGAAGGCCTGACCCGGTGCTTCTACGCCGATAACGGTTCGTCGTGCATCGAAGTTGCGCTGAAAATGAGCTTTCACTACTGGCTCAACCGCGGCCAGCCGAACAAGAAGCGCTTCGTCACCCTCACCAACGGCTACCACGGCGAGACCATGGCAGCGATGGCGGTGGGTGACGTGCCGCTGTTTACCGAAACCTACAAACCCCTGCTGATGGACACCATCAAGGTGCCGAGCCCCGACTGCTACCTGCGCCCCGAGGGCATGAGCTGGGAAGAACACTCGCGCAACATGTTCGTCGCCATGGAGCAGACGCTGGCCGACAACCACGACACCGTGGCCGCCGTGATCCTGGAGCCGTTGATTCAGGGCGCTGGCGGGATGCGCATGTACCACCCGGTGTATCTCAAGCTGCTGCGCGAAGCCTGTGATCGTTATGGCGTGCACCTGATCCACGATGAAATCGCCGTTGGCTTCGGTCGCACCGGAACCATGTTCGCCTGTGAGCAGGCCGGCATCCGCCCGGACTTCCTCTGTCTGTCCAAGGCCCTGACCGGCGGTTACCTGCCGTTGGCGGCCTGCCTGACCACCGATGAGGTCTACAGCGCGTTCTACGACGACTACCCGACCCTGCGCGCCTTCCTGCATTCCCACAGCTACACTGGCAATCCGCTGGCGTGCGCGGCGGCATTGGCGACGCTGGATATCTTCGAAGAAGACAACGTCATCGAGAACAACAAGGTGCTGGCTCAACGCATGGCCTCCTCCACTGCGCACCTGGCCGATCACCCCAACGTTTCCGAAGTGCGCCAGACCGGCATGGTGCTGGCCATCGAAATGGTCAAGGACAAGGCCGGCAAGACCGCTTACCCGTGGCAGGAACGTCGTGGTTTGAAGGTGTTCCAGCATGCGCTGGAGCGGGGTGCTTTACTGCGGCCGTTGGGCAGCGTGGTGTATTTCCTGCCGCCTTACGTGATTACCCCGGAGCAGATCGATTTCCTGGCCGAGGTGGCCAGTGAAGGCATCGACATCGCCACCCGTGACAGCATCAGCGTGGCGGTGCCGAAGGACTTTCATCCGGGTTACCGTGATCCGGGCTGATTGACTTCACCTAAGCTTCAGCGGTGACCGCACCACCGTCATCGCGGGCAAGCCCGCTCCCACAGGTTCGGCGCAAAACCTGTGGGAGCGGCGATGCGGCGACCCGACTTGCCCGCGATGGGGCCGCCAGACTTCCACACTTTTACAGAGACCATTGATGAGACTGTCCCGCTTCTTTATCGACGCCCCGTTGAGCACCGGCGAACACGAGCTTCCCGAGGCCCAGGCCCATTACATCAGCCGTGTGCTGCGCATGGCCGAGGGTGATGCGGTGCAATTGTTCGACGGTTCGGGCCATGAGTTTCGCGGCGTGCTGGCGGAAGTCGGCAAGAAGCGCGTCGTGGTGCAAATCGATGAGCGCTTCGCCGGGCAGGTCGAGTCGTCGCTTGCCGTCCATCTCGGCCAGGGCTTGTCTCGTGGCGAGCGGATGGACTGGGCGATTCAGAAAGCCACCGAACTGGGCGTCAGCGAAATCACCCCGATATTCACCGACCGCTGCGAAGTCCGCCTCAAGGACGAGCGCGCCGACAAACGCCTGATGCACTGGCGTCAGGTGGCGATCAGCGCCTGCGAACAGTGCGGACGTTCACGGGTGCCGGTGATTCATCCGCCGTTGCTGTTGGCCGACTGGCTGAAGCAAACGGAAGCCGAATTGAAACTGGTGCTGCACCCGGTGGCCGAGCCGCTGGTGAGCCATGCGAAACCGGCGACGCTGGCGTTTCTGATCGGCCCGGAAGGCGGGTTGTCCGATGCAGAGGTTGAGCAAGCCAAGGGAGCCGGTTTTCATGCCGCCCGGCTTGGACCGCGTGTGCTGCGCACTGAGACCGCGCCGGTAGTGGCGTTGGCGGTGGCCCAACAACTTTGGGGTGACTTCTAGGGCCCCATCGCGAGCAGGCTCGCTCCCACAAGGACGCCGCTGCACCTGTGGGAGCGAGCCTGCTCGCGATGGCAGCACCTCGGTCTAAAGGACATAAAACAAAATCGCCACAAAGTGCAGCACGCTCCCGGCAATCACGAACAGATGCCAGACCCCATGGGCATGCCGCAGGCGATGGTCGAGGGCAAAAAAGATAATCCCCACGGTGTACAGCACCCCGCCCGACGCCAGCCAGGTAAAGCCGACAAGCCCCAGCGCGGCCAACAGTGGCTTGACCGCCACCAGCACGATCCAGCCCATCACCGCGTAAATCACGATCGACAGAATCCGCGCCTCCGAGCGGGGTTTGATCTCTTGCAGGATACCGATCAGCGCCAGCCCCCAGACAATCCCGAACAGCGTCCAGCCCCACGGCCCGCGCAGGGTCACCAGGCAGAACGGCGTGTAACTGCCGGCAATCAGCAGGTAGATCGAAAAGTGATCGACCTTCTGCATGATCGCTTTCTTGCGCCCGCGCACGCTGTGGTAAACGGTCGAGGCGCTGTAGAGCACCAGCAAGGTGAACGCGTAAATCGCCACGCTGACGATCTTCCACGGACTGCCGTCCATACTGGCGATCACCAGCAGCCACACACCCCCGACAAACGCCGCAACCGCCCCGACCAAATGCGTCCAAGCGTTCAATCTTTCCCCGTGATACATGCGTTGCTCACCTCAAAATTCATTAACACAAAGCCCCTGTAGGACCGGTGTAGGAGCTATGTAGGAGCTGTGTAGGAGCTGTCGAGTGAAACGAGGCTGCGATCTTTTGATCTTGATTCTAGGTGCCCTTGAAGGTGCTGAAGATCAAAAGATCGCAGCCTCGTTTCACTCGACAGCTCCTACAAGAGCCCCCATGTGCACCGGCAACCTGCCCCGCACCGCCGTCGAGTTACAAACCAGTGCAATGTTTCCGTATAGCGCAGCTCCTACAAAAAGCCATCGAGCCAAACGCCAGCCAATTGGGCACAATCGAGTGATTCGAATAAGAGTCACGCCCATGTTGATCGATGAAGAGTTGACCCTGAAAAAACTCGAGGTGTTCCTGGCCTTCATGCGCACCGGCAACCTGGCCCGCGCCGCCGCCGAGTTGCAGACCAGCAACGTCAGCGTGCACCGCGCCATTCACTCTCTGGAAAGCGCCCTGCGTTGCCCTCTATTCAAGCACGAAGGCCGCAACCTGACCCCACTTGAAAGCGCTTATGTGCTGGAAGAACGGGCGCAGAAGCTGATTCAGGACGTGCTCGAAAGTGTGCGCCTGACCCGTGAAGCTGCCGGGTTCTCCGCTGAGCGCTTCAAGCTTGGGTCACTGTATTCGCTGACGGTGAAGACCGTGCCGCAGCTGATCATGGGCCTGAAAATTCGCCGCAGCGAACTCAATATCGACCTGATCCTGGGCTCCAACATCGACCTGTTGTACAAGCTCAAGAACATGGAAGTCGATGCAATCCTGGTGTCGCTGGACGACAGCGTCAACGACCCGGACTGTGAGCAGATTCAGCTGTTTTCCGATGACATCTTCCTCGCCACCCCGGCTGATTCACCCTTTGCCCAGCGGGCCGAAGTCGATCTGGCCGAGGTGCGTGACGAGACGTTCATCACCTTGACCCAAGGCTTCGCCACGCACCAGGACGGTATTCGGGTATTCAAGCAGGCAGGGTTCGAGCCGAAAGTGGCGATGCAGGTCAACGACATCTTCACCCTGCTGAGCATGGTCAGCTCCGGGGTCGGTTATGCGTTGCTGCCGGGACGGATTGCGGCGGTGTATGAAAACCGGGTGAAGCTGATTCCGTTGCAGGAAAAGTATCGATTGCAGCAGCACATCGGCGTGGTGTTTCTGAAGGCCAAGGAGCGTGACCCGAATTTGCTGGCGCTTTTGGCAGAGTGTCGGATGTATGCCAATCGCCAGGCCTGAGACCGCGTCACGGCTATCGCGAGCAGGCTCGCTCCCACAGGGGATTGCATTCCAATGTGGGAGCGAGCCTGCTCGCGATGGCGCCGGAACAGTCAGCGATAATCTACCGGCTTAACCCACAATCCCGCGAACAATGAAGTACAGCAACGAAGGCCCCAGCAAGCACCCAAGCCCGGTATGGAACGTCGCCGTCAACGCGCCATACGGCACCAGCCTGCGATCCGTCGCCGCCAACCCTGCCGTCACCCCACTCACCGTCCCGGCCAACCCACCAAACACCATGGCCGAGCGCGGGTTATCCAGCCCCATCCAGCGCGCCGCCACCGGTGTGCCGACCATCACCAGAATCGCCTTGATCAACCCGGTGGCAATCGACAACGCCATCACATCGGATGAGGCACCAATCGCAGCACCGGTCACCGGCCCGACGATGTACGTCACCGCGCCTGCGCCAATGGTGGTCATGCTGATCGCATCGCGATAACCGAATACCCAGGCAATGCTCGCCCCGACAATGAACGGCAGGATCGTGCCCAGCAGCAGCGCGATAACACCAATCATCCCGGCCTTTTTCGCTTCCGTGGCCTGCACTTCGAACGCGGTGGCGACGATCGCAAAGTCACGCAGCATGGCGCCGCCCATCAACCCAATGCCGGAAAACAGTGACAAATCCGCCAGGCCCTTTTGCCCGCCGGTCAGGGTGCCGCCGACCCAGGCCAGCACCAGGCCGATGACGATGGCTATCGCCGAGCCGTGAATTCGCCCGAAGGTCAGGCGTTTGGACAGAATCACCGACACCCACATGACCACGCCGACAAAGGCGAACGCTGTGACCAGACTGTTATTTACCAGACCTTTCTCAATGAGTTCCCACATATCAGCGACCTCCTACTGGTGTGCCGAGCGGGGTCACTTGCGCCGGCTCATCGGGCAAGGGCTCGCCTTTGTGGGTGCGGCTGATCAGGGCAATGGTGCAACCGCAGATCACCACCGAACCGATTGCCGCCAGCACCGCCACCGGGCCGCCGTGCAGCGCAGTCACGACGTTCTGCTGTGCTGCCATCGCGACGACCACCGGAATGTACATGGCGCCCCAGAAGCCGACGCCCATCTCGCAATCCTTGGTCATGCCGCCGCGTTTTTGCATCCACAACCGCGCGCAAATCAGCAGGATCATCGCGATCCCGACCCCGCCGACGTTGGATTTCACACCCAACAACACGCCGAGCATGTCGCCCATGATCACCCCTGCCAGCGTACAGATCGCCAACAGCGCCACACCGTAAATAATCATTGTTGTAGTCCTCAAAGTGCATCGTCGGAATTGTTGTTTTTGTCGTTCGCAGCCTGAGTCTCTAGGGTTGGCGGCTTCCCTCCTCACGCAACAGCGCCTGCAAGGTATCGAGCCGCGCACCGTCGAAGGCAATCACGGTGCCCTGCTCGAACACCCGGCGCGCCAGCCCGGTCAGCACCGCACCGGGTGGCAGTTCGATCTGTAGACGTACGCCACGCTCGTAAGCGCTTTGCACCGTGCCGCGCCAATCGACGACGCGGCACATGTTGAACGCCAGGTCGTCGCGCAAGGCTTCGGGATTGATCACGGGCCGGGCGCGACTGCCGCTCAGGTAACCCAGGGTCGGCATTTTCAATTGCACCTTGGCGAAGGCTTCGGCCAGGGTTTTTGCCGGTGTTTCCAGCAGCGGGCAATGGGACGGCACGCTGACCGCCAGGCGTTTGGCCAGCCCGGCGCCACAACCTTTCGCCAAGTCGGCAACCGCTTTCATCGCACCATCACTGCCGGCAATCACCACTTGGTTATCGGCGTTGATATTGGCCAGGTAAACCGGCGTGTCGCGGCTATGAACCTGCGCCAGCAAACCTTCCACCGTCGCCAGATCCAGACCGATGATCGCGGTCATGCCATAGCCCTGAGGATAAGCCTGCTGCATCAGTTCGCCGCGCAGGCTGACCAGATGCAGTGCATCGCTGAAGCTCAAGGCGCCGGCGACCACCGCCGCCGGGTAGGCGCCAATGGACAATCCGGCCACGTAATCCGCGCTCAATAACAACTGACGTGAAGCCGCCACGCCAGCAATCAGCAGGCACAGCTGAACCGCCCTCGTCGACTGCAACGCCTCGGCAGAATCGAGCAGCAAGACGTCTTCGCCAAGTGCCTCACTCGCCTCGATCAGCGTTTCCCGAGGCAAGCGATGGAGCATGCCCGGTTGCTGGGCACCCTGGCCGGGGAACACCAGTAAACTGCTCACGCTGCTTGCTCCTGCGGGTTCCAGGGATCGCTGACCAGGCAGGCGACCTGAGCGTTTTTGAGCAGCACCCGTTGCGACGGGCCAGCCCATTCGCGCAGAGCCACGGCGCCATAAGGTGTCTGCAATTGCATGTCGACCAGACATTCAGCGGCACCGAGAAGCGTCACCAACGCTTGCGCTTGAAGTCGGCTCAACGGTTGCGGTGTACGCAGAATCAAATCGAGATCGCTGCGCTCATGGAGCGCCGCAAAACCGCTGGCCAATTCAAACCCGGTGCTGCCGCTGACACCCCACACCCAACCGCAGGCGTCGAGCATCGGCCGCAGTTGTGCCAGTGCTCGCAGGGCCGGCAGGTCGCGGGTCGTCGCGACACGACAAAGCGCTTCCGGCCTGACCCGACGCGAAATCGCCGTGATCGCCATCGACGTTGCATAACGCTGCTCGCGCAAGCGTCCGCGCACCCCGACCGCGATTTGATCCGGCGCAGTCATCGCACGCCGAACCACCACCGGCTGACCCGCGCTGATCGACTCGACCGCCCACGCAGGCGCATCCGCAGGCAACTGCTGCGGGGTCATCCCCCAGAGCAGGTCGTGGGCCAGAAGCGTGTTCACCACTGCTCTCTCAGCAGTTGGCGAACCTTGCTCGACGCGGCGCGGTTAGTCGCACCCAAGCGACTGCTCAAGTCGCGATGACCGGCGTCGACATCTTCAATCGCCTGAGCCAGACACTCATTCACCCGCGCCAGATCCGCCGTCGTCGGCTGTTCGATCTGGTCCACCGACAAGGTTTCCCAGAGCAAACCCAGGCTGGCAAAGCTGTCGATGTCATAGGCCATCGGCGGCACGCTGGCGGCCAAGGCTTCAAGTTCTTCGACGCTGCGCAACGTCACTCGCGCCGCCGACGCCTTGCCCATCGCATGCACCATCACGCCCGGATCGCGCAACGCGATCAGCCGGTTGGCCTGATAGCCATGCGCGAGAAACGCCCCGGACATCGCCTTGCCCACCAGCAAACCGATCACCGAATGCCCGGCCAGTCGGGCGCGGGCATAACTGTCCGCCGCACCGGCCAGGGCCTGATGAATGCCGAGGGCTTCTTCGCGCCGGCCGTAAGCCTGGCTGGGCACATCGACAATGGCGATCAAGGCGCGTTTTTGAGGTTTGTCATTATCCGCAGCAATGACGTCATCCACCGCTTTGGCCAGGCCCCAGCCTTCCAGCAAACCGACCTCGCCATTGCGGGCGCGGACGAAGCGGTTTTCGGGGTCGGCTACCACTGCGATAAAACGCACGGGTTGATTGCCCAATAAACCATCGGCGACTTTCAACGACGCCGGCAAACCCGCGACCGGTTTCGCGTCGGCACTCAAGGCGTTGAACCAGTTCAAGCCTCTCAGGGAATACGAACTCATGAGCGCTCTCCTTGGTACAGATCGCGAACCGTCGCCGGCTCGATTTGTGGTTCGGCGTCCAGACGCGCCAGCCGTTGCAGGAACCATTCGGCCTGGCGGCTACGTTGTTGTGCCGGCAAACCCTGCTTGAGCAATTCGCCGACCTGTTGCTGAATCTGCGCCACGTCGTCAGCGGCATAGCGATCCACCAACCCACTGGCGAACCGTTGCTCGCCGCCGGTCAGGCTCCAGATAAACGGCCGGTCACGGGAGTCGTATTCCTCAAGCCCGGCTTCCTGCTCGATCACTTGGGGGCCGTTGAGGCCAAGGCGCGCTTCCTGAGTCACCAGCAAATAGCTGCACAACCCCGCGGCAATCGACATGCCGCCGAAGCAACCGACGCTGCCGGCGACTACGCCGACTACTGGTTGGTACTGGCGCAAATCGACAATCGCCGCATGAATATCGGCAATCGCCGCCAGCCCGAGATTGGCCTCCTGCAAACGCACTCCACCGGTTTCCAGCAGCAACACGGCGCGTGTGGGAATGCCTTTGCGGTTGTCCTCGGCGGCCAGTTCCAGCGCACCGGCAATCTTCGCCCCGCCGACTTCGCCCAGGCTGCCACCCTGAAACGCGCCTTCGATGGCCGCGATCACCACCGGCAAACCACCGAGGCTGCCCTTGGCGATCACCACGCCGTCATCGGCTTGCGGCACCACGCCCTGGCGTGACAGCCATGGCGACATGACGCGCTGAAACGGGTCGAGCAGTTCACGAAAAGTACCGGCGTCGAGCAAGGCTTTCGCTCGTTGCCGGGCGCCGAGTTCGACGAAGCTGTGCTTGTGGAGAAGCGCTGCACTGTCAGTCATGGCCGATCTCCTCGAAGCCTTGTTCCAGGCGCAAACGCACCACGCCGGGAGTGGCGCCGAAATCGTGGATATCGATCGCCATCGCGGGCGGTGTCTGGCCGTCGAACATTCGCGCGAACAGATGCTGCCAACGTTGCTCACTGCCGTTGACCGAAGTCTGCACGTGGATCGTCAGCTTGCCCGCCAGCCCCGGTTCGATCAGCACTTCCAGATCGCCCGAGCCCACGCAGCCCACCAGTGCCCTGCCCCGTGGCGGCTGCCCGGCGGGGAATTCAAAGGATAAGGTTTCCATCAAAACGCTCCCTGGAAGATGCCATCGCCCGAGTCGATGCGGTCGATAAACAGGCAGGCTGCAAGCAAGTCCGCAGCGCCGCCGGGCGAGGCATTCAACGCGATTAGTTGTTGGTCCAGCTCATGCAAACGGCGGCGACCGGCCAGGCTCGCACTGCCGCCGGCGTCGAGCACGGCTTGAGCACCAAGTTGCATGGTCTGCAGGCCTTGTTCGCCCGAGCGGTAGAGCACGCAGGTGTCGGCCAGCGTCGTCATGATCGCCAGCAAGGCGTCGAGCCGGGCGTTCTGTTCGCCATGGCCGGCGGCGCGGCTGAGTTTGAGTTGCGGCAGTGCACGCTGAATCACCGCCGGAAAGCCCAGCTGCGCCTCTTCACGGGCACCGCGAGCGCCATAACGTTGGGCCACTTGAGCGCCATGACTCAGGGGACGCGGGGCAAAGCGGTCGTCGAGCAAGGCCAGACGTGCAGCGCGCAAGGTCACGGCGCTTGCTTTGGTATTCGTGCACTCCAGCGCTGCCGCAGCGACCAACAGTCCCAACGCCCAGATTGCCCCACGATGAGTATTCACACCATTGGTGGTAGCAAGCATCGTTTGCTCACCGTCACGACCAATCCGCCCAAGGGCTTCGCGCAGGGGTAAACCGACTTCGCCGAATTCGATGGCCGCTTCCGCCATTGCCTTGAACGCCGGCCACAACGACAGCGCCGAGGCGTGCATCAGGCTCAGGTGTAAATCGGTGTGCGCGCCATTGCCGCGACGGTCGACCAGCGCCGGTTTCGGCGACAGATCGGCTTCGTCGATCAGCGCGTCCACGGCCAGGTCCGCCAGCCGCTCAGTCAGGGTTAAAGGTTTCGGTTGCAGGTTGAATGCGCGCATTACCAGCTCCTGAACTTGGCGGGTGGGTTGTAGAGGCCACCGGACCACTCCACCAGATCGGCCACGCTTTTGGCCGCGAGCAACTCGCGGGTGGCGTCGGTGCGGCGGATGCCGAGGTCTTCGGGCAGGGCAATCAAGCCTTCGCGGCGCATGCGCGCGGTGTCTTTCGGGTTGTGGCGCAGGCCGATGGCGGTTACGCCGGCCACAGCCGCGATCATCGCCTGACGCTCTTCGAGGGAACGGGCCTTGTACAAATAGGCGATGCCTTCTTCGGTCAGCAGGTGAGTGACGTCGTCGCCGTAGATCATGATCGGCGCCAGTGGCATGCCGCTTTTCTTCGCCACGTCCACCGCGTCGAGGGTTTCGACGAAGGTCGGCTTGCCGCCCTCCTGGAAGGTCTCGACCATTTGCACCACGAGTTTCTTGCCGCGTTCGAGCAAGGCTTCGGGTGCATCGTCGTGACGCATGTCGAGCCAGGCCAGTGTGCCGTGACGGCGACCGCGCGGGTCGTGGCCCATGTTCGGCGCCCCCCCGAAACCGGCCAGGCGACCGCGAGTCACGGTGGAGGAATGGCCGTCGCCGTCGACTTGCAGGGTCGCACCGATGAACAGGTCCACCGCGTACTGCCCAGCCAATTGGCAGAACATCCGGTTGGAGCGCAGGGAGCCGTCGCGGCCGGTGAAGAACACATCCGGTCGAGCGGCGATGTAGTTTTCCATGCCCAGTTCAGTGCCGAAACAATGCACGCTTTCGACCCAGCCGCTTTCGATGGCCGGGATCAGGGTCGGGTGAGGATTGAGCGTCCAGTTGCGGCAGATCTTGCCTTTCAAACCGAGGGATTCGCCGTAGGTCGGCAGGATCAGTTCGATGGCCGCGGTGTTGAAACCGATGCCGTGGTTGAGCGACTGAACGTTGTGTTTTTCGTAGATCCCGCGGATCGCCATCATCGCCATCAACACATGCACAGGCTTGATGTGGCGTGGGTCGCGGGTGAACAGCGGTTCGATGTAGAACGGCTTGTCCGCCACCACCACGAAATCGACCCAGGACGCAGGGATGTCGACCCGAGGCAACTCGCTGACGTCGTCCACCAATTGATTGACCTGGACGATGACGATGCCGTCGCTGAAAGCCGCCGGTTCGATCAACGCGGGGGTGTCCTCGGTGCTCGGCCCGGTGTAGATATTGCCCGCGCGGTCAGCCATGAAACCGGCCGAGAGCACGACGTTCGGGATCAAGTCCACCACCAGCCGCGCATAGAGTTCGATGTAGGTGTGGATAGCGCCGATTTCCAGCAGGCCGTCTTCCAGCAACTGGCTGATGCGCAGGCTCTGGGTGCCGGCGAACGAGAAGTCGAGCTTGCGGGCAATGCCGCGCTCGAACAGGTCCAGGTGTTCGGAACGCCCAACGCTGGGCATGATCATGTGCAGATCATGCAGCTTGCCCGGGTCGGCCTTGGCCAGAGAACGAGACAGGAAATCCGCCTGCTTCTGGTTATTGCCCTCCAGCACCACGCGGTCGCCGGGCAGAATCAACGCCTCCAGCGCCGCGACGATCTTGTCGGTGGGCAGCACCACACCGTCGGCTAGATCCTTGACCAACTCGAGACGCCGCTGCTTTTCGCTGCGCCGCCGCGTCCATCGCGAGTCGGGGGATATTGTTGTTGTCATGACCACTCCACGGGTTCGCTGTCGTGGGAGTCACCTTAGGAGCGTTGGGTGGGGGCATCAATCAAGCAGAGTGGTGGATCGTTACGGTCAGGGTAATGGTTGGCGGGATTCGTTGCCCGTGCCGACGCCTTCGCGAGCAAGCCCGCTCCCACAGTGTCCGTGTCGTGCTCAAATTCTGAGTCACCCACAATACCTGTGAGGGGCCCGAACAATCCCCGCAGTTTTCAATGACGGAGCATTTCGTCGCTCATGCAGAGAGCAAACCGATAAGTCCCAAAACAGGAACGATCGGTCCCTTTTTGGGAATCTTCAACCTTTGGGGCTGCTTCGCAACCCAGCGGGAGCAAGCTCCCTCGCCACAGGGAATTCCGA
This sequence comes from Pseudomonas sp. A-RE-19, assembly GCF_019956555.1. Classification (GTDB taxonomy): domain Bacteria; phylum Pseudomonadota; class Gammaproteobacteria; order Pseudomonadales; family Pseudomonadaceae; genus Aquipseudomonas. The sequence continues at coordinate 30,005 of NZ_JAHBDQ010000010.1, read as the reverse complement.
CAGCCTGAGGTTTTGTGTTTAAAAGTTTGTCCGCAGAAACGGTGTGAGGCTACACAGTCTGGCGTCGCTGCCTACAGCAATGCCGGAACCCGCTGACTGGTGGGGTTTTGCGCTGAGCTTTATCGTTTGTGGGTCGCTGCCAATTCAGCGACCGGGCCTGGAATCCCGAGGTGTAGAAGGCGCAAAAGCGCCCCTCATGACGTATGCTTGCGCACCTTTAATGTGTGTACTCCGTTATGGCGGCTGTGCGCGGGAGACCTTCGGGTCTGCCGGGTTTTCTCCACCTCGGGTTCCAGCCCGCGTACAGCTGCCACCCCTTCGGCTGGAACCGAGGGAGCAGCTGAAAATCATTACTGGAGATTCACTATGTTCAAAGCTACTCCCAACCCGCCAGAATCCGGGACCGATTCCCATGCATCCCTCGATGCAGAAAAAATGAAGGAAGCCGCCGACCGCGCCTTCTCCCATTACTTCCCGTCCCCCCACGAAAAACCGGCCAAACGCCGTAAGTCCCAGCTCTTCACTGTCTCCCCCGATATCGACACCGAAGCCCTTCTGGCCAATGCCTCCGAAGACCTGCTGTCCATCAGCGCCATTGCTGCCGATCTGGCGGACGATGTGGAAGGCTCACGCCGCTCTGTCGCCTTGGCGCTCAGCCGTTTGGCAGATGGCGTGCAGTTGTTGGTGGAGCGAGTGCTGGATCATCATGAGTCGTTGCAGATGAAGGCTCGGGCCGGGGTTTAACAGTGAGGTTTTTGGTAAGTTGAAGACAGCCTTCGCGGGCAAGCCTCGCTCCTACACGGTTTTGTGCACGCCGCAGATCCAATGTAGGAGCGAGGCTTGCCCGCGAAGGGGCCAGTCAGACCAACCCAGCACTCACAAGCAACTCCTCCAACGCCAACAAATCCGGCACCTTCGCCACTTGCTCCCCCACCTGTACCGCCGCCTGCTCCAGCGCACACAACGGCACGTCGACATAACTCAACTGACTGTCGAGCTTGTAAGACCGCGGAATCCCCTGCACCAGCAGCGCAATGAACTTCAGCTCAGGCCGCCCGCCGAGGGCGTTGAGGATGACGATCCGCGCTCGCTCACCGATCACCACTTTGTTGCCACACGCCGATTCGAAACTGAGCAACGGAATCTGCCGGTTTCGCCACGTCACCCGCCCCAGGTACCACGGCGGAGTATCGAGATCGAAAGCTCCCGGCTGATAGTCGATGAGTTCGGCGACGGCGACGTTGGGCAGGATCAGGTTGCGGTCGGCCAGGGGCAGCAGCAGGCCAGTAAGATTGCTGGAGCGGTGCTCATGCATGGGTTTTGCTCCACCGGGCGATGCTGTCGAGCAGCACCGATTCCTGATACGGCTTGCCAAGGTAGTCGTTGACGCCGATGGCCATGGCGCGGTCGCGGTGTTTTTGGCCGGTACGGGAGGTGATCATGATGATCGGCAGATGCCGCAAACGCTCGTCGGCGCGTACCTGGGTCGCCACTTCGAAGCCGTCCATGCGCGGCATTTCGATGTCCAGCAGCATCAGGTCGGGCATGTGCTCTTCGAGCAGCAACATGGCGTCGACCCCGTCCTTGGCGGTCAGCACATTCATGCCGTGGCGTTCCAGCAGACGGCTGGTGACCTTGCGCACGGTGACCGAATCGTCGACCACCAGCACCAGCAAGGGTCGTTGCGACTCAGGCTCTACGTCCTGCGTCACCGGTCGTTGCGGCACCCGCGCTTGCATCGCGCGGATCGGCGCCAGCAAGTCGAGAATCAGCACCACCCGGCCATCGCCCAGAATCGTCGCGCCGGACAAACCCTGCACCGCGGCGAACTGCGGGCCGAGGCTTTTGACCACGATTTCCCGGGTGCCCGCCATGGCATCCACTTGCACCGCGACATGTCGCTCGTTGCACTGCACCAGCAATACCGGCAACGGCAGGCTCTGGCCCAGCAGTTTCGGGCGGGTGCTGGTTTTCAGCAGCTCGCCGAGATAGCACAACTCATAACGTTGCCCGGCGTATTCGTAGGTCGGCGGATCGAGGCGGTAATGCCCTTCGAGTTCGTTGGGCAACACCCGAACGATGCCGTCGATGGTGTTCAGCGGGATCGCGTATTGATCATCCCCGCACTGCACCATCAACGCGCGGTTGACCGACACGGTGAACGGCAGGCGAATCCGGAAATGCACGCCCTGCCCCGGCACAGAGTCGATGGTCATGCTGCCGCCGAGCTGCCGGACCTCTTCGTGAACCACGTCCATGCCCACGCCACGCCCGGAGATCTGAGTGATTTTTTCGGCGGTGGAGAACCCCGGCTGCAGAATGAATTGCAGCACGTCGCGGTCGCTGATGTCGCTGTCCGGGTGGAGCAAACCGCGCTTGATCGCCTTGCGCCGCACGGCGTCCAGCGGCACACCGGCACCGTCGTCGCGGATGTCGAAAATGATGTCGCCACCCTCTCGGGACAAGTCCAGGGTGATCTTGCCTTGGGCCGGTTTGCCAGCCGCGATACGCACCTCGGCCGATTCCAGCCCATGGTCGACGGCGTTGCGCAGCATGTGTTCCAGCGGCGCGGCCATGCGTTCGAGGACGTTGCGGTCCATCTCGCCTTCGGCGTTGCCGACGACGAAGTCCACGTCCTTGCCCAGTTCGCTGGCGACCTGACGAACAATGCGCTTCAAACGTGGCAGCATCCGCTCGAACGGCACCATGCGCGTACGCATCAGGCCTTCCTGCAATTCGGTGTTGATGCGGCCTTGCTGTTGCAGCAGGTTTTCCGCGTCCTGATTACGCCGCTCGAGGGTTTCCTTGAGGTCGAGCAGGTCGGAGGCAGACTCGAACAGCGCCCGCGACAGCTGCTGCAGCTGCGAGTGACGGTCCATCTCCAGCGGGTCAAATTCTTCGTACCCCAGGCGTTCGGCGTCGACTTGCTGACGGCTGAGAATCCGCCCCTGGGTTTCGGTATCGAGGCGGCGCAACTGGTCGCGCATGCGTTCGATGGTGGTTTCCATCTCGCTCAGGGCTACCCGTGCGTCGTTGACCTGTTGTTCGATGCGGCCGCGAAAGATCGAGGTTTCCCCGGCCAGATTGACCAGATCGTCAAGCAGCTCCGCCGAAACCTTGACCGTGTCGGCGCCTTCGGCTTGCGGTGCGGCTGATTCCGCTTTGGGGGCGGCGGGCATCACCACCGGTGCCGGAGTTTCGGACACCGCCGGATGGCTGAAATTCTTGATCGCATCGATCAGTCGATCGGCCGGTGGCAATGGTTGACCGGCACGGGCGGCGTCGAGCATCTGCGCCAGTCGGTCATGGCTGCGTTGCAACAACGAGAATAGCTCGGCGGTGGGTTGCAGCACGCCAGCCGACAAGCCTTCGTAGAGGAATTCCAGTTCGTGGGCCAGGTCGCCAATCGGGGCGATCTCCACCATCCGCGCACCGCCCTTGAGGGTATGCAGGTCGCGCAGCAGGGTTTCCACTTCCTGGCGATTCGAAGGCTCGGCCTGCCAGCGCAGCAGCGCCGCGCCGGAGTTTTCGATGATGTCGAAACCTTCCTCGAGGAAGATCTCCAGAAGCTCGGGATCATGAGCCGCCGAGTCATTGCTGGCCGCCGGTTCGATCACCTCGGCACTGCCGGCATTGCCCTGACGAAATTCACGAATAGCCTCGATCAATTCGCCCGGATCGCCCAACGGACGGTTGTGCTGCAACTGTTCAAGGAGCATGGCCAGTCGGTCATGGCTCTGTTGCAGCAACTGCGCCAGCGCTTCGCTGTAGCTGTAACGGCGGTCCACCAAGCCTTCGTAAAGACTTTCCAGTTCATGGGCCAGGTCGCCGACCGGTTCGACTTCGGCCATCCGCGCACCGCCCTTGAGGGTGTGCAAATCGCGCTGCAAGGACAACAGCGGCGCGGCGTTATCCGGGTCGCTCAACCAGCGCTGCAAGGCCTGGCCGGCGCTTTCGAGAATATCCACCGCTTCTTCAAGGAAGATCGAAACGATTTCGTCGTCCAGCTCCACCTGACTTGCCGCCTGTTCCAGCTCGGCCGTGGCACTGCCCAGCTCGCGAATGCTCAGGGCGCGGCTGCCGTCACTGCGAATCAGGCCCATGGAGGATGGGTCGAGACTCTCATCGAGCAGGCCGCGCAAGGCCCGCACCCGCTGCGGTTGCGCAGTGACTTCCTGGCCGGCGGCCAGTTCGTCGAGCATGTTGATCAGCGCTTCGTGGGCACTTTGCGCCTCGTGGAAAAAACTGTCGCTGACCGCCAGGCTGCTTTCTTCCACAGCGCCATAGAGATCGAGCAAGGCTTCACAGAGTTCATCCACCGGATGCAGATCGGCCAGGTGTGCGCCTTCGCCGAGGGTGGTCAGTTCGTCCAGCAGCGCGCTGAGCTCCTGCCGCTCGCCGGGATGTTGCTGCCAGCGCTGCAACAGGCTTTCGGCGTCCAGCAGGATGTCCATGCCCTGGGCAAGAAAGTTGTTGATCAGTTGCGGATCGCGCTTGATGCGCAGCCCCGTATTGGGCGCGTTCAAGAGGCTGTGCAGACGCTCGGCCAGCACGGCCTGGGTTCGCTCGATCAACGAGCGGGCATCGGGAATTTCGGCCAGCGGGTCGCTCTTGAGCTGGCGCAGCCCAAGACGAAACAGCCCTTCGGCTTCCAGCAGCAATTCGACTTCGTCCAGATCAAGGGCAATCCGGTGCGCCTTGTACTCCCGGGCCAGTTGATCCAGCGCCGCCGCCAGCTCGACGATCGGCAGCACGCCGGCCATCGAGGCGCTGCCCTTGAGGGTGTGCAAGGCTCGCTGCAACTCGTCGCTGGCCTGAAGCGGCACATGCTCGGCGGCCTGATCGAGGAAGCGATTGAGGCTGTTCAAATGGGTCTCGGCTTCGTTGCGGAAGATCTCCAGCAACAGGGGATCGAGCGCCGCGACATCCTGCGCGTCCTCATCGGACACCGGCTTATCACCCTTGGCGAGCGTATGGGCACGGGCGGCCAATTGGTCGACATCGTTACGCTGGCGCTGGGCATGGGCGGCGAACTCGGCCACCAGTTCCGGCAGCAGCTTCAGCGCATCGCCCACCAGGTGTTGCACCGCAGGCGAAGGTGCAATGCTGTGATCGAGCACGCGGTTGAGCAGGTTTTCCACCGCCCAGGCCAGCTCGCCCAGCACCAGCGCGCGGACCATCCGGCCACTGCCCTTGAGGGTGTGGAAGGCGCGGCGCAGTTCACTCAAGGCCGATGGGCTATCGGGATTGGCCGACCAGCGCGGCAAGTATTCCCGGAGAATTTCCAGAACCTCATCGGTCTCTTCGAGGAAGACTTCCCGCAGCTCATCGTCCACCGGTTCTTCACCGACGGGCGGCGGTAGCAGGCTACCCGGCGTTGCCAGCGCCGGCGGGTTGACAGACGACACGGGGCTGGCCAGCACACCGGCCAATGACTGGACGATCTCGGGGTCGTCCAGCTCCTGCATGTCTTGCATGACCAACGCTTCACTGGGGCTGAGCACATCCTCAAGCGTCGGCACGAGCTGTTCACTGGGAAAGAAACCGAGTGAAACCAGGCCTTTTTCCGCGACATCGAGCAGTTGTTCCCCGGGCGCTTCAGGGTCGTCGCCGAGGCGCTCCAGGTAATACTCGATGCTGGTGATGACGTCGGCCAGGCTGTCCAGTTGCTGCCAACCGGGCTGGTCCGGGTCCACCAGCAGATGCTCGCGGATGAAGCTGTTGCAGGCCTCGACCAGACTCGCCGCGCGGGCCAACGGAATCATTGCCAGCGCTCCGCGCACTTGGGTCAGCAACGCCGGCAAGGGTTGCAAATGCTGGCGGTCCCAGTCGGCGTCGATGTAGTCGACGATCATGTCCTTGGCCTGTTGCAGACAGATGCGCGCTTCCTTGATCACGATCTGGTGGATCTGCGTCAGGTCGGTGGTCGGCAGACGGCTGTCTTCCTGGCTTTGCGGCTCCACAGTGCCGACCATGCCGGCCAGGGTCGCCTCGACGTAGAGCAAAGCCCCGGCGACGTCCATGAGAATCGCGTCGTTGGGTTCGCGCTGGCCCTGGGCGAGGCTCAGCACCACCGCCAATTGATCGATGATGACCTTGCGTGGCTGGCCGAACCCGAGCACCGCCAGGGTGTCGGCGATTTGCCGCAGGGGTGCCAGCAAGCTTTCGAGGTCCGAGGTGTGCTGACGGTCGCTGCGCACGAACAAGTCCAGGCGCTCCTTGACCCGCACCAGCTCTTCGCACAGCGCCGCCAATACCGAACGCATGGCGTCGCGGTCAGGGCCGGCCAGCCGTGCCCTTTCTTCATCGACCATCGCGCTGGTGGGTAGCGCATCGTCAAGTGAGTAGCGATCTTTCATGGTCAGCATCTGCCCGGTGGGGTGTTCGGCCTTGGCAATATAGAACAACAAACTCTTGAGCAGCTCTGGCGGCGCCGGTTGATTGATGCCAGGCATGCCTTGTTCGAGCAAACGCTTGAGCTCTTTGTCGGCGTCCTTGAACAGGCTGCGCAACGCCGGGCTGTTGGCGATCGAGCCGTTGCGCATGCCTTCGACCAGTGCCGACGCGACTTGCCACAACGGGCTCAGGGGCGCATTGGCGCATAGTCCTTCGAGACGCGAAAAAACCCTGGCCAGGTAAGCAACGTGAGTGTCGTCATCCTGCTCACGCAGCAAGCCGACCAGCGCCATCTGCAACATCTGCCGCAATTTGCGCAGCACATTCGGCAAGTCGGGCGGTTCCAGCAGCGCCAGGGCATCTTCGCTCAGGGGCGGCAGCTCTGGCAGTTGCGGGCTGAACAGACTGGTTTCCGACAGCAGCTTTTCGCCACGGGCGCTGCGCAAATCGTTGATCAGCGGCAACACCACCAGCGGCAAATCACGGCGGGCGCCTTGCACCCGGTCGAGGTAAGTCGGCAATTGCCCCACGGCTTGCAGCAACAGATGGACCGCCTCGTCGCGATGGCTGACGCGGTTCTGCTGCAAGGCGATGGTCAGTTGCTCGATCTCTTCGGCGAGCAGTGCCGCGCCGTAGAACTCGACCATCTGCAAACTGCCGTGAACCTGATGGACACAGGCCAGACACTCACTCAGCGCATGCGTCGCCTGCGGGTCGTCGATCAGGGTTTCGATCGCCTGATGAGCCTGCTTCAGCGTTTCGGCAATCTCGCCTTTGACCCATTCGAGGGCCACATAGTCGTGCCGATCACCCATAACCACTCCGATCCCCACTCCAATCAAGATGCATCCGCCCGGGGGGCGGTCAAGCGTTGTCCGCAGGCTTGGCCGGCAAGGTGAACCCGGACACCGAACGCCGCAACTGGCTGGCCATTTTCGCCAGGTTGCCAATGCTCTCGGCGGTGGCGGTGGAGCCGGACGAAGTCTGCGTGGTGATCTGCTGGATCACGTTCATCGTCAGGGAAATCTGGCCGGCCGAAGACGTCTGTTGCTGCGCAGCATTGGAAATACTCTGGATCAGTGCCGCGAGGGTCTTCGATACACCTTCGATTTCTTCCAGGGCCACCCCGGCATCCTGCGCCAGACGCGCGCCGCGCACCACTTCGGTGGTGGTCTGCTCCATGGAAATCACCGCTTCGTTGGTGTCGGTCTGAATCGCCCGCACCAGCGTTTCGATCTGCCGGGTCGCCGCGGACGAACGTTCGGCCAAGCGCTGCACTTCGTCGGCCACCACCGCAAAACCACGCCCGGCGTCCCCGGCCATGGACGCCTGAATCGCCGCATTGAGCGCGAGGATGTTGGTCTGGTCGGCAATGTCATCGATCAAGCTGACAATGTCGCCGATTTCCTGAGAGGACTCGCCCAGCCGTTTGATTCGCTTGGCGGTGTCTTGAATCTGTTCGCGAATATTGTCCATGCCGTGGATGGTGTTGTGCACCACCTCGTTGCCCTTGTTGGCGATTTCCACCGAACGTTCGGCCACCGCCGAGGATTCGGCGGCGTTGGCCGAGACCTGATCGATGGACTGGGCCATGTCGTTGATCGCCGTGGAGGCTTCGGAAATCTGCTGGGCCTGATGCTCCGAGGCTTGGGCCAGGTGCATCGCGGTGGCCTGGGTTTCCTGCACGGCAGCAGCGACCTGGCCGGCGGTGAGGTTGATGGTCGCCACCAGATCGCGCAGTTGGTCGACGGAATAGTTGATCGAGTCGGCGATGGTCCCGGTGAAGTCTTCGGTCACCGAGGCGGTCACGGTCAGGTCGCCGTCGGCGAGGTCTTCGATTTCGTCCAGCAAACGCATGATCGCGTTCTGGTTGCGCTCGTTCTTCTCGGCGGTTTCGCGCAACTGACGGTTGGTTTCGCGCACCATCACCAGGCCGATGAGGATGATCGACGTCAGTGCGAGCAAGCCCAGCACGTAGCCGCCGATGGTATCGGTGTTGCGCCCGCCGGCGAGGTTTTCGAAACGGGTGGCCAGGTGCGAGGCTTCATCGAGCAGGGTTTGCGACAGGGTAAATATATTGGTGGCCGATTCGCGGACCTTGAGCAGCTGCGGCGACGTTTCGAGGATTTCATCCACCGAACCCGACACGAATTCAAACAGTTCGGAAATTTCGGTCAACCGGGCGCGCGCATCGCGGTCTTCGACCTGGCTGATTTTCAGCGCCGCATTGCCCTGAAGCATGCCGTTGAGCACCTGGCCGAAACGCGCCGCGTCGCGACCGAAGGCGTCGGCCGCCTGCTGCGAGTTTTCGTCGCCGGACAGTACGGTGTTTACCGCGCCGAGAATCCGCTCGGCCAACAGCGACTGACGCTGAGCCATCGCCACCTGAGCGGCCGGGGCGCCACGTTGCAGGAGGGTTTCGACGACCTTTTCATATTCGACCTGCAACTGCGGCACGGTTTCGGCCAGCGTTGCGGCGACTTGATGCAAGGACAGCACGGTCTGTTCGCTGGAGAGGATGGCGTCGGTGTTTTTCAGCAGCCGCTCCCAATCCAGCTGCACGGCGCGCATCTCCGGGCGCACTACCGACGGTGCCGGCGGCAAACCCGTGGAAGGATCGCCTTTCTTCAGATAGCCCCAACGCTGGGCGAAGTCGTTGCGTGCATCGCTGAGCAACTTGAACGCCGCGGCCTTGCCGGCGGCGGCTTCGGTGGCGTTCTTGGCAATGCGCTGGGACAGCACGCGCAGCTCACCGGCGTGGCCGATGTACTGTTTGTCGTACGTCGCCTGGGTGTTGAGGTAAGCGAAGTTGGCGAACAGCAGCATGATGAAGACAATCAGCGCGATGAACAGCACGATGATCTGCGACCGGCTGCGCGACCCTTCTGGATTGCCTGTTTTTGCTTTTATCATCGGTCCTCGCCTGTCCTGCCCAATTCACTCTATGCCCTTGTAGGAGCGAGGCTTGCCCGCGAAGCAGGCGCTGCGGTCTTACAGAAACACCGCGTTTTCGTTCTTCGCGGGCAAGCCTCGCTCCTACAGGATGGGCGTCGCCGCCGTTACTGCGCCACGTTCATGAATCCTTGCGACTGCGCCAACGCAAACGGGCTGAACACCTGCCACTTCTGCTCACGCTGAAACCGGCCTTTGACGAACGCCGACATCGGCCCTTGCAAGTCATCGGCCGGCACCGGCTCCAGACTGTCCTGGGCAAAGTGCTGCAAGCCGAAGACCTCATCGACCATCAACCCTGCAAACACGTCTTTGTGCTCCACTACCAATATCCGCCGTTGCTTGCGCAAGGCAGGTAGTTCATGGCCGGGCTCATAACCATAAAAAAAGCCATGCAAATCCATGATCGGCAGCAGTCGCCCGCGCAGGTTCGCCACGCCCTTGATCCAGGGCTTGACCCCCGGCAATTGCGTAACGCGCAGTTCGTGCAGGACCTCGCTGACTTCGCCCATGGGCGCGACGTACCCATGCTCGCCCAAGCGAAAGCCGATGCCGCTCCAGCTGTCCTGTCGGGTCGGCTGGGACGGCAGGTCCGCCGCCAGCAGACGACAGCGCTGGTCAATCTGCAGGAGCAGTTCGAAGGCTGTCAGCGACTCGGTCATGACCGGACGATCAACCGGCCAGCACGTTGTTCAGGGTCTTGATCAGGGTGTCTTCGTCGACCGGTTTGGTCAGGTAGTCCTTGGCGCCCTGGCGCGTGCCCCAGACTTTGTCGGTTTCCTGATCCTTGGTGGTGATGATGATCACCGGGATGTGCCCGGTTTCCGGGTCTTTGGTCAGCTGACGGGTCGCCTGGAAACCATTGAGGCCGGGCATGACGATGTCCATCAGCACCGCGTCGGGTTTTTCCTGACGGGCCAGGGCCACGCCGTCGGCGCCGTTTTCGGCTTTCAACACCTCATGACCGTGCTTTTCGAGCATGCCGGTCAGTTTGTACATTTCAGTCGGCGAGTCATCGACGATCAGAATACGTGCCATGGTTTTCCCCATTCTTGTCGACACCGGGCCCCATGGCCGAGCGTCACTGTGCGTGTCCTACTGCGGCGAAACGGCGGTAAAGCCCGGTACATGAGCCTGAATCGCGTTCAGCAGTTCTTCCTTGCTAAAAGGCTTGGTCAAAAACTGGTCGGAACCGACGATCCGCCCCTTGGCCTTGTCGAACAACCCGTCCTTGGACGACAGCATAATCACTGGCGTGGACTTGAACGCACTGTTGTTCTTGATTAAAGCGCAGGTCTGATAACCATCCAGACGCGGCATCATGATGTCGACAAAGATGATGCCGGGGTGATTGTCGGCAATCTTGGCCAGGGCATCGAAACCATCGATTGCGGTGATGACTTCACAGCCCACGTTTTTCAACAGCGTTTCGGCGGTGCGACGAATCGTTTTCGAATCATCGATCACCATGACCTTCAAGGCGCTGGAATGCTGTTCCATAGTGGCTCTACCGTCGCCTTTGTGAATCAATTTGTCCGTCTGCCGCTCATCGGCGGCTCGAAACCCTTGATACTCAAGGGTTCACCCGACATGGCAGTCTTTTTAGCACAGTCTCCCCATCCAATCTATCGGGCGACCCTGGCGGTGGTTTTTCCTTGACCGGGAACACACTCAGCGCCACTCTGACGCCACTTTTTCACAACACTTTCCACCCCAATTTCGAGGAAAACCCCATGAGCGTTCGCGTCGGGATTGTCATGGACCCTATCGCCAGCATTTCCTATAAAAAGGATAGCTCGCTGGCCATGCTGCTGGCCGCGCAAAAGCGTGGCTGGGAACTGTTCTATATGGAACAGCGTGATTTGTATCAGGCCGAAGGCGAGGCTCGCGGGCGGATGCGTCCGCTGAAGGTGTTCGCCAACCCGGAAAAATGGTTTGAACTGGGCGCCGAAAGCGACGCGTTGCTGAGCGATCTGGACGTGATCCTGATGCGCAAGGATCCGCCGTTCGACATGGAGTTCGTCTACTCCACTTACCTGCTGGAGCAGGCCGAACGCGCCGGCGTGCTGGTGGTCAACAAGCCGCAAAGCCTGCGTGACTGCAACGAAAAGCTGTTCGCAACGCTGTTCCCGCAGTGCACACCGCCGACCATCGTCAGCCGTCGCCCGGACGTCTTGCGTGAATTCGCCGACCATCACGGCGACGTGATCCTCAAGCCGCTGGACGGCATGGGCGGCTCGTCGATCTTCCGTCACACCGCTGGCCACCCGAACCTGTCGGTGATCCTCGAAACCCTGACCTTGCATGGCCGCCAGCAGATCATGATCCAGGGCTACCTGCCGGCGATCGTTGATGGCGACAAGCGCATCCTGATGATCGATGGCGAACCGGTGGATTACTGCCTGGCCCGGATTCCCGCGCTCGGTGAAACCCGTGGCAACCTCGCCGCCGGTGGCCGTGGCGAAGCCCGACCGCTGACCGAGAAAGATCGCTGGATCGCCGCGCAAGTCGGCCCCACCCTGCGGGAGAAGGGTTTGCTGTTCGTCGGCCTGGATGTGATCGGTGAGCATCTGACCGAAATCAACGTCACCAGCCCGACCTGCATTCGCGAGATCGATAACGCGTTCGGCACCGACATTGGTGGCCTTTTGATGGATGCCATCGATCAGAAGCTCAAGACTCGTTGATCGAGAACAGCCAAGAAACTTCCAACATTGCGTTATCATCCCCGGCCTGTAAAAAACGCGATGTTGGTTTTCTTGTTATGACACTCCCGTCCGATCTGCCCCCTGAACTCGCCCACCGTGGCGTGCGTCCGGCTGATCGCCTCGGTTTTACCCTGTTTCTCGCGGCGCTGATTCACCTGGCCTTGCTGTTGGGCGTCGGGTTCTCCATGGTCGAACCCCAGCAAATCAGCAAAACCCTGGAAATCACCCTCGCCACGTTCAAAAGCGAGAAGAAGCCTGCGAAAGCTGACTTTCTCGCCCAGGAAAATCAGGAAGGCAGCGGCACCCTGGAGAAAAAGGCGATTCCCAAGACCACCGAGGTCGCGCCATTCCAGGACAACAAGGTGCAGAAAGTCACCCCACCGCCGGCGTCCAAGCCTCAAGTGCAGGAAGCCGCGCCCAAGGCGTCTGTGACCACCGTCGCGCCGAAGCCGAAAAAAGCCGCAACCAAGACGGAAGAACCCAAGCCCCAAACCAAACCCGAAGTGGCGGCACCGACGTTCGACAGCTCGCAGCTGTCCAGCGACATCGCCAGCCTGGAAGCGGAGCTGGCCAACGAACAACAGCTGTACGCCAAGCGCCCGCGCATCCACCGTCTGAGCGCCGCGTCGACCATGCGCGACAAAGGCGCCTGGTACAAAGATGAATGGCGCAAGAAGGTCGAGCGCATCGGCAACCTCAACTACCCCGACGAGGCTCGGCGCAAACAGATTTACGGTAATTTGCGACTGATGGTCTCGATCAACCGCGACGGCTCGCTGTATGAAGTGCTGGTGCTCGAATCGTCCGGCCAGCCGCTGCTGGACCAGGCCGCCCAGCGCATCGTGCGGCTGGCCGCGCCGTTTGCACCATTTACCGGGGACCTGTCAGACATCGACCGCCTGGAAATCATCCGCACCTGGAAGTTTGCGCGTGGGGACCAGTTGTTCAGCAACTGACACCCCATAAATCTCTGTGGGAGCGAGCCTGCTCGCGATGGCGGTCTGTCTGACACCTCGATTTTGAATGTACCGCCGTCATCGCGAGCAGGCTCGCTCCCACATTTGGTCTGTGCCGACTGCCAAATTGCGACATCCTCGGCTTGTCAGTTCGCCCCTCCAACGCCACACTAGCGCTCATGAAGAACGTCAGCCCCAGCTACCTCAAGCATCACTTCCTGATCGCCATGCCTCACATGGCCGACCCGAACTTTGCGCACACCTTGACCTACATCGTCGAGCACACGGCCAATGGTGCCATGGGGCTGGTGGTCAACCGTCCGCAGGACCTGAACCTGGCCGATATCCTCGAGCAATTGCGCCCCGATATCGAACCGCCGGTGCTCTGTCAGCATGTACCGATCTTTATCGGCGGCCCGGTGCAAACCGATCGCGGTTTTGTCCTGCACCCATCGGGTCAATCTTTTCAGGCGACCGTTGATCTGGAAGGCGAGTTGTCCCTGTCGACCTCCCAGGACGTGCTGTTCGCCATCGCCGATGGCGTCGGCCCCGCGAAGAGCCTGATCACCCTCGGCTACGCCGGCTGGGAAGCCGGGCAATTGGAAGCCGAGCTGGCCGATAACGCCTGGCTGACTTGCCCGTTCGATGCCGACATCCTGTTCAACACCAGCAGTGAATTGCGCCTTGAAGCGGCGGCCAAACACCTGGGCGTCAATCTCAGCCTGCTCACCAGCCAGGCGGGGCACGCCTGATGGCCCTGCGGCTGATTTTGGGTTTCGACTACGGCACCAAGCAGATCGGCGTTGCGGTCGGCCAGGTGATTACCGGCCAGGCCCGCGAGCTATGCACCTTGAAGGCGCAAAACGGCATTCCCGACTGGAATCAGGTCGAAGCCCTGATTAAAGAGTGGAAACCCGACGCGGTGGTGGTCGGCCTGCCGCTGAACATGGATGGCACGCCGAGCGACATGTGCCTGCGGGCCGAGAAGTTCGCCCGACGCCTGAACGGCCGCTACAACCTGCCCTTCTATACGCATGACGAGCGCCTGACCACCTTCGAGGCCAAGGGCGAACGCCTGGTCCGGGGCGGCCAGAAAGGCAGTTACCGCGACAACCCGGTCGATGCCATCGCCGCCGCCCTGCTGTTGCAAGGCTGGCTCGACGAGAACACCGCACTGTTTGAATCCTGACCGCACCCAATTCTGAAGAGCCGCTGCGGCGTCTCCCTTAGCGACAACCCGAGCCACCACTCAAGCAGCATCCGGCTCGGGACAAAGAAGGAGCAAACCATGAGCCTGCCCAATCCCGCCGAACTGATCAGCCAGATGGCGATCCGTCTCAAGGCTTATCTGGAAAACCGTGGCATCAGCGAACCGCGTTACATCGGCATTCGAACCGGTGGCGTCTGGGTCGCTCAGGCATTGCTCGATGAACTGGGCAGCGATTCGCCCCTGGGCACCCTGGATGTTTCGTTCTACCGCGACGACTTCAGCCAGAATGGCCTGCACCCGCAAGTACGCCCTTCGGCACTGCCGTTCGAGATCGAAGGCCAGCATCTGGTGCTGATCGACGACGTGCTGATGAGCGGCCGGACCATCCGCGCCGCGATGAACGAACTCTTCGACTACGGTCGCCCGGCCAGCGTGACGCTGGTGTGCCTGCTGGACCTGGACGCCGGTGAGCTGCCGATCCGCCCGAACGTGGTTGGCGCGACGCTGTCGCTGGCAGCCCATGAGCGCGTGAAGTTGTCCGGCCCGGAACTCAAGCTCGAACTTCAAGACCTCGCCCTTTAATTCGCCCTATTGAGAGTCCCCCTCGCGATGACGCCTCTAGAAACCAAGCGCCCGCTGCAGCTCAATGATCAGGGCCAGCTGCGCCACTTCCTCTCGCTCGACGGTTTGCGCCGTGAGCTGCTGACGGAAATCCTCGACACCGCCGACTCGTTTCTCGAAGTCGGCGCCCGGGCGGTGAAGAAGGTCCCGTTGCTGCGCGGCAAGACCGTGTGCAACGTGTTCTTCGAGAACTCCACCCGCACCCGCACCACCTTCGAACTGGCGGCTCAGCGGCTGTCGGCAGACGTGATCACCCTGAACGTGTCCACGTCGTCGGCAAGCAAGGGCGAAACCCTGCTCGACACCCTGCGCAATCTGGAAGCCATGGCCGCCGACATGTTCGTCGTGCGTCACGGTGACTCCGGGGCGGCGCACTTCATTGCCGAGCATGTCTGCCCGCAAGTGGCGATCATCAACGGCGGTGACGGCCGTCACGCCCACCCGACCCAGGGCATGCTCGACATGCTCACTATTCGTCGGCACAAGGGCGGCTTCGAAAACCTCTCGGTGGCCATCGTCGGCGACATCCTGCACTCGCGGGTGGCGCGCTCGAACATGCTGGCCCTGAAAACCCTCGGCTGCCCGGACATTCGTGTGATCGCGCCGAAAACCCTGCTGCCGATCGGCATCGAGCAGTACGGTGTGAAGGTCTACACCGACATGACCGAAGGCCTGAAAGACGTCGACGTGGTGATCATGCTGCGCCTGCAGCGTGAACGCATGACCGGCGGCCTGTTGCCGAGCGAAGGCGAGTTCTACCGCCTGTTCGGCCTGACCACCGCGCGCCTGGCCGGGGCCAAACCGGATTGCATCGTCATGCACCCGGGGCCGATCAACCGTGGGGTGGAAATTGAGTCGGCGGTGGCCGACGGTCCGCACTCGGTGATCCTCAACCAGGTGACCTACGGCATCGCGATTCGTATGGCTGTGCTGTCCATGGCCATGAGCGGGCAAACTGCCCAGCGCCAATTCGAGCAGGAGAACGCCCAGTGAAGCTCAGCATTCTCGGCGCACGCGTTATCGATCCGACCAGCGGCCTGGATCAAGTGACTGATATCCACGTTGAAGCCTGCAAGATCATCGCCCTGGGCGCTGCGCCGGCCGGCTTCGTTGCCGTCGACACCCTCGACGCCCAAGGCCTGGTGGCCGCCCCTGGCCTGGTTGACCTGAACGTCGCCCTGCGCGAGCCGGGCTACAGCCGCAAAGGCTCGATCGCCAGCGAAACCCGCGCCGCCGCTGCCGGTGGCGTCACCAGCCTGTGCTGCCCACCGAAAACCAGACCGGTGCTGGACACCTCGGCCGTGGCCGAACTGATCCTCGACCGCGCCCGCGAAGCCGGCAACACCAAAGTCTTCCCGATCGGCGCCCTGAGCAAAGGCCTGGACGGCGAGCAGCTCGCAGAGCTCGTTGCGCTGCGCGATGCCGGCTGCGTGGCCTTCGGCAACGGTCTGGAGAGCTTCCGCAACACCCGCACCCTGTGCCGGGCGCTGGAATACGCAGCGACGTTCGACCTGACCGTGATTTTCAACTCGCAGGATCATGATCTGGCCGAAGGTGGCCTGGCTCACGAAGGCCCGACCGCCAGTTTCCTCGGTTTGCCAGGCATTCCGGAAACCGCCGAAACCGTGGCCCTGGCCCGGGATCTGCTGCTGGTCGAGCAAAGCGGCGTGCGTGCTCACTTCAGCCAGCTCACCAGCGCCCGCGGTGTGGCGTTGATCGCCCAGGCCCAGGCCCGAGGCCTGAAGGTCACGGCGGATGTGGCGTTGTATCAACTGATCCTCACCGACGAAGCGCTGATCGACTTCAGCAGCCTCTATCACGTCCAGCCGCCACTGCGCACCCGCGCTGACCGCGACGGCCTGCGGGCAGCGGTGAAGTCGGGGGTGGTGTCCGCCATCTCCAGCCATCACCAGCCCCACGAGCGGGACGCCAAACTGGCACCGTTCGGCGCCACCGAGCCTGGCATCAGCAGCGTGGAACTACTGTTGCCGCTGGCGATGACATTGGTGGAAGACGGCCTGCTCGACTTGCCGACCCTGCTCGCACGCTTGAGCGCCGGCCCTGCCGAAGCGTTGCGCTTGCCGGCGGGCAAGCTGGCGGTGGGTGGGCCGGCAGATATCGTGCTGTTCGACCCTGCGGCCTCGACCGTAGCCGGTGAGACCTGGCTGTCCAAGGGCGAAAACTGCCCGTTCATTGGCCACAGCCTGCCGGGCGTGGTGCGTTATACCCTGGTGGATGGGCGGATCAGTCACCAGGCTTAAAACCGCGCGACTCCAATCGCGGGCAAGCCCGCTCCCACAGGGTTATCGGTTGGTCGCAAGATTTGCGGACAACACACATCCACTGTGGGAGCGGGCTTGCCCGCGATGACTTACTGAAAGGCGCCTCTATTCTGGGCATTGCGCACAGAAACCTGGTCATTCAACGTCCAGAAGTCATACAACACCCCCAGAAAGAACAACCCGCCCGTCACCAGGTACAGCAACCCGCTGATCCACTTCCCCTGATACATCCGGTGCACACCGAATACCCCCAGAAACGTCAGCAGAATCCACGCAACGTTGTACTCGATAGGTCCGGCGGTAAACCGCAGGTCTGCTTCACGATCCATCGCAGGGATCAGAAACACGTCGATCAACCAGCCAATACCCAGCAAACCGAAGGTAAAAAACCAGATCGTCCCGGTCACCGGCTTGCCGTAATAGAAGCGGTGAGATCCGGTAAAACCGAAAATCCACAGCAAGTAACCAATCACTTTGCTGTGGGTATCTTGTTGTGAAACGGGTTGTCGATAGGTGTTCATGGATGACCTCGATTCACACGATAGAGAAATATTCTTGAATTCTTTGTGACTTTTTTACAGGCGGCCGACATACGGCAAATGCTACCTTCACTCCCGTCAAAGCCCTGTAGCAGCTGACTTGTGCCCGACAATGGCGTCCATTTTCCGCTTATTTGGTTCCGTTGACCCCAAGGTTGAATCGACCAACGGCCTCGAAGGGGCCAAAAAAGCTGTTATAAAGTTGCGCGTTCACTTATATGAGCCTTGCCTAATGCGTCCATTTTTCAAGACATGGCTAACCATTTGCCTATTATTGCCCCTGGCCGCCCACGCCACCAATCGTGAGCAACGTCTTCCTAACGTTAATGGTTACACCCCAAAATCCCATGCTTCTGCTCCTTCGAGCAAAAACAAACAGACCACCCAACTGAGCAGCACCGACCGCGCGCTGGTCCCGCCGATGGCGACCAAGGAAAGCAGCAACGTATTGAGCCGCGCGGTAAACGTCCTCGGTACACCCTATCGTTGGGGTGGCAGCAGCCCAAGTAAAGGGTTCGATTGCAGCGGCCTGGTGAAATACGCGTTCAACGACGCCACCTTTGACCTGCCTCGTACCTCCAACGCCATGGCCAGCGGTCATGGCGAGAAAGTCGATCGTAGCGATCTGAAGCCAGGCGACCTGATTTTCTTCAACATCAAGAGCCGTCGGGTCAATCACGTTGCCATCTACCTGGGCAACGACCGCTTCATCCACGCACCACGCCGTGGCAAGTCGGTGAGCATCGACACCTTGAAGAAACCGTACTGGGAAGACCACTACGTGGTTGCCAAGCGGGTTCTGCCCAAAGAACAGAACGCGATGCGGGTTGTTCAGCGTTGATTTGAGATCCGGGGTTTGACCCGGGATTGGTTTCGCTCATGAAAGCCTCTTCGCGGGCAAGCCTCGCTCCTACAGATTGATGTCGGTCGCACCATTTGAACGCGACCAAAAACCTGTAGGAGCGAGGCTTGCCCGCGAAGGCGTTTCTGGATTCCTCAGAAGTTATCCGGCGACCGCGCCTTCTCCCGCGCATGCTCGCGGCTGATCACGCCCTTGGTCACCAGCTCCTTCAGGCACATATCCAGCGTCTGCATCCCCAGCGACCCTCCGGTTTGAATCGACGAATACATCTGCGCCACCTTGTCTTCGCGGATCAGGTTACGGATCGCCGAGGTGCCGAGCATGATTTCGTGGGCGGCAATCCGTCCGCCGCCAATCTTCTTGACCAATGTCTGGGACACCACCGCCAGTAACGACTCTGAGAGCATCGAACGCACCATCGATTTCTCGTCGCCCGGAAACACGTCCACCACCCGGTCGATGGTTTTCGCCGCCGACGTGGTGTGCAGCGTGCCGAACACCAGGTGACCGGTCTCGGCGGCAGTCAACGCCAGGCGGATGGTCTCCAGATCACGCATCTCCCCCACCAGAATCACGTCCGGGTCTTCACGAAGGGCCGAGCGCAGGGCCGTGGCGAAGCTGCGGGTATCGCGATGGACTTCACGCTGGTTGATCAGGCATTTGCGCGATTCGTGGACGAACTCGATCGGATCCTCGATGGTGAGGATGTGGTGATGGCGATGGTTGTTCAGGTAATCGATCATCGCCGCCAGCGTGGTGGATTTGCCGGAGCCGGTCGGGCCGGTCACCAGCACCAGCCCCCGGGGCGCTTCGGTAATCTTGCGAAACACTTCCCCCATGCCCAGATCGTCCATGCTCAGGACCTTGGAGGGAATGGTCCGAAATACGGCTCCCGCGCCGCGGTTCTGATTGAAGGCATTGACCCGAAAACGCGCCACGCCAGGCACTTCGAAAGAAAAGTCGGTTTCAAGATGCTTCTCGAAATCCACTCGCTGGAGGTCGTTCATGATGTCGTAGATCAGCTCATGCACCTCCTTGTGGTCCAGAGCCGGCAGGTTGATGCGTCGTACATCGCCGTCGACACGGATCATCGGTGGCAGGCCGGCAGACAGGTGCAGGTCAGACGCGCCCTGTTTGGCGCTGAAAGCCAGCAGCTCAGTGATATCCATAGCGCTCCTCAATTCCAGTAGAATGCCGCGAACCTTCAGACCGCTGGCACCTCTTGATGTCCACGATAGCAGACAACATTCTTCAGGTTAGTTCACGCATCCAGGCAGCTGCCAAAGCCGCTCACCGCGATGAGAACAGCATCCAGCTACTGGCCGTGAGCAAAACCAAGCCCGCCGAGGCCTTGCGTGAAGCGCATGCCGCCGGGATCCGCGACTTTGGCGAAAACTACCTGCAGGAAGCCTTGAGCAAACAGCTCGAATTGGCCGACCTGCCCTTGATCTGGCACTTCATCGGCCCCATTCAATCGAACAAGACTCGCGCTATTGCCGAGCACTTCGACTGGGTGCATTCCGTGGATCGCTTGAAAATCGCACAACGCCTGTCCGAACAACGCCCTGCCGATTTGCCTCCATTGAACATCTGCGTCCAGGTCAACGTCAGTGGCGAAGCCAGCAAGTCCGGCTGCACCCCGGCCGACCTGCCCGCCCTGGCCAACGCCATCGGCGCGCTGCCGCGTTTGAAATTGCGCGGGCTGATGGCGATTCCCGAGCCGACTGAAGATCGCGCCGCCCAGGATGCAGCCTTTGCCGCCGTGCAAAGCCTGCAAGCCAGCCTGAATCTGCCACTCGACACACTTTCCATGGGCATGAGCCATGACCTCGAGTCGGCCATTGCCATGGGCGCTACTTGGGTCCGCATCGGAACGGCCCTTTTTGGTGCCCGCGACTACGGCCAGTCTTGAAACAATGGCTGACACCTCTCTTTATAAGGACCTGACATGAGCAAGACTCGTATTGCCTTTATCGGAGCCGGCAACATGGCCGCCAGCCTGATCGGCGGCCTGCGCGCCAAAGGTCTGGACGCCGCGCAGATCCGCGCCAGCGATCCGGGTGAAGAAACCCGTGCCCGCGTGCACGCCGAACACGGCATCGAAGTGTTTGCCGACAACGCCGACGCCATTCAGGGCGTGGACGTGATCGTCTTGGCGGTCAAACCGCAGGCGATGAAAGTTGTCTGCGAAGCCCTTCGCCCAAGCCTCAAGCCGAGCCAGCTGGTAGTCTCGATTGCCGCCGGCATCACCTGCGCCAGCATGAACAACTGGCTTGGCGCCCAGCCCATCGTGCGCTGCATGCCCAACACCCCGGCGTTGCTGCGCCAGGGCGTGAGCGGTTTGTACGCCACGGCCAAAGTGAGCGCCGAGCAACGTCAGCAGGCTGAAGAGCTGCTGTCGGCGGTGGGCATTGCCCTGTGGCTGGAAGAAGAACAGCAACTGGACGCGGTCACTGCCGTTTCCGGCAGCGGTCCGGCCTACTTCTTCTTGCTGATCGAAGCCATGACCGCCGCTGGCGTAAAACTCGGCCTGCCAGCGGACATCGCCGCACAACTGACCGTGCAAACCGCTTTGGGCGCTGCACACATGGCAGTTGCCAGTGATGTCGACGCCGCTGAACTGCGTCGCCGCGTGACGTCGCCTGCGGGCACCACCGAAGCGGCGATCAAGTCGTTCCAGGCCGACGGCTTCGAAGCCCTGGTAGAAAAAGCACTCGGCGCCGCCGCGCACCGCTCGGCCGAGATGGCCGAACAACTGGGTCGCTAATCAGCTCTTACAAAGGAATCAATGATGCTCGGACTCAATGACGCTGCCATTTTCATCATTAAAACCCTTGGCAGCCTGTACCTGCTGATCGTACTGATGCGCTTCATCCTGCAACTGGTTCGGGCGAATTTCTATAACCCGCTCTGCCAGTTCATCGTAAAAGCCACTCAACCGCTGCTCAAGCCTCTGCGCCGGGTAATCCCGAGCATGTTCGGGCTGGACATGTCCTCGCTGGTGCTGGCGCTGATCGTGCAGATGGTGCTGATCGCGGTCATCCTGGCGCTCAAAGGCTTCATGGTTGACTGGCTGCTTTTGGTGCCTTGGGCCCTGATTGCGATCTTCTCGCTGTTTTTGAATGTCCTGTTCTACGCGATGATCATCAGTGTGATTCTGTCCTGGGTCGCCCCGGGCAGCCACAATCCGGGCGCAGAACTGGTCGCGCAGATTACTGAACCGGTACTCGCGCCGTTCCGTCGGATCATTCCGAACCTGGGCGGTCTCGACATCTCGCCGATCTTCGCGTTTATCGCGATCCAGTTGCTGCAAAGCTGGTTGATCCCGCGCCTTGCGTACTTTGCCTTCATGCCGCAGGGGCTGCTTGGCCTGATCTGATGAGCTACTTTCGCTGGGACGGTGATGACCTGATTCTGGAATGTCACCTGCAGCCGGCGGCCCGCAGCGATGATTTCTGCGGGCTGCATGGTGATCGCCTGAAAATCCGGCTGACCGCACCGCCGGTTGAAGGCAAGGCCAATGCGTATCTGATGGCGTTTCTGGCCAAGGCGTTTGGGGTGTCCAAGAGTCAGGTCAGCTTGATCAGCGGCGAACTGAACCGGCAGAAGCGGGTACGGATTTGTTCGCCAAAGAAGCTGCCGGACTTGCCGGATCTGGTGCGCCCGGCAGGCTGACCGTGTCATCGTTCATCGCGAGCAGGCTCGCTCCCACATTGGAATGCGTTCCCTTGTGGGAGCGAGCCTGCTCGCGATTGCCGCGCCTCGGTCTACCTGGGAAAAAATCAGGCCCGGCCTTTGCTTGCCGCTAACCCCACCGGTCTTTAGACTTACGCCTCATTTCAATGAGAGCAGGGTCGATGCCAGCTGCCTTCCCCCCCGATTCTGTTGGTCTGGTGACGCCGCAACTGGCGCACTTCAGTGAACCCCTGGCCCTGGCCTGTGGCCGTTCGCTGCCAGCGTATGACCTGATCTACGAAACCTACGGCACGCTCAATGCTACGGCGAGCAACGCCGTGTTGATCTGCCACGCCTTGTCCGGTCACCATCACGCTGCCGGCTTCCACAGCCCCGACGACCGCAAACCCGGTTGGTGGGACAGCTGCATCGGCCCCGGTAAACCGATCGATACCAACAAGTTCTTCGTGGTCAGCCTGAACAACCTCGGCGGCTGCAACGGTTCCACTGGCCCCAGCAGCATCAATCCGGAAACCGGCAAGCCGTTTGGCGCCGACTTCCCGGTGCTGACCGTGGAAGACTGGGTCCACAGCCAGGCACGCCTCGCCGACCTGCTCGGCATCCGCCAATGGGCGGCGGTCATCGGCGGCAGCCTCGGTGGCATGCAGGCCTTGCAATGGACCATCACCTACCCGGACCGCGTGCGGCACTGCCTGGCCATCGCTTCCGCGCCGAAACTGTCGGCACAGAACATCGCGTTCAACGAAGTCGCACGCCAGGCGATTCTCACCGACCCGGAATTCCACGGCGGTTCGTTCCAGGAATACGGCGTGATCCCCAAGCGCGGGTTGATGCTGGCGCGGATGGTCGGGCATATCACGTACCTGTCCGACGACTCCATGGGCGAGAAATTCGGTCGCGGCCTGAAGAGCGAAAAGCTCAACTATGACTTCCACAGCGTCGAGTTTCAGGTCGAAAGCTACCTGCGGTATCAGGGCGAGGAGTTCTCCGGACGCTTCGACGCCAACACCTACCTGCTGATGACCAAGGCGCTGGACTACTTCGACCCGGCGGCGAACTTCGACGATGACCTGGCGAAAACCTTCGCCAATGCCCGGGCCAAGTTCTGCGTGATGTCGTTCACTACCGACTGGCGCTTCTCCCCTGCCCGCTCGCGGGAACTGGTGGACGCGCTGATGGCGGCCAGGAAAGACGTCTGCTACCTGGAGATCGACGCTCCGCAAGGCCACGACGCCTTCCTGATTCCGATCCCGCGTTACTTGCAGGCCTTCAGCAATTACATGAACCGTATAGCGCTTTGAGGAAGACATGAGAGCCGATCTGGAAATCATCCAGGAATGGATCCCCGCCGGCAGCCGCGTGCTCGACCTCGGTTGCGGTGACGGCGAGCTGCTGACCTGGCTGCGCGATAACAAGCAGGTCACCGGCTATGGCCTGGAAAACGACCCGGACAACATTGCTGAATGCGTGGCCAAGGGCATCAACGTCATCGAACAGGACCTGGACAAGGGCCTGGGCAACTTCGCCAGCAACAGCTTCGACATCGTGGTCATGACCCAGGCCCTGCAAGCCGTGCATTACCCGGACAAGATCCTCGACGAAATGCTGCGGGTCGGTCGTCAGTGCATCATCACCTTCCCCAACTTCGGTCACTGGCGCTGCCGCTGGTACCTGGCGAGCAAGGGCCGGATGCCGGTTTCCGAGTTCCTGCCGTACACCTGGTACAACACGCCGAACATCCACTTCTGCACTTTCGAAGACTTTGAAGCGCTGTGTCGCGAACGTGAAGCCAGGGTCATTGATCGGCTTGCCGTGGATCAACAGCATCGGCACGGGTGGGCCAGTAAGCTATGGCCTAATCTGTTAGGTGAAATCGGTATCTACCGAGTCAGCAGCCCCGGGCTGCAAGACCACAAGGTTGCGGTCTGAATCACGACACTTCGAGGAGAATGATCATGGGTCGTCTAGCGCTATTTTTACTTACTGCCTGCCTGAGCGTCACCGCCATGGCCGCCGACGCCATCAAGGGTGAACGCCAGGAAACCTTTGGCGACGTGACGGTGCACTACAACACCTTCAACTCGACGTTCCTGACACCGGACATCGCCAAAGCCGCCGAGCTGACCCGCAGCAAGAACCAGGGCGTCATCAACATCTCGGTGCTCAAGGATGGCAAACCGCAAACGGCTCAGGTCAGCGGCACGGTCAAAGACCTGACCAGCCAAAGCGTCCCGTTGAAGTTCAAACAGATCACCGAGACAGGCGCGGTCTACTACATCGCCCAGTACCCGGTGCCACAGCAGGAAATCCGCACCTTTGAAATCAAGGTGCAGACCGGCGATAAAATCAACACCATCAATTTCAACCAAGAGCTTTTCCCCGGCGAATGATGAACTTCACGCAACTCGTACTGGCCAGCCACAACGCCGGCAAACTCAAGGAACTCCAGGCCATGCTCGGCGAATCGGTGCACTTGCGCTCGATCGGCGAGTTCAGCAGCGTCGAGCCTGAAGAAACCGGCCTGTCGTTCGTCGAGAACGCCATTCTCAAGGCCCGCAATGCCTCGCGCATTTCCGGTCTGCCGGCCTTGGCCGACGATTCGGGGCTGGCGGTGGATTTCCTCGGTGGTGCGCCGGGTATCTATTCGGCCCGTTACGCTGACGGTAAAGGCGATGCGGCGAACAACGCCAAACTGCTCGACGTCTTGAAAGATGTGCCCGAAGCCGAGCGTGGTGCGCAGTTCGTCTGTGTGCTGGCGCTGGTGCGCCATGCCGACGATCCGTTGCCGATCCTCTGCGAAGGCCTGTGGCATGGTCGCATCCTGACCCAGGCCAGTGGCGAGCACGGTTTTGGCTACGATCCGCTGTTCTGGGTGCCGGAGCGCGAGTGCTCCAGCGCCGAGCTGAGCCCGAGTGACAAGAACCTCATCAGCCACCGCGCCCGTGCAATGGATCTGCTGCGCCAGCGTCTGGGCCTGAAATGATCCATGAATCGTCCGCGTCGCCGCTGATCTTCGGCGGCGCCGCACAATCGCCTCGAGCGGCCCTGCCCGTGCTGCCGCCCCTGGCGCTGTACATCCACATCCCGTGGTGTGTACGCAAATGCCCTTATTGCGACTTCAACTCCCACACCGCCAGCCCCGTGCTGCCGGAAGAAGAATATGTCGACGCCTTGCTGGCCGACCTCGATCAAGACCTGCATGCGGTCTATGGCCGTGAGCTGAGCTCGATCTTCTTCGGTGGCGGCACGCCGAGCCTGTTCAGTGCCGAGGCGCTGGGTCGCTTGCTCAAGGGCGTCGAGCAACGTATTCCGTTCACCAGCGACATTGAAATCACCCTGGAAGCCAATCCGGGGACGTTCGAGCAGGAGAAATTCCGTGCCTACCGAGCGCTGGGCATCAATCGCCTGTCGATCGGCATCCAGAGCTTTCAGGAAGAGAAGCTCAAGGCCCTGGGGCGGATTCACAACGGTGATGAAGCCGTACGTGCCGCCGGCATGGCCCGTCAGGCCGGCTTCGACAACTTCAATCTGGACTTGATGCACGGTTTGCCCGATCAGTCCCTGGACGATGCCCTGAGCGACCTGCGCCAGGCCATTGCCCTGAAGCCGACCCATTTGTCCTGGTATCAGCTGACGCTGGAACCGAACACGGTGTTCTGGAACCAGCCGCCGACGCTGCCCGAAGACGACACGCTGTGGGACATTCAAGAGGCCGGTCAGGCACTGCTGGCCGAACACGGTTACGCGCAATACGAAGTCTCGGCCTATGCCCAGCCTGGCCGTCCGGCGCGGCATAACCTCAATTACTGGAGTTTCGGCGACTTCATCGGCATCGGTGCCGGCGCCCACGGCAAGCTCAGTCATCCGGACGGGCGTATCGTGCGCACCTGGAAGACCCGCCTGCCAAAGGACTACCTCAACCCGGCCAAAAGCTTCCTGGCCGGGGAGAAAGCCCTGACCAACGACGAGCTGCCGTTCGAGTTCCTGATGAACGCCTTGCGCCTGACCGAAGGCGTCGAAGCGCGGTTGTATCCGGAGCGCACCGGGCTGCCCCTGGAAAGCCTTGCCGAAGGCCGTCGCGAGGCCGAACAAAGTGGCTTGTTGCAGGTCGAACCGTCACGTCTGGTAGCCACGATGCGCGGACAACTCTTTCTCAATGACTTGCTGCAGAATTTTCTGACATAAGGAAATCGAATGGATCTGGTACTCGACCTGCTCGCCACCGTGTCCCGCTGGAGCCGTAGCAACCTGTCGGAAATCTCTCTGGCGCTGGTGGGCTGTTTGCTGGTGCTGTTTGGCGCCGACATCAAAGGCTGGGTCGACCAACGCCTGGGCAGCATCGCCGGTGCCTTGCGCGTCCCGCTGATGGCCCTGCTGTGCATGGTCGGCAGCGGCGTGGCGCTGATCTATGCCACGCCATGGATCATCAAAGGCCTGGGCCAGTTCAACAACTACAGCCTGGCGCCGGTACTGTTGGTGGTGCTGGTGTTGATTGGCGTCGTAGCAGACCGCCGCTGATCCAGGCACCACACAAAACAAATGTGGGAGCGGGCTTGCTCGCGAAGAGGCCATAACATTCAACATCTCAGTTGACTGTTACACCGCCTTCGCGAGCAAGCCCGCTCCCACATTTGGTATTGCGTAGGGCTTAGGATTGTTTTTCGAACTTCAAATCCCACACGCCATGCCCAAGACGTTCGCCGCGGCGTTCGAATTTGGTGATCGGGCGTTCGGTCGGGCGTGGGACGCATTTGCCGTCTTCGGCAAGGTTGCGATAGCCCGGCGCGACGTTCATCACTTCCAGCATGTACTCGGCGTACGGCTCCCAGTCGGTGGCCATGTGCAACACACCGCCGACCTTCAACTTGCTGCGCACCAGCTCGGCGAACGACGCCTGCACGATACGGCGCTTGTGGTGACGGCTCTTGTGCCACGGATCCGGGAAGAACAGCATCAGGCGATCGAGGCTGTTGTCAGCGATGCAACGGTTGAGCACTTCGATCGCATCGCAATCGTAGACACGCAGGTTGGTCAGGCCCTGAGTCAGCACGCCATTGAGCAGCGCACCGACACCCGGACGGTGAACCTCGACGCCAATGAAATCCTGCTCCGGCGAGGCCGCGGCCATTTCCAGCAGCGAATGGCCCATGCCGAAGCCGATTTCCAGCGAGCGCGGTGCCGAGCGACCGAACACCTGATCGAAGTCCACCGGCGCATCGGCCAAAGGCAGTACAAACAGCGGCGTACCTTGGTCCAGACCACGCTGCTGGCCTTCGGTCATGCGCCCGGCGCGCATCACGAAACTCTTGATGCGGCGGTGTTGGCGCTCTTCGCCTTCTTCCGTCTGGATAGGCGTGTCGTTTGATTCAGTCATCAATGGCTCTTACTTGATCAGACCATCCAGCGGCGAGGAGGCGCTGGCATAGAGTTTTTTCGGCATGCGGCCGGCGAGGTAGGCCAGACGGCCCGCCACGATGGCGTGTTTCATGGCTTCGGCCATCATGATCGGCTGCTGGGCATTGGCGATGGCCGAGTTCATCAGCACCGCTTCACAGCCCAGCTCCATGGCGATGGTGGCGTCGGAAGCCGTACCGACACCGGCATCCACCAGCACAGGGATCTTGGCTTCTTCGAGGATGATCTGCAGGTTGTACGGATTGCAGATCCCCAGGCCCGTACCGATCAGACCGGCCAGCGGCATGACCGCAATGCAGCCGATTTCCGCCAGTTGACGGGCAATGATCGGGTCATCGCTGGTGTACACCATCACGTCGAAACCTTCCTTGACCAGCACTTCGGCGGCCTTGAGGGTTTCGATCACGTTGGGGAACAGGGTTTTCTGATCCGCCAGCACTTCCAGCTTCACCAGGTTGTGGCCATCGAGCAGCTCACGGGCCAGGCGGCAGGTGCGCACGGCTTCGATCGCGTCGTAGCAACCGGCGGTGTTCGGCAGGATGGTGTAGCGATCCGGCGGCAGGATATCGAGCAGGTTCGGTTCGCCCGGGTTCTGGCCGATGTTGGTCCGGCGCACGGCCACGGTCACGATCTCGGCACCCGAGGCTTCGATGGCCAGGCGGGTTTCTTCCATGTCGCGGTACTTGCCGGTGCCTACCAGCAAACGCGACTGGTAAGTACGACCGGCCAGGACGAAGGGCTTGTCGCTACGAACGATGCTCATGGGAAATCCTCTGTTGGGGTGAGGTTCTTGCAGAATTCTGTGCCCTTTGGGGCCAGGCGACTAGCCGCCGCCGATGGCATGGACCACTTCGACGGAATCACCGTCGTTCAGCGTGGTTTCTGCGTGCTGGCTGCGCGGGACGATATCCAGATTGAGCTCGACCGCCACCCGGCGCCCGGTCAGTTCCAGACGGGTCAGCAGGGCCGCAACGGTTTCACCGTCGGGCAGTTCAAGGGATTCGCCGTTCAATTGAATGCGCATACCGAATGCCGCCATCATTTTTAGGGGCTGGCATTCTAGCCCGATCAGACTTGGCGACCCAAGCCATTCGTCACGAAATGGACCGCGTGGTCAGCTCAACCGCCAGGCGGCAAGCCCCAGGCAAACCCAGCCGACCAGGAACGCCAGGCCACCGAAGGGCGTAACGATCCCGAGCTTACTGACGCCAGTGATCGTCAGCAGGTACAAGCTGCCGGAAAACAGCAGGATGCCGATAGCAAAGGACGCCCCGGCCCAGGTGATCAAGCGACCCGGGATCTGCGTGGCCAGCAACGCTACGCCCAACAATGCCAGGGTGTGCACCAGTTGGTAAGTGACGCCGGTATGGAAAATCGTCAGATATTCGGGGGTCAGACGGTTTTTCAAGCCATGTGCGGCGAACGCGCCGAGGGCAACGCCAGTGAAGCCGAAGAAAGCGGCCAGCATCAAAAAGCCACGCAGCATGAAGAACTCCAGTCAGACTCGATCAACAGGGTCTGTATAATGGCCCGCTCAACGGGTTCGGCCAAGCCATCTCTATGCTGCGTTTATTTTTGCGACGATTCACAAAAGCCGTGCTCTGGTTCGCGGCTGGCAGTGTATTGCTGGTACTGATCTTTCGCGTGGTGCCTCCGCCGGGAACGGCGTTGATGGTCGAACGCAAGATCGAATCCTGGGTCGACGGCGAGCCGATTGACCTGCAACGGACCTGGAAGCCGTGGGATGAAATCTCCGACGACCTGAAAGTCGCGGTGATTGCGGGTGAGGATCAGAAATTTCCTGAGCATTGGGGCTTTGACTTTGGCGCGATTCAGGCGGCTCTGGCTCATAACGAGCTGGGCGGTTCGATTCGCGGCGCCAGCACCCTGAGCCAGCAGGTGTCGAAAAACCTGTTTCTGTGGTCCGGCCGCAGCTGGCTGCGCAAAGGCCTGGAAGCCTGGTTTACCGGATTGATCGAAGTGCTCTGGCCCAAGCAGCGGATTCTTGAGGTGTACCTCAACAGCGTTGAGTGGGATGACGGGGTGTTTGGCGCAGAGGCTGCGGCACGGCATCATTTTGGTGTGGGCGCTCGCTCGATATCCCGACAGCAGGCCAGTTTGCTGGCCGCGGTACTGCCGAACCCACGGGTGTGGAGTGCCAGCCACCCGACCAACTATGTCGCACGGCGGGCCGGATGGATTCGGCAGCAGATGAGCCAGTTGGGTGGGGACAGTTATCTGCTCGGCCTCAACGATTCGCGCCGGGCGCCTTGGGCTCAATAACTCGACGCAGAACCTGTAGGAGCGAGGCTTGCCCGCGAAAGCGGTGTGTCATTCAGAAATAATGTCGACTGACACACCGCTTTCG
>NZ_JAHBDQ010000009.1 GCF_019956555.1 Pseudomonas sp. A-RE-19 | reverse complement strand
CGAACCTCCATGAACGCTAGAGCAACATTATCAAATGGACGGGGGAAGCATTTGATCGTTCTTGCGGTTTCTGCTTTCCACCCAGAGCGTATAAGAGACCTCCACGTCTCCTCGCTCTAGCTTATGAGGATCTCATCGAAAGGATTGCCGAGGCACTTATTCAAGTTGACGCTTTAGGTCAAGGTGTGTAAGCGTTCCGGCAATACATCTTGCGGCCTATCACCAGATGCGACGGTGTTCGTATCTTTGATATACAGCAGACCCATAGCGTCCCATTTAAAGTACGGGAATGTCACATGGTGCCAGTGCTTACGGCAAGTCATGTGTATTCCCGTAGTTTCGGGCTCTGCTAGAAGCTCCACTCCTCAGCCCGAACTAGCTGGCAGAACGGCCCGTCAAGAGTTGCATTGTGATGAGCAACGATGTCCTTAGCTTTCATCACTGGCGTGTCTGAACAGGTATGACCTTCGGAGACAAGTACCGCATCGAAGCCAAGATCACGAGCAGCACGGCAGGTGCTGTCGACGCAGTATTGAGTTTTCATGCCAGTGATTACCACACCGGTAGCCCCGCGAGACCGCAAATTGTCCGCCAGGTCGGTCATTTCGAAGGCGTTAGGCCGCCGCTTTTCGAATACCACCTCTCCACCCAGAAGTTTCAGTTCCTGCGCAACCATCGTCAACGGGCTGCCTGGTTCGATTGGAGATCCAGCGGGCCCGATGTGGCGCGACAGAAAAATTGGAGCACCAGCGCTGCGTGCCTTGTCCATCAGCGTATTCACTGTTTCCAACAACTCTTCGCAGCGCCATAGTTTTTCCGGGCCGTGAACAAGCCCGACTTGGATATCGAGTATCAACAGGGCGTACATGGGTGCATCTCCTTGCGTTTGAGCCAGCGACACAAGGGCATAAAAAAGGCCCTGTCCATCGCTGGCGGGCCTTTGAAGTTCGTCTGCTATTGGCTCACGACACCTCGCACGCTCCGCTTTCAGCGGTCGTGGTGGTGGTAGTCGAGGTGAGGCAATAGGTAGTCATGGATCGACACTAGCAATATTGCAGCGATCTGACAAGCCAGAATCCTAGAGTGAGTGCTTTTGGCAGACGGCGTAGTGTAAGTCTACGGACATCAGGTCTTGTGTAACTCAGACAGATACCCACTGATGCGGCAGCAGTTGATCAATCTCACTCGCCCGCTGCGTCGGCAACTTCGTACAAGCCGCCAATCGAGTGCAGTGCCTGTTCTGCCAACTGGCTTTTATTCGCCATGTGCAGATCGAAAAACTTGCGTCGGGCATGAGCCATACAACCAATTTCGATCATGCCTTTCTCGAAGCCGGCTTTGTAGCCAGCGAAGTCGTCGTACACCAGCTTGCTCAAGGCCACCATTACACCCTGCCCCGCCAGGCATGCAGCAACGCCTGTCTGATCGCCTTGCCACTGCTGATGTCCGGTTGTCAGTCCTACTCGCCACCGGCCCCGCCGGTGGTGGTGACGGGGTGCCAGCCGCTGCCAGCGCCGGCGGCGTGGTTCATGGAGGCACAAGAGCCGAACTTGACCCCGCGCATGCTCAACGAATTATCGCCATCACAGACCGCGGCGACCGCGGATTGATTGCGCTGCGTGCTTGCCAGGCGTACGTCAGGGAAGTTTCAGTGGCGAAGTAAACGAGGGGCCAGTTCCGTAAATTCATCTCTCTGCTTTGAACCCTGGCAAGCCCTGAGCAACATCCGAAAAATACGGCCCGGTTCTGGGGGGCTCTGCCTAGGGCTTGGCTCGGTCCCACTGACACTCTTTCAACCTGTCTGTGTCCGTTCCGCTCTCTTTTCGCATGTCGATGTTGCCATCTGCGTCTAGGTAGACGTCGGTGTTGGGCCACTTCGGTGTGATGCTGATGCAATGGTTTCGCCCTTCTTTTTTGCTCCACCACGAAAACTCCATGAAGAATTCATCGTCTGGAAAGAGCACGCCATTATCAACTGCGCCACCTCCGGGAAGCATCCCACCTTTGTAAATCCGGTCTTGGACGTTCCAGATGTACCGGAACTCATCTCGCCCAGCTTTAGAATAGTGAACATTCACGGTTGGCAAAGCTATGTCCCAGTGAGTGACCACCAAATACAACACAGGTATCCACAGTATCCGTATGTACCATGTCCGACGCTTACTGGCATTTGTGGACACGGATTCCATCTCCCCAGCTCTCTGGTGGTACTGCTAACACTTCGTCCATGATCATCTTCGCGGTTACTCCCCCTGTGGGATGCTGTTTGGCGAGCGTCATCCCAATTTTAATCGATACCCTATCGGCAACATCGTCCCATGATCGCGGTTCAGTCCATGGACTCGCCGTAGTATGTGGACCGGGGTGCACTCTCTCCGCTTCAGGCTTGTTCATCTCGGCAGCTTTGGTAGCGGCGTCCGACAAAAATTGTGCAGCCCCAGCGCCATCCAGTAGCTCACTCTCTGACAAGCCTCCTATTATTCCAACGTATCCATAGTGGATGTTCGACCAGATATCGTAAAAGTACTCGTATGCACCCTGTTTATGGTGCAGTCCAACAAACAGCTTACGAAGTTTCGGTTTGTGATCCCAATCCATCCTTGGGCCCACTTTACTTGCCCAGATTACCCACGATGTAGCTCTGTCCCTGTACTTGTTCAGGGCGCGGGCCGCCGGTCCGCCCAAGCCTGTGACTAGGGGAGGCTCCCTGTCCGGTGCAGTGGGATCATAGTTGTTAAGCCTCTGCATCCTTAAGATTTCCGGGCTCAGGATGTTTCGGTTCATCTCACCGGCGATGTAGTTGGCCAGCCCTTCCATTTCGTCAGGGTCTTTGCAAGCGGCAGGTTCCGCCTTTGGCTCAGGCTTCGCGTCCTGCTGCTTAGTCGCTGCATTGGGATCTACCAAAGCATTAGCAGCGGTTGCCTTTTCTGTCAGCTTCGGATCAGCCAGCAGTGTGGCCATTTTCTCATCGTCCACGGTGCCGTCTGGCCGAAATGCTCCGAGAGCCATGAAGTTGATGATGGTTGCACCGCCAGCGTCCCCCATGACAAACCCTCCACCAACATCGCCTGACCCGGTGATGATGGTTCCGCCATGGCTGGTGGGACTACCCAAGTGGGCCATAGGGCGTCCGTTCACTTGAATAGAGGGAAACCCGGTGGTGATAACAGCTCCACAGCCACAGGTATCTCCTACCCGAGCAGAGCCCATGAAGTTGATATTGACGTCAGCGGAAGCAGAGGCAATCGGCGTGGTGCCATGACCGGGCATTGGGCAGACGTGTTTGTCACCCAATCGTGCAGAAGAAATCATGAATCGTCCTTGTTCGTCCTTGGGGATTCCCGGCCTGAGGCTGGGGCAGAATGACGTTACCGGGAAGCTCAGGCGTTGACTGTAGGACTTTTCCTAAAGCTGAGCTCAGCTTTCCCTGTGTTCCATGTCACTACTTGGGTGCGAATGGTAACCGCTCTAGCACGAGGGTTTGAATGGTGGCATTTTGAGGTTGCTACAGGTGGTTGCAGGTTTGCAGGACGCAGGGGAGGGTATTGCTTGAGGTGAAGGTGCTGCTGGCCGGGCGACGGCACCGACTGGGGTATGGGCGGGAGTTGTATTCCGCGGCGGCTGCCGGTCGCTGAAAAAGCGGAAGACTTTGTGATCCTCCGCTCAGGTAATCACTTACCTAAGTGAACTTTTACCTTGTCAACCATTACGCCAACCTTCTGAACTGCTTCCTTGATCTTCTCCTTAGACACTTTGAAGTGATCAGACCAGTAATTCAGCTCATAGGGCTCATGCACATTGATCTTTGATGCATCCTGCGGGCGGCGTTTGGTGAGATCGTCCGACATTTTGCTTCTCCTAGTTGGGTTGGTACTGCGCAAGGAGGTTAGCAGTGCTGTTGAGTGGCGCGAGGTGGCGCCGCGCATAACCGATGATTGGCATCACCGACGACGGCACCGAAGATTGATTGCCCCCTGAAGACCTTTAAAACCCCCAACCCAAAAACTCCAGCTAATCCGCACATCCGACATTTTGGGCAGAGACTGGCAGGTGCTGCGCCAGTGGAGAGTCTTGCGCAAAACCGCCGCTGCAGGCCACGGTTTATCGTTTGCATAAGCACAAAAAAGCGGATGATTTGCCACCTTAAATAGGGTTTATATTCTTTGTAAAACAATAGGTTAGCTTTGCTCAGTCCCCAGCATGGGGTGCTAGTGCTGGAAGGAAGTCGGGCAAATGAGCATTGGTCCTAGAAATAACCTGTTGCCGACGCCCAAGGTTAGGCGCCGGCAAATATTGCGATTACTTAGCCTTAGGAGGCGCGTTGCCGCGACCAGGGCCAGATTTGTTCCCTGTGGTGCTGGGTCCATTTATGAGGCCAGGGGCTTTAGCTCCGCCACCCCCACCGCCTCCTTTTCCAGCTCCGCCCGATGCGATTTTGGTTCCGCCAGATTTAGGCATGATCGTCTCCTGGGTGCATGACACAGTAGAAATGTAACCATAGACGCTCAGCCAAAAGGAGCCAGGGTATTCATCGGCAGGAACGCCGGGGAAGGGGTCGAAAACGGCGTGAGTTATGGAACACTTCCATAATAGTTATGGAACACATCGCAGGAAGGGCTTCCGGCACCAAACCCCAGAAACGACAAAGCCCTGAATAATCAGGGCTTTGTCGTATAAAGATGGCGGAGGCGATGGGATTCGAACTCATGGACCTGTTACAGTCGACGGTTTTCAAGACCGTTGCCTTAAACCACTCGGCCACACCTCCGTTTGCGTTGCGGGCGCCATAATACCTGAATGAAACACACTGTCAAACTCTCTACGTAGCTTGTTACAGAGCGTCTGTTATGATCTTTGCGACTGAACGTTTCAAACCAACAGGAGTGTCGCCATGCGCGAACAGGATTACGCAGTTAATAACAGCGTGCAGGCTGAGCAGCTAGAGGTTAGCCGCGTCCTGCGCAACACTTACGGCTTACTCGCTCTCACCCTCGCATTCAGCGGCGTGATGGCGTACGTGGCCCAGCAGATGCGTGTCGGCTACCCGAACGTCTTCGTGGTGCTGATCGGCTTCTATGGTCTTTTCTTCCTCACCAACAAACTCCGTGATTCGGCGTGGGGCCTGGTTTCTGCGTTTGCGCTGACCGGTTTCATGGGTTTCCTGCTCGGCCCGATCCTTAATCGTTACCTGGGCATGCAGGGCGGCGCGGAAGTGGTCAGTTCGGCTTTCGCGATGACCGCGCTGGTGTTCGGCGGCCTGTCGGCTTATGTGCTGATCACCCGCAAGGACATGAGCTTCCTTGGTGGTTTCATCACGGCCGGTTTCTTCGTGCTGCTGGGGGCGACACTGGCGAGCTTCTTCTTCCAGATCAGCGGCCTGCAACTGGCGATCAGCGCAGGTTTCGTGCTGTTCTCCTCGGTCTGCATCTTGTTCCAGACCAGCGCTATCATTCACGGCGGCGAGCGCAACTACATCATGGCGACCATCAGCCTGTATGTATCGATCTACAACCTGTTCATCAGCTTGTTGCAGATCTTCGGCATCATGAGCCGCGATGATTAATCGCAAACCATGAGTAAAAAACCCGCTTCGGCGGGTTTTTTATTGCCTACTGCGGTGCTGTTCCACGGATCTATAGCGGCGTGATTCATGACTTTTGCAGCCTGCATGCGCCTCCGGGCCGGACATTGATGAGTAGAAATACAACAACGGAGCGCCGCCAGTACCATGACCTGAGTTCTCATGCCGCCAATCCTTCGCCAGAAAAAGATCAACCTACGCTGTTCCAACAGCATTCACGCCATGGGTGGCAGTCGGCGCTTGACCGGCGTCTTCTTGACGATGGCCGTGTTGGTTTCGGCGTGGCTGTTGAGGCGGTCGAGGAGGGTGTCCAGTTGCTCCATCGAGCGCACATGCAGGCGGGCGATGAAGCAGTCGTCGCCGGTGACTTTGTCGCATTCGGTGAATTCGGGAATGGCCTGAATCTGGCGCTCCACCTCCTGCAACTGGCCCGGCAGCGGGCGGATGCGGACGATGGCCTGGAGTTGGTAGCCGAAGCACTTGGGGTCGATCTCGACGGTGTAGCCCTTGAGCACCCCACGCTCTTCGAGGCGGCGCAGGCGCTCGGCGACGCTGGGCGAGGACAGACCGCTGATCTGTGCCAGGGCCTTGAGAGAGCGGCGTGAGTCTTCCATCAATGCGCTGATCAGCACTTGGTCGATGTCGTCGGTCATGGCGAACCCCTGTTAGGCAATCAGTTGAATAAGCCTTGATAAAAAAGGCAGAAATCGAGTTTAGCCTGCTTTTGGCGCTGGAGAAGCCTCCCGGCGAATTGGCATACTTTGGGCTCGAATAGAGGAGGCTGATGATGGACAAAACAATACGTCACGGGTCATTTGAAATGACCGCCGCCATGCTGATTTCCGGGACCATTGGCTGGTTCGTGCTGGTGTCCGGGCAACCGGTGCTGGACGTGGTGTTCTGGCGCTGCGTGTTCGGCGCCGCCACCTTGTTGCTGATCTGCGCGGCGTTCGGTTTCCTTCGCCCCGGCATTTTGACGTCCACCACTTTCTTGCTGGCCGTACTGAGCGGTGTGGCGATTGTCGGTAACTGGGTGCTGTTGTTCGCGTCCTATTCCCGCGCGTCAATTGCGATTGGCACGGCGGTTTATAACGTTCAGCCGTTCATGCTGGTGGGGCTGGCCGCACTGTTTCTCGGGGAGAAAATCACCCTGCAAAAACTGTTCTGGCTGGGCATTTCGTTTCTCGGGATGCTGGCGATTGTCAGCGCCCATGGCGAGCAGGGCGAGGGCGGTAATGATTACCTGATGGGGATTGGTCTGGCGCTGGGGGCGGCGTTTCTGTACGCGATTGCCGCGTTGATCATCAAACGCCTGACCGGCACGCCACCGCATCTTATCGCGTTGATCCAGGTCTGCACCGGCGTCCTGTTGCTCGCTCCGTTTGCGCACTTTTCGGCGCTGCCGCAAGCGCCCAGTGCCTGGGCCAGCCTGGTGACATTGGGTATCGTGCATACCGGTTTGATGTATGTGTTGCTCTACGGCGCGATTCAAAAACTGCCGACCGCCCTGACCGGGGCGTTGTCATTCATTTATCCGATTGCAGCGATCTTCGTTGACTGGTTCGCCTTTGGCCATCGCCTGGAGCCGCTGCAATGGATAGGTGTCGCCGCGATTCTGTTGGCCGCCGCCGGGATGCAACAGGGTTGGGGTTTGAAGCTTCGGCGAGTGGCTACACAGTAATCAGCCCCTCAGATGTTCCAGCGCGGTGCGGTCCTCGCCAGGCGCTGGCGCATCTCGCCGATGTTCGCGGTCAATTGTCGGGTCAGTAGTTGATAGCCATCCAGCGGACTGTAGACCGGCGCATCGAGCGTTGAGTCCGGTGACGGTTCGGTTGGCCGGCTGAGCCGTTGAGAAGCCCCCGATTTCAATGCCCGAGCCATACCGATCAGTTGTACCCGAATCTGTCGGTGCTCGGCTTTCAATGCCGATTGCAGATGGTCCATTGCCTCGGCGTCATCGGCATTCGGCCGGCTATTGCCGAGAATTTCCAGGATGCTGACGCACATCCGCAGATTGCGCTGAATCGCATCGAGTTCGGTCATGGAAACCCGAACTTCCTTGGACACCGAGGGCATCAGTGAGCGCAGTTGCACCATCACCGTGTTCAAGCGATTCATCAGTTGCAAGTGTTCGTCAGCGGTGACGGACTCACCCTTGATGATGCGGCCATAGATTGCCGCGCAGTCGCGCAACGCATCGGCCAGGTTGTAGCGCCAGGAGTACACCGCGTACAGCGGCAGGGCGAAGGAGAAGGCCAGCGCCAAGGCGATGCCGATCAGAATATCCACCCCGCGCCACAGGCCATCGGTGACCGGGTTGTCACCGTGCCCCGCGACGATAAACACGGTGATCGCCGACAGCAGCGCCGTGTAACCGCCCTTGCCAATGGCGTGGTACGAGAAGAATCCGCACACCACCGACATCGCGAAATAGGTCAGCCACGGCATCCCGAGCCAGGCCTGTTGCGCCACCAGCAATAAGCCGACACCAGCCCCGATCAAGGTGCCGATGGCCCGCTCGGCGGCTTTTTTGCCGATATTACCGTGGTGTTGCAAGCCACCGATCACCACCAGCATGGTCACCGACGCCCATTCACCGTGGGGCAGGTGGATGCCGGTGGTCAGCAGGATCGTCGCCAGCAATCCCAACGAAACCCGCACCGCATGGATCAGTTTGGCGTGGCGGTAGCGCCGGTACGGGTCCAGCAACGGACGCAGTATGCGGCGCAACAGCGGTGGCAGTCGAAGGCCTCTGATGATGCTCAGGCTCGGTGTCCTCAGAAGATGTAGTCGGTGGTCAGGAAGCTCGAGTTTCGTCCGCTGATGATCTCGCTGAGAAGCTCTTTGCTGCTTTCCTGGAACTTGGTCGCCACCAGAGTCCGAATCGAGAACACGCGCAGTGCATCATGTACCGACAGCGTGCCTTCGGCGGAGTTCTTGCGACCGTTGAACGGATAAGTGTCCGGGCCTCGCTGGCACTGGGCGTTGAGGTTAATCCGGCCGACCTGGTTGGCGAACGTGTCCACCAGCCTGCCGACCGCCACCGGGTTGGTGCCGAAGATGCTCAGTTGCTGGCCGAAGTCGGATTCCAAAACGTAATCGATCACGGTGTCCAGATGACGGTAAGGCACGATCGGCACGACCGGGCCGAACTGTTCTTCCTGGTAGACGCGCATCTGCGGGGTCACCGGGTACAACACGGCCGGGTAGAAGAACGATGCCCGGGACTCACCACCATTGGGGTTGACTACGGCTGCACCTTTGCTGGCCGCGTCCGCCACCAGCGTGTGCAGGTAGTCGACCTTGCCTGACTCCGGTAATGGCGTCAGGGCCACGCCACTGTCCCACGGCATGCCGGGTTTGAGGCTGGCGAGTTTGGCGTTGAATTTTTCGATGAACGCTTCGACCACGTCTTCATGGACGAAGAGGATTTTCAACGCGGTGCAGCGCTGACCGTTGAACGACAGGGAACCGGTAACGGCTTCGCTGACCGCATTGTCCAGATCGACCTCTGGCAAGACGATGCCGGGGTTTTTCGCGTCCAGGCCCAGGGCTGCGCGCAAGCGGTGAGGCCTTGGGTGGAGTTTTTTCAGGTCGCTGGCGGCTTTGTTGGTGCCGATAAATGCAAAGATGTCGATCTTGCCGCTGGCCATCAGTGCGCTGACGGTTTCGCGGCCGCTGCCGTAGATGACGTTGATGACCCCGGCCGGGAAGCTGTCGCGGAACGCCTCCAGCAGCGGGCGAATCAACAGCACGCCAAGCTTGGCCGGTTTGAACACCACGGTGTTGCCCATGATCAGCGCCGGAATCAGCGTGGTGAAGGTTTCGTTCAGCGGGTAGTTGTAAGGCCCCATGCACAACGCGACGCCCATCGGAACGCGGCGGATCTGGCCGAGGGTGTCCTGCTCGAGTTCGAAGCGGCTGGAGCGGCGGTCGAGTTCCTTGAGGGCGTTGATGGTGTCGACGATGTAGTCGCAGGTGCGGTCGAACTCTTTTTCCGAGTCCTTGAGGTTCTTGCCGATCTCCCACATCAGCAACTTGACCACCGCCTCACGCTGTTCGCGCATGCGAGCCAGGAAGGTTTCGACGTGCTGGATGCGCTCGGCCACGCGCATGGTCGGCCACAGGCCCTGACCCCGGTCGTAGGCGCGGACGGCTGCGTCGAGCGCCGTCAGTGCGGTGTCGGCATCGAGCAGCGGCGTGCTGCCGAGGATCACTTGTTCATCGCCATTCGCGCCGCTCAGGTACACCGGGCTGCGGACTTGGGCGAGGGGACCAGACCAGGTTTTCAGTTCGCCATCGACCAGGTATTCGCGCTGTTCGGTCTGGCCGTTGAGGCGATACTTTTCCGGGACGTTGTCGGCAGTGGGAAACAGGTTGCCAAGGATCTGTGCTGTGGTCATGTCGCTACCCCGTCTGGATTGGGTGATGCGGATAAGGTGTTATCGCTACGTTCCGTTATCAGGTCAAGGCCTGATCAGCATAGCTGAATCGTTTTACCAAGATTGCAACACATTGTCATGACCCGCTCCCGGGTTCTGATCTTTTGACCTGAGCGCACACAACTGACGGTGGTCCGGTTAAACTCCGACTCTTTTAAGGAGTTCATATGAGTTATTACCAGCCGGGCATTCTCGCCACCCCTGTTCCGCCTCAAGCTCGTCATATGTTCTTCGCCCTTGAATCTGCCGAGGCACTGCCGGCTGCGCTCGATAACCTGATGCGCCTGGTGGACGGAAAGTCGGCGGTGGTCGGTTTCGGTGAGTCCCTGGTCAAGGCGCTGCACGCGCAGATCGACGGGCTGCGCGCCTTTCCTGCGCTGGTCGGTGTCGGCGTCGACAACCCGTCGACCCAACACGCACTCTGGTGCTGGCTGCATGGCGTTGACCGTGGCGAATTGCTCAATCGCAGCCACGCGATCGAAGCCGCGCTGGCACCGGCCCTGCGTCTGGTGCAGATGAACGAAACTTTCCGCCACATGAGCGGCCATGACCTGACCGGTTACGAAGACGGCACCGAAAACCCTCACGACGAAGCCGCTGTAGCGGCCGCACTGTTGAGCGAAGGCGCGGACGGTCTGGTCGGTGGCAGCTTCGCCGCAATCCAGCAGTGGCAGCATGACCTGAAGGGCTTTCACGCGATGCCGTCCCACGAGAAGGACAACATCATGGGGCGGCGCCTGAGCGACAACGAAGAACTCGACGACGCGCCAATCTCTGCCCACGTCAAACGCACCGCCCAGGAAAGTTTCACGCCCGAAGCTTTCGTGGTCCGTCGCTCGATGCCGTGGATTGAAGGCGATCGTGCCGGCCTGATGTTCCTGGCCTTCGGTTTTTCCCTCGATGCGTTCGAATCCCAGCTGCGACGCATGAGCGGTCTGGAAGACGGCATCACCGACGGCTTGTATCGCATCAGCCGACCGATCACCGGCGGCTACTACTGGTGCCCACCGCTCAAGGACGGTCGCCTCGACCTGCGCGCACTGCGCATCGGTTGAACCTGGGGGGAGTGTCTATGAACGTGGTCCGCTGGGGCATGATCGGGTGCGGCAGTGTGGCCGAGCGCAAGAGCGGGCCGGCGTTCTACAAGGCGCCCGGCTCGGCGCTGGTGGCGGTGATGGGACGGCGTCTGGAGGCGGTGGCCGATTACGCTGCGCGCCACGGCATTGCCCGGGTCTACACCGATGCTGATGCGTTGATCAATGATCCCGAGGTGGACGCGGTGTACATCGCCACGCCCCCCGACAGTCATCACGCTTACAGCTTGCAAGTGGCTGCCGCCGGCAAACATTGCTGCGTCGAAAAGCCGATGTCGCTGAACGCCGGGCAAAGCCGTGAGATGCAAAAGGTTTTTGCCGAGGCCGGGCTGCACCTGTTCGTTTCCTACTACCGACGCTCGTTGCCGCGCTTCCAGCAGGTGCGGCAATGGTTGGAGGAAGGACGGATCGGCGACGTCCGACACCTCACCTGGACGCTGACCAAAGCGCCTTCACCGAGCGATCTTGGCGGCGCAGACAACTGGCGCACCGATCCGGCGATTGCCGGCGGTGGTTACTTCGCCGACCTCGCCAGCCATGGCTTCGACCTGTTCCAGTACCTGCTGGGCGACATCGTCGAGGTCGCCGGTTTCACTGCACACCAGGCAGGCCTCTATGCCGCCGAAGATGCCGTCAGCGCCAGTTGGCGATTTGCGTCGGGGGCGTTGGGCATGGGCTGCTGGAATTTCGTGGCGGACCGCCGCGAGGACCGGGTCGAGCTGATCGGCAGCCAAGGCCGGATCAGCTTTTCGGTGTTCGACGAACACCCGGTGCAGCTGGAAGCCGATCAGCACCTCAGCCTGCATATCGAGCATCACGAACACATCCAGTGGCACCACGTGCTGGGCATGAACGCCCACATCCGTGGCGAGGCTCAGCATCCGGCGCTGGCCGAACAAGCGTTGAAAACCGATTGGGTGATGGACCAGATCCTCAAGCGCGGCTGCTGATCTGCTTTTGTGGCGAGGGCGCTTGCCCACACGATTCCTACAAATACTTGTCAGGAAAACCCGGAAAGAGTACAAATGTACTCCATGACGACTTTAACTCCCCGCCGTACCGCCATCCTGACCTTCATCCGCGATCGCATCGCCGAACACGGTCAGCCCCCGAGCCTCGCTGAAATCAGCGAGGCCTTTGGCTTCGCCTCCCGTAGCGTGGCGCGCAAGCACGTGCTGGCGCTGACCGAGGCCGGTTTCATCGAGGTCAATCCACATCAGGCGCGCGGCATCCGGTTGCTGAATCAACCGCCGCGGCCCGAGCTGCTGGACGTTCCGGTACTCGGTCGAGTGGCGGCTGGTGCGCCGATCGGTGCCGATGCCGAGGTCCACAGCCGTTTGCTGCTCGATCCGTCTATCTTCTCGCGGGTGCCGGATTACATGCTGCGGGTGCAGGGCGATTCGATGATCGAGGATGGCATTCTCGACGGCGATCTGGTGGGCGTGCGGCGCAATCCCGAGGCGGTCAATGGCCAGATTGTCGTGGCGCGGCTCGACGGCGAAGTCACCATCAAGCGTTTTGAGCGAGTCGGCGATTCTGTTCGCCTGTTACCGCGCAATCCGGCTTACAAACCGATCATCGTCCGAGCCGATCAGGATCTGGCCATCGAAGGCGTGTTCTGCGGTCTGGTGAGGCAAGGGTGATGGGCGCCGTCGTTGCGTTGGATACGCTGTTCAATGGCGGCCAGGTCTGGAAGGGCCGGCCTGCGCCACCGGCCGTCAGCCCGCAACCCACCGGGCATGCGGCGCTGGATGCGGCGTTGCCCACGGGCGGTTGGCCGGAAGCGGCGCTGACCGAAATTTTGCTGGCCGGGCAGGGCGTGGGTGAATTGCAACTGGTGTGGCCGGCGCTGGCGCGGCTGTCGGCGGCGGGGGAGCGCATCGTGCTGGTGGCGCCGCCTTACGTGCCATATCCCCAGGCCTGGCAGAACGCCGGAGTCGATCTGCGGCAACTGTCGATCATCCAGGCCAGCGAGCGCGATGCGCTGTGGGCGACGGAACAATGCCTGCGCTCGGGCAGTTGCGGGGCGGTGTTGTGCTGGCCGCACAAGGCCGACGATCGGGCGTTGCGACGTTTGCAGGTGGCGGCGGAAACCGGCCAGACCCTGGCATTCGCCTATCGCTCGCTCAGTGAAGCCATCAACCCGTCGCCAGCGGCCCTGCGCATCGCCATCGACGCCAGGCCTGCTCAGTTGCGGGTGCTCAAGTGCCGGGGTGGGCTGGCCCGTTCGGCGCCGATTGC
Organism: Pseudomonas sp. A-RE-19; assembly: GCF_019956555.1. Classification (GTDB taxonomy): domain Bacteria; phylum Pseudomonadota; class Gammaproteobacteria; order Pseudomonadales; family Pseudomonadaceae; genus Aquipseudomonas. Next base: position 145,258 of record NZ_JAHBDQ010000009.1, on the reverse strand, counting down.
CTTTGCCGTGGGGCATTGAGGTTGCCATGCGCTGGGTTTGCATTCTCTTCCCGCAATTGGCACTGGATGCCGTGCTGCGGCAGCGCCCCGACCCCGATGAGCCGCTGGCGCTACTGACCGGCCCGGCCCAACGTCGGGTGCTGCAGGCGGTCAACGGTTCGGCGCGGGCGCTGGGCTTGCGGCCCGGCCAGTCGATGACCGCCGCCCAGGCCCTGAGCAAAGGTTTTGTCACGGCCGAATACGATGCCGCCGAGATCGAACACTGGCAGCAGTTTCTGGCCGCCTGGGCCTATCGGTTCAGTTCTCAGGTCAGCGTGCATTACCCGCGAGCCGTGGTGTTTGAAATCGAATCCAGCCTGGGCTTGTTCGGGTCCTGGCCGCAGTTCGAGGCGCGGTTGCGGGCGGAACTCGGCGAGCTGGGGTTTCGTCATCGGATTGTCGCCGCGCCCAACCCGGTGGCGGCGCGGGTGCTGGCCAACGTTTATGACGGTCTGGTGGTGCCTGATGATCAGGCCTTGCAGCATCATCTCGGGCAGTTGCCCGTCGACCGGATTGCCCTGGAGCCAAGCGTAGCCACGGCATTGTCGCGCATGGGGCTGCGCACTTTGAGTCAGGTGCAGGCGCTGCCCCGGCATAGTCTGGCCCGGCGTTTCGAGGCTCAGGTGCTCAAACATCTGGACAGCCTGTTCGGCGAGCGACGGCTGGCGCTGGCGTTTTACCTGCCGCCGGACCGTTTCGATGTGCGCATCGAGCTCAACTTCGATGTGCAATCCCATCAGGCGTTGCTGTTTCCGTTGCGCCGGCTGACCGGCGACCTGGCGGCGTTTCTCTGTGGCCGGGACAGCGGTGTGCAGCGTTTTGACCTGCACCTGGAGCACGCCGGGTTGCCAGACACGCTGATCAAGGTCGGCCTGCTCAGTGCCGAGCGCGATCCGGCGATGCTCTTCGAACTGGCCCGGGGGCGTCTGGAGCAGGTTCAGGTCGAGGCGCCGGTGCGCGGCTTTCGTCTGCGCGCCGAAGACCTGCCGGCCTTTGTCCCCCAGCGTCAGGAACTGTTCGACGATCGTCCGCAGCAGTCCTTGCCCTGGGAGCAACTGCGCGAACGCTTGCGTGCGCGACTGGGGGATGACGCAGTGCAGGGCTTGCGGTTCCAGGCCGATCACCGGCCGGAATGCGCGTGGCGGGCCAGTGTCGACAGTCAGGCCTGTGGGGGGCTGCCCGCCGTGCAACGTCCGGGCTGGCTACTGACTGAACCGCAGGCGGTGCACGAAGGTTCGACGCGCATTCTCATGGGGCCGGAGCGCATCGAGTCGGGTTGGTGGGACGGTGACGACGTGCGCCGCGATTACTACCTGATCGAAACCCGTTCCGGCCAGCAGGGCTGGGCCTATCGAACGGTGGGTGAAGACGGTCCGTTGTGGCTGCAAGGCTGGTTCGCATGAGTGTCGACTATGCCGAACTGCATTGCCTGTCGAACTTCAGTTTCCAGCGCGGTGCTTCCAGTGCGCTTGAGCTTTTTCAGCGGGCGAAAAAACAGGGCTATCAAGCCCTGGCGATCACCGACGAATGCACCTTGGCGGGTATCGTCCGCGCCTGGCAGGCGGCCAAGTCCGTGGAGCTGGCGCTGATCATCGGCAGCGAAATACGCATCGAAGACGGCCCGAAACTGGTGCTGCTGGTGGAAAACCTCGAGGGTTACCAAAACCTGTGCCGATTGATTACCCACGCCAGACGCCGCACGCAGAAAGGTCAGTATCAGGTGCTGCGGGAAGATTTCAGCGAGCCGTTGCCGGGGCTGTTGGCATTGTGGGTGCCGGACGCCGTCGATGACGTTGAGCAGGGGCACTGGCTGAAACAGACCTTCGCCGAGCGCCTGTGGCTGACCGTTCAGTTACATCGCGGACAGGACGATACCCGGCGACTGGCGGCGCTGCTGACCCTGGCGCGGGAACTGCGGATCCCGGCGGTGGCCAGCGGCGATGTGCACATGCATGCACGCGGTCGGCGTGCCTTGCAGGACACCATGACCGCGATCCGCCATCACGTACCGGTGGCCGAGGCCGGGTTGCGTCTGCACCCCAATGGCGAACGACATTTACGCAGCCTCGACGCCTTGCTCGATCTCTATCCGCAGGCCCTGCTCGACGAAACGCTGAACATCGCCCGGCGCTGCACCTTCGACCTTGGTCAGTTGCGTTATCAGTATCCCCGTGAGCTGGTGCCTGAAGGTCACACGGCCACGTCCTGGCTGCGGACCTTGACCGAAAAGGGGATTCGGTGGCGCTGGGAAAAAAGTCCGAAAGCCGAGGTATTGGCGCAGATCGACAAGGAACTTGAGCTGATTGCCGAGCTGGGGTACGAAAGCTACTTCCTGACGGTTCACGACATTGTGAATTTCGCCCGCAAGCAACACATTCTCTGTCAGGGGCGCGGTTCCGCCGCCAACTCGGCGGTGTGCTACGTATTGGGGATCACGGAGATCGATCCGGAGCGGAGCACGCTGCTGTTCGAGCGTTTCCTCTCCAAAGAGCGCAACGAACCGCCGGACATCGACGTGGATTTCGAGCACGAGCGCCGCGAAGAAGTCCTGCAGTACGTGTTTCAGCGTTATGGTCGGGCCCGTGCGGCGCTGACGGCGGTGGTCAGCACTTACCATGGAGCCGGCGCAGTGCGCGATGTGGCCAAGGCACTGGGTTTGCCGCCGGATCAGGTCAACGCCCTGGCCGATTGTTGCGGCCACTGGAGTGATCAGGCGCCGCCCCTCGAGCGCTTGCGTGAAGGGGGTTTCGATCCCGACAGCCCGGTGTTGCGCCGGGTGCTGAGCCTGACGGGGCAGTTGATCGGTTTCCCCCGGCACCTGTCCCAGCACCCTGGCGGTTTCGTGATTTCCGAGCAGCCCCTGGACAGTTTGGTGCCGGTGGAAAACGCCGCCATGGCCGAGCGCACCATCATCCAGTGGGACAAGGACGATCTGGATGCGGTCGGGTTGCTCAAGGTCGATATTCTGGCGCTGGGCATGCTCAGCGCGATTCGCCGTTGTTTCGACCTGCTGCGTCGGCACCGGGGCCGTGACCTGAGCCTGGCGACGGTGCCGGCCGAAGATCCGCAAACCTACGAGATGATCGGTCATGCGGACACCATCGGGGTGTTCCAGATCGAATCCCGGGCACAGATGTCGATGCTGCCGAGGCTCAAACCCAAGAACTTCTACGATCTGGTGATCGAGGTGGCGATCGTTCGTCCGGGGCCGATTCAGGGCGGGATGGTGCATCCCTATCTGCGACGACGTAAGGGCGAAGAAGAGGTGAAATATCCGTCGAAAGAACTTGAAGCGGTGCTGAAACGTACATTGGGCGTGCCGCTGTTCCAGGAACAGGTGATGCAGATTGCGATTGTTGCCGCCGACTACAGCCCCGGTGAGGCCGATCAATTACGCCGCTCCATGGCCGCGTGGAAACGCCATGGCGGACTGGAACCGCACAAGGAACGCCTGGCGGACGGCATGAAGAAAAACGGCTACACGGCGGAGTTCGCCGCGCAGATCTTCGAGCAGATCAAAGGCTTCGGCGATTACGGTTTTCCCGAATCCCACGCCGCCAGTTTCGCCTTGCTGACCTACGCCAGTTGCTGGTTGAAATGCCATGAGCCGGCGGCCTTCGCCTGTGCGTTGATCAATAGCTGGCCCATGGGTTTCTACAGCCCGGACCAGATTCTCCAGGACGCTCGCCGACATCATTTGCAGATTCGCCCGGTGGACGTGCGAGCCAGCGATTGGGATTGCAGCCTGGAACCGATCACCGGCGCGCAGCCGGCCATTCGCATGGGGTTGCGGATGATCAAGGGCTTTCGCGAGGACGATGCCCGGCGTATTGAGGTCGCACGGTCGAAAGGGGCGTTTACCGACATCGCCGACCTTGGCGAACGGGCACGACTCGATGCCCGCGCCCAGGAGCAACTGGCCGATGCCGGTGCACTGCGCGGGCTGGCCGGTGATCGGCATCGGGCGCGCTGGGAAGTGGCGGGGGTACAGAAACAACTCGGTTTGTTTGCCGGTTTGCCGAGTCAGGAAGAGCCGACGGTGTCTCTGCCAAAACCCACCGTGGGCGAGGACCTGCAAGCCGATTACGCCAGTGTCGGCACCACCCTCGGGCCGCATCCGCTGGCGTTGTTGCGGGGTGAACTCAAGGCCCGGCGCTGTCGCAGTTCCAGGGAATTGCTGGAGGTCGAGCATGGGCGTCCTGTCAGCGTCGCCGGGCTGGTCACCGGTCGGCAGCGTCCGGGCACCGCCAGCGGCGTGACCTTCGTGACCCTTGAAGACGAGTTCGGCAACGTCAATGTGGTGGTCTGGCGTGACTTGGCCGAACGGCAACGGCAGGTACTGGTCGGCTCGCAATTGCTCAAGGTCGATGGGCGCTGGGAAAAGGAAGGCGAGGTGCGGCACCTGATTGCCGGGCGCTTGAGCGATCTGAGTTCATTGCTTGATGGCATCCATGTGCGCAGCCGGGATTTCCGCTGAACCTGCGCTATTGACCGAATACGCGCGTAGGCGCTGCCGAAGGCTGCGATCTTTTGATCTTGATCTTGAAAAGCAAAATCAAAAGATCGCAGCCTTCGGCAGCTCCTACAGAGACAGTGTCGGTCACCCGATTGCCGGCATTACCAGTACGCGTCTGCTATCGGCAGGGCATCTGGCGGGCTTGTTGCAAGGGTCACTTAGGGGACGGTCGAGAATCAGCTATACCTCTATGAAACCATTGGCGTTGGCGGTGCTCGAAACAAACGGGCACGCACCGTCTCCTCACGCCGTTGCACTGCCTGAAGACATGTCATTCACAGGACATAGGCCAGTCGATGCAGTTTCTAGACAATAGCCACGGGTGTACGGGCTGGAGCGGGGAAATGGCCGGACGCATTCGCGCGTTCGACTGGAGCCTGACTGAGCTCGGCCCCATTGATACCTGGCCCGGAAGCCTGTGCAGCGCGGTGCAGTTATTGCTCGCCTCACCGCTGCCGATGGTGATGCTGTGGGGCCGACCCGGTTACATGATCTATAACGATGCCTACTCGAGGTTTGCCGGTGGGCGCCATCCTTACCTGCTGGGCTCCCCGGTGGAATTGGGCTGGCCAGAGGTCGCCGAATTCAATCGGCATGTGGTGGATATCTGCCTTGCGGGCGGGACCTTGTCCTATCACAACAAAACCCTGGTGCTGTTGCGTGACGGCGTCCCCGAAGACGTCTGGATGGATCTTTATTACAGTCCCGTCGCCAATGATGACGGGCACCCTGCCGGGGTCATGGCGATGGTGGTCGACACCACTGACCATGTGATTTCCGAACGCCGGCGTCAAGACGCCGAAAACGCTTACCGCGCCGACAACGAAAGGGTTCGCCTGGCCCTCAATGCCGGGGCTTTGCTCGGCTCGTTCGTCTGGGACATCAAGGCCAATGTATTGTCTGGCGACGAACGCTTCGCCCGCACGTTTTCCTACCCGCCCGATCAGGACCTGGCCAACCTGCCACCCCTCATCGCCGAAATGCAGATTCATCCCGACGACCGCAGTTGGGTTCAGGAGCGGCTCAATCAGTCGGTGGAAACCGGCATCCCCTATAACGCCGAATACCGGGTTCTGCGCCCCGATGGCAGTTACCTGTGGGTGCTCGCCAGCGGGTGTTGCGAATTCAACGAGCAAGGTGAAGCATTCCGCTTTCCGGGGGTGTTGATCGACATCCACGAGCGCAAGATCGCCGAAGAATCGTTGCTCAAATTCACCCGCAACCTGGAGCAGCGAGTCGCCGACGAAGTCGAAGCGCGGCTGGCGGCTGAAGAGCAGTTGCGTCAGTCGCAAAAACTTGAAGCCATCGGCGGTCTCACCGGCGGCGTGGCCCATGACTTCAACAACCTGTTACAGGTGATCGCCGGCAACCTGCACTTGCTGGCGCGTCACGAGCCGGACAACGCCAACGTGCAACGCCGGGTCAGTGCCTCGATTGCCGCGGTCGAGCGCGGTGCCAAACTGTCTTCACAGTTGCTCGCCTTTGCCCGTCGTCAGCCCTTGTCGCCAGCCGTGTGCGATCCACGACAGATTTTTGAAGGGCTGGGGGAATTGTTGCAGCGGGCGCTGGGGGAGACCATCCAGATCAATGTGACCCTGTCACAGAATCCCTGGCATCTCTATGTCGACCGCAATCAACTGGAAAACGCCATTCTCAACCTTGCGATCAACGCCCGAGACGCCATGAATGGTGAGGGGATCATTGCCCTGAGCGCCGAGAACATTGCCCTCGACCGCAAGTTTTGCGCAGGCAAGGGCATCGCCGCCGGCGACTATGTTTGCGTTGCGGTGGCTGACACGGGCGTTGGCATGTCGCCTCAAGTGCTCGCACAGGCCTTTGAGCCTTTTTTTACCACCAAGGCCGATGGCCAAGGCACAGGCCTGGGGTTGAGTATGGTGTTCGGTTTCGTCAAACAGAGTGGCGGGCACATCGAGATATCCAGCGTCGTCGGACAAGGCACTCGGGTGCAGCTGTATTTTCCTCGCAGCTTGCGTCCGTTGCTCGATGAAACAACGCACCATGATCCGCAGCACCGGGGCGGCCACGAAACCATTCTGGTGGTCGAGGACAATGAAGCGGTGCGCAGCTCGGCGGTGGATTTGCTGCGTGAAGAGGGCTATCAGGTCTTGACCGCGGCTAACGGAGATCTGGCGATGCAGATGTTGCTCGATGGCGCGACGGTGGACCTGATTTTCACCGATGTGGTCATGCCCGGCTTGATCAAAAGTTCGGATCTGGCCGCCTGGGCCAAGGTGCAGGATCCTCCGGTGGCGGTGCTGTTTACCTCCGGCCACACCCGGGACATTATTTCGCGCAATCACCAACTCAGCCCCGACACTTATTTGCTGAGCAAACCTTATGGCCCTGAAGCGCTATTGAGCAAGATCCGCAGCGTGCTCGGATGATCGTTACTCAATGGAGATTGGCGCTCGGGCAAAGGTTTTATCGCTTTTGCGGCAGGGCGACGAACGGGCACCGCTGGTCTGATAGGCGGTCGACAGAACACGGTAAGCAAGGCCATTCTGATAGCTGGTGAGCGCAGTCGATCGCGCTTGCTACCGATTAACCAACGGAGGTGTTCCATGCCGGTGACTCATGATCTGTATCAGGATCTGAAACTTTCAAAGGAAGAGATCCAGCAAAAACGCACCAAGGATCCGTTACTGGATTCACTGATCAACAAGTATTCGCAGGCAGACGCGGAGGTGTTGAAGGCCGAGTCCGCACAATCAGATGCGCCCAGCGATGAGGCACTGAAGAAACTCAAAGAGAAGCGCTTGCACGTGAAAGACAAGATCGTCCAACAACTTCAGTCATCGTCCTGATGTGCCATGTCGAGCCACCGACGATCGCTGACTGAAAATTGGAACGGGGATCAATACCGGCACCTCGAACGATCAGAGCCCGATGTTACGGCTCCACGCGAGGTGCCCCATGCCCCATTCAGCCTTTCCCCATAAAGAAAAGTACCCCAGCGAAGAACAGGGCGGCTACGACCCGATCCCGACCCATCCCGAACCCCTGAGTCCGGGACGCACTACCGTCAACCCGGAGGAAGAGCCGGGCATCGATGAACTGCCGGATAACGAAGATATAAGGCCTCTGGAGCAGGACGACGTCACTGACATCGACCCGCAGCGAGTGCGCGAAAAGACCGACAATGCGGTACGCGATGGTGAGATGGATCCGCGTTGATTCAAGATCAAAAGATCGCAGCCTGCGGCAGCTCCACATTGGAATCGCGCACGCCGTGAAATATCGGGCGAACACAAATCCTGTAGGAGCTGCCGAAGGCTGCGATCTTTTTGGCTGCAAGCCTATTTCAATGCCGTACTCAACGGCAACCGCGCCATGTGCCGCGCTTTCAGCGACCCCAGATACAACCAGTCCCCATACTCGCGTACCGTGGTAATGGGTGAATAATTGCCGCTGCCGGCGTCCTGCAGATTGGCAATCACTTTGCCGTCGAGGTTCAGGCCCAGGGCGAAGGCGCGTTTCTCCACCGGTATGGGCAGGACTGTCATTGCCCGCACGATCATCTTGCGCAGCAGAGGGTAGGGCGCCAAGGCGTCAAGCAGTGCATTGCGCGGTGCATACAGCGCCACCCAGAAACGGTCGTGGCCATTGAAGGCCAGGTTGTCCGGCAGCCCCGGCAAATTGTCGATGAACAGATCGTGGGTTCCGGCCTTCGGCCCGGTCAGCCAATAGCGGCTGATGCGATAGGCACCGGTTTCGTTGACCAGCACAAACGCATCATCAGGCCCCAGGGTCACACCGTTGGCGAACTCCAGTTTTTCCAGCAGGACCGTCGTCTTGCCGGTCTGGAAGTCATAACGCAGCAAACGGCCGTCGCCGCCGTGCTCGATGATCGCCTCGCTATCCTTGCCGTAACCCCAACGGCTCGAAGCATCGCTGAAATAGGCGTAATGCCCGGGCTTGTCGATGGCCACGTCGTCGGTAAAACCGAAGGGCACACCGTTGGCTGTGGTGGTCAATGGAATCAACCGGCCCTGAGCGTCCAGCGACAGCAATCCCTTGACCCCGTCGGCGATCACCAGCAAACCATTGGGGTGCCGCGCCAGACCCAATGGCCTGCCGCCGGTATCGGCCAGCACTTCGGTTGTTTTGCCGTCGAGGCTGGTGCGAATCAACCGGCCATCATGCAGGCCGGTGATCAGGACGTCTTCCTCCAGCAGCAATGCTTCCGGGCCATCGATGTCAGCGGCGCCGACACGTTCCACGCCTTTGAGGCGCTGATTGTCTGTGTAGACCCCATCGGTGAGGGAGGGCGCCGGTGACGGTGTCCAGGCTATCGGTCGAACCTTGGTCGGTAGCAACAACAGGAAGGCGCCGATGACAATGATCAGCAGCAACAGCAAATGCCGAAACCTGAGGGGTCTTTTCACGCGCTGATTCCTGTCGGGGCCAGAGATTGTTGCGCCATCTCGCGCAGTGCCAGCATCGACTCCGCCGATTCGCGCTCGATGCGCCGCTTGAGCAGCAGTCGATTGGCGAGGCGCATCGCCAGGCCATTGAAGCGATATTCCAGGGTCCGGACAAACCGCGTGTCATCACCCGCCGCCTCGCACTCATACGTCACCACCAACGACAACCCATGATTGCCTCGGGCGCGAGCGCTCCAGCGGCGGCCTGGCAGGTATTCGTCGACCTCCCAGCTCAAGTGCCCGTTGTGCCCACCGGCCCGAATGTCTTCCTCGAACCGCGCGCCAGCATACAGTGGGCCACTTTGGCCCTCGACCTTGAGGGAGGACGGATGCCACTGCGGCCAACGTGTCGCCGTGCTGGCGTAGGCGAGCACGGCGACCGGGTTTCCAGCAATGTCGATTGCGTGCTGCATGCGAGTCATGGACGTTGTCGTCAGGTGCAGGGGCGTTTGCTCCGGTTCCCAGTACAGGGTGCCGAACAGGTAGTCCATCAGTGGAAATACGATGTTGAAATTGCGCTCCTGCATCAGCTCACGACGGTGATGCAGTTCGTGCAGGCGACGCATCTGGCGGATCCACGGCAAACGCGTCACTGGATTGGTGGGCGGCAAGTGCTCGCAGGCGTGGAACACCTCATAGGTCAGGTAACCGAGCACCATGCAGCCGCCGAACAGCCCCGCGACGTTGGCATTGAACTGGGCCAGCAGCCACCAGGCGGGCGCGGTGATGACCAGGGTGTGCAACACGATCAGCCAGGCCGGAAACAGAATCACCCGCCAGTCTCGCGCATGGTCGTAGGTCATGTGGCCGGGGGTGAAAAAACTGTGATGGTCACCGGCGTGACGGGCGTAGAACATTTGCGCCAGGCGCTTTTTGTGGTGCCCCAGATGCCGATGCACGACGTAGACGCCGAAGTTGAAGAACAACAGGGTCAGCGGCACCGCCAGCCATTCCAGTGGATATACCTGATGCACGGTGCTCCAGAATGCGCCGATGGCCAGCAACCCGAACATCAGCACAAAGGCGCCGTGCAGCCAGGGGTTGTAGAGCGGATGAATGTCGGCCCGGTAGCGCGCGCGGAATGCTTCGGTGGTCTGCCTCACTGCGTTCACCTGTGGTTATTGTGCTAACCAGCAGATTAGCCGATCCCGCCGCAGAGGCTGGTCGAACCTTGAGGCCACAAGCGCCATGCTCCGGTGCAAGGTGCTTGGCGTCAGGTCAAAGGGTCCCAGCGCTGGGACCAGTCGTCATCCGTCTTGATCACTTCACGCAGCAAATCGAAAGCGCGCTGCAGGGTCGCCGAATCGCGGTCCCGGGAGTAAACCAGATAAGTCGGGTAACTGAACTCCGGGGCTTTGGGCACTGACTCCAGCACGCCGCTTTCCAGGTAGCTGTGGACCACACGGGTACGGAAATAACCACTGCCGCCGTTTTCCAGAATGTATTGCAAGGCCAGCGGTCCGAGGTTGAAGCTCAGGGCCGCCTTGGCTTTTTCCGGCAGGGCGGCATCGTGCTGTCGACGGAAGTCCGGGCCCCAGTCGATATACACGTAAGGATCGGGGCGTCCGGCCAGGCGTACCAGGATGAGTTTTTCTTCCAGCACCTGCTCGACTTGCAGGCGTGGCCAGTACTCGGGCTGATAGACCAGCGCCGCGTCCAGCACCCCCAGCTCCAGTTGGCGCAGCAGGTTTTCGCCGTCGCGGATTTCCATGCGCAGGGCGTGGCTGGGAATCTTCGCGCGCAGCTCGCCAGCCCAACTGAGCATCAGCGGGTTGCACAGACTGACTTCGCCGCCAATGTGCAGCACGTCGCGGTAGCCCTCGGGCAGCGGCAAGTCGCGGCGCGCCGCTTCCCAGGTCTGCACCAGTTGATTGGCGTAAACCACAAAGGCCTCGCCGTTCGGCGTCAGGCGCGCACCGGCGCGGTTGCGCACGAACAGCGTGCTGCCCAATTGGCTTTCGAGCTTCTGCACCCGGGCGGTGATCGCGGTCTGGGTGACGTGCAGCTTTTCGGCCGCCGCGGCCAGGCTGCCATGGCGGACGATTTCCAGAAAGGTGCGGGCGAGGTCGATGTCCATGGGAGGGCCGATGTGGGAGGTGCGGGCATTGTAAGAGCAGCATTTGTCTTCCGATACCGCGTTATCGTTCTTCGCGAGCAATCCCGCTCCCACATTCGATCTACGATGTTACAAATATCTATGCCTGACACCCATTCAATGTGGGAGCGGGCTTGCTCGCGAAGAGGCCCTGTCAGGCACCGCACATCAATCGGCTAACTCGACTTCCCGAACAATCGCCCACTGCGCCACCAACCGCTGCGGCGTGCCACACGCCTTGCGCTTGAACACAAAATTTCGGCACTTCTCGCCGAACTGTTTACGGTTCTGCACCATGTCCAGTTGCATTTCTTCCAGCTCGGCATTGCGACAGTGCTGTATCAGTTGAGCCTCGCGCTGGCTTTTACGCTCGCGCACCGCCTGGTACGCCGGATCGCTCAACGCACCGTTGGCCCGCTGCAACAACCACAGGCCAAACTCGTCGGGGCAGCGCGGGCCGATTTCCTGGACCATGCCCAGTTGCAAGGCCTTGACGGCGCTGATCGGCAGGCAATCTTCAGTCAGTTTTTCCGCCATCGCCTGGCCGACGGCGCGAGGCAGGCTGTAGGTCCAGTACTCGGAGCCGTAAAGGCCCATGGTTTTGTAATGGGGGTTGAGCACAATGTCGGACCGGGCGAAGACAATATCCGCAGCCAGCGCCAGCATCACGCCGCCGGCTCCGGCATTGCCGGTCAAGCCGCTGACCACCAGTTGCCGGGCGCTGAGCAGTTCCTGGCAGACGTCATCGATGGCCTGAATATTGGCCCAGGCTTCCAGCCCCGGAACCGCTGCGGCCTGGATCACGTTGAGGTGCACACCGTTGGAAAAGCTGCCGCGCCCACCCTTGATCAGCAGCACTTGGGTGTCCCGGGATTTGGCCCAGCGCAGGGCCGTCACCAGGCGCTGGCATTGTTCGGTGCTCATGGCGCCGTTGTAAAACTCGAAGGTCAGCTCGCCGACATGGCCTGATTCGCGATAGCGGATCGGTTGATAGCTTTCATTGTTGAAGGGCCGGGAGGCGATTGACCAATCAAGGGTCGGCACTTGTGCCAGCTGTTCGGCGAGCACATGCCGGGCCGGGCGCTTGAAGGTTTCTTCATCGGGCCGGGGTTTGCGTCGCAGCGAACCGATCCACAGGCTGTGATCACCGGTCGCCACCAGCACCGCATCGTCATGCACCGCGAGAATTTCCCCCGGCGTGCCGCTGCGCGAATCCAGGTGAGTGTCGTACAGGTAGTACTGAGCGCCGGCCAGACTCGCCAATACGCCAGGCTGGCCGTCGGCGGCGTCGATGCAGCGCTTGATGAAGCGTGAGCAGTCGTGCCAGCTGAAGGCCCGATCGGCTTGCTTCATGTTCGGCTGCAAGCGGCCAGTCACATGGCGTTGGTTGTAATCCAAGGGCACAGGAACGAAACCGGCGATGAATTTTTCCACGACTTCGCGGATGCAGGTGATCGCCGCATCGCTGACGCTCCCGTTGTACAACTCGGATTTGCGCACATCGGCAGGCACGTTGAATTCACAGGTGGCCCAGACCGGCCCGGCATCCATTTCCTCCACCGCTTGCAACGCGGTCACGCCCCAGCGGCTGAGTTCACGAGTGATGGCCCAGTCCAGCGCGCTGGCGCCACGGTCGCCGACGATGCCCGGATGAATGATCACCACGGGACGCTGGCGGTTGCTCCACACCTGTTGCGGCACCCGGTCCTTGAGGAACGGGCAGATCACCAGATCGGCGCCGGAGTGTTCGATTTGCTCGCACACCGTATCTTCATCGGTGAACAGCACCACGCTGGGCGAATGGCCGGCCTGACGCAAGTCCAGCCACGCCCGTTGGGTCAGGCCGTTGAAGGCTGACGCCAGCAGAATGATTTTCAATGACCGCATTTTTGACTCTTCCTTGAGATTGATGGGCCGCAGGCTCCCAATGAGCCGTCCGTGGCCTTCGATGGAAGCGTGATAGTAGAGAGTGTGCGGGGGCGAACAAGTGATCGAGATCAAGCTTGTGTCAGCGGGTGTTTCAGTTAAGGGCAAAGTCAGACATGTAGGAGCCAGGCATTGGGCATGAGGCCAGCCTTTCAACAACCCCGTGAATCCGGTAAATTCCGCGCCCAAGCTCATACAAGGATGTAGATGATGGCGAAACCTGCCGCTCGACTCAGTGATCTCAATGCCTGCCCGGTGACCGGTCACGGCACCAACCCCAGCACCAGCGGTTCACCCAACGTGAACATCAACGGCATGCCGGTCTTGCGTGTCGGTGACACCACGGCCTGTGGCGATACCGTGACCGAAGGCATCAGCAACATCCTGATCAATGGCAAACCCATCGCCTTTCTAGGCAGTGCCACGGCCCATGGCGGCATGATCATCACCGGTTCGGGCGACGTGTTTGTCGGCACACAAGTCGGTGCCGCACCGTTCACTCCGATCATCACCGTGCCCAAACACAGCGAACGCTTCCAACTGGTCGACGAAACCACCGGCGATGCCATTCCCGACATGCTCTATTGCATCGAAACCGGCGATGGCCAGCGCCTGGTCGGCCACACCGACAACCACGGCAACGCCGCGCGGGTATTCACCGCCGATCCCACCTCTGTTGTCGTGCAATGGGGCAAGGAAGCCGCTGCTCACCTGGATGCCCTGGGCATCGATTACTAAGGAGGGGCAAGCGTGGCAACGCCGAAGAAGAAGCAGGGCAAGACGAGCGATCAGCATGGGACGACACAGGTCAAGGGGACGCTGGCGCAGGATTATGTGACGGTGGTGGGGGCGTCTTACATCAGCTTTGTGGCGAATATTCGTGGTCAACGCGGCAATATGATGAATTTCATCAATCAAGGAATTCGTCAGCTTAAAAGCTATCCGCCCTCCACACCTAGCTATTCCATTCAAAGGGCTTTTTCATATTCAAGGATGAGTACGATCCAAAACTGCTGGCCGAAGTCAAAAAAATAGTAACCGAGCGTTACGGTGCCGAGTATCGCGAGTACGACTCCATTTCACAGTTGGTTGACTTTGTTGCCACGCGAAAGCGCCGGGGCAGGGAGATCAAGCAGATGGACTTTTTCTCTCATGGTGTCGTGGGCAGTATCGAGCTGGGATACGAACTCGATAAACGCGACAGCTATCGGTTGCGTGATGCTCAGGCTCGTATGTTCACGCCGGATGCCTTCGCCTATGGCGCAAAGATGTACTCCTATGCATGCCGGACGGGGTTGGGAATCAATGCAAGCCTGAAAGTAGGAGAGAATGAAAATCCTCACTACGAACTCAGCCTGGCGCAAGTCATGGCGGACGCGACCGGAGCCACAGTTTGGGCATTCCCCCGGCGTAGTCTGTATGACCAGACTTACGGAACCGACGAGGAGCGTGCGACGTTGGAAAAAGCACCGGCCAAACTGGAAGCCGATAAGGCTGCAAGCCGCGCATACCGCAAAAAGCTTAGCGATTATCAGCGACGTTTGAGCGCCCATCGAGCGGCGCAGAAGGATGCCAATGCGCAACTGTCGAATGAGACTGCGCCCGCAGCTCCTGTCAAAACATTGAGTGAAAGGGATGCCGCGTTGTTGAAGCAGGCTCAGGGTAGGGAGCACTACAAGGACACACTCGGGTATCCACTGGATGCTGAAGGCGCTGTTCACGGGGTTCGGTCTGGCAATACACCTGACGGCGTCCCTAAAAAGCTGTGCGAATACAAGCCCGCCAAATGACCGCCTACATGAAGAAATTGAATGCTTTTTCCGTAATCGGCCTATGTGCGGTCGCGGTGCTTATTGGTCTTAATATCGTTGGCAAGGAAGATGACATGTCCTCAAAAGTGATGATGTATTACGGCATCTGGAGTCCTGACGACAATCGTTTCGATGCGACCCGCTGGTTCGATAGTGGAATGTACCGCCGTCGCATCATGGGTACGCCTCCTGAAGCGAGTGTGGAAACCATGTTGCGCAATAAGCCCCTGCCGATTACCGAACGCATGAATGAAGACCTGGTCGCTATAGCGGGTGTAGCACTTGAGTATGATTTCCCTGAGGTGAATACAGAGTCATTGATTAACCAGCCTCCAGCCCTCAGCCATCGAGTCCGCTACTGGATCAGCAAATTCGAAAAGCCTGACAGACCGGTCGATCTCTACCAACTGTTTCTCAATCTGGATCAAAAACGCTTTGTGATCACTTTCAGCCGAGATGCGCAGACGGGGGATTTGATCGATGACAACAGTGCAACACTGGTTTATGCGAATCAGGAGTCCGATGCTGAGTACGTTCGGACATTCAAGGAACTGGATGAAGCTGAACAACGCCAGCGTTGATTGAGGGCGCGCTGAAGCTGATTGACCCAGCGCTTTGAAAAACTCTCGCACTGATTGAACAGGGCGCCTTCCTCGGCGCCCAAAAGCCCCATCAAAACGCAAAACACGAACACCCAAACGCCCCCCAGAACCCTTGAAAGTCACTGACCGGCGCCGAGGACAATCGCGCCCGCTCATGGCTGTGGGCATGCACCGCGCAAGCGCCCACGCACTGGTGCACTTGCGCGGTCAGCGGCGCCAGTGGTTTCCAGTGTCCCGGAACATTCACCACGGGCGACCATTCAGGCACTACCGGGATGGGCGCAGGCCCCAGTTTTTCGAATTCGACGCTGCCGTAGACGATCTTGCCGTCGACAATGGTCAGCACCGACTCGATCCACTTGATGGCTTCGTCTTCGATGTGGAAGTAGTCTGCCGACAGTGCAATCAGGTCCGCCAGTTGCCCGACCTTGATTTGGCCCTTCTTGCCTTGCTCGGAGGAAAACCAGGCGCTGCCGTGGGTGAAGAGTTCCAGCGCCGTATCGCGGCTCAAGCCTTGTGGGTACAGCGCCAGCCCGCCGACGGTGCGGCCGCTGACCAGCCAGTACAGCGAGGTCCAGGGGTTGTAGCTGGACACGCGCGTGGCATCGGTGCCGGCGCCCACCGGCACACCCTCGGCCAGCATGCGCGCGATCGGTGGTGTCACTTCGGCCGCTTTCGCGCCGTAACGATCGATAAAGTATTCGCCCTGAAACGCCATGCGGTCCTGGATCGCGATGCCACCGCCCAGGGCTTTGACCCGTTCAATGTTGCGTGGGGTGATGGTTTCGGCGTGATCGAAGAACCACGGCAAGCCGTTGAACGGAATATCCCGATTGACCTTCTCGAACACGTCGAGCATGCGGCTGATGGATTCGTTGTAGGTAGCGTGCAGGCGGAAGGGCCAGCGCTGTTCGACGAGGTGACGGACCACCGGTTCCAGCTCCTGCTCCATGGTTTGCGGCAGGTCGGGGCGTGGCTCAAGGAAGTCTTCGAAATCCGCCGCCGAGAACACCAGCATTTCCCCGGCACCGTTGTGCCGCAGGAAGTCATCGCCTTGACCGTAATGGGAGGTGCTGGTCCAGTTTTTGAAGTCGGTCAGCTCTTCCTTGGGTTTTTGGGTGAACAGGTTGTAGGCAATGCGCACCGTGAGCTGCTGGTCTTTGGCCAGTTGCTGGATGACTTGATAGTCGTCCGGGTAATTCTGATAACCGCCGCCGGCATCGATGGCGCTGGTGACGCCCAGCCGGTTGAGTTCACGCATGAACTGGCGGGTCGAGTTGACTTGGTACTCCAGCGGCAACTTCGGCCCTTTGGCCAGGGTCGAGTAGAGGATCATCGCGTTGGGGCGGGCGATCAGCATGCCGGTGGGGTCGCCATTGGCATCGCGCTGGATCTCGCCACCCGGCGGGTTCGGCGTGTCGCGGGTATAACCGACCACTTTCAGCGCGGCACGGTTGAGCAGGGCGCGGTCATAGAGATGCAGGACGAACACCGGGGTGTCCGGGGCGGCCTTGTTCAGTTCTTCAATCGTCGGCAGGCGCTTCTCGGCAAACTGGAACTCGTTCCAGCCACCGACTACCCGCACCCATTGCGGCGTCGGTGTGCGATCGGCCTGCTCCTTGAGCATACGCAGGGCATCGGCCAGTGACGGCACGCCTTCCCAGCGCAGTTCGAGGTTGTAGTTCAGGCCGCCACGGATCAAGTGCAGGTGGGAGTCGTTGAGACCGGGAATTACCGTTCGGCCATGCAGGTCAATGATCTGGGTGCCAGGACCTTGCAGGGCCATGGCCTGGGCGTCGCCGCCAACCACCACGAAGCGCCCGTCCTTGATCGCGACGGCACTGGCCTGGGGTTTCTTGCGGTCGACGGTGTGCAGGCGTCCGTTGTACAGAATCAGATCGGCTGGAGTTTCAGGCATGGTTTTACTCCCTGCGAATAGTGGGCTGACCCAGGTACCGACGGCGCCTGCCGAGAGACCTTGCAGTACACGGCGACGACTGAAGTCGTTGTGCTCGTCAGGTGGACTCATGGCAGTGCTCTCCACAAAAATCTTCACAAAAGAAGTGAGGGCAAACAGCCGATGTCTGACGCATGCGGCCAGAAGGAATATAGACCGCAAATCCGCAGATAGCCGTTTTCCGAGGGCGAAAACGACGAATCCCGCCACGAGGGGCGGGATTCGTTTGCAGCCAGACGTGCTCCCGAAAGACGGGAGCGGCGTGCTTAGCCCGAGAACAGCTCGGACAGTTTCATCGCCAGCATCATGTCGCCTTCAGCGCGCAGTTTGCCGCCCATGAACGCTTGCATGCCGTCGGTCGAACCGTCGACGATGCCTTCCAGGGTTTCACCGTCCATCACCAGAGTGACCTGGGCGTCCGGGTTCTCGCCTTCTTGCAGTTCGCAGGTGCCGTTCTTGACGATCAGCGAGAAGTTCTTGGTGTCGTCAATGCGGAAACCGAAGACCAGGTCCAGACCGGCAGCAGCGGCTGGGTTGAACTTGGCTTTCATTGCTTGTACGGCATCAGCTACGGAGGTCATGGTTCGATCCTTTCTTGGGTAATAAGAGCTGGGTGATTACAGCCAGGGTCACAATAATCCGGACTCAGCGAAACGTGATGAGTTCCGGGGCCTTCAGCAGCTGCAGGTGTGCATGACCGTTGAAGGAAGCCAGGGCTACCTCGCGACCGCGAAACTTCAGCAGGTTGAGCGAGGTGTTGACGATTTGCCAGTTCAGTTCAAAGGCCTGCTTTGCCGGCATTTGTGTAATAAGGTGGAGCAGGGCAGTGATGGTGCCGCCGGAGGTGAACACGGCGATTTTCTGGGTGTTGTCGGCTTGTTCGAGCAATCGATGCAGGCCGGCCTGCACGCGTTCGACGAAACCCGGCCAGCTCTCCAGGCCCGGTGTGTCATAGGTGCCGGCAAGCCAGCGTTCGATGATCAAGGCAAAGATGCGTTGGAATTCAGCACGGTTCTGTGCCGCGTTGCGCAGGATATCCAGCGCTTGGGGCTCGTCCTCCAACATGGCCGGCAGCAGGGCACGGATCACCGCGTCGGCGTCGAATTCGTTGAAGGCGGAATCGATTTCCAGCACCGGCACCGGCACACCGACGGCGGCGAACTGTTCCAGCGCGCTGTTGGCGGTGTGTTGCTGGCGGCGCAGGTCGCCCGACAGGCAGCGATCGAAGCTGAGACCGAGTTCGGCCAGGTGCTGGCCGAGGACTTCTGCCTGGCGAATACCGGTCGGCGACAGGACGTCATAGTCGTCTGCACCAAAGGAGGCCTGGCCATGTCGAATCAAGTAGATGCTGCCCACGTCCGCGTCATCCCGGTACGTTGAAGGTTTGGCGAGGTTATGAGGATGACGGTGAGCTGTCAATGAAAAAACATACGCTTGTTTGAAATGCCCGTTACAAGCGTGTTGCCCGAAGTTTCACGACTGGTCGCCGGGCCGGCGCATGGGTATGCTGAAGGTATCCCGCGCGCGTTTATGCGGCGCATTGATTGAAGGAGTCCCTGTGGAGTTTCTGTCCGAATATGCCATTTTTCTGGCTAAAACCGTGACCCTGGTGATCGCCATCCTGGTGGTCCTGGCCAGCTTTGCGGCATTGCGCAGCAAAGGTCGGCGCAAGTCGACCGGGCAGCTGCAAGTCAACAAACTCAATGATTTCTACAAAGGACTGCGCGAACGCCTGGAGCAAACCTTGCTCGACAAGGATCAGCTCAAGGCCCTGCGCAAGTCCCAGGCTAAAACCGAGAAAAAGCAAAAGAAGAAGCCCGAGGCCAAACCACGGGTGTTTGTGCTGGATTTCGACGGTGACATCAAGGCATCGGCCACTGAAAGCCTGCGCCACGAAATCACCGCGCTGCTGACCCTCGCCACGCCAAAGGATGAGGTGGTACTGCGTCTGGAAAGCGGCGGCGGAATGGTCCACAGCTATGGCCTGGCGTCCTCGCAACTGGCGCGGATTCGTGAAGCCGGCGTGCCATTGACCGTGTGTATCGACAAGGTAGCGGCCAGCGGCGGCTACATGATGGCGTGCATTGGCCAGAAGATTATCAGCGCGCCGTTCGCAATCCTCGGCTCGATCGGCGTGGTGGCGCAGTTGCCCAACGTCAATCGCCTGCTGAAAAAACACGACATCGATTTCGAAGTCCTGACGGCGGGCGAGTACAAGCGCACCCTGACGGTGTTTGGCGAAAACACCGAGAAGGGCCGGGAGAAATTCCAGGAAGAACTGGACATCACCCATCAGCTGTTCAAGAACTTCGTTTCCCGCTATCGCCCGCAACTGGCCATCGACGAAGTGGCCACCGGTGAAATCTGGTTGGGGGTCACGGCGCTGGATAAACAGCTGGTGGATGAACTCAAGACCAGCGATGAATACCTCGCCGAACGCGCCAAACAGTCCGAGCTCTATCACTTGCATTATGCCGAACGCAAAAGCCTTCAGGAGCGCATCGGCATGGCGGCCAGCGGTTCGGTCGATCGCGTGTTGCTGAGCTGGTGGACCCGGTTGACCCAGCAACGTTTCTGGTAACGCTTCACTGAACAAATCAAACCGTGGCGTGCGCTGCGGTTTTTTTTGCCTGCAAATCTTCCTGTCTCTGGTTGCCTTCAACCATCAGCGAATTCTCCTAAATGTGTTGCCGATCCTTCCTGCTGCCGATCCTGAGGCCAGTGGGCTATGTTGCCGTTCCCAATATTTGCAATGGAATGCATATGAATGACCACCCTGGCGACAAGGTTGCTGCGCCGAGTCCATCTGTTCTGCCAATGCGTGACGAACTGAAATGGGCGGTGAGCACAGCGCTGCCGCAATCTCCGGAACAATTTGGCGCACAGTTGATCAAGGAAAAATGGGGGCAGGGTATCGACCCGCAGGCAGCCCTGTTGGTGACGCTTGATTACAACTACCGGGGGCACCCGCAACAGAACGGTATCCAGCAAGGCCGGGTGCTGAGCTCGCAAACGCTGGTGCAGGCATTACTGTCCAATTATCAAACTGTCGCTGACGGACGCTTCGGCGAAACCGCATTCGGCCTATACACGCCTCCCGATGTCGGGCCCTCCGTGCGTATCGTGGAGAATGTCGATGAGTTCGCCAACCACGGCTCAGGCAACCACGAAGATTATGAAGGCATCTATCGGCAAACGGTGCCACAGGCTTACGGACCCGCCACGCAAATCGCTCTCAGGCCTGCCGACTTCAAGAAATGGGTCTGGGAACTGGAACTGCAGACCCGCTATCAGGCTTATCTTGATCACGCCTGGCCCGCTGATGAGCGGATCGTGCAGGCCGAACCATACGCACTAAGAACGTCGGTCAAGGCTGCTTTTGTCATGAGTGCCTGTCTGCAATATCAAGAAGGCAGTCTGAGCCAGGAAGGTCTGGCACTGGCAATGCGGGCAGGCGGATTGCCTGTGAATCAGGCCTGGGACACGCTGAAAATCGCACAACTGCAGGCAGCGACTCGCGTCAGTTCGCAGATAGAGGTCGGTCGCCTGTCGATTTATCGTTATACCGCGAACGATATCTGGTGTTATCGCCACCGCTCCAGCGGCGGAGTGCTGCTGAACGTGCCGGGAAACTCCTCACCGCTGCATGAATTCGCTGATATGCGCCACATGCGTCAATGGGTCGTGAGCCAGGGCCGCACGGCAGACACCCGCCAGGCGCTGGCCGCGCATTTTGCCGACGATGATCGTGAAGACGGCACCTTTCATGCGGGGGTGCTGACTGCACTGGAAGGGATGGCGATCTACCCGAAGAAGCACCGGCTGAAAAACAATGCCGGGTTTTTCAACGATGATGGCTATTGGGACCCGCATGACTATATCGACGTTGCGTGGGCGTCTGCTGCCACCGACCCATTTGCGCAGTTGGTGCTGACCATGAAACAGGCGGCCATGGCCAGCGTCAAAACCATCCGCGACGATGCCCAGGTCAATCGCGACAATTTGAGTGCGGTGGTCGAGCCGCTTGTGCGGTGGGTCAACCAGTTCGGTCCATTGGCCTTGTTTGTCCCGGGAGGCGAAGGGTTGTTGGTACTGGCCGGAATCATTGATGCCGGTTATGGCCTCAGCCAGGCAATCAACGGTGAAACCCCGGAAAAACGCTCCGAAGGCGTGACGCGTACCGTGTTCGGCTTGCTCAATGCGCTACCGCTGGCCGGAGCGGTAGCGGCACTTAAAAGTGAAAGTGCCTCCGCCGAAACGCTGGCCAGGACGTTGGAGGACTCCACGGTAGCGGAACATGAGCCTGGCAGTGAGCCTCACCCCGACATGTCCATATCCCTCACTCCGCCGCCAGCGCCAACGGTGGCGACACGCCTGGAATTGATGCGTGGCGTCTGTGCGCCGTTCGCCTCGTTCAGCGACGAGGTGCTGGGCCAAATCGCCCGGATCAGTACCGTCGATGACGACATGTTGCGGTGGATGCAAGTCGGGCGTCCGCCGACGCCGTTGCTGGCCGATACCATCAGCCGTTTCAAGCTCGACCAGGAGCTTGAAGCGGTTGTCGATCCGGCAGAGCGGGCAGGGCTGTTCAACAGCCGTTATCAGGCGCTCCAGTACTCCGAGCAGCAATGGGTGCGGTTATTCCAGCGGGAGTATCCCGGCTTGCCGAAAAATGTCGTGGAACAGTTTCTCGACCGCTCGGGCATCGAGATGGAGCAGCCGGTCGACGCTGGCGAAGTACTGCAAGCCTTCAGGCGCCTGGACGGCAAGGCGCGTCAATATCAACAGCATGTGCGACTTAATCGAGCGTACGAAAGCCTGTACTTACGCTCGATCGTCAACCCCGAATCTGACGTTCTGGCATTGCATTCACTCGTGCGTCTGCCCGGTTGGCCAAAAGGCTTGCGAATCGAAGTGCTTGAGGGGGCGATCACTGGCCGGATAGTGGATCGCTGCGGCCCGTTCGATGCGCCGGACTGTCGCCGGCTGATCAAGGTCGGGAATTTTTATCAGGGTGCTACGGTGGATCCGACCACCGAAGGCACGGATCTGTTTACGGCGCTGCTCGGTATGTTGTCTGCCGAGGAGCGCACGGCGCTGTCGTTGCCTTTGCTGGATCAGGCCCAAGCGTTAAGGCTCAGCCTCGGTGAGCGAGCATTGCCGCACTCGGAGCTTATGCTCGGCCTCGGCAGGATGGATTCGGGGTTACCGTTCGAAGCACAAGGATTGCGCGGTGGCGGTTATCCGATGACACCGCAAAGCAGCGCGCTGACAAACCAGATGATGCGGCTGCAGGTGAAATACATATATCCCGACTTCACCGATGCCCAGGCCGATGCGCTGCTGCAGTCAGTGGGCAATGGCGCCCAGGCACATCTGGATGGATTGACGCTCCGGCTTGAACAACTTCGTACGGATCTGAATGACTTCGTCGACCGCACGGTGCTGGACATTGATGACATGGACGTCGATTTCCTGGAGAGGGGAGACGAGGCCGCTGCGGGGATGAATGCAGCGCAAATTGCCGCGCACAACATCGAGCAGGCGCAACACGTGATGGAGTACGAGCGGCAAGCCCGGTCCGAGCTGGCTGAAGAACTGATTGCGATCTGGCAGAAACGCCCACCTCACGCCAATCATCTTTATTCAGACGGGATATTTACCGGGTACAGATTGAATCTGGACTACGAGGACTTCCATCGATTGCCTGCCATGAGCGAGCGATTCGATGAAGTGACTGAGTTGACAATGCGAGGTGTGCACGTGCTGGAGCGGGAAAGTCTGGACGTTTTCCTGGAAAGTTTTCCCAATCTTCGCACCCTGAGCCTGGAACGGGTCGACTTGCGTGTGTTCCTCGACGACGGATTACAGCAGGGGGGGTTGCCATCATCGATCCCGCACATGACCCAGCTCACGACACTCGACTTGAAATCCACTTTTTTGCGGTTCGAGGAGAACACCGCTTCACAGCTGAGCAATCTGGTCAGATTGCAAATGCTGGACCTGAGTGAAAACCCTTTGGCCATACCACCTGTTGTGCTGGGGTTGAACGAATTGCGCGTGCTTAATCTGAAAAATACCGGGATCAGCCGTTGCCCGCTCGGCATCGCCGATCAACCGTATCTGACATCACTGGACTTGCGTGACAACCAAATCAGCCGGGTTCCCTATGCGGTCTTGAACCAGGCTGTTGCCCGGGATCGAATAAAGCTCTGGGGCAATCCGTTGGCGGATGAGGACACGCTGATTCGTCTGGTGGAGCATCGCGAGCGTACCGGCATCAATCTTTGGCTGAGCCAGCCGGGTGTTGATTATGGAAGCGCGAGCCCCTGGCTGGAGGAGGATGATGAGTTAATACGCACGGCTCGACAGCAGATCTGGCAGCGGCTGGCAGCCAAACCATCGGGTGGTGCCTTTTTGCGGGTCATGGACGGGTTGAGCCTGACGGCGGATTTCCAGGTCGGTTACTGGTTGCTGCAAGCGCGAGTATGGCGACTGTTGCGTGAAGTGGATGCTTCGGAGGAGTTGTGGGGCTGGTTGCGCCAATGTGTCGAAACGACAATTGCCGACGCGGAAAACCCCTTCAAGCTGTTCACGGTTCTGGAGGATCGGGTTCAGCTTTACCGCGACTGGGTGAATATGGGGCGGCCGATTCCGCTGGCGCAACAGCAAGCTTTGTAGCAGGGGAAAGGCCTTGAACCCCTCAGAAAGGGTTCAAGGCCCTGGACATCAACGGCGACGGAACAGCGGCAGCGGTTCGTCGGTGGCGGCCTGATAGGTCACCGAGAAGTCCTGGAGACTTTTCAGGGCTTCATACGGGTCTTTATCGGCCCGCAATGCAAAGGCGTCGAAACCGCAGCGATGCAGGTAGAACAGCTGGTCGCGCAGCACATCGCCGATCGCCCGCAGTTCGCCTTTGAAGCCATAACGGTCACGCAGCAGCCGGGCGTTGGAATAGTTACGCCCATCGGTGAAGGCCGGGAAGTTCAAGGCGATGACCTGGAACTGTGCAACGTCTTCACCGATTTCTTCGGCTTCTTCGTCGGCATCCAGCCACACGCCCAGGCCGCCATCGCGGGCCTTGAGCATACGACTGTGCTCGCGCCACAGTTGCAGCGGGACGATAAGGTCGTCGCAGTTGCTGATCTCGTCGATGTTGAAGTCCTTGGGCAGCAGGTGCCAGGTTTCGTCGACGACTTCGTTGTTCTTAATTATTCGCTGCATAGACGCGCTCCTTGAAGAGGTCGATGCCGATACGCTGATAGGTGTCGATGAAGCGCTCGTCTTCGGTACGTTGTTCGATGTACACGTCGATCAGCTTCTCGATCACGTCAGGCATGGCTTCCTGGGCGAAAGACGGGCCGAGGATCTTGCCCAGGCTCGCATCGCGACTGGCGCTGCCACCCAGGGACACCTGGTAGAATTCTTCGCCTTTCTTGTCCACCCCGAGAATGCCGATGTGGCCAACGTGGTGGTGACCACAGGCGTTCATGCAACCGGAGATGTTCAGGTCCAGCTCGCCGATGTCGAACAGGTAGTCCAGGTCGTCGAAACGGCGCTGGATCGATTCGGCGATCGGGATCGATTTGGCGTTGGCCAGGGAGCAGAAGTCACCGCCCGGGCAGCAGATGATGTCGGTCAGCAAGCCGATGTTCGGCGTGGCGAAACCTTGCTCACGCAACTCGCCCCACATCGCGAACAGTTGGGTCTGCTCAACGTCGGCCAGAATGATGTTCTGCTCGTGAGAGGTGCGCAGTTGACCGAAGCTGTAACGATCGGCCAGATCGGCCACGGCATCGAGCTGCTTGTCGGTGATGTCGCCCGGCGCAACGCCAGTCGGCTTCAGGGACAGGGTTACAGCCACATAACCCGGCTTCTTGTGGGCCAGGGTGTTGCGGGTGCGCCAGCGGGCGAAGCCTGGGTGCTGCTTGTCGAGCTCGGCCAGTTCGGCCGTCTGGTTGTCCAGAGCCTTATAGTCCGGGTCGACGAAGTGTTTGGCCACGCGATGCACTTCGGCCTCGGTCAATGTGGTCTGGCCACCGCGAAGGTGTTCCATTTCCGCATCGACTTTTTGCGCGAACACTTCAGGCGTCAGGGCCTTGACGAGGATCTTGATCCGCGCCTTGTATTTATTGTCGCGACGGCCGTAGCGGTTGTAGACCCGCAGGATGGCATCGAGGTAGCTCAACAGGTCCTGCCACGGCAGGAACTCGTTGATGAACGCGCCCACCACCGGAGTACGGCCCAGGCCGCCGCCAACCAGCACACGGAAACCCAGTTCGCCAGCAGCGTTGTGCACCGGCTCAAGGCCGATGTCATGGACTTCAATGGCCGCACGGTCAGACGTCGAACCGTTGATGGCAATTTTGAATTTACGAGGCAGGTAGGCGAATTCCGGGTGGAACGTGGTCCACTGACGGACAATTTCGCACCATGGGCGCGGGTCGATCAGCTCATCGGCTGCGACACCGGCGAACTGGTCGGTGGTGACGTTGCGCAGGCAGTTGCCGCTGGTCTGGATCGCGTGCATCTGCACGGTCGCCAGTTCGGCCAGGATGTCCGGAATGTCTTCCAGGGCCGGCCAGTTGAACTGCACGTTCTGCCGGGTACTGATGTGGGCATAGCCCTTGTCATAGTCGCGGGCAATCTTGGCGATCATTCGCGTCTGGCGCGAAGTGAGTTGGCCATAAGGCACCGCTACCCGCAGCATCGGGGCAAAGCGCTGGATGTAAAGGCCATTTTGCAGGCGCAGGGGGCGGAATTCTTCTTCGCTCAGCTCGCCTGCCAGATAGCGTCGGGTCTGATCACGGAACTGCTTGACGCGGTCCTCGATGATCCGCTGATCGTACTCGTCGTATACGTACATATAAGTCCTGTTCTCAGGCTTGGGCCGGTCGGATCCAGTTGCGTTTTTCGCTTGCTGAAGTCTCCGATACTGCCTCGGCAATTCTGCGCGCACGGCCGCGCACTCCCAACGGAGCGGACGCAAGATACCAGTTTGCAGTTATGCGCAAAAGTGATGTTTGAGTATATGTAAAGAACCAAAACGACTAATGAAGTTCATGGAGGTAAAACCCACATTTGTGGTGCGGGCAATCATCGTCTTAACTGTGCTCGAGTCTTTATGCAATCACCGATAAAACCGACAAGAGGCGATGCAATGAGCAACCCAACCAAAGCAAGGAAAAGCGATAGCACGGTCGACGCCTGGGCGATTTTGTTCCTGATCATCCTGGTCGTGAGCACCGCGGTGTTCTGGGTCAGCCATCAATAAACGACCCCGTCCGGGCCCGGCGCCGACGATCGTCGGACAACAGCCGAATAAGCGCCGTTTCAAGGGACTTCGCTGGCTATAATGCGCAGCGGATTTTCGGGGGCTCGGACGATTTATGTTGAAGTTCTTCTGTGGCGTAGTGCTGGCGCTTGGTACGGTCCTGGGACCGTGTGCCCAGGCGGCTTCGGTATTGTTCCTGAACCCAGGGACTACCCAAGAGGTGTTCTGGGTCAGTTACTCGCAGTTCATGCAGGCCGCAGCCAAGGACCTGAGCATGGATTTACGCATCCAGTATTCCGAGCGAAACGCTGAAACCACACTCAAGCAGGCCCGCGAAGCCCTGCAAGGGCCGAATCGGCCGGACTATCTGGTGTTCGTCAACGAACTGTACGTCGCGCCCGAAATCCTGCGCCTGGCTCAAGGCAGCGGCGTGAAGCTGTTTTTGGTCAACAACGGGCTGACCGCCGACCAGATGCGTCTGCTCGGCGCCCAGCCAGACAAGTATCCCGACTGGTTGGGCAGCCTGGTGCCCAACAATGAGGAGGGCGGCTACTTGATGCTCAAGGAGCTGATTCGCCTGCATCGCCCGGTCGCGCCCGGTCAGGTCATTGATCTCGTGGCCTTTTCCGGCCTGAAGATCACGCCAGCCGCGCAACAGCGTGAGAAGGGCATGATGCGGGCATTGGCCGAACACCCTGAAGTGCGGTTGCGCCAGTTGGTCTATGGCGGCTGGACCCGCGAGCGCGCCTATGAACAGGCCAGGTTATTGTTCAAGCGCTATCCGCAAACGTCGCTGGTCTGGTCGGCCAACGATGAAATGGCCTTTGGCGCCATGCAGGCCTACGCCGAAACGGGCGGCCAACCCGGCAAGGACGTACTGTTCAGCGCTATCAACAATTCACCGACCGCGTTACAGGCGCTGTTGGATGGGCGTTTGAGTGTGCTGTTGGGCGGGCACTTCACGCTGGGTGGTTGGGCCCTGGTGCAACTGCATGACTACGATCAGGGTGTGGACATCAGCCAGTACGGCGGGCGCGACCGGCAGATTCCGTTGTTGCAACTGATCGATCGGGCGCAAGCCAAGCGGTTGCTGGCGTTGAGTGCTACGCAGGATTATGGCGTGGATTTCCAGAAACTCTCGGCCAAGGGGCGGCCGACGTCGTATCGCTACCCGTTCAGCTTGCAGGCCTTGATGCACTGATTGGCCCAAAGACGCAGGCTCAGACCCCCGCCAGGTGCAGCACCAGTTTCACGATGCCAAACAGCGTCAACGCGAACACTGCCGTGAACAGAATCCCCAGAATCACGAAATGACTGGGCTTGCCATGCGTGAAGTCCCGGGCCCGGTTCTTCCCGCTCTGCACCCCGAACGCCGCCGCCATGACGCTGTGCAGCATCTGCCAGAAGGTAGGCGGCTTGTTGTTGTCGACTGGATCGTCCATAAATCCCCCATCACTTATGTGTAAGAGCTAAGCATAGACAATCCACGGCATGCACAAATCAAATGTGGGAGCGAGCCTGCTCGCGATAGCGTACTGACAGTCGACATCAATGTTAACTGGACGGTACTCATCGCGAGCAGGCTCGCTCCCACAGAGGATCTCTGTTGGCCACAGACTGTGGCCAAGAGACCGCTTAGTTGTCGTAACCCAGGTTAGGCGCCAGCCAGCGCTCGGTCACGCTCAACTCCTGACCTTTGCGCGAGGTGTAGCTCTGCACCTGATCCTTGTCGATCTTGCCCACGGCAAAATACTGCGCCTGCGGGTGCGCGAAATACCAGCCGCTGACCGCTGCCGCCGGGAACATGGCGTAGTGCTCGGTGAGGAACACACCGCTGCGGCCGGCCTTGAGTTCTTCCGCTTCCGGGTCCAGCAGCTTGAACAGCGTGGCTTTCTCGGTGTGATCCGGGCAGGCCGGGTAGCCTGGAGCAGGGCGGATGCCGGTGTATTGCTCTTTGATCAGCGCCTCGTTGTCGAGCGTCTCGTCCTTGGCGTAGCCCCAGTAGTCTTTACGCACCTGTTGATGCAGCCACTCGGCACACGCCTCGGCCAGACGGTCGGCGAGGGCCTTGACCATGATCGAGTTGTAGTCGTCGCCCGCATCCTGATAGGCCTTGGCCACTTCTTCGGCACCGATCCCTGCGGTGGTGATGAAGCCGCCCACGTAGTCGGTCACGCCGCTGTCCTTGGGCGCGACAAAGTCGGCCAGGGAGAAGTTCGGTTTGCCGTCGGTCTTGATGATCTGCTGGCGCAGGTGATGCAGCTTGGCCAATGGCTTGCCGTCATCGCCGTAGACTTCGATGTCATCGTCGCGCACCTGATTGGCCGGCCAGAAGCCGAACACCGCACGGGCGCTGATGAGTTTTTCGTCGATCAGTTTGGCGAGCATTTCCTGGGCGTCGGCGTACAGCGCGGTGGCGGCTTCACCGACCACTTCGTCCTGGAGGATGCGCGGGAATTTCCCGGCCAGGTCCCAGGAGATGAAGAACGGCGTCCAGTCGATGTATTCGGCCAGCACCTTCAGATCAATGTTGTCCAGCACCTTGGCGCCAGTGAACGTCGGTTTGACCGGCTCGTAGCTGCCCCAGTCGAACTGCGGCTTCTTGGCGATGGCCACCGGGTAGCTCAGGCGTTCGGTACGGGCGCTGCGGTTGGCGGTGCGCTCGCGAACGTCGATGTATTCCAGGCGGGTCTTCTCGACGAAACCGGCCTTCAGCTCCTTGGACAGCAACTGCGTCGCCACGCCCACGGCGCGGGAGGCATCGGTGACGTAAATCACCGCGTCGTTGCTGTACTTGGGTTCGATTTTCACTGCCGTGTGTGCCTTGGACGTGGTCGCGCCACCGATCATCAACGGCAGATGGAAGTCCTGACGCTGCATCTCGCGGGCCACGTGAACCATTTCATCCAGCGAAGGCGTGATCAAACCGGACAGGCCGATGATGTCGCATTTCTGTTCTTTGGCGACCTGCAGGATTTTCTCCGCCGGCACCATCACGCCGAGGTCGACGATGTCGTAGCCGTTACAACCCAGCACCACGCCGACGATGTTCTTGCCGATGTCATGCACGTCGCCCTTGACCGTGGCCATGAGGATCTTGCCCTTGGCTTCCGGCTTGTCGCCTTTTTCCAGTTCGATGAACGGGATCAAGTGGGCCACGGCCTGCTTCATCACGCGGGCGGATTTCACCACTTGCGGCAGGAACATTTTGCCGGCGCCGAACAGGTCGCCAACGATGTTCATACCGGCCATCAACGGGCCTTCGATGACTTCGATCGGACGCGAGAACGACAGGCGCGATTCTTCGGTGTCTTCGACGATGTGGGTGGTGATGCCCTTGACCAGCGCATGTTCCAGACGCTTGTTGACGTCCCAGTTGCGCCACTCTTCGGTCTCGGCTTCCTTGACGCTGCCGTCGCCCTTGTACTTGTCGGCGATGGCGAGGAGGGCGTCAGTGCCTTCCGGAGTGCGGTTGAGGATCACGTCTTCGACGGCGTCGCGCAGTTCCGCCGGAATCTGATCGTAGATCTCCAGCTGACCGGCGTTGACGATACCCATGGTCAGACCGTTACGGATTGCATACAGCAGGAACACCGAGTGAATCGCCTCGCGCACCGGGTTGTTGCCACGGAACGAGAACGACACGTTCGACACGCCGCCGGAGGTCAGGGCGTACGGCAGTTCGTCGCGGATGTAGGCACAGGCATTGATGAAGTCCACAGCATAGTTGTTGTGTTCTTCAATGCCGGTGGCCACGGCGAAGATGTTCGGGTCGAAGATGATGTCTTCCGGCGGGAAGCCGACGTCGTTGACCAGAATGTCGTAGGAGCGCTTGCAGATTTCTTTCTTGCGCGCTTCGGTGTCGGCCTGGCCGGCTTCGTCAAAGGCCATCACCACCACTGCGGCGCCGTAGCGTTTGCACAGTTTGGCGTGATGAATGAACTGCTCGACGCCTTCTTTCATGCTGATCGAGTTGACGATGCCTTTGCCCTGGATGCACTTGAGGCCGGCTTCGATCACTTCCCACTTGGAGGAGTCGATCATGATTGGCACGCGAGAGATGTCCGGTTCACCGGCAATCAGATTGAGGAAGGTCACCATGGCCTTCTTCGAATCGAGCATCCCTTCGTCCATGTTGATGTCGATCACCTGGGCGCCGGCTTCAACCTGCTGCAGGGCGACTTCCAGGGCTTCGGTGTAGTTGTCTTCACGGATCAGACGGGCGAATTTGGCGGAACCGGTGATGTTCGTCCGCTCGCCGACGTTGACGAACAGCGAGCTGCGATCGATGGTGAACGGTTCCAGGCCCGAGAGGCGGCAGGCCTTGGGAATGTCCGGGATTTCACGCGGCGCATAACCGGCCACCGCTTTGGCGATGGCTTCGATGTGGCCCGGCGTGGTGCCGCAGCAGCCGCCGACGATGTTGAGGAAACCGCTTTGAGCGAATTCTTCGATGACCTTGGCGGTTTGCGCTGGCAGCTCGTCGTACTCGCCGAACTCGTTCGGCAGACCGGCATTCGGGTGCGCCGACACGTAGGTGCTGGCCTTGTTCGACAGCTCTTCAAGATACGGACGCAACTCACTGGCGCCAAGGGCGCAGTTCAGGCCGACCGAGATCGGCTTGGCGTGGGCCACGGAGTTCCAGAACGCTTCGGTGGTCTGGCCGGAGAGGGTGCGGCCGGAGGCGTCGGTGATGGTGCCGGAAATCATGATCGGCAACTCGACGCCCAGCTCTTCGTAAACCCCTTGCACGGCGAAGATCGCCGCCTTGGCGTTCAAGGTGTCGAAAATGGTTTCGATCAGGATCAGGTCGGCGCCGCCTTCGATCAGGCCTTTGGTGGCCTCGGTGTAGTTCTCCACCAGTTCATCGAAGGTCACGTTGCGGTAGCCGGGGTTGTTCACGTCGGGCGACAGCGAGCAGGTACGGCTGGTAGGGCCGAGCACGCCCGCGACGAAACGCGGTTTGTCCGGGGTTTCCAGGGTCTTGGCGTCCGCCACCTTGCGCGCCAGGCGTGCGCCTTCTACGTTGAGTTCATACGCCAGGCCCTGCATGCCGTAGTCGGCCTGGGACACTTGGGTGGCGTTGAAGGTGTTGGTTTCCAGAATATCGGCGCCGGCGTCCAGGTAGGCTTTTTCGATGGCGCCAATCACGTCCGGGCGCGTCAGCACCAACAAGTCGTTGTTGCCTTTTACATCGCTCGGCCAGTCGGCGAAGCGTTTGCCACGGTAATCCTGCTCCTCGAGCTTGTAGCTCTGGATCATCGTACCCATGCCGCCGTCGAGAATCAGGATGCGCTCTTTGAGGGCGTGCTTGAGAGCTTGAAGGCGAACGCTACGATCGGACATTTGGACTACTCGGTAAGGCCATGACGAAGGGCCGGGATAATAGCAAACCTGTGCGCTTTTGGAGCATGTGCGGGTTTTGCATGAATATCGTTCATGTTGGTGCGCAGCCCAGCCCGGTAGAATCACGGCGTTTTCTAATGATCAGGACCAGGGATATGTCGTATCGCGTCGTCACCAGCCTATTGATGCTGTTTTTAAGCGGGGGCGCCGCTGCGCAAGGTTCGGACATTTCCTACACCCGCGACATCCAACCGATCTTCACTGAAAAGTGCGTGGCTTGCCATGCCTGCTATGACTCCGCCTGTCAGCTCAATCTGGGCAGTGGCGAAGGGGCGTCCCGAGGTGGGACGAAGGCGCTTGTCTATGACGGCGAGCGCCGCCAGGCCGCAGTGCCAACCCGGCTGTTTTATGACGCCTTTGGCAAACGTGCCTGGCAGCAAAAGGGCTTTTATTCGGTGCTTGACGCCCAAGGCAGCCAAGCGGCGCTGATGGCGCGGATGCTCGAACTGGGCCACAAAACCCCGTTGCAACCCAACGCCAAATTACCGGAAGAGATCGTCCTGGGTCTGAACCGGGAAAACATGTGCGCCATGCCGACGGAGTTCGACGGCTATGCCAGTACTCACCCGAAAGAGGGCATGCCGCTGGCAGTCACCGGCCTGACCGATCAGCAGTACCAGACGTTGCAACGCTGGCTGGCTTCTGGCGCGCCGATCGATGAGCAGGGCCTGGTGCCCAGCGCCAAGGAAGCCTTGCAGGTGGTGCAGTGGGAACGCTTGCTCAACGCGCCGGGCGCCCGGGAGAGTCTGGTGGGGCGCTGGTTGTTTGAGCATTGGTTCCTGGCGCATGTCTATTTCAAGGACGGCGAGCCAGGGCATTTCTTCCAGTGGGTGCGTTCGCGCACGCCGACGGGTCAGCCCATTGACTTGATCAACACCCGCCGACCGAATGACGATCCGGGCACTCAGGTCTATTACCGTTTGTGGCCGGTGCAGGGCGTGATCGTGCACAAGACCCACATCACCTATCCGCTGAGCGCGGCGAAGATGGCGCGGATCAAAAGCCTGTTTTACAGCGGCAACTGGCAGGTCAGCGCATTACCGGGTTATGGGCCGGAGCGACGGGCCAATCCGTTCACGACCTTTGAGGCAATCCCGGCCCAGGCGCGTTACCAGTTCATGCTCGATAACGCCGAATACTTCGTGCGCACCTTTATTCGTGGTCCGGTCTGCCGTGGCCAGATCGCCACCGACGTGATCCGTGACAACTTCTGGGCACTGTTCCAGGCCCCGGAACACGACCTTTACATCACCGACCCGAATTATCGCGGCCAGGCCACGCCGTTGCTGGCGATGCCGGGGCAGAACGATGACGTCGGCAGTATTCTGAGCCTGTGGCGCGACTACCGTAATAAACGCAACGAATATGAAGCCTTGCGCCGGGACAGCTACGCCGATCTGCCGCCCCCGAGCTGGTCGACCCTGTGGGCCTGCAATGACAACGCGTTGCTGAGCATTTTCCGGCATTTCGACAGCGCCTCGGTGGACAAAGGCCTGATCGGCGATGTCCCGCAAACCATTTGGCTGTTCGATTATCCGCTGCTCGAACGCACGTATTACCAGTTGGCGGTTAACTTCGATGTGTTCGGCAACGTGTCCCATCAGGCCCAGACCCGGTTGTACTTCGATCTGATCCGCAACGGTGCCGAGCAGAACTTCTTGCGTCTGATGCCGGCCGATTCCCGCGATGGCTATCTCGACGATTGGTATCAGAACAGCGGCAAATTCAAGATGTGGCTGGATTACGAGGACATCGACAATGACAAACCAACGGCGCTGACGCTGGACGAAAAGGATCCGAAGCGCGATTTCGTCCTGCAGTTGCTGGCCCGATACGGCGAGCTCAACGCCAGACCTGACCCAATCAACCGCTGTGACGGTGCTTACTGCTCGCGTCCGAACATCGATCCGGCCTTACAGAATGCCGAGCAGGCCTTGAGCCGCCTGACTTCGCGCCCGGCCGCCGGTTTGAAAGTCATTGATCAATTGCCGGAAGCCACGATGTTGCGCATCGAGACTCAAAGCGGCAAACGCGAGGTCTACAGCCTGCTGCGCAACCGGGCCCACAGCAACGTGGCGTTCCTGCTCGGTGAATCGCTGCGCTATCAGCCGGGGCTCGATACGTTGACGATTTATCCGGGCGTGCTCAGCAGCTATCCCAACTTCATGTTCAACATCCCGGCCGGGCAAGTGCCGGCATTTGTCGACGCGATGGAAAATGCCAGGGACGCCGCCAGCTTCGAGAAAGTCGTCGAGCGCTGGGGCATTCGCCGCAGCCATCCGCAGTTCTGGCAGTATTTCCATGATCTGAGCCGTTACATCCACGATACCGATCCGGTGGAAGAGGGCGTGCTGGATATGAACCGCTACGAAAACCTCTGAAATGTCTGCAATTCAATGTGGGAGCGAGCCTGCTCGCGATGAGGGCCTGACAGTCACCTGATAGGTTGACCGTGAAATGGTCATCGCGAGCAGGCTCGCTCCCACAAGGGATCAGCGTATCTTTCCTGACAAAAATACTAGGACTTTGTCCGGCGCGATGATTGGCGTAAACTGCGTCCAAGCCTGCGAGGAGTTTCCATGACCGCTATTACCATTACCGACGCCGCCCACGATTACCTGGCTGATCTGCTCTCCAAGCAGAACACCCCGGGTATCGGCATCCGCGTCTTCATCACCCAGCCTGGCACCCAGTACGCCGAAACCTGCATTGCCTACTGCAAGCCGGGCGAAGAAAAACCTGAAGACACGGCGCTGGGGCTCAAGAGCTTCACCGCTTACATCGACTCGTTCAGCGAAGCGTTTCTGGACGATGCGGTTGTCGACTACGCCACCGACCGCATGGGCGGCCAGCTGACCATCAAGGCGCCAAACGCCAAAGTACCGATGGTCAACGCCGACAGCCCGGTCAACGAGCGCATCAACTATTACCTGCAAACCGAGATCAACCCGGGACTTGCCAGCCACGGCGGTCAGGTCAGCCTGATCGAGGTGGTCGAAGACGGCATCGCCGTGCTGAAGTTCGGCGGCGGTTGCCAGGGCTGCGGCCAGGCAGACGTTACCCTGAAGGAAGGCATCGAGCGCACCTTGCTCGAGCGTATTCCCGAGCTCAAGGGCGTTCGTGACGTGACCGACCACACGCAGAAAGAAAACGCCTACTACTAAGGTGTTCGCTGCGACATAAAAAACGGTGCCCGTGAGCACCGTTTTTTTATGGGTGAAATTCATTGCCCCATCGCGAGCAGGCTCGCTCCCTCATTGGAATGAGGTCAACTGTGGGAGCGAGCCTGCTCGCGATGGGGCCCTATGGCCTGTACAAATGCGCATGCCCCGCCCGATACAACGACGACTCACTGAAATGATCGCTGCCCAACACCCGACCCACCAGAATCAACGCTGTCCTGCGAAACCCCTTGGCTTCAACCTTCCCGGCTATGTCCTCAAGCGTTCCCACCACCCAATCCTGATCCGGCCAGGTCGCCCGATGAATCACCGCGATCGGGCAGTCGGCGCCATAGTGCGGCAGCAGTTCGACGAGGATCTTCTCGAGATGATTGACCCCCAAGTGGATCGCCATGGTCGCCCCATGCTGCGCCAGACTGCCCAGCTCTTCACCGGCGGGCATCGCGGTCTTGTCGGCGTAGCGGGTCAGAATCACGCTTTGTGACACGTCCGGCAGGGTTAGCTCGGCACCCAAAAGCGCCGCGCAGGCGGCAGTGGCGGTGACGCCGGGAATGATTTCGAAAGGGATGTCGAGTTCACGCAGGTAACGAATCTGCTCGCCAATCGCGCCGTACAGGCTCGGATCGCCGGAATGCACCCGGGCCACATCCTGGCCGTTGGCATGGGCGGTCTTGATCAGTTCGACGATCTGTTCCAGGTGCAGTTCTGCGCTATTGACCACCTGTTCGGCCCGGTGACCTTCCAGCACAGCGGCGGGGACCAGAGAGCCTGCATAGATGATGACCGGGCAGCTACGAATCAGCCGCTGGCCTTTGACGGTGATCAGTTCCGGGTCGCCGGGACCTGCGCCAATGAAGTAGACGGTCATCGTCGTTTCCTGTCAGAAAAAGGGCATGGGCACACCTCAGATGAAGATTGCTCATGATCGAAGGTGGGGATTATCGGGGATTTTACGCGGCGCAAGCCAATGCCAAGGTGGCCTGGGCGTATTTTTGTCGCGCAATCAGCAACTTTGCCGGAGCCTGAGCCAATTGTTCGGCCAGTGCCAGGGCGGCACTTTCCGCCACGCCGTAGCAGCCAGTGCGTTCGAACGCGATGTCCGAGTGGTGGCTGAGTTGCGGTTTATAACCGGCCAATTGTTCGCTGCTGAAATACATCAACGGCAATGCGAGTTGCTCGGCCAGTTCGATCAGGCCAGGCTCTTCGCGCTTGAGGTCGATGCTGGCCAGGGCCTTGATCTCACGGAGCTCGATGTGATGGGCCTGTAACGCCTGATCAAGTAGCGCCCGCAGCGTGCTGGCGGGGCAGCCGCGCTGGCAGCCCAGGCCGACCACCAGGGTCGGCGCTGCGCTGACGTCAGTCATGCGCGGTATTGGCCATCGCTTTTGCGGCGGAACAACCAGGCGCTGATCAGGCCCAAGGCCAGCCAGAACACCACGTTGGTCAACTGCGAAGCGATTTTGAATTGGCTTTCCAGAGCTTGCGGCGCCAGCATCGAATGGACTTCCGGTTGCGGCGCACCGATCACATGAGGCACGGCCAGAATCGCCACGCCGAGGATCTTCATCAGCCAGTGGCGGCTGAACACAATCAGCGCGATGCCGACAGCCGTGGATGCGGCAGTGCCAATCCACCAGATCTGCCGTTGCGCCAGATCCGCCGCGGCAGTGCCCGGCAGCTCAGGTGGCAGGCCCAGCGTTGGCGCCAGCACGAACGTCGCATAACCGGCCAAACCCCAGAGCAGGCCCTGGGAGGTGCGGCGTGGAGCACGCAAAGTGTAGAGGCCCGCGAGCATCAGGGCGAAACCCACTGCAACCACCAGATTGCCGCCAGTGGTCGACAGCACACGCTGCCAGCCGTCTTCAGGCTCCCAGGCTTGCGCATCGTGGGTATGAACGGCGACGGCGCCTTCAGCGTGTTCGTGGACTTCAGTAGCCGGAGCCTTCTCAAAGGTTTCCGCCTGCAAAATCAGCGGCGCGACCCAAAAGCTTTGCAGCAGGGTCAACAGCAGGGCGGCCAGCAACCCGGTGAAACCTGCGGTTTGCGCAATACGCTTGATCATCTCAGCAGGTCTCAATGGCACGGAAAGGCAGAACTGTGACGGGTATCGTGCGCGGCATTGTGCACCGCTTCGATGTGCGAGAAACCGGCGAAATACACAAGGCACGCGCCAAGGATCGACGCACAAAAAGCGGCGGTCAGGCGTTGGCTCAGGGTTGTGGTGGTGCTGGCCGTTGCATGGCCGGTGCTGGTGCTGCTGATAATCGACATGGCGCTTCCCTCTGGTCTGTCAGCGGGTGAATAGAGCGCATGAAAACCTCCGCACGCCGGGGGCTCGCAGAGATTTGAACAGCGCCCGCCCACCGCGGGTTTGTCATTCAGTGAACGTAAAAGTCACTTTGTGTTGCGGGCCGGTCTCCGGGCTCGCGAGGGGCAGGGCTAACGCCGAAACCTGCAAGCATCACCTTCCCATGCCGTATGACGGGCACAGTGGATCTGACACTTCACTCGCTTACCGTTGCGGGGGCAGCACCGGACTGACATGGCTTTAGAGTAAAGCACATGATTCACCGGTTTCCCGTTTCACCCTGTGAAGGGCACCCGTAACAAGGCGTGTAGGAGAGCATGGGCGGGGGTTGGGCGTCAATTGGCAAGGGTTCTCAACTCGACACCGAGGCGTTTCCATCGCGAGCAGGCTCGCTCCCACAGGCGACCGCATTTCAATGTGGGAGCGAGCCTGCTCGCGATGGGGCCGGTGGCGGCGCTACAAGACATTGACCCGCCCCCACACGATGCGTAGCCTTGCGCTTTCGAGGTTCTTCGGCATCTGCCGAAGCTAAGAAGGGAACGCGGTCGATGCCGCGGCTGCCCCCGCAACTGTGAACGGTGATGTTCGCTGCCACGCCACTGCAAGCCCTGATCCATCAGGTTCGCGGGAAGGCGCAGCAAACGCCAGTCGAACGATTGGCACACCGTCAGCCAGGAGACCTGCCTCGGTACAGATTCTCACTTTCAACCGGGCGGGGTGATCCGGTGGCGAACTCTTCAGGCACGCGCGCCCGCGTTGCCGGTCGTCGTCCCGTATGCCCGCCACCTTGCCAAAGGGCATCCGATGAAAACACTGGCCAAACTCCCCGTCACCATCGTTACCGGCTTTCTCGGCTCGGGCAAAACCACCTTGCTGCGGCACATGCTCGACAACGCCCAGGGCCGTCGCATCGCGGTGATCGTCAACGAGTTCGGCGAGCTGGGCATCGACGGTGAAATCCTCAAGCAGTGCTCGATCGGCTGCACCGAAGAAGAAGCCAGCGGTCGCGTCTACGAACTGGCCAACGGCTGCCTGTGCTGCACGGTTCAGGAAGAGTTCTTCCCGGTGATGCGCGAACTGGTCGCTCGTCGCGGCGACCTCGACCATATCCTCATCGAAACT
Source organism: Pseudomonas sp. A-RE-19 (assembly GCF_019956555.1). Classification (GTDB taxonomy): domain Bacteria; phylum Pseudomonadota; class Gammaproteobacteria; order Pseudomonadales; family Pseudomonadaceae; genus Aquipseudomonas. The sequence goes on along the minus strand of NZ_JAHBDQ010000009.1, from coordinate 106,575 downwards.
TCGGGTCTGGCCCTGCCAAAGCCTTTGGTTCAAGCCTTCCAGTGGCCAGAAATCCGCAGCGCCTGCACCGTTGACGCGGTGATCACCGTGGTCGACAGCCCGGCCGTCGCTGCTGGCACCTTCGCGGCGTTCCCGGATCAAGTGGACGCCCAGCGTAAACTCGACCCGAACCTGGACCACGAATCGCCGCTGCATGAGCTGTTCGCCGATCAACTGGCCAGCGCCGATCTGGTGATCCTCAACAAGGCCGACCTGATCAGCGCCACAGACCTGGCCCGCGTGCGCCTGGAAGTCGCCGAAGAACTGCCGCCAGCGGTGAAAGTCATCGAAGCCAGCAGCGGTCGTCTGCCACTGGACGTGTTGATCGGCCTCGGTGCCGGTTCTGAAGAACACATCGACAGCCGCCACAGCCATCACGATCATCACCATGAAGGTGAAGACGACCACGACCACGACGCGTTTGACTCCATCTCTATTGAGCTGCCACAAGCCGACGAAAGCCTGCTGATGGATGCGCTGACTCAATTGGTGGTTCAGCACGGCATCCTGCGGGTCAAAGGCTTCGCTGCGGTCCCGAGTAAACCGATGCGCCTGCTGATCCAGGGCGTGGGCACGCGTTTCGACAAGCACTTCGACCGTCAGTGGGGCGCCGAAGAATCGCGTACCACGCGTCTGGTGTTGATCGGACAGGATCTGGACGCCGCTGCGCTCGAAGCGCAATTGCGCGCTGCGCTCAGCGTTTAAATCATGCACTTGCTCAGGACTCAGCCCGGCGGTTTCGTGTCGGATGACAATATTGCCGACCTTGGACAAACCCCCGCCGAGCTGGTGATCCTGTGCAGCGGCGATTCCAGCCTGGCGTTGCTCGCCGAAGCGGCGCAGCAGTTGCCCGACGATTACCCGAGCCTGCGCCTGGCCAATCCGATGCAGGTGCAGAATCACGCCTCGGTCGATCTCTACGTCGACGAAGTGCTGCGCCACGCCAAGGTGATTCTGATCTCGCTGCACGGTGGCATCGCCTATTGGCGTTATGGCATTGAGCGGCTGGTGGAGTTATCCGAACGCGGCGTGCAGCTGATTCTGGTGCCGGGGGACGATCGCCCGGACCCGGAACTCAGCGACCTGAGCACCGTAACCGCGCAAGACCGCGACCGGCTCTGGCACTTCCTGCGTCAGGGCGGCATGGCCAATGCGCTGGACCTGTTTCGCTGCCTGGCCAATCGCTGGTTGGGCCGTGATTACGCCTGGTCCGAGCCGCAAACCCTGCCACGCACCGCGATTTACCATCCGCAAAAAAGCCCCGCTGAGCTGAGTGATTGGCAAGCCGACTGGCAGGCTGATCAGCCGGTGGCGGCGGTGCTGTTTTATCGCTCGCACTTGCAGGCGGCGAACACCGGTTTCATCGATATTTTCTGCCAGCGTCTGCAGGCGGCGGGGTTGAACCCGTTACCGATTGCGCTGGCCAGTTTGAAAGAGCCCGGCTGCCTGACGGTGGTTGAGGACCTGCTGGATGAAGTCGAAACGGGGGTGATTCTCAACACCACCGGTTTCGCCCAGTCCAGCCCCGAAGCGCCGCACTTGCGACCGTTTCGCCGCAACATCCCGGTGATCCAGGCCATCTGCGCCCAGGACAACGAGCCGGGTTGGCGCGCCAGCGAACAAGGCCTGGGGCCCCGCGATCTGGCGATGCACATTGCACTGCCGGAACTGGACGGGCGGATCATCAGCCGGCCGATCAGCTTCAAGGACCTGGCCTGGCGCAGCGAGCGCAGTCAGTCCGACGTGGTCTGCTACCGGCCGCAACCTGAGCGCATGGATTTTGTCGCCGAACTGGCGCGGCGCTGGATCGATCTGGCGCGAGTGCCCAACGGCGAAAAACGCATCGCCCTGATCCTCGCCAACTACCCGACTCGCGACGGGCGCATCGGCAATGGCGTCGGCCTCGACACTCCGGCTGCGGCATTGAATATCCTCCGAGCGCTGCACGCCGAAGGTTATCCGCTGCCCGCCACGTTGCCGGACAGCGGCACCGCGTTGATCCAGCAATTGCTCGGCGGCGTCAGCAACGACCTCGATACCCTCGACCAGCGTCCCTGCCACCAAAGCCTCGCGCTGGACGACTACAACCTGATGTTCAACGCGCTGCCCGAGGCCAATCGCCAAGCCGTGCTGGATCGTTGGGGCGCGCCCGAAAACGACCCTATGTTCCGTGGCGGACGAATGATGATTGCCGGTCTGCGCTTCGGCCTGACCTTCGTCGGCATTCAACCGGCCCGGGGTTATCAGGTGGACCCGAGCGCGGTGTATCACGACCCGGACCTGGTGCCGCCTCACGGCTATCTGGCGTTCTACTTCTGGTTACGCAACACCTACGGCGCTCACGGCGTGATTCATGTGGGCAAGCACGGCAATCTCGAATGGCTGCCGGGCAAGGGTGTCGGGCTGTCGGAAAACTGCTGGCCGGACGCGTTGCTCGGGCCGTTGCCGAATATCTATCCGTTTATCGTCAATGACCCGGGCGAGGGCGCCCAGGCCAAACGTCGTACCCAAGCGGTGATTATCGATCACCTGATGCCGCCGCTGACCCGCGCCGAAACTTACGGCCCGCTGCGCAATCTCGAATTGTTGGCCGACGAGTATTACGAAGCGCAATTGCTCGATCCACGCCGCGCCCGGGAGCTGCAACGCGACATCCTGCAACTGGTGCGCGACACGCACATCGACCGCGAACTGCAGCTCGACGCAAAGCTCGACAGCGATGCCGATGCGGCGATCTGGTTGCCGCGCCTGGACACATACCTGTGCGACTTGAAGGAGTCGCAGATCCGCGATGGCTTGCACGTGTTTGGCGAGTCGCCGGTCGGGCGGTTGCGCATCGACACCTTGGTGGCCTTGCTGCGTATTCCTCGCGGCGATGGCCGTGGGGCGCAATCGAGCTTGCTGCGGGCGCTGGCCAAGGCGTTCGCGTTGGGCTTCGATCCGCTGGATTGCGTTTTGGCCGAGCCCTGGAACGGTCCTCGACCGGACGCATTGCTGTCGCTCAGTGATGAACTGTGGCGTACGGCCGGCGATACCCGCGAACGTCTGGAACTGTTCGCCGCGCAGTTGATCTCGCAGACTTTGAATGCCGAGGTCGAACTACTGAACCCTCCTCAAACCATGCCCGGACCTTGTGGGAGCGAGCCTGCTCGCGAAGCGGTTGATCATTCAATATTGATGTCGATTGACCCACCGCTTTCGCGAACAGGCTCGCTCCCACAGGAGGGTGGTTGGTCCGATGTGAGCGCGATCATCGACAGCTTGCGCGAGGTCGTTGCTCCACGCCTGGACGCCTGCGGCCCGGCAGAAATGCGCGGCTTGCTGGACGCCCTCAGCGGTCGGTTCGTCCCGGCCGGCCCCAGCGGCGCACCCAGTCGCGGACGTCTGGACGTGCTGCCCACCGGGCGCAATTTCTATTCGGTGGACGTGCGCAACCTGCCGACCACCACCGCGTGGCGCATCGGCTTCCAATCCGCGAACCTGATTCTTGAGCGGCACCTGCAGGACCACGGCGATCACCTGCGTCAGCTCGGTCTGTCGGTCTGGGGCACCGCGACCATGCGCACTGGCGGCGACGACATTGCCCAGGCCATGGCGCTGATGGGCGTGCGGCCGGTGTGGGCAACCGGTAGCCAGCGGGTCGATGATTTTGAGATTTTGCCACTGAGCTTGCTCGACCGTCCGCGCGTGGACGTGACCTTGCGCGTCTCTGGATTCTTCCGGGATGCTTTTGCCAACCTGATCCGCCTGTTCGATGCCGCCGTGCAAGCGGTCGCCGCGCTGGATGAGCCAGACGATCTCAACCCGTTGGCGGCCAAGGTCCGTGCCGAGCGCAAAGCGCTGCTGGAATCCGGTCTCGATGAAGACGCGGCTCGGCGACAGGCTGGCTGGCGCATTTTCGGGGCCAAACCGGGTGCTTATGGCGCGGGTGTGCAAGGCGCCATCGACGGTCGCTTGTGGCAAAGCCGTGAGGACTTGGCCGAGGTTTACCTGAACTGGGGCGGCTACGCTTACGGCGGCTCCGATGAAGGCACCGCCGCCCGCGAACAGTTCGCCCAGCGTCTGAGCCAGGTGCAGGCAGTGCTGCAAAATCAGGACAACCGCGAGCACGACTTGCTCGATTCCAACGATTATTACCAGTTCCAGGGTGGCATGCTGGCGGCCGTCGAAAGCCTCAGCGGTGAAGCAGCGGCCAGTTATCACGGCGATCACAGTCAGCCGGACTTGCCGAAGATCCGCACGTTGAAGGAAGAGCTGAACCGGGTGATCCGTTCCCGGGCAGCCAATCCGAAATGGATCGACGGGGTCAAGCGTCATGGCTATAAAGGCGCGTTCGAACTGGCGGCGACAGTCGATAACCTGTTTGCGTTCGACGCCACCACGCAGTTGATTGACGATCACCAATATGCGTTGCTGGCGGACGCCTATTTGCTTGATCCGGCGACCCGGGAGTTTGTCCGCGAACACAATCCCCATGCCCTGCGCGACATGACCGAGCGCATGCTGGAGGCGCAGCAACGAGGAATGTGGAAAGAACCGGGCGAGTACCGCGAGGCGCTGGAGAACTTGTTGCTGGATATAGAAGAAGACGGGTAACTCTGTGGCACCGCTAACCTGTGGGAGCGTGGCTTGCCCGCGAAGAGGCCCTCACATCAACATTGATTTCGACTGAGCGGACGCCTTCGCGGGCAAGCCACGCTCCCACAGGTACAAGGTGTGCCTGCCACCGACCATGACTGAGATTTTAAAATGATCGACACCCCCCATTTCCCGCTCTCCGCTGTGGTCGGCGCCGATGATTTGAAGCTCGCGCTGTACCTCACCGCCATCGACCCGAAAATCGGCGGCGTGCTGATCGAGGGCCCGCGCGGTATGGCCAAGTCGACTCTGGCCCGAGGTCTGGCGGACCTGTTGGCCAGCGGTCAATTCGTCACCTTGCCCCTGGGCGCCACTGAAGAACGGCTGGTGGGCACTCTCGACCTCGACGCGGCCCTGAGCAACGGTCGCGCACAGTTTTCTCCCGGTGTGCTGGCCAAGGCCGACGGCGGCGTGCTGTATGTCGATGAAGTCAATCTGCTGCCCGATCACTTGGTTGACTTGCTGCTCGACGTGGCTGCCAGCGGCACCAACCTGATCGAGCGCGACGGGATTTCCCATCGGCATTCGGCGAAGTTTGTGCTGATCGGCACCATGAACCCGGAAGAGGGCGAGCTGCGTCCGCAACTGCTCGACCGCTTTGGTCTGAACGTCGCCCTCAGTGGCCACACCGCACCGGCCGAGCGGGGCCAGATCATCCGTCGTCGACTGGATTTCGACAGCGACCCGCAGGGGTTTTGCACCGAATGGGAAAATCAGCAACACGCACTGCGCGAGCGTTGCCAAAAGGCGCGTGCCGTACTGGCGAGCATCCCGCTCGATGATGCCGCACTGGCGCAGATCACCGAACGCTGTTTTGCTGCCAGCGTCGATGGCCTGCGGGCGGATCTGGTCTGGTTGCGCGCCGCCCGGGCTCACGCCGCCTGGCGAGGCGCGAGCGCGATCAGCGAAGACGATATCGACGCGGTCGCCGAGTTCGCCTTGCGCCATCGCCGTCGCGAACACTCGCCACCGACGCCGCAACAGTCCCAGGCACCACAACCGCCCTCGACCCGGCATGCCAACCCGAGCGAAGGTCAGGGTCTGTGGGGCGAAATGCCTGCCCAGGCGCTGCCGGTCGGCGCTCGACGTGAAGTGCCGAGCTGGCCAAAAAAGCCCTAGGCATTCGCCCTCGATCAGACGCGGGGGCGAATGCCAGACCCCGTGCAGGACGGCTGGATCACGGTAAGCAGGGCAAGCATCACGCAGCCCGCAGCGGATCGATCAATTGGCCCGGCACGTTACTCAATGGCCGACCGCGTCAACGCGACGATGTGCTGTTTCACCTGCGCACCCGCAGTCCTCATGAATTATGGCTGGTGATCGTCGATGCCTCGGCCTCGACCCGGCGTCATCAAGCGTTGAGCGATGCCAAGGGCCTGCTGGCGCAACTGTTCGATGATGCCTATCGTCAGCGTGCGCGCTTGGCGTTGCTGACCGCCAGCGGTCATGTGCCGAAGTGGCAGGTGCAAGGGTTGAAAGCCTGCGCTGGCTTGCGCGACTGGCTCGAGGAACTCGGGGCTGGTGGCGGTACGCCGATGCTGGCGGCGCTGGGCGAGGCGGGGCGTTGGTTGGCGGCACGGCAAAAGCGCTTTCCAGCAGAGCAGCAGCGGCTGTTGCTGGTGACGGATGGGCGGATGAAGGAATGGTCAATGTTGCCGGCACTGGATTGCCCGGGGCTGCTGATCGATATCGAGCGCGGGCCGATTCGTCTTGGCCGGGCTAAAGTGTTGGCAGCGCAGTTGCAGGTTGATTATCGACATGTCGACGAGCTGATTTCAGGTTGATTGTTGTGCTGAAAGTGCTGGCCCCATCGCGAGCAGGCTCGCTCCCACATTTGATCTGCGGCGTTCACAAATCCCATGTGGGAGCGAGCCTGCTCGCGATGGCATCACCTGAATATCGGATAATCACCGAGACCCCACATCGCTACCCTATGCTCTGTAAGCAAGCCAATCACAGGAGTGACCCATGCGCGTTCTAGTCCGCAACAATCAGGACGATTTCCGCGTCAAAGCCTACGCGGGTACCAACGGCGTATTGCTGGCCATCGACCTGGCCGAACCCCGCCGCAAAGGCCTGCTGGGTTTCGCCATCGAAAAACAGCAAGGCGACAAACCGTGGCTGTTTCTGTTCAACAGCCTGACCTTCCCCGGCAAGGCTCATACGTTCCCGCAGTTTCACGCCACCCCCAGCGATATCGCGCCGTTACAGAAATTTCGCTGGGCCGATTACGCGGTCAATCCGGGTGTGACGATCCACTATCGGGTCCACTTGGCCTATGGCAACGCTGACGCGCCACAGCTGGGTGAGTTTCTCGAAGTGACGGTCACCACGGACAACGGCCTGCCCAAGGGCCAGAACGTCATTTTCAACCGGGCGGTGGCCGCGAGTCAGGCCTTCCAGCGCAAGTTCGCCGACCTCGATGCGCAGCTCAGCGCCAACAAGACACTGCCCATCGAAGCCTGGCCCGACGCGCCGCGGCAATGGCTGGAAAATGGTTTGCTCGCTCGCTTGCTGGGGTTTATCGAGCGTGCCGAGGATGGCCAGTGGGCGCTGGACATCGCGATTTATGAATACCAGTTGCAGGTGATCGTCGATGCGGTGAACGCAGCCTTCGAGCGCGGCGTAAAGGTTCGGGTCCTGTACCACGCTCAACCGGGTGAAGACACCACGGTACTGAATGAAGCCAGCCTGGAAAAAATCCCGGCGGCGAACAAACGCGGGCGAGTCACCCACAACATCTTCCACAACAAATTCATCGTCCTGAGCCGGCTCGACGGGGCAGGGCAGCATCAGCCCGAAGCGGTGCTCTGCGGCAGTACCAACTTCACCGCCAATGGTGTCTACCGTCAGGCTAACGTCGTGCATGTGCTGGACGATGCCCGGATCGGCGCCAGTTACCTGCGAACCTTCGAGCAAGTCTGGGCCACACCGGCGGACGTCGCGGCCACCCGGGAATGGCTGACGGAAAACAATCCGATGCAGCCGGACCAGCCGCTGTTCGCAGGGTTCTCACCGCGCACGGGTCAGGGCGACTTGCGTGAGTTTGTCGAGATCATCAACGCCGCCAAAAAAGACCTGCTGTTTGTCACGGCATTCACCTTGCCGGATGAAATACTCAACGCCTTGCTCGGCGAGCCCCACGACGACATCTTGCGTTACGGCCTGCAAAACACCGTCAGCAGCATCACCGGTTTCCACGCCGACCGCACCGCCGAGTTCGCCGCCACCGCGCTGCTCAACACCGGCCTGGAAGGCTGGCTCAAGGAAAACATGAAAGGCCAGAAGGGCAACCTGCTGGTGCACACCAAAGCCATCGTCGTCGACTTCACCAGCGATACACCGACCATCATCAGCGGCAGCCACAATCTCAGTACCGCGGCCAGTAACGGCAATGACGAAAATTACCTGATCATCCGTGGCGACACCGACCTGGCCGATCGTTACGGCTTGGAACTGCTGCGCTTTTACGAGCATTACCGGTTCCGCTACTTTGCAAAAAAACTGTCGCTCAAACAGGTCCGGCCGTTGACTCCGGACGACAGCTGGACCGATGACTATTACCTCGAAGGTGATTTGCGCATGCTGTCGCGGCTGCGCTTTTCGGGACGATAAACAGCCTGGCGAACCTCCTGTGGGAGCGAGCCTGCTCGCGATAGCAGTAGATCAGTCAACAGAGATGTTGAATGTGAGGCCCTCATCGCGAGCAGGCTCGCTCCCACAGATTTTGCGTGTCACCGGCATCAGGGCCTGCTCGCGATAGTGGTCTGTCAGATGACTCAAACATGACTCATCAACCGTACATTCAACAGCTCCCGTGCCCGTGGCGCGGTGGATAAAGTGCTGAGGGTTTTCTGCAACCACGGCAAGTCATGGCGGGGTTTGTGGGCAACCGGCTTGGGCCTGAGCTTGCCGATGTGCTTTTTGAAGTCTTCTTCCAGGGTTTCTCGGGTGCCAATCCCCTTGAGTTTCTTCAGCAGCTTCCCTTCCTTGTAAAACAGCACAGTGGGTGTGCCGGTGACTTCCGGATGCCGGGGCGATTCGCCGGTGTTGAGCATGTAGATTTGCGCGTGATGCCGATACGGCTCGGCAATCTGACGAAAAATCGGCCCGGCCATTTCGCAGGCGGGACAGTGTTGGCTGCCGAAATACAGGATCACCGGGCGCCAGGTTTTGAGCGCCTTGCGGTAGACCGCAGCCATGGTCGGGTGGGTGGACATCGAGCTCATTGAAATCTCCTTTTCAAAGACTGTCGAAGGCCTGTTGACGTTAAAGGAGGTGAGCAGGTGGGTCTACTGTCAGAAATTACAGGTGGGGGCTGCTTCATTTTGAATCGCTACGGCTTCAAATGTGGTGCAAGTACTCGAGCGTTGTGTCCCACGGTAGCGTTCTCTTATTTGTGCGTTTCGTAACGCCTTCCTCGCGCTCACGCGCATCCATCTGATTCAAAACACTTTTCAATTCCCCGAGATTCCGTCCCCTGCCTGTGGCACACTTTCTGCTGTCTATTCCGTTGTTACATACCAAGTTCCGGTACAGCGGAATAAACATGACCTGGAGTGCTTGCCATGCATCGCCGACCTTCTTTGTTTAAAGCGTGTGTTTTCGTTCTCGCGGCTTCGGCCGCTGTCATGGGTGTCGCCCACGCGGCAGACAGCAAGCTCGATAGCGTGCTGGCCCGTGGGAAATTGATCGTGGGCACGGGCAGTACCAATGCGCCGTGGCACTTCCAGGGAGCGGATGGCAAGTTGCAGGGGTTTGATATTGATATCGCGCGGATGGTGGCCAAAGGGTTGTTCAACGACCCGAGCAAGGTCGAGTTCGTGGTGCAGTCGTCCGATGCGCGGATCCCGAATCTGCTGACCGACAAGGTCGATATGAGTTGTCAGTTCATCACCGTGACCGCCAGCCGCGCCCAACAGGTCGCGTTCACCCTGCCGTACTACCGCGAAGGCGTCGGTCTGCTGTTGCCAGCCAACAGCAAGTACAAGGAAATCGACGACCTGAAAGCCGCCGGCGACGGCGTGATCGTGGCGGTGCTGCAGAACGTGTACGCCGAAGAACTGGTGCATCAGGCGCTGCCCAAGGCCAAGGTCGATCAGTACGACAGCGTGGATTTGATGTATCAGGCGGTGAACTCCGGCCGTGCCGACGCGGCGGCCACCGATCAGTCATCGGTGAAATACCTGATGGTGCAGAACCCTGGTCGTTATCGCAGCCCGGCTTATGCCTGGAGCCCGCAAACCTATGCGTGCGCCGTCAAACGCGGCGATCAGGACTGGCTGAACTTCGTCAACACCGTCCTGCACGAAGGCATGACGGGCGTTGAGTTCCCGACGTATGCGGCGTCGTTCAAGCAGTGGTTCGGTGTCGATTTGCCGACCCCAGCCATCGGTTTCCCCGTCGAATACAAATGATCCCGTGAGAGCGGGGCGGTTTGAATCGCCCCGCTCAAGGTACTGCTGACCATGAACTATCAGTTGAATTTTGCCGCCGTCTGGCGCGACTTCGACACCTTGCTGGCGGGGCTCGGTCTGGGTCTTGAACTGGCGCTGGTATCGATCGCCATCGGCTGCGTGATCGGCTTGCTGATGGCGTTTGCTTTGCTGTCAAAGCATCGCGCATTGCGGGTGCTGGCGTCGGTGTATGTGACGGTGATCCGTAATACGCCGATTCTGGTGTTGATCCTGTTGATCTACTTCGCGTTGCCCAGCCTTGGGATTCGTCTGGACAAGATCCCCTCGTTCATCATCACCCTGTCGCTGTATGCCGGGGCTTACCTGACCGAAGTGTTCCGCGGTGGGCTGTTGAGCATTCCCAAGGGGTTACGTGAAGCCGGCCTGGCCATCGGGCTCGGTGAGTGGCAGGTCAAGGCGTACATCACCGTGCCGGTGATGCTGCGCAATGTGCTGCCGGCCCTGTCGAACAACTTCATTTCGCTGTTCAAGGACACCTCGCTGGCGGCGGCGATTGCCGTGCCGGAGCTGACCTATTACGCGCGCAAGATCAATGTCGAGAGCTACCGGGTAATTGAAACCTGGCTGGTGACCACAGCGCTCTATGTTGCGGCCTGTTACCTCATTGCCATGATGCTGCGTTACCTCGAACAGCGTCTGGCGATTCGCCGATAGGAGGCCCCCATGTACGAATCTCCCAGTTGGTTGCATGAGTTATGGGTGGCGCGGGACGTCCTGTGGCAGGGCTTTGTGACCAGTGTGCAGTGCTCGGCCCTGGCGATTTTGCTGGGCACGCTGGTCGGTATCGTTGCAGGTCTGGTACTCACCTACGGCACGGTCTGGATGCGCGCGCCATTCCGGTTTTACGTCGACATCATTCGCGGCACGCCGGTGTTTGTATTGGTGTTGGCCTGCTTCTACATGGCGCCGGCATTGGGCTGGCAGATCAGCGCATTCGGGGCCGGCACCCTGGGGCTGACGCTGTTTTGCGGCTCCCACGTCGCCGAGATTGTACGCGGTGCGTTGCAGGCGCTGCCCAGAGGCCAGATGGAAGCGAGCAAGGCCATCGGCCTGACGTTTTACCAGGCGCTGGGCTATGTGTTGTTGCCCCAGGCGTTGCGGCAGATTCTGCCGACCTGGGTCAACTCGTCCACCGAGATCGTCAAGGCGTCGACGCTGTTGTCGGTGATCGGCGTCGCCGAATTGCTGCTCAGCACCCAACAGATCATCGCCCGGACGTTCATGACCCTGGAGTTTTACCTGTTCGCCGGATTGCTGTTTTTCGTCATCAACTACGCCATCGAATTACTCGGCCGGCACATTGAAAAGCGGGTGGCCTTGCCATGACTCAAGCTCAAGTCTCGACACAGAATCAAGCGCTGCTGGACATCCGCGGCCTGCACAAACAATACGGCCAGCTCGAAGTGCTCAAGGGCGTCGACTTGACCATGCAGCGCGGCAACGTGGTCACGCTGATCGGCTCCAGCGGCTCGGGCAAGACTACGCTGCTGCGCTGCGTGAACATGCTTGAAGAGTTCCAGGGCGGACAGATTCTGCTCGACGGCGAATCCATCGGTTATCACGAGGTTAACGGCAAGCGCGTGCGGCACCCGGAAAAGGTCATCGCCCGCCATCGCGCCATGACTGGCATGGCGTTCCAGCAATTCAATCTGTTCCCGCACCTCACCGCGTTGCAGAACGTCACCCTCGGGTTGCTCAAGGTCAAAAAACTGCACAAGGATGAGGCCGTGGCGCTGGCGGAAAAATGGCTGGAGCGGGTTGGCCTGCTGGAACGTCGCGATCATTACCCCGGGCAGTTGTCTGGCGGCCAGCAACAGCGCGTGGCGATTGCCCGGGCGATTGCGATGAACCCCAGCCTGATGCTGTTTGATGAAGTCACTTCGGCCCTCGATCCGGAGCTGGTGGGCGAAGTGTTGAACGTGATCAAGGGCCTGGCCGAAGACGGCATGACCATGCTGCTGGTGACCCACGAAATGCGCTTTGCCTTCGAGGTGTCGGACAAGATCGTGTTCATGAATCAGGGGCGGATCGAAGAGCAGGGGCCACCCAAGGCATTGTTCGAACGCCCACAGTCGCCACGCCTGGCGGAATTTCTCAAGAACACCCGTTTCTGAATTTACAAAAACATTTCACTTTCAATCAGGAGAACCACTCATGAGCATTACCCGTTACGGCACCGGCAGCACCGCCGGTGGCGGCCAGCCCCGTCCTTTCGCCCGCGCCGTCGAAGCCGATGGCTGGCTGCATGTATCCGGTCAGGTGCCGGCGCTGGATGGCGAAATCATCGTGGGCGGCATTGTCGAGCAGACTCACCAGACCATGAAAAACCTGATCGCGATCCTGGAAGAAGCCGGTTACGGACTCGAAGATGTGGTCCGTACCGGCGTGTGGCTGGAAGATCCACGGGACTTCTGGAGTTTCAACAAGGTGTTCTCCGAGTACTTCAAGAGCGAACATGCCCCGGCGAGGGCCTGTGTGCAGGCGAACATGATGGTCGATTGCAAGGTCGAGATCGATTGCGTCGCGTACAAGAAAAAGGCCTGAACCGCGGTGACTTCATCGCGAGCAGGCTCGCTCCCACAGGGTAACGCAATCCAATGTGGGAGCGAGCCTGCTCGCGATGGCGGCCTAACAGTCGCCACCGCACTCTGGTTAAACTCCCGGCACTTTGAATGGGAACCTGAAACATGATCGAAGACACCATCAAGCGCCGGGCTCGCGGTCTGGACCGGGCGTTCGACATTCTCGATTTCCTCAAGGAGATCGGCCAGCCCCTGCGCCCGAATGAAATCGCCAGTGGCATCGGCAGCCCGAAATCCACGGTCTACGAACTGGTCGCCTCGTTGTTGGAACGTCGCATTCTTGAACCCGTGGGCAAGGACGGTCACGTTTACCTCGGCCGTCAGCTGTACTTCCTCGGGCAGGCGCATTTGCGCCATTTCGACCTGACCCGCGAAGCCGATCTTGCCTTGCAGGAAATCGTCAGCCAGACCCGTGAAACCGCGCAGATGTGCCTGCTCAACGGGCGCAAATACACCGTGGCGTTGATGAAAGAGGGCGAGCGGCATTTCCGTATTTCCTCGGACATCGGCGAGAACGCGCCAATCCCCTGGACCGCGTCCGGGCGTCTGCTGCTGGCGCACCTGAGCGATCAGCAGATCGTCGATTTGATCGACCCCGACGACTTCATTCTGCCCGACGGTGAACGTCTGCCGCTGGAGCGATTTCTCGAAGAAATCCGCCAGGCCGGTATCGATGGGTTCTTTTCCTTCGATAGCGTCGCCGACACCTTTACCCATTGTTTCGCCGCCCCGGTCAAAGACCCGAACGGCGTGGCCATCGCGACCCTGTGCATCGTCGCGCCACGGGCCGATGCGAAGAACAATTACAACGACTATCGCCGGGTGTTGATCGACAGCGCCAATAACCTCGCCCGGCGTATCAACGAATAACAGCGGCTGCCTGCGGCCGCGAATGTGAGGAGTTCGACCATGTCTTCTGCCAAAAATACTGCCGCCGTGGAAAAGGGCTTTGCCCACACAGGCGCCAATCTTGTGCGCGACGTCAGCCTGCCGGCGCTGGTGCTGCACCGCGACGCGCTGGAACACAACATTCGCTGGATGCAGGACTTCGTCAGCCACAGCGGTGCGGAACTGGCGCCCCACGGTAAAACCAGCATGACCCCGGCGCTGTTTCGTCGCCAACTGGACGCCGGTGCCTGGGGCATCACTCTGGCCAGCGCCACGCAAACCCGCGCGGCTTATGCCCATGGCGTGCATCGGGTGCTGATGGCCAACCAGTTGGTCGGTACGCCGAACATGGCGCTGATCGCTGATCTGTTGGCAGACCCGACCTTCGATTTCTACTGCATGGTCGATCACCCGGATAACGTCGCGGACCTCGGCGCGTATTTCGCTTCGCGCGGCGTGCGCCTGAACGTGATGATCGAGTACGGCGTGGTCGGCGGTCGTTGCGGTTGCCGCACTGAAGCCGAAGTGCTGGCGCTGGCCAAGGCGATCGCGGCTCAACCGGCACTGGCATTGACCGGCATTGAGGGGTACGAAGGGGTGATTCACGGCGATCATGCAGTGAGCGGCATTCGTGAGTTCGCCGATTCACTGGTGCGTCTGGCGGTGCAGTTGCAGGACAGCGGTGCGTTCGCCATTGCCAAGCCGATCATCACGGCGTCGGGTTCGGCCTGGTACGACCTGATCGCCGAGTCGTTCGAAGCGCAGAATGCCGGCGGGCGTTTTCTCAGCGTGTTGCGCCCCGGCAGTTACGTGGCCCACGACCATGGCATCTATAAAGAAGCGCAATGTTGTGTGCTCGACCGTCGCAGCGACCTGCACGAAGGTTTGCGCCCGGCGCTGGAAGTCTGGGCCCATGTGCAGTCGTTGCCGGAACCGGGTTTTGCGGTGATCGCCCTGGGCAAACGCGACGTCGCCTACGACGCCGGTTTGCCGGTGCCGTTGCTGCGTTACAAGGCCGGTGTGGTGCCGGCAACCGGCGATGATGTGAGTGCCTGCAAGGTGACGGCGGTGATGGACCAGCATGCGTTCATGACCGTGGCGCCGGGGGTTGAATTGCGGGTGGGCGATATCATCTCGTTCGGCACTTCGCACCCGTGCCTGACGTTCGACAAGTGGCGCATTGGGTGTCTGGTGGATGAGCAACTGAATGTCATCGAAACCATGGAAACCTGTTTTTAAGGTTCCGGACCGAGGCGCGGCCATCGCGAGCAGGCTCGCTCCCACAATGGAATGCGTTTCCCCTGTGGGAGCGAGCCTGCTCGCGATGGGGCCATACCAGACAACTCAGAAACACCAGAGATTACAAAAACAATGAACAGCATCAGGCCCCTAGGCCCCAACACCCCGCGCATCGCTCTGATCGGCGAGTGCATGATCGAATTGCAGCAGCGCGCCGATGGCACGCTGCAACAAAGCTTCGGCGGCGACACCCTGAACACCGCGGTCTATCTGGCCCGAGAACTGGGCGATGGCGGCACGGTGGATTACGTCACGGCCCTGGGCGATGACAGCTTCAGCGATGCGATGTGCCAGAGCTGGGCCAGCGAACACATTGGGCTGGGCATGGTTCAGCGTTTGCCCGGTCGCTTGCCCGGCCTGTATTGCATCCAGACCGACGCGGCCGGCGAGCGACGTTTTCTTTACTGGCGCAACGAAGCGGCAGTGCGCGATTGCTTCACCACTCCAGCGGCCGCGCCCATTCTGGCGGCGCTGCCGGATTACGACGTGTTGTATTTCAGCGGCATCACCCTGGCGGTGCTTGGTGTGCAGGGGCGGGAAAAACTTCTGGAAACCCTGATCGAAGCCCGGCAACGGGATGCGCGAATCGTGTTCGACAACAATTATCGACCACGCCTGTGGGCCTCGATCGAGGAAGCACGGGCGGCTTATCGCAGTGTTCTGCCCTATATCGACCTGGCGTTGCTGACGGTTGAGGATGAGCAGGCGCTGTTCCACTTTTCCGATTGCGCGGCGGTGTTTGCCGCTTACGAACAGATGGGCATACCCGAAGTGGTGCTCAAGCGCGGCGCCGAGGCGTGTCTGATTCGCTGTGACGGTGAGTCGTTCGAAGTGCCGGCGCAGGTGGTCGAACGGGTGGTGGACACCACGGCGGCGGGGGATTCGTTCAGTGCGGCGTATTTGGCTTGTCGGCTCAAGGGTGGCAACCCGGTAGAGGCAGCCGAGGCCGGGCATCGGTTGGCGAGCCGGGTGATTCAGGTGCCGGGGGCGCTGATCCCCAAGGATTGAAATGCAACCCCCTGTAGGAGCTGCCGAAGGCTGCGATCTTTTGATCTTGATCTTCTCGGGATCGCTGAAAATCAAGATCAAAAGATCGCAGCCTTCGGCAGCTCCTACGGGGATTGTGTTTATCAGGGGGAGGGGATTAGCCCAGCTTCCAACCGATCAATCCCGGTAAAACACCTGCACCAGGTGATACCCGAACTTGCTCTTGATCGGCCCATGCACCACCCGCAGCGGTTTTTTGAAGATCACCGCATCGATCACGCCGACCATCTGCCCGGGCCGCACTTCGCCCAGGTCGCCGCCGCGTTTGCCGGATGGGCACGTGGAGTATTTCTTGGCCAGCACATCGAAGGCTTCACCCTTGGCGATGCGTTGTTTGAGCTGCTCGGCTTCTTCCGAGGTCTTCACCAGGATATGGCGGGCTTGGGCTTTCATTGGCAGTACCTTGCAACGGTGGTGGCTATGTTGGTGCCAGCGTGGGGCGCGCGATTATGCCTTAACTCAGTCCGGTTAGCCGATCATCGTGCGAATCTTGTTGGCCAAAAGGTCGATGGAAAAGGGTTTGGCCACCATGTCCATGCCTTCCTCCAGGAAACCCTGGCGTTCGGTGGCTTTCTCCGCATAACCGGTCATGAACAGCACCTTGAGATCCGGGCGATGCTGGCGCGCGATTTCCGCCAGTTGCCGACCGTTCATGCCCGGCAGCCCGACATCGGTCACCAGCAGATCGACCCGCAGGTCGGACTCCAGCAAGGGCAGGGCAGCCTTCGCGTCTTCGGCTTCATGGGCGTGATAACCCAATTCATTGAGCAGGTCGAGCACCAGCATGCGCACCGCCGGATCGTCTTCCACCAACACCACGGTTTCACCGGCAACCGCTGCCGGTGTTTCGCCGTTGACCGGCACCAACGTGTGTTCCGGCACCGCGACGTGCAGCCGTGGCAAATACAGGCGAACGCTGGTGCCCTGGCCCGGCAAGCTGTGAAGGCTGACATGCCCACCCGACTGCTGGGCGAATCCATAGATCATCGACAGCCCAAGACCAGTGCCCTGGCCGATGGGTTTGGTGGTGAAGAACGGGTCGAACGCCTTGGCCAACACCAAAGGCGTCATGCCGGTGCCGTTGTCGCTGACGGCAATCATCAGGTAATCCCCGGCCCTGACCGGTTCCAGGGTGGTGCTGTCGCTACTGTCGAGGTGAACGTTAGCGGTTTCGATCAGCAACTCGCCGCCTTCGGGCATCGCATCCCGGGCATTGATGACGAGGTTGAGCAAGGCGTTTTCCAGTTGGCTGACGTCAGTGCTGACCGGCCAGACTTCATCGGCCAACTCCATTCTGAGTTCGATATGGTCGCCCTTGGTGCGGCGGAACAAATCTTCCAGGGAATGCACCAGCTGGTTGGCATTCAGCGGCTTGCGATCCAGCGACTGACGCCGGGAGAACGCCAGCAGCCGATGGGTCAGGGCGGCGGCGCGATGGGCCGAGGAGACCGCGGCTTCGGTAAAACGACCGATTTCGTCGGCGCGACCATTGGCAATGTAGCGTTGCATCAAATCGAGGCTGCCGATGATCCCGGTGAGCATGTTGTTGAAGTCATGGGCGATGCCGCCGGTAAGCTGTCCAACCGCTTCCATTTTCTGCGCATGCCGCAAGGCGTCTTCGGCGCGCTCGCGCTCGAACATCTCGTTCTGCAGCCGCTGGTTGGCCTCGGCCAGTTCTCGGGTGCGGGCGCTCACGCGTTCTTCAAGGGTTTCGTTGAGGTTACGCAGGGCTTCTTCGGTCTGTTTGCGCTCGGTCTCGTCGATCACGAAGATGTAGAAACCATTGACCGCGCCGTCCGGGCCATGACGCGGCAGGTAGTTCATCAGGGCCTGGCGGGTGCTGCCATCGCGGTGCGCGGTGCTGATACTGAAACTGCAGGCCTTGCCTTTCAACGCTTCGGCAATGTATTCGGCGCGCAGGGCATAGGCTTCGTCGCCCAGCACTTCCCGGACGGTGCGCCCGTAAAGCTCCTGGGGCGTCAGGCCGTACCATTCCAGGTAGGCGGCATTGTTGAGGCGAAAGCGCTCCTCGCTGTCCACATAGCTGATCAGGATCGGCATGGCGTTGATGATCAGTTGCAGCTCGGTCTGGCTCTGGCGCAAGGCCTGTTCGATGTGTTTGCGTTCGGTCAGGTCCAGTGCCGCGCCAAGGAAACGGATCGGCCGACCATGATGATCCTTGTAGCAACGACCCCGGGCAAACACCCAGCGCAGTTGGCCGTCGGCTTGCAGCAAGCGATATTCCTCGGCGTACTCGCTGCCATGGGTGATGCAATGCTTGATGCTGCGGGCAATCATGGCGCGGTCTTGCGGGTGCACGCCGTGGAGGTATTCGCTGATGGGCAACTGGCTGGCCATGGACGGGTCGACGCCATGCAATTGGGCAAAGTGCGCATCGGCGATGAAGCGGTCTTCGCCGATGTCCCAGTCCCAGGTGCCGACGGCATCGGTGGCGGCCAGCGCCAATTGCAAACGCTGCTCGGTTTCGTGCTGGGCCTTGAGGCTGGCGGCGGAGCGTTGTTCGAGTTCCAGCGCAATGCGGCGGCGTTCGTTGGTTTCAATGGCCGTGACCAGAATCCCGGCGACCTGGGCGCTTTCATTGCGAATGGGGCTGTAGGTCAGGTCGAGCCAGAAGTCGGAATCCTGACCGTCGCGCTGCAAGGTGAAGCGCTGTTCACTGTAGGTGCGCACCTGACCCTGTAGGACGGCGCTGTAAATCGGGTCAGTGAAGTCTTTCAATTCCGGCCAGATCAGGTGCGTCGGTTGTCCGAAAGCGTGAGGGTGTTTGCTGCCGGCGAGAATGGCGAAGCCATCGTTGTAGATCTGGGTGAGCTGCGGGCCCCACAGCAACAACATCGGCATTGGCGAGTGAATCACGATGTCCACGGCGGTACGCAGGCTCTGCGGCCAGTGATCAGCGGCGCCCAGCGGGTTGCTTGTCCAGTCCAGTCGGGCTATCAAGGCCTGGGCATCACTGCCGGTCGGTGGTGCGTTCATCAACATGTCCTGCGTCAGTCGGTGTGGCGGCATCTACTATCCTTGCAAGGCAGTAGACGCTGGATGAGCCGTTTTGGGTCATTTTTTCATTGAATGCTTCGCGGGTGCTTTTTGCCATGGAAATCGATGCACTGTTGCAGATTCTGGCCAGCCAGAATGGCTCCGACCTTTACCTGTCCACGGGCGCGCCACCCAGCGCGCGATTCGATGGTGTGCTCAAACCCTTGGGCGATCAACCGTTTAAACCGGGAGAGGTCGCGGCCATCGCCGCGTCCATCATGGACGCCGAACAACGCCTGGAGTTCGATCGGGAACTGGAAATGAACCTGGCGCTTTCCCTGGCGGGGATCGGGCGCTTTCGCCTCAATATTTTCAAGCAGCGTAACGATGTGTCCATCGTGGCGCGCAACATCAAACTTGATATTCCACGCTTCGAAGACCTCAAACTGCCACCGGTGCTGCTTGAAACCGTCATGCTCAAACAAGGGCTGATGCTGTTCGTCGGTGCTACCGGCTCGGGCAAGTCTACCTCACTGGCGGCGTTGATCGATTACCGCAACCGCCACAGCAGCGGCCATATCATCACCATTGAGGACCCGGTCGAGTTTATCCATCGGCACAAGAAGTCGATCGTCAACCAGCGTGAGGTCGGCGTCGATACCCGCAGTTTTCATGCGGCGTTGAAAAACACCCTCCGTCAGGCGCCGGACGTGGTGCTGATCGGCGAGATCCGCGACCGCGAGACTATGGAGCATGCGCTGGCGTTTGCCGATACCGGTCATCTGGTCATTTCCACGTTGCATGCTCACAACGCCAACCAGGCGCTGGACCGCATCATCAACTTCTTCCCCGAAGAGCGCCGGGGGCAACTGCTGCATGACCTGGGCAACAATCTCAAGGCGTTCGTTTCCCAGCGCTTGGTGCGTACCCGCGATGGGCAGCGTCGGGCGGCGGTGGAGGTGATGCTGGGAACACCGACCATCGGCGATCTGATCCGGCGCAATGAGCTTTCCGAACTCAAGGGGATTATGGAGAAGTCTTCAGAGGTCGGGATGCAGACTTTTGATGGGGCGCTGTTCGAGCTGTTTGCCGAGGGCGCGATCGATGAAGCGGAGGCGCTGAAACATGCGGACTCGGTGAACAACTTGCGCCTGCGGCTGAAGTTGCACGCCGAGACCGAACCCGGGCCCCATACACCGCCGGGTGAGTGGAATTTGATGGACTGAAGGGGCCGACGCTGATCAAAAATGTGGGAGCGAGCCTGCTCGCGATAGCGGTGTGTCAGGCGACATCAATATTGATTGACCCGGCGCCATCGCGAGCAGGCTCGCTCCCACAGTGGATCTATGGCTTCAATCATTCAGTTCGGGGCGGTCGCGAAACTGCTCCAGTGCCTCGGGATTGGCCAGTGCATCGGTGTTCTTCACCTTCTGGCCATGCACCACATTCCTCACCGCCAGCTCGACCACCTTGCCGCTGATAGTCCGCGGGATGTCCGTCACCGCGACAATCTTCGCCGGTACATGCCGCGGCGTGGTGTTGGCGCGGATGACCTGGCGAATCTGTTGTTGCAGCGCTTCGTCCAGTTTTACGCCATCGCGCAAACGCACGAACAGCACCACTCGCACATCATCCTGCCATTGCTGACCGATGGCCACGCTGTCCAGCACCTGCGGGACTTTTTCCACCTGACGGTAAATTTCCGCCGTGCCGATGCGTACGCCGCCGGGGTTGAGCACCGCATCGGAGCGGCCGTGGATCAGCATGCCGCCGTGGGGCAGTTGTTCGGCGTAATCGCCTTGGGCCCAGACGCCGGGGAACAGACTGAAATAGGACTTTCGCAGCTTTTCCCCGTCAGGGTCATGCCACAGGCCGATGGGCATGGCCGGAAAATGTCGGGTGCACACCAGCTCGCCTTTTTCCCCGATCACAGGCTGCCCGGCGTCGTTCCAGACTTCGACCGCCATGCCCAGGCCCTTGCACTGCATTTCGCCACGGCGCACCGGCAGGACCGGGTTACCGATCACAAAGCACGAAACGATGTCGGTGCCGCCGGACATCGAGGACAGGCACAGGTCGGACTTGAACGCGCGATAAACGTAATCGAAGCTTTGCGGGGAAAGCGCGGAGCCGGTGGACAGCACGGTTTTCAGGCTGCTCAGATCATGACTTTCGCACGGCTTCACGCCGCTGCTTTCCAGTGCGGTGAGGAACTTGGGACTGGTGCCGAAGACATTGATGCGTTCATCGTCGATCAGGTCGATCAAACGCTCCGGACCTGGATGAAATGGCGAGCCGTCGTACAGCACCACAGCGCTGCCGACAGCGAGGGCCGAAACCAGCCAGTTCCACATCATCCAGCCGCAGGTGGTGTAGTAGAACAAACGGTCGCCGACGCCGAGATCGGTGTGCAGGCCATGTTCCTTGACGTGTTGCAGCAATACGCCGCCGGTGCTGTGCACAATGCACTTCGGCACGCCGGTGGTGCCGCTGGAATAGAGGATGTACAGCGGATGGGCGAAGGGCACGGGAACGAATTGCGGCTCGCCGCCCGGCTCATAGAAATCGTCCCACAGCGTCACGTTGGCCTGGCTGCGGAAGTCTTCGATGCGTGCCTCGGGTCGTGCGTAAGGCACCACGATCAACTGCTGCAAGGACGGCAGCTGCCCGAGGATTTCGTTGACCTTGGTTGTCTGGTCGATGTCTTTGCCGGCGTAGCGGTAACCGGCGCAGGTGATCAGCACTTTCGGCTCGATCTGACCGAAGCGGTCGATCACCCCGTGGGTGCCGAAATCGGGCGAAGAACAGGACCAGATCGCGCCCAGGCTGGTGGTGGCAAGCATCGCCACCAATGTTTGCCAGGTGTTCGGCATGCACGCCGCCACGCGGTCGCCGAGACCGACACCGGCAGCTATCAGGCCGTTTTGAAAACCGGCGACGTGGCTCGCCAGCTCGGCCCAGGTCAGTTGTTCCCGTTGGCCGTTTTCGCCGATAGCCACCACCGCCACGGCATCGTCGCGACGGCGCAGCAGGTGCTCGGCGAAGTTCAGGGTGGCGCCGGGGAACCACTGGGCGCTGGGCATTTGCGTGCCTTCTATCAGCACGGCGTCTGGTTGATCGTGAAAACGGATGTCGAAGAAATCGACGATGGCCTGCCAGAAGGCGTCCCGCTGATCGATGCTCCATTGGTGCAGGGCAGGGTAGTCGGCGATCTCAAGGGTGTGTCGCTGATTGACGAAACGCCGGAAGGCCTCCATGCGGGTCTTGCCGATGCGCTCGGTGCCGGGTTGCCAGAGGATGTCGGACATGGCTTGGCCTCTTCTTCTATCTTCAGATCTGTTCGCGGGCAAGCCTCGCTCCTACAGGTCATACAGTTTTTCGTAAATTGCCACAATCCTGTAGGAGCGAGCGGTGCGGCGATCCGACTTGCCCGCGAAGAACGATAACGCGGTCTGGCGCTGGGTTACTGCGCCAACCACCCACCATCAATATTCCACGCAGCGCCACGCACCTGGCTACCGGCCTCGCTGCATAAAAACAGCACCAACTCGCCCAACTGCGGTGGCGTCACGAACTCCAGGGACGGCTGCTTCTCGGCCAGCAAATCATGTTGCGCCTGCTGCGGGTCGATCCCGGTCGCGGCGCGATCATCGATCTGCTTCTGCACCAGTGGCGTCAGCACCCAGCCCGGGCAAATGGCATTGCAGGTGACGTTTGTCGTAGCGGTTTCCAGGCCAACCACTTTGGTCAAACCGATCACGCCATGCTTGGCCGCGACGTACGCCGCCTTGCCCACCGAGCCCACCTGCCCATGCACCGAAGCGATGTTGATGATCCGTCCCCAGCCCTTGGCGCGCATGCCTGGCAGGCTCAAACGAGTGCTGTGGAACACCGACGACAGGTTGATCGCAATGATCGAGTCCCAGCGCTCCACCGGAAAATCTTCCACCGCCGCCACGTGCTGGATGCCCGCGTTGTTGACCAGGATATCCACGCTACCGAACTCACGCTCGGCGTACTCGATCATGTCGGCGATCTGCGCCGGGTCGCTGACGTCGGCGGGGTGATGGCCGACCTTGCCACCGAATTGTTCAACTTCGGCAATCACCGTGGACGCATCGCCGAAACCGTTGAGGATCAGGTTGGCGCCAGCCTTGGCCAGGCTCAGGGCGATCCCCAGGCCAATGCCGCTGGTGGAACCGGTGACCAGTGCGGTCTTGCCCGAAAGAGTCGTCATGAATACCTCACACAATGCCAGTGGCGTAGAAAGTACCGATCACCACAAAAACAGCGAGTGTCTTGATCAGCGTAATACAGAAAATGTCTTTGTAGGCCTCGCGGTGGGTCAAACCGGTGACCGCCAGCAAGGTAATCACCGCGCCGTTATGCGGCAGGGTGTCCATGCCGCCACTGGCCATCGCGGCGACCCGGTGCAGCACTTCCAGCGGAATATTGGCGGCGTGGGCGGCGCTGATGAAACTCTCGGACATCGCCGCCAGGGCAATGCTCATGCCGCCCGACGCCGAACCGGTGATACCGGCCAGCAGGGTCACGGTAATCGCTTCGTTGACCAGCGGATTGGGAATGCTCTTGAGCCAGTCGGCCAGCACCAGAAAACCTGGCAACGATGCGATCACTGCGCCAAAACCGTACTCCGATGCCGTGTTCATCGCCGCCAACAGCGCGCCGCTGACCGCACTTTTGCTGCCTTCGGCCAACTTGCCGCGAATCGTCTGAAAGGCGAACACCAGCACCATGACGATGCCCACCAGCAAGGCTGCCTGGACCGCCCAGATCGCCGTCAGTTTGGCGATGTCGGTGGTCACGGGGGCGGCCATGCCCGGCAACGAGAGGCTGTGGGTCTTGCCATACCACAGCGGAATCCAGCGGGTGAACAGCAGGTTCATCAGGCCCACCATCAACAGCGGCGACAGCGCGATCCATGGGTTGGGCAGCTTGATGTCCGGCGCGGTTTCCGGTTCGTTGCGCAGCTCTGAACCATAACCTTCACCGCTGCGCTGGGCCTTGTTGCGCTGGCGCTGAAGAAACAGCATGCCGGCACAGAACACGAAAATCGTGCCGATCAGTCCCAGCCACGGCGCCGCCCAGGCGGTGGTGTTGAAAAAGGTGCTGGGGATGATGTTCTGGATCTGCGGCGTGCCGGGCAGGGCGTCCATGGTGAACGAGAACGCGCCGAGGGCAATGGTCGCCGGGATCAGGCGCTTGGGAATATTGCTCTGGCGGAACATCTCGGCGGCAAACGGGTAGACCGCAAACACCACCACAAACAGCGACACGCCACCATACGTGAGCAGGGCGCAGACCAGTACGATCACCAGCATCGCCTGACGCGTGCCGAGCAAGCGAATCGCCGCCGCGACGATGGAGCGGGAGAAGCCCGACAACTCGATCAGCTTGCCGAACACGGCACCGAGCAGGAACACCGGGAAATACAGTTTGACGAAGCCGACCATTTTTTCCATGAACACCCCGGTGAACACTGGGGCGACGGCGGAAGGGTCGGTGAGCAGGACGGCGCCGAGGGCGGCGATCGGGGCAAAGAGGATAACGCTGTAGCCACGGTAAGCAGCCACCATCAGCAGCGTGAGGGCTGCCAAGGCAATGATCACACTCATGGTGTGTCTCCTTCGATTGTTATTTTTGTAGGGTGAAGCTTTTGTAGGAGAGGGCTTTAGCGAGTTTCGTGCCAGAAGTTAAGTTGTTGAAATATAAAGAAATTATTGAGTTGTGAGATGGCTGTGTGAGTTCTTGTCTCTGGATTGAGATTTTTGGTGGCTGGGCT
Organism: Pseudomonas sp. A-RE-19; assembly: GCF_019956555.1. GTDB lineage: Bacteria > Pseudomonadota > Gammaproteobacteria > Pseudomonadales > Pseudomonadaceae > Aquipseudomonas. The sequence goes on along the minus strand of NZ_JAHBDQ010000009.1, from coordinate 81,805 downwards.
GACGCTTTCGCGGGCAAGCCTCGCTCCTACGGGGTTGTGGTGATTTACAACATGTGCACTACCTGTAGGAGCGAGGCTTGCCCGCGAAGAGGCCATATCTACCAATGTAGATCTGAGTCTCTTTATTGAGACTCGGCAATCCCCAACGCCACCATCTTCTTGTACAACGTCGACCGCCCCAACCCCAACCGCGCCGCCGCTTCGATCACCTTCCCACCGCATTGCGCGAGGGCGGATTCAATCAACTGTCGATCAAACCGTTCGCGAGCTTCGCTGAAGGTTTCATGGGCAATCGGTTGAAGGGGCAGAGGCGCCACACGCTCAACCGGCGTAAAACTGCCAATCGCTGCGCGGATATCCGTCGCATTCAGCATCAAATCATCACTGAGCAACGCCGCGCGCTCCAGCACGTTGCGCAGTTCGCGGATGTTCCCTGGCCAGGCGTGTTGCCCCAGCAACTCCAAGGCTTCGGGGTTCAGTTCGTGCTGACTGCGCAGCTCTTCAAGGATCGCTTCACTGAGGGCCGGCAGGTCATCGAGGCGATCACGCAGGGGCGGGACCTGAATCGGCAGCACGTTGAGGCGGTAATACAAATCGGCACGAAACTCGCCGCGTTTGATCGCCGCTTCCAGATCGGTGGAGGTGGCCGCGATCACTCGCACATCGCTCTGGATCACTTCGTTTGAGCCTACCGGTTCGAATTCCTTTTCCTGCAACACACGAAGCAATTTGCTTTGCAGTGGCAGCGGCATGTCGCCGATCTCGTCGAGAAACAGCGTGCCGCCCTGAGCGATTTGCAACTTGCCGGCGCGGCCCTTGCGGTCGGCGCCGGTGAACGCACCGGGGGCGGTACCAAAGAATTCGGCTTCCAGCAGCGCCTCGGGAATCGCCGCGCTGTTGATGCTGACGAAGGCTTTGTGCGCCCGAGGCGAGGCGCCGTGGATCGCCTGGGCCAGCAGCTCTTTGCCGGTGCCGGTTTCGCCGAGCAGCAACACCGGTGACTCGGCGCTGGCGCTGCGCCGGGCGCGGCGTTTGACTTCCAGGCTGGCGGCGCTGGTGCCGATGAAGTGAGCGAAGGTGTACTTGGTTTGCCGCGCTCGCAGCAGCGAGCGGGTCGATGCCAGTTCTTCCTGCATGCTCAGGTAGCGCTTGAGCATCGGCGACAAGCTACGCAATTCATCGAACAAGGCAAAACCGATGGCGCCGATCACCGCACCGGCATCGTCGTGAATCGGCAGGCGCATCACCACCAGCGGTTCCTTGGGGGTGTCCTGCATGTCCAGCAGGATTGGCCGTCCGGTGCGCACCACCTCGCGCAACAGGCTGCCGGGGATCACGCTTTCACAGGCCCTGCCGATCGCACCTTCGGCCGACTCCAGCCCGAAACGCCGGGCATAACGCTCGTTCATCCAGACGATGTTCGCGTCGCGGTCGACAATCACCGTGCCTTCGCTCGATTGCTCGATGATCTCGAACAGCGAGCGGATCGCCAGGGTGCGAACGCGCTGGTAGTCCTTGAGGCTTTCGGTGGTGTTCATGGGCTTCATGTCCAGAATGTGTGGTGTTTGTTCGGACCCCATCGCGAGCAGGCTCGCTCCCACATTTGAATTGAGGTGTTAATGCAATCCAGTGTGGGAGCGAGCCTGCTCGCGATGGCCGCGACGCGGTCTGACGGCATGACGCCGATTATGCCCACCCCGGATGCGCCGCCGCCAACAGCTCTTTGGTATAGGGATGCTGCGGTGAGTCGAACACGTCATGGCTGGCGCCGCTTTCCACCACTTTGCCGTCCTTGATCACAATCATGTCGTGGGCCAGGGCGCGCACCACCGCCAGGTCGTGGCTGATGAACAGGTAGGTCAGGCCATATTTCTCCTGAAGCTGGCGGAGCAGGGCGACCACTTGTTTTTGCACCGTGCGATCCAGCGCCGAGGTCGGTTCATCAAGCAGGATCAGCGCCGGTTTGAGCACCAGCGCGCGGGCAATGGCGATGCGCTGGCGTTGGCCGCCGGAGAATTCGTGCGGGTAGCGATGGCGGCTTTGCGGGTCCAGGCCGACTTCTTCCAGCACCCGGATCACTTGCGCTTCGCACTCCTCAGGGGTGGACTGGCTGTGCACCTCAAGGCCTTCACTGATGATCTGCGCCACGGACATCCGCGGGCTGAGACTGCCGAAAGGGTCCTGGAACACCACCTGCATCTTCTTGCGCCACGGTCGCAGCTGCTTTTGCGTCAGGCCATCCAGCGCCTCACCCTGAAAGCGAATGCTGCCTGCCGAGTCGAGCAAGCGCAGGATCGCCTGACCGAGGGTCGACTTGCCCGAACCGGACTCACCGACGATACCCAGCGTTTTGCCGTGCTGAACATTCAGACTGATGCCGTCCACGGCGCGCAGGTAAGTTTTGCGCTGAAACAGCCCGCCACCGATGGCGAACTGCACCTGTAGATTATTCACCTCCAATACGTTTTCGCGCTCGTCCCGGGGCAGGGCTTCACCTTCCGGTTCGGCGTTCAGCAGTACGCAGCTGTAAGGATGTTTCGGCTCGGTGAACAGTGTCTCGCAGGGTGCCTGCTCGACGATTTCCCCGGCGTGCATCACGCACACCCGCTGGGCGATGCTGCGCACCAGATTGAGGTCGTGGCTGATCAGCAGCAGCGACATGCCGAGCCGCTGTTGCAGGGATTTGAGCAGCAACAGGATCTTGCGCTGTACCGTCACATCCAGCGCGGTGGTCGGCTCGTCGGCGATCAGCAATTCCGGCTCGCAGGCCAGGGCCATGGCAATCATCACCCGTTGCCGCTGGCCGCCGGATAATTGGTGGGGATAGGCCTTGAGCCGCTCTTCGGGCTTCTGGATGCCCACCAGTTGCAGCAACTCGAGAATCCGCGCTTGCGCCGCTTTGCCGCCCAACCCTTTATGCAGCAACAGGGTCTCGCCGATCTGTTTTTCGATGTTGTGCAGCGGGTTGAGGGAGGTCATCGGCTCCTGAAAGATCATCGCGATCCGGTTGCCGCGCAGCGCGCGCAAAGTCTTGATGTCGGCGCCGATCAACTCCTGGCCACGATAGCAAATGCTGCCGGTGGTTTCAGTGCCGCTTTCGGGCAGCAGTTGCAGGACTGAGTGGGCGGTCACCGATTTGCCGGAACCCGACTCGCCAACCAGCGCCAGGCATTCGCCGGGACGGATGTCCAGGCACAGGTTGCGCACCACGGTCTGGCCGCTGAAGGCCACGCTGAGGTCACGGATTTCGATCAGGTTGTCACTCATATCAACAGTCCGCTTCATGATCGTGGATCAAGATCTTGGATCAAAGGCATCTCGCAACGCCTCGCCAATGAACACCAGTAAAGAAAGAATCAGCGCCAGGGTGAAAAACGCTGTCAGCCCCAGCCACGGTGCTTGCAGGTTCTGCTTGCCTTGACCGATCAATTCGCCCAGCGATGCACTGCCGGCCGGCATGCCGAAGCCGAGGAAATCCAATGCTGTAAGGGTGGAAATCGCCCCGGTCAGGATGAACGGCAAATAGCTCAGCGTCGCGTTCATCGCATTGGGCAGAATGTGCCGCACGATCACCTTGCGGTCAGTCAGGCCCAATGCACGGGCGGCCTTGACGTATTCCAGATTGCGCCCGCGCAGGAACTCGGCGCGCACCACGTCCACCAGCGCCAGCCAGGAAAACAGCGCCATGATCCCCAGCAGCCACCAGAAATTCGGCTCGACGAACCCCGACAGAATGATCAACAGGTACAGCACTGGCAGCCCCGACCAGACTTCCAGCAAGCGCTGACCGATCAGGTCGACCCAGCCGCCGTAATAGCCTTGCAGGGCACCGGCGGCGATGCCGATCAGCGCGCTGATAAAGGTCAACGCCAGCGCGAACAGAATCGACACCCGCGCCCCGAAAATCACCCGGGCCAATACGTCGCGGGCCTGATCGTCGGTGCCCAGCCAGTTGACCTTCGACGGCGGGCTGGGGGCTGGTTGATTGAGATCGTAATTGGGCGTGTCGTCGCTGAACGGGATCGGCGCAAACAGCATCCAGCCGCCGTCCTTGTGGATCAGCTTCTGCACGTAATCGCTGCGGTAGTCGGCCTGAAATGGCAGTTGCCCACCGAACTCCTGCTCGGTATGGCGTTTGAAGGCCGGGAAGAACAGCGAACCCTGATAACTGAGCATCAGTGGTTGGTCGTTGGCGATCAGTTCTCCGCCCAGGGTCAGCAGGAACAGGCCGACAAACAACCACAGTGACCACCAGCCCCGGCGGTTTTTCTTGAACCGTTCGAAACGGCGACGGCCCAGCGGCGAGAGCTTGAACATCAGGCGTTCCTCGCGGCGAAGTCGATGCGCGGGTCGACCAGGGTGTAGCAGAGGTCACCGATGATTTTTATCAGCAGGCCAAACAAGGTGAAGATGAACAGCGAACCGAATACCACCGGATAGTCCCGTGATACCGCAGCTTCGTAACTCATGCGCCCCAGGCCATCGAGAGAGAAGATCACTTCGATCAGGAGCGAGCCGGCGAAAAATACGCTGATGAAAGCCTGCGGAATCCCCGACACCACCAGCAGCATCGCGTTGCGAAACACATGGCCGTAAAGCACCCGGCGTTCGCTCAAGCCCTTGGCTCGGGCGGTGACCACATACTGGCGGGTGATTTCATTGAGAAAGGAGTTTTTGGTCAGGATGGTCAGGGTCGCGAAACCACCGACCACCAGCGCCGTTACCGGCAGCACCAGGTGCCAGAAGTAGTCAGCGATTTTGCCCAGGGTCGACAGCGAATCGAAGTCGTCCGAGACCAGGCCGCGCACCGGGAACCAGTTCAGTGAGGTGCCGCCGGCGAAGACCACGATCAGGAACATCGCGAACAGGAACGCCGGCATGGCGTAACCGATGATGATCGCGGTGCTGCTCCAGATATCGAAATGGCTGCCATGGTGCACCGCCTTGCGGATGCCCAGCGGGATCGACACCAGGTAGGTGATCAGCGTCGCCCAGAGCCCGAGGGAAATGGTCACCGGCATTTTTTCCAGAATCAGGTCGGTAACGGTGGCACCACGGAAAAAGCTCTTGCCGAAGTCGAGGCGGGCGTAGCTCTTGAGCATCAGCCACAAGCGTTCCGGTGCGGGTTTGTCGAAGCCGTATTGCTTTTCAATCTCTTTGATCAGCTTCGGGTCGAGCCCGCGACTGGCACGGGAACTGCCTTGCACGGCTTCGCTGGAACCGCCCCCGACACTCGCGCCGCCGATGCCTTGCAAGTGCGCGATGGCCTGTTCCACCGGGCCACCGGGCGCGGCCTGGACGATGACGAAATTGACCAGAAGAATGATCACCAGCGTCGGAATAATCAGCAGCAAGCGCCTCAGTACATAAGCCCACATCAGTGCGGCCCTCCGGAGTTGCCGCGCTTGATGAGTTCGGCGGTCATCTGTTCATTGGTCAGGGGGGTGGTGCTGACTTCCCACCAACTCTCGATGGCTTCGTCATTACTGGCTTGCACGGACGGAATGCCGAAGCGGTTCCACCACACGGTCGAGCTGCCTGGCGGGTAATAGTTGGGTATCCAGTAGAAGTTCCATTGCAGCACGCGGTCCAGGGCATGGGCGTAACGCAGCATGTCGGCCTGGGTGGTGGCGCGGACCAGACCATTGACCAGCGTATCGACCGCCGGGTTCTTCAGCACCATATAGTTGTTGGAACCCGGATCGTTGGCCGCCGCGGAGCCGAAGTAGTTGTACAGTTCGTTGCCCGGCGAGTTGGTCACCGGGTAGCCGGTGACGATCATGTCGTAGTCCCGGGACATCAGACGGTTGACGTACTGGGAAGCGTCGATGCGGCGAATGTTCAGGTCGATGCCGATTTGTTTCAGGGTGCGCTTATAGGGCAGCAGCAGTCGATCCATGCCGTTCTGGCTGATCAGGAAGGTGAAGCTCAGCGGTTGACCTTCGGCGTTGACCAGTTGATCGCCATCGGGTTTCCAGCCAGCCTGTTCCAGCAAGTCCAGGGCTTGTAGTTGTTTGTCGCGAATCACACCGCTGCCGTCGGTTTTCGGTGCTTCGAAGACCTGGGTGAAGACTTCATCGGGAATCTGCCCGCGCAGTGGTTCGAGAATCGCCCGTTCACCTGCGTCGGGCAGTTGCCGGGCGGCGAGGCCGGTGTTGGAAAAAAAGCTCTGCTGGCGGATGTAGAGGTCGCGCATCATCTGCCGGTTGCTCCACTCGAAATCCCAGAGCATGGCCAGGGCCTGACGCACTCGACGGTCCTGGAACATCGGGTTTTGCAGATTGAACACAAAGCCCTGGGCCGGTTGCGGTGCCTCTTTGGCGAGGTGGGCCTTTTGCAGGCGACCGTCGCTCAGGGCCGGGCTGTCATAGCCGATGGAATAGGCGGTGGCGGAGAATTCGCGGTTGTAGTCGTAGGCCCCGCCACGCAGCACCTGACGGGCGACGTCGGTGTCGCCGAAGTACTCGATGCTGAAATGATCGAAGTTGTACAGGCCGCGGCTGACCGGTAAATCCTTGCCCCACCAGTCGGCGTTACGCTCGAAGGTGATGCTGCGCCCGGAGTCGACCTTGCTCACGCGATACGGCCCGCTACCCAGCGGTGGTTCGTAACCGCCACCATTGGCGAAGTCACGGGTTTTCCACCAGTGCTCGGGAAGCACCGGCAAGGTGGCGATGTCGAGGGGCAGGGTGCGGTTTTCGTTGCTCTTGAAGTCGAAGCGAATGGTTAGCGGTGACTCCAGTTCCAGGCCTTTGACGTCGGCGAATTGCGTGCGATAACGCAGGCTGCCCTGGGTCATCAGCAGGTCGAAGGTGTAGCGCACGTCTTCGGCGGTGATCGGCTTGCCGTCGGCGAAGCGAGCTTTGGGGTTCAGGTAGAAACGCAGGGACAGTCCGTCATCGGAACGCTCCATCTTCTGCGCCACCAGGCCGTACACGGTATAGGGTTCGTCCAGTGAACGCTGGGCCAGGGGCGAATAGATCAGGCCGTCGATCTGCGTGACGCCGATGCCCTTGTCTATATATGGAAGGATATGGTCGAAATGGCCGATTTCCATCGCCGAACGACGCATTGTGCCGCCCTTGGGTGCTTGCGGGTTGGTGTAGGCAAAATGACTGAAGCCAGCGGGATACTTCGCCGGTTCACCGTACACGGTCAATGCATGTTGCGGTGCCGCGTTCACACCGGCGGCGCCCAACAGCAGGGCCACGGCAGTGAATAATAAAGTGGGGAAAGCCAGTCGCATTGTCAGCCTTAGAGCCGGGTGGTCAATAACCACAATTTGTACGCTAGCGGCGCGTCCCTCGCCAGCCGTATCACGTAACGAAAACACAACGGCCCACCAAAAGGCGGGCCGTTGTGTAGCAAACTCAAGGGTTGATCAGTCCTGACGGCTGGTCACTTCCAGCAGGTGATAACCGAACTGGGTCTTGACCGGGCCTTGCACTACGTTAACCGGTGCGCTGAAGACCACGGTGTCGAATTCCTTGACCATCTGGCCTGGGCCGAACGAACCCAGGTCACCGCCCTGGCGGCTGGACGGGCAGGACGAGTTGGCTTTGGCAACTTCGGCGAAATCGGCACCGGCCTCGATCTGGGCCTTGAGTTCGTTGCACTTTTCTTCGCTGGAAACCAGGATGTGACGGGCAGTGGCTTTGGCCATGGGAAAACTCTCCATTCAATGTTCAATAAAGTGTGGAGCCTACCGGATTCAGTGGGCTATTTCTCCCTCAAAGTTCCGTTCATATGCTGCTTTTATGGCATTGCCTAAAGGCCGGCATTTCTCAAGCGTTCGGCATGCTGCACATACAGGACGATCGGGTCGATGCCCTTGCGGACCTGACCGGTTGTCTGGCTGAGGCTGTCCAGATGATCCAGCGGATAGTTCGAACGGATCACTTTACCCAGATGAGAGCTGAATCGGCCGACCATACCGTCGTTCTGCTCGGCTTCGGTGGTGAAGTATTGGGAAAAGGCCCGGAGGAACCCATGCAGTGGATGCAGCGCATGGAGTCCCTCGACAAGGCTGTTTGCCGGCAAGGTGCCGCTCCAGGAGTAATAACGCACACCATTGACCAGTTCGCGGCCCTTGCCGCCCCAGGTTTTCGGCAATCCTTGAGGGTACTGGTCATTGAATGCGCCAACGCCTTCGGTGGTCAGTGCGTTGAGCGCAGCGATTGCATTCTGCGGCAGATGCCGGTTGCCACTGAGCAACGACAGGAAGTCGGCGAACAGGGTCGCCACCGCTGCGGCGACATGCTCTGGCAGGCGCCCGGGCGTCAGCGCCTTGCGCAAAAAATCGGCCAGTTCCGAGCCGTGGTTCGGCCCGCTGACCGATGTCACCGAAGCGACTGCTTCTGGTGCCAGCGCCGCGGCGTATCGTGCCGCCAATGCGCCCTGGCTATGACCGATCAGGTTGACTTTGCTTGCACCGGTTCCTTCCAGAACCCGGTCAATCTGTGCCAACAGTTGTTCTCCGCGGGCTTCATTGCTGTGGGTCGCCGATAGATGCGGGATGAAGACCCGAGCGCCAGCGCTTCTCAGGGCCAGTTTGACGTCATGGAACAGTTCCAGATTGCCGATGCGATCGAAGCCGAATAGCCCATGGACCAGCAGGATCGGATACTGAGTGGTTGCATTCCGTAGCATGTACATTCCTTTTTCGCAGTAGGTCAGGTGTGTGCTCAAGGGGGCACTCTAAAGCACACCACCTGCTCGGCGATGTATGAAAAAGCCGCTGTAACCTGATGAAAACGGAATAGAAATTGTACGAAAGCTCGAATGAACATGAGGTCTTGGTCGGAATATCCGGACATCCTTTTAACGATGGCTGCACACTTCTTCGTAATGACCTACCTCTGAAACGTCCTTTTACCGTGCAAACCGACGCGATTGTCCGGCAGCGAGAATCAGCACCACGGGTTTCAATAGGCTTCGTTCGATGCCGACCTCAAGGCGGCATTGATTCCAAGGACTGGAGTGTATGAATGACTACTTATAAAGCCGATTACTTGAGCGTTTTAGAGCAATGCATGGCGGCACCACAGCTGGATCAGGCGGATAACGCCACGCTCGATCCGGCCGACAATAAGGCCATTATCACCGTCGCGCCTTACCCGGACATGGCCTGCGGAGACAAACTGGTCATGTACTGGTCAGGTATCGATGCGCAGGGGGCTTTGTATCGGCATGAAGTGTCGCGCTTTGTCAGCGAAGCTCAGGTGGGCAGGGCGATGGTCTTTTGCGTAGGGGGCGCGCACATTGCCGCACTGGACGGTGGTTCACTCGAGGTTTACTACGCGCTCTACAGCGCCCTCCTTTGTGAACCTGTGGAGTCCAGGCGTTTATACCTGAATGTCGGTGACGTCCGGCCAGCGTTGCTGCCTCTGGTTGTTGACGATGCGGTGGGCGGCACGCTCGATCCGGACAGGGTTGCCGAGGGCGTGCGCATAACGATCAAACCGTATGCACGGATGGCGGTTGGTGATCGGGTCTTGCTGTCCTGGACAGGTGTTACGCCACAAGCGAGCTTCGATGACACATTGAAAGTCGAATTCTTTGCAGTCGGCGGTGAACTGTCATTCTGGGTAGATCCCGACTGTATTGCCCCCAATCTCGGGGCAGCCGTTACGGTTAGCTACTGCGTCGAGCGGAAGGGGCAAGCGTCACGCTTCTCGGAGCCTGTACAACTGTTGATAGGCCCGCTGGAGCGAGGGCCGCTTTTGCCTCCGACCGTGCTGGAAGCCGATGAGGGTTGGCTGGATCTGCAAGATGCGATCGATGGTGTCACCGTCGTGATCGACAATGCCCAGGCGGAAGAGGGCGAGCTGGTCTATCTGAAATGTGACGGGGAGCATTTCAATCATCGTGATGATCGTGAGATTTCGAGGGAAATGGCCGGTCAACCGCTGGTGTTTATCGTTCCCTACAGGTTCTGGCGTGAACATCGGGATTTGACGGTCCGAGTAGCCTATTCGGTCGAGCGCCTCGATGATGTGAGCCAGCAGTCCGAAGCCACGCTGGTGCAAGTGCAGTCGTAAACCGGTTTAACGTCAACCGCCTTCCGGTTTTCGATTGAAAACCGGAAGGCGGGCGCTGGTCACTTTAGCTATTGAGTACGGCGCTGAGCACGAAGTCGCTCGGCTGCCTGCTGCAACAACTGCTCCGTCCCTGTCCAGCCCAGGCAGCCGTCCGTTACCGACACGCCGTAATGCAGTGAAGGGCTCAACGGCTGGCAGCCTTCGAACAAATGGCTTTCAATCATCATGCCGACCAGCGAACGATCACCTTGCAGCCGTTGTTCAAGCACGTCGTTGAACACGGCTGGCTGACGCAACGGGTCTTTACCACTGTTGGCATGGCTGCAGTCGACCATGATCCGCGCCGGGATCTTGAGCCTGGTCAAATCGCTGTGTACCTGGGCGATGCTGTCGCGGTTGTAGTTCGGCCCTCGATGGCCCCCGCGCAATACCAGATGGGTGTCGGGGTTGCCCTGTGTCTGAATAATTGCAGGATGCCCTTGGCTATCGACGCCGAAATGGCGATGCGGATGAGCAGCCGAACGCATGGCGTCGCTGGCGACAGCCACACCGCCATCGGTGCCGTTCTTGAACCCTACCGGCATGCTCAGGCCGCTGGCCATCTCCCGGTGGATTTGCGATTCGGTGGTACGGGCGCCAATCGCTACCCAGCTCAGCAGGTCGTCAAAGTAGCCGGCGGCCATCGGTTGCAGCAGTTCAGTGGCAACGGGTAAACCCAGTTGGAGCATGTCTCGCATCAATTCGCGGGACAGCGTCAAACCGCCCGCCATGTCGTCGCTGCCATCCAGATGCGGGTCGTAGGCCAGGCCTTTCCAGCCGACCGTGGTGCGGGGTTTTTCGACGTAGGCGCGCATCACCAGCAGCATCTCATCGCTGACGTGTGCAGACAGGCGGGCCAGGTTGGCGGCGTATTCGAGGGCTGAGCGGGGATCGTGAAGCGAGCAGGGCCCGACGATGACCAGCAGACGGGAGTCTTCACCGTTGAGGATCGCGCGAACCGCTTGACGGTGGGCGGCGACTTGCCGAGTCAGGGCGTTGCTGAGGGGTAATTGCTGTTTGAGCTGCAATGAGCTGGGCAGACGCAAGGTCAACGCTTCATTGGCAGGGCTCAGGGTGGACAGCGGCAGAGCAGAGGCGGACGAGTTCATATTCGGGCTTCCTGGGCTGGCGGCGGGTTCGTTCCCGCGCGCTCGCCCTACTGGGGTGTTCGACAATTGGCCGGATTGGCTGCGTGTGTGTGCTTGCCACCTGTGGGTGACCGATCGGAGGCGGCAGGCTGTCCCGAGCGGAGGCTGCTAAATCGCCAGGCGGTAAAACTGTCGTAACGGTAATAAGTGGCGTAGTTCATGTCGTGAATCCTCAAATGGTCTGGTTGACGCAAAACTGTTCAGGGCTGAAAAAACAAAACCCCCGGTCGGGAGGCCGACCGGGGGTTGAGAATTCTCTGGTGGCGACCCGTTTTAAAGTGGGCGCCGTGTGGGTATCAGGCGCGCCAGTGGCTAAACCAATACCCAAAATAAAAGCTGACCGAAGCACAAACGTCATTCGCCCAGGCAGCCGCAACCGAGCGCGGGGCGCTGGCGGTATGAAGCTGTGAGAGGGCGTTGAGCATGGTCTGTCTCCGATGAATGCGCCGAGCTTACTAGAGGCCGGTACGCAGATTCAATCAGAAAATGCTATCGATGATCATGGGCTTTTCTATCGCTTGAGTACGTCAGGGGTTATGACACACTTTGCGCTGCGCCCAACTACCACAACGCCACAAGGACGAACCATGACGACACTGACCATTGCCGCCGCGCAAACGATCTCTATCGCCGGTGATCTTGCCGCCAATATTGCCTGGCATCGGCGCTTCATGCAGGTTGCCGCTGAGCAGGGTGTGCAGTTGCTGGTGTTTCCCGAGTTATCGCTGACCGGATACGAGCGCGGCCTGGCGGCGGAGTTGGCCATCGCACCAGACGACGGAGTGCTGCAACCGCTTCGCGATTTCGCGCAGGAAGTCGGTGTGACCAGTGTCGTTGGGATGCCGATTCGTCTGTCGGACGAGTTGCCGGTATTGATCGGTGCTCTGGTGTTCGGTGCCGATGGTTCGCTCGGGGTTTACAGCAAGCAGCATCTGCACCCGGGCGAGGAAGTGGCGTTTTCCCCGGGAACGGGCGGTTCGACATTAAAGGTCGGTACCGACACCGTCGCGCTGGCGGTCTGCGCCGATTTTTCTCACGCCAGTCACGCGGCAGCCGCGGCACGGCAGGGCGCTGATCTTTATGCCGCGGGCGTGTTGATTACAGAAAACGGCTACGCTCCAGATACCGCGCTATTGCAAGGCTATGCTTGCACCCATTCGATGGCGGTGCTGATGGCCAACCATGGTGGCGTAACCGGTGGCTGGGCGTCGGCAGGACGCAGTGCAATCTGGGCGGCGGACGGGACGTTGATTGTGGTGGCGCCGGGCACGGGGAACCTTATGGTCGTCGCACGCCGCAATGCTGACGGCTGGAAAGGACAAATCGTGACTGTGGTGGAGGCTTGAATGGGTTTCGAATTGCGTCCGGCAAGGCCCCAGGACCTGGACTTTGCTCGTGACCTGACTTGTCGAAATATGCTTCGCTACTACATTCAACATGATCTGTTGTGGCTGGACGAGGCCTTCGATGTGGCTTGGGCCGGCCGCGAGAACTGGCTGATTGTGGGTGATGTTGCGCTGATCGGTTATGTCAGTCTGAGCCGTGACGCCAGCGCCTTGTACATCCGTGAATTGCAGATACTTGAAGCGTTTCGAGGGCAGGGTGCCGGTTCATGGGTGATTGATCAGGTATTTGCCATGGCGTGCAAGGAGCGACGCCCTGCATTGCGCCTGACGGTTTTTGAAAATAATCCGGCGAAAGTGCTTTACGAGAGAAAGGGCCTGAAGGTGGTCGGCAAAGACCAGTGTTTCCTGAGAATGCAGCGGGATATCAATGAACTGCATCGCTGAAACACGCAGGTGGCAAGCCTTGCAAGAAGAATTGACACTTTTTATATGTTGCTTGCCGCTAGGTCTGTCAGTCGCTTTTTGCTAAGGTGTCCGGCAACCCAATAAGACCAAATCGCGAGGTGTCTGCTTGATTAGGGTGCTAGTAGTCGATGACCATGATCTCGTTCGTACAGGCATTACACGAATGCTGGCTGACATCGATGGCCTGCAAGTAGTCGGCCAGGCTGAATCAGGTGAGGAATCCCTGCTCAAAGCGCGTGAGTTGAAGCCCGATGTGGTGCTGATGGACGTCAAGATGCCCGGGATCGGCGGTCTTGAAGCCACGCGCAAATTATTGCGCAGTCATCCCGACATCAAAGTCGTCGCCGTCACCGTGTGCGAGGAAGATCCGTTTCCTACCCGATTGTTGCAGGCCGGTGCGGCAGGCTATCTGACCAAGGGCGCGGGATTACCGGAAATGGTCCAGGCTATTCGCCTGGTATTTGCCGGGCAACGCTACATCAGCCCGCAGATTGCCCAGCAGCTGGCGATCAAATCCTTCCAGCCAACCAATGATTCACCCTTCGACGCGTTGTCTGAGCGGGAAATCCAGATTGCGTTGATGATTGTCGGTTGTCAGAAGGTGCAGATCATCTCCGACAAACTGTGCTTGTCACCCAAAACAGTGAACACCTACCGTTACCGAATTTTCGAGAAGCTTTCGATCAGCAGCGATGTCGAGTTGACGCTGCTGGCGGTTCGTCACGGCATGGTTGATGCCAGCCTCTGAAAATGACTGATGCCTTTGATCCAAGCGCTTTTCTGTCGACGGTTAGCGGGCGCCCGGGTGTTTATCGCATGTTCGACAGCGATGCACGCCTGCTTTATGTCGGCAAAGCCAAAAACCTCAAGAAGCGTTTGGCGAGCTACTTCCGCAAAACCGGTCTTGCCCCCAAGACCGCTGCGCTGGTTGGCCGTATCGCCCAGGTCGAAACCACCATCACGGCCAACGAAACCGAGGCCTTGCTGCTCGAGCAGACGCTGATCAAGGAATGGCGCCCGCCGTACAACATCCTGCTGCGCGACGACAAATCCTACCCTTATGTCTTTCTCTCGGATGGCCAGTTCCCACGCTTGAGCATCCATCGCGGCGCGAAAAAGGCCAAGGGCAAATATTTCGGCCCTTATCCCAGCGCAGGTGCGATTCGCGAAAGCCTGAGTCTGCTGCAAAAGGCTTTTTTTGTTCGTCAGTGTGAAGACAGCTTTTACAAAAACCGCACTCGACCTTGTCTGCAATATCAGATCAAGCGCTGCAAGGCGCCATGTGTGGGTTTCGTGGAGCCCGAGGTGTATGCCGAAGATGTACGCCACTCGGTGATGTTTCTTGAAGGGCGCAGCAACGCCTTGGCGGACGAGTTGTCTGCGGCCATGGAGGAAGCAGCGGTCAACCTCGAGTTCGAACGCGCCGCCGAGTTGCGCGACCAGATCTCATTGCTGCGTCGGGTCCAGGATCAGCAGAGCATGGAAGGCGGGACGGGTGATGTCGATGTGATAGCGGCGTTCGTCAATCCAGGTGGCGCCTGCGTGCACTTGATCAGCGTGCGCGGAGGCCGAGTGTTGGGGAGCAAGAACTTCTTTCCTCAGGTGGGTATTGAGGAAGACGTTTCCGAAGTCATGGCGGCGTTTCTCGGCCAATACTTCATCAGCAGTCCCGAGCGCGACTTGCCGAGCGAGCTGATCGTCAACGTGGTTCACGAAGACTTCCCGACCCTGATCGCCGCCATCGAAGAATTACGCGGTCGCGAACTGACGATCAGTCATCGTGTCCGCGGCACCCGAGCGCGCTGGCAGCAATTGGCGGTCACTAATGCCGAGCAAGCGCTGGGCGCACGTCTGGCGAACCGGCAACACGTTGCGGCACGTTTTGATGCCCTGGCCCAAGTGCTGAAACTGGACGAGCCGCCGCAACGTCTTGAGTGCTACGACATCAGCCATTCCAGCGGCGAAGCCACCGTGGCGTCCTGTGTGGTGTTCGGCCCGGAAGGCCCGATAAAATCCGACTACCGACGCTACAACATCGAAGGCGTTACGCCGGGCGATGACTATGCCGCGATGCACCAGGCCCTGACCCGACGCTTCAGCAAATTGAAGGACGGGGAGGGCAAGTTACCGGACATCCTGCTGGTGGACGGCGGTAAAGGTCAGCTATCGATGGCCCGTGACGTGCTCAATGAGCTGGCCGTGCCTGACCTGATTCTTTTGGGCGTGGCCAAGGGCGCGACGCGCAAGGCCGGTTTTGAAACCCTGTACCTCAACGACGCGGCCCACGAATTCACCTTGCGCGGCGATTCTCCCGCGCTGCATTTGATCCAGCAGATACGCGACGAAGCGCACCGTTTCGCCATTACCGGGCACCGCGCACGTCGTGGGAAAACTCGGCGCACGTCTACACTTGAGGGCGTTGCCGGCGTCGGACCGACACGTCGACGCGATTTGTTGAAACATTTTGGTGGATTGCAGGAGCTGTCTCGTGCCAGCATCGAAGAGATCGCCAAAGCACCCGGAATCAGCAAAAAGCTCGCGGAGTTGATTTATGCAAATCTGCACAGCGAGTAGAATGCCCAACTCACCTCGTAGCCAGTTGTGCCGATGAATATCCCTAATCTGATTACCGTTCTACGCGTCCTGCTCATCCCGATCTTCATTTTGCTGTTTTATTTGCCGTACCACTGGAGCTATTTGGCGTCCGCCTCGGTCTTCGCATTTGCCGCCGCGACTGACTGGCTGGACGGGTACCTGGCCCGTCGTCTGGAACAAAGCACACCGTTCGGGGCCTTCCTCGATCCTGTTGCGGACAAGCTGATGGTCGCCGTTGCCCTGGTTTTACTGGTGCAAGAGCATGGCAACCTGTGGCTCACGCTGCCGGCCGCCGTTATCATCGGTCGCGAAATTGTCGTCTCGGCACTGCGCGAATGGATGGCCGAACTCGGTGCCCGCGCTCACGTAGCGGTGTCGAACCTGGGTAAATGGAAAACCGCCGCGCAAATGCTGGCGCTGGTGATCCTGCTGGCCAATCCGTCGGACTTCAGCTTCTGGGTCTTGGTGGGTTACGCCTTGCTGCTGGTGTCTGCGGGCCTGACACTGTGGTCCATGGTCCAATACTTGCGGGCTGCCTGGCCGCATCTGAAAACGGACGTGGATAATAAATAAAACTTTTTTGAATCAAGGGGTTGACGGGGGATGTGGATTCTATAGAATGCGCATCACCAAGACGCGGGAATAGCTCAGTTGGTAGAGCACGACCTTGCCAAGGTCGGGGTCGCGAGTTCGAGTCTCGTTTCCCGCTCCAAGCATTAAAAAATGGATCTCTGAAAAGAGGTCCATTTTTTTCGTCCAAAGAAAAGTTCTTCATTGGTTCTTTCCGCAACCTTTTTTCGTTCTAGTGATCTCTACTGAAAACCACCCCCAGCCACGCTTTTTTTGTACATTAAAATGTACATCGAAATCCGGGCCCAGAACGTGCCAGTTTTCAGATAGAGGATGCATTGCTGGAACCCGTACATCTTTCCTCAATCGTGTGATGCGCAATGGATCAGCAACGGCCAAAACTCTGGATTACAGCCTTAAACGCTGGGTAGCGCTGACGCGCTACTTGGAAGACGGGGCCGTGCCCATCGACAAGGTGGCCAGAGGCCAACCGACGCGCGCTGCGCGGAGGAGGCTGGCCTTAACAACCAAGCGGTGAAATGGGGCAATAACGAAGATGTAGGCCCGGCCCAGACGGTTGTGGCACTGGACCACGGTTGAAAAAACGAGTTGGCGACTGCCTTCTGGCTCTGACTCTCCAGAACACAGAACCGATATCCGGAAGTCGAGGTGCTTGTCGTCCTCTCCCAACACGATTTCAGTCTGGTTCGTGCTATAGACCTTGAAGACTCCAATCCGATTAGCAAGTGATGCCAAGTGTTTGGCTGTCTTGAGACCGAAACAGGCAACGATAGTGTCTCGGACTTTCATGAGCCATCCGATCCAGGATGGCTGGTGGGAAAAGATGAATCGAGCCAGCAAATCTGGATTGCTAGATGTGCCCGCGGGGAGCCGAATCGCAAAAGCGTCCGCTAGGTTCATCGACTTGTAAAAGTGGGAGATGCCGGACCTCGAGGGGACTGGCACGGACGTAATGAACTCGAACTCTCTGGGCATCGGGGATCTCTCCTGAGATCTAACTACCAATTAGGCGACCTGCCATGTCACGTTTCTTTGCAATGGCTTGTCGTATAACGCGCCTCGTCGCCCTGTCAGTGCTTGTCTAGCTTAGAAGTGACGGTTACCCGACTTTCAAGCCGGACAGGGACAACCGCGCTCACTGTTCATTCCCTGTTGAGGCGCCAACTTCTCCTTGTCGGATACTGAGCCCGATCAAGGCATCATAGAGCTCTTGCTGCCCAGTTGGCAGAACAGGGAGCAACGTCGCACGGCGCTTGTCGACATCGAACCAGGATTCTACCAACCATCCCACCAGATAGAGCGCCGAAAGGCATCCGCCAGCGGTTGCAACGTTCCCCTGGCATACAAGAGGCTGGTTCACGGGCTCGAGTCCCAGAGCTTGCAAGCCCGATCGTGCATCCGGGTGTGTAGTTGCCTGGCCGCTGAGCAGCCCAAGCCGTTCGAGAATGAAGGCCCCGGCGCATATGGAGCCGATTCGCTGGCGTCTGGAATCAAGTTCAAACGACGGCAGGAAATCTGGAGCGGCAAGTGCGGCGGGTATCCCTTCCTTGCCGCTGACGAACAGTACCGCGTCGGCGCTATTGGCCTCGGAAAGCGGACCGTGCACCGGAACAGGCAGGCCGTGCGCCGATCGCACGATAGAGCTGGAACCCAATATTCGGACGTGCCAGTCCTCAGTGTTGCGGCCTAATATGTCCCACATCAGGAATAGGTCGATATCAGTGAATTGGTCGAAAGCAACCAGAACGATTTTCTTCAAGGCGAGCTCCATGAAAAGTGTTGGCGTGCAAAACGCAACGGCCGTCTTTGCTGGTGTTCGCAGCGTATCAATCGGTTGCGCACCATACACAGTCTGTATGGCGCTAAATATGGAGCGAAATAACTGGTGAGAAAGCTAACTCGTAACCATTGGATCGCGGCTGGTTTTGAGGCCCTCGACCAAGTAGGGCATATTGGCGTTTCGGCCGAGAGTCTATCGCGCCGATTGAATGTGACCCGCGGATCGTTCTATCACCATTTCCGCAATCGCGAAGACTTTGTCCGCACCTTGCTGGCCGCTTGGGAAGAAGACTACACGGAGCGCATGCTCGCTTATGCGGCGCAGGGGCGTAGCGCGGGCGAAACCTTGAAACGCTATTTGAGTATTGCCGCTGAGAAACAACCTGGGCGGGAAGTTTCCATCCGAGCCTGGTCGCTGCACGATCCGTTGGTAGGCGAGTTTCAGCAGCGTGTTGACACAAGACGACTGGACTTCGCGATACGGACGTGCCGCCGCTTGGTCCATATGCCAGGCGAAGCAGAAGTGATTGGTCAGGTGGCCCATCTGTGCCTGATTGGTGGTCAACAGGCAGGGCTGCGGCGTGATGCCGCTCGCTTCAACAGTTTCCTGCATCGAGCCTTTTCACTTTTCGAAGGGGCTCTTCCACCGTGGCGGGCCTGAGTCATGAGCTGAATTGGGTGACTGAATAAGTTGAGGTGCCGTGGGCTTTTGACCGTCCCATGGGGGTGTTTTGCCTGCTGGCTTGAGTCGTTGAGGTGATAGCCGCGAAGGCCTGGTGCAAGCTCATCGCGTTCGTGGTTGCCAATGCAATAGGGTATGCCCTCACAAGAGTTGGGTCATGCGCTGGCCCCTACGATGACCGCGCTTATCGACTGGGCCGAACTGCGTCACGTGCACGATGCAAAGCGGGTCGAAACCAAGGCCTTATAGTGCCTTTGAGGCAACATGCGCCCCTGAGTCGTCTCGCTGCCAACCGCCGCCCAATGCTTTGAACATGGCCACTGCGGCGCGAGCCGATTCAGTTTGTGCCTGGGCTCTGCCATCAGATGCCGCCAGGAGATGTTCATCGGCATCCAGCACTTCGAACAAGCTGACCACGCCTTTTTCATAGGCGGCAAATGACGTCGCTCTGGCTTTCGCATACGCCGACTCGCCCTGGGCGAGCTGGGTCGATTGTTGCTCGCGGTTGAGCCGTGCCGAAACAGCGCTTTCCACATCTTCGCAAGCCCGCAGAACGGACTGGCGGTAAGCGGCCAAGGCTTCGGCTTCCTGGCCCTTTGCCAAATCAATCTGGGCGTTGATGCGGCCAAAATCGAACAGCCGCCAGCGTAATCCCAGTGCCGCCGAAGCCTGACTGGCGCCGTTGCTGAACAGGTTTGCGCTGGATACCGATGTAGCACTGCCGAGTAGCGCAGCTACAGACAGTTTGGGGTAGTACTCGGACATGGCTTCTCCGATGCGCGCGCTGGATGCCGCAAGACGGCGCTCAGCGACGATCAAGTCTGGACGCCGACGCAGCAGGTCGGCCGGAGAGCCCATGTAGGCGAGGCCTGGCACATCAGGGATGGGCGCCAGCTTAGTCAGCTGCACGCTATAAGTGCCCGGTGCCTTGCCCAGCATTACATCCAGCGCGTTCATTGCCGCGTCAAGGCCGGCTTGCAGTACCGGCACGGTTGCCTGCGCTTGATTCAGCGCGCCTTGGGTCTGGTTCAATTGCAGTTCAGCTGCCAGTCCTTTTGCATAGAGGTGTTCGATGGTGGTGAGCAGTTGTTGTCGCGTGTCTACTTGATGCCGGGCAATTTCCAGGCGTGCTTGAAGGCCACGGATGCTGATGTAAAGATCGGCTGTCTGCGCGACCACTGCCAGGCGTGTGGCAATCGCTCCGGCTTGCGAGGCCTGATAATCGGCGAAGGCGGCTTCTTTACCTCGGCGCAGCCCGCCAAACACATCCAGCTCCCAGCTGGCATTCAAATTCGCCTCATAGGCACTGCCGTAGCGATTATAGGAAGGGTCTGAATTCAGCACTTGGCCCAACGGAGTCTCCAATGACTGACGGGCTCGGGCCGCTTGACCATTGACGGTAGCCGACGGCAGGAGGGCTGCGTCAGCTGCGCCCAAACCGGCGCGAGCCTGCTCGATCCTTGCGCTTGCCTGGGCTAAATCGAGGTTCTGTTCAAGTGCTCGATTTATCAGTTGACTGAGTATCGGGTCATTAAATGCATTCCACCAAGCGGCGAGATCGGCATTTGCGGCGTCCACTTGTCGAGCCTTGGACGTTTGCGCCGAGAAATGCTCGGGCAATTCCACACCGGGTTTTGAGTAGTCGGGGCCCGCTGCGCAACCTGCAACCATACCCAGACACAGTAAGACGGCGAAACGAGGAGGAGGGTGCATGCGGTACCTGCGAAAGGGGCGATTTGTGACGATATTACAATTTGGTCACAAGTTGTCAACCACCTTTGGGATGAGTAAGCTGCTCGCATGAATCAGCCATCAGTTTCTTCGCCCAGCGCCCGTGGCCCAGCCGATCACGACATTCGAGACCAGATTGTTGCGGCGGCCAACGAACATTTCAGTCAATACGGTTATGGCAAAACAACGGTTTCTGACCTGGCCAAGGCCATCGGCTTTTCCAAGGCTTACATCTACAAATTCTTTGAATCCAAGCAGGCGATTGGTGAAGCAATCTGTACAAATTGCCTGACTGAAATCGTTGCGGCAGTGGAGCAAGCCATCAATGTAGATGGCATCTCGCCGACTGAACGTTTTCGGCGCCTGGTCAAAACCTTAATCGCTACAGGTGTGAGCCTGTTCTTTAACGACCGTAAACTTTATGACATCGCAGCGTTCGCCGCGTCGGAGCGATGGCCCAGCTCACAAGTCTATGACGCTCAGATCAAGAGCTTCGTGTTGCAAATCGTGCGTGAGGGGCGAGAGCTCGGCGAGTTTGAACGCAAGACACCGCTGGACGAGACGGTAGAGGCAATTCATCTCGCTCTGCGGCCCTTCATCAATCCTCTGCTATTGCAGTACAACCTCGATTTTGTTGAAGAAGCCCCTTCTCTCATCTCCAATCTTGTTCTGCGCAGCCTGATGCCTTAAACCTCTGCTGACGGATGCACTGCGCATCCGTATCAGCGTGTGCGCCTGAAAAAACCAAATATCAAGCCTCTTTGCTTTGCTCTGATCAAGTGGGCGATGTTCATTCGCTTCGGTGGTGACTATTGACAGAAATGGTCACTTGAATAAGCATGGTGCATCCGCTACCGAGAGGTCTTTATGATCCAGCGCCACCGCATATCACCCATTTTCATTGTCTTGTTGCCGTTTGCCCTGGCGGCCTGCAACGAGGCCACGCCTGCCGATCCTCGCCTTCAAGTGCACTTGGTGCGCATCGGCGTGGTTCAACCCTCCGCGCCTGCGACACGGGTATTCACCGGTATCGTCGCGGCTCGAGTTCAGAGCGATCTCGGTTTTCGGGTGCCAGGGAAAATCTTGGAGCGCTTGGTGGACTCTGGGCAGAGTGTCAAACGTGGGCAGCCACTCATGCGCATCGATGCCAACGACCTGACGCTGACCGCGAGGGCGCAGCAGGAATCGGTGCTGGCCGCTATGGCCCGATCCCGGCAGGCCTCCGATGATGAGCTTCGCTACCGTGATTTGGTGGCCGTCGGTGCGGTATCTGCCTCAGCTTACGCAGGGATCAAAGCGGCGGCCGACTCGGCGAAAGCTCAGCTAAACGCTGCCCAGGCCCAGGCTGATGTGGCGAAAAACGCGACCGGTTATTCGATGTTGCTGGCGGATGCTGACGGGGTGGTAGTGGACACATTGGCGGAACCGGGGCAGGTAGTCGGCGCTGGGCAGGTGGTGGTGCGCGTTGCCCATTCAGGGCAGCGCGAGGCCGTGATCCAGTTACCCGAGACGCTACGTCCTGCGCTGGGCTCGACGGCGACGGTTGAGCTCTACGGGCAGAACCAACGTGCAGGCAGCGCCCGTTTACGTCAGCTGTCCGACTCTGCGGACCGACAGACCCGAACGTTTGAAGCGCGTTATGTGCTGGAGGGGGCGCTCTCCAACGCCACCCTGGGTTCGACGATCTCAGTGGCTATCGCTGACACGGATGTTGCTGATGCCAAGGAATTACAGGTGCCCATTGGGGCCCTTTACGACGCGGGTAAAGGCCCGGGGGTCTGGGTAGTGGGCGGGGAACCGGAGCAGGTGGCTTGGCGCCCGATCAAGGTTCGCAGCCTGAATAATGAGGCCAGCGTGCGCGTGACGGGTGATCTGCAGGTGGGTGATCGTGTTGTCGCATTGGGTGCTCACTTGCTGAGTGAGGGAGAGAAGGTCAGGACTGAACTCGCCGATGCTCCGCAAAATTCAGTGGTTGAGGTAAGTCGATGAGCGGCTTCAATCTTTCGGCGCTGGCCGTACGCGAGCGCTCAATCACCCTGTTTTTGATCTTGCTGATTTCTGTGGGTGGGTTGTACGCCTTCTTCAAACTGGGGCGTGCGGAAGACCCCGCATTCACCATTAAACAAATGACGGTGGTCACTGCCTGGCCTGGGGCGACGGCCCAGGAGATGCAGGACCAGGTGGTAGAAAAGCTGGAAAAACGCATGCAGGAACTGCGTTGGTACGATAGGACCGAGACCTTTACCCGGCCCGGCTTGGCATTCACTACGGTTTATCTGCTCGATAGCACGCCACCCTCAGCTGTCCAGGAGGAGTTTTACCAGGCGCGCAAGAAAGTCCTTGATGAGCAGAAGGGGTTGCCGTCCGGGGTGATCGGCCCGATGGTCAATGATGAGTATTCCGATGTCACCTTCGCGCTCTATGCGCTCAAGGCCAAGGGCGAGCCGCAACGTCTGTTGGTGCGCGAAGCCGAGAGCTTGCGCCAGCGTTTGCTGCATGTAGCGGGTGTGAAGAAGGTCAACATCATCGGTGAACAGGCCGAGCGCGTTTTTGTCGAGCTGTCCTACGAGCGTCTGGCGACACTGGGCATTTCTGCACGAGACATCTTCAGTGCGTTGAACACGCAAAACATGATAACGCCGGCCGGTTCGGTCGAAGCGAAGGGGCCCCAGGTCTTCATCCGCCTGGATGGCGCGTTTGATGACCTGCAGAAGATTCGCAATACCCCGCTGACAGTGCAGGGCAGAACCCTCAAGTTGTCCGATGTGGCTGAGGTCAAGCGCGGTTATGAAGACCCCGCGACATTTCTGGTACGCAACAACGGCGAGCCGGCACTGTTGCTCGGCGTGGTCATGCGCGATGGCTGGAACGGCCTGGATTTGGGGAAGTCGCTGGACGCTGAGGCAACAGCGATCAATGAGCAGATGCCTTTGGGCATGAGCCTGACCAAGGTCACGGATCAGGCGGTGAATATTGGCGCCTCCGTCAACGAGTTCATGGTGAAGTTTTTTGCGGCCTTGGGCGTGGTGCTGCTGGTGTGTTTTCTCAGCATGGGCTGGCGTGTCGGCGTTGTGGTTGCCGCAGCGGTGCCGCTGACCCTGGCGGCCGTGTTCATTGTCATGGCGGCCACGGGCAAAGACTTCGATCGAATTACCCTGGGCTCGTTGATTCTGGCGCTGGGACTGCTGGTGGACGATGCAATCATTGCCATTGAAATGATGGTGGTGAAGATGGAGGAGGGCTACGACCGAATCAAGGCCTCCGCTTATGCCTGGAGCCACACGGCCGCGCCGATGTTGTCGGGGACGTTGGTGACGGCGATCGGCTTTATGCCCAACGGTTTTGCCAAGTCGACCGCTGGTGAGTACACCGCGAACATGTTCTGGATCGTTGGCATTGCGCTGATCACTTCCTGGGTGGTGGCCGTGGTGTTTACCCCTTACCTGGGCGTCAAACTGCTGCCGCAGATCAAGGTGCCTGAAGGCGGGCATACGGCGATTTACGGTACACCGAACTACCAGCGTTTCAGGCGCCTGCTGGGCAGTGTGATCCGCCGTAAAGGCCTGGTGGCGACATCCGTCGTGGGCTTGTTTGTTGTTGCGATTCTGGGCATGGGCGTGGTCAAGAAGCAGTTCTTTCCAACATCCGACCGACCTGAGGTGCTGGTTGAGGTGCAGATGCCTTACGGCACCTCCATCGAACAGACTGATGTGGCGGCGGCCAAGGTCGAGGCGTGGTTGGCTCAGCAGCCGGAAGCCAGGATCGTCACCGCTTACATTGGCCAGGGCGCGCCGCGATTCTATTTGGCGATGGCCCCTGAGCTCCCCGATCCATCCTTCGCAAAAATCGTCGTCCTGACGGCGAATCAGCAAGAGCGTGAGGCGCTCAAGATTCGCCTCAGACAAGCCACGGCCGATGGTTTGGCGCCTGAAGCCCGCGTGCGGGTGGCGCAGTTGGTATTTGGTCCTTATTCACCATATCCGGTGGCCTTTCGGGTGATGGGCGCCGACCCTGCGGTGTTGCGGGATATCGCCGCGCAGGTGCGTGAGGTCATGACCGCCAGCCCCATGATGAGGACCGTCAACACCGACTTGGGCGAGCGCGTGCCGGCACTTCATCTCACGCTGGATCAGGATCGCCTGCAAGCATTCGGCTTGACCTCGGCCGATGTCGCGCAACAGCTGCAATTTCTGCTCACGGGGGTGCCTGTCACCGAGGTGCGTGAGGACATTCGTTCGGTTCAGGTGGTCGCTCGCTCCGCGGGTGAGACGCGTCTGGATCCGTCGAAAATTGCCGCCTTCACGCTGACCGGCGCCCAAGGCCAGCGCGTGTCGCTGTCCCAGGTAGGGGCGGTGGATGTGCGCATGGAGGAGCCCATCCTGCGGCGTCGTGATCGGACGCCGACCATCACCGTGCGCGGTGACGTGGCTGAAGGTCTTCAGCCTCCCGATGTCTCCAACGCCTTGATAACGCAGTTGCAGCCGATCATCGAAAAACTGCCGGCGGGCTACCGCATTGAGTTTGCCGGCGCGATCGAGGAGTCGGGTAAAGCAAACAAGGCATTGCTGCCGTTGTTCCCGATCATGATCGCGCTGATGTTGCTGACCATCATCATTCAGGTGCGCTCGATGTCGGCAATGATGATGGTGTTCGCCACCGCGCCTTTGGGCCTGATTGGTGTGGTGCCAATTCTGCTGCTGTTCCAGCAACCGTTCGGGATCAACGCCTTGGTGGGACTGATTGCCTTGTCAGGGATTCTGATGCGCAACACGCTGATCCTCATTGGCCAGATTCACGCCAATGAGCAAGCCGGCCTGTCGCCTTATAACGCCGTGGTCGAAGCCACTGTGCAGCGCGCGAGGCCCGTGATTCTCACGGCATTGGCGGCGATGCTGGCGTTCATTCCGCTGACCCATTCGGTGTTCTGGGGAACGCTGGCCTACACCCTGATTGGCGGTACGTTTGCCGGCACCGTGCTGACCCTGGTGTTCCTGCCAGCGATGTACGCCCTTTGGTTCAAGATCAAGTCTGAAGCCTCACAGGAATTCTCGACGCATGTACGTCCTGTCTGATCGAGCGGGCAAACGTTCGCTTGGGCGAGCGTTAGGCCCTCTCAAGGCTGGCCGAAGACAATACGAAATCATGGCCCTGATAAACGGGGCCATGACGAAGAGAGCATCCCGGCATCCTCGGCTGCAGTGAATCGCTCAGGTTTGAACCACCCCATCACCTTTGCTCCACCGGAACCACAAGAAACGCCTTGGCGTATCTTGTGGTTTTTCATGCGATGTTGACCGATGCAACCGGCTCCCGCGTGGCTGCGCGTGCAGCCAGGAAGGCAAGAGCAGCCGCCACGCCCAGCAACGCAGCGCTCAACTCGAAGGTTGCTCGATAGCCGCTCGAGTCAAACACCAGCCCGCCAACGGTTGCGCCCGAGGCAATGGCCAGTTGAATGATCGCCACCATTAAGCCGCCTCCCGCTTCAGCAGCCTCTGGCAATGTTCTGGCCAGCCATGTCCACCATCCCACTGGAGCTGCCGTTGCAACCAGTCCCCAGAGACCCAACAAGACAGTGGTGGTGGTCGCCGAACTGCCGAATGAAACGAGCGCCAGTGCGATCACCGCCATCAATATCGGGATGACGATGAGGGTGCGATGCAGGCCATTTTTCAAGAAGGCTTCTATCAGGAAGGTTCCTGCGAGGCCCGCCAGCCCCAGGACGAGCAACATCAGCGACAGCATGGAAACACTGACGTGCGTAACCGTTTCAAGGAACGGGCGCAGGTAGGTAAACAGCATGAACTGACCCATGAAAAAGACACTGACCGCCACCATGCCTAGCGCGACCGGTAGGCTTTTCATCAGCCTGAAGACACTCCCAGTGCTTGAACTGCTTTGCGACTTCATCGCCGGAAGGCTAAACAGCAGCCAGACAGAGGCGATTACCGCGACCGGGATGACGCACAAAAATGCACCGCGCCAGCCGATCAACGCGCCAAGGAAACTGCCCAACGGCGCTGCAATCACTGTTGCCAGAGCGTTGCCGCCATTGACGATTGCCATGGCGCGAGTGATCTGGTCTTCAGGCACCAGGCGCATGGCGGTTGCCGCCGACAGCGACCAGAAGCCGCCTATCGCTACCCCGATCAACGCACGGCCGATCATGAATACCCAGTAATTCGGCGCGAAAGCGACCACTGTTCCCGAAATGATCATCAGCACAGTCAGTGACAACAGCAGAGGTTTGCGGTCGACCCGCGCCGCCACCGAAGCGATCAGGAGGCTGGCGAACAGCGCAAACAGCCCAGAGACAGAAATGCCCTGGCCTGCTTGCCCCTCGGTGATATGCAAATCGGCGGCAATCGGCGTCAGCAGGCTGACGGGCATGAATTCCGACGCCACCAGCACGAAGGCTGCAAGCGACATGGCAAATACGGCGCCCCACGATTGTTCAGCTTTCCGGGGGGCGTGGAGGGAGTGGCTGGTCATTGATTGAATCCTGTCATGCGCGAAGCGTCGCGGCCCCGTAAACGAGGCCGCGAGAGAGAACCGGCACCCATTGAAGAAAAAGAGGCAACAAGCAGCCCGAGGGCAAGCAAAATGCCTTTCACTGGATAGTCCTTTCGATTGAGTGGTTATTCGCTGGCGCCTTTCGCTTCGCCCGCCAATGTGGCGTTGTCGATCACGAAGCGATATTTGACGTCGCCCTTGAGCATCCGCTCGTAGGCGTCGTTGATCTGATCGGCTCGAACCAGTTCGATGTCGGCGACGATGCCGTGTTCGGCGCAGAAATCGAGCATCTCCTGCGTTTCAGGGATGCCGCCGATCATCGAGCCGGCAATCGTTCGGCGCTTCATGATCAGGTTGAACACGTTGGGCGACGGATGTGGCGATGCCGGTGCCCCGACGAGGGTCAACGCACCATCGCGCTTAAGGAGTACCAGGAAAGCATCCAGATCGTGGGGCGCTGCGACGGTGTTGAGGATGAAGTCGAAGCTCTTGGTATGCGCGGCCATCTCCTCAGCGTTGCGCGATACCACAACTTCGTCAGCGCCCAACTCCTTCGCCGCTTCGCGCTTGGATTCGGACGTGGTGAACGCCACAACGTGGGCGCCCATCGCATGGGCCAGTTTGATGCCCATGTGGCCCAGCCCACCGATGCCGACCACACCGATTTTCTTGCCCGGCCCGGCGTTCCAGTGACGCAGCGGGGAGTACGTGGTGATGCCCGCGCACAGCAGCGGTGCGACGGCGGCCAGTTGCTCCTCCGGGTGGCGGATGCGCAACACGTAGCGTTCATGCACCACGATGTTTTGTGAGTACCCACCCAGCGTCCAGCCGGGTGCGTCCGGGGTCGGGAAGTTGTAGGTGCCGATCATGCCATCGCAGTAGTTTTCCAGACCGGTTTCACACTCGTCACAGTGTTTGCAGCTGTCGACGATGCAACCGACGCCGACCAGGTCTCCAACAGTGAAATCCGAAACATGCGCACCCACCGCCGATACACGACCGACAATTTCGTGCCCCGGTACGCAAGGAAACTGCGTGCCTGCCCATTCGGCACGCACCTGATGCAAGTCCGAATGGCAGATGCCGCAGAAGGCGATATCGATCTGAACGTCATGGGCGGTTGGGGAGCGGCGGCTGATCAGCAAAGGCTCAAGGGGGTTGTCGCCCGCATGAGCACCATAGGCTTGTACAAGCATGGGAGAGTCCTCGATGGTGTGTCGGATGAACATTTTCCCGCTCGGCCCTGACTGCAAACAGTGCATTACGCTGGATTACTTGCCTGATTCTATGAGTCTGCGTTCTATTGCAGGACGGTTGCGTGCGGGCGAGTTAGAGTTCAGCGAAGAGGTACGAGACGAACATGATGCCCCAACACGAAACCGCCACATCGCCCCAGGAGGCGCTCGCCCAGGTCATTGGCTCGCGGGTCTTGAAACCCGGTGACTACGCAACCTCGATTGCGGGCCTCGGCTTCTTTAGGCGCGAACATCCGTCGCCGCCCGTTGTTTGCATGGTCGAACCGAGCATCATTCTTGTCGCCCAAGGCGAGAAACAGCTGTGGGTAGGCGGTGAGGGTTATCCGTATGACACCTCGCGTTTTCTGGTCACCTCACTGGATTTGCCGGCCAACTCGGAGGTGCTCGAGGCGAGCCCGGAGCAACCGTGCCTGGGGCTGACGTTCAAGCTCGATTTGCGCATGCTGGCAGAGCTGATAGCGCAGAGTGACCTGCCGCCCACCCGTGAACGCTCGGTCGCGAAAGGGGTAGGCATCGGTTCAGTGACCGCAGCCATGCTGGCGCCGTTCGAGCGCTTGTTGGCGCTGCTCGATGAGCCGGAAGCTATTCCTGTTCTCGCCCCTTTGATCCAGCGTGAAATTCACTACCGTCTCTTGAAAAGTGACCAGGCGGGCAGGTTGCGACAAATCACTTCTGTCGATGGTCAGGGCTATCGAATCGCCAAAGCCATCGATTGGCTGAAGTTGAATTACACCTTGGCCCTTCGCGTCGACGACCTTGCCGCCCGGGTACAGATGAGCACGCCGACCTTTCACCACCATTTCCGCCAGCTCACCGCGATGAGCCCGTTGCAGTACCAAAAATGGCTACGGCTAAACGAGGCGAGGCGCTTGATGCTCAACGAGCATCAGGATGTATCGAGCGCGGCGTTCAAAGTCGGCTATGAAAGCCCTTCGCAGTTCAGCCGCGAATACAGCAGGCTGTTTGGAGTCGCGCCTAAACGAGATATCGCAGTGTTGCGAGGGGCAGGCTAGCGCCATGGTGACGGAGAGCTACCAAACCAGCGTTTGCAAGACCGTGTCCGGAGAAACCCACGGGGATTCACGGCAAACACCTTACGCTGCGTTTTATGGATGACCACCAAACCATGGAGGTCGGAATGAGCCAACTCCCGACCGCCATGCGTCGCGCCATTTTCCGCCCGAAGATTACTCCGCCGACGTTTGCAGTACCTCAATCCATAACGCACCTTTGCCCGACGTCGCTTCACTGACACGTTTCAAGGTGCCGTTGTTGCTGACCGCGTAAGTGCCGACTTTTTCGCTTTTCTCGCCCGTCACTAGCAACCAGCGCCCGTTGGGTGAAAAAGCGATATTGCGTGGCTGCTTCTCTTCCACTGGATAGTTCTCGAGAAAGCTCAAGCCACCTGTTGAAGGGTCAACCGCGAATGCTGATACCGAACTGCTGGTGCGCTCGGTCATCAACAGTAGCTTGCCATCGGGCGAGATCCGCAGGTCCGCCGCCCAGATGCGTGGTGTGGGGTCGTCCTTCAAGTCGTTGTTACGTGCCCTTGGCCCGGTTCGGCTATGCGCAGCTGAATCCCTTTTCGCCAGTTGGGTGTCGATCTGTTTACCTGACACCGAGCCGCCAAGGGGACGCAACGTCTCCTCGCCAGCCAACGTTCAGTCAGTCACAGACCCCTGAGGTATTCTCCCGGCGAAACTGTCCACCAGGCTCGCCACCACCATCTCTCCCATTCGCGTGCGGGTCTGCAGCGTCGCACTCGCGCGATGAGGCTGCAGCACCACGTTCTCGTTACCAAACAGTGCCTCGGGGACGTTCGGTTCATCGACAAACACATCCAGCGCCGCACCCGCGATCTCTCCAGCGGCAAGCGCCGTCACCAGATCGACCTCGTTGACCAGCTTGCCGCGCGCCACGTTGATCAGATACCCGTCCTTGCCCAGCGCCTGCAGCACCTCGGCATTGATGATGGCTTCAGCCTTGTCGGCGGCGGCCGCGAGAATCAGCGCATCACTGTTGCTGGCCAGCTGCTTCAGATCGGCGATGAAAGTGTGGCTCACATCGCTCATCGGCTGCAGATCGGTGTAGCTGATCGGGCAGCCAAACGCGGCGGCTCGAGTCGCCACTGCGCGGCCGACCCGGCCCATGCCGACGATGCCGATGCGCATGCCCGACACCTGACGCGCCAACGGCAACGGGGCCAGCGGTGTGGGGCTATGGGGCCATTGGCCCGAACGCACGTAGCGATCACTGGTGCACAGGCCCCGGCACACGGCAATCAACAATCCGATGGCCAGGTCGGCGACGTCTTCGGTCAGCGCGCCGATGGTTGCGGTCACGCGGATACCGCGATCCCGGGCATACGCCAGATCCACCGCATCGGTGCCCACGCCGTTGACCGCCACCACTTCCAGTTTCGGTAGCTGCGCCATCAGCGCCTGGCTGATACCGGTATGCCCGCCGGTAATCACCCCGCGAATGTTCGCGCCGTGTGCCTGCAAATAAGCCTGCTTGTCGGCCTGCTGGAAGTAACGTCTGACGGTGAACAGCTCATCGAGCCGCGCGTTGATTTCAGGGATCAGGATCGGGCTGAGCTGCAAGACTTCTGGCTTCATGTAAACCTCGCGTAACGGAATAAAAAGGCCGGTTCAACCGCGACCGGCAAACGGCATGGCGCTAGCCATGACGGTCATGTTCAGGACGTTCGCCTCCAGCGGCAGACCGGCGATGTAGCGCACGGCATCGGCCACATGCTTGACGTCCACCATCGGCTCCACGGCGATGGTGCCGTTGGCCTGGCGCACGCCTTTGGTCATGCGCACCGACATGTCGGTCAAGGCGTTGCCGATGTCGATCTGGCTGCAGACGATGTTGAATTCGCGCCCGTCCAGGGCCAGGGATTTGGTCAATCCCAGCACCGCGTGTTTACTGGCGGTGTAGGCGCTGCTGAACGGTCGTGGGGTATGGGCCGAGATCGAGCCGTTATTGATGATGCGTCCGCCCTGTGGCTGTTGCCGGCGCATCAGTGCGAACGCTCCACGGGCGCAGAGGAAAACGCCGTTGAGGTTGGTGTCGATCACGTTTCGCCACTGCTCGAATGTCAGCTCATCGAGCGGTACGGCAGGGGCGTTGACCCCGGCGTTGTTGAACACCACGTCGAGGCGTCCGCATACCTCGGTGATGGTTGCAAACAGCGCATCGACACTGGCCGGATCACGTACATCAGTGGGCACCGCCAAGGCTTCGCGTCCCTCGCTGACCGCCCATTCGACCAAGGCCTGCAATGGCTCTGGCCGACGTCCGGCCAACACCAGGGTGAATCCGTCGGCCATCAGGGCCAGGGCCACGGCGCGGCCGATTCCGCTGCCGGCGCCGGTGACCAGGGCCACTTTCAAAGGACTGTTCATGTTGTTATCTCCTTTTTCAATTCACGAGGGCGTATGCCGGGCTCAAGGTCGCTGACCGACGCGCATTTCCAGTTGGCCGATGCCGTCGATCCCGGCGTTGATGATGTCGCCCGGTTGCAGCACATCGACGCCTGCCGGGCTGCCGGTCATGATCAAGTCACCGGCCCGGAGCGTTACCGACTGCGAGATGCGGCTGATGATTTCACTGACCGACCAGATCTGGCTGTCGAGGCTGTCGCGCTGGCGCTCTTGGCCGTTGACGTTCAGCCACAAATCGCCGTCCGGGTGTCCCGCGCGAGTCACCGGCACAATGGTGGTCATCGGCGCGGCGCCGTCGAACACCTTGGCACCTTCCCACGGCAAACCATTGCTTTTGGCCGCGCGCTGGACATCGCGACGGGTCAGATCAAGACCGGCGGCATAGCCCCAGACATAGGCCAGTGCCTGACTCTCCGGGATATTGGCGCCGCCCTCACCGATGGCCACGACCAATTCGATTTCGTGGACAAACTCTTCGGTCAACGGCGGGAAAGTCACTTCACCCGCCGCATCCACGACGTTGCTCGCCGGCTTCATAAAGAACACTGGCGGCAGGCGGGACTGGCCTTGGGTATCTGGCCAAGGGTAGTTGCGGCCGACGCAAAATACCCGGCCAACGGGAAAGCGCTGCTGGCTGCCAGCAACCGGCAAGGTCACGGGCAGATCCGGGGTAAACACGTACTCGGTCATCGTCATTTTTGTAGTCGTCCTGTTAGAAGCATCAGCGTACGGCGGCAATCTTTTGCGAAGTTGGACGAAGGCCGCCTCGTGTTGGAGAAAAACGGTTTCTTGGCTCAGCGCGCCTTGAGTTCGATGCGATACAAGCGACCGAGCAGCAACGAATAGGACAAGGTACCGACTAGCGCCACGCCGCCGATGAACCAGAAGGCATAGGCAAACGAACCTGTCGCGTGGACGATCCCGCCAATCACAATCGGAGTGACGATCCCGCCGATGTTGGCGGCCAGGCTGGTGACCCCGCCGGTCAGTCCGATCAATTCCTTGGGCGCGACTTCCGATACGGCCGCCCACGACGACGAAGCGATTCCCTGGGCGAAAAAAGCGATGGTCAACACGGCAATGCAGATCACGTTCGAGTCGGTGAAATTCACCAGCACAATCGACATCCCCAGCATCGACCCGACCACCAAGGGCAACTTGCGAGCGAAGGACATTGAGTAACCACGGCGTATCAGCAAGTCGGAGACGATGCCGGCCAGCAGAATGCCGACCGTTGCACCCACGAACGGCAGCACGACGAAGATCCCGGCCTTGATCATGGTCAGCTTGCGTTCTTCGATCAGGTACGTCGGGAACCAGGTCAGGAAGAAGTACAACGCCGAGGTGCTGGCGAACTTGCCGATGCAAATCGCCCAGATCTGCCGATAGCTGAACAGCTCGGCGATCTGCCGCCAGTTGAACCGGGTGCGCTCCTGACTGCTCTTGACCAGTCCACCCCCGGCTTCGATGTATTTCAGTTCTTCCTGGCTGACGTTCTTGCAGCTCAACGGATCGCGGTACACGTAGAGCCAGATCACACCGAACACAATGCCGAGTATCCCG
The DNA here is from genome assembly GCF_019956555.1 of Pseudomonas sp. A-RE-19. Lineage (GTDB taxonomy): Bacteria > Pseudomonadota > Gammaproteobacteria > Pseudomonadales > Pseudomonadaceae > Aquipseudomonas. Next base: position 48,611 of record NZ_JAHBDQ010000009.1, on the reverse strand, counting down.
GTGCTGTAGAAAACATGGCGCCAGTCATAGGTCGTGGCCAGCCATAACAGCACGCCGGTAAATAGTGCCGTGCCCAGATATTGGCCGCACACGTAAATGCTGCTGGCCATGCCCCGTTCGCGGGCCGGGAACCACACCGTGACCGCTCGGCTGTTGGCCGGAAACGCTGGAGCCTCCATGGCGCCGACGGCCAGACGCAGCCCGAACAGCGAAGCGAAGCCGGTGGCAAAGCCCTGGCACACGGTGACCGTAGACCAACTGATCAGCGACACCCCGTAGGTGAACCGGGAACCGAAGCGATCGGCAATGAACCCGGCGGGGACCAAGGCAAGTGCGTAGGTCCAGGCAAACGCGGAAAAAATCAGGCCCATTTCGATCTTGTCCAGGCCCAGATCCTTGGCCATGAACGGTGCGGCAATCGAGATGTTCACGCGGTCGATGTAGTTGATGATGGTCGCAATCAGCAGCAACGACAGCATGAACCAGCGCCGACGCGTCGGCAGTCGCTGAGGCAGCAGAGCGTCCCGGGTGCGGGCACTCGCCGACGGCGCGGTGGACGGGGAGGTTTGCGAGTTCGACATGAGTAGACCTCTTTATTGTTAGAAGAATCGAGATGTTGGCGCGCAGCCGAAGCCGATGCCCCCAGTCCCGGGGCAGAGCAATCGCTACTTGAATGAGAGGCGCGGACAGCCGCTGTCAGGCGCTCAGATACGCCTTCGGACTGGCTCGATCGGGGGAGGGTTAGCGAGGGAAAAAAGCTGGTTCATCACGTGCACACCTTTTGATTGTTTTTGGAAAGGTTGGGCTGCATTGCCTGTCACAGTGGTCGTACAACCTTTCAAAATCAACGGGGCGTTAGATCGTTTTTTCTCCTGGAAACAGCGAATGATGCAGGTGTCCAAGAAAACGAAAATCAGATCATTTGCACGGATCTACTTAATGCTCTTCATAACATGATGTTTTTAAATGATTAATTATTGTTTTGTGCGTCTGGTTTTTTTGGACAGACGCCACATCACACACGGATACAATTAACGCGCCGTATGCCATTGTCATCCTATGACTTGTTGAAGCCAGCGGTATCTGCCTTCACAATCACCGCAGTCGCCGCCAGCTTCGCGGCGCGACGACAACCTGTCCATGTACCTGTCGAGGAATCCCAGGCGATGTCGTCACCCGATCGAGTGCCCACTTACGTCATGCAGCAACGCAGCGAATTGACGGACTTTTACATTCGCGACAAAAAGGGCCGGCGCGCCGAAACCAGTCCGCATCGCCATGAGTATTTCCAGATCCAGGTCAATCTCGGTGGCGATACCGTGCAGCACATCGGGAACGTCAAACGTCCGTTTCCGCGCAATACGCTGGCCTTCATCCTGCCGCATCGCGTGCACGTGATTCCGCATCCGGACGACAGCAATTTCATGGTGATCAATTTTTCCCAGACCTTTCTGCTGCCGCACTTGCAGTGCGATCCGATGGATCTGGAGGAAGTCTCGATTCTGCTGGCGCCGGAGTTGTCGCCGTTCCGCTTTCAGGAACATCTGGATTTCATTCTGGCCGATGAGGACTTCCGCAAAATCTGTGCCCTGATCGAACAGATGCGCGTGCTCGATGAAAACCGTCAGTTCGGCACTCGCGAGATGCTCAAGGGGTTGTTGCTGCAACTGGTGGGGAGCGTTTGCGCCTTGTATGCCGAGCCGCTCAAACGGTTGGCCGAAGAGAATGCCGCCGAAGTCAGCCGACGCGATGCGCTGGGCAGGATGTCCGAATACTTGCGCAAGAATATTGCCGACCCTGATCTCAACCTGATCAAGGTGGCTGCCGCGACCTACCTGTCACCGACGTATCTGACGCACTGTTTGCGCAAGGAAATCGGCAAGACCTTCACGGAGCTGGTACTCGAGCGCAGGATGCACGCGGCACGCAATTATTTGCTCAATGGGACACGACCGGTGGGGGAGGTGGCGAGGTTGTGCGGTTTCGCTGACGAGGCTTATTTCTCCCGGCGCTTTCGCCAGATACATGGCCAGCCACCCCGGCAATTCAGACGTCAGCAACTCAATCCCGATACTCCGCAATCACCGTCCAACACGTGATCGACGATGCAGCACAGCGCGCTGCACTGAGCGAATCGTTCATTCGCAGAGTTGGCCGTCAGTAAAATTTGACGGCCTCCGCTTGCCACGCTTCAACCTGCAGGCGCCCCATAAACGCCACGTTGCCCAAGCGCATTTCACTGCATCGGCACCTGGAGGCGGCAGGTGAACATCAGCTGTACTGATTTGCCGAACTGGCAGCGGATTTTAGCTTCCTGGAATGGGTCAGCTGATAAGCAATTGCCAGCCAAATGAACCACCCTGGCATGACCAGTAAGGCAATACGAGTGTCAGGTCTTAATGCCAGAAGACAGAGAACAAACCCCAGGAACGCCAGGGAGAACCAAGCCATCGGCACGCCGCCAGGCATCTTGTAGGCCGATTTCGCATGCAGGTCAGGCCGGCTTTTTCGATAGGCAATGTATGACGCGAGGATGGTCGACCAAGTGAAAATCACCAGGATCGCCGACACGGTAGAGACGATGGTGAAAGCTGTCATGACTTCCGGAACGATGAAAAGCAGCAGTACACCCACCAGCATCAACAGTGTGGTGAACGCCAGGCTTAGCAAGGGCACGCTACTGCTCGACAGGCGCCGAAAAATCCTCGGAGCATTGTCGTGATTAGCCAATCCAAACAGCATGCGACTGGATGAAAATACGCCACTGTTGGCCGATGAGGCGGCAGACGTCAGCACCACAAAGTTGACGATACCTGCTGCTGCGGGAAACCCTGCAACCAGAAACAGTTCGACGAATGGACTCTTGCTGGGCGAAACCTGTTGCCAGGAAGTCACCGCAATAATGCAGGCCAGTGACAGAACATAAAACAGGATGATTCTCAGCGGAATCGAGTTGATGGCTTTAGGCAGGGTTTTTTCGGGAGTGCGGGTTTCGGCGGCTGCAATGCCGATCAGCTCGGTGCCGGCAAATGAGAAGATGGCCATCTGGAAACCGGCGAAGAAACCGAACAAGCCGTTAGGGAAGGTTGCCTGTTTATCCAGCAGATGGCTCAGGGATGCCGTGACGCCATTGGGTGAGACAAAGGAGCTGGCAATCAGCACCATGCTGACGCCAATCAGGGTGATGACGGCAATGATCTTGATGATTGCGAACCAGAACTCCACTTCACCGAAAAGCCTCACGGTCAGCACGTTCAAGGCAAACAGCGTCATTAGCATACCGATGGCCGGTATCCAGGCAGGTACATCGGGGAACCAGTACTGAAAGAATCCGCCGACCACCACGGAATCGCCCACCACCGCGACGCTCCAACTCAGCCAGTACGACCAACCGAGGAAAAATGCCGCGCGTGGTCCGAGGTAAGCACCGGCAAAATCCGCAAAGCTTTTGAAATTCAAGTTGGACAGCAACAGTTCGCCCATGGCGCGCATGACGAAGTAGACGAACATCCCGATGATCATATAAACGAGGATGATCGACGTGCCTGAGAGGGCAATGATCTTTCCGGAACCCATGAACAGGCCGGTACCGATGGCGCCTCCCATGGCCATTAATTGGATGTGACGATTGCTGAGCGTGCGCTGCAGCGCGGGCTGTTCAACCCGCTCGGACGGAGTCGATTTCATTACAAAACCTCTTGATTTTATGTTTTTGAGTTTTGGCAGAAAGTGGGTGCCTAGCGTTCTTGTTAGAGATGCAACAGCTACTGACGGTGGTGGTTTGGGGGCTGCGGAGTTTCTCCTCAACGAACAAGGTGCGTGGCCCGTTGGCACCTTGTTCAGGGGCATCACCTATGGCCGTCAGCTGGCCGTGCGTAGGCGAGAGGGGATGATTGCTGGCTGCTGATCAAGCAGTTGGTAGAGGTTTTTTATATTGGCAGGTGTCGGCACCAGATGGATGCGCTCACCGATGGCGTGCTCTCGCGCCAGGTCGTGCACGTAGCGCAGTGACGAAAAGTCTTCCAGGGCAAAACCCACCGAATCGAAAACGGTGACCTGTGCGTCGTTCTCGCGCCCCAGTGCCTCGCCCAGAACAATCCGGAAAAACTCTACGACCGGAAAGTCGGGCTCCAGTTGTTGAATATCGCCTTCAATTCGGGTTTGAGGTTCAAACTCAACGATGACTCGGGCATTACGCAGGATCTCGGCGTGCAGTTCGGTTTTCCCGGGGCAGTCACCGCCAACGGCATTGATATGCATGCCGGGCTCAATCATCTCGGGCGTCAGAATCGTCGCATAGGCTTTGTCTGCGGTGACTGTGGTGACGATGTGCGCGCCCTTGACCGCTTCCTGTACCGAGTTGGCCAGAATCACCTCAATATCCGGGAATGCGGACAGGTTGTGCTTCAACTTGAGTGAAGCGTCGCGATCGATATCGAAAATGCGTATTTCCTTGATGGACAGCATTTCGTGGAAGGCGAGGGCCTGAAACTCGCTCTGGGCGCCATTGCCGATGATGGCCATGGAGCTCGCACCCGGGCGCGCCAGGAACTTGGCGACCAAGGCAGAGGTCGCGGCAGTGCGCACGGCTGTGGTCAGCGTCAGTTCACTGAGCAAGGTTGGATAGCCACTGTGGACATCGGCCAGGACACCGAAGGCCATGACCGTCAGCAAGTCCCTTTGACCATTGTCCGGGTGGCCATTCACGTATTTGAACGAATACTGTTGGCCATCGTCGGTCGGCATCAACTCGATCACACCGTCGGCCGAATGATTGGCGGTGCGGGGCGACTTATCAAACTGTGCCCAGCGTGAATAGTCAGCTTCGATGTAAGTCGCCATTTCGCGGATTACGCGGCGGATTCCCACCTTGGCGAACAGGCGTGCGGCATGATCGACGTCTATAAAAAGAGTCATGTTTTTATTCTCCGGTTCAATAGTTGAAGCACTGCGATTCAGGGGGTGACTCAGGCGCGTTTGCTTTCGTAGCCATGCAGCACGTTGACCGCATTGATCCCGATTTCATCGACCATGTAGCCGCCTTCCATCACAAACAGGGTGGGGCAGCCCACGCCCGCTAGCAGCTCGCCGATGCCGATGAAGTCTTCGCTTTCCAGCAGGAAATGGCTGATGGGGTCGTCCTTGAACGTGTCGACGCCCAGTGAAATAACCAGCACTTGAGGGGCAAATTGCTGGAGTTTCTTGCAGGCGTGGAGCAAGGCGTTGCGGTAGCTTTCCCAAGTGGTGTTCTTCGGCAACGGATAGTTCAGGTTGTAACCTTCGCCGTGGCCAGCGCCGACTTCGTGGCTGTAGCCTGAGTAGTACGGATAGGACACCGTCGGTTCGCCGTGCAGCGAGACAAACATGACGTCACTGCGCCCGTAGAAAATGTTCTGGGTACCGTTGCCATGATGAAAGTCGACGTCCAGTACCGCGACACGTTTGGCGCCTCGGGTGATGGCCTGTTGTGCGGCAATGGCGGCGTTATTGAGATAGCAGTAGCCGCCCATGTACTCACGCGCGGCGTGATGGCCGGGCGGGCGGCACAGGGCAAAGGCACTGTCGTGGCCTTCATCGATCAGCGCCAGTCCGGTCAGCGCGATATCGGCGCTGGTTTTTACCGCGTGCCATGTGGTGGCGGTAATGGGCGAGCCGGCGTCCATGGCATAGAAACCCAGTTTGCCGTCGATGAAAGTCGGCACTTGCTCGTTGGCCAGGTCGCGCACCGGCCATACCAGCGGCAAGGCATCGTGGGTGCGACCGGTGGCGCTCCATTCAGACCAGGCGTTTTCCAGAAAGGCTACATAGCGCTCGCTGTGCGCGTTGACATAGCACGCCCTGTCAAATTCTCGCGGTTCGATGACCTGGCCAAGCCCTACCTGCTTGACCCGTTTATGGACGGTATCGGCCCGACTGGGCTGTTCGAAGGACGGCTTGAGCACGCCGTCTTTCAACTCGGTGCCGTGGTGCAAACGGTGGGAATCACTGAAAACTGTGAACATTGTGCGCATCCGTTGATGTGGGCCAGTGCAAATATTCTGTTCCGGCTGGGATGCGCTTTCTTTGCTTTGTTTTCGTGGTTTGCTAGTTTATTCGGGAATATTTACTCGGGAATGGCGTAATGCAGAAAAAATCATCCAAACGCATCAGTCTCGACGACACCGACCTGGCGATTCTCGCGTTGCTGCAGGAGGACGCGAGTATTTCCAACGCCGAGCTCAGTGAGCGGCTGTCGTTAAGCCTTACGCCTTGCTGGCGGCGGCGTAAGAGAATGGAGGAGGCGGGCGTGATAAAGGGCTACCAGGCCAACCTTGATCGACGAATGCTGGGGCTGGATATCATGGCGTTCGTGCACATCCGTTTTTCTACCCACGCCGATCACGCTCCGGACGCCTTCGAGGCAGTGATTGCGCAATTGCCCGAAGTATTGTCCTGTCACAAAGTCACCGGGGATGCCGATTACGTGCTGCAAGTGCTGGCAGAGGATCTGGATAGCTACAGCGACTTTATCGAGCAGGTACTCAGGCGCCAGACTGGTATTGCATCCATCCAGTCCAGTTTGTCGTTACGCGAGGTCAAGACCAGTAGCCGTATAGCGATCCCCCAATCGAGCAGGGGGTAAAACGATTGAGGTAGTCCGCAGCCACGACGATGGCCCGGTCGACATTGGGCGACAGCCACCGAACAATCTTGTCCTCTGGAACAGACGCGACCAAACGAATGCCTGTATCGTGGCCGTCTCCAATCACGTCGACCCATTTTATTGGGTCACGCTGAGGTCAAACTCAATGCCCGGGTCGTGGTCGACAAAGACCGAAAAACAGGCCCTGAAAAAATTCTTCGCCATCGCTTAATACGTTCAGCCATTAAAAAAAGCAGCCCTTTGGCACCGATAACATCGTTTCTCGGGCGCACCGCTTTTCAATATATTGGCCGCCAGATCTGGTGAATGACTCAACACTCACCACCCTCAGTGCGAGTAATCCTAATGAACAATAAACCTGACAACGCAGGGCTAGATAACGCCGGAGCGGGGACCCGAGCGGTCTGGGGTGGGGAGCAAGTCAGGCACCCCTACAACGCCACTCAAACACCGATCGTGGTCAGCGCCGCTTACGGTTACGACGACATCGACGTCTGGTACGACGTTGCGTTGGGCAAGACGCCGGGCTTTATCTACAGCCGCATGAGCAACCCGACGGTCGAGACCCTCGAAGCAAAAATTCGCGAGTTGGAAATGGCCGAGTCCGCCGTGGCCTTCAGCAGCGGCATGGCGGCAATCAGCAGTGTACTTTTCACCTTCCTGGCCAATGGCGATCGTGTGGTGTCGACCAAGGACAGCTACGGTGGCACCAACAAGATTTTCGAAGAATTCCTGCCGCGCACGGGCGTTGAGGTGACCTTGTGCGAGACGTTCGATCACGAGGAGATCGAGCGTGAAATCGCCAAAGGCTGCCAGTTGGTGTACCTGGAAACGCCGACTAACCCGACCCTGAAAATACTCGATATCCAGCGTTTGGTGGCTGCGGCCAGGCGCGTCGGTGCCGTGGTGGTGGCGGACAACACCTTTGCCACGCCGCTGAATCAGAACCCCTTGGCATTAGGGGTGGACGTGGTCATCCACAGCGCGACCAAGTTCCTCAGCGGTCATGGTGACGTGCTTGGCGGCCTGGTGTGCGGCAGCGAATCCTTGATGGCCAAGGTTCGTCATTATCGGGAAATCAACGGTGCGACGCTCGACCCGTTCTCGGCCTACATGATCATCCGGGGCATGAAAACGCTGGTGCTGCGCATGCGTCAACAGCAACGCAGTGCCCGTGCCCTGGCGGAGTTCCTCTGCACCGAACCGTTGGTGGAGTCGGTCAATTATCCTGGCTTGCCCGGTCATCCGAACCACGCTGTGGCGTGCACGCAAATGTCCGGTTTCGGCGCCATCGTCAGTTTTGTTCTGGTCGGTGGGATGGACACGGTCAAGGTGCTCTTGCCACGTCTGCGATTCGCCCACTGCGCGGGCAATCTCGGTGCAGTGGAAACCATTTACGGCCCGGCCCGGACCACCAGCCATGTCGAGAACACGCTGGAGGAACGACTGGCTCTGGGTATCTCCGAAGGACTGGTGCGGGTCTCGGTCGGCATTGAAGACACTGACGATCTGCTCGACGATTTGAAGCAGGCGTTCGCTTTTGTCAGGTGTTCGCGCGATGAGCTGGCACAGGCAAACACACAGCACTCAAACAACAAAACGTGCATCGAGGCAGCAAGCTGAAGTTCTAACGTTAGTACCTCACGACAAGGCCGTTAGTGAGGCGTTCATGAAGTGGAATAATAATAAAACTAGTGGTGATCTGTTTTGACTCTGCCCCGTAACTCATCGCAGACGTTAATGCGCGCCCTAACAACTTTCATGAGAACAACCATGTCCATAAAAGAAGAACAACTCAACACACGTACCGGTTTTAAACAGGAAATGCAGACGCGCCATATTGTCATGTTGGCATTGGGTGGCGTCATTGGTACCGGGCTGTTTCTCACGTCCGGGTACACCGTTAACCAGGCCGGTCCGTTGGGTGCGGTCATCGCTTACATCATCGGCGCACTCATGGTTTACATGGTCATGATGTGTTTGGGCGAATTGGCGGTGCAGATGCCGGAAACGGGTTCGTTCAGCACCTATGCCACGCGTTTTCTCGGACCTGGCACCGGCTACACCGTGGCGTGGTTGTATTGGCTGACCTGGACTGTGGCAATCGGCTCTGAATTTACCGCCGCCGGGATTTTGATGGCGCGCTGGTTTCCAGATACACCGGTATGGATTTGGAGTGCGCTGTTCGCAGGCTTGGTGTTTCTGACCAACGTGATATCGGTGCGCTTGTTCGCTGAGACCGAATTCTGGTTGTCTCTGGTCAAAGTGGTGACCGTGGTGGTGTTTCTGCTAATCGGTGGTGGCGCGATTCTTGGCCTGCTGCATATCGATCAGGCCCACAGTATCGGGCTGAGCAACTTCACTCGCGAGGGGCTTTTCCCTACCGGTTTCATGCCGATTGTCATGACGTTACTGGCGGTCTCCTTTGCGTTCTCCGGCACTGAACTGATCGGCATTGCCGCGGGTGAAACCAAGGACCCCCAGCGTAATGTGCCGCGTGCCATTCGCACTACAGTGCTACGCCTGGCAATCTTTTTCGTGGGGACCATTTTTGTCCTGGCGACCTTGTTACCCCGTGAACAGGCCGGTCTCGTAGAGAGTCCATTCGTCACCGTATTCACCTACATCGGGATTCCGTACTCCGCAGACATCATGAACTTCGTGATCATCAGTGCCTTGTTGTCGGCTGCCAACTCAGGTTTGTACGCTGCTTCACGGATGCTCTGGACCCTGAGTGACCAAGGTCACCTGCCCAAGCAGTTCTCGGCCCTGACCCGCATGGGCACACCACTCAACGCCATTATCGTCAGCATGGCCGGTGGCGCCGCATCGTTGCTCAGTAGCGTGTTTGCCGCCGATACCATCTATCTGGCACTGGTGTCGATCTCCGGATTGGCGGTGGTAGTGGTGTGGATGAGCATTGCCGCGAGCCAGATTGCTTTTCGCCGTCACTATGTAGCCAATGGAGGCGATGTCCGCGACCTCAAGTTCCGCGTCCGGGGTTATCCGTGGGTGCCACTGGGAGCGCTAATCTGCTGCAGCCTGGCGTGTGTGGGGATCGCGTTCGACCCTGAACAGCGGGTAGCTCTGTACTTCGGTTTGCCATTCATCGCCTGGTGCTATTTCGTGTATTACATTACCCGCAAAAGCCGCGAGCGACGCTTGTCGGTTACCCCCTTGGCACAACCTTCCGATGCGTACTAGGCACTGTCGACGGGGTGGGCAAGCGTGCTCGGTGGAGGGGGCGTCATTGAGGTTCAGACCATGAAGCAAAAGACGTTACCCCCATTGAACTGGTTGCGGGCATTCGAGGTGTCCGCCCGTTGCCTGAACTTCACCCATGCCGCCGAAGAACTGTTTTTGACCCAGGGTGCGGTAAGCCAGCAGATCCGCCAATTGGAAAGCCATCTGGGGGTTGCGCTGTTCAAGCGCTTGCCCCGTGGCCTGGGGCTGACCGAGGAAGGACAGGCCTATCTGCCGGTTGTGCAGGACGCGATCACTCGACTGGCGGTGGGGACCAACGAGATTTTTGGCCAGCACAAACGCCGGCCGATCAAGGTGCGCGGCAGCCTGGCTTTTTTCGTGCACTGGCTGGCGCCCAAGCTGGTGGGTTTTCGCCAGGCCCATCCACAGGTCGACATCCGCTACATCAGCAACATCTGGGTCAAGGAACTGGATGGTGAGGACGACATGGAAATTCGCTGGGGCCATGGTCAATGGCCCGGCCTGGTGTCGCAGCGCCTGACTTGGGACACCTTGTTTCCGGTCTGCTCACCAGCCCTGATGGCGAGCTCGCCGCTGACGGTGCCAGCGGACGTGGCGCACCATCCGTTGTTGCATGTCCTGGGTTACGAAGAGGGCTGGGGTTACTGGTTGAACATGGTCGGTGCGGATACCGTCGATTCGTCGACCGGCATGCAGTTCGACACACTGATTTCCACCTTGCGCATGGCCGAGTTGGGACAGGGAATTGCCCTGGCCCGGTCCTCGATGGTTGATGAAATGCTTCAGGACGGGCGACTGGTCGAACCCTTCGACCAGCGCATCGAAGCCAGCGAGTCGTTTTACCTCGTACGCGGTTCCGGAGCCGACCAACACCCCGACGCGGTCATGTTTTCCACCTGGCTGGTCGAGCAGGCACATCGCTTCAAATGAATGGCCGGAGCCAACCATGCGCTATGTAAGTACCCGAAATTCGGCTGTTCAGGTCAATTTCGAAAGGGTCGTGTTGTCTGGAATTGCCGATGACGGTGGGTTGTTCGTGCCGCTCGAACTGCCGCTGTTCGAACCGCAGGACATTGCCAACTGGTCGACCTTGCCCTACGACGAATTGGCCTATCGAGTGATCAGTCCGTTTGTTGGCGAGACGATCCCCGAGGCGGACCTCAAATGCATGCTCAAGGAAGCTGGCAGCCAATTCAGCCATCGGTCCCTGGCACCTTTGCATCAGGTAGATCGCAACGAATGGGTGTTGGAGCTGTTCCATGGGCCGACCCGCTCCTCGAAGGATTTTGCCGCCCAGTTGCAGGCACGGCTGGTGCAATACTTTCTGCGCAAACGCGGGCGCCGCGGGGTAGTGATCGGTGCCACCAACGGCGATACCGGGCTGGCGGCTATCGAGGCATTCAAACACTGCGACGAGACGGACGTGGTGGTGTTTTACCCGGAGGCAGGTGTACCGCAAGACCAACTCCAGCATCTGCAAGCGGTGGTGCATCCCAAGGTTCACCAGTTCGCAGTGAATGGCAGCTTCGACGAGTGCCAGACCATCGTCACTCGGCTGTTCCGACAGTGGCCGTGCACTCAACACGAGGCGATCAGTTTCAACTCCAGCAACTGGGTCAGTGTGTTGGCGCAACTGGTGTTTTACTTCCACGCCGTGCTGCAACTGGGAGGGGGGCAGCGTCCGATCGGTTTCAGCGTGCCAGCCGCGAGTTTTGCCGAGGTCTATGCCGGTTACATCGCGCAGAAAATGGGCTTGCCGATCACCCAGATGATCGTTGCGACCAATCAGAATGACGCGTTGCATCAGTTGTTTCTGAAGAACCACTACTCGAGGTCGCGAGCCAACAAGACCTTGTCGCCGGCCATGGACCTGTCGATCTTTTCTAACCTGGAACGTTTTCTCTGGGAGCTCTACGGGCATGACGATCAGGCCGTGGGCGCGCTAATGGCCGCGTTCGAATCCAGCGGCGAGATGAGCATCGCCAACGAGTTCTGGTTGCAGGCGCGGATGATCATCGACTCTTACGCGGTCAGTGATGAGGAGACGTTGAAGGAAATCACCTCGCTGTATCGCGACACCGGTTACGTCATCGACCCGCATACCGCCACCGGTGTCCTCGCAGCCAGGATGTATCGCCGAAGCCTGGTGGCGCCGATGGTTACCCTGGGGGAAATCTCGCCAGCCAAATCGGCGGTGCTGCTCGGCGAGCTGGGGATCAGCACGCCGGCGCAATACAGCCCGGTCGCGAAGCAAGGGCCGGCGCAGCTTTACCGGATTAAACCGGACGACCTCGACACCATCCATCAGCTGCTCGGCGCGCTGTGAAGGCGCGGCAACAGGAGGCCAAGTGAAGCGAATTCTGGACCCTCTCGATGAACGCATCATCGCGGAACTGCGGCTCAATGCCCGGGCTGCACACGCCGAGCTGGCGGCGAAGGTCAACCTGTCGCGCAATGCCGTGCGCCAACGCATTGAACGGCTTGAGCGCGACGGGGCGATACAGGGTTATACGGTACGCACGGGGGAGGGGCGACAAGCTTCTTCGAACATCAATGCGGTGATTTTCGTCTACCGCTACGACCGCATGCGCGGCGCGGAAGTACTGCAGGCCCTGCGGGCAATACCGGAAGTCATTCAGTGCGATGTGATGAGTGGCGAGTTCGATCTGATGCTGCGGGTCGGCGCTGCCAGTGCGGAGCGGGTGCATAAGGTCTGGAATGAAATCTCTGCGTTGCCCGGAGTGGAAAACACCGTGACCTCATTCGTGCTGTCGTCCGTTGTCTAATCCTTTATCGTTCTGAAAAAAGCCAACCTGTGTTGGCTTTTTTTTATGCTTGGCGTTTTGCCCGGGTGCTGGTCAAAACGCCCACAAAATAGAGCAAATTGGCCTATTTCACTGCCCTGGCCGCGCCCCTAACCTAGAGCCCAACAACCCATCACCCGGATCAAGGGCACAAAAAAATGACTGAATACAAACTGGCGCTTGTCGGCTTCGGCGGTGTGAACCGGGCATTGGCTCAGCTGATTGCCGAACGTAACGAAAACTGGAAAACCGAACTGGGTTTCACTCTGAAAATCGTTGGCGTGACCGACCTGTTTCTCGGTTCGGTGATTGGCCGCGAAGGGCTGGACGCCGCGTTGCTGGCCAAGCTGCCGGCAGTCAAAGGTGCATTGGCGCAGCTTCCGGGTGGCGAAGCAGATGCCCTCAACGAAGCGGTGATCAAGGACTGCGGTGCAGACATCATTGTCGAAGCCACCTTCACCAATCCGGTAGACGGCGAGCCGGCCACCTCGTTCTGCCGTTGGGCGCTGGAACGCGGCAAACATGTAGTCACCACTAACAAGGGACCCATTGCCTTGCACGGCGCCGAGCTGAAAGAACTGGCCCGACGCAATAACGTCGCCTTTGAATACGAAGGTTCGGTGATGAGTGGCACGCCGGTTATTCGCCTGGCCAAGCAGTCGTTGGCAGGCAGCTCGATCGTCGGTTTCGAGGGGATTCTCAACGGCACGTCCAACTTCGTTCTCACCTGCATGGAAGGCGGCCTGGGGTTCGCCGAAGCGGTCAGCAAAGCACAGGACCTTGGGTATGCCGAAGCCGATCCGACGGCGGATATCGAGGGGCATGACGTGCGCCTCAAGGTGGTGATCCTGGCCAATGAACTGCTGGACGCCAAGCTGAACGTCAGCGATGTCAGGTGCAGCGGTATTTCCTCACTCGACCTTGGCGACATTGAAAAAGCCCGGCAGGACGGGGCTCGCTGGAAGCTGATCGGCGCAGCCATGCGTCATACCGATGGTTCGATCAGTGCCAGTGTCGAACCGCGCTTGTTGAACAGCGATCATCCGCTGGCCAGTGTTTCCGGTGCCACCAATGCCGTGTCGTTTACCACCCATCTGCTCGGCGCGGTGACGGTTTCGGGGCCGGGGGCAGGGCGCATGGAAACAGCGTTTGCGCTGCTGTCGGACATCATCAGCATCCACCAGTCTGTTGCGCGCAACTAGGAGAAAGCCTGTGAACCTGTCACGTCTGTCCCTGGCTGTTGTGGAGCCGCAAATCGAAGTCTTTAACCCCTTTGACGGCACCGTCATCGGGACCGTCGCGGATGTCTGTGCGTCGCAAGTGCCGCAGCTGATGGAGACCGGGCGCAGCGGTGCGCGGGTGTGTGCCGGGTTACCGCGTCATCGTCGGGCACGCATTCTCGAGCAGGCTGCATTGAGCATCGAGCGTGATGCCCAAGCGTTTGCCCGGCTGATCGTCGACGAAGCCGGCAAGACCCTCAAACAGGCAGAAAAAGAAGTCAAACGCTGCGTCAACACCCTCAAGCTTTCTGCCGAAGAGGCCAGGCGTAATGCCGGGGAAGTGGTGCCTTTCGACGCCTATGAGGGCTCTGAGTCACGCCAGGGCTGGTTTTCCCGCGAACCCCTGGGGCTGATCGTCGCGATTACTCCGTACAACGATCCGCTGAATCTGGTGGCGCACAAGCTCGGTCCCGCCATTGCCGGCGGCAACGCGGTGATTCTCAAACCGTCTGAGCTGGCGCCGTTGTCGGCCATCAAATTGGTGTCGTATCTGGTCATGGCAGGGTTGCCCGAATCGGTCGTCACGGTCGCCACCGGGGGGGCGGAACTGGGCAAGGCCTTAGTCGCCTGCCGTGAGGTGCGGATGATTTCCTTCACGGGCGGCTTCGTCACCGGGGAGCAGATCGCACGCACCGCCGGCCTGAAGAAACTCGCCATGGACTTGGGCGGCAATGCGCCGGTGATCGTCATGGGCGACTGCGACCTTGAGTCTGCCGTCGAGAGTTGCCTGTCGGGAGCCTTTTGGGCGGCGGGGCAGAATTGCATAGGTACTCAGCGCCTGCTGATTCAGGCACCGATTTATGAAGCGTTCCGTGAGCGTTTCGTCAGCCAGGCCAAGGCGCTTGTGAACGGCGACCCTATGCGTGCCGACACCGATATCGGCCCGATGATTACCCCGCAAGCCGCGCAGAATGCCGAGCAAGTGGTGAACGACGCGTTGCAAGAGGGCGCCACATTGCTCTGCGGCCATCGGCGCCAAGGTTCGTGCTACGCCGCTACGGTATTGGAAAACGTCGATCATTGCAGTCGGCTGTGGCGCACCGAAGTCTTCGCGCCGGTGGTGGTTTTGCAGCCTTTCGAAACCTTCGATGAGGCCATCGCATTGGCCAACGAGCCCGAATACAGCCTGCATGCGGGGATCTTCACCAATGATCTGGCCACGGCCATGAGCGCCGCACGAAGAATCGAAGCCGGGGGAGTGATGATCAACGACTCCTCCGACTACCGCTTCGATGCGATGCCGTTTGGCGGCTCCAAGTACGGCAGCCTGGGCCGGGAAGGGGTGCGCTTCGCCTATGAGGAAATGACCCAACCCAAGGTGGTGTGCCTGAACACGCTGGGTTAATCGATTCGAGGAACCTCTAATCAGGTCGTTTTGCATTGGGAAGGTCTGGTCACCCGCCCAATGCATTTTTTTTGGCGTTAGCTGCATTTATTGCCACGAGAACCGGCCCAGCCGCAGTCAATTCTGCGCCTTGCGCAATTCGGTGAAATAACCGGGTGCCCATCTCACGCTCCAGGTCGCGGATCTGCAGGCTCAATGGCGGTTGTCCGATGCCGATTTGCTGAGTAGCACGGGTGAGTTCTGCTCTTGAGCGACGGCTAGAAAGTAGCGGATGACCAGAGGAGGCGAAGTACACCCAATGGTGCGCGGTTTGAGTACAAGCGCTTTACTGTAACGACAGCCCCTGAGTTATTTAGAGTTCAGGGTGCCTCGTAAACTTTTTTTGCAAACAGAGCGATGGCGTTTGCCATTTCACGGGGGCGTTCCGGGGCCATGGCGTGTCCTGCACCCGCGATAGTTTTGTGTTCAACCCTGTCTCCAAGCATCGACTTCAAGATGTTTGGGATTACGACCGCATCCTTTTCCGCCTGTAGATCCAGAATGGGCACAACCGCACCTGCAGACCAGTAGCTGTCGATGGGAGTAGTGTCCCGAGCGTGGTCTTGGGCTTGATGGGTCTTGTCATACCATCCGGTAAGCCAGGCGCGAGGATCATTTCCAGGCGCAAAGAAGGCCTGTTTCAGGTATTCGATTCGCTTGGTTTCTGGCAACGCATAATTGCCCGCTCCCTTGATGGCTTCGAGCATACGGCCATAGGGTTTTTCCGATGATCCAGGCGGAAGTTTGCCGATCGAAGCTGCGGCAAGAACAACTCCTTTGACCAGATCTGGGCGGTCGACCGCCAGAACGCGAGCAGGTTGGCTCCCCCAAGCGTGCCCAACCACGACGGCGGGCCCTGTTTTTGCCTGATCCATGACCAAGGCAACGTCTGCAGCAAAATCATGCAACGTCGGTGTATCCATCGGCGCTTTACTGCCGTTCACACCACGAGGTTCCGGACGTATAACACGATATCCATCGTCGGCCAGGTAACGTGCCACCTCGTCATAATCGTGAGCGCCGCGTCCTTTAGAAGGCAGGATGACGATCGCTTTCCCTTTGCCTTGGTCTAACGCCTCGATATGTACTTCACCTTTCTCCGCAGTAATTGTATGAACAGAATCCCAAGAGTTTGCCGAAGCATTATTGGCGAAAAAACCGACAAGTATGAATGACGCTAAGAATTTTCTGGAGCGCATAGGACGACCTTTTATTTTTGTTAAGCAACGAAACGTGGCGGGGACGCCTTTACGAGACTATTCGTACGCATGTAAATATCAAATACCTTCTCGTAATGGCTTGTTATGTTTATTGGGTATGGGCTGTTGAATGTCAGGTGCTTACTTGCCGAAGCCATGCTTCAGGGCTATGGATTCCTATGGTTTAAAGGTGTTGGCGCTCCAAGAAATTACTCCCATATGCTGAGGCGTCTCTGACCACAAAAATAATGGGAACGTGATGTCAACGATATCGACTTTAGAAGTACCGCTACGAGAATCAGTTGAGGCTCGAGCCTGTCGTAAGGCGGCGATTCGGTTAATTCCACTCTTGGCAATCGCTTATTTTTTCAACTATCTGGATCGAACTAATGTCGGCTTTGCTGCATTGACGATGAACGACGATTTAGGCCTGACAGCCTCACAGTTCGGATTTGCTGCGGGTATTTTTTATATTGGCTACTGCCTGTTTGAAGTTCCTAGCAATCTTGCGCTTTATCGCTATGGCGCTCGCCGATGGTTGGCAAGAATCATGATTACATGGGGCCTGTTTGCTGCAGGTACTGCGTTTGCTCAAGGCCCCACCAGCTACGCAGCGATTCGGTTGCTAGCAGGTATCGCCGAGGCGGGATTCTTCCCCGGCGTTATCTTTTTTCTTTCACTTTGGTTCCCCATTCAGTACCGCACGAAGGTTATGGCGTGGTTCCTGTTTGCCATTCCGATTTCGTCAGTAATTGGTGGGCCGTTGTCGGCCGCTATGCTGGCATTAGATGGGCTTGGCGGCTTTGCCGGTTGGCAGTGGTTGCTGGTTCTTCAGGGCTTGCCGGCATGTTTCATTGGACTTCTCTGCCTCAAGCTTCTGGCTGATAGACCGGCCAACGCTCGCTGGTTAACCATTGAGGAGCGCCAGGCACTTCAAGCGGCATTGGATGCCGAGCATGAAGCAAAGGGCTCGCACAGCTTCCGTCAGTCCATCGCGGATAAGCGGGTTTGGCTGTTAGCGGCAATCCTCTTCTGTTACATCATTGGCATTTTGGGCATCGGTGTCTGGTTACCCCAAATCCTCAAAAGCCATAATCTGAGCACTATCCAAATCGGCTGGATTTCAGCCATTCCATACTTGATTGCCAGCGTTGCCATGCTCTTGTGGGCCAGGATTTTGGCTCGGAAGCGGCGCTATATTCTCCACTTGGCAATCACCTGTGGAACAGGCGCAGCGGGTTTCATTTTCTCGGTCGTCTACAGTGATCTCCTACCAGCATTGATTGGCCTGACGGTTGCGTTGATTGGATTGAGTTCCGTGCGCACTTGCTTCTATAGCATCCCTGCGACTTTTCTAAGCAAACAGGCAGCGGCAGGAGGCATTGCATTCATCAACGCCGTTGGCAGTCTCGGTGGTTTGGTTGGCCCACTCGCGGTGGGTTGGCTGAAAGATCTGACCAACTCTTTCAACGCTGGATTGATCGCTATGGCAGCAATGCTTTGCCTGGCCACTGTATTGACGATCATCCTGAAATTGGTTGTTAAGGAAAGGTAACAACAAGCCGTCGTCTGTGGATCAGGAACTCTCTGCTCACATGACTCGCCGAAAAGCTTTTCACGATAAATGAGCTGACGGGCAAACAAAAAACAGGCGCCTAACTGGCGCCTGTTTCATTTCTCAAGTAGCCAGTTTTACTTGGCGTACTGAGCCTTGGCAAAAACAGAAATCGCATCTGCCATGGCTTTGGGTTGTTCCGGCGCCATGGCATGACCTGCGTTCTTGAGAACAACGATCTGAACGCGATCACCGAGCATGCTTTTGAGCACTCCAGAGAATCGCCGTGGTGCGACGGTATCTGACTCACCTTGTAGATCGAGTATCGGTGCTGTGCCTGCAGCGAAATAGTCATCTACGGGAGTGGTATTTCGAGCATGAGATTCTGCGTTGTGAGTTTCATCGTGCCAACCGCCGAGCCACACAGTCGGGTCGTTGCCGGGGGCGAAAAATGCCTTGCGCAGATAGATAAGCCGCTGTTCTTCAGAGAGGGACATATCGCCGGCACCATCAATTGCTTGGCGCATCTCAGCATTGATTGGCTTTTCAGTTGAACCCGGTGGCACTTTCCCCGCTGATGCAGCAGCCATCACCACTCCGCGAACCAGGTCGGGGCGATCAGCGGCCAGCATGCGCGCCGCAAAGTTGCCCCAAGCATGGCCGACAACGACTATCGGGCCTTTGTTTTCATGATCGACTACAGCCGCAACGTCCCGAGCAAAATCGTGTACGGAAAGGTTATCCATAGGCCCTTTGCTTTGACCAATGCCTCGCGGTTCTGGTCTTACAACCCGGAACCCGTCAGCCTGGAGGTAATTGGCAACCTGATCGTAATCGCGACCGGAGCGACCCAGCGATGGCAGCATCACGATGACAGGCCCCTCACCTTGGGAGTTGACCTCAATTTGCACGTTGTCATAGCGCACCACCTCCTGCTTGAGGGCGGGCGTGCTGGCCATTGCAATTGCGGCAGCCAGACTTAGCGTTGCTCCGAATAAAAAGCGCGAGATGGTTTTCATTGTTGTTCTCCTGGACTTAGTGGGATTTCGCAGGCTCAAGACCGCTTTCTACTAACAGTTGACGGGTAGCAGGATTGATGAGGAAAGCGATGAACTCACTCGCCGCTGTGGTGTTATTGGTTTGTTGTGCAACAGCTGCACTGAAGCGACTGACCTTTTGAACTTCATCGGGAAGCGGCCCCAGGTAGTCAACGCCAGGCGTGACTTTCAATTCGCTAACCTGCTGCATGCCAATGTCCGCATCTCCGCGTGCCAGAGCCGTACCCACTAGCTCCTTGCCTTGGATCTCCACAGTCTTTCCCTTGACCTGATCGGTGATGCCCAGACGCTGGAACAACTCGGTGCGAATGAATACGCCGCTAGCCCCTTGGGAATAAGCGATTTTGTCAGCGCTCAGAAGCGCTGATTTAAGCGACGACACACTGGAAACATCCGGATGTGGTCTTCCATGAGGTACACCCACCCCGATGCGTGAGTCAGCGATTTCACGACGTGTAGCAAGGTCAAAAGCGCCAGAAGGTGACAACAGATCAAGTGTCTCATCAGCCATGATGGCCAAGTCCATTGGCTCTTTGTGCTTGATACGTTGAGGAATCGATTCGAGTGATTCGCCCATTGAAGGCCCCCAACTGATAGTCAGGGTGTTGCCACTGGCTTTTTCGTATACGGGTTGAATATGTGCCATGGCTCCCTTGAGGGCGCCGCTGGCAATAATTTTCAACTCGGTGGCTCCAGCCATCTGAGTAAATGTGAGCAAGCTGGCGAGACCTGTTGAGAGCAACAGCGGGGTGTTTTTTATTTTTTTCATAGGACTACCTTCAGAGAGTGACGCCGTTTTCAGGCGCCGCGAGTGTTGACGAACAGGGAATACAGAGAAGTTGTTGAAGTCATCAGCAGGCGATTTCCGCGTGGCCCTGCGAAGCACAAATTGGCGCAACGTTCCGGTAGGTCGATGTGACCGATAGGCGTACCGTCAGGCGCGAAGATGCGTACTCCATCGAGGCCGGGTTCCGACGCCCCCCAGCCACACCAGAGGTTGCCGTCGACATCAATACGCAGACCATCAGGTAGCCCGGTCCCCGCATCGATCAGTTCACGACGATTGCTGACCTGACCTTCTTCGTCGACGCTGTAGGAAACGATTCTGCGAGGACGCGCCCTGGACTCGACCAGGTAAAGGGTTCGTTCGTCGGGAGAGAACGCCAGGCCGTTCGGGCCCTCAAGATCTTCCGCTACGCAGTGGAGTGATCCGCTCTTATCCAGGCGGTAAAGGTTTGCCGGAAGCGAAGGGGCTCCCTGGCGTCCCATGTAGTCACTGATCAGTCCGAATGGCGGATCGGTAAACCAGATGCTGTCGTCCGACTTCACCACGATGTCATTGGGTGAGTTCAACGGTTGGCCGTCGAAGCTATCGGCCAGCACGGTGATACTGCCATCGTATTCAGTACGGGTGACGCGACGCCCACCGTGCTCACATATAAGTAACCGGCCCTGGCGATCGCGGGTCATCCCGTTAGCTTGCGTAGCGGGCTGCCTGAACACGCCTATGACACCCGTGGCTTCGTCCCAGCGCATGATTCGATCGTTCGGCAAGTCTGTGAATAGTAGAAACCGACCGTCCGCAAACCATACCGGGCCTTCAGCCCATCGAAGGCCGCCTCCCAGACGCTCCACCTTCGCGTGAGCAAGTCGATAGTGCGCGAAACGCGGATCTAATTCCCGTACAGCGGGATCGGGCACGCGGGTGCTGGGACGCCATGAAATCTCGTCCATCATTTCATCTCCTGCGGTGACTGAAGTTCAGGTGTAAAGGCGAGCCGGATTGTCGATCAGTACGGCCTTCTGCAAAGCAGGGCTGTCGCAAACTTGCAGAATGAAATCGAGTAGATCGCTGTCTCTCGGCACGGGGCCTTTGATGTTTGGGTGAGGCCAATCCGATCCCCAGATTGCTCGCTCCGGCGCGCACTCCAACAGCCCTCGAACTTGATCCAGTGCCTGCGGCCAAGGCCCAGCGGCACCTTGCATGGCGCGGTCGATTCCAGAGAGCTTGATCCATCGATTGGAGCGACCCAGTTGAGATCGAAGTTCGTTCATCATGGTGGTGTCGATCGGTTTGGTGAGGTCGGGCCGCGCCATATGGTCGATCACCAGAGGCGTGGCGAGGTCTTCCCAAGCCTTTAGGAAGGGCAGCAGGTCTTGCAGTTCACCATGGACAAGGACATGCCAACCCAGGGGCGCCACACGCTCAGCCAAACGCCGTAGCTTTTGTGGATCCCGTGCACCGGGTAAATGCCCCATCAGGTTGAAACGAATACCGCGCAAGCCACCGTCGTGGAGAATCTGCAACTGGGCGTCAGTTGTGTCTTCATCGATAATTCCGACGCCACGGTAGCGTCCTTTACTGTTAGCGATTGCTGCCAGAATTGCGGAGTGATCAGTGCCATAAGGCGCTGCTTGCACCAGCACACCGTGGTTGATACCCAGTCGCTCATGGATGGCCAGCAGCTCAGGGAAGGGTGCTGGTTCAGGCGTATAGGCTGCATTGGCCGGGAGAGGGAATTGATCCCAAGGGCCGTAGATATGGGTATGGCAATCCCACACACTCGATGGCTTGGATGAAGTGGACACGGTAGCTCCGAGAGTCTGATCAAACGTACCGCCGACCAAGCTGATGCCGGCTGCGGTGATCACGGTTTGCTTAATGAACAGGCGGCGCGCCACCTGAACGGGGGATAGGTCGTCCATCGTCGATTGACTCTTGTTTTTGTAGAAGGACGAGGCTTCGATCTGCGAAGCCCTTGTGGCGAATCAGTCGCAGCGGGCGGTCATGCCACCGTCGACGATGATTTCCGTCCCGGTGACGAAGCGGGCCTCATCACTGGCCAGGTAAAGGGCGGCAAAGGCTGTGTCTCGGCCATCACCCATGAATCCCAGCGGAATGCGTGCCAGACGCGTGTCGAGCAGTTTGCTGACATCGCCGCCCGTGCGTTGTCCAGCCAGGCGCACCTCTACCATTGGTGTATGAAGCTGGCCCGGCACAACGGTGTTCACCCGGATGCCCTTAGGGGCATATTCCACAGCGGTGACGCGAGACAGCTGTATCACGCCAGCCTTGCTCGCTGCATAAGCCACTTGCGCTGAGCCAGTCCAACGGATGCCGGAAGTTGATGCGGTGTTGATGATCGAACCGCTGCTCTGTGCTTCCATCAGAGGCAGTACATGCTTACAGGTCAGGTAGACACTTCTGAGGTTGAGGGCGATCTGAGCATCGAATTTATCTTCAGCCAAAGCGACAGCGCCACCGGCAGCGGAACCGCCGACGTTGTTGACTAGAATATCGACCGTGCCATAGGTCTCTTTGCAGGCCGCGACCATGGCGGCGACAGCCTGACTATCCGTTACATCGCAGGCAAACGGAGTCACCTCACCGCCAGCTTCGCGGATGCGGCCCAAGGTTTCTTCCATTGCGTTGAGGTCGCGGTCGACCGCGAAAACCTTAGCGCCAGCGAGGGCGAAAAGTACGGCTACAGCACGGCCATTACCCCAACCGCTGCCAACACAACCGGCGCCGGTGACGATAGCAACCTTGTCTTTGAGACGGTCACTGGTGGGAAGAATATCGGTCATGGTGCAATCCTCAGTTAATAGTGGTTGGCAGTTCGGGAGTCGCGCCAGCCGGTGGCGGAACTTCGAACACCTTGATAGTCATTGAAATCAGGGTGTAATAGCCGGCAATACCGACCAGGTCGACAGCCGCGTCGGTACCCAGGCAATCGATAAATTCGCGGTAGAGCGCGTCGCTAATTCCACGCTGAGCGTGTAATTCACGAACGAAGCGGTACACCAGCGCTTCATCTGCATTTTCGAACCCTGGTTGCTGGTCATCGCGGATAGCGTCGATGATGTGCGACGCCAGACCCGCCTCGAGCGCGAAGGGCTTGTGTGCGGCCCATTCGTATTCGGCCAGCCAATGACGGCCCATCATCAATATCGCCAGTTCCGAAAGGCGCGGTTCCAAACACGTGTCGTAGCGGCAGTAACGTCCCAGTGCCTGGGCACATTCGGCCAGCTCGGGGCGGTGAAGCCAGATAGCCAGTGGGCCTCGTACGCCTTTGCGCGGGCCATTGGCAATGCGGTCGTAAACAGGACGTTGCGCATCGCTGAGATTGTTCGGGTCAATAGGGGGCAGACGATTCATGGGGCTTTCCTGTCAGGAGCGCTGGGACTGAATTTGGGGTTTCTGGGTAGGCTCATGCGGAGTCTCACGTGATGCTGCGATCACAGGCGGACGTAGCAGACTGCGGCTCGGCTTGCGGCCTGTTTCGCGCTCAAAGTCTGCAGGGGTGAACGCGCCTTCCCACCGGGCAATTGCAAATACTGCAATGGTGTTGCCGACGATATTGGTCAGCGCAGTGGCGGTAGCCATGATTCGGTCAATACCGAACAGCAGACCCAGACCACTCAGCGGCAGGGTTTGCACCGATTGCAGAGTGGCGGCCAGTTTGATGAAAGCGCCGCCTGCAACGGTGGTGCCGCCCTTGGAAGTAATGCTCAGGATTGCCAGCAAGCCGAGCTGCTGTAACAGAGAGAAAGGCGTGTCGGTGGCTTGTGCGATGAAACCGATCGCAACGGCCATGTAAATCGCAGTGCCGTCGAGATTGAAGCTGTAGCCGGCTGGAAGTACGAAGCCGACAACGACCTCATCACAGCCGCTGCGCTGGAGTTTTTCAATCAAACGCGGAAATACCACTTCACCGGATGCCGTGCCGAACACCAGCAGGATTTCATCGCGAATCAGGCGTAAAACGCTGCCGAACGGTAGGCCAATCGACCAGCTGATCGACCCCAGGATACCGAATACGAAGATCAGCGAAGCAGCGTAATAAACGGCAATCAACTTCAGAAGATAGAGCAGCGTGTCGCCGCCGTAGCTGCCAATCGCGGCTGCCATGGCTCCGAATGCACCCAGAGGGGCCAACTTCATGATGAAGCTGAGCATTTTGAAGAGGATGCTCTGCGCCTCACCAATCGCCTTTACAGCAACCGAGTCCGGGCCACAAACGCGGTTGATCGCAATACCAGCCAAAACAGAGATGATCAAAACCTGGATGATGTCCCCTTTGGCGAAAGCATCGACAAGGGTGTGCGGGATAAGCCCCAGCAGATAGTTGACCATGGAGACACTGCCAGCGGCAGCGGTAGCCTTGATCGCTTCGCTTGATTCGTTCATGCCCGTCGCGTGGAGACCTACACCAGGTTGAACGACGTTCACGAGTACGAAGCCAATGAGCATCGCAACGGTGCTGACGACTTCAAAATAGATAAGCGACTTGATGCCCAGACGGCCCAATTTGCGCATGTCCTGGACATGGGTCAGGCCGTGCACGAGCGTCACAAAGACAATCGGCGCGAGCATCATCTTCAGCAGCGCGATAAACGCTTGGCCGAGGGGCTTCATGGCCATGGCCCATTCAGGCGCCGCGAACCCTAGTACAACCGCAGCAACAAGCGCTATCAGCACTTGCACGTGGAGCTTCTTCAACTGATTCATGGCATTTCCTCGCCCTATATCGGGCGTAATTGTTCTTGTGATGTTGCACACGGAGATGGCCAGTCCCCGGTTTCGAGGTATCTGTTGGGAGCATAGAAAAAACTAAGGCTAGGCACAAAAACCTTATTTTGATAAAAAGCTATGCTCGTACGGCATGGTGAGCGTGATGGATATTAGAGAGCTTCGTTCCTTTGTTAAGGTCGCCCAGTGCGGTGGCTTCAGTCGGGCGGCTAAACAGCTTTTCATTGCCCAGCCAGCGTTGAGCCGGCAGATCGCCAAACTGGAGGAGCAGCTTCAAGTCGAACTTTTTATTCGCCATGGACGAGGTGTCGAGCTGACCGCTGCAGGATCACGATTGCTCGAACGCGCTGAAGTCATGCTGCGTTATATGGAAGAAACCACTGACCATGTTCGCAACAGTGCAGCTGAGGAGCGTGGTCATCTGGCGATAGGTCTGCCTCCTGCGATCGGAACCATCGTGGGCCCACAACTTATTCGTCGTTTTCACGAACGTTGGCCAAAAGCTTCACTTCATGTATTGGAAGGATTAAGCACCTCCTTGCAAGAATGGCTGCTGGACGGACGCATCCAGGTAGCCGTGGTTTACAACCAACCATTGCTAGAGGCTTTCGATGTAAGACCGTTATTCAGTGAACGAATGGTGCTGGTGGGGCCGCCCGGTGAGATCTCGAGGTCGGTTCGCATAACGGGGCTTGCGGAGTTCCCATTGATCCTTCCGGGATTGCCCCATAGCAATCGTCGGCTGATTGAGCAGGTGGCGGCACAGAATGGTTTCCAGCTCAACGTCATATTTGACGTGGACAGCGTGGGCTTGACCAAGCGATTGGTTGCCGAAGGAATGGGGTATTCAATCCTTGCGCATGCGGCGGTTCAAGAGGATGTCGCAAAAGGAACATTGGTTGGACACGCCATTGAACGACCGGGGATCCGATCGACTGTTTCACTGACAACGCTCAAAGACCGTCGCAGCAGCCGTTTGGCGCTCAGCTGGGAAAAGATTTTGCTGGAGACCCTGGAAGAGCTTGTTACCACTGGAGCTTGGAAAGAGGCGACCCTTTGGCTCTCCAGGGAAGGACATACAACATAAGTTTTTTGAGCTTTGCGCGTCGGTAAAGCTCTGTCGAGACGTTCCAGAAACACAAAAGCGCTGCGGGCGCCTTTTTTTTGCCTGGTGTTTATGCAAAGTCGAAGCCTTGTAAAACCACTCAATGTAGTCAACGATGCAATTGGCCTTCGTCCTTTTGTTGTGCCAAGGACCCTGTCCCATTTCCTGAATGTTCAGGACTAAAGTTCGCGCACGTTACCCACAAAAGACCTGATGACGGCAGAACCGACTATCCTTTCGGATAGTGAACGCTGCACTCTTTGGCAAAAAGGGACGCCATGCCAGACTATGATCGCGTTATCGGCTCCAGACCCGGCATCACATGCGGTGATCGAACTTGGCGACTCTGGGTGGCTTCAATTACGGTTTCCTGTCTTTTCGCGGCAACTCCCGGATACGGCCAGAACCTGCCAGCCGAAGCGGGTGGCGAAAACGCCACGGTTACGGTGATTCAAGCGCAGGAAATCGTTTCCAGGGCCACCCTCGAAGCCGTTCGCTGGAGCGGCCCTGAATCCGGCCCGCAAGCGCCGCGGGGCAAGAACATCGCCTTTGTCGCAGAAGATTTGCGTAATGGAGGAATTGTCGGTGTTGCGCAGGGCGCTCGCGAGGCAGCCAAGGCGATGGGCTGGACGCTGAAGATATTCGATGGCGCCGGGTCATCGGCCGGGCGCGCAAAGGCCTTTTCCGATGCCCTGGCCGCGAAACCCGACGGCCTCATTCTGTGCGGCTCCGATGCCCTTGAGAACAATGCGGCGCTGATCCTCTTCGCCAACAGGGATGTGCCGGTGGTTGGCTGGCACGCCGGGGCACACCCCGGGCCGATTGACGGCACGCCGGTGGCCATGAATGTCACGACCGACCCGCTCGAAGTGGCTCGCCTCACGGCCATGGCGGCAGTGGCGCAGTCAAACGGACACGCCGGCGTGGTCATCCTGACCGACTCCAGGTTCAGCATCGCCATGGCGAAAGCCAAGGCCATGGAAAATGTCATTCGGGGCTGTCGGGAATGTACGTTGCTGGAAGTGCGCGATGTCGCGATCTCCGAAAGTGGCGAAAAGATGCCGGCGATCACCAAGGAGCTGCTTCAGCGCTATGGCAAGCGCTGGACCCACACGCTGGCCATCAACGATATCTATTTCGACTACTCGATTACCTCATTGACCAACGCCGCAATACCCAGCGACGGCATCAGTCTGTTGTCTGCCGGTGATGGCAGCGCTTCGGCTTTCTTGCGCATACAGGCAAAAACCTACCAGACCGTCACCGTGGCCGAGCCGCTCAACCTGCATGGCTGGCAAGTGATGGATGAATTGAACCGGCTGTTTGCAGGTCAGCCGGTGAGCGGCTTCGTAGCACCGATTCACTTGGTCAATGCCGACAATATCGCCTTCGACGGCGGGAAGAAATTCCAGTACGACCCTGACAATGGCTATCGAGACATCTATCGCCATCAATGGAACCCCTGACAGTGGACGTTACTTCCCGGCTCGGACGCCAGCTATTGCCGCAATCGCTGCGCGCACAGTTCACACTGGCGTTTCTGACGCTGGCGCTGCTGATCCTGGCGGGTGGTGCCACTGCGGTCTACGCGTTGCGCACGTCAAACAGCGCCACCCGCCAGCTGACGGATGAACGACTGGTCCGCATGCAAGATGGGCAAGACATGCTGCAGCGTACCTTGCTGATCGAACACCAGACCGATCAGCTTCTGACAACCCGCTCCCCCGACACCCTGCGTGCAAGCTACGCGGCGACCGTCGAACAGCTTGAAGCCCTTGATCAACTGGTGCAGCAGCTGACTGCCGCGAACAGTGGCGTGGCGATACTCGACATGCATCAGTCGAGTCAGATGTTCCGCAATACCGCCAACATCGTTGCGCAGCTGCGAGAAAGCCTGCTGCAAACCGAGGTCACCTTCGAACAAGCCCTGGAGGATCACTCCGCCCGGTTAACCGCGACCCAGACCCGGGCCAGCCTGGAACTGGCGGTGTTACTTTTCGATCTGCCGCAGGCTGTTGACAGTGATGCCGTGCAACGGCTGCGGACCCGATATGAGCGCCTGTCACGCACCGCAGGCAAGTTACCCGAGGCTGATGTGCAGACGCCCGATCTCTTTTCCCTGCGACTGAGGCTCATCAATCAGCACAACGTGATACAGCGCTTCAATGAGGAACTGAAGGATGAGGCCGGGGTTCTGGTCGCGGTGGCCCGTGCGCAATCCAATGCTTACACCGAAGAGTATCGCGAAGCCGTGCAGCGCCTGGTCGAGGCCTCAAATCGTAGCCAGCAATGGGTGTTGATCATGTTGGGCGCCAGCCTGGTGTTCGCCTGGTTCGTGACCCGGGTCTTCATGGGCCGTCATGTGCTCGTGCGCCTGAATGAAATAAGCCGGCAATTGCGTCAGGAACACACTGACAAAACGCATTTGATGATGGCCGAACACGGGAAGGACGAGATCGGCAACATGGCTCGCGCGGTGAATCAATTCCTCAAAGACCGACTCCAGCTGGAAAAAAAAACCGTCCAATTGAGTATCGCCACAGAGCGGCTCGCCGTGCAAAACAACCGACTAGAGCAAGAAGCCGTCATCCGTGCCGGACAAGGTCATGTCCTGGAGCTGATCGCCAGGAGCACCGAGCTTGCAGAAGTCCTCGACAGCCTGGCTCACCTGGTCGAGTCGCAACTGGAGGGGATGATGGTGTCCATCCTGGTGCTGGATGAGGATGGCAAGCACCTGCTGCACGGGGCGGCCCCCAGCTTGCCGAAAGCCTATAACCAGCTCATTGACGGGATTGCGATCGGTCCGAACGTCGGTTCATGTGGCACCGCGGTGTATCGACGAGAGCCGGTCATCGTCACGGATATCGAGCTGGATCCGCTGTGGGAGGAGTACCGTTCAGCCGCTGCGCCCTATGGATTTCGCGCCTGCTGGTCGACGCCGATTCTGTCCCATGAGCGAAAGGTATTGGGTACGTTTGCCTTGTATTCCAACACCATACGCAGCCCTAGCTCGACCGAGACGCGACTGATCGACATGGCGACACCTCTTGCCGGCATTGCGATAGAACGCCAACTGACCGAAAAGCGCATTCGCTATATGGGCGACCATGACGCACTGACCGGGTTGCCGAATCGCACACTGCTCGAAGACCGTCTCAAGCAGGCAATACTTTATGCGCAGCGCTACAACCGGCTGGTGACGGTGGTGTTTCTTGATCTGGACAAATTCAAGCTGGTGAATGACAGCCTTGGGCACAGTGCCGGAGACGAACTGCTGAAAACCGTCGCCCAGCGCATGCTGGAGTGTGTGCGCCGCACCGACACCGTCGTGCGACTGGGTGGCGACGAGTTTGTGATCATCCTGTTCGACCAGCCCTCAGACCTCGACGGCGTGACTCCAGCCCTGCACAAAATCCAGGAAGCCATCCTGCAACCGATTCAGCTCAGCGGACATACACTCCATGTCACCTGCAGCATGGGGTTGGCCACCTATCCTGCAGACGGCGGCGATACCGACACGTTGCTCAGCAACGCGGACGCGGCCATGTACCGGGCCAAGGAGCTGGGTCGCAACAGTTACCAGTTCTATACGAGCGAGATGAATAACAAGAATCAGGGCAAGCTCGCCATGCAAGACGGGCTTCGAAACGCTCTCAACCATGACGAGTTCCTGCTGCTGTACCAGCCACAGGTGGATTTGCAGTCAGGTCAGATTATCGGCGTAGAGGCACTGATCCGCTGGCAGCACCCCGAGCTCGGCATGGTGTCTCCAATCAAATTCATTCCGCAGGCCGAAGAGACCGGGTTGATCGTGCCCATCGGCGACTGGGTGATTCATGCCGCGTGCAGACAGAACAAAGACTGGCAGGATGCGGGCTGTCCGCCGATCACCATGTCGGTGAATATTTCAGCACGCCAGTTCATTGAAAGGGACCTGATCGACCGGGTGATGCATGCCTTGCAAGAAACCGGACTGGACCCGAAGTACCTTGAGCTGGAGCTGACCGAAAGTCTGATCATGCAAGACCTTCAGCAAGCCATCAGCAAAATGAAGCAACTGCAATCAATGGGAATCAGCCTCTCGATCGACGACTTCGGTACCGGCTACTCCAGCCTCGCGGCATTGAAAAGTTTCCCGATCGCGAGACTCAAGATCGACCAGTCTTTCGTGCGCGATCTGCCCGACAACGAGAACGACAAAGCCATCGCCACCGCAGTGATTTCGCTGGGGCACAAACTGAACCTCAAGGTCATTGCCGAAGGTGTCGAAACCGAAGCGCAGCAAACCTTCCTGCGTGAAAACGGCTGCGATGAAATTCAGGGCCACTTTTTCAGCAAAGCGGTCAGCTGCGATGAAATCAGTCTGTTACTGCGTACGCCCCGATTGCCTCAACCGAGCCGTATTGCGAGCCCTGACTCGGTAAGGCGAAAACGCGATGTAAAACGCCCAAGCAGTCCAATGCCCGGGCATCAATGACTTCGGCAAGCTGGCACCGTTTTACGGCAGAACCCTGTAGTTCAGGGGAGGGCGCCGGGCCAGGCAATTGTTGCCGCCACAGGCGGAGCCGGTTGAGCGCGACATCACCCAGCCCGCCGGGCTGACCGAAGCTGGCAAAGCTGCTGCCAAAATCATCGGGCAAAAAAAAGCTGCCTGAAGTGGCAGCAGAAAAAACAGCAGGCGTTGAATGGCTAGAGTATTGCTATCGGAAGGTTACAAAACGATGACTGATGTTTATGTCTCGAAGACGGCACCTTGAGACGGCTCAACCACAACGCCCCCTGCATCTATCCAGACAAGCCAGCCTTCGGGCGTGCTCGCTTCTTCGATTCTGATCCGCATCACTAGCATCCCGCATGTACCTTTTCGCCATGCTCTCCTGGAAATTCACGACCGCATCAATATGTTCGTCACCGTGAAGACCCGGCAGCATTCAATGGCGCGGCGCCCAGCTATACCTCAATCTGGACAGCACTGACTGACCGCCGATTAAGCTGCCGGTGACGCCGGCACCTGGATCCAATTCAGGGCGACTCAGCGAACTGGGCTTTCTGCTCTTTCGATATGTGGCAAGTGAAGGCACAATGTGCATCCTTTTTTTGGCTGGCCTTGCCGGAGGCCTCGAAATGATCAAGACGCCGTACTACCTCATCGACAAGCAAAAGCTGCTGGCGAACATGCAGAAGATCGCTTATGTGCGCGAACAGTCCGGGGCGAAGGCCCTGCTGGCACTCAAGTGCTTCGCCACCTGGTCGGTGTTCGATCTGATGCAGCAATACATGGACGGCACTACGTCGTCGTCGCTCTACGAGCTCAAGCTCGGTCGGCAGAAGTTCGCTGGCGAGACCCACGCCTACAGCGTGGCCTGGGCTGACGATGAGATCGAGGAGATGCTCGATAACTGCGACAAGATCATCTTCAACTCCATCGGCCAGTTGCAGCGCTACACTGAAGCTTCAGCAGGCAAGGTGCGCGGTCTGCGGGTCAATCCGCAGGTGAGCAGCTCGGATTACCTGCTGGCCGATCCGGCGCGGCCGTTCAGCCGTCTGGGCGAGTGGGATCCGGTGAAGATCGAGCAAGTCATCGAGCAGATCTCGGGCTTCATGTTCCACAACAATTGCGAGAACGCCGACTTTGGCCTGTTCGACCAGATGCTGTGCACCATCGAAGAGCGGTTCGGCCACCTGCTGCACAAGGTCGAGTGGGTCAGCCTCGGCGGCGGGATTCACTTTACGGGTGAAGGCTATGCGATCGACGAGTTCTGCGCGCGGCTCAAGGCCTTTTCGCAGAAATACGGCGTTCAGGTCTACCTGGAACCGGGCGAAGCCGCCATCACCCAGAGCGCGTCGCTGGAAGTCACCGTGCTCGACACCCTCTACAACGGCAAGCACCTGGCCGTAGTGGACAGCTCCATCGAGGCGCACATGCTTGATCTGCTGATCTATCGCCTGAATGCCAAGCTGGCGCCCAGCGAGGGTGAACACACTTACATGGTGTGCGGCAAATCCTGCCTGGCCGGCGACATTTTCGGTGAGTATCAATTTGATCGGCCGCTGGCCATCGGCGATCGGCTGTCGTTCATCGACGCCGCGGGTTACACCATGGTCAAGAAAAACTGGTTCAACGGCCTGAAAATGCCGTCCATCGTAGTGAAACAACTCGACGGTACAGTCGAGGTGGTTCGTGAGTTTGGTTACAACGACTACCTGTCCAGCCTCTCGTAATCTGGCAGAAAGGAGATATAAAAAAATTGAAGAAAAACGTTCTTATCATTGGTGCAGGAGGTGTCGCCAAGGTGGTGGCCCACAAGTGCGCGCAGCACAACGATGAACTTGGTCGTATTGCTATCGCGTCGCGCAGCATCTCCAAATGCCAGGCCATCATCGACAGCGTCAAGGCCAAGGGCAGCCTCAAAGTGCCCGCCGATATCAAGGCCTTCTCGCTGAACGCTCTGGATGTCGAAGCGACCAAGGCGCTGATCCGCGAAACCGAATCGCAGATCGTCATCAACGTCGGTTCCGCCTTCCTCAACATGTCGGTGCTGCGTGCCTGCATCGATACCGGCGTGGCCTACCTGGACACCGCCATTCACGAAGAGCCGGGCAAAATCTGCGAGACGCCGCCGTGGTATGGCAACTACGAGTGGAACCACCTCGAGGAATGTCAGCAGAAGAACATTACTGCCATTCTCGGTGTGGGGTTTGACCCGGGTGTGGTCAACGCCTATGCAGCCCTGGCGCAACAACAGTATTTCGACCGTATTGATTCGATCGACATTCTCGACGTCAATGCCGGCTCCCATGGCAAGTATTTCGCCACCAATTTCGATCCGGAAATCAACTTCCGCGAATTCACCGGACAAGTGTGGAGCTGGCAGAACAGTCAGTGGACCAGCAACACAATGTTCGAAGTCAAACGCACCGACGACCTGCCGGTCGTAGGGCCCCAGAACCTGTACCTGACCGGCCACGATGAAGTGCACTCCTTGTCGAAGAACCTCGGCGTGCCCAACGTGCGTTTCTGGATGAGCTTTGGCGAGCACTACATCAATGTGTTCACCGTACTGAGGAACCTCGGCCTGCTCTCCGAGCAACCGGTCAAAACGGCTGAAGGCCTGGAAGTCGTGCCGCTGAAAGTAGTCAAGGCCGTGCTCCCTGATCCGAGTTCGCTGGCGCCTGGCTACACCGGCAAGACCTGCATCGGCGACCTGGTAAAAGGCACCAAGGATGGCCAGCCGCGCGAAGTGTTCATCTACAACGTGGCCGACCACGAGGACGCTTACGCAGAAACCGACAGCCAGGGCATTTCCTATACCGCTGGCGTGCCACCTGTGGCGGCAGCCCTGCTGGTCGCACGCGGGGAGTGGGATGTGCAGCGCATGGCCAATGTCGAGGAGCTGCCGGCCGAGCCGTTCCTCAAGGCGCTGGATGTGATGGGCCTGCCGACCCGCATCAAGGACGAGAGTGGAGACCGTCCTTGGAACTGCAACGCCTGAGGCGCGCAAAATACCGGTGAATCCCGGTTCCCGCGCTAAACACAAAAACGCCGCTCATTGAGCGGCGTTTTTGTGAGGGTTCATATTGCAATGAGATCTGATCCGTCCACTCAAAAATCACCCGATAAGGAAAACCGATACCGGCTTAAGGATTTTCCAGAGGCGGGGCAGGTACCTGCGGCTTTAGAGTCACGCCCAACGTTCGACTGTTGCTTCGGCCAGACGCCTATCAATGGCACTAGAACAGTGATCGTATGACCATGGTTGAACAAGTTGCCTGGCGTACGCCGGGAGGATTGGAGGCCTGCCGACCCACATGGCCCGAGTTATCTGGATTAAATCGAAATATTGAAGGGAGCCCTTTGAGACAGACGGCCATTTTTCAGATTGACAGTGTGGTATTGGAGTCGATATAAAAAGCGCAGTTGTACGACGACAGACGATTTATCGACTGCTCAAACCCCTAAAAATAAAAAAGTGTCGGCCCCCATCATGAATTCATCCTGTTTACTCAGCTCCCTAAACGCCCTTTCTAAAGATGCGATCTTGGCTGTTTGCGTTTCCGCGCAGCAGGTCTGTTGCACGCGATTGCCCTGCCAAACGATTGACCGCACGTCCAGTTCCCGCTTCAACCGCTGAGCCTGGAAAACCCATTTCGAGAGCGTTCGCGCATTGTGGCACTTGATAGTGGGGATTGATTATTCAAGTTAATCGGTAGACACGCAGGAGCCTGACTGCCTTGGCGCTGACTCATCGCGTTTTGGCAATGCTCCCAGGACCTAATTGATCTCGCTTAAAACCGAGAGATCATCACCCTAATCCAACAATAAAGTGATGCCATGAATCTGAACGAGCCCATCAATGCTCAGCGAGTCGGCCAGGCCGTCGGCAAATATCGCTGGACGATCTGCGCGCTGTTGTTTTTTGCCACCACGGTCAATTATCTGGACCGCCAAGTATTGAGTCTGTTGGCGCCGGACCTGTCGACGCAATTTGGCTGGAGTAACACCGATTACGCCAACATCGCCTCCGTCTTTCAGTTTGTGTACGCGATTTCCATGCTGTTTGCCGGCCGTGTGGTCGACAAGATCGGCACCAAGACCGCCTATGTGGTAGCGATCGGCATCTGGTCGACCGGCGCGATAATGCACGCCTTTGCGGTGCCGATGGGTGAGGGGATTGGCGCCGTGTGCAGCGCGTTCGGCATTGCCATGATTCCGGTTTCGATCGCAGGTTTCATGGTATCGCGCGCCGTGCTGGCGATAGGCGAAGCGGGCAACTTCCCGATCGCAATCAAGGCCACCGCAGAATACTTCCCGAAGAAGGAGCGCTCTTTCGCCACCGGCATTTTCAATTCCGGTGCCAATGTGGGCGCGATCCTGGCGCCTGTCTGCGTGCCGCTGATCGCCAGCATATGGGGCTGGGAAGCGGCTTTCATCGTGATCGGTATGTTGGGCTTCATTTGGGTGGGTGTATGGATTGCGCTGTACGAAAAGCCGGAGCAGCAAAAACGTCTGTCGGTGCAGGAACTGGCCTACATCCGCAGCGATCAGATGGGGCAGGTGGTCACCAGCCCGGTACCGGGTGTCGCCGATAAAAAAGTATCGTGGTTCAAATTGCTGACCTACCGTCAGACGTGGGCCTTTGCCTTCGGTAAATTCATGACCGACGGTGTGTGGTGGTTCTTCCTGTTTTGGCTTCCCACCTATTTGTCGGCGCAGTACGGCATGAAAGGCCAGGCCATCGTGTTGCCGCTGGCGGTGTTGTACAGCATGACCATGGTCGGCAGCATCGGCGGCGGCTGGTTCCCCAGCTATTTCATGTCACGCGGCGACGCGCCGTATGACGGTCGCATGAAAGCCATGCTGGTGATCGCTTTCTTCCCGCTGCTGGTATTACTGGCGCAGCCATTGGGTTACATCAGTTTCTGGGTGCCAGTGCTGCTGATTGGCGTGGGCGCATCGGCGCACCAGGCATGGTCGTGCAACATTTTCACCACCGTGTCGGACATGTTTCCGCAAAAATCCATTGCTTCGGTGGTCGGTATTGGCGGTTTGGCTGGCGGCTTGGGCGGCGTAGTGATGACCAAGATCGGTGGTTGGGTGATCGATCACTACAAACTGATCGGTGATATTCATACCGGCTACATGATCATGTTTGCTATCTGTGCGCTGGCCTATCTGGTGGCATGGAGCGTCATGAAGGTGCTGGTACCACGCCATAAGGAGATCACCGATCTGTAAACCGCTGGCACCCGTAAGCCAGCGAGCGCTACGCACTGCGATGGATTTTGTCGCAGTGCGTGACCTGACCCCCTTCCTCTGAACCTCCACCCCCCGCACGTGATCCTGCTCATATCCCTGACTACCCTGTCGTAACAGGCCATCGGGCCAATTGCGACGCACAGTCGTTTGGCATGATCTAAGCTCCACAAGGAATGGCTTTTCGAGCAGGGGTTTCAATGCGAAGCACACCTGAAAACAGTCTGCAAAATGCGTTGAAAGCCTGTAGAAGCAGCTTTGTTTCTGTTGGTTTTTTCAGCTTTTTCATCAACGCGCTAATGCTCGTTCCTACCTTTTATATGCTTCAGGTGTATGGGCGAGTTATAACCAGCGGAAGCCTGACGACCCTGGCAATGCTGACGCTGATCATGACCGGACTGGTGGTCACGCTCGGCTCTCTGGAATGGGTTCGTTCGCGCATCATGGTTCGGGTCAGTACCCGGCTGGATGTGTTGCTGAGTCGCGAGGTCTATAAGGCCAGTTTCAAACGGGCTCTCTACAGTGGGGGTATGGATGCGTCGGCCCAGTCGCTCAACGACTTGACGGGCTTGAGGCAGTTTCTCTCCGGTCCTGGATTGTTCGCCTTTTTCGATGCGCCCTGGTTGCCTATCTATGTTGCTGTAATGTTCATGTTCCATCCCTGGTTTGGCTGGGTAGCGACGGGCAGTGCGTTGTTGTTGTTATTGCTCGCATTTGTCAATGAGAGGATGACGGGGCCGACACTTGCCCAGGCCAACAAGGAAAATATCAGCGCGACGCTCTACACCACGAAGAATCTGCGCAACGCTGAAGTCATCGAGTCCATGGGCATGCTTGATACCCTTATGGACCGTTGGGGGCGTCGTCAAAGAAACGTCCTGTTGCTGCAGGCCCAGGCGAGCGATAGAGGTGCCATATTCAGCACGCTTTCCAGGACCTTCCGGATCCTGGTGCAATCACTGATCCTTGGTCTGGGCGCTTACCTGGCCGTGGACCATCAGGTGGGTGCAGGCCTGGTGTTTGCCGGGTCCGTGCTGCTAGGGCGCGCATTGGCCCCCATCGATCTGATCATCGGCAGCTGGAGGGGCTTTATTGCGGCCCGCTCGCAGTACCGTCGTCTCAACGACATTCTCGACAAACAACTGGCTCAGCCCGAGCGTATGTCATTGCCGGCGCCTCAGGGGCATGTGCAGGTGGAGAATTTGATCGTCACGGCACCTGGCTCGAAAACCCCGATCATCAAAAACATAAGTTTCAGCGTACCTGCCGGCTGCGTAGTCGGAATCATCGGTCCAAGTGCCGCGGGCAAGTCCACCCTGGCCAGGGCACTGATGGGGGTATGGGCGCCGCAGCATGGCGTGGTCCGGCTTGATGGCGCGGACATCAGCGCGTGGGACAAACATGAGCTTGGGCCGCATATAGGTTACTTGCCCCAGGACATTGAATTGTTCGAAGGCAGCATCGGCGAGAACATTGCCCGCTTCGCCGAGGTCGATTCGGCGAAAGTCATTCTGGCTGCCAGGACCGCTGGCGTTCATGAAATGATTCTGCTGTTGCCTGATGGCTACGACACCGTCATTGGCAGCGAGGGCCTCATGCTGTCGGGAGGGCAGCGCCAGCGCATCGGACTGGCCCGCGCCCTGTATGGCAGCCCGCGGCTGATTATTCTCGACGAGCCCAATTCCAATCTCGACGAAGTCGGTGATCGTGCCCTGGCGGCGGCCATCCAGCAGCTCAAGCAGACCGGCGCGACCCTGTTTGTCATTACTCACCGAACCAACATCGTGTCCCAACTTGACCGGCTCATGGTGATGAATGCTGGGGCTATCAGTCTCTTTGGGCCACGCGAGCACGTGCTGGCCGAACTCCACGCGCAGCAACAGCAGTTACAAAAACACGCCATGCAAGCAGGCGCCAGCATGGCTTCGGTCGCTACCAGCAGCAAGGGCGATGTCGATGAACCCTACGATTCTCAGTCCTCAAACGGATAGCTTCGCCGACCTGGCGGTATCTGATAGAAAAGTACGTCGCCTGGGTTTTGGCATTGTACTGATGACCTTCGGTGTGTTCGGCACCTGGGCGGCGGTCGCACCGCTCGATGGCGCCGCTTACGCGCCTGGCGTGGTCACCGTGCAGGCTTACCGAAAAACCGTCCAGCACCTCGAAGGCGGCATCGTCAAAGAGGTGTTGGCCCATGACGGTGACATCGTCAAGCGTGATGACCCGCTGATTATTCTCGACGATTCCCAGTTGCGATCTGAATACGAGATGGCCCGAAGTCAGCTTGTTGCAGCCAGAGCCATGGAGGCAAGGCTCATAGCTGAGCGGGACAATCTGTCGGTGATTGGCTTTGGCGCCACGGCCGATCCCGACAGCCTGCGAGGTGCCGAAGCGCGCCAGGGCGAGATCCAGGTATTCAACGCGCGACGGGGATCACGGCTGGGCCAGATATCGGTGCTGAAAGAGCGCATTGGCCAGTTAAGTCAACAGATCAAGGGGATGGAGGCGATGATCGGTGCCAAGGGCCATCTGGATAAGTCCTACAGCGGTGAAATAGTTGAATTGACCGACCTGTTGTCGCAGGGGTTCGTTGACAAACAACGTCTGCTGGAGCAGGAGCGCAAGCTTGAAATGCTCAGGACCGAAATGGTCGACCACCGTTCCACCATTACCAAGACTCGCCTGCAGATCAACGAAACACAGTTGCAGATGCTACAAATCGACAAAGACTTTAATGCCGACGTCGTCAAACAATTAGCCGATGTTCAGACCAAGATTTACGACCTGCAAGAGAAGACTTCCGCCTTGGAGGACCGGCTCAGCCATATCATCATCCGCGCACCCGATGCCGGTATGGTGATTGGCATGACGGTGCATACGATCGGGGGCGTCGTGCGCCCGGCGACACCGCTGCTGGACATTGTGCCCTCGGTTTCAGAACTGGTCATCGAGGCCCAGGTGGCGCCTGTCGATATCGATCGCATCGGCATCGGCAAGCGTGCCGATATCCGTTTCGGCGCGTTCAATAGTGCGACCACGCCGGTGATCGAAGGCGTGGTCAGCAGTGTTTCGGCGGACCGGTTGATCAATGAAAAGACCGGGACGCCCTATTACCTGGCCCGGGTTCGGGTCACCGAAGCCGGTGTGCACACCTTGGGTGAGCGCAAATTGCTGCCGGGGATGCCTGCGGATGTGTTGATCATTACGGGGCAACGCACGCTGTTGCAATACCTGATGCAGCCGGCCCGCAATGCCATCGCTCAATCGATGATCGAGGAATGATCGTGCGAGTACCTGCAGCTTTGCCCGGTGGTCTGCTCATGCTTGTACTGGGCGCCGATATTGCTTGGGCGCAAACCACTGCGCCAACGCCGACCGGGGTCAGCGCCTCAACGTTTTCCACCGACCTCATGCAGTTGTATCGTGAGTCACGGCTTGAGGATCCGCGGGTATTGGCCTCCTATGCGCAAGCGCAGGCGGGCAAGGAACATCAGCGCGAGGCCCTGGGTTCGCTGTTGCCGCAAGTCTCGCTCAACGCCGGGACGAATCGGATTCGTCAGGAGAACAAACTGATACAGCAGAGTTACGATAGCGAAAACTACAGCCTGGTGCTGCGTCAGTACCTCTACAACAAGGCCGCGTGGGAGAACTACCAAAAATTCAAAAGCCTGGCCAAACAGTCCGAATCGCAAGCGCTGGAAGCCCAGGCCGAAGCGACAGTGGACTTGGCGCAGCGTTACTTCGCCGCGTTGGCAGCCGAAGATGAACTGGAGCTGGTGAGGGCGGAGCGTCGAACCACGCAAAAGAGCCTGGACCGAGTCAATGCGTTGTACGAAAAGCAGCTGGCATTGATTACTGATCAGCTCGACCTCAAGGCCCGGGTAGATTTGCTGGCGGCGCAGGAACTCGATGCCCAGAACCAGGCCAGTATCACTCGCGAGGCACTGGCGGAGATCGTCGGCCGGCCGGTCAAGGAGAAGCTCAACCGGATTCGCGATGACGTGCAACTACGGATTTCGGCGCAGAGCCTTGAAACCTGGGTCCGCGACGGCATAGCGCTGAACCCGGCGCTCAAGGCCAACGAGAGCGGCGTCGAAGCCGCGGGTGCTGCGTTGCGCAGTGGCAAGGGCGGGCACTATCCGACCCTGAGTCTGAGTCTGAGCGCACAACAGACCAACGAGGGCTACAACAATTCCCTGGCGCCGCGCACCGACAGTTATGTCGCCGGTATTGGCCTTCAGGTGCCGCTGTACAGCGGCGGCTCGACCTCGGCGCGGGTCCGTGGGCTCTACCAGGATCAGATTACCGCCGAGCAGGAACTGGAAGCGATCCGGCGCCGGGTGGTCAAGGAGATCACCAGCGCTTACCTGACCGCCAATTCGAGTGGAGAAAAGATTAGTGCGAGCCGAAATGCCCTGGCCTCGGCACAGCTGTCCAGAGTGGCGGCAGAGAAAGCGCTCAATTACGGAATGGTCAATGCCGTCGATGTACTGACCAGCGTACGCAACGAATTCCGGGCTCGTCGTGACCTGCTCAAGACGCAATACGAATTCGTCACCAATGTCCTTACGCTCAATCGCTGGGCGGGAAAGCCGCCGGCCGAGAGTGTCGAAAGCGTTAATGGCTGGTTGAGCCCCGGCAGCTCAAACCTCACATCCCCCTGATCCTGCCGCAGTACCGACTGTGTATCCCCGTCCCGACTCGACGCCAATTTAGCCATCACCGCCAGCCGTTCAGGCGGTGGTGGCTGTGGCGTTGTCGCCAAAAACTTGAGCACTGCAGTCAGTCTGTGACCCGAGCGCACCCCAAGGAAAAACCAGCGGCGAGACCCGGAATGGGCGTATTCCCAGGGCTCGGCGAGGCTTGTTTCGCCGACAAATTGACGCCAGTGCTATTTTTATACTTGCCGGCACACCACTCGTCGGTTAATTGACGATTTTGATCGCAATCAGACTTTGGACGCAGGTCACCCCCGACGAGCCTAAGACCTTGATTTTCCGGGGCAGGGAAGCCCTTGGGCACATCGGCCGGGCTACTCGCATAAGGCTTGAATCGACGACTGGCGGATGGGCGGGCTGGCAGCGCGCTGAGCTGGCCTAGACTCAGTTGAACAGCTCGAGGGAGCACATCAATCATTCGCAAGCTATTGATGATTATTCCAATTTATGTTGCCTCGATGGCTTTGCCCGGCTTTTGGAAACGTCCGAATGCCTGCCGGTGAAGCCAGTGGAAGTGCCCCCAGGGAGAAATAGCCGGGAGGGCACCGTTAAGGCCTGTCGGCGCTCGCATCTGTCCTTCGATAACGGTCGGGTGAGGGCGCTGCTGATCCAGGAAGGCCAAGGGAGGGAGGTCATAGTTCCATTTTTAAAGGGAGTCAGGAAAGTAATGACGACCCACAGAAAACCAATAAGCGTGATGCTGATCGATTGTCGTCCTCTCGTTCTCATGGGGCTTCAAGATTTGATCAATGCCAGGAAGCCTCAGATGGAAGTGAGCGGCCAGGCCACCACCTATACCAATGCGCTGGATCTTGCCGATCAGTTGCGTCCCAATGTCATTTTTTTCAGCTTCTTTCCGGATGCGCTGAACCCGCTGGAAGTCGTCGCGGGACTCACCCGCAGTGCCGAAATGAAAGTGCTGGTGCTCAAGGGTCTGTACGAGGCCGTCCCCGTTGCCCAGGCAATAGAGGCGGGCGCACGCGGCATCGTGCTGGCGGAAGACCCGACGGAATCGATCATCCAGGCCATCATGACCGTCCACCACCGCGATATCGGGCTGGATAGAGCCTGGGCCGGTGGCCTTTCCGGCTATGCCGCGACCGGGAATATACATTTGAAATGCAATCTGGAGCATGCAAAACAGGCTCGGCTGACACTGCGCGAGAGGGAACTGATTCATGCCATTGTTGGGGATCCGTCCGCCAAATACATGAGCATTGCCGGGCGCCTGGGCATCAGTGAGCACACCGTGCACAACCACCTCAGCAACATCTATCAAAAGCTTAATCTCATCAACCGCATCGACTTGCTGATGTATGCGTTGAAGCACGGGCTCACCAGCAACGAACAACCGCCCGAGTCCACGTGGGTGGAGCTGGATTTGGTTTCACGTCAAAACAAGTCGCTCTGAACCCTTTGGCGTGCCTGGGGCCGTCACATTGGAACCGCAAAAAAATGCGAGGGTGGTTTTCGCCACCCTCGCACCTTTCACGCGCTCGCGGTATCAGGCACTGCCATGAACAATGTCGGTAGCCAGAAGATCGACCCCGACCAAAGTGATGGTCGTGACTTGCCCGCCCGTTTCGGCAATCGTCACGACGCTGTTCGCGCCGCTGTTGTCGATCGTTTGGACAACGGCGTTCTGATCGCCGTTGAGCACCAGCGTATCTCGCAGGTTTGCGCTCGCATCGAAGCCGGTGACCTGGTACTGGTTCTCGGGGGCTGACAAATCGACGTTGAAGGCATCACGCTCACCGCCGGTTCCAATCAGGGTGAAGTCGAAGGTGCCGGACAAGTCGTTGGCGAACAGGTTGGCGTCAAACGT
The DNA here is from genome assembly GCF_019956555.1 of Pseudomonas sp. A-RE-19. Classification (GTDB taxonomy): domain Bacteria; phylum Pseudomonadota; class Gammaproteobacteria; order Pseudomonadales; family Pseudomonadaceae; genus Aquipseudomonas. Next base: position 6,528 of record NZ_JAHBDQ010000009.1, on the reverse strand, counting down.
ACTTGATGCCGAGTCCCCATCCTTGTCCGTCAGCGTCGCATTGAACGTCAGCTGGACATCGCTGGCCAGGCTCTCGGTCTGATGAGTGAACTCGATCGTCGGGATCTTGATCGCGCCCCGGCCCATCGTGAGCTGAACAGCATCGATCAGATTCGTGCCATTGCTCGCAATTTGGAAGGACACCTGTCCGCCGGCCTCCGGCGTCAGGGTGTTCACCTCGGTGAGCGCCGAAAACGAGCCATCCTCGTAGTAGGCCCTGTAGTACAAGTCCTCGGTCGCCGTGTCGTAACCCCCCACGGAGTTGTCGATGAAGACCTTCATGCTCGTCAGCAGACTCTCCGGATTGATGACGAAACTTTCATCGGCGGCGCTGATTGCCGCCAGGTTGTCTCCCTGGAAAAGGTTATTGGCGATGCCGATGCCGGACGTGCTGACGTTCATCGCTGCCGGGTCAATGTACGAGGGCAGGGGGTTGGTCTGTAGGGCGGCTTCGGTGGGGTCGGGTGCTCCGAGCCCGATACCGGTCAGGATGTCCGAAGTCGATGCAAGTGCCTTCGCGGAAAAGAAGACAATCTCTTCGGATGCCGAAGGAATAGTCGGGTCATTCGTCTCCGGAATTAACAAGGTGCGTACTGGATCCGGGCCGCCGGCACTGAGCGAGCCGTCGGCACTGCTGAGCACGATCTGCGAACTGAAGCCTTGCACCAGGTCCAGTGCATAGCTGCCGTTGTCAAAGGCGGTCAGCGTGTAGTCGACGCTGGTATTGGCCGTGGCGGCGTTGTTGTCGAAATCGCCGGTCAACGTCCCTGCAAAATGGTACGCGCCATTGGCGTCCGGTGAGGGCGACAGCTCGGTGAGCGTGCCGGTTCCGGTCGTGGTCGTGTTGTCTGGCCTGACGAGGGTGAACTGGTCATTCGCCAACGAAATATCCAGACCGGCTGCACCCAGCCCATCGGCACCTGCCGCCTTGTCCCAGAACCCGTATTGTGGAAGGACGCTACCGGTTCCGATCAGGTTGCCGAACGCGAGTGATGGGCCGTCATCCAGGAACACCAGGTTCTGGCCGATGTTGAGGGTCGCATGGGCGCTGTCGCCGTCCTTGTCGGTCGCGGTCGCCGTCAGTGTCACCAGATTGTCCGCTGACAGAGTCGTCGAATCATTGGGATTGGTGGCATCGGGATGCACCAACGCCCGGATCTGGTCGAGCGTGACGTCGCCATTAGCAGCCACACTGGCCGTGAATACCAGCAGGTTGGTGATGGCCGTGCGGCCTTCCACCACGCCACCGTTGAGTGACAGGTTGACTGCCTCGTTCGTGGCCGTGTCGGTCAACCCGGAGGCACCCGCCACCACGCCCAGCGCATAGGTCAGCGTGCCCGCGCCATCAGCGCCATACGCGGAGCTGAAGTTAGCGGCAAAGTTCTTGGTGTCGTTGGTCGCCAGGACGGTCTCGTCCACCGTCAGCGTCGGCTCGGTGCCAGTGGTGCTGATACTTGGCCCGTCGTCCTTGAACACCAGGTTCTGGCCGATGTCGAGGGTCGCCTGGGCGCTGTCACCGTCCTTGTCGGTGATGGTCGCCGTCAGCGTCACCAGGTTGTCCGCCGACAGACTCGTCGAGTCGTCGGGGTTGGTGGTATCGGGATGCACTACCGCGCGGAGCTGGTCGAGCGTGACGTCACCATTGGCGGCCAAGGTGGCCGTGAACACCAGCAGGTTGGTGGTGGCCGTACGGCCTTCCACCACGCCACCGTTGAGCGACAGGTTGACCGCCTCGTTGGTGGCCGTGTCCGTCAAGCCAGAGGCTCCCGCCGTTACGCCCAAGGCATAGGTCACCGTGCCGGCTCCATCAGCGCCAAACGCCGAGTTGAAGTTGGCGGTAAAGCTCTGGGTGTCGTTGGTCGCCAGGACGGTCTCGTCCACCGTCAGCGTCGGCTCGGTGCCGGTGGTGCTGATACTTGGCCCATCGTCCTTGAACACCAGGTTCTGGCCGATGTCGAGGGTCGCATGGGTGCTGTCACCGTCCTTGTCGGTGATGGTCGCTGTCAGCGTCACCAGATTGTCCGCCGACAGACTCGTCGAGTCGTCGGGGTTGGTGGCATCGGGATGCACCACTGCCCGGAGCTGGTCGAGCGTAACGTCACCATTGGCGGCGACGCTGGCTGTGAACACCAGCAGGTTGGTGGTGGCCGTGCGGCCTTCCACCACGCCACCGTTGAGCGACAGGTTGACTGCCTCGCCCGTGGCCGTGTCGGTCAGCCCGGAGGCACCCGCCGTCACGCCGAGCGCATAAGTCAGCGTGCCGGCGCCATCAGCGCCAAACGCCGAATTGAAGTTAGCCGCAAAGTTCTGGGTGTCGTCGGTCGTTAGAACCGTTTCGTCCACCGTCAGCGTCGGCTCACTGCCGGTGGTGCTGATACTTGGCCCGTCGTCCTTGAACACCAGGTTCGACCCGATGTTGAGCGTCGTTTGAGCACTGTCGCCGTCCTTGTCGGTGATGGTCGCTGTCAGCGTCACCAGATTATCCGCCGACAGACTCGTCGAGTCGTCGGGGTTGGTGGCATCGGGATGCACCACTGCCCGGAGCTGGTCGAGCGTAACGTCACCATTGGCGGCCACGCTGGCCGTGAACACCAGCAGGTTGGTGGTGGCCGTGCGGCCTTCGACCACTGTGCCGTTGAGCGACAGGTTCACTGCCTCGTTGGTGGCCGTGTCAGTCAGTCCGGAGGCACCCGCCGTTACGCCCAGTGCATAGGTCACTGTGCCGGCACCATCAGCGCCAAACGCCGGGTTGAAGTTAGCGGCAAAGTTCTGGGTGTCGTCGGTCGTTAGAACCGTTTCGTCTACCGTCAGCGTCGGCTCCGTGCCGGTGGTGCTGATACTTGGCCCGTCGTCCTTGAACACCAGATTCTGGCCGATATCGAGCGTTGCATGGGCACTGTCGCCATCCTTGTCGGTGATGGTCGCCGTCAGTGTCACCAGGTTGTCCGCCGACAGACTCGTCGAGTCGTCGGGATTGGTGGCATCGGGATGCACCACTGCGCGGAGCTGGTCGAGGGTGACGTCACCATTGGCGGCGACGCTGGCCGTGAACACCAGCAGGTTGGTGGTGGCCGTGCGGCCTTCCACTACTGTGCCGTTGAGCGACAGGTTGACCGCTTCATTCGTGGCCGTGTCAGTCAGTCCGGAGGCACCCGCCGTTACGCCCAGTGCATAGGTCACTGTGCCGGCGCCATCAGCGCCAAACGCCGGGCTGAAGTTGGCGGCAAAGTTCTGGGTGTCGTCGGTCGCCAGGACGGTCTCGTCCACCGTCAGCGTTGGCTCGGTGCCGGTGGTGCTGATACTTGGCCCGTCGTCCTTGAACACCAGGTTCGACCCGATGTCGAGCGTCGTTTGGGCACTGTCGCCGTCCTTGTCGGTGATGGTCGCCGTCAGCGTCACCAGATTGTCCGCCGACAGACTCGTTGAGTCATCGGGGTTGGTGGCGTCGGGATGCACCACCGCGCGGAGCTGGTCGAGCGTGACATCACCATTGGCGGCGACGCTGGCCGTGAACACCAGCAGGTTGGTGGTGGCCGTACGGCCTTCCACCACTGTGCCGTTGAGCGACAGGTTCACTGCCTCGTTGGTGGCCGTGTCAGTCAGCCCGGAGGCACCCGCCGTCACGCCCAGTGCATAGGTCACTGTGCCGGCGCCATCGGCGCCAAACGCCGGGCTGAAGTTGGCGGCAAAGTTCTGGGTGTCGTCGGTCGTCAGAACCGTTTCGTCTACCGTCAGCGTCGGCTCCGTACCGGTGGTGCTGATACTTGGCCCGTCGTCCTTGAACACCAGGTTCGACCCGATGTTGAGCGTCGTTTGGGCACTGTCGCCGTCCTTGTCGGTGATGGTCGCCGTCAGCGTCACCAGATTGTCCGCCGACAGACTCGTCGAGTCGTCGGGGTTGGTGGCATCGGGATGCACCACCGCGCGGAGCTGGTCGAGCGTGACGTCACCATTGGCGGCGACGCTGGCTGTGAACACCAGCAGGTTGGTGGTGGCCGTGCGGCCTTCCACCACGCCACCGTTGAGCGACAGGTTGACTGCCTCGCCCGTGGCCGTGTCGGTCAGCCCGGAGGCACCCGCCGTCACGCCGAGCGCATAAGTCAGCGTGCCGGCGCCATCAGCGCCAAACGCTGAATTGAAGTTGGCGGCAAAGTTCTGGGTGTCGTTGGTGGCCAGAACCGTCTCGTCCACCGTCAGCGTTGGCTCCGTGCCGGTGGCGCTGATGCTCGGCCCGTCGTCCTCGAACAGCATCTTGGAGCCGATTTCGGTATTCGTAGTAGAAGCTTGGCTCAGCGTGAAGCCGCCGATATCAAAATCGGCGTGGTTATCGCCCCTCGCGTCAAGGGCCGCGCCGTTCTCGACGAGCACGCGGTTGTGATCCGACGCTGTGGTGTATTCAATCTGGTAGCCGGCTTTAACGCCGGTGATGGTTGCAACCCCACCCGTAAAGCTGATGGCAATGGTCGGGTCATTCACCGAACCGTCGGAATTTTCGATCACCAGCCCGGTGCTATTGTTGACGACGCGAACACTGGTGATGGCAACCGGCGTATCACCCGCATAGCCATTGATGAAATTCGCGCCAGGTTCAGCCGCGGTGCTGAATGCGCTGACTTGTACGACCGCACTCTTGCCGCTTTGCAACTGCACGATGTCGAAATTGGCCGATTTCGTATTGTAGACGCCGGTAAAGTCGATGTTGGACTCAACATCTGCTTCGGTCTGACTAAGGTTGGGAACGGTCAAATCCTGCCTGGCACCGGTGACGAACGAAAAGCGGATGCCTTCCTGTTCCACAATCATTTGATTGTTGGTGCCGATGGTGGTCGAGCCACCCCCCTGGCTGGTATTGACCGTGTCGCCAGTGTTTATATTGGCGCCGCTTGACTGGTCTGCGGGGTCCTTGCCGGTGGCGATGATGGTGGGGTCCGTGATCCGCAAGACACCCGCGTCATCGACAACTGTCGGGTTCGCCTTCGTGTACATCAGGAACAGGTTCTGACCGGAAGGTGCACCGGCCAGACTGAACTCCAGATCCTGGGTGGTTCCGACGAACACCTTATTCAGCAGATTGAGCGAATCATCGGGGTTCGTCGTATCTGGATGCTGGAGCGGTTGGTATTCCACGGTCCAGATTTTGCCGCCCGAGAGCGGCGATCCGGTTTCTTCGATATAGGCAGCGAACACGATCGCGCCATCTGCGGCTCCGGCTCGGCCCACAACGATGTTGTTGTTCGTATCCGTATAGAGAAGGATGCTGGTGCCATCAAGGGTATCCAGCCCGCTGTCCAGGCCATTGAGCGGTGCGCCAGCGCTGTCGACGAAGCGGATATCGGTAATGTTTGCTCCGCCGCTGATGGTGAACGCATTGCTGCCCGTGTCGCCCACGGCCCCGGTATAGCCACTCAAGGCCGCACCCGTTGCGGTACCTGCACCCAGTGCGGTCAAACGGGTGGAAAAGATCGAGGGCAGGGAGGCCAGCAGAATGTCGTTGTCGTTAGCGTCTTCCGCAGGGGTTGGAGTGGCGGTGGCGTTCTGCAGCCCGGCCGTTTCGTCCAGCGTAACGTCCGCGCCGGTCACCACGCTCAGAGCGTTGGCTGTAACCGAGGTGGTCACCATGGAGTCGAGGGTCGGAGTGGATAAGGGGGTCGGATCGCTCGTTAGCGATGAGTTTTGCTCGCGAATAGTCATGACTTTCTCCAGAGCAATTACGGTCATCGAGGCCTGACCATTGACCTCTACAACTATGACCAAGCGCCGGAGATTGCGCATTGGCCGATACTCCCAGTCCGAGTGGGAGTTTCAGCCTAGTCGTCCTCGTCGGTGGCTTGCCGCAGGGGCCCCGGGTTGATGCGATCGTGCGGATCTCTCTATTGGAACTGCAAAAAACAATGCGAGGGTGGTTTTCGCCACCCTCGCATCCTTTCACGCGCTCGCTGTATCAGGCACTGCCATGAACAATGTCGGTAGCCAGAAGATCGACCCCGACCAAGGTGATGGTCGTGACTTGTCCACCCGTTTCGGCAACCGTCACGACGCTGTCTGCGCCGCTGTTGTCGATCGATTGGACAACGGAGCTCTGGTCGCCGTTGAGCACCAGGGTGTCTCGCAGGTTTGCGCTGGCATCGAAGCCGGTGACCTGGTACCGGTTCTGGTTGGCTGCCAAATCGACGTTGAAGGCATCACGCTCACCGCCGGTTCCAACCAGGGTGAAGTCGAAGAGTGCGTTGGCCGAGTCGTTGGCGAACAGGTTGGCGTCAAACGTACTTGATGCCGAGTCCCCATCCTTGTCCGTCAGCGTCGCGTGGAACGACAGCTGGACATCGCTGGCCAGGTTCTCGGTCTGCTGAATGAACTGGATCACCGGGATCTTGACAGTGCCTCGGCCCATCGTGAGCTGAACCGCGTCGATCAGATTCGTGCCATTGCTCTCAATGAGGAAGGACACCTGTCCGCCAGCCTCCGGCGTCAGGGTGTTCACCTCGGTGA
>NZ_JAHBDQ010000008.1 GCF_019956555.1 Pseudomonas sp. A-RE-19 | reverse complement strand
GCTTGCCGGCGAAGGCGTCCTTAAGTGCGCCTTCGCCGGCAAGCCTGGCTCCTACAAAAGAATTACTGCTGAACGACTGCCGGGTCAGCAGGCGTGACTTTGGGCTTCATCAGGCTGAAGTCGATCAACGGCCGCTGCTGACGCTCATAAGGGTTACCAATCATCAATGGCCGAGGCTTGAAGCTGTCGCTGACCAGGCTTTTGCTGCGGTCCAGTTCATCGAAACTCAGGCCAGCCAGATCCGCCCAGGTGTGAATCAGCTGAGAACTGCTGTACGGCCGTCCGAGATCACTGGCAAAACTCCAGTCGTGGGTTTCGCGCCATTTCGGCGAGGCCCAGGCTATGAATGGAATGGTGTACATCGGTGCCGTCGGTTTGTTTTCGTTGCGGCCCAGGGTGTTATGGCCCGCGGAGTCGAAGACGTCTTCGCCGTGGTCGGAGAGGTACAGCAGGAAGCCGTTCGGATCTGCCTTGGCGTAATCCTTGATCAGGCTCGACACCACGAAGTCGTTGTACAGCACCGCGTTGTCATAGCTGTTGTACGTTGGCACTTGGTCATCACGCACGCCGTCCGGAACACCTTTACGGTCGGTGAACTTGTTGAAGGTCGGCGGGTAACGGTACTGGTAGCTCATGTGCGTGCCGAGCAAATGCACGACAATCAGCTTGCGTGGCGCCGCGTCAGCCAAAGCCTTATTGAACGGCTCGATCACGTCGCCATCGTACTGGGCGGCGTTCTGGTTGCGGTTGTTGTTCAGGTACACCTGCTCGTCGGCCTGCTCGGAGAAGGTCGTGAGCATGGTGTTGCGCTTGGTCATGGTCTGCTGGTTGGTGATCCAGAACGTCTTGTAACCCGCCTGTTTCATCATGCTGACCAGCGACGGCGTCGTCAGGAAGAGGTCCGGGTTTTCTTCGTCGGCGAACGTCAGCACCTGTTGCAAGGCTTCGATGGTGTAGGGGCGAGGCGTAATGACGTTATTGAAAACCGCCAGTTGATCCTTGAGTTTGTCCAGTTCCGGGGTGGTTTCCCGAGGATAGCCGTACAGGCTCATGTGCTGACGATTGGTGGACTCGCCGATTACCAGCACCAGGGTTGCCGGCTGATCGGCCATCGCATCCTTGAAGTTGCGCAGCGGTGCAATCTTGCTGGCGCTGTTGAGCATGTCTTGCATGCTGGCCAGGGTCCCGAGGTAACGGTGATAGGCCACGGCCATCTGCCAAGGCACGGCGGGCTCGATGCGGGTTTCGAATTTCTCGAAGCCGTCCGCCAGGCTGCCGGTTTGCGCAGTCTGCTTGATCAGCGGGTAACCGACCACCGCCAGCACAATCGCCGTCGCCGCGATCAACGCCTGGCCACGTGGCAGGTACACCGGACGCACGCGGGTCCAGAGGAAATACGCGAAGGCGGTATGGGCCAGGAACGCCAACACCATCCACCAGGCAAAGTACTGGGTCATGTACTCGCCCGCTTCAGACACGTTCGATTCGAACATGATGAAGATGACGCTCTGGGAGAATTCCTGCTGATAGATGAAGAAATAGCCGAGGCTGGCCATCGAACAGGCCCACAGCACCACGCCGATCAGCGCGGACATCGCTCGTGTCTTTTTGGGGAACAACAGCATCGGCGCGAGCCAGATGGCGCTCATCACAAAGGCCTGGCGGAACCCGGTAAAACCGGAAGTGCCCGTCAGTTGAATCAGTAGTTGGGTGATACCGGAAAAATACCAGAAGAACAGAAATAACCAGAGAAATCCTGCCCAATCAAAACCGCTCGCAGACGTTTTGCTGCGTTTAAACAAAGCCATTCAGCACTCCAGCCTGATGATTACTTCGGCCGTCGGCACTCTCCTTGTCACAGACGAACAGACGCCGCACGGATACCGAGCGGCCACAAGGCGCGGGAGTATCAACAAGCAAATGTGAAAACTTTGTGATTATCGGGCTGGAAGGCTTGCGGCAGAGCGGAAACAGCGGTGGCTGTTTCCGGTTCAAGCGAGGCGGTCAGGCGTGGGGAACACGTTGGGTGACGGGCAAGGGCTGAGCCTGATTGCCCTGGGTCAGCAGGCGCAATTGCGCGACTTCCCGCTTCAATTGGTCGCGTTCGTCTTTCAACTGGCGCAGTTCATCGCGACGGATCGTGACGTAAAGGGTTTGTGCTGGCAGTGCTGTGTGTACGGTGCCCATTGCTCACCTCGCAAATGGCTGTCTCAACTGTAAGCCCGCTCCGCAGATCGGGTGCTGACTTACTATCGGCGCCAATTTTGGTTTCTTTTGCCCCCGAAGGGAACTTTTTTATTTTTCATGGTCGTTGTGTCTTCGGTGCGATTACCGACGTTATCAATCAGGATCGGGCACAATGCCCGGAAACTATGTGCCAGCGCTCTGGACTAACCCTCATTAGTCGCGTTGGGCTATAACCTTTGACACACTTTATTTGTAGTAGGGAGCATCAGTACATGCAACTCGGGATTATTGGACTGGGCCGCATGGGCGGCAATATTGCGCGGCGCCTGATGCTCAACGGGCATACCACCGTTGTTTACGACCGCAATACCGCCTTTGTCGACACCCTGGCTGAAGACGGCGCCACCGGTGTTGCCGACTTGCCAGCCCTGGTCGCTGGCCTGGCCAAACCGCGCGCGGTGTGGGTCATGCTGCCCGCCGGCGCACCGACCGAAGAGACCATCGACACGCTCAGCACTTTGCTTGATGCAGGCGATACCATCATCGACGGCGGCAACACCTTCTATAAGGATGACATCCGCCGGGCGAAAACCCTGGCGGAGAAAGGCCTGCATTACATCGACGTCGGCACCTCCGGCGGCGTCTGGGGGCTGGAACGTGGTTACTGCATGATGATCGGCGGTGATGCCGAGACCGTGAAGCGTCTCGACCCGCTGTTCGAAAGCCTGGCCCCGGGCCTTGGCGACATCCCGCGCACCAAGGACCGCAAGTCCGATGACGATCGCGCCGAGCGCGGTTACATCCACGCAGGCCCTGCGGGTTCCGGCCACTTCGTGAAGATGATTCACAACGGCATCGAATACGGAATGATGCAGGCCTTCGCCGAAGGCTTTGACATCCTCAAGACCAAGGCCAGCACCAACCTGCCGGAAGATCAGCGCTTCGATCTGAACGTCGCCGACATCGCCGAAGTCTGGCGTCGTGGCAGCGTGGTCTCGTCCTGGCTGCTCGACCTGACCGCCGATGCCCTGGCCAGCGATCCGAAGCTCGACGGCTATTCAGGTTCGGTGGCTGACAGCGGTGAAGGGCGCTGGACCATCGAAGCCGCCATGGAGCAATCGGTGCCGGTACCGGTGCTGTCGAACTCGCTGTTCTCTCGCTACCGTTCGCGCGGGCAGGGCACCTTTGGCGACAAGATTCTCTCGGCCCAGCGCTTCGGCTTCGGCGGCCATGTGGAGACTTCGAAAAAATGACCCATGTGATCCGCAGGAAATCCAAGGCAGAACCCGCACCACCCACCACGCTGTTTCTGTTCGGTGCCCATGGTGATCTGGTCAAGCGCCTGCTGATGCCGGCACTGTACAACCTGAGTCGCGACGGTTTGCTGGGGAATGGACTGCGGATCATCGGCGTTGATCACAACGCCATCAGTGACGAAGCCTTCGCCAAAAAACTCGAAGATTTCATTCGGGCGGAAGTGGCGGCCAAGGTCGGCAAGGGCGATCAAGCCCTTGATCCGGCGTTGTGGGCCAAACTGGCGAAACACATCAGCTACGTCCAGGGTGACTTCCTCGACGAACGCACCTACGAAGCGCTGGCGGCGAAAATCGCCGCCAGCGGCACCGGCAACGCGATTTTCTACCTGGCCACCGCGCCGCGCTTTTTCAGCGAAGTGGTGCGGCGTCTCGGTGCTGCCGGGTTGCTGCAAGAAACCCCCGAAGCGTTCAGAAGGGTGGTGATCGAAAAACCGTTCGGCTCCGATCTGCATACCGCCGAAGCCTTGAACGCGTGCTTGCTCAAAGTGATGACGGAAAAGCAGATCTACCGGATCGATCACTATCTGGGCAAGGAAACCGTGCAGAACATTCTGGTCAGCCGGTTCTCCAACAGCCTGTTCGAAGCTTTCTGGAACAACCATTACATCGACCACGTACAAATCACCGCCGCCGAAACCGTCGGCGTGGAAACCCGTGGCAGTTTTTATGAAGTTACCGGCGCCCTGCGGGACATGGTGCCCAATCACCTGTTCCAATTATTGGCGATGGTGGCCATGGAACCGCCGGCGGCCTTTGGTGCCGACGCGGTACGCGGTGAAAAAGCCAAAGTTGTCGGCGCAATCCGCCCCTGGTCGACCGAGGAGGCGCGAGCCAACTCGGTGCGTGGCCAATACACGGCGGGCGAGATCGATGGCGAACCGCTGCCCGGTTATCGCCAGGAAGCCAACGTGGCGCCCGACAGCACCACCGAAACCTATGTCGCGCTCAAAGTGATGATCGACAACTGGCGCTGGGTCGGCGTGCCGTTCTACCTGCGCACCGGCAAGCGCATGAGCGCGCGCGACACCGAGATCGTCATTTGCTTCAAACCGGCGCCGTACGCGCAGTTCCGCGATACCGAGGTCGAGGAGTTGCAGCCAACCTACTTGCGGATCCAGATTCAACCCAACGAAGGCATGTGGTTTGACTTGCTGGCCAAACGCCCGGGGCCGGCGTTGAACATGACCAATATCGAGCTGGGTTTTGCCTACAAGGATTTCTTTGTCATGCAGCCGTCCACCGGCTACGAAACCTTGATCTACGATTGCCTGACCGGTGATCAGACGCTGTTCCAGCGCGCCGACAACATCGAGAACGGCTGGCGCGCCGTGCAGCCTTTTCTCGACGCCTGGCAACAGGACGCGACGGTGCAGAGCTATGCGGCCGGTGAAGACGGGCCACAGAGCGCTGACGAGCTGCTGACCCGCGATGGCCGCGTCTGGCACAGCGTCGGATGAGTGACGTGACGCAACACTCCATCCGTTTTCTGCTCAGTGACATGGACGGCACGTTATTGCTGCCCGATCACAGTCTCAGCCAGCGCACGATCGAGGCGGTCCGTGCTTTGCGCGAGGCCGGCGTGCTGTTCAGCCTGGCCACCGGGCGGCCACCCAAAGCCATGTTGCAGCAGATCGAAGCCCTGGGTGTCGACCTGCCGACAGCGGCTTTCAATGGAGGCACGATCGTAAACCCGGACGGCAGTTTGCTGGTGGCGCATTATTTGCCGGCAACGGCGGCGCTGACGGCTTTGGCGCTGTTTGCCGATCAGCCCGACATTGAAGTCTGGGTGTTCAGCAGTGACGACTGGCTGCTCAAAGATCCGTATGGCCCGATGGTTCCTCGAGAACAGCATGGCCTGGGGTATCCGCCGGTGGTGGTCGAGACGTTTGAGCCTTATATGGCGCGTATCGACAAGATTGTCGCCGCCAGCAACAACACCGAACTGTTGATCGAGCTGGAAGCGCAGTTGCTGCCCAAGGTCGAAGGACAGGCGCAGGTCTCGCGCTCACAACCGATCTATTTGGACGTGACTGCGATGAAAGCCAACAAGGGCGAGGCATTGGCGACTCTGGCCGAGTTTCTCGGGGTGCCGCTGGAACAGACCGCCGCCCTCGGTGACGGCGGCAATGACCCGGCGATGTTTCATCGCGCCGGGTTGTCGATTGCCATGGGGCAGGCGGAGGAGGCGGTGAAGCGGCAGGCCGATGTGATGACCGGGGCCAATACCGAAGACGGTGCGGCCCAGGCGATCGAGAAGTACATCCTCAAACACTGAACACACAACAGACTGTAGGAGCTGTCGAGTGAAACGAGGCTGCGATCTTTTGATCTTAAAAAATCAAAATCAAAAGATCGCAGCCTCGTTTCACTCGACAGCTCCTACAGTGAGTGTTGCGCTGTTACAACCAGTAGCTTACTGCGTACCAACCAAGAACACCCATCACCACGGTGTAAGGCAGCGCCATCCACACCATCCGCCCATACGACAGGCGAATCAGCGGTGCAATCGCCGAGGTCAGCAGGAACAGGAACGCCGCCTGGCCATTGGGCGTCGCCACGCTTGGCAAGTTGGTGCCGGTATTGATCGCGATGGCCAGGGTTTCAAAATGCTCACGGCTCATGTGGCCGGAGAGGAACGCCTGTTTCACTTCGGTGATGTAAATGGTCGCCACGAACACGTTGTCGCTGATGGCCGATAACAAGCCATTGGCAATAAACAACATGCCCGGCTGTTGATCTGCCGGCAGCGCCAACACCCATTGGATCAGTGGTACGAACAGTTGCTGATCGTGAATCACTGCCACCACCGCGAAAAACACCACCAGCAACGCCGTGAACGGCATGGCGTCTCTGAAGGCGTTGCCCAGACGGTGTTCATCGGTGATGCCGGTGAATGCGGTGATCAGCACGATCACCATCAAACCGATCAGACCGACTTCGGCGATGTGAAACGCCAGCCCGGCAATCAGAATCAGCGCCGCCACTCCTTGAACCAGCAACGCAGCGCGCTGGCGTGAGGTGCGTTCGGCATTGTCTTCGGCGGCGTAGTTGGCCAACACCGCACGCACATTATCCGGCAGCAGCGTGCCATAACCGAACCAGCGCAGTTTCTCCAGCAGCACGCAAGTCAGCAGACCGGCTGCCAGCACCGGCAACGACACCGGCGCCACATTCAGAAAGAACTCGGCGAAGTGCCAACCTATTTCATGGCCGATCAGCAGGTTCTGCGGTTCACCGACCAGCGTGCACACACCGCCCAGCGCGGTGCCGACTGCGCCGTGCATCAGCAAGCTGCGCAGGAAGGCGCGGAACTGTTCGAGGTCGGCATGATGAAGGGTAGGTAAATGCCGGTCGTCGCTGAACTCGCTGTCCTGGCGCGGATCGCTGCCCGAGGCGACGCGGTGATACACCGAATAGAATCCCACGGCGGCACTGATGATGACCGCCGTCACGGTCAACGCATCGAGAAAGGCCGACAGGAACGCGGACAGAAAACAGAACATCAACGCCAGCAGGGCTTTGGAACGAACCCCCAACAGCAGGCGTGAGAACAGAAACAACAGCAGGTCTTTCATGAAATAGATCCCTGCCACCATGAACATCAGCAGCAGGATCACCGGGAAGTTGTGCACCAGCTCATCATAGAGCGCCTGGGGCGTGGTCATCTTCAGCAGCAGTGCTTCGATCAGCAACAAACCACCGGGCATCAACGGATAACATTTGAGCGCCATGGCCAGGGTGAAGATGAACTCCACCACCAATAGCCAGCCAGCGGCCACTGGACCGACCGTCCATAACACCAGAGCGTTGAGAATCAGGAAGCCGACAATGCTCGCCTTGTACCAGCGGGGCGAGTGCCCCAGAAAGTTGTGCGCGAAGGCCTGGGCCATTGAACCGGACATCGGCTACTCCTTGTATTAAGAAGCGCGCAACTTGCCGTAAGCAGAAGGGAAGATCAAGCGCAGAAAGTACTTTGACTTATCCCCGATAGCGCACCACCACGGCACGGTAGTTTCCATCGAGCGAATAGCCCCCGACGACAATGCCACCGTCGGTCTGCACGGCCAGTGAAGTGGCGGTGTCCGGGCCGCGACTCAGGCGTGTGCGAACCCAGCCGATGCCCTTGCCAAAAGTGCGATCCAGCCGCCCATTGGGTAAGTGCCGGGCAACAATGAAATCGGCTTCAATGCCACCGACAGTCGCCCCGACGCTCAGCACACGACCATCCGGTTGAACCCCGGCGGCGCTCCAGTGGCAACCGCTGCGACCGATTTTCAGGAGCTTTGGCTGGCCACAGTTGCAGTGAATGTCCGGCCGACCATTGCTGTGAATGTTCAGGGCCAGGCAATGCATCGGCTCGCAACTGGTGCCGAAACACTGCAAGTCACCCTTTTCGTGCTGGAGGATCTGGCAGATCTGAGCGTTGCGACCTTGAGCCTTGAACGTCATGAAACCATCCTCGGCGAAACCGTCGTCCAGCTGGCCATCCCTGTGATAGCGAGCCAGCAAACCTTCCTCGGGGAAATTGATTGATCCACTCACCAGAATTCGGCCATCGCGTTGTATCGTCAGGCTTCTGAGCCAGGTATTCATCAGCAAGTGCCTGACCATGACAAAGCCGCGACCGTTGAAGGTGGAGTCCAGAGAGCCGTCGGCGTTGAGCCGTATCAGCATGCCGACGTGATCCGTCAGTTCGAAATGATGATTGGCCAGCAGCAGGATTCGACCGTCGTCCTGCACGCAGGCATCACAGGTTTCGCCGCCCGGCATACCGGGTGGTAGCGATGCACCGCGAGCGCCCAGAGAAAGATCACCCGGCAGGCGCACCACGCGGCGTCCATTGTCGCCAAAATGCGCGACCGGGTGGCCTTGCGAGTCAAACATCGCCAGGGCCGGCAGCGTACGGCGAGCATTTTCATAGTGCAGGCCGGCTACCAGAATGTGCCCGTCGGCCATCACCCGCACGGTGGCCGCCATGGCCTCGTAACCACATTCGAACTGCCCCATGATGCTGCCTTGCTTGCCGAATGCCAGATCCGCCGAGCCATCTTTATGCAGGCGAGCCAGACCGAAGCGGCTGCCGCCTGGCGTACCTACCTTTGCCGCCACCAGCAACCGGCCAGCGGGGTCAATCGCGACGCCGTTGGCCATGCTGGAAGTACTGCCAGCGAAATACACTTGAGCCTTGCCGCCGACAGCGAAGTTCTTATCAAGTTGCCCGGCGTCATGGAGGGTTGACGTCAAGGCAAAAGCGCTCTGGATGGGCATGCACGCATCTCCTTCTCAGTCGACGTTATCCGGTGCCCGGATGGCGACTGATGAGCAAAACATTCAATCCCTCAATGGCGCGGCGCACAACTGTAATAACGCTCTGCAAGTGCGTCGTTTTGTGCCAGAACAGTGTCTTTTCGAACCACTGACAAGCGTGCCAGGTAATTTAGCGTGTCAGACGTCTCAACAGGTGGGGGGGGGTGCAGCTGGCTGCAGGAAACAGTCAACTAAGGGGAAGAGGGGACGCGGATTACCGGGCGGTAATCCGCGAAAACGCTTAGTGCGGCATGGACCACGATTGCAGCGTGTAACCTTCCTCACTCAACTCGGCACGGGCTTGTTCCAGCAAGTGTTCGAGTTGCTCTGGATCGGAATAGGCGCTGCTTGGAATTTGTTTGCGGCTGATGCGAGTGTTAGTGCGATCGATGATGGTCAGGCTGAGCTCGCCATTGCCGTCTTGTGGTGCCCAGGCCACGCATTGAAAGGGTTGGAATGCGCGGTCGGCAATCAAAAGAGCTTCGTTGATACGGAGCGGGGCGTTCATGGGATCTTCTCTCTATATGCCCAATCAAGTGATGTGCCGGCGGTTGGGCTTACCGTGCGGCTGGTTACTTGTACTGATGTCCTCAACCGGGGTGTGGGTCACACAGAATCAGAAGAAATTTCAACTTTCTTTCAGGGAGCAGGCATTTCCGGTGTTTTTGAAAGCGGAATGAAAGGTTCAACTCGTTAGGCAACTAAGCAACAAACTACTTATAACTAATAAACCAATACCTCTATAAGCAAACGATACAAGCTTGCGTCAAATTCTTGCTAGTGTTACAGCCAAGACCGCCAAATGACTGTTTTTAATAATATTTCCTTAAATTTGGCGCCAAGGAACAGTCATGATCGAAGCGCCTGCCTTTCGACGTCTTTTAGTAGTGGATCCTTGCGACGACTGCCACCGTTTGCTGCCGGGTTTGCGCGCTGTAGGCTGGGATGTTGACAGCTGTACCCTGGAAAACGCCATGGAACGAACTTGCGACGTCGGCCTGTTGCGCTTGCAGCCGTTTCATCTGCAACGCCCCGAAACGGTCAAGGAATTGATCACCCATAGCGGTACCGAGTGGATCGCGGTGCTCAATCAGGAAGTCCTGCGATTGCAGAATGTCGGGGACTTCGTCTGCGAATGGTTTTTTGACTTCCATACCTTGCCGTTTGACGTCTCGCGGGTCCAGGTGACGTTGGGGCGAGCGTTCGGCATGGCTCGCTTGCGCGGGCAGGGCACGGTTCATATCGATCAGCCTGAACACGAATTGCTCGGCGACAGCAAACCGATTCGTGAACTGCGCAAATTACTGAGCAAACTGGCGCCGACCGAATCTCCGGTGCTGATTCGCGGCGAGAGCGGGACCGGCAAGGAGCTGGTCGCCCGCACCCTGCATCGACAATCCCAGCGACACGACAAACCGTTCGTGGCGATCAACTGCGGCGCGATTCCCGAACACTTGATCCAGTCCGAGTTGTTTGGCCACGAGAAGGGGGCCTTCACCGGCGCTCATCAGCGCAAGGTCGGGCGAATTGAGGCAGCCAACGGCGGAACGCTGTTTCTCGATGAAATCGGCGATTTGCCTCTGGAACTGCAAGCCAATCTGCTGCGCTTCCTGCAGGAAAAACACATCGAGCGTGTGGGTGGTCATCAGCCCATCCCGGTGGATGTGCGGGTATTGGCGGCCACGCACGTCGACCTTGAGGCGGCCATTGAAAAGAAGCGCTTTCGCGAAGATTTGTACTATCGCTTGAATGTTCTGCAAGTGGTCACCGTGCCGCTGCGTGAACGTCATGGCGATCTTTCAATGCTGGCCAACCACTTTTCCCACTTCTACAGTCATGAAACCGGCCGTCGTCCTCGCAGTTTCAGTGAGGACGCGCTGGTCGCCATGAGCAAGCATGACTGGCCAGGCAATGTCCGTGAATTGGCCAACCGGGTACGGCGCGGTCTGGTACTGGCTGAAGGACGGCAGATCGAGGCACGTGACTTGGGCCTGATCAGTCAACACGCCACCGTTATGCCAATGGGTACCCTTGAAGACTACAAGACCCGCGCCGAACGCCAGGCGCTGTGCGATGTGTTGAATCGACACAGCGATAACCTGAGCGTCGCCGCCAGAGTCCTGGGCGTATCGCGGCCGACCTTTTACCGATTGCTGCACAAGCACCAGATCCGCTAGGGCGGTGAAACAAAAAAGGCCCACGGCGATTGATATCGTCGCGGGCCTTTTCCGTTTACGAGAGGCGGTTCAGAAGTAATACGGGAATTTCAGGCTGAAGGAAAAGTCCGGTGCATCGTCCGTTATGCCGATGGACAGGTTGGGGACGATGGTCAGGTTGTCTGAGGCCGCGATGGTCATGCCGACGTTGAAGTAACCGGCGTTGGCATCGCTGGACACCACGGACTCCCAGTCTCCGCCATCTGGTTTGAGCTTGCTTTTGCGTTGCACCAAGTCAGACATCGAGAACGACATACTCATCTTTTCGTTCAGCGCGAACGCGATGCCCGCGCCGATCTGGAAGCTGTCGCCGATCCGCACTTTGCCCGGGACTTTCTGATTGACAGTGGCGCTGATGTCGTCGAAGGATTCTTCGAAGTTGTGGGTATAGGACAGGCTACCGAACAGGACCGCCGGGTCGAAGGTCTTGACCAGCGAGATGCCGGGGCTGATCGACCAGACGCCGTTGCCGGTCGGCAGGGTGTCAGGCACGAACAGGTTGGTATTGGCGTCGCTCTGGTGCAGCTTGATGCCGAACGGGTCCTTGCCGGTTGGCGCCTTGACGCGCAAGGTGACCACGGCGTCCGGAGTGCTGACCGATTCGTCCATGAACTTGTAGGCAATGCCGAAATTGACGTCGCCCAGCGTCGGATCCCGGGTCACGGTTTCTTCACTGGTCACCCCCGCGGCACCGTTGTTGGCGCCGCCGGACTGATAGGTCGATTCGCGGTACACCACCGGCACGTTCAGGTCGAACTGCCAGCGATTGGCGAAGTTGTAGCGGCCGGTGAGGTCCAGCGTCCAGGTGTCGGCCTTGATCCGGTCCAGGTTGATGTTGCCCAGGAAGATCGAATCGAGTGCGAGGAAGCCGTTGAGGATCAGCTGGCGGGAGTCATAGCGCGAATAGGTCAGCCCGGTTTCGAGGCTGAACTTGCCGCCGCCGAAGAACCCGCTGGCCTCGTCATACAGGTTGGAAACACTCTGGGCCGGTTGAGAATCATCCGCCAGCGATTGCCCATATGAACTGCCGCTGCCCCCGGCGGCGCCTCCCGAAGCAGCGGCCGCTCCCGTGCCGGTGGCCACTTGCGGGTTGCCTCTCATGTCCGCGGGTGATTTGGCCAGACGTTTAGGCGGTGCCGCCGCCGGTTGTTCCTCCACCTGGCGGACCCGTTGTTCGAGTACCGCCAGGGCTTTTTGTTGTACTTCGTATCGTTGCTTGAGCTCCATCAGCTCCTGTTTCAGAGCCTCTACATCCGCATCGGGTGCTGCTTGCAGCAGCGCCGCGGGAAACAGAGTGCTCAGACAAACGACTGCGCGCAGTGATACTGACCGATACATGATAAGCCGCCCCCCATGACGCTCAATGATCGAGCATCAGCGTAGTTCAATATCCCAGGCTGTGTAGTGCTTTGAGTTGATTCAGATTGCAGTTGACTGCTCCGGCATTTCGGCCGTTGTTGTTAAGCACCACATTAAGTTGCGTCAAGTTATTGACCCTGTTGCTGTTGCCCAGAAGCCGGGTGTTCTGTACCAGCCCCCCCTGGGCCACCTGTTGCATGGCCGTGCCTTGATTGTTGCTGGCCTGGATGGCTGTTTGTACGCCACCACCGGTGGCCGCCACCGCGACGCTACCGGCGGCATTGCTGTCGGTAATGGTTTGCCCGCTTGTCAGCACCTGTCCTTGGGCGGGACTCGGCGCCGGCGCTTGGTTGGCCTCCTGGACGTTGATCGCGACATTGTTGTATGCGGTATTGCCGTCACCGGCGGCGCGCACAGTTTGAGTGACACCCTGGGTGGTGGTGAGTCCGGCGCCACCGATTACATTTCCGGTGCCCGATGTCGGCGTACTGCCGTTACCGGTTTCTTTAATGGTCGACACGTAAAATTGCGGCTTTACGGTAGTGGCCTGGATCTGCATCGATGTCGCCACCCCGATCAGGTCGCCACTGGCATTGCGCCAGGTGCTGCTCATGATGATGCCGAAGCTGATGATCCGCCCCGGCATGACATAACGACCGCGTAGCTCGGCGAGCTCCTGGTCCTTGAGTTCGATGGGTTTGAATCCTGCATTGGCATAACCCGATGCGCTTGCTGCCAGGCAAGCGGCGGCCAGCCAGTATGAGGTTTTCATCTGCTGCTCCCGGGGCATCCGGCCCTCTCTATCATCAGTGGGCGATTAGAAGAAGTCGCTCTGTATGAAGCCAAAGTCCATCAATTCGGCATCTTTGACCGGGTTGAACGTATCCAGCTTGTTCTTGGCCGTCAGCGGTTCCGGTGGGCTGCGCAATGCATTGGTTTTGTCGTAACCGGGACCCACGATTGCGAAGACAATGCCGTTCCAGCCTTTGACAAAGTCATCATGGGCGAAGCGTTTGTGCCCCAGCACCGGGTCGCCGATATAGACCCAGTCCTTGTCCGCGCGCTGCAACACCACAAAATGCTTGTAGCCACGAATTTCCATCAGTACCACCACCGGAATGGTCACCGCTTCGAGTTTCTCGGGCGGTATCCGGTAGCCACGAGCGCGCATGCCGATGGCTTCTATGTAGCGCTTCATGTCCAGCATGGAAAAACCTTGAGTACGGACAAGGTTCTGGTCTGCATTGACCAGCATGCCTTTGATGATGTGCTCCTCGTCGACGTCGAGCCAGTAAGCCTGGCGCAGCACCGTGGCCAGTGCGGCGGCGCCGCAGCTGAAATCGGTTTTCTGTTCGACGATGTCGCTGAACTTGCGCTCACGCACACTTTGCACCTGCTTGTAGATCAGCACGCCGCCCGGCAAGGCGGCCACCGGCATCTGCGCCGCCTGAGTCAGGCCACACAGGCACAGCAGGGCAAAAAAGGCTGTCGTACGCATGATCGATACGCCTTGGGGGAACCGTGGAAAAAAGCCCCGTTGCCGGGGCTTCATTTCGATCGCGATTACATGCAGGCTCTGCAGCCGGCAGCGATGGACAGCGAGTTGCTTTGCTGGTTGCCCACACCCGCCGACACGTTGGCACCGCCGTTGCCGGAGAAGCTGTTCATCGAGTTGGTCATGGAGGCGTTGTTCACGACCGGGTTTTTCCAGCCGTCTGGAGTCAGCACTTGATGGGTGGTGACGCCAGCCAGATCGAAGGTGCCCACAGCGGTGAATTTGAACTTGTCGTCACCTCTGTGACCCCAGCCACTATCGTCGATCGTCCCGGTACCTTTGGCCTTGAAGCTGCCTGAGGAGGTAGTGGTATCGGTGAGCGTGTTGATGACGTGGGTCCGGTCAGCTTTGTTGTCTACATCCAGACCGGTGGTTGACTGGTAAGCATCAGCCGAGGCTGTTGCCACGCGCCCGCCAGACACGGCAATTGCCAGGTTGTTTTTCTGTTGGTTGAAGTTGCCGGCAGTCACGTTGATGCCAATGTTGCCGGAGCCATTGTTGCCAGCATTGTTGAGCGTGGCGTTATTTTGAGTAGAGCGGTTTTTAACGTAATTGTTGGTGTTGTACTGATACGCGGTGGAGGTCGCCTCGGCAGAACCGAAGATGAAACTTTCATCAGCGGTAGCCAGCGCCGCGGCGTTGTCTTGTTGGTTGCCATCGCCACCCGCAACGTTGGCGCCCATGTTGCCGTTGGAGCCGTTGAGTGAGTTGTCAGCTTCGGCAGTGTTTTCGGTGCCTTGGTTGAGTACCGAGTTGCCGCTGCTGTCCTGTGTATCCCCTACATAGGCGCTTGCGGCGGAGTCGATGGAGAGTTGTTGTTCCCAGGTGGGTCCTGTGGGCCCGTGATGGTGGTGATCGCGGTCGTGATCGTTATTGCCGGCTTGTGCCGCCATCGCCATGACGGCTGCCAGGGCGAAAACCAGCGGCTTGAGTGCCATTGTGGGTTTCATGGTGTTTCTCCGTGCTTATTAGTTGGTTAAGTGTTGGTTACTTTCTAATCGCACTGCGTTTGGGTCAGTCAGCGACCCGTATGCTCAGGGTGTTAGCCATTCGGTTCCCCACCCCGGCACTCTGGTTCACCTGAATCACTCCTCGGCTGCCGGTGAAGGCCTGGTCGCTTGTCACGACCTGGCGACTGCCTTTTGAAGCGTCAGTTGCCCCTGAGCTTGGTAGCAACGCCACGTTCTGTTGAGAAAGGGCGCTATCGTCGACGCTTTGCGGCGCAGCACTGATGCTGATGCGCATTGCGTTGGCCATCTGGTTATTGGCCCCGGCGCCCTGGTTGACACCCAGTGCACCGTTGCCATGACTGAAAGAGGTGCCGCCGATGGTGGCCGTCGCGTTCATCGACGGGTTGGCGGGTGTGTCGAGTTTCTGGATTACGCGAGTGGTCGCCGAGGCATCGGTGCCGATGGCGATAGCGCGGGTGTTGGCCTGTTGCTGTTGATCGCCGGATGCCTGGTTAACGTTGAAGTTGCCTTTGTACCGGGCGCCGGAATCCAGGATGCTGGCGGTGTTGACCACCGGAACGCTGGAGTCGGCCACGGCGCTTGTACCTACACTGGCGAGCAGGGCGAGCAGGATCAGGGAACGGCTCATGTCATTGACCTCCCGCCAGTCTGCCCAACGGAGCAAGGCCGGAAGTCATGGAACGGTTGATGGTTCCCGAAATCGCGCCACCACTGCCGCCCCCGTGACCGGCGCTCATGCCGGGCATGCCGTTGGGATTGGTGATGACACTGAGGCTGCCAGGCACACTTGCACCGTTTTGGTTGATGTTGTTGCGGATGGACGAACCGCTCGCCACGCTGGCGAACTCACCATCGCTTAACTCGGTGTTGCTGAGTGTCGTGTTGACACGATCCGAAGGGTTGGCGTTGACAGTGGTCGGGTAGGGGTCTTTCTGAAACGGCGGCCTGCCGACGGTGTGGGGCTGTACATCACGAGTGAGCACAATGACGCCATTGCCTTCAGCCTGAACGTTAAAACTGAGTACCGAACCGGCGGCACATCCGAGCAGCAGGAGGCGCGTCAAGCCTCTATAAAAAGTCCCCACGGCGGCGATTCCTTCTTTGATGTGGGCTGGCCCTAGTCAGCCTTGTGAAGGAGAGAGCGAAAGCTGTGCCGCTTTTTGATTGTTGTTTTGATTCAAAGGGTTATCGATCAAGGCGAGGGAACGATAACGTGAGGTGTTTCAGGTCTGAGACAACCGCCCGGGCGGCAATGGGATAAGGGATCATAAAAGCTCTGGATCCAAGCTGTGTTCGGGGATGTATCAGCTTTTTAACACATCGCATGACAAGAAGATGACGGGCGTTGAAACGGGCTGTTCGAGAGGGGAGGTGTGTTTCAGAAACGGACGCATTTGCAAAAATACCGCAACAAATGCTGGAGTATTTGGCCGGTGCCCGTCAGTTCAGCGCAATCAGTGTGGGAGCGGGCTTGCTCGCGAAGACGGCGGCACAGCCAATATTGATGTCGCCTAACACACCGCTTTCGCGGGCAAGCCCGCTCCCACAGGGATTGGTGTTGGTTCTAATAAGGTCAGCGTCCGAGCAGCAGAGTGACGGCTTGTAATGCCCGAACCCGGCGTTCTGCCCAATCGCCCTGAACCACTTGAACAGGCTGCCGATGCTGTTCCAGCCATGCCTGGGTCGCGTTGAAAAAAGCCCGGCGTTCATCGAGTTCGGGCTGGCAACGCTGACCGTCATCGGTCCAGTCGACCTGTTCGGGTGACAGCAGCAAATGCAGGTCGTACTGCCGGGCCAGCAGTGCCTGCTCAATCCAGGTCGGACAATCGCCGAACAGGGTCTGGCTCCAGAGGATATTGCTCAGCAAGTGAGTATCGAGAATCAGCAATCGTGGCTTCAGGGCGCGGGCTTCGTCTTCCCATTGCAGCTGGCCGCGAGCGATTTCGGGGATGTCGGCGGGGCAGGTGTCCCGCGCCTGCTGCTCGATGAACCAGCG
Organism: Pseudomonas sp. A-RE-19; assembly: GCF_019956555.1. GTDB lineage: Bacteria > Pseudomonadota > Gammaproteobacteria > Pseudomonadales > Pseudomonadaceae > Aquipseudomonas. The sequence goes on along the minus strand of NZ_JAHBDQ010000008.1, from coordinate 142,266 downwards.
CACGTATTCGCCCACCAGCACGCCGCCGAATTGCTGTTGCAGTTCGGCGGCCAGCCAGCTTTTGCCACTGGATTCAGGGCCTGTGAGTACCAGAACCTTCATGTGCGCAACGCCGGGTCGGCACGCCATGTGCGCCAGCCTTGCACGGCCAGCAGCGCAAATAATCCATAGAGGCCAGCGGTCAGGTACAGCGCTTTGTAGATGAACAGGCCTACAAAAATGATGTCCAGTGCGATCCACAGTGGCCAGCATTGCAGACGTTTTTGCGCCATCCATAACTGCGCCACCAGACTGAAGCCGGTCAGCGCGGCATCGAGCCAGGGTTGGGCGGCATCGGTCCAGTGAGCCATTGCGGCGCCCAGCAACAGACTGCCAAGCGCGCCGATGGCCAGACCGAGCGCGATTGATTTCCCATCGAGCGTGCTGACTTGCCGCTTGCCACGAACCGCGTCCGCACGAGTCCATTGCCACCAGCCATAAAGCTGCAACGCGGCGTAAATCACTTGCAGCAGCATGTCCGAATACAGCTTTACCTCGAAAAAAATCCAGCTATACAGCAACACCATGACCAGACCGATTGGCCAGCACCAGGGGTTCTGTTTGACTGTCAGCCAGACGGCAATCACACCGAGGGCGGCGGCAAACAGTTCAAGCCCGGACATGGAGGTTCCTTGGTGTCGTAAAAATGAGGGGGGCGAATTGTACCCGGATTGTGGGTAATGGGCTTGTTGCGAGGAATGAGGTTTGCCAATGGCAGCCAGTCAAACGCAATACCTGTAGGAGCGAGGCTTGCCCGCGAAGAACGATGACGCGCAGTACCTGAAAAACCGCGGTGCGTTCTTCGCGGGCAAGCCTCGCTCCTACAGGGGGACAGTGCCAGGTACGGAGAAGAGTTACACCCGAAACTGCTTGAGCAACCCGTTCAACTGTTCACTCAATTCCTTGAGGTGAACGCTGGCCACGCTTGACTGCTCGGCCGCCAGTGCCGTGCTATGAGACAACCCGGCTGCCTGGGTGACGTTCTGATTGATGTCTTCCACCACGTGGGCCTGCTGCAAGGTCGCGCTGGCAATCGATGCGTTCAAGCCGTTGAGGTTGCGCAAGGCCTGGCCGATGGCATTCAGGCTGGCACCGGCCAGACCGGCCTGTTCAATGGTCAGTTGCGAGGCCCGGCTGCTGTCGCCAATCACCTTGACCGCCGCTTCGGAATGGCTTTGCAGGCGTTCGATCATCGACTGGATTTCTGCCGTGGACTTCTGGGTGCGCTGGGCCAGCAGGCGCACTTCGTCGGCGACCACCGCAAAACCGCGACCTTGTTCGCCGGCCCGGGCGGCTTCGATGGCGGCATTAAGGGCCAGCAGGTTGGTTTGCTCGGCGATGGAACGGATCACTTCCAGAACGCTGCCGATTTGCGTGCTTTCGGCGGCCAGTGTGCGAATCACCTCAACGGCTTGATCGATGGTCGACGACAGCTTGTCGATCTGCTGCAAGCTGCCGTCGATATTGACCTGCCCCTGTTGCGCTTGAGACTCGGCATCGCGCATTTCGCTGGCCGCATGCTCGGCGTTTTTGGCTACGTCCTGCACGCCGTAAGTCACTTCGTTGATCGCGGTCGCCACCAGTTCCATCTGCTGGGACTGCTGCTGACTGCGTTGTTGGGCCTGCGCGGCATCGTTGCCCAGTTCGCTGGATGACTGACCCAGCGCGCTGGCGCTGGCTTGCAACTGACTGATCACCAGGCGCAGTTTGGCGGTAAAGGCGTTGAAATGCCGGGCCAGTTGCGTGACTTCGTCCTGGCCATGGGTATCGAGGCTGCGGGTCAGGTCGCTTTCACCGCTGGCAATGTTGGCCATGGCATTCACGGTTTCCTGGAGCGGGCGCACGATGCTGCGGGCAATCATGATCACCAGCAACGCCATGATCAGGGCAATCACCAGGCCCACGAAAGAGGCCTTCCAGACCTGAGTATAAAACTCGGCTTGCATGTCATCGATGTACACGCCCGAGCCGATCACCCAGCCCCAGGGCTCGAACAGTTTCACGTAGGAGGTTTTTTCCACCGGTGCACTGGCGCCCGGTTTCGGCCAGCGGTAGTCGACCATGCCGGCGCCCTTGGCCTTGGCGATGGCGACCATCTCGTTGAACAGCGCGAAACCGTCCGGGTCGCGGATCGTCGAGAGGTTCTGGCCTTCGAGCTTCGGATTGGTCGGGTGCATGATCATGACGGGCGTCAGATCGTTGATCCAGAAATAGTCATTCTGGTCATAACGCAAACCGCGCACGGCGGTCAGTGCCTGTTTTTGCGCGGCGTCGCGGGTGAGGGTGCCGGCGGTTTCCAGGCTGTGGTAGTAGGTCAGGATGCCACTGGCGGTCTGCACCACATGCTGGGTTTTCTGAGCCTTGGCATGATAGAGGTCGTCGTGAATCTGCTTGAGCATCAACACGCCCAACGTCAATAGCATCATCACGGCCACGATCAGGATGAGCCACAAGCGTCGGCTGATCGAGACACTGCGCAAGCTGTTCATAACGCGGTTACTCCGGTTTCTTGTTCTTGTCATAAATGATCGCCAGCATCCAACCACACTTTGCCGATCGGGCCTATCCGACTCAGGTCCTATTCCGCAGCAGCGAAAACAGGGCGTGTCTGATAGGATTTCGGCCCCGCGCGAAAAAACCTGAGTTCCAGTTTGTTTTTCACGGAATTTTTACGGTTTTGTGGGGATCTTTGTGCGCGCGGGATGTCAGCTACGCTGATCGCAGTGAACGCTCAAAATATATTAACGGGGCATGCCTGGGGCATTGCTTCTTGGGGGATTGATGGATCTTTGGACGGCCTTTCAGGCATTGATTTTAGGCGTTGTAGAAGGGCTGACGGAGTTCTTGCCCATTTCCAGTACCGGGCACCAGATCATTGTGGCGGACTTGCTGGATTTCGGTGGTGAGCGGGCCATGGCCTTCAACATCATCATTCAGCTCGGGGCGATCCTGGCGGTGGTCTGGGAGTTTCGCCGCAAGATCTTCGATGTGATCATCGGTTTGCCGACGCAGCCCAGCGCTCGACGCTTTACTGCGAATCTGTTGATTGCCTTCCTGCCAGCGGTGGTGTTGGGGGTGATTTTCGCCGACCTGATCCACAAGTACCTGTTCAATCCGATTACCGTGGCCACCGCATTGGTTGTGGGCGGGATCATCATGTTGTGGGCTGAACGTCGCCAGCATGTCGTGCATGCCGAAAGCGTCGATGACATCACCTGGAAAGAAGCCCTGAAAGTCGGCTTCGCCCAATGCCTGGCGATGATCCCGGGGACCTCGCGTTCCGGCTCGACGATCATTGGCGGTTTGCTGTTCGGGTTGTCGCGCAAGACGGCCACCGAGTTCTCGTTCTTCCTCGCCATGCCAACCATGGTCGGTGCGGCGGTGTATTCGGGCTACAAATACCGTCATTTGTTTGTGCCGGCTGACTTTCCGGTATTCGCCATCGGCTTCGTCACCGCTTTCATCTTTGCAATGATTGCCGTGCGGGCCTTGCTCAAGTTCATCGCCAGCCACAGCTACGCAGCGTTCGCCTGGTATCGCATTGCGTTCGGTCTGGTGATCCTCGCCACCTGGCAATTTGGCTGGGTCGACTGGACTGCGGCCAAGCCATGAACGACTCCAGCGCGCGCAACAACAACCCCGGTCGCAACTCCGGGGGAGCCATTCAAAACCTACGGTTGAAACTGCTGGTGTTCGCTGCGCTGTGCGCAGTGCCGTTGTTTGGCTCGGTGTCGCTGTGGCTGCGCGGGGTCTCGGTGATTCCCCTGGCGGCCTACGGCATCGTTAGCGTGCTGGCGTTTTTGCTGTACTGGAGCGACAAGCGCAAGGCCCGCGCCGACAGCTGGCGCACGCCGGAGAACGTCTTGCACGCGGTGGAACTGGCGGGTGGTTGGCCGGGCGCCTTGCTGGCCCAGCAAGTGTTTCGGCACAAGACCCGCAAGGTTTCCTTTCAGCTGGTGTTTTGGCTCATCGTGCTGATGCATCAAGTGTTCTGGATCGATCAGCTGTTTCTGGGCGCCCATCTGTTTGCGCTGTTTTAAGGCCTAAAGCAGCAAGCCGACCTGCGTGCGTTTGGGCAACTTGCTCACCACCAGTTGGTGGGACCGTTGCAGCAAGCCTTGCAGCTCTTCGGTGCCCAGCGGGTAGGGCGTTTCCATGATGATCCACTGAGCCCGGGCCAGATACGGCGCCGGGTGAATGCCTGGTCGGTCGCAATGGCCCAGGAACAGGTCCTTGTCGACCTTGAAGGCCAGGGACTGTCCCCGCAGGTTCTGCAAGGCGAACATCTTGTTCCCGGCAATCGAAAACACCCGCACGCCGCCCCATTTGTAGTCTTCCCGCGCGCCGGGCAACGCCAGACAGAATTGCGCGACGTCTTCTTCGCTCATGGGTCTTGCCTTCATATCAATCGGTCCCCGCAGTCATTGAATGATTCGATCAAATGGTCGATCCAGGCGCGCACCGCCGGCATCACCCCGCGTCGATGAGGGTAGACCGCTTGCAGCCAGCCGCCCGGCAATGACCAGCCGGGCAGGAGTCGCACCAGCGAACCGTTTTCCAGCTCCTGCTCGCAATACATCATTGGCAGCAGAGTAAAGCCCTGGCCATTGAGGGTGCAGGCTTTGCGCACGATGAAATCGTCGATGCCCAATCGTGCTTCGAGACTCAGGTCGTAGCTTTTGCCTGTTTGATCCAGCATGCGGATGTGCACCATGCGGTCGGCTTCCAGAGCGCCGAGCACTGGCAGGTTTTTCAGGTCTTCGGGATGATTTATGTCACGGCCGAGCAGAAATGCGGGGCTGGCAACCAACAACGTTTGGGCCTGACGCAGGCGGCGGGTGACCAGCAATGGATCTTCATCACCCGGATCCCGCACTCTCAAGGCGACATCGACGCCTTCGTTGATCAGGTCAACCCGACGGTTGAGCAACATCACCTCCAGCTGAACCTGAGGGAATTTCTCCAGAAAGTGACTGATTACCCCAGGCAAGATTTCATGGGCCAACCCGACGGGGCAGGACACTCGCAAGCGCCCTCGGGGTTCGCTGGACATGCTGGCCACTGCTTCGTCGGCCATCTCGGCCTCCAGCAGCATGGCCTGACAGTGCCGCAGGTAGCGCTCGCCCACGGCGGTCAGGTTGAGTTGGCGGGTAGTGCGTTGCAGCAGGCGTGCGCCCAGGCGTTCTTCCAGCTCGGCGATGCGTCGCGACAAGCGTGACTTGGGAATCCCCAGCAAACGCCCGGCCGCCGCGAAGCCACCGGCTTCGACCACTTTGGCGAAGTAATAGAGATCGTTGAGGTCTTGCATGTTCAAACTCGACTGTTCTATCAGTGAGACGAACTATCGCATTATTGCTGGCTAATCAGCTATTGGTTTCGTCTATAGGATTGTCTCCAACAGATCGCCGGGTGGCGGTCCTCACCTTGGAGATTCCACATGAAATTACTGCATATCGATTCGAGCATTCTGGGTGACAACTCGGCTTCCCGTCAGTTGAGCGGCGAAGTCGTCAAAACCTGGCAAGCCGCCGAGCCCGGCGTTGTGGTGACTTACCGCGACCTGGCCGCCGATGCCATCAGCCATTTCTCCGCCACCACCCTGGTCGCCGCCGGCACCGCCGCTGAGCTGCGCAACGCCGCGCAACAGCACGAAGCCGATCTGAGCGCGCAGGCGCTGGCCGAATTCATCGCCGCCGATGCCGTCGTGATTGCCGCGCCGATGTACAACTTCACCATTCCGACCCAACTCAAGGCCTGGATCGACCGCATTGCCGTGGCCGGCCAGACTTTCCGCTACACCGAAGCCGGCCCTGAAGGCCTGTGCGGCGGCAAAAAAGTGGTCATCGTTTCGACGTCTGGCGGTTTGCACGTTGGCCAACCAACCGGCACTGCTCACGAAGACTATCTGAAAGTGCTGTTCGGCTTCCTCGGCATCACCGACATCGAGTTCGTCCGCGCCCATGGCCTGGCCTACGGTGATGAAGTGCGCACCAAAGCCATGAGCGACGCCCACGTGCAGATCAGCGAGCAATTGTTCGCTGCCGCGTAAGGCTTGCGTAAAAGTCGTAAACAGCTCAGGCAATACCCCTGAAACTCTGTATTCTGGTCATCGTGATGGCCAGATACGGAGTTTTTTGTTTCTGGCGGTGATCAGTTTCTGGCCCAGGTTATGCAGTCGAGGGTTAATATCTGCGGTCAGGTAATAAGGTGGGGCATCCCATGATGCGTCTTTGTGCAACGCTACTGATTTGTCTGCTGGGCAGCCTGAATTCAGTGCACGCCATGCCTGCGCCGCACCCTCATTGGAGTGTCGGCTTCCATGAGATGACATTTCTCGATCCGCTGGATTTGCAGCCGATGCGCGCCATTGCCTTTTACCCGTCCAGCGACAAGGAACATTCCAGCACGCTCGAGAACTACACCGTCGAAGCCGGTGAAGACACCAAAGTCGCCATCGGGCGCTTTCCGATGCTGATGCTGTCCCACGGCAATACCGGAACCCCGCTGGCCCTGCACGACCTCGCCACCTCGCTGGCACGCAAGGGCTTTGTGGTGGTGGCGGTGATCCATCCCGGCGACAACTCCAAGGACCACAGCCGCCTCGGCACCTTGAGCAACCTTTATGGGCGGCCGATCCAGATTTCCGAAGCCATTACCGCGACATTGAGCGACCGTATGCTCGCGCCCTTCGTCAATGCCGATCAAGTCGGAGTGATTGGCTATTCGGCGGGCGGTGAGACGGCGTTGATCCTGTCCGGCGCCACCCCGGACCTGGATCGTCTGCGTCGTTATTGCCATGAGCGTCCGGATGATCGCGATGCTTGCAACACGCAAGGTGAACTGATCGTCGATCGTGATGATTTGCAGCCAGTGGCAGACCCGCGCGTGCATGCCTTGCTGCTGATGGCGCCGCTGAGTCTGAAGTTCGGCCGCCACACCCTGGCCGACGTGCATGTGCCGGTGCTGTTGTACAGCGGCGATGGCGACAAACTGGTGGCGTTCGATAAAAACGCCGCAGCGCTTGCACGCAAACTGCCGACCGCCCCGGACTTCAAGTTGCTGGCCGGGGCAGGGCACTTCGTATTCCTGGCGCCGTGCAACGAAGAACAGATCGCCGCCATGCCGGCACTGTGCACCGATGCCGACGGCGTCGACCGCAAGGATATTCACCGCAACATGATTTCCGAAGCCGGACGGTTCTTCTCCCATGCCTTGGGCAAACCCTCCCGCGCCGGCTTGCAAACCGCAGATCAATGAATCCAACGCGGTCCCCGTAGGAGCTGCGGGTGGAAGTCAGGCCATTGCGCGGTGTTTCAGTAATAAGGTCAAACCCAGTCCGGTTATCGACAACACCGCCGCACTAAAGAAAATCCACGAATACCCCAGGTTCAACGCCACCGCGCCCATCAGCGGTCCGGCAATCGCCAGTGCCAGATCAAAAAACACTCCATAGGCACTCAAACCCGCTCCGCGACTGGAATTGGGAACCTGCTTGATCGCTTCCACCCCCAACGCCGGGTAGACCAGCGACAGACCGAACCCGGTCAGGCCCGCGCCGATCAAGGCATAACCCGTCGAAGGCGCCAGCCACAGCAGGATCAGCCCCACGGTTTCAATACTCATGCAGGCGATGGCCGAGGTGAAACCACCGAAACGGCTGATGCTGGAAATGAACAACAGTCGCGCCAGAATGAAACAGACCCCGAACACCGTCAGGCAATAAGCCGCGCCGCTCCAGCCAAGGCTGACGTAATACAGGGTAATAAAAGTGGTGAGCGTGCCGTACCCGATGGACGCCAGGCTCAGGCTCGCGCCAAAGGGGGCAATACGGCCGAACACCGCCCAGAACGGCAGGCGCTCACCGCGAATCACCGGCACCGAAGGTTTGTTGCGAATCAACAGCAACGCCATCAAGGCCAGTAACGACAGCGCAATCCCGAGGCTGGTGAACCCCAGTTCAGCGACCATCACCACGCCCAGCGGCGCGCCAATGGCGATGGCGCCGTACGAGGCGATCCCGTTCCAGGAAATCGAACGCGCCGTGTGCTCGGCCCCCACCTGGCCCATGCACCAACTGATCGTGCCGACCCCGATCAACCCTTGAGCGATGCCCAGCAGCAAACGGCTGGCGATCAGGATAGCCAGGCTCAACAACGGCAGACTTTGCAGCAGGGTCGACAGCAATGTCAGCACGCCGCTCAATGCAATCCCCGACAAGCCGTAAACAATCGCCCGTTTGGTGCCAATGCTGTCCGACAGACGCCCGGCCATGGGGCGGCTGAGCAGGGTGGCCAGGTATTGGGAACCAATGGTCAGCCCCGCCACGATGGCGCTGAACCCCAGCTGTTCATGGACATACCCCGGCAACACCGCAATCGGCAGGCCGATGCAGAGGAAGGCGATAAAGGTATAGAAAACGATGGACACGATCTGCAGGGTGATCGCCATGGAGCTTTGTGGGGGAAGCTGCTGCACAGACATGAGAGCTCGTTCGCGGGCGGCGGTAGGAGAACTGCATCATGGCGTGGGCGGGGGATAAAAGGAAGCAGGCTAACGAAGTGGATTGCAGATCAGCATAGGCCTTCAGCATTTGGCTCATCGCGAGCAGGCTCGCTCCCACATTGGATAACGGCGTACGCAGAATGTATGTTCACTGGAGCTCTACTGTGGGAGCGAGCCTGCTCGCGATGGTCTCAACACCGAAGTGTTTTGAATCTGAAATGCAAAAAGCCCCGTCACCAGGACAGGGCTTTTCATTTGAAGCTTGCAGCTGGAAGCCGTCTTACATCAACACACCCTGACTACGCAGGTAATCGTCATAGGTGCCGCTGAAGTCGATCACGCCATCGGCGCTCAACTCGATGATGCGGGTGGCCAGGGACGATACGAACTCACGGTCGTGGCTGACGAAGATCAGCGTGCCCGGGTAGTTCTCCAGCGCCAGGTTCAGCGCTTCGATGGATTCCATGTCCAAGTGGTTGGTCGGTTCGTCCATGATCAGCACGTTCGGCTTTTGCAGGATCAGCTTGCCGAACAGCATGCGACCTTGCTCACCACCGGAGATGACCTTGACCGACTTGAGGATTTCGTCGTTGGAGAACAGCATACGGCCGAGGGTGCCGCGAACCAGTTGCTCGCCGCCCTGGGTCCATTGGCCCATCCAGTCGAACAGGTTGCAGTCGTCTTCGAAGTCGTGGGCGTGGTCCTGGGCGTAGTAGCCCAGTTCCGCGGCGTCGGTCCATTTCACGGTGCCGGCATCCGGAGTCAATTCGTTGACCAGAGTGCGCAGCAGGGTGGTTTTACCGATACCGTTCGGGCCGATGATCGCTACGCGTTCGCCGGCTTCAACCTGGAAGCTGAAGTCCTTGAACAGCGGCTTGCCGTCGAAGCCTTTGGCCATGCGCTCGACGATGACCGCCTGACGGTGCAGCTTCTTGGTTTGTTCGAAACGGATGAACGGGCTCACACGGCTCGAAGGCTTGACTTCGGCCAGCTGGATCTTGTCGATCGCCTTGGCACGGGAGGTCGCTTGCTTGGCTTTCGAGGCGTTGGCCGAGAAGCGGCTGACGAACGATTGCAGCTCGGAAATTTGCGCTTTCTTCTTGGCGTTGTCCGACAGCAGTTGCTCGCGGGACTGGGTCGCCACGGTCATGTACTCGTCGTAGTTGCCCGGGAACAGGCGCAGCTCGCCGTAGTCCAGGTCAGCCATGTGGGTGCACACGCTGTTCAGGAAGTGACGGTCGTGGGAGATGATGATCATCAGGCTGGAGCGCTGGGTCAGAATATTTTCCAGCCAGCGGATGGTGTTGATGTCCAGGTGGTTGGTCGGTTCGTCGAGCAACAGCACTTCCGGGTCGGAGAACAGCGCCTGCGCCAGCAACACGCGCAGTTTCCAGCCCGGGGACACTTCACTCATCGGGCCAAAGTGCTGCTCGATGCCGATACCCAGGCCCAGCAACAATTCACCGGCGCGGGATTCGGCGGTGTAGCCGTCCATTTCGGCGAATTCAGTTTCCAGCTCGGCCACGGCCATGCCGTCTTCTTCGGTCATTTCCGGCAGCGAGTAGATGCGATCGCGCTCGGCCTTGACCTTCCACAGCTCTTCGTGACCCATGATCACGGTGTCGATCACGGTAAATTCTTCGTAGGCGAACTGGTCCTGACGCAATTTACCCAGACGCACGTTCGGCTCGAGCATGACCTGGCCGCCGGACGGCTCGAGGTCGCTACCGAGGATTTTCATGAAGGTCGACTTGCCGCAACCGTTGGCGCCGATCAGGCCGTAGCGGTTACCGGCGCCGAATTTGACCGAAACGTTTTCGAATAGCGGCTTGGCGCCGAACTGCATCGTGATGTTAGCTGTGGAGATCAATTACTTTACCTATCAATGGGTTGCGAGCTGCGCATTTGGCGCTTGGGCCATTCCTGGGGCATTTTGGAGTTCCTCTCCATCTCTCCCCAGTCACCGCTAGAGTTCAACCAGCGCGCATAAGTCGAGAGCAGCATCTGGACGTTGTGTCCAAGCTGTTGGGCAATAAAGGCGGGATTCATGCCAGACATTGTGCATATTGTCGCATAAGTGTGACGGCAGTTGTACGGCGGGCGATAACGTGTCGCCAGCTTCTTTAAGGTTCGGTCCAGGTTTTTGCAGAATCGGGGTCTGGATGAGGGGGCTCATCCTGGATAGACAGGGAAACGTAGAGGCCTCTCAATGTTATTTTTGTTCAGCGTTGTGTTCGAGACACTTGGTGTGGCTCTGGGTAAAGTCATCACCGCTTGCCCGGCCAGGTGTGTTTCAGATGGATTGCTGAATGGCCAGCACTTGGTCAGGGTGGGCACCTGTTCAGATTCGTCTCTCCAGCCATCGTCGAAGATCACGACATGGTTTTACGCAAGGCTGGACCGTGCAAATCACCTCTGCAGGCAGTGACAATATAGTTGTCGCTACCTGCCCGCTGTAAACGACTCGCTGGTCGCGGGTGAAAGTCTGGCTTCCCCGCACGTTGAACTGCGTTCGACAAACCGGCGACTGACCAGATAGAGACTCAGAGCAAGTAGCCAGTGGCTTGTCCGAGATGATTGTCCTGCACTCCAGTAATGAGGTGCAGTGGCATGTGCTGTTGCTCATCAGTGGATGGTATTTCGAAACTTCCCACTATTTGAAGGTGTCGCTCTCTCAGTCTGGTCGACTCTTCTTCTTTTGCCTTAGCCATTCTCGCGTGATTCGCTGCGATTTCGTTGAGAGTTGACACGTTACATCTCCCGGTGACTGACCAAGCGTATCGCTGGAGTCCTTAAGCATTAGTTTGATTGCCGCCGCGTCAGAAATACGTCGTTCTGGGGCTGCTACGCCCGGCTTTTGCAAGGCCCAAGCCAGACATGGCCGTGTATTGCGTCCCACGTTTTCATATGCGACGAATGGTGGCGTGGCAGGAGGCCACCGTTGGGAGAGCACGTTCCCACGCGGGATGAGCGGCGGACCCGCCCTACAAAAAAGCGTAGACACATTTTCACAGTTGAACGTTAACTATTAGTTACAAACTGTCGCTAAAATGTCATTTTTAGAGTCCGTGCCGGACGTTGGCATGGCTCAAGAACGCGCCATCGGGACGCAGTGTTCATTTCTGACGTGTGACGATTTTCGTGAAACTTTTCATTGCCGCTATTTATGTCATCTCCATTATGTATGTCCACTTGCGCGGCCGAGTGCGCCATAAGCTGGGTCGTCAACTAAGCGACCACTCGACCTTCCTCGCACCGATCAATTGCTTCCTGTATCTGTTCTCGAAACTTCCCAACAAGCCTTACCTCAATCCGGCGGATTTCTCCGACCTGAGTCCTTTGCAGGCTCATTGGGAAGAAATCCGTGCTGAAGGCCAGAAGCTGCTCAAGGCCGGAGAGATCAAGCGTTCAAATCAGTACGACGACGTCGGTTTCAACTCGTTTTTCAAAAGTGGCTGGAAGCGTTTCTATCTCAAGTGGTACGGCGACAGTCACCCTTCGGCCGCAAAGCTCTGCCCGCGCACGACTGAACTGGTGCAAAGCATTGGCTCTATCAAGGCGGCGATGTTCGCCGAGTTGCCACCGGGTTCGAAACTGGTTCGTCACCGCGATCCGTATGCCGGTTCTTACCGTTATCACTTGGGCCTGGAAACGCCGAACGATGCCGGTTGCTACATCAATGTCGACGGTGAGAACTACCATTGGCGCGACGGCGAGGCGGTGATGTTCGATGAAACCTTCATTCATTACGCTGAAAACGCCACCGCGCAGAACCGCATCATTCTGTTCTGTGACGTCGAGCGGCCGATGAAGTATCGCTGGGCGGCGGCGTTTAACCGATGGTTCAGCCGTACGGTAATGGCGGCGGCGGGCGCACCGAACGATGCCGGGGACAAGACCGGCGCTATCAACCGCTTGTTCGCCAAAATCTACAAGATTCGCCTGCGCGGCAAAGCGCTCAAGAAGCGGAACCGCACCCGCTACTACTTGGAGAAATGGGTGATTTTTGGTGGGGTGCTGGCGGTTTTTGTTTTGATCTGAGTTTTGTGTTGTGGCGCATCAAGCCATCGCGAGCAGGCTCGCTCCCACCTTTGTTCTATGTCGTTCACACGGCCAATGCGGGAGCGAGCCTGCTCGCGATGGGGCCGGTATTTCCATCGCATAACTTATGGATGCTCCAGGAGTCGGTTAGCCGCTGGACCGTTTCGTGGTTTTTTTCTCCGCGGCAGGTTTGGCTTTCGAAGCTGGTTTACTGGCCGCTTTACCGCCCCCCTTGCCACCCAGACTGCGTTTGAGCAGTTCAGTCAGATCAATAACATCGGCAGTTTTACGCGCCTCTTCGCCCGTAGCGGTTTCGACATCTTCGATCTTGCCTTCATTCGCCTTCGTCTCGACCAGTGCCATGATCTTGTCTTCGAAGCTGTCGCGGTACTCCTCGGGCGTCCAGTCGGCACTCATGTCCTCCACCAGCCGTTTGGCCATCTCGAGCTCACCTTTGGCCAGATCCGGCTTGGTCACGTCACTGCCCAATTCCAGTTGATCGAGGCTGCGCACTTCGGCGGGCCAGCGCAGCATCACCAGCACCAGGGCTGATTCCAGCGGCATGAGGGCCGCCAAATGCTGGCGGGTATGCAAAACAACGCGGGCCAGGGCGACCTTGTCGGTTTTGCTGAGGGTTTCGCGCAACAGCGCATACACCTTACCGCCGCGTTTGTCTGGCGCCAGGTAGTAGGGCGTGTCGATGTTTTGCAAAGGGATCTGCTTGCTGTCGACAAAGGCAAAAATGTCGATGGTTTGGGTCGACACTGGGTGGGCTGAGCGAATCTCCTCTTCGCTGAGCACGACGTAACGTCCCTTCTCGTACTCGATCCCTTTAACGATGTGCTCTTGGGTGACTTCCTTGCCAGTGACCTTGTTGATGCGCTTGTAGCCGACCGGGTCCATGCTGCGGCTGTCGAGCCAGTTGAAATCGATCCCTCGGGAAGACGTTGCCGAGACCAGCGCCACGGGGATGTGCACCAGACCGAAACTGATTGCGCCTTTCCAGATTGCCCGTGCCATCGTCGTGATCTCGTCGGTTGATGTTCTGGTGACCTGTGGCCGAGGGCAAAAGTTTCAGTCGGCGGCGGCCCGGTCCTGCGGGCGGATCAGCGGTGTGGTCAACTCGTGTTACATCTTCTGGAAGAGGTTTTAGTTAACAAATCCGAACCCCGGGCGTAGCGTGGTTCTATTCATCCATGAAGCGTCGCATGCTCATTTAGAGAGGTCCTCATGAACCGATGTGTGCTCGGCGTCATCGCGCTGGTATTGAGTGGTGTGTTGAGCCCTTTGGCTCTGGCCGACACCGCACCGCCATCCTCGTCATTGCTGCTGGCCCAGAACCTGCCGGGCAGCACCAATAACAATCCTTACAACAGCCCGATTCACCGGGCCAATCCCAACAGCATGCAAGGCACCCAACCCAGCATCCCGGTGATTCGCGGGCCGAGCACGGTGCCTGTGCCACGGCCGCCAACCCTGGACAACGGCGGCATTGGCAACCGCTATCCACAAGATCGACCGGCGCCCACCAGCCAACCGAAATTCATTCCCAATCCAGCGCCCCGGGACTCGGACCGCAACTACCGTTGAACGGTAGGACAGAGGTCTTGCCAGCCATTTTGACGACAAAAGGAATCGTGCATGTTGCGTAAAACCTTCTTGGCCACTGTCTGTGCCAGTGCTTTGCTTACAGCCACGGCGTCTGTTTTCGCGGCGCCGACGCAGGATTTGAAAAGCGAGCAGGGCACCCTTGAGGTCACGCCGATCGTTAAAGGCCTGGAACACCCTTGGGCGTTGGCATTTCTGCCCGACCGCCAAGGGATGCTGGTGACCGAACGCCCCGGCAACCTGCGGGTGGTCAGCACCGACGGCAAACTCTCGGACCCGCTCAGTGGCGTGCCTCAGGTCTGGGCCAAGGGGCAGGGCGGATTGCTCGATGTGGTGTTGTCGCCTGACTTCAAGCAAGACCGCATGGTCTATCTGTCTTACGCCGAAGGTGGCGGTGAGGGCGACAAGGCTGGCACGGCGGTCGGTCGCGGACGGTTGTCGCAAGACCTGACGGCGATCAAGGATTTCAGGGTGATCTTCCGTCAGGAACCCAAGCTCTCCGTCGGCAATCACTTCGGCTCGCGACTGGTATTCGACCGCGACGGCTACCTGTTCATCACCCTGGGCGAGAATAACGACCGACCCACCGCTCAGGACCTCGACAAGCTGCAAGGCAAGGTCGTGCGGATCTATCCGGACGGCAAGGTACCGAACGACAACCCCTTTGTCGGGCAAAAAGGTGTTCGCCCGGAAATCTGGTCCTACGGCCATCGCAACCCGCAGGGCGCGGCGCTCAACCCCTGGAGCGGCACACTCTGGGAAAACGAACACGGCCCTCGGGGCGGCGACGAGATCAACCTCATCGAACGAGGCAAAAACTACGGTTGGCCCATCGCAACCCACGGCATCAATTATTCCGGTCTGCCGATCCCGGAAGCCAAGGGCGAAACCGCCGAAGGCACCGTGGCCCCGCACCACGTCTGGGAAAAATCCCCCGGCCTCAGCGGTATGGCCTTCTACGACGGCGATCGCTTCAAGGCCTGGCAGCACAACGTGTTTATCGGTGCGCTGGTGAATCAAGAACTGATCCGCCTGCAATTGAAGGATGACAAGGTTGTTCACGAAGAACGGTTGCTCGGTGAGCTCAACAAACGTATTCGCGATGTGCGGCAGGGACCGGATGGTTATTTGTATGTACTGACCGATGAGGATGACGGGGTGCTGTACAAAGTTGGCCTGAAGTAATGCGCATATCCTGTGGCGAGGGAGCTTGCTCCCGCTGGGGTGTGAAGCGCGCCCATGCAATCGACTGCTTCGCACTCGAACCGGAGCAAGCTCCCTCACCATAGGTTTACCCCCGCCGGTAGAGAATCACCGCTGCCCGCAGCTTGTCTCGTCCGAAACTGCACATTTTGTCGAATTCCCCATGGCTGACCGGCAAGTGCTGGCAATCCATTGGCTGACGATGCTGGCTGTGATCCACATCCGGATCGTGCAGGTAGACGAACTCTTCATCGCAATCGGTGACGATCACCCAATGCGGCGCCTTGGAACGGGTCAAGCGATAGCTGCTGATCAATACCAGTGGCTGCCCGCCATCGTGCAGTAACTGTGGCAGATCCAGTGGTCCGCCGATCATTCGCTCCACATCGGTGGCTTGCAACTGCGCCGTGAACTCCTCGTGTACCAGGCGCATTACGTCTTTTTTATGCGCATCGCGCACACCATCGAGAAAGAGCGGCCCGGCCATGCTCAGTTGCAGCCGCACCCGCAAGCCACGGCGCCACGCTGCCAGCGCCAGACCTTGAGGGCTGCAGCCACCGTGGCCAGACGTCATGAACACCGTGGTCGCCTCGCGCCAGATTTGCAGTTCTTCGCCGCGCTCCAGCGCTCGATCTTCTTGCAGCGCGCCCATGGCCATCAGCAGGCAGGCCGGGCCACAGGTGAACTCGGTGGTCTGCGGGTAGTAAGGCACCTTGATGTTGCGTGAATCGCGGTGCTGGAGGATACGTTTTTCCAATCGCAGCGCGTCGGCATGGTCCTGGTAATAGTCGTGAATCAGCGCAAAACGTCGGTAGCCGTTGCGCTCATAGAGAGCAATCGCCGTCGGATTGTCGATACGCACTTCCAACCGCAGGTAGGCGCAGTCATGCTCAATGGCGCAGGTCTCGACACGTTCGAGCAATTGCTTGCCCAGCCCATTGCCGCGAGCATCAAGGGCTATCGCAATCGAGTATAGGCGCGCCAATGAAGTGCCCCGGTGGAACAGCACCACCGCATAGCCCACCAATTGCTCGCCGCATTGGGCTACCAACAGTTGCCCGTGGGCCCGAGTGATCATCCATTGAAAACTGCGACTGTTGAGCCGGTCCGTGGTGAAACATTGCTGTTCGAGTGCCAGCAGTGCCGGTATGTCCTCAACGACCGCCAAGCGAAAAACAGAATTCATATGACCACCGTAAAAGTTGCGTAACGAAACGGGACTTTCAAAAAAGTTCGTGCTTAATAGGAATGGTCTTGTTCTTCAATGGATCAATCACTATGTCAGCGGTACAAGGTCATTGGCGCGAAGTATCTGAGCAAAAGTTGCCAACAGCAATAACTTCTGCAAACTATTTAAATGGCTCGATCAGAACTTCCAGCCAGTTGATGATCATCGTCGAGCGCAAGGAAGACTGGGCCTCCTACTTTCCGAGTGAAGACATCGTCACCGCCCAGGAATACCTCGAACAGGCCCGCGACAACGAGCAGGGCAAACGGGTTCAGGTGATCAACCTGTGTCGCAGCTACAAGTACCTCGGGCACGGTTATTACTGCTCGCTGCTGGCCGAAGCGCGGGGGCACAAGGTTATTCCGACGGTGCGGACCATCAGCGAACTGACCCGCAAATCCCTGTATGGGCTGGCCCTGGATGATCTGGATAGAACCCTGGAAAAGGCCCTAAGCAATCACCTTTACAGCGATACCGAAGGGTTTACCCTGACACTGTACTTTGGAAAAACCTCGATCGAGCCATTACAGGATCTGGCCCGACAGTTATTCGAGGTTTTCCCTTGTCCTATATTGCTAGTTGAGTTTCGTCGAACTAACGGTTGGCACATCGAAGGTGTAAAGTTTGGCGCCTTGCATAAGTTGCGTGAAGATCAGGAGGATCAGTTCGCTAATGCACTCGACAGTTTCAGTCGCAAGATCTGGCGCATGCCGCGCTCCAGGCGATTGGCCCGTTATGACCTGGCCATTCTGCACGATCCGCTAGAAGCATTACCGCCCTCCAATCCCAAGGCTTTGGACAACTTCGTCAGGGTCGGCAAGACACTAGGCATCGACGTCGAGCTGATTGAACGCAAGGACTACGCCCGAATCGCCGAGTACGACGCGCTCCTGATTCGCGAGACAACGAGCGTCGACAACCACACCTACCGCTTCGCCAAAAAAGCCGAGAGCGAAGGTTTGGTGGTGATGGATGACCCTGCGTCGATCCTGCGCTGCACCAACAAGGTCTATCTGACGGATTTGCTCAAGAGCCATCAACTGGGCATGCCCGCCACTGAAATCCTCTACAAGGAACGACCGGAAGATTTCGAGCGGGTAGGTGAGCGCCTGGGGTTTCCACTGGTGCTGAAGATCCCCGACGGTTGTTTCTCAAAGGGCGTCATTAAAGTCGAAAGCCAGCAAGCCTTGCTCGAGGCGACTGCCGAACTGTTCGAGCACTCGGTGTTGCTGCTGGCTCAGGAGTTCTTCTACACCGAATATGACTGGCGCATAGGCGTGCTCAACCGCAAACCGATCTTTGCCTGCCAGTACTTCATGTCCAAGGGCCATTGGCAGATCTACAACCACAAGGCCAAAGGCCTGGACATCAACGGCGAATGCCGCACCCTGGCGGTTCATGAAGCACCGCGAGCCGTGGTTGAACTGGCGGTGAAAACCGCGAATCTCATCGGCGACGGTCTCTATGGCGTCGACCTCAAACAGTCCGGCGACAAAGTGGTGGTGATCGAAGTCAACGACAACCCGAACATGGACGCCGGCATCGAAGACGCCTACTTGCAGGACGATTTGTATTCCCTGGTGCTGGAAGAGTTTGTCCGTCGGCTGGAGCTCAAACGCCGCGGCCAGGCGTGGTGAGCGGCCGATGATCAAGAGTTTTGAGCTGAGCCACGGCGCCCTGCAAGCGGTCGAACGGCTAGACGCCGACGTGATGCTATTCAGTAACCCCGATGCGCCCGAACGGGATCTGTTGCACAGCCATTTCAAGCTCGATGAACATGCTCTGGCCTCGGCCCTGGACCCCGACGAGGTGTCGCGCATCGAGTTCCACCCCGACAATCTGTTCCTGATCTGGAAGCGCCCGGAAAACTACTCCGGCGGTGGGAGCCTGGCCTTCGAGGTGTCGTCCTGCGGCTTGCTGTTTTCTCCGGGGCGTCTGCTGGTGATCGCCACCGACGACTCGCCGCTCAGCGGCCTCGGCACGCGGCAGTCACTGAAGACGCCACTGGATGTGTTGCTCGACCTGTTGTTCAACAACATTCACCACTATCTGGGGCACCTCAAGGTGATCAAGATGGTTGCCCGGGAGTTGCAACAAAAATTCAATGCCTCGATGCAGAACCAGCATCTGATCCAGATGTTCAACCTCAGCGAAAGCCTGATCTATTACATCAACGCCATTCACAGCAACGGCGCGGTCCTGACCCGGCTGCGTAATCATGCGGCGAAGGAACACTTCAGCGTTGAAGCCATTGGTTTGATCGACGATCTGATCATCGAAAACAACCAGTGCTACAAGCAGGCGGAAATCTACTCCACGGTGTTCTCCGGGCTGATCGACGCGCGGGGCAATCTGATGAACAACAGCATGAATAACCTGCTGCGCAAACTGACGTTGATCAACGTGGTGTTTCTGCCGTTGAACCTGATTGCGAGCATTGGCGGTATGTCCGAGTTCAGCATGATGACCGCCGGCACGCCGTGGTGGATTTCCTATCCGTTGTTTCTGACTGTGATGATGCTGGGGGCGGGAGTGATGGTGATCGGCCTCAAGCGCCTGGCGAGGTGACTTTGGCGGCTGTCAGATCGCCTTCGCGAGCAGGCTCGCCCCCACATTTTGATCCGGGTTGCCCCAAGGTCCGAGTCCAGCGCAGCCCTCCCTGTGGGAGCGAGCCTGCTCGCGATAGCTATCGAAAAATCACAACAATCCTGAATCAAGCTTGTTGAGTGGCATCGATGGCGTTCTTGCGGCGTTGAAACCCCCGCGAGCAATGAGGGGCAGGGCGACAGACTTCATGGTTTCCTTCCTTGGGACAATGAGCAGAATCGCCAGCCTACGGCGGCCCTTGAAAATTGGCCGTTGACTTGCCATCAGCGTCCGGCTAATTTCCAGCCATGACTTCCACCGTATTGCGCTGCCAGCCAAGCATTATTACCGCCATTCCTTATTTGGCGGGCTAGCTCACGACTGCAGCACCCAACCCGCCCTAGAGGCGGGTTTTTACTTTCCGTCTCCTGGGTTTGAGCTTACCGGGCACACGCAACCGGGGCAGGAGCTGCGAGGGCTGCGATCTTTTGATCTTGAAACGCAAAGATCGCAGCCTTCGGCAGCTCCTGCGCCGACCGCGTAAACCCGGATACCGTAAAGGAGACGACCATGAGCAGCACCCCCGCCCAGCAGAGCTTGCTTGAGCACTACGTGAAAAAGATCCTCGCCGCGCCGGTGTATGAACTCGCCGTGCGCACGCCGTTGCAAGCGGCACCAGCCTTGTCCGAGGCGTTGGGCAATCAGATCCTGCTCAAGCGTGAAGATTTGCAACCGACCTTTTCCTTCAAGATCCGCGGCGCCTACAACAAGCTGGTGCACCTGAGCGATGAACAGAAGGCACGTGGCGTGATCACCGCCTCGGCGGGCAATCATGCCCAGGGCGTCGCGTTGGCGGCCCGTGAACTGGGAATCGCCGCAACCATCGTCATGCCTTGCACGACGCCGGAACTGAAGGTGCTGGGTGTCCGCAGTCGGGGTGCCGATGCGGTGCTGCATGGCGAGAGTTTTCCGTTTGCCCTGGAATATGCGCTGGACCTGGCACGGACAACCGGTCGCACCTTTGTCTCGCCCTTCGACGACCCGGACGTGATCGCGGGGCAGGGCACCGTCGCCATGGAAATCCTTCGCCAGCATCAAGGGCCGGTGGATGCGATCTTCGTTCCGGTGGGCGGGGGTGGCTTGATCGCCGGTATCGCCGCGTACGTCAAATACCTGCGCCCTGAAGTTCGCATCATCGGCGTCGAGTCAGAACATTCCGCCTGTTTGCAGGCAGCATTACAGGCCGGTGAGCGGGTTATCCTGCCCAGCGTCGGCACCTTTGCCGATGGCGTGGCCGTCGCTCAGATCGGCGCCCACGGTTTCGAGGTCTGCCGGTTTTGCGTCGATGAGGTAATGACCGTCAGCAATGACGAACTCTGCGCTGCCATCAAGAATATCTACGACGATACTCGCTCGATCACCGAGCCTTCCGGCGCTTTGGCTGTGGCCGGGATCAAGCAGTACGTGGCACGAACCGGCGCACGGGGGCAGACCCTGGTGGCCATCGATTCCGGCGCAAATATCAATTTCGACAGTTTGCGGCATGTGGCCGAGCGTGCCGCGTTGGCGTGAGGGCTGGACTGGTTATTCCTGAGCGGCTTTCTCGACCTGACTCGACGCCGACCAGATTCGGTAACGCACTTCGACGTCCTGTGGCACGTAGAGCACGATCGGCAACTTGCTGTTGTAACGCAGCCTGAAACCGTCACCGACCACCGGTACGAAGTCTTGTTTGCGCTGGCCATCCGGGCAGGCCATCAGCGTGCTCATCGGACCGGTGACTTTTTCCAGCCGGTAAAACGGGTAGCCCCAGCCCTCGAGGTTCTTTTCCTCGAGCCTGCCACCCAGACGCTGACGGTTGCAGTCGACGGCCAGGGTCTTGCCAGCCAGGATCTCGACTTGATAGCCGTCTTCCTGTTGTTGCGGGGCGAGGTGAATGACCTGGCGGGTAAAACCGCTCTCAGGTTTGGGATAGGGCGCGACGTCTTCGAGGGTCGCAGCCTGGGTTACGGACGACAGAACGGCAACTATCAGCCCGACGGTCGTGTTAAGCGGCAAAGCACCCATGATGCCTCCTTGCGTGTGTGCGGGGTCAGCGGATACTGAATAGATGGGCCGCATTTTCACTGTCGTCCTCGGTCAATGCAAACCCGCCATCAGAGATGGGTTGCAAAATGCAGGTATCGAAAACAGTCCTTTCTTGCATTTTGCATGACGCGATGTGTTGCCTGCTTCGTTAAACCCTTGATTGGCCGACGAGCCGCAGGGCGAAATTCTGGGCATGTTTTATGCTGAAGCTGTCTTGAGCTGACCACGATTCCCACTGAGTCAGCGCTGAAACAAGAAAGCGGTCGGACGTTGGAACGATGAGGCCCGCACGGAAGAAAAAGAACGGGCGATTTGAGCTCCGACCGACATTGATTTTCGATTGGCAATCGCACACTACCGAGAGGGTGGCCATGTTTCTTTCTGCCTTGGAACTACGCAATATCGTTGAAAGCAGTTTTCTCCCGAAACGCTGCCAATGCACGCTGTCGCCGGACCTGTCGATGACCGTCAAGGTGTATTCGGACGTTGAGACTGACCATCTGGACCTGTTTGTTACCGGCATAGATGCTCAACGCCTCAATGGATGTAGGGAGATCAACAATCTGATCGCCGAGTTACGCACCGACCTTGCGCATAGCACGCACAGCCAGCTGTTCTGTCCAAAGTCAAAAGCCCATTAACCGGCCGTTTCACCCAGTTCGACCGACACGCGCCGGGTCTGGATAAACCCCAGGCCCAGTGCCAACTCCACCGCAATCGCCAACAAAATACCCGGCCCGGCCTGACCATTGAGCCATTCGCCGAAGCCCAGTGCCGCCAAGCCGAAACACCCCACCATAAAGCCGCTGCACATCGCGCTTCTCGCCGCCGAGGGCGGTGCCTGCCGCACGAGATAAAACATCACCCCCAACGCGGCGAACAGCACCGCACTGCGCCGGGCGACAAAACCTGCCGCGGACGAGTACTCGATACTCCAGATCGCCAGCAACCATTGGGGCATCAAACCCCAGACCAGCGCCAGCAGAAAACAAAGGACGGCGGTGAACGTCGACAGCGTGCGAAACGAGAACTGCATGGCGAATCCTTTCAGCAGTGAGGGAGACGCCAAAGCATAGCGTCAGAACCCTCACAGGCCTACCGCCAAACACCGAATCAGAATCTTCTGTCAGTTCTGATAACTGCACGCGTCAGAAAGTTT
Organism: Pseudomonas sp. A-RE-19; assembly: GCF_019956555.1. Lineage (GTDB taxonomy): Bacteria > Pseudomonadota > Gammaproteobacteria > Pseudomonadales > Pseudomonadaceae > Aquipseudomonas. The sequence continues at coordinate 119,812 of NZ_JAHBDQ010000008.1, read as the reverse complement.
TCGGTAGGTAATTTCCGCAGGCTTGCCCGACTTGTCGATGTACTTCATGTCAGCCGTCACCACTTGGCATTCCAGCGTCGATGGCTCAGTCAGGGAAACGACCTTGGCCACGTGCAGCGGCATGCCGTAGTGATAGGGCACGGCCTGGGACGACGTATCGTTGGCCTGAGCGAAACCTGCGAACGCGGTGCAGGCGAGGGCGGTGGTTATCAGGAGTGTTCGCATGTTCATGGTGAGTCTCCAGTGCAGAGGGGAAGTCAGTTCGACTGAAGAACGTCGAACCTGCCGCACTGGGCGTCAGAGGGAGCTGAGGGCGTGCGGTCCAGTAAAGTTTTGGACCGTGGGGTTAAGCGATGGTTAACCCAGTTGCATGCCGCCTGTCGTGAGGCGGTTTCTGACAGAGGTTTCATGCAGGTAAAAAAACTGAGGGAGCTTCGGCTCGTTCCTACAAGCTTGGACGCCTTGTCGTCTTTCGCTGGCTGGTTATCAGCGTTTACTGTTTGGCTTCGCTGCAAAATCAGCGAACAGGTTTGGTCACCTGACTAACACTGCACATATATGTGCCATCATTCGCTCTGCGGACTTCTACGTCTCGTAGTGCGTTGCAATGGTGGCTGTGTGCAGGACGCTTTCGAGCGAGCCGTTTGGGTGTTAGCGGTTGACCAAGCCTGTACACAGCCGCCTCCATCGTTTGGTCACGGTGCTGGCGATTACTAATTAATACTCGAGTAATTACTATGCCAACGATAAATCCATTCCCCGAACGGTACCGTTCAATCAAAAGCAGCGTCACCGACTCAAAACCCTTGGTGATCGACACAGAAGCCAATCCGCAAGATATTCTCGAAGCTGCGTTGCAGCGCATCCGAGCCTCCAGCCAGTTACTTGAAACGCTCCATTGCCAGTGCTTCAAGCACGGCGATGTTCAGGACATTCCGCACATTACCCATGCGCTTTATTTGCTGACTCAGGATGGTTGCGATCTGTTGACGGTTGCTCAGCAGCGGATGATGGGGTGGAAGGCACCGGTCTGACGCCGTACCTTCAGAAAAGCCTGCCTCTTGTGGGGTAGGCTTTGAAGCTAGATGTCCGATGGTAATGATTAAACTGGAATAAAATGGCGCTTCACTGTTTTGCATTGTTCAGATCAATCAGCGTTTCACCCGCTTCAGCAGAGGTCGCGGGAAGCTCGGATAATTCAAGATAGGCCTCGTGTTTTCCATAGCTTAAATATTTGCTTGAGCTTTCATTGCCTGTGTTCTCAAAAATGACTTGAGCGCCCTTTGCAGATATTTTTACCCAACGAGGACGATTCCTTTCAGCGAAATCGATTCGTTCTATTTTCCCGTCACCTGAGTCGAAATAGAACAAAACACCTTGTATAAAATTTGAAGTGAACTCGCCAGAAATTACGAGTGCATTTAGATATTGCTCGCCGGAAGTGCACTGCCACTGCACCTCGCTTCCCCGCGATTCGGTCGAGTCGTCGTACATGAATCTCGTTTGTTTGTCGTGGCGGATTTTATAGACATAAGAGTCTTCAATGGATGAGCTGCGTAACAGTGAAGCAGTATGATTTGGTCCGGCCAGTTCGCAGTTGATGACTGAATTTAACTGAGGTTGAGCTGCGAATGCCTGAATACTGAATGTGGCAAGTCCAATGCTGAACAGAAGGTTTTTCATTTCACCATATCCCTCAAGATTTGCATTGAGTTGGGAGCAGCATGAAGCTTCGCGGAGCAATCCTTGATCTTGCGGTAATAGATACCGGACGGGCGCTGGGAGCCGGGCTTGTCCGCGATACAGGCGCCTCGGTATGTCAGGTACACCGAGGTGATGCTATCGCAGGCAAGTGCGATGTTGAAACAGAACGGCTGGTTGAGGGCTTTGCGGCCGACGAAGCTGAGCACCTCCACGCCTCAAGCGATCTGACACCAAACCCTGATTTTAAGGCGGAATCGGATGAGGTTCTCCCGGGAAGCATTTCAGGCTCCTGTTAGCTAATTGTCTGCAGGAGCATGTCTAGTCACCAAGAGCCATACGGCACACCAAATTTTTTGACATAGGCTTTGGATATGTCGGAGAGCGTGTCGTACTCTCCCCCTGATTTGCCTTCATAGGGCCCGCGCGGATCAACCTCGGCTTGTACCCGTGTGACTTCGATTGGAGGCAGGCAGGGGGCGAGTACCCAGACTTTGGCAATGCCACCAGGAGCAAGGCCCACGACTAATGCTTCACTGTAGTCTGTTATCCATTTGCCATCAAAAAGCGCAAAAAACTTTTTCTTTTTTGCACATGAGCTCCCTGGTCGACTCGGGTATGTCGATAGCCACTTGGTAAGTTTGCGGCTCGACCAGTGATTGCCAGCGGACATAGATCTTTTTCGGCAGATCCGCTCCCGTCACGTATTTACCCTTACCCCAGCCTGGTCTTTCAGGCCAGCCTTTGGGATCTCCAGAGTTGTTGGGAGGTGTTTGTATTGCAGAGTTGCCACTCATGGCACGTCGATAGACCTGTCCTAGGACATCCACCACATCAGCTGTTTCGATCCAGACCTCCATGTAATTGGGGGCCGAAAAACCCAAGCGCCATGCGTCATAGGGCAAAGAGCGACTATCAACGAGCGAGCAGCCACCGAGCAAGAGCGCAACGACGGCGATACGCAGGAAGTTACTCATCTGGAATGTCGGGCACTGCTGCTACCAAGAGCCATACGGCACGCCAAACTTTTCGATATAGGCTTTTGAAATTGCCGAAAGGGGACGGTGATGAGCTCCAGATTCCCCTTCATATGGCCCACCTGGATCAACCTCGGCTTGTACTCGCGTGACTTCGATTGGCGTCAGACAAGGGCCGAGTACCCAGACTTTGGCAATGCCGCCGGGGGCAAGGCCTACAACGATCGCCTTGCGATAGCCCGTCATCCATTTTCCGGTGGCAGCACAGTAAGTTTTTTCACCCTTACGCATGATCTCCCTAGTTGACTCGGGTATATCGATAGCCATCTTGTAGGTTTGCGGCTCGACCAGTGATTGCCAGCGGACATAGATCTTTTTCGGCAGATCCGCTCCCGTCACGTATTTACCCTTACCCCAACCTGGTCTTTCAGGCCAGCCTTTGGGATCTCCAGAGTTGTTGGGAGGTGTTTGTATTGCAGAATTGCCACTCATGGCACGTCGATAGACCTGTCCTTGGACATCCACCACATCAGCTGTTTCGATCCAGACTTCCATGTAATTGGGGGCCGAAAAACCCAAGCGCCACGCGTCATAGGGCAAAGAGCGACTATCAACGAGCGAGCAGCCACCGAGCAAGAGCGCAACGACGGCGATACGCAGGAAGTTACTCATCTGGAATGTCGGGCACTGCTGCTACCAAGAACCATACGGCACGCCAAACTTCTCGACATAGGCTTTTGAAATTGCCGAAAGGGGACGGTGATGACCTCCAGATTCCCCTTCATATGGTCCACGCGGATCAATCTCGGCTTGTACCCGTGTGACTTCGAATGGGGGCAGGCAGGGACCAAGTACCCAGACTTTGGCAATGCCACCAGGGGCAAGTCCCACGACTAACGCTTCGCGGTAGTCCGTTATCCATTTGCCATCAAACGCGCAAAAAACTTTTTCTTTCTTGCGCATGATCTCTCTTGTCGACTCGGGTATGTCGATAGCCACCTGGTAAGTTTGCGGCTCGACCAGTGATTGCCAGCGGACATAGATCTTTTTCGGCAGATCCGCTCCTGTCACGTATTTACCCTTACCCCAACCTGGTCTTTCAGGCCAGCCTTTGGGATCGCCAGAGTTGTTGGAAGGCCTCTGTATAGCAGCGTTACCACTCATGGCTCGTCTATAGACCTGTCCTTGAATATCCACCACATCAGCTGTTTCGATCCAGACTTCCATGTAATTGGGTGCCGAAAAACCCAAACGCCATGCGTCATAAGGCAAAGATTCGCTGTTGGCGAGTGAGCAGGCACTGAGTAATAAAGCGACGATGAAGATACGCAAATACTTACTCATTAGGATGCACCGTGCGCAGAGAGTTGTCGGTGGGGCGATTGATGAAGACCACGTCTAGATCGCTGTTATTCAAATTCTTGGCGGCATTCCAATTGTCGGACAGATGGACATATCGCTGGAAAAGTAACTCTTCCTCTTGCGAGCTCAATCCAATCGTTTTGCTTTTGCCCAAGGCATAGGTCATGAGTTTTTCGTAAATTGGAAGGAGCTCGTCTGGCAGCGCGAGTCTCTTTTCTCCCTCGTCAATCTCGTCAAATGGCACGGCATTTTCTACGGCCAACTCACGCATGATCCGCAAATAAATCAAAGACAGATCACTACGAACCTCGCGCTGGCTGCTTACCGCCGCATATACATGTTTTTTCTGCGTTCGATCGTCCCTGTCCTGACTGGTAAACGGTACTTCCCAGGTTCGTAGCTCCAAAGGAAGGTTGTATTGGGCCATTTGATCTTGAAGCCGTCGCAAGTCTTGTTGGGCAAGCTTGTAGCTATTGGCTTCGGTAAACGGGGTTGTGAGTGCAACGGCACTTCTTCGCGGTTTGCTGACCAGTACGCGCTCCTTGGCTTTCGGTAGATAGCCACCACCCAAGTCGGAATGCACGCCGGGCAAGACAATATCGGCCGCTCCGGCACTGTTCAGGGAAAAGTTGTAGCGCCGCTCATTTCGGGCGACCAAATGGACGACTTTCTTGGCTGCATCTGGAGCCAGGAAGATATTGAGCCCGGGGTTCCTGGCGTTATGACCACTGAAGTCTCCCACCAATGGATTGGCGGTGGCGGCTACAGTGTCAAAGATACCGATAAAATTGATGGAAATGTCGCTGTGCGGTTTCCAGGTGAAGCTATCTGCCAGACCAGAAGTGCCAGCGGGAATGGCTTTGGCCAGAATGCTTTTGTCGCCTTTGAGCACTTCATTGGCAAAGTCCCGTGCGGCTGCGGCTCCACGGCTGAAGCCGAAAATATCGAATTCGATCCGCACAATACGTTTATCCGGGTTGTTCGCCCTAAACGCTCGGAGAGCTTTAACCAGTAGCGCTGGACTTTCTTCAACCCGAGTCCTGACCCCCTGCGTCCCCATGCCTGTACCTTGCGAAAAAACGGAATCTTCCCCAGTGCTGCTAGTACCGATCCCATCCACATAAATTGACAAGCTCGCCATTTCCGCATCGACGGGCAGTGCTTCATCCACTTGGTTTATGTAAAGGTCATACAGCCTGGCCACATTGCTGACGTCATTCCCATAACTGTTATCCGGGGAACTCCCCTTGCCGTCGTATCCGTAAGATGCGCAGTACTTGCGAATCTCTTCCGCCATTTCCTGCAAGTTAACGTCTGGGGCAAAACAGCCATAGACACGTTCGCTGTTACTACGGTTGTTGCCCGTCCCATCGAAGAACACCCCAACCCGCAAGGTGATGTCTTCCACCTCGACTTCTTCTTCCTCTTCTTCAAACTCTTCTTCTACTGCAGGTGGTGTCGAATCAGCGGTGGCGTTGAATTTTCCAACCGGTGGGGCGCTCAACAGTTGCCCCGAAATGGCGGCCGCAGCGGCACCAGGAATAACCGGGGCGAGAATCTGAATACCCGTACCGGCGCCAGGAGCACCCCCGGAATTCACCTTCACCTCAGCCCCACTAATCGTCACCCCACCCGCATCAACCTTCACAAAGCTCCCGCCAGCCTTAGCCGTCAGCTCCATCCCCCCCTCAACCACCACCTTCTCTCCAGCGTGGTAGTGAATCTCTTGCCCGGCCTCGACAAACTGCGCCGTGCCGACCTTCACATGCTGAGTCACGCCGACAGTGAGGTGATCGTCCGCCCGCGCTTCGGTCTTGCGGTCCAGGTGGGTGAGGCGATGCTCTTCCACTTTGAACTCACTAAAGACATTCGCTTCAACGGTGTCATGCCGTTCATTGCCGACGCGAATCTTCTGGTCGTGCTCGATGTTTTCATCCCAGTCGCGCTGGGCGTGCAGGTAGATCTGTTCGGCACCTTTTTTGTCTTCGATGCGAAACTCGTTGTAGCCCTTGCCGCCCGGTGAACTCAGGGTTTTGAAGGTGCTGCGGGTTTTGTTTGCCGGCAGGTCGTAGGGGACGACGTTTTCCTTGTGGTACAGGCAGCCGGTGATCAGCGGTTGGTCGAGGGTCGCCTTCGAGGAAGGTGACGAGCACTTCCATGCCGATTCGCGGGATGGCGATGCCGCCGTAGGCGTTGCCGGCCCAGCCGGTGGCGACGCGCAGCCAGCAGCTGGTGGTGTCGTTGCCCTGGCCGTCGCGGTCCCAGTGGAATTGCACTTTGACCCGGCCGTATTCGTCGCAGTGGATTTCTTCGCCCGCGGGGCTGGTGACGAAGGCGGTCTGGCTGCCCAGCACTTTGGGTTTCGGGTGTTCCAGGGCCGGGCGGTAATGCGCGTCCCACGGCGTGGCGAGGAAGCGGTTGCGGTAGCCCTGGTGGAAGTCATCCTTGTTGTTGGTGACGTCGCTGGTGATGTTCTGGCCGAGTACTTGCGGCTGCTTGCCTTCGTGGACGATTTCCAGCAGTAGCCAGAGGTCGTTCCACTCGGCGCGCGGGTGTTAGCTCAGGGCCATAAAGTGGCCGCTGAGCAAAATTTGTAGATAAGTTCACTCTTCACCGGACCAATACCAAAGCGTATCGCCCCATTTCGAGTCACTGAAACTTGGCATGATTTCGCCTTGTTGGAAGTGGCGTCTTGAGTTGGCTTGAGCTGGGGTAAACCAATAGCCAGTTTTGCTGCAGGGTTCGCCAGCAACAATACGGCCAATCTGGGAGCCTATTGCAGTCTTATAATTTCTAGCGTATTCGACCAATGCTTTCGGATACACCATATGGTCTATTTTGCTGTCATCTATGCCATATAAGAAGGCAACCGCACCAGCTTCAAAGGCCCAGTAGCCCACGTAGATTCCTTCCTCCCCTTGAAGATGAGTGTCGTGCCAAGGAGCTTGCTTGAAGGCTGGATACCATTGCTGGCAATATTTTTTCAGAAGTTTTGGTGGCTCTTCTTTGTCATCGCTGTAAATCGCTTGAATTAGTAACGTATATACGTCGTGATACCATTCGTCTACATCATGCCGATTAGGCATCACCTTGTTCAGTAAGGCTTCATAAAGCGTATCGTCACTTGCGTATCCTGCATCGTCAATGAGCTTGACGAAGCGTGGAAGCAAGTCAGTCCGGTGTAAAAGTATACACAGACTGATCACCTGGACTGCTTCTTCATATTGGTTTGGCCAGTCGTCTATTGCCAGTGGCGATATATTCGGGATGCCCTGATACTCGGCCAAGGTTTTTTGGCGAATTTCGTACTTTTCCACGAGGTCCTCAAGGAGAGGAATAAGGGTCTCTATATTCTCACCCGCAGTGTAAGTGGCAAGTAACTTGTCTAAAGAGAGCGTCTGGAAATATTTAGCGCGCTGAGAGGTTTCCTCTAAAGCAGAGTCAGATTTAAATTTATTTATTTTAAAGAATTCGATTAGCTCGTCATGTTCTCTGAGGAAGTTCTCATAGTGTTTTTGACTAAAGAATTTTTGCCGTATGTTCATAGTGTCATGCCTCAACCTTTAGAGTGTTCAATGCGCCATGCTTTTTGGTCAGGGACTTTTTGCGCTTATTCACAAACGCTTTAACCTCTGCCTCATTGTAATGGAAGGCTTTGTGAGTGTGGTGTTCGCTTTCATTTGCATTGTTTGTTCTGGCCTCAGCATGCTCTTTAGGGCTGGAGCTCGGGTGGTAGAGTGGGGAATAAAACAAATGCCGACTATAAGAAGCTTCTACTTGGGCGGCGAGTATTCGATTACCGACCGCTTTTTGAAGATTACTGAGTATCCATTCCACGCTCATCTGTACGAGTACGTCTTTGGGTTTAGTAGTACTGGATTTTGAGCTTTTGGAAGGCAGTTTTTTTGATCTGCCGGTGTTCTTGGTGCTCGGGCTTTTTTTACTACTGGCATCTTGCTCGTTCTCGATGGGTTCAAGCAGCGTGCTTGGATCGCCCAATCCTGATACACCTAGCTTAGAACCAACACTAGGTTTGCGTGTGTTGTTGGGTTTACGCATGAATTTCGGCGCATCTTCATCGCGGCTTGCCTTAGCCTCAACAATGGCAAATTTCTCGCCTCCATTGTTGGAAGGGTTGGCTCGCCAAACGGCATCTATCCCCGTTCCATTAGCGCCATCAGACAGTTTGTAGAGAACGTGTTTTGCCTTGGGGCTTCCACCTGCGGAGAGTTTCCCCGTCTTACTCGCACTTGGCACTCCCTCAAGCCACTTCCCATCCGCCCCCTTATCATGCCCATCCCAATCCTTCCCCCAACCAAACTCCACCGCGCAGATGTAGTCGGCAATATGCTCCCCACTAACCCCCAGCCCTTCATTCAAAATACTGGCTGGCGCCTGAAGGCCTACTTTGGAGGCTTCAACCTGGTTGGAATGGGTGCCGCTCGCACCCTCGGTTCCCTTTGCCGCAACAGCCGAGTCTTTGTTTGCAGGTTTTTCCGCTTTTTTTGGGTGGCTTGACCCAGAGGAGGCCGCCGAGCTATTGCGCTGCATCCCTTTCCATTTAACCAGCCGTTTCTCAACAATCCCCACCATGGCCGGCATATTGTCGCGAGAGGTGGCGAGTACGGTGACGACCGCCGTTTTCGCCCAGTTTGGAAGGCCCTGGAAAGTGGACGAGCCTTTTACGCCGGTGATGATCTCGTCGAGTTCAGCGCGCAGTTTGCCTGCATCGAATACCTGCTTGAGCAGTTCTTCGGGGCTGGTTTTGATCCCGCACTCTTGCAGTACGAAGCGAAGCAAGTCAAACAACACCGGGGCATAGCGTTGCGGGTCTTTGTTGACGATGCGCAGGCTCTTCTTCAGCCCATCGCCCGGGCCTGGAACCCAGCCGATGACGGCCATCAGCAGGTCAAACTGAGCTTCTTCCTTACCGTCTGTCGACTCTGCGTTGTAGAGGACGATAGAGGATTCGATGGTGTCGTAGGCGTCGATGGCCTGGCCAAGAAATGGCACTGCGCCGAGCGCGATGCCTTTTGCCAGTTCTACCGCGGCCTCCTGGTAGGCGGCGCTACGGTCTTCGCCACCTTCATTTGCGCTCTCAACTGCTTCGTCACTCATGACAGCCTCCCTGCGGCTTTCTCCACCAATGCTTGTAAATCAACCTGGTCCGGGTCCAGGCCGAGCTTGCGTAAATCTGCGTTAACCTTTTCGTCAGAGTTCTGCACGACCGTGACGTTTTCACGGCTGTATGGCCTTGGATCCTCGCCGTAATACACCTTGGCCGGTCCTTTCGGGACATCCTCCAACCGGGCAAAGCCGTCATCGTCCAGCACTCCCTCGCGCGTCGAGCCATCAGCAAAGTCAACGCGGTAGGCCGCGCCCGGGACGGGCTCAAGGTTGTCGTAGTGCAGGTTCAATTCCAGCCAGGTCGGATTGGCCTTGGCTTCGTTCATCAGGCGACCGGCGATGTCGGCAGCGGCGAGGCCTGGAATAAGCGGGGCGAGGATGCCAATCCCAGTGCCGGAACCCGGCCCACCCCCAGAATTCACCTTCACCTCAGCCCCACTAATCGTCACCCCACCCGCATCAACCTTCACAAAGCTCCCGCCAGCCTTAGCCGTGAGCTCCATGCCACCCTCAACCACCACCTTCTCCCCAGCGTGGTAGTGAATCTCTTGCCCTGCCTCGACAAACTGCGCCGTCCCCACCTTCACATGCTGAGTCACGCCGACAGTGAGGTGATCATCCGCCCGCGCTTCGGTCTTGCGATCCAGATGCGTGAGGCGGTGCTCTTCGACCTTGAATTCGCTGAACACGTTAGCCTCGACCGTGTCATGCCGTTCATTGCCGACGCGAATCTTCTGGTCGTGCTCGATGTTTTCATCCCAGTCGCGCTGGGCGTGCAGGTAGATCTGTTCCGCGCCTTTTTTGTCTTCGATGCGAAACTCGTTGTAGCCCTTGCCGCCCGGTGAGCTCAGGGTTTTGAAGGTGCTGCGGGTTTTGTTCGCCGGCAGGTCGTAGGGGACGACGTTTTCCTTGTGGTACAGGCAGCCGGTGATCAGCGGTTGGTCGGGGTCGCCTTCGAGGAAGGTGACGAGCACTTCCATGCCGATGCGCGGGATGGCGATGCCGCCGTAGGCATTGCCGGCCCAGCCGGTGGCGACGCGCAGCCAGCAACTGGTTTTGTCATCGGACTGACCGTCGCGGTCCCAGAAAAACTGCACCTTGACCCGGCCGTATTCGTCGCAGTGGATTTCTTCGCCCGCGGGGCCGGTGACGATGGCGGTCTGGCTGCCCAGCACTTTGGGTTTCGGGTGTTCCAGGGCGGGGCGGTAATGCGCGTCCCACGGCGTGGCGAGGAAGCGGTTGCGGTAGCCCTGGTGGAAGTCATCCTTGTTGTTGGTGACGTCGCTGGTGACGTTCTCGCCGAGCACTTGCGGCTGCTTGCCTTCGTGGACGATTTCCAGCAGCAGCCAGAGGTCATTCCACTCGGCGCGCGGGTGTTCGCTCAGGGCCATGAAATGGCCGCTGACCAGGGTCGGTTCGTCGCCTTTGCCTTCGGCGAGTTGGTAGTCGCTGCGATGGCGTTCGAGGGCGCGGGTCGCCAGTTGCTTGCCGCGCGCGCGGTCGGTGAAGCGACCGGGGTAGTCGTAGTCTTCGAGGTCCGGGGCGAATTCGCTTTTGGCTGCGCTTTCCGGCAGCAAGCGTGGTTTTTCGAAGTCGTAGTCGCGGCGGCTGACGCGAGTGGTGCGGGTTTCCAGGCGCAGGTTGAAGCGCTTGATCACCGGTTTTTCGGCGGCCATGCCGGAGTCTTGCTGGTAGCTCACCGGCGCGAGTTTGCGGAACACCGTCTGGTCATCGCCGAAGACGAGTTTGTGGCCGCTGCTCGAGTGTTGGAAATGGAAGTGAATACCTTCCTCTTCGCACAGGCGCTGGATGAAGTGCAGGTCGGATTCGTCGTACTGCACGCAGTACACGCGCTCGGGGTAGATCGCGCCGAGCTGGAAGCTGTAGGCGTCAGCCAGAATGCCCCGGGCTTCGAGTACCTGGGCGATGATTTTCGGCACGCTTAACTGCTGGAAAATTTGCTGGTCGTGGTTGTGTCGCAGGTAGGCGAGTTGCGGCACCAGGCTGATGCTGTAGCGGGTCAGGCTTTTGCCGGAATCGCCTTGCTCGATGCGATACACCAGGCCATGGATTGTGCCCTGGCCGGTGGCGCCGAAGGTCAGGCAACCGGGCTTGTGCAGCAACTCTTCGAGTTTCAGGTCGGGGCGAGCGCTGACCAGTTCGATGTCGAAACAGAACGGCTGGTTGAGGGCTTCGCGGCCGACGAAGCTGAGGACCTGCAGGTCGACGGAAACGCCTTCGAGCGTGAGGGAAATATGGGTTGCGTTTGCGTCCAGCATGCCTTGAATTCCGTCCTTTGAAAAAGCTGGGGCGGATGGTGCAGGATTAAAGTGCCATGTTCAAGGCTCAAATGCCGTAGATGCAGAGGGTCAGCAGTATAGGGAAAACCCCTAGTTACAGGGTTTTAGCCAATGAATACGGGATTTTGACCGTTAGATCGCCTTCGCGGGCAAGCCTCGCTCCTACAGGATTTGCGCAGCCCCATTGGGAACTGTAGGAGCGAGGCTTGCCCGCGAAGAGGCCCTCACATTCAGCGCAACTCTAACTGCTGTCGATACGGCAAATCCGGCCCGGTCTTGCTGCAGGTCAACGCCGCCGCGCTCACTGCGAACCTGAGCATCCCATCGATCTGCTCACGGCTCAGCCGCTGCACACCCTCAACCGAATCCAGCTGCTGCTCGGTCAGCCAGGTAATCAACGCCGCCTGGAAGGTATCCCCGGCCCCCACGGTGTCGGCGATTTTCACTGAACAAGCCGGCACCGACCACGAACCGTGCGCACGACTGAACACCGTCGCGCCTTCGCCACCTCGGGTCAGGAACACCAACTGACAGCGATGCTGCAGCCAGCCTTCGATGACGCGTTGAGGGTCCTGCTCGGGATACAACAGGCTCAAGTCTTCGTCGCTGACCTTGATCAGGTCGGCCAGCTCAATCAGCGTGGCAATCCGCGAGCGCCACAACTCGATGTTCGGCTCGGGATTCAGGCGCACGTTCGGGTCGAGGCTGATCAGGCGTTTGCCGCTTTCCCGTTGCACCAGCGCCAGCAAGGTATCGGCAATCGGTTGCACCACCAGCGAGAACGAGCCGACGTGCAAACCTCGCACTTCTGGCCCCAGCTCTGGCAGATGCGCCAGGCTCAACTGGCGATCAGCGCAGCCTTCGCCACGAAAGCTGTAATGGGGTGAACCATTGGCACCGACCGCGACCATCGCCAACGTGGTCGGCGCGGCAAAGTCCACGAGGTAGTCCGGGCACACACCTTCATCCTGCAGCACCTGCTGCAAACGTCGACCGAGGTAATCGGTCGACAGCCCGGCAAACAGCGCGGCGTCCACACCGAGTCGGCGCAAACCGACGGCGACGTTGAACGGCGAGCCGCCGGCAATGGCCTTGAAATTCACTTTGGATGCCAGACCGCTGGCATCGTCCTCGCTGAAGAAATCGAACAGCGCTTCGCCACACACCAGATACATAATTGCTCGCTCTTTAAAGGGTTGCGACATGCTGTTGATAGCGTTCATAGGCCTGCTGACAGGCCACCACATTTACTGCAATCGGTAAGGTTTCACTGGCCAGATCGAGCTTCACACAGCGATCACACAAATCCGCCAGGCTGTCTTCGTGTCCGTTTGCCCAGGACTTGCACCACGCTGCCTGAATCGCTGCGCCGAGGGCCGCGGCCTCGCTGTGTTCGGTACAAATCACTGGCGTATTCATGATGTCGGCGACGATCTGTCGCCACACCGGGCTCTTCGAACCGCCGCCGATCAGGCAGATGCTGCGGCTTTGTAAGCCATTGTGGCGCAGCAGGTCCAGCCCGTAACGCAAGCCGAAGGTGGTGCCTTCCACCACGGCGCGGCACAAGTTGGCCCGGGTCAGGTTGGTCATGGTCAGGCCCAGCAGGCTGCCGTGGGCATGGGGCAGGGCGGGAACGCGCTCGCCATTGAGGAACGGCAACATGCACACGCCTTCGGCACCGATCGGCGCTTGTGCGACCAAGGCATTGAACGACTCGATATCCAGTTCGAACAACTCGCGAATGGCGCCGGTTGCGTTGGTCAGGTTCATCGTGCAGATCAATGGCAGCCAGCCGCCGCTGGAGGAGCAAAACGTCGCGACCGAGGCATCCGGGCTGACGTTCGCTCGTTCGGCATAGGCGTAAACCGTTCCCGAGGAGCCGAGGCTCATGGTGATCGCGCCGGGCTTGATGTTGCCAGTGCCGATGGCGCCCATCATGTTGTCGCCGCCTCCGCTGGAGACCAGTGCCTGGGGGTTGATGCCGAGGTGTTCGGCGATACTCGGCAAGATTGTGCCGACCGGCTGATGGGCATCGATCAGCTCCGGGAGTGCGGCTTGCAGGCGCCCGGTGGGGTCGATGTCGCGCAGCAGTTGCAAGTCCCACTGGCGGGTGCGCACGTTGAAATAGCCGGTGCCCGAGGCATCGCCATACTCGGCGCAACTGCGGCCGGTGAGCCAGTAGTTGAGGTAGTCATGGGGCAGCAGGATGCGGGCGATCCGGGCGAACACCTGCGGGTGCTGTTCTTTGGTCCAGAGCAGTTTGGACACGGTGTAGCCTGGCGCGATGACTACGCCGAGGCGTTCTAGCGATCCTTTTTCGCCCCCCAGATGGGCGAGCAAGCGGTCGTTCTCCGGCGTGGATTCAGTGTCACACCAGAGCTTGGCCGGGCGCAGCACCTGGCCGTGCTCGTCGAGTAGCACCAGGCCATGTTGCTGCCCGGAAACACCGATGCCGAGGATGGCCTGACCGTCTACATTCGCTGCGAGCAATGCGCGGCGGGTGGCGAGGGTAAAGGCCTCCAGCCATTGGGCGGTGTCTTGCTCACGACGACCATTGGCGCCGCTGATCAGGCTATGGGCGGCGGCGCCCTGACCGAGGACCTGGCCGCTGCGCGCGTCGAGGACGACGGCTTTGGTGCCTTGGGTGCCGCAGTCGATGCCGAGGAATAGTTGTTGGTTTGCCATGGAAGATCCTTGGATCGTCAGGTCGATATCAGTGAGCCCAATCGCGAGCAGGCTCGCTCCCACAGGAGATGTTTAGAGGACACAGGATTTGTGTTCGACAACGATCTAATGTGGGAGCGAGCCTGCTCGCGATGACGGCGGTCAATTGACCGCCATTCTTACGCCAACACCCGCTCCAGCGTCCGCGTCACCCCAACCTCCCGCAAGCTGTTACAGCACCACTCGAACGCCGCCACGAACTCCGGAGAACGCGGGATCGCCGTCCCGAAAATCTCTTCAACCTCCAGCAACCGCTGAGTGATCAACGCATCATCGGCCACCAACGCCTGACAGAACGCCGCCCGCGGATCGGGAACGGCATAGGTCTGGCCATTCTCATCCACGCCTTTGAGGTACAGCGCCCACGCCGCCACCACCAGCGCCGCACGCTTGGTCTCCTGGCCATCGGCAATCAAGCGGTTGATGGTCGGCACGGTGAACTTAGGAAACTTCGAGGAGCCATCCGAACACACCCGCTCCAGCTGATCGGCAATCGCCTGGTTGGAGAAGCGCGCCACCAGGGTGTTTTTGTACTCGGTCAGGTCGATCCCCGGCACCGGCGCCAGTTGCGGCGTCACGTCCAGGTCCATGTAGGCGCGCATGTAGCGCACGAACAGTGGGTCGTTCATGGTTTCGTGAACGAAGCGGTAACCCTTCAAAAAGCCCAGATAGGTCAGGGCCAGATGGCTGCCGTTGAGCAGTTTGATCTTCATCTCTTCGTAAGGCGTGACGTCGTCGGTGAACTGCACACCGACCTTTTCCCAGGCCGGGCGGCCGTTGACGAATTTGTCTTCCAGTACCCACTGCACAAACGGTTCGCAGACCACAGGCCAGGCATCGTCGACGGCATGTTTGTCGGCCAGTTGCAGACGATGTTCGGTGCTGGTCATTGGCGTGATGCGGTCGACCATGGCGTTAGGGAAACTGACATGGCGCTCGATCCAGTCCCGTAGATCGGCGTTGCGCAGGGCGGTGAATGCCAGCAGGGCTTTACGGGTCACGGCGCCGTTGTGCGGCAGGTTATCGCAGGACATCAGCGTGAATGCAGGCGTACCGGCTGCACGACGTTTGGCCAGGGCGGCGCAGAGGAAACCGAATACAGTCTTCGGCGCGTTCGGGTGAGCGAGGTCGTGCTGGATCTGCGGCAGCTGCGCCATAAACTCGCCGTTGCTGTCATCGATGCAGTAGCCACCCTCGGTGATGGTCAGCGAGACGATGCGGATTTCGGGGCTGGCGAGTTTTTCGATCAGCGCCTCGGCGCTGTCTTCGGCCAGCAGCATGTCGCGGATGGCACCGATCACCCGGACTTCGGCATCATCGCTGTCGCCCAGTTCGAACAGGGTGAACAGGTAGTCCTGTTCCTTCAGATCGTCCCGGGCGCGGCGGTCTTCGGCGCGCAGGCCGACCCCGCAAATGGCCCAGTCCAGTGCTTCACCGGTATTCATCAACGCGTCGGTGTAGTACGCCTGATGCGCACGGTGGAAACCGCCGACGCCAATATGGGCGATGCCTTGGCGGGTATCGCTCAGGCTGTAGGCGGGCAGGGCCACCTCGGGGGCGAGGCGGTTAAGGTTCTGTTTATTCAGTTTCATCGCGTGCTCTCGAATCAGGCTGCAGCGCGCAGTGGGCGGGTCAGCGCCACGCCGTCGGCATCGAATAAATGACAGTGTTCGGCATCCAGATGCAGGCTCAGGGTTTCGCCATAACGGCTGGCCAGATCGCCGCGAACCCGCATGGTCAGGGCTTCGCCGGAAGACGTCAGGACGTGGCAGAAGGTGTCGCTGCCCAAGCGCTCGCTGACATCGGCCGTCACTTGCAGCGTGCAGTCGCCGGGTCGCGCCAGTTCCAGATGTTCCGGGCGAATCCCTAAGGTCACCGCGTCGCCGACGCTCAGGTTGGCCCGGCTCAGCGGCAGGCTGATACGGCTGCCGGCGTCCAGTAGCACTTCGCAGCTCCGGCTTTCGACCCGGGTGATTTTGCCCTTGAGGAAGCCCATTTTCGGTGTGCCGAGGAAGCCTGCGACAAACAGGTTGGCCGGCTGGTGATACAGGTCCAGTGGCGAACCGACCTGCTCGATCTTGCCGCCATTGAGGACGACGACTTTGTCGGCCATGGTCATGGCTTCGACCTGATCGTGGGTCACGTAGATCATCGTGGCTTTCAGTTCTTTGTGCAGGCGCAACAGTTCCAGGCGCATCTGCACACGCAAGGCGGCGTCGAGGTTGGACAGCGGTTCGTCGAACAGGAAGATTTTCGGGTTACGCACGATCGCCCGGCCGATGGCCACGCGCTGACGCTGGCCGCCGGACAGCTGTTTCGGCTTGCGTTCGAGCATCGGCCCCAGTTCGAGAATGCGCGCCGCTTCGCCGACTTTCTTCTCGACTTCGGCTTTCGCTACGCCGGCCAGGTCCAGGGCAAACGACATGTTCTTGCGCACGCTCATGTGCGGGTACAGGGCGTAAGTCTGGAACACCATTGCCAGATCGCGCTTGGCGGGGCTGACTTCGGTGATGTCGCGGCCATCCAGTTCGATGGTGCCGCCGCTGACTTCTTCCAGACCGGCGATCAGCCGCAGCAGGGTGGATTTGCCGCAGCCCGACGGACCGACGAACACCACGAATTCCTTGTCATTCACTTCCAGGTCGATGCCTTTGATGATGGAAAAACCTTCGAAGCCTTTTTGCAGATTTTTGATTTTCAGGTTGGCCATGATGATGGGCCTCCATTTGTTGTTTTTTAAGATCAAAAGATCGCAGCCTTCGGCAGCTCCTACACGGAACGTCCGGCCGATGCGGTACCCCTGTAGGAGCTGCCGCAGGCTGCGATCTTTTGCTTTTGATTCATTTCACTGCGCCGAACGACAGGCCGCGCACCAGTTGTTTCTGGCTGATCCAGCCGAAGATCAGGATCGGCGCACAGGCCAGGGTCGACACCGCCGACAACTTGGCCCAGAACAAACCTTCGGGGCTTGAGTAGGAGGCGATCAACGCGGTCAGTGGCGCGGCTTTCGATGAGGTCAGGTTCAGCGACCAGAACGCTTCGTTCCAGCACAGGATCAGCGACAGTAAAACCGTGGACGCCAGGCCACCTTTGGCGATCGGCAGCAGTACCCGGACCATTTCCTGCCACAACGTGGCACCGTCCAGGCGTGCGGCTTCGAGGATGTCTTTGGGGATGTCCTTGAAGTAGGTGTAAATCATCCAGACCACGATCGGCAGGTTGATCAGGGTGTAAATGGTGATCAAGGCGATGCGCGTATCGAGCAGGCCGAAACTCTTGGCCAGCAGGTAGATCGGCATCAGCACGCCCACCGGCGGCAGCATTTTGGTGGAGAGCATCCACAGCAGCGTGCCTTTGGTGCGCTGTGTTTCGTAGAACGCCATGGAGTAGGCCGCGGGCACCGCGATCAGCAGGCACAGAGCCGTAGCGCTGAAGGAAATCACCACCGAGTTCCAGGCGAAGCTGAAGTAGTCGCTGCGCTCGTTGATGTGCAGGTAGTTCTCCAGCGTCGGCGTGAAGATGAACTGCGGCGGCGTGGCGAACGCGTCGATTTCGGTTTTGAAACTGGTCATCACCATCCAAAAGATCGGGAAGAAGATCAGGATCGCGATGGCCCAGGCCAGAGTGCCGAGCAGCAGGCTTTGCAGACGGCGGGATTGTTGAAGAGTCATGGCGCAGGCCTCAGGCTTTGTCTGTCAGGTTTTTGCCGATCATGCGCACCAGCACGACGGCCGCGACGTTGGCAATCACCACCGCGATCAAACCGCCGGCGGACGCCATGCCGACGTCGAACTGCACCAGCGCCTGGTTGTAGATCAGGTAGGCGAGGTTGGTCGAGGCGTAGCCGGGGCCACCGTTGGTGGTGGTGAAGATTTCGGCGAACACCGACAGCAGGAAGATGGTTTCAATCATCACCACCACCGCAATCGGCCGCGCCAGGTGCGGCAGGGTCAGGTGCCAGAAAATCGCGATGGGACCGGCACCGTCCAGGCGTGCGGCTTCTTTCTGCTCCTGATCGAGGGACTGCATGGCGGTCATCAGGATCAGGATCGCAAAGGGCAGCCATTGCCACGAGACAATGATGATGATCGACAGCAGCGGGTAGTGCGCCAGCCAGTCCACCGGCTGCGCGCCGAACAGCTTCCAGATGTAGGCGAGAATCCCCGACACCGGATGGAAAATCAGGTTCTTCCAGATCAGCGCACCGACGGTGGGCATGATGAAGAACGGCGAGATCAACATCACTCGCACGATGCCGCGACCGAGAAACTCACTGGCCTCCAGCAACGCGCTGATCAACACCCCGAACACCACGCTGATCAGCAACACACTGCCCACCAGCAACAGGGTGTTGGTGGCGCCGGGCAGGAAGCCCGAGTCGCTCAGAAAGTAGCTGAAGTTCTCCAGCCCCACGAACTCATTTTCGCCGGGGTAGAGCAGGTTGTAGCGGATCATTGAAAAGTAAACGGTCATGCCCAGGGGCACAATCATCCACAGCAGCAGCAATGCCACCGAGGGGCTGACCAGAAACCAGCCGGGGTTGGCCAACCGGCTTTTACGCACCGGTTGGGGGATGTCCATGTGAGCTTTGACAGTTGAAATATTCATGGCGATAGAACCGATTCATGCAGACCTATGAAGATCTAATGTGGGAGCGAGCCTGCTCGCGATGGCGGTGTATCAATCACCCGCAATGTCGAATGGGAGGCCGTCATCGCGAGCAGGCTCGCTCCCACAGAAGGCGGGAGCAGGTTGCCGGGGTTACTTGGGGTAACCGGCGCGCTTCATCTCACGTTCGGTGGTTGACTGGGCAGCGGTCAGGGCCTGGTCGACCGTGGTCTGGCCGATCAGCGCTGCCGAGAACAGCTTGCCGACCTGGGTGCCCACGGCCTGGAACTCAGGAATGGTCACCAACTGGATGCCGATGTACGGCACAGGTTTGAGGGACGGCTTGCTCGGGTCTGCCGCTTTCAGCGATTCCAGCGTTACCTTGGCGAACGGCGCGGCATTCATGTAGGCCTCGGAGTAGGTCGAGGCGCGAGTGCCTGGCGGTACGTTGGCGATGCCGTCTTTTTCCGCGACCAGGGCACCGTACTCCTTGGAAGTGGCCCAGGCGCTGAACGTTTTCGCCGCGTCCTTGGCCTTGGAACTGGTTGGAACTGCCAGCGCCCAGGAATACAACCAGGCCGAACCTTTGTCGGTGGTTTCATGCGGTGCGTAGGCGAAGCCGACGTGATCGCTGACCTTGCTTTGGGTCTTGTCGGTGACGAACGAGCCGGCGACGCTGGCATCGACCCAGATCGCACACTTGCCGCTGTTGAACAGCGCCAGGTTTTCGTTGAAACCGTTGCTCGACGCGCCCGGTGGGCCGGACTGCTTCATGGTGTCGACGTAGAAGTTCAGCGCGTTCTTCCACTCGGGACCGGTGAATTCCGGCTGCCATTTCTCATCGAACCAGCGTGCGCCGTATGCATTGGCGACGGTGGTAATCAGGGCCATGTTCTCGCCCCAGCCCGCCTTGCCGCGCAGGCAGATGCCGTACTGTTCTTTATCTTTATGGGTGAGTTTGCTGGCAAATTCGCCGATTTGAGTCCAGGTCGGGCGTTCCGGCATGGTCAGCCCGGCGTCCTTGAACAGATCGGTGCGGTAATAGGTGATCGAGCTTTCAGCGTAGAACGGCAGGGCGTAGAGCGAGCCCTTGACCGAAAGGCCTTCACGCACCGAAGGGAACACGTCGTCGAGGGCGTAGCTGGCCGGCAGATCCTTCATCGGCTCCAGCCAACCCTTGGCACCCCAGAGTGCGGCTTCGTACATGCCGATGGTCAACACATCGAACTGTCCGCCCTGGGTGGCAATGTCGGTAGTCAGGCGTTGGCGCAGGACGTTTTCTTCGAGCACCACCCAATTGAGCTTGATGTCCGGATGCTCGGCCTCGAATGTTTTCGAGAGTTTTTGCATGCGGATCATGTCGCTGTTGTTGACGGTGGCGATGGTCAGGGTCTGGGCGCCGAGGCTGACACTGCTGAGGGTCATACAGGTGAGGGCAAGCAGAGCTTTTACAGAAGGTTGCATCGTGCACTCCTTTTCTGCACCCGGCGGGTTACAGAAGGACAGTTATTGTTTTTGTGTCTTCCTGCGTAGGGAAGAATGTGCACTGATTACAGCCCTCAATCGATGGGCTGACAAATCATCCATCGCACTGTGACCGATACTATTTTGCACTGGGGTTCAGTGTGGGAGGCGTGGAGAACGGCGATTTAGCGATTAGCCCTGATTAAATCCGTATAGGTTTAGGGGCGAAAATCAAAAGATCGCAGCCTTCGGCAGCTCCTACATTGACCGTGGACGACCCAATTTCCGCGGTCATGCCGGATTCCTGTAGGAGCTGCCGAAGGCTGCGATCTTTTGATCCTGCTTTTAACCGTGGTTTTGCTCAGTCAAACGCTGCACCGCCAACCCCCGGTAGTGCGACGGCGTCATGCCCTTGAGCTGTTGGAAACGCCGGTTGAAGTTGGAAATATTATTGAAACCCGACTCGAAACACACATCGGTCACTGTCTTGTCGCCATCGGCCAGCAGCTCGCAGGATTTGCTGATGCGCAGGCGATTGACGAATTCGATAAAGCAGCGCCCGGTGGCCTGTTTGAACACTCGGCTGAAGTAAGTCGGTTTCAGCCCCAAGTGCTCGGCGACTTCTTCCAGCGGCAGATCCCGGGCGTAATGGGCAAAGATGTAATCCACCGCGCGGTTGGTGCGGTCGACGTTATGTTCGTCTGCCAATTGCGGTGTCGTGGCACCGGAAAGCAACTGATAGTCATCGGACGCCGCCAGCAACTCCAGCAAAATGAAAAAGTGCCCGAGCCGGGTCATGCCCCGGGTGTCGGCAATGCGCTGCATCAAGGTCATGGCCTGGCGGATCGTGCGCTTGCAGCGAAACTCGATGCCGTACTGCGCGCGCTCCAGCAAGGGCGCAAGCGTCTTGAGTTCGGCGAACACCTGATGGCCGCTTTCAAACAGTTCGTCAGTGAAATTGACCAGCATGTCGCGCTTGGGCACCACTTCGTCTTCGGCCACCTGGCTGATCCAGTTGTGGGGCAGGTTGGGGCCGGTCAGAAACAGCGTTTCCGGGTAAAAGTTGCCGATGTAGTCACCGATGAACACCTTGCCGGAGCTGGCGACGATCAGGTGCAGTTCGTATTCCTTATGGAAATGCCAGCGCACCAGCGGACAAGGGAAGCCGTGCTGGCGATAGATGATGGACAACCCGTTGTGGTCGTCCATCAACTCGTAGGAAGGATCGGTAACTCTGGCTGTTCGGCTCATGTCAGGACACTTTTATTGTTATCGCCCGTTGATCATGCCTCTTTCCAGGCTCACTGTGCCAGCCCGCTACATCGCCGGCTCATGCGCCGAGCGTCCCTGCACGGCTTCAGGCTGCAGGCGTTCACGCAGTGTGCGCCATCCGCGGTGCCCTATAGCCCACCGAATGACACGATTGTGTGAATCGGTTATTGAATTCGCTTATTCGCTTTTATCAAGCTCGCCGTGCGGCAATAGGAAACCAGTTTTGATTCTTCAATAAAATCGACATTAATAATGTTGCACTTGGTCGCCCAATCGCGTTTGGCAGGGTCAAACCACCAAGTGAGATGGCCCGCGATGTCGACGGGGCCACCCACAACACTGTAACTGGTTGCAGAAAGCGACCACGGAGCCCATTGGCCAGGAGGGTATTTCAGAACTTCGATAATGTGCTTTTCCAGTTCTGCGACACTCGTGTCGGCGATGCCAGTCCATTGGTGCTCGATTTTTCCGCAAAACCAGGTTCGATCAAACTCGTAGTTCCATTCGGCAGCGACCAAGACTCGTTGGATTTTGCTGAGGTTCTTGAGTTGACCGAGGTTAAGGTGCAAGTTGCTGGAAGGAATCATTCTTTCGCCGAGAAATCTGAGCATCATCTCGTTGAACAGATGATGGTCAAAGCGCTCTTGGTCGCCCTTCAATTCGTGGAAGTCCAGGATGATAAATTCGTCCGGGTTTTCCTGAAGAAAACGGTTCACGTCTGTAACAAGGTTCCCCAACGTACGGGAAGAGCGGTAACCGTTGTGCTGAAAACGGAATTTCCCAAGCCCCGGTTCGTCGGAGATAAAATCCAGTCGAACATCCAGGGCGCGCGAACCGTTGTTCAGTTGGGCATAAAACGAGTCGTGCTGGCAGGCCACCCAGTGGGCGCCTGGAACCAGTGCATAAGAGGCTTTCCAGTCGCAGCCCGCGTTGTGGGTGCCTGGCAGAGTCAATTCGCAGAGCGATAATGTATCGAGAGCCGGGGTGGCGGCCATCCAGTTGTTGAGTGCGTAATTATCCAGCGTGTCGTTGTTCATTCATGCATCCTTGCATCGATTAATGGAAAAAGTCGCACCCTGGGTTGTTGATGTAGTTGAGGGGCGGCTTTTCCGTATTTATAACGATGAAAGAGTCAGTGGCCAATCGCTGGTTTGATGCAACGTATGTGATTGTTTGTTAGTTAGTGCGAGTTGGAAGTTTGGTTATAGATTTCGGTTCTTCGCCTCGATCCACTGCGCCATGTACTGTGTGCTTTTGTGTTGATGGTGGCGCAACATGCTGCCGGTAAAGTTATCCCTTCTAAGTTGGGCCAGGTGTTGCTGGCAATACAACAACCTCTCGATCAGTGCCGGGCCATGTATCGACGGCTGATACCGATCAGCCAATAATGTCTGCCCGTTGGATTGGGCGCTCATCCAGAGGTCTTTGTCTTTATAAAGACGAACCGCACAATCGGCGAATTCACGCGCGGTTCGGGTGACGGCGCCCGGCCACGGCTGTTCGCGGTGCATCGCTTCTGCGCCGATCGGGGTGGTGACATTGGGCGTGCCGCACAACATGGCGTCAACGATTTTGCCTTTGATACCCGCACCGAAGCGCAACGGCGCCAGGCATACCCGGGCTGCAGACATGACTTGCAATGCATCTTCTGCCCAGTTCATCACATGAAATCCCTGGGCTGCATTGTGCAGGGCCGTGGCTTTAGGGGGCGTGTAAGCGCCATAGAGGTGCAACTGGGCATTGGGCAGTTGTTCGCGGATCAATGGCCAGATCGTGGTTTTCATCCAGAGCACGGCATCCCAGTTCGGCGCGTGACGAAAGTTACCGATACTGAGGAAATGCGCACGATCTTCAAAGGCTGTCGGCGGCGCACTCGGCGGATCGACCATCAGCGGACACCAGTGCAGCAAGTTGCGTGGCAGTTTGAACTGCTCGACCAGCAATTCGATCTCCACTTCGGAGATCATCAGGTTCAAGTCGCAGCGATACAGCGCCGCGATCTCCCGCTTCGCCAGATCGGTATCGGCCATGAGCTCGAACTCTTCACGCAATGCCGGGGCGAATAGCTCACTGAAATCGTTGGCGTCGTCACTGGCCTTCAAGCGCTCCTTGAGCCGCTGATGCCGGGCATGTCGCAGGCTTTGCAGATCAGAGGTCTCGAGCACGCGCAAGGCGTCGGGGCAGTGCTTTTCGACGCGCCAGCCGAACTGTTCTTCCATCATGAACTGGTCGAACAACACGATGTCCGGTGCCAGTTCGCTGACAAAGGTGTCAAAGCTGCTGTTGTTCAACTCGATCGGGACTTCGCGAATGCCCAGCGCGGTCAGGTCCGCGCGGTGCTCACCGGTGCCGGCCGGGCTGCTGAAGGTAATCTCCCAGCCTTGCTGCAAGAACGTATCGAGAATTTGCATGACGTGCCCACTGGCCGCAGAAGAGCGGGGCTCGGGCCAGACGTAACCAATCACCAGGACTTTGGTTGCGCGGGGCTGACTCATTGACGGGTATTCCTTGGTGCAGAGTAGAGGGCAGGGGAGAAACGGGGGGGAATTAAAGCTGGGGTGTGAGCATGCCCCTGACCTTGTCCCGCAACTGATCGATGGAGAACGGCTTGCCGATGACCTGCATGCCGTCAGGCACCTCGATGCTTTCGGCATAACCGCTGGCGAACAGAATCGGCAACTCGGGACGCAGCATGTGTGCCTGTTTCGCCAATTCCCGACCGTCCATGACCGGCAATCCCACATCCGTCATCATCAAGTCGATGTCCTGGTCTTCATCGTTGATGAACTCCAGCGCCATTTCATAGCCATCCGCCGCAAGTACTCGGAACTCCAATTCCTCCAGCACATCGACGATCAGCATGCGCACGCTGGCATCGTCTTCGACGACTAGAATGGTGGAGGCGTTGGTGGGCATAGTGGGGCTCTCAAAGGTTGAATGTGCGGTTGCGTCGATCGAAATCGCCGGACGCTTGGGTGCGTAAGTGACGAATCACGACTAGTTCCCGACGCGCTACAAAAACAATAGCCGCACAAGTGCCGCACAGAATAACCGCTCCTTTGTCCCAGAGCAGCTAAATGCAGGTTTTTGCCGTAAAACATGTCAGAAAAATGGATCGGCTCGGCCGTTTTGGGGCAGACTCGATGGTTTTCAACAGTACGACAAGGCTTCCCCATGACCTCTGCGTCCTCGGTTGATGAACAACGATTCCGTAAACTCCTGAGTCGCAACGTCAGCCTGCCATTGGGCGTCGGTGTCATCAGTGCGGTGTTCTTCGTTTCGCTGATTACCTATCTGCTGACGGTGATCCAGTGGGTCCAGCACACGGACCGGGTGATCAATAATGCCAATGAGGCAATCAAGCTGACCGTCGATCTGGAAAACGGGATGCGCGGTTTCCTGCTCAGTGGCGACGAACATTTCCTTGAACCCTACGAGACGGCCAAGCCGAGAATCGCAGTCGCGCTCAATACCTTGCTCGAATTGACCGCCGACAATCCGGTCCAGACCGATCGTCTGCGCCGGCTTCAGGCCTTGCAGACGGAATGGGCCAATTACGCGCAATCGATGGTCGATTTGCAGCGCGCCAGCGGTGACTACCGCGGCGCCATCAAGGCCGGACGCGGCAAGCGGCTGACCGATGAGATCCGCAAGCAATTCGAAGATGTGATCGACATGGAACAGCAGTTGCGCACCACTCGTAACGAGGAAGTGCGCCTCACCACCATCTGGAGCATCGCCCTTTACCTGGTGTTCGTGTCCGGTATCAGCGCAATGCTGGCCTACATTGGCCGTCGGGACTTGCTCAACCTGTCCCAAAGCTATAGCGCCAACCTCGCCGCGCAGAAGGCCAGTGCCCGGCGTCTCGAGCAGCAAGCCTGGTTGCGCAACGGCCAGACCGAACTGGCAGAACAAGTCCTGGGGCAGTTATCCCTCAATCTGTTGGGGCGCAACATTCTGCAGTTCTGCGCGCAATACCTGGGCACTGCCGTTGCGGCGATCTATGTCCGTGAGGAGCACGGTGGTCTCAAACGGGTTGCCTCCTACGGTTTTTCCCGGGAACAGGACGCGCTCGAACAACAGATTTACAGCGGCGAAGGTATTGTCGGCCAAGCGGCGCAACAGGCGCGCCTGATCCGTCTCGATGATGTTCCGAGTGATTACTTCAAAGTCAGCTCCGGGCTGGGCGAAGGCTTGCCGCATAGCGTGCTGGTGGTGCCGACCAGCGACGACGATCGGGTCAACGGTGTGATCGAACTGGGTTTCCTGCGCCCCTTGTCCGATCGCGACGTCGAATTGCTCGAACTGATTGCCGGCAACATCGGCACCTCGATCGAGGCCGCCCGCTATCGCCAACGCTTGCAGGAAGTGCTGGCCGAAGCCCAGCAACTCAACGAAGAGCTGCAAGTTCAGCAAGAAGAACTCAAGACCGCCAACGAAGAGCTGGAAGAGCAGTCGCGGATTCTCAGGGAGTCCCAGGCCCACCTGGAAACCCAGCAGGTCGCGCTGGAGCAAACCAACGAACAACTTGCCGAACAGGGGCAGATCCTGGCGTCACAACGCGACGCCATGGACCTGAAGAACACTGAACTGAATCTGGCTCAGGTTGAGCTCGAAGCGCGCGCCGAAGAGTTGCAGCGATCCAGCAAGTACAAATCCGAATTCCTCGCCAACATGTCCCACGAGCTGCGCACGCCGCTGAACAGTTCGTTGATTCTGGCCAAACTGCTGGCGGAAAACCCGCAGCAAAACCTCAGCGCCGAGCAGGTCAAGTTCGCCGAGTCGATCTACTCCGCCGGCAACGACTTGCTCAATCTGA
This sequence comes from Pseudomonas sp. A-RE-19, assembly GCF_019956555.1. Lineage (GTDB taxonomy): Bacteria > Pseudomonadota > Gammaproteobacteria > Pseudomonadales > Pseudomonadaceae > Aquipseudomonas. Next base: position 93,458 of record NZ_JAHBDQ010000008.1, on the reverse strand, counting down.
TCAACGATATTCTCGATATTTCCAAGGTCGAGGCCGGCAAGCTTGAGGTGCGTCCGGAGAACACCAGCGTCGCGCGTCTGGTGGAAGGCCTGCGCGGCATGTTCCAGCCCTTGGCCGCGGACAAGAAACTGGATTTCCAGGTCCAATTGCAGGCCGGAGCGCCGTTGATGCTGTTCACCGACCGCCAGCGTCTGGAGCAAGTGATCAAGAACCTGCTGTCAAACGCAGTGAAGTTCACGGAAAGGGGCATCGTCAGCCTGAGCGTCGCTGCTCAGCCGGGCGATGGCATCGCCTTCATTGTTCGCGACTCCGGGATCGGCATTGCGCCGGAGCAGCACGAAAGCATTTTCGAAGCCTTCCGCCAGGCCGATGGCACGACCAATCGCCGTTACGGCGGCACGGGCCTGGGCTTGTCGATTTCTCGTGATCTGGCCACGTTGCTGGGCGGCTCCATCAGCGTGACCAGCACACCCGGGCAGGGCAGTGTGTTCACCCTGGTCTTGCCGCAGCACTATGTCGAACCGGGCGACGCGCCTGTCGAGACGGTGAAAGCCACGCCGGTTGCCCTGTCGAAAAGCGTCGTGGTTGCCGCGCCTGTGTCGCCGGTTGCCGCCGTCGATATTCCACGTTTCGACGATGATCGCAACAAGGCGCCATTCGCCACTCGCTGCATCCTGGTGGTGGAGGATGAGCCGAACTTTGCACACATTCTCTACGACCTGGCCCATGAGCTGGGTTACCAGTGCCTGGTGGCCCACGGTGCCGACGAAGGCTACGACCTGGCCATGCAGTTCATCCCCGATGCAATCCTGCTGGACATGCGCCTGCCGGATCATTCCGGGCTGACGGTATTGCAGCGCCTGAAAGAACATGCCGAAACCCGGCACATCCCGGTGCACGTGATTTCGGTCGAAGACCGCGTCGAAGCGGCGATGCACATGGGCGCCATCGGTTATGCGCTCAAGCCGACCACCCGCGAGGAGCTCAAGGACGTGTTTGCCCGCCTCGAAGCCAAACTGACGCAAAAGGTCAAACGCGTTTTGCTGGTCGAAGACGACGATGTGCAGCGTGACAGCATCGCCCGACTGATCGGCGACGAGGACATCGAGATCACCGCCGTCGGCCTGGCGCAGGATGCGCTCGACCTGCTGCGCACGACGATTTTCGACTGCATGATCATCGACCTCAAACTGCCCGATATGCTCGGCAACGACTTGCTCAAGCGCATGTCTACCGAGGATATCTGCTCGTTCCCGCCAGTGATCGTCTACACCGGGCGTAACCTGACCCGGGACGAAGAGGCCGAACTGCGCAAGTATTCGCGCTCGATCATCATCAAGGGCGCGCGTTCACCCGAGCGGTTGCTGGATGAAGTGACACTCTTTCTGCACAAAGTCGAATCGCGGTTGTCCCATGAGCGCCAGACGATGCTCAAGACCGCCCGCAGCCGCGACAAGGTCTTCGAGGGCCGTAAAGTGCTGTTGGTGGACGACGATGTACGCAACATCTTCGCCCTCACCAGTGCCCTGGAACAAAAGGGCGCCGTCGTGATTATTGGCCGCAACGGGCGTGAAGCGATCGAGAAGTTGAATGAAGTCGAGGACATCGACCTGGTACTGATGGACGTGATGATGCCGGAGATGGATGGTTTCGAAGCCACCACCTTGATCCGCAAAGACCCGCGCTGGCGCAAACTGCCGATCATTGCGGTGACGGCCAAGGCGATGAAGGACGATCAGGAACGCTGCTTGCAAGCCGGCTCCAACGATTACCTGGCCAAGCCCATCGACCTGGATCGGCTGTTCTCGCTGATCCGTGTGTGGTTGCCGAAAATGGAACGCATTTAGTGGAACGTACTGAAATCGAATTGCGCTTGCTGATCGAGGCGATCTACCTCAAATACAGCTACGATTTTCGCGATTACTCGGGCGCTTCGATCAAGCGCCGGGTCAATCACGCCTTGAGTCAATTCGAGTGCAATACCATTTCGGCGCTGCAAGAGAAGGTCTTGCACGATCCGACCGCATTCATGCAATTGCTGCAATTGCTGACGATTCCGGTCAGCGAAATGTTCCGCGACCCTTCGCACTTCCTGGCATTGCGCCAGGAAGTGGTGCCATTGCTCAAGACCTATCCGTCGATCAAGGTCTGGATCGCCGGCTGCAGCACCGGTGAAGAGGTCTATTCGATGGCGATTCTGCTGCGCGAAGAAGGCCTGTTGGATCGCACCATCATCTATGCCACCGACATCAACCCGCGCTCGCTGGATAAAGCCAGGCAAGGGATTTTCTCCATGGAGAATGTCCGGGCCTACACTCACAACTATCAACAGGCCGGTGGGCAGCGTTCGTTCGCCGACTATTACACTGCTGCCTATGGCTATGCCATTTTTGACAAGAGCTTGTGTGACAACGTGACCTTCGCCGACCACAGCCTGGCAACCGATAGCGTGTTCTCCGAAACTCAATTAATTTCGTGTCGTAATGTATTAATTTATTTCAACAAAAAACTTCAGGGTCGCGCGTTCGGCTTATTTCACGAATCCCTGTGTCATCGGGGTTTTTTGGCCTTGGGCAGTAAGGAAACCCTGGAATTTTCGGCCTACGGCAATCAGTTTGAGCCGTTGGTCAAACAAGAACGGATCTACCGAAAAACATGAACAGGGCAATGCGGGATACTCATTGGCTGGAACGAATCGCATGCTAAGTAATATCCAGGCCAAATTACTGATCGTCGACGACTTGCCGGAGAACCTTCTGGCGCTTGAAGCCTTGATCAGGCGTGAGGACCGTATCGTCTACAAGGCCCTGTCGGCCGACGAAGCCTTGTCGCTGCTGTTACAGCACGAATTCGCCATGGCCATTCTCGACGTGCAGATGCCCGGCATGAATGGCTTCGAGTTGGCCGAGTTGATGCGCGGCACGGAAAAAACCAAAAACATCCCGATCGTGTTCGTCAGTGCCGCCGGCCGCGAATTGAATTACGCGTTCAAGGGTTACGAAAGCGGCGCCGTGGATTTCCTGTACAAGCCGCTGGATATCCACGCGGTCAAAAGCAAGGTCAATGTCTTCGTCGACCTGTATCGCCAGAGCAAAGCGATGAAGCAGCAGGTTGAAGCGCTCAAGCAAAGCCGTCGGGAGCAGGAGGCGCTGCTCAAGCAATTGCAGAACACCCAGAATGATCTGGAGCAAGCGGTGCGCATGCGTGATGATTTCATGTCCATCGTTGCTCACGAAGTCCGTACACCGCTCAATGGCCTGATTCTCGAAACCCAGCTGCGTAAAATGCACCTGGCCCGGGATAATGCGTCGGCCTTCACCCTGGACAAGATGCACGCCATGGTCGAGCGCGACGAACGGCAGATCAAAAGTCTGATCCGCCTGATCGAAGACATGCTCGATGTGTCACGGATCCGCACCGGCAAGCTGTCGATCCGTCCCAGTCGGTTTGACCTGGTGCGGTTGGTGAGCAACCTTCTGCAAAATTTCGCACCGCAGGTCGAGGCCGCAGAATCGTCGGTTACCTTGACGGCCGAGCAGCCCGTGGTGGGCAGCTGGGACGAATTCCGTATCGAACAGGTGATTTCCAATCTGCTGACCAATGCGTTGCGTTATGGTGCCAAGAGCCTGATCGACGTACGCGTGTACAATCACGACGGGCAAGCGCGGGTTGAGGTTCAGGATCGTGGTATCGGGATCAGTGAAGAGAATCAGCAGCGCATTTTTCAGCAGTTTGAACGGGTTTGCGCCAAGACCGTTATGGCGGGGTTGGGCCTGGGGCTGTTTATTTCGGAGCAGATTGTCGCCGCCCATGGTGGCTCCATTACCGTCGAGAGCCGGATTGGCGAAGGCGCCTTGTTTCGCGTTTGTCTGCCGCTTCAGGAAAACAGCCAGACACACGCAACCTCTGAGTGACCACATGGTCGTATCAGCAGCTATTGACCGAACAAAGGCTTTCCATGAGTGAAGATGCGCAAGACGTGGTACTGATCGTCGAGGATGACCCTTCGATCTTGATGGTGCTGTCTACTTATTTGTCGGGTGAGGGTTACCGGGTGCTGCAAGCCGAAAACGGTGAGCAGGCCTTTGAAATTCTGGCGAGCAAACCGCATCTGGACATGATGATCACCGATTTCCGCTTGCCGGGAGGCATCTCTGGCGTGCAGATCGCCGAACCTGCCGTGAAATTGCGACCGGAACTCAAAGTGATTTTTATCAGCGGTTACCCGCAGGAAATTCGCGAAACCGACAGCCCGATCATCCTCACAGCGCCGATCCTTGCCAAGCCGTTCGATCTGGATGAATTGCAGCAGATCATGACGGACATGCTGTCCTGAGACTGCAGCGGGTGTGTCGTTGACTACACGACCCCCTGTAGGAGCTGCCGCAGGCTGCGATCTTTTGATCTTTTTTTGCGTTCGCGCGACGGCCCAGGATCAAAAGATCGCAGCCTGCGGCAGCTCCTACAGGGAACGCGATCTTTTGATCTTGATTAAAGCCCTTGCTGCAACGCCGGGTCATCCGGGTTGAGCTGCTCCAACTGCGCCAACAGGATCTGCACGTTCTGCAACTGTCCGCTTTCCTTCCAATAGTTGATCAACAGCACGCGGGCCTTGCGATCAGAGGGGTGACGCCGGACGATTTCCTGCAGCTGGTTCTGCGCCGCCTCCAGCTCTTGCTCGCCATGCAGCGTGGTGGCCAGGTCGTAGCGGTAATCCTTGTTGTCCGGCTCAAGTTCCACGGCTTTGGACAGCCCGAGCAGGGCGAACTCACTTTGCCCGTGATGCAGCAACCAGAGCCCCAGCGCATGCTGCAGGTAGGCCGAGTCAGGCTGGGCCTTTAACTGCTTAGCCAATAATTGCCTGGCGGCATCGCTTTGGCCCTGTTTATCCAGCACTTCGATCTGCATCACCAGTGCCGGCAGGTTGCCGGGCGCCAGTTGCAACGTGCGCTCCAAAGCCTGCTGCGCGTCCTTGAGCTCGGCATTGTGCAAGTGCAGGCGAGCCAGTTGATATTGGGTTTCGGCGCTTTCCGGTTGACGCTTGAGGACCTGTTCCCAAGCGTCGATGGCTTGCTCCAAGGGGCCGAAATACAACCCCAACTCATCCGGGGACAGGCCCAACAAGGCGTTGACCGCCGTAAACCTGACGCTGGGGTCGCTGTCATCGAGCAAGGGCCCCAGCAATAAACTGCGCTGTCCGTTAGGCACTAGCCCGCTGACGCTTTTGATCGCGGCGATGCGCACTTCCGCCGAGGGATGCTGCAGATCGGCATCGGCCAGTTTCATGGCTTGCGGGCTTGGGTAGTTGGGCAGTTCGGCATGCAACCAGATACGGCGCTTGACCGACAGGTCAGGACGACCCAATTGCTGGTAAAGCACCCGTGCCGCCCCCGGTTGACCCGCACGAGCCTGGGCCAGCGCTTCGCTGTAACCATGTTTGATCGCCTCCGGTACCGCAGGCGTCGTGTTGCGCAAAAAAAACCAGGCGAGGGCGAGGGCAAACAGGACGCAGAGGCTGATGAGCAGGTAGCGGCGGGACTGAGGCATGCAGGAATCCGGGGCTGGCAGACTTTTACAAAGTCATCAGCTTCGGTCAGGCAGGGCTACGAGTCAAACCCAAGCTCAGTTCAGCACGTAGTCGACGGGCTCAAGGGCGGGTGGCAACTCGGTTTGCCCCAACGCTGCCAGCACTTCGCGCTCCAGCGCGCGCAATGGCAGATCGTTCTCAAATTGGTATGGCTGACAGAATAATCGACAGGGTCTATCAATATAAGCGCGTCCATCGGCGAGTTTGCCTACAGGTTTTGTCGACACTGAAACCTGTCGAGGCACCGCAGCAATGACTACGCTTGCTGATAGGACTCGATGAGCGCTCCCATGCAACCGTTGCTTCAATACTTCAAGGCGATACTCAACCCCGGGCGAGAGGTACTGCTGTTCGCCCTGAGGACCATTGTGGCCGGCCTGCTGACGCTGTATCTGGCCTTCCTGTTCGACCTTGAACAGCCCAAGTGGTCGATCATGGCAGTGGTTATTGTCAGCCAGCCATTGGGCGGCATGGCCCTGGCCCGAAGTTTCGGCCAGGTCATCGGCACCACGTTCGGAGCGGCGGTGGCGGTGTTGATCATGGCGATCTTTCCCCAGGCACCCCTGCCTTTCATCCTCACCCTGGCCTTGTGGTTGGCATTCTGTACCGCCGGCGGCACCTTGTTGCGCTACACCAGTTCCCAGGCATTTGTTCTGAGCGGGTACACAGCGGTGGTTGTGGCGCTGCTGGCGGTGCCCGATCAGGCCGGCACGTTTCTGCTGGCGGTCACTCGTGTGACCGAAACGCTTTTGGCGGTGGCTTGCGTGTGCGTGGTCAGCCTTCTCACGGCGCGGCCGGAAGCTGTGGCGCGGGATTACTTCGCCAAGATCGATCAGGTCATCAAGCTGCTCGCAACCCACGCTGCCGCCGTCATCCGAACCGAAGAAAGCGAGGCCGATTTCCATCGGCGGCAGATGCAACTGCTCGGCGCAATCAGTGCTCTGGAGGGGGTACGTCGGCATTTATATTACGATGCGCCACGGTTGCGCAGCGCCAATAGTCTGGTGCAGTTGCTTGGCAATCAATTGGTGCTGCTGACTTCGCGGTTGACGGCCTTGCGTCACCAGCGGTTACTGCTCACCGAACGCTGGGAAGGTGCACTGCCGGAAGAGATACAGCGTTTGCGCGCCGAAGAACTGGCGTTTCTCGATGAATTGGCCCTGCAAGGGCGTTCACTGTCGAGCGAGGCGCGGCACCATTTCGCCGCGCTGCAACAGCGTTTCGAAGATCAGGCCTACAAGGCCGAACAACTCACCGAGACGATGCCGGCCACCCTGCGTTCATTGGCCTGGGCACTGCGCTGGGAGCAGGCACGGATGTTAGAGCAACTGGGGCAGGTTCTGGAGCTGAGCGACGCAATTCAGGAAGGGCGTGAAGCCAGTTGCGTGTTCCGTGGCCAGGAAAATCCGCTGCATCTGGACTTCACATTGGCGGCAATGAATGCAATCCGGGCATTTTCCGCGTTGCTGGTGGCCGGTCTGATCTGGATCGAGACCGCTTGGGACGGTGCCCGTGGCGGCATGATTGTAGTGGGCATTCTCTGTTCGCTGATGGCGACTTTTCCGCGGCCGTTGCTGGCCGCGCAAAGCTTTGCCAGGGGGCTGGGTCTGGCCTTGGTGGTGTCGGCGCTCTATCTGTTCATGCTGGTACCGATGATCAGCGACTTTGAGTTACTTGCCTTGTTGCTTGTCCCATTGCTGTATGCCGTCGCGGTGGGGCTGGCCAGTCCGTCAACCACTGGCACAGGCATTGGTCTTGGACTGACGACAATGCTGTTGCTGGGCCCGCAAAACGCAGGCATCGGCCAAAACAGTGCCATTCAGTGGTTCGAGTTTGCCGGTGCGTATATCAGCGCCGCCGCGCTGGCGCTCAGCGTCTACGCCTTGATCTTCCCGTTCAGGCCAGCTTTGCGGATACGCCGGCTGTTCAATGAAAGCTGCGAGCAGGTCTACGCTTTGCTGAAGACGCCGGCCACCGATGAACAGCAATTTGCGTTTGAAAGCCGTATGGTCGATCGCCTGACCATGATGTTGGGACTTTTGCCGGCTACCCACGACAAGCATTCCCGGGAGCTGTTCGAAGTCAGCCTCGGTTGCATGGCGCTGGGTGTGGCTTTGAACCAGCTCAGGCAACAGGGGCAAAGCAACACGTTGTTGAGTACAGAACAACAAAACCGCTTGCTGGCTGCCGTGCGTGAAACAGGACGATTGATCGCCGGGCGACCCGGGATCGACCTTGAGCTGTTGCTCGGGAACTTGCGTGTCTTGGGCGATGAAATGGACGACTTGCATTTAGACGTTCACGAACACCTGTGGTCGGTATTCAGGATGCGCGTGGCGTTGTTGATCGTGGTGTCGTTTCTGGAGCGACATCGCAAATACTTTCAACCCGCCCAAACGGAAGGAGAGCTGGCCCTTGCCCATTGATTTTGAATTGGGTGGCGTCTACTTGCCGCCGATTGCCCAGGCGTTACTGCTGGCCCTGCCGATTTTCCTGCTGCTGGACTGGGTCTTGCGCCGCTTAGGTGTGCTGCGTTTTGTCTGGCATGAGGCCTTGTTCGAAGGTGCGTTGTACGCCTGCGTTTGCGCGACGCTGATTCTGGTGATGGGAGCTTGATGCTTTGAAGAAGATCCTTGCCCGACTCGTGACTGTGGCAGTGGTATTGCTGACCTTTGTGCTCGGCTGGTTCGCCTGGGAACATTACACCCGCGCGCCCTGGACTCGGGATGCACGGGTTCGCGCCGATGTGGTGACGTTATCCGCCGATGTCGCGGGGCGCATCGTCAGCCTGGGTGTTCAAGACAACCAGCATGTTGAGAAGGGCCAGTTGCTGCTGGAGATCGACCCGGCTCGTTACACGCTGGCAGTGGAGCATGCCAAACGTTCGGTGGAAGTCGCGAAAGCCACGCTTGGCCAGTCCGAAGCGACGATTGTCGCCAGCGAAGCGCTGCTCAGGCAACGCGAAAGCGAAGAACGTCGCCGTCGAACCCTCAAACAGCGTTTTGCGATCTCCGGCGAAGAATGGGAAAAATCCAGTACCGAAGTGGCTGTGGCGCAGGCGGATCTGTTGCGTAATCAGGCCAATCTGGGCCTGGCACAAGCCAACGTGCAGCTGGCGATCGCCGCATTGACCCAGGCCGAACTGGACTTGCAACGCACGCGGGTCACCGCGCCTGTCAGTGGTTACGTGACCAACCTGCTGACTCGTCAGGGCGATTACGCCAGTGCCGGGGGGGCGTTGTTGGCGCTGGTGGACAGCGACTCGTTTTATATCAGCGGCTACTTTGAGGAAACAAAGCTGCCGCGAATCGAGGAGGGCGACCGGGTCAGGGTCGAGTTGATGAGCGGCGAGACCTTCGGCGGCACCGTGCAAAGCATCGCTTTTGCTATCGCCGATCGCGAGAACTCCCCCGGCAGTCGCCTGCTGGCCAACATCAACCCCAGTTACACCTGGGTCAAGCTGGCGCAACGGGTGCCGGTGCGGATTCAGATCGATGCCGACTATGTCGCCAAAAACCGCCTGCGTGCCGGGACCACGGCTACCGTGACCGTTGAAAAACACCGAGATAACGAGACCGCCCACTAACCCCCTGTAGGAGCTGCCGAAGGCTGCGATCTTTTGATTTTGACGGACTTGGAGCCGCCGAAGATCAAGATCGAAATCAAAAGATCGCAGCCTTCGGCAGCTCCTACAGGGTCGGGTGAAGCTGACAAAAAATCGGCATACAAAAAAAACCCCGCGACCGAATGAGGTGCGGGGCAAAAAAATTGGTTGGGTTGCGGCCAACCAAAGGGGCTCTTAAACCATTACTTGCTGGCGACTGTCTCTGGCTGCCAGCCGCCGCCGAGGGCTTTGTAGATCGCGACGATGCCGCGATACAACTCGACTTCGGCCTGGGCCTGGGTGTCTTCCGCCGCCAGGCGCTCACGCTGGGCATCGAGCAGCACGAGGAAGTCCGCCGTGCCTTCGCGGTAGCGAATCTCCGCGAGGTCGGCAGCGGCGCGGCTTGATTCGCTTTGACGAATCAGCGAGATCAGACGCTGTTGGCGTTTGCCGTAGTCGCTGAAGGCGTTTTCCGACTCTTCCAACGCCAGCAGTACTTGCTGCTCGTAGGTCGCCAGTGCGCCTTCGGCTTCAGCATCGGCGCCGCGCAAACGAGCGCGTACGCTGCCCAGGTCGAACGCCGCCCAGGTAATGCTTGGGCCCAGCGCCCAGGCGTTGGCTGCCGAGGAGCCGATCTGCGAACCGCGCCCGGCAGTGAAGCCGAGGAAGCCGCTGAGGCTGACCCGTGGGAACAGATCTGCTTTGGCCACGCCAATCCGCGCGGTGGCCGAAGCCAGTTTGCGTTCGGCACTGAGAATGTCCGGACGACGTTGCAGCAATTCACCCGGATCACCGATCTGCAGGGCCTTGGCGATGGCCGGCAAGTCTTTCGGACTCAAGTCTACGGTCAGCTTGTCCGGACGTTCACCCAACAGGGTGGCGATACGGTTTTTCTGCCGAACCTGCTCGGCCTGCAGTTGCGGCACGCTGGCTTCGACAGAGGCCAGGCGCGCATCGGCGCGGACCACGTCCAGCTGATCGCCGACACCGGCATCACGCAGGCTTTCGGTGATCTTGCGCGATTCCTGCTGGTTGTTCAGGTTGGCCAGGGCGATCTTTTCCCGCAGTTGCGCACCGCGCAGTTGGCCATAAGCGTCCACCAGTTCGGCAATCATGGTGACTTGCAGTTGGTAAAGATCGGCCTCGGCCGCCTGCTGTTCGGCGTCGCTGGATTCCAGGTTGCGCTGGATACGACCGAACAAGTCCAGTTCCCAGGCCATGTCCAGGCCCAGGTCATAGCGTTCACTGTTGACGCGTTTAGTGGTCTGGCCGGGAATCTGCCCTTTGGCCAGGTCACTGCTTGCGCGGCTGGTGATGGTTGGCATGGCGTCATTGCTGACGTCATCGCGAATCGCCCGAGCCGCTTTCCAGCGGGCGAAGGCCACGCGCAAATCACGGTTGCCTTGCAAGGATTGCGTCACCAACTGGTTGAGGGTCGGATCGTCGAACTGCTGCCACCAGATGCCTTCGAAACGAGCGCGGTCGAAGTTCTTCTGACCGGCGCTGCCATCGGTGGCGGCCGTGATGTTGGCCGCCTCCGTAGCTGGGGTTTTGTAGTCCGGGCCGACGGCACAGGCACTCAGGGCCAGTACCAGAAGGCTTGGCAGGAAGGCTTTCAGGCTCATTGTTGCGCCTCCAATTTCAGCGCCTTGGCTGCTTTGCGTTGCTCACCGCGCTCCACAAAGTTGCGAATCAGTACGTAGAACACCGGCGTCAGCAACAGACCGAAGAAGGTCACCCCGAGCATCCCGGAGAACACCGCCACACCCATGGCATGGCGCATTTCGGCACCGGCACCGCTGGAGAAGACCAGAGGCACAACACCCATGATGAACGCGAAGGAGGTCATCAGGATCGGCCGCAGACGCAGACGGCAGGCTTCCAGTACCGCTGCCAGCGGGCCGAGGCCTTCTTGCTGTTTGTCCTTGGCAAACTCGACGATCAGAATCGCGTTCTTACAGGCAAGTCCCACCAGTACGATCAAGCCGATCTGGGTGAAAATGTTGTTGTCGCCGCCCGAGGCAATCACACCGGTAATGGCCGACAGCAGGGTCATCGGTACGATCAGGATCACCGCCAGTGGCAGGCTCCAGCTTTCGTACTGCGCCGCGAGCACCAGGAACGCCAGCAATACGCAGAGCGGGAACACGAACAACGCGGTGTTGCCGGACAGAATCTGCTGGTAGGTCAGGTCGGTCCACTCGTAGGTCATGCCGTTGGGCAATTCGTCCTTGAGCAGTTTCTCGATGGCTTTCTCGGCCTGGCCGGAGCTGTAGCCGGGGGCGGCCGCACCGTTGATTTCAGCGGTGATGAAGCCGTTGTAGTGCATTACCCGGTCCGGGCCCGAGGTGTCGCTGACCTTGATGAAGGTCGCCAGCGGGATCATCTCGCCCCGGTTGTTACGCACTTTCAGCTGACCGATCTGGTCCGATTCGAGGCGGAACTGCTGCTCAGCCTGAACGTTGACCTGGTAGGTGCGACCGAAGCGGTTGAAGTCGTTGGCATACAGCGAACCCAGATAAATCTGCAGGGTGTCGAAGATGTCGCTGACGGCCACGCCGTGGGTCTTGGCTTTTTCCCGGTCGATGGCAGCATCGACCTGCGGCACGTTCACGGTGTAGCTGGTGAACAAACCGGCCAGTTCCGGCACGCTGCGGCTTTTGGTGATGATGTTCATGGTTTCTTTGTACAGCTCGTCATAGCCCAGGTTGCCCCGGTCTTCGATCTGCAGGCGGAAACCACCAATGGTCCCCAGGCCTTGTACCGGTGGCGGCGGGAAGATCGCCATATAGGCTTCCTGAATCCCGGCGTACTGGCCGTTCAATGCACCGGCAATCGCACCGGCAGACATGCTCGGATCCTTACGTTGGTCGAACGGTTTCAGGGTGACGAACACGATGCCGGCGTTCGGGCTGTTGGTGAACCCGTTGATCGACAGGCCCGGGAAGGCCACCGCGCTTTCCACACCAGGCTGTTTCAGGGCCAGGTCGGACATGCGCTTGATCACGTCTTCGGTACGGTCCAGGCTCGCGGCGTCCGGCAATTGCGCGAAGGCCACCAGGTATTGCTTGTCCTGGCCGGGTACGAAACCGGTCGGGGTGCTGGAGAAACCGAAGAACGTCAACACCATCAGGCCGGCATACAACAACAGGGCAATGCCGCTGCTGCGGATAACCCGGCCCACGGTGCCGACATAGCCGTGGCTGGCCTTGTCAAAGAAGCGGTTGAACGGACGGAACAACCAGCCACCGAAGATTTTGTCCAGAACCTTGGAGAAACGGTCCTTCGGCGCGTCATGGCTTTTGAGCAACACGGCGGCCAGCGCCGGCGACAAGGTCAGTGAGTTGAAGGCCGAGATCACGGTCGAAATCGCAATCGTCAGGGCGAACTGTTTATAGAACTGCCCGGTCAAGCCGGAGATGAACGCGGCCGGGATAAACACCGCACATAGCACCAGCGCGGTGGCAATGATCGGACCGGTCACTTCGCGCATGGCACGCTTGGTGGCTTCTACAGGGGTTAATCCGAGCCCGATGTTTCGCTCGACGTTCTCCACCACCACAATCGCATCGTCGACCACGATACCGATGGCCAGTACCAGCCCGAACAGCGAGAGGGCGTTCAACGAGAAGCCGAACAGGTGCATCACGGCAAACGTACCGATCAGCGAAACCGGCACCGCCACCAGCGGGATGATCGAGGCGCGCCAGGTTTGCAGGAACAGGATCACCACGAGCACAACGAGGATCAGCGCTTCGAAGAGGGTGTGAACCACCGCCTCGATGGAACCGCGCACGAAGATCGTCGGGTCATAGACGATGCTGAAATCCATGCCTTCCGGGAAGTTCTTCTTCAGCTCGGCCATTTTCTCCCGAACGTCGTTGGAGATCTGGATCGCGTTGGAACCAGGGCGCTGGAAGATCGGGATCGCCACCGCCGGCTGGTTGTTCAGCAAGGAACGCAGGGCGTATTGACTGGAGCCGAGTTCGACGCGAGCGATGTCTTTCAGGCGAGTGATTTCACCATTCTCGCCGGAGCGAATGATGATGTTCTCGAACTCTTCTTCGGAAACCAGACGGCCTTGGGTGTTGATCGACAGCTGAAAGCTTTGGGCATTCGGGGCAGGGGGCGCACCGAGAGCACCGGCCGCTACTTGACGGTTCTGTTCACGAATCGCGGTGACCACATCGGTGGCGGTCAGGTTGCGCGAAGCAGTCTTGTTCGGATCGAGCCACACCCGCAGCGAGTAATCGCCCATCCCGAACAGCTGCACATCACCGACACCGCCCAGACGCGCCAGCTCATCCTTGATGTTGAGCAAGGCGTAGTTGGACAGGTAGAGCATGTCGTAGCGTTTGTCCGGCGAGGTCAAGTGCACAACCATGGTCAGGTCGGGCGACGCCTTGTCGACGGTAATACCGATGCGAGTCACTTCCTCGGGAAGCTTCGGCTCGGACCGGGTCACGCGGTTCTGCACCTGCACCTGCGCGTTGTCCAGGTCGGTGCCCAGGGCGAAGGTGATGGTCAGGGTGATCTTGCCGTCAGCGGTGGACTGCGAGGACATGTACAGCATGTTCTCGACGCCGGTGATGGCTTGCTCCAAAGGAGCGGCCACGGTTTCACCGATGACTTTAGGGTTGGCGCCCGGGAAGTTGGCACGCACCACAACGGTCGGTGGCACCACTTCCGGGTATTCGCTGATCGGCAACTGGAACAGCGAGATGGCGCCGGCGATCAGGATCAGCAGCGACAGTACCGCTGCAAAGATCGGCCGTGAAATGAAGAATTGGGAAAAATTCATCGGAGTAGTTGTCCCTTAACCGCGTGGAGTCGCAGCAGCCACTTTCACAACCGTACCCGGCGCGACCTTGGCAGGTGCGACTTGGGGCAGGTTGCTGGCTTCCAGCGCTTGACGTTGTTGTGCGAGAGCCGCGAGGGTTTCCTGGCTGGCCATCGGGATCACTTCAGGGGTGACCGGTGAACCAGGACGAACCCGCTGCAAGCCCTTGACGATGATGGTGTCGTCTTTGTTCAGGCCGCTACGTACGATGCGCAGACCTTCGATCTTCGGACCCAGTTCGACGGGGCGGTAAGCCGTTTTGTTGTCGGCATCCATCACCAGAACGAATTTTTTCCCCAGGTCGGTACCGACCGCTTCGTCGTTGATCAACACCGCGGAGTAAGTACCGCTGCCCACCAGTTTCAGGCGTGCGTAAAGACCCGGGGTGTAGGTGCCGTCGCTGTTGTCGAACACCGCACGACCGCGGATGGTGCCGGTCTTTGGGTTGACCTGGTTGTCGACGAAGTTCATCTGGCCCTGGTGCGGGTTGCCGTCTTCATTCGACAGGCCCATGTAAACCGGGGTGGTGGCGCCGCGTTGACCCTGGCGGGCGAGCTGGGTGTATTTAAGGAAGACACGCTCGTCGGCGTCGAAGTAGGCGTAGACCTTGTCGGTGGACACCACGCTGGTCAGCGCGGTGGTATCGGCGGTCACCAGGTTGCCGGCGGTGATTTCCGCACGGCTGACACGGCCACTGATGGGCGCGGTGACACGGGTGAAGCTCAGGTTCAGTTTGGCCAGGTCCAATTGTGCCTGGAGGGCGCCGACGGCGGCGCGAGCTTCTTGAGCGGCGCTGGTACGCGAGTCCGCGAGTTCGGCGGAAATCGCGTTGCTGGTACGCAGGCGTTCGCCACGCTGGGATTCGTTTTCGCTGCGGGTGGCCGTGGCACGGGCTTGGGCCACCAGGGCTTCGAGGCGGCGGACCTCCGCCTGGAATGGACGCGGGTCGATCTGGAACAACAGATCGCCTTTCTTGACCAGCGCGCCTTCGGTGAAGGCCACGTCATCGATCTGACCGGAGACCCGTGGACGAATCTCTACCGTTTCCGGCGCTTCAAGACGCCCGGTGAATTCGTCCCACTCGTTGACCGGTTGTTCCAGCACCTTGGCCACGCTGACTTTGGCCGCGGGCATCGTGGCGGCAGCCCCCGGAGTCTTGCCGCAGGCGCTCATCACCAGCACGGCCAACAGGGCCAAAGGGAAGCGCAAATGTTTGAGTGATTGTTCCATGGATGCATCCGCCAATGTATTGAGATGGACGGATGATGCTTGGCGAGGATGTATGGCACGAATCGAATGAGGCGAAGGTAACTATCATTCGGAATGATATCAGCTCAAAGCGAGCTCTCTAGCATGCACCTTCCATCAGTGGGCTATCAAATGAAATGATGACAAATCAGTGTTGCAGTAAGTGCAAAGGACTGGCTGAAACCGTGTCTCGGTTTTCGCGGGAAAGCCTCGCTCCCACAGGAATTACGGTGCTAATGAAATTCCCTGTAGGAGCGAGGCTGTAGTTGGGAGCGTACGCATTACCCGTGCCAGTGAATGAGCATTTCATGATCTCGCCGGGATATTCCGTGGCGTTGACGGCGTTCGTGGGGCTGTTTGATTCAGCCAATTAGCGGTGTCGGACAAAATTGAGAACGTGTTCCCAAGGGTTGTATCTCAACGTATCTCCTATGTAGTCAGCTAACTACACATACAAAAGCACGCCTTTCTCGACACGTGACAGATACACCGCGGCCGCTAAATGGAGTTATTGCACAAGCGGCCCCTGTCACGGTCTTTGCCGTGCTTAACCTGGAGAAGATCAATGTCTCGTTTCAATACCCGTAAAACTGCTGGCTTTTTTGGTGCAGCCCTTGCTACTGCCGTGACTTTCGCCGCATTCGCAGGCGTGGCATATGCCCAAGAAGTAAAGACCTCGGCTGAACCTGCCCATGAAACAGCAGCGGCAAAAAGCTGGCAGACCGGACTCCATCGCACGGATCTTGTAAAGCGTGATCTCAGTGTTTCCGATCGTGAAGTGATTCAGGTTCGCGTCGATTTCGAACCGGGCGTCGCAGCACCTAAGCATTCTCACCCTGGTGTGGAAGTGGCGTACGTAATCAGCGGCACCTTCCAATATCAGCTGGAAGGGCAGCCAACTGTGACGCTCAAAGCCGGTGATTCGTTGTACATTCCTGAAGGTACCGCGCATATCGCCACGAACATCGGCACGACCACTGGGGCTGAACTGGCAACCTACATCGTGAAGAAAGATACTCCGCTGGTAATTTTGTCGAAATAGGCAGTGCCTGCTGACTGCCTGGTGGGCACGACTTTCAGGCAAGAGGCAAGAGTCAAATTGGAATGACGGGACTCCATCGGCATTCGCTGTGGTACCGCGCCCGTGCATTGAAATACGGATCTCCCACAGTAAATGTGCGTACTCCTGTGGGAGCGGTGCGGCGACCCGACTTGCCCGCGAAGACTGCAATGCCCGCGACACAGATCCTGACCAGATATCAATCCAACTGATGCCGATACGGCAAGTCCGGCCCGGTCTTGCCGCAGGTCAGGGCAGCGGCGCTGACGGCGAAGGTGAGCATCGCGTCGATCTGTTCGCGACTCAAGCGCTGCAAGCCCTCCACCGAATCCAACTGCTGTTCGGTCAGCCAGGCGATCAATGCCGCCTGGAAGGTGTCGCCGGCGCCCACGGTATCAGCCATCACCACGGCGCAGGCCGGTACCGACCAGGTGCCATGGCGGCGGCTGAATACCGTTGCTCCCTGGCTGCCACGGGTAAGGAATACCAACTGACAACGGTGTTCCAGCCAGCCTTCGATCACGCTCTGCGGATCACGCTCGGGGTAGAGCAGGTTCAGGTCCTCGTCGCTGACCTTGATCAGGTCGGCATGCTCGACCAGAGTATTGATACGTTCGCGCCACAGTTCGATATTCGGTTCTGGGTTGAGTCGCACGTTGGGGTCGAGGCTGATCAGGCGTTTGCCGCTTTCCCGGCGGACCAGGGCCAACAGGGTGTCGGCAATCGGCTGCACCACCAGCGAGAACGAGCCAATATGCAACCCACGCACCTCAGCGCCTAACTCAGGTAAATGCCCCGGCAACAGCTGGCGATCGGCGCAGCCTTCGCCTCGGAAGCTGTAATGCGGCGAACCGTCGGCACCGACGGCGACCATCGCCAGGGTGGTCGGTGCGTCGAAATCCTGCAGGTAGTCCGGGCGCACGCCTTCCTCCTGCAACACTTGCTGTAAACGCCGGCCGAGGTAGTCGCTGGACAGTCCGGCGAATAGCGCCACGTCGATGCCCAGACGGCGCAAGCCGACGGCGACGTTGAACGGCGAACCACCGGCAATCGCTTTGTAGTTCACTTTTGAAGCTTGAGCGTTGACGTCGTTTTCACTGAAGAAATCGAACAGCGCTTCACCACATACCAGATACATAGTCATTTGCTCTTTAAAGGTTCGCTACAAGTTGTTGATAGCGTTCGTAGGCCTGTTAGCGTTAAAAAGCTAGCCAAGCAAAGCGCTTGGTTAACGCGTGATTTTTTCTCAGAAGAGAGGAAGTGGGATCTTAATTTGTGATCGTGAAGTCAGCGATATTGCTGGCCGAAATCACAATGTCGGCATTCGGAAGGTCGTTGCGATGAACTTTTTCATAGGAAGTAGACTCATCGAAACCCAATGATCGCCATCGATCAAGCAGGCGCGCTTCCAGGGTTTTGCGGTCAGCCTGCAGCATGATGGTGGCGTCAAAACAGTCTCTTAAGGACGACCATGGGGCGAGGTCTAATAGAAGGTAGTTTCCTTCCACGATGAGATATTTCACGTCAGAGGAAATCAATTGTCCTGCAGCACGGGATATCTCCAGGATTCGATCGAATACCGGAACGGCAACCGCTGGTTCGTTGTTCGCACGAAGCCGTAGCAGCAGACTCCTGAAGCCACCCACATCGAATGTATCAGGTGAGCCCTTACGATCTAAAAGGTTCAAGGATCCAAGAACCGCGTCATCGTAATGAAAGCCATCCCCGGGAACGACAGCTGCGCTCCCCGGCATAACGCTATTAAGAGCCTCTACCAAGGCCTGAGAGACGGTGGACTTACCGGCACCAGGCGGCCCCGCTAGCGCAACGACAATTCGATTCCCAGACAGAGCCTTAACGTAGTTGAGTAGCTCTGTGCTTACTATTTGTTTTGTTTCGGTAAACATGCAAAGTCTCTCGTCAGCAGCCGTCGCTCAGGCGTCCCACAGGTTCGCCCTCTAGGGATTTTCATGCCGTTCGGCTGCTGCGAGCATCTCGCAGCAGCCATTCCCCGCATTACAGAGGGTGGCTAGAGACCCGATGTCACTTGACTCAACCGCTTAGTGGTCGGTCAGTGGTCAGCTTGCCAGCCTTTGTACTCCATGACATTAGTCCGGGTTACAAGTGAAGGTTGAAGCAGTACCGTTGTGCTTTCCAAAGATTTGCCATTCAACAGGTCATAACCCATCGTTACGGCCTGTTGTGCCTGGCCCCAAGGGGATTGAGAGGCGGATGCCTGGATCTGTGTATCGCTTTTGAGCGCAGTCTCTATATCGGGAGCTCCATCCACCGATGCGATAATGATGCCTTTGCGCTTGAGTTGTTTTGCCGCCAAGTCTGCACCTATGGCCTGGGGATCATTGATCGCGAACACCGCGTCGACTTTTGCAAAGCGAGTCAAGTCGCCTTGCATCACGCTGTAGCCACCTTCGCGCGAGCCTTTGGCATCCTGATTATCAGACAGTATCTTGATATCAGGTGTTTGCGCGAAAACACTCTTACAGCCATTGACTCGGTCCAGGACTGCTGAAGTCTGCGTACCATTCTGGATAATAACGTTACCCTTGCCACCCAGCTTCTCAGAGATGTACTGACATACAATCCTGCCGGCTTCGACGTTATCGGTTTGTACCGTGGCGTTGGCACCTTGCACCATGACATCTACGCCCACAACCACTATGCCTGCCTTCCTTGCTTTCGCAATCGCAGGTGCGATTGCGACAGGGTCGACGGCGTTGACAAGAATCAAGTCCACGCCCGAAGAAATGAAGTTATCGATTTGAGTGAACTGCTTATTCAAATCGTAATCTGCCGACACTGAGATAAATTTTGCGGCTGGATTGATATGCAGTGCCTCGGCTTTGGCGCCATCTACCATCGCTACAAAATAAGGATTACCCAGCGAGCCAACAGTTATGCCGACGGATTTCAACTCTCGCGCCTGAGCGGTGCTGAATGCCAGTAGTGTACAAACAGCGGTAAATATTATTTTTTTCATGAGCACTGTCTCTTGTTATTGGAGTGTGGGGGGTTATATATGATTCAGGTTCGTGCACCTGACTGCCGAAAGCGATCGAGGGCTACCGCTCCGATAATGACAACACCTTTGATAATGTATTGCCAGATATCCGAAACTCCCAGCAATATCAGGCCATTGGAAAGTGTAGCGATAATCAGGGCGCCAATTAGCGTACCGACGATAGTGCCGACGCCTCCTGTAAAGCGCGTACCTCCCAGAATAACGGCGGCGATAGCGTCGAGTTCATAAGACTGTCCCATTTGCAGTCCGTTAGCAGCCATCAGTCGGGCGGAAGTCATGATGGCCCCCACGCCCGCCAACAAACCGGACAGGGCATAAGTAAATAACAGGACTTTCCAGACTTTGATTCCCGACAACCGTGCGGCCTCAGGATTACCGCCCACTGCGTAAATCTGTACGCCTAACACCGTACGTCGAAGAATAACCCACGAAAGAGTAACCACGACTACCGCGATTACAACCAGCCATGGCACCCCGAACAACGTATCGTTTCCAATGTAAGCAAAGGACAGGTCGGGATTGAAAACCGTTTTGTCTTCGCCGATGAGGCGTGCGATTCCACGCATCGCAGTTAAACCGCCTAGCGTGACGATAAATGCCGGTAGCTTTCCAAACGCGACCAATACACCATTGACGAGCCCTAGCAGAAGTCCGACTCCAAGCCCCGCTGCAATGGCCAGGGGAGCAAAGCCCGGAACTTGCGATACCAATAGCGCCACTACTGCGGAAACAGCCAGAATCGAACCAACCGAAAGGTCGATTCCACCGGTCAAAATCACGAAAGTCAGACCTGACGCCAATACCACATTGATAGAGGCTTGCTGACTGATGATTGAGAAATTCTGAACCGAGAAAAAGCTCTCGCTCATCAGGCCAAAGCCCACACAAAGGAGTAACAATACGGGCAGCATGCCCGCCACTCTCATCAATTGGCGCATTTTATCCTGCGTGGAAACTCCGGCGATGCTTCGTACATCAGGCGCGGTGAAGTCACTTGCTACTTTGCTTTGCAGTGGGGAAGTCATTGGACTAAGTCTCCGTTGGCTAGAGTCAACCTGTCGCTGCCTGTGGCAGACGCGATAATGGCTTCAGGTGTGATATCAAGACCGCTGTGGCCACCGAGTTCGGTGACAAGTTTACCTTCACACATGACCAATACACGGTCGGCAATTCCAACGATCTCTGGTAGTTCACTTGAAATTATCACTACGCAAACGCCGGATGCTGCTAATGCATTGATGATTTTATATATTTCTGATTTAGCCCCAATGTCGACACCCGATGTAGGCTCGTCGAGGAACAATACCCTGGGCTTCATCTCCAGCAGACGAGCCAGCAAAACTTTTTGCTGGTTGCCTCCAGACAGCGCTCCAACATTGATATCTGAGGACGCTTTGATATTGAGTGCCTGGATTGCTTGTTCGGTACGTCCAGTTCCGGCCGTTCGATCCACAAACCCCGCAAGTCGAGCATCACTTCCCACAACACATACATTGATATTGTCGTGGACACTCATGTCGAGAAAAAGGCCCAGTGCTTTGCGGTCTTCTGTCAGATAGGCGATGCCTGCATTACCTGCATCGCGAGGAGAGCGTATGACTACAACTTCGCCGTCCATTTCAATCTTTCCGCCTGAGTGTGCATCGATACCTGCGATTAATCGGGCAAGTTCGGTTCTCCCTGAGCCCACCAGTCCTGCAATCCCGAGGATTTCGCCGGCATACAGATCGAAACTGCAATCTTGAATATTGAAGTCATCTGTAAGATTGCGAACACGTAGTATCGGTTGCTCGTAAGAGCACAAAGAACGCTCATGGGCGTAGAAGCCGGAAACATCGCGGCCAACCATCATCCGGACCAGGGTTTCAGCTGACAGCGTGACGCGATCCAGCGAACCAACGTAACGACCGTCCCGGAGCACCGAAACAAAATCGGACAATGCGTATATCTCGGCCATTCGATGGCTGATATAGATGATCGCGACGCCATCATCACGTAGCTGCCGAATCAATGTAAAAAGACTTTCGGTCTCTTTTGTGGATAGTGGGGTTGTAGGCTCGTCCATCACCAGGATTCGCGTATCGGCATGAATTGCCCGCGCGATTTCAACAAGTTGTTGGTCCGCAATCGACAAGGTGCCGACCAGTGCATGCGGATCAAATGTGACGCCAAGTCGCTTTAGTACTACGAGCGCGCCTTCGGTCATTGCCTTGCGGTTTATAACGCCACATCGACGAATCTCTCTACCCAGGTAGATGTTCTCCACCACGCTCATATTTGCGCACAAGCTGAGCTCTTGATAGATGACGGATATGCCATGGCGCTTCGCATCGTTCACGCCATAGTTTCGAATATCACATCCGTCGATTCGTATAGTGCCACTGTCGGCGACATAGGCCCCCGATAGTATTTTCATCAGAGTGGATTTTCCGGCGCCGTTTTCGCCCATTAGCGCGTGGATTTGTCCGGGGAAAATACTGAGGTCAATGTCATGCAGGACGCGCACCCCATTGAATGACTTCGAGATGGAATGCATTTCCAATAGGGCAGGAGGGGGGCTTTCAGATCCAGTGCTCAGCATAGCTGTTAACTCCTTATCTACCGATTTGAGAAGCAGGTGA
Source organism: Pseudomonas sp. A-RE-19 (assembly GCF_019956555.1). Classification (GTDB taxonomy): domain Bacteria; phylum Pseudomonadota; class Gammaproteobacteria; order Pseudomonadales; family Pseudomonadaceae; genus Aquipseudomonas. The sequence goes on along the minus strand of NZ_JAHBDQ010000008.1, from coordinate 71,458 downwards.
AACCTCTCATCGGTGTTCTTGTTTGAGCAACATAGTCGAAAGGAAAGCGCTTGCGCAAGCGCTTTCCTTTTCGTTCGAGGAATTCTCCAAAAAGCACTTCAACGTCCATCCCCTAGGGAAGCTCCGATCAAAGAGCACATGAAAAGGATGTTAGAAAAGCGCTTGCGCAAGCGCTTTCGTCTCGGCTATGCTTTTTTCAACAAGCGCTGCTGCGTCCATCAATTGGTTCGCAGGATGATCGCTACGATAATAAAAAGGAGTGCCCGGCTATGCTGCATAGCGGATTCCACCATCTCGATTCACAGACTTCAGATGCGCTGCGCATCTCGCTGGGTCTTTCACGAAATTGCGGGCTCGCCCCGGCATCAATTCCGAGAGCCATCGACGCATTTTCTCGCCGTGAGCTTTACAATAGGTAGCAACTGGACATGAGTTCAGCGCTATCCATCAAATCACGTGAGAAAGGAGTGATGCACAGTGGGCGCAAAGATGAGCGATGTCGCGAGAGCCGCGAACGTATCAATGTCTACGGTATCTCATGTTCTCAACGGTACTCGTAAAGTACATCCTGACACCGTCCGTAGTGTGAATCAGGCTGTAGAGTCCGTAGGCTATATTCGAAACTCACTCGCTCGGTCTCTGGCTCGCTCCTCTTCGGGTTCGGGTGCGATCGGCGTGGCGATTGCTACGCTTTCAAACTATTACTTCAGTGAAACAGTACGTGCCATCGAAGCGGCATGCGCGAAAAGCGGTTTGATGATGATACTGGTCAATACGCAAAGAGATCCGGAACAGGAACTCAAAGCGGTCAAGGCACTGCATGAGCGACGTGTTGACGGGATTGTACTCGCTTCGGAATATGATCCAGAAAATCGAGTATTTAATTACTTAAAAGCCAACAAGATACCCACGGTTCTCATCGATCGACTTCTCTCGACGTCTTTTGATCAGGTGGGGGTAGAGAATAAGCACTCCTCTCAAGAGTTGATTGCACATTTGATTAAGCTGGGTCATCGGCGTATCGGGATGGTATCCGGACGATTGACCCAGTCTTCTTCTCATGAGCGAATTGACGGCTACCGTGCGGCTTTAGCTGACGCTGGAATTGAGTACGAAGATCAATTGGTTTGCTGTGGTGAATCGGCGATTGCGCCGGCAATGGAAGCCACTCGCCATTTGCTATCGCTAGAGCACCCGCCCACCGCAATAATGACTGCAAACAACTTGATGACCATTGGTGCAATGCAGGCCCTTCGTGAAGCGGGGCTTGAGGTGCCAAAGGATATCGCGTTGGTTGGCTTTGACGATTTCGACTGGGCGGATGCTTTTAGCCCAAGATTGACAGTTGTAGCGCAACCTCTCGAGGAACTCGGAGCCCAGGCTGTGAAGCTTTTATTGAAGCGTATCAAGCAACCTGAGGGTAGACGTCAGACTATTAGATTGAAACCTTCTTTAATTCAGCGAGATTCATGCGGCGCTCCCAAATGACTGTACTCAGGGTTTCGTCCTGAGGATCTAGCGGTGCAGACGTGAATTATTTGACGCTTGTTCACGTCTCGCCGCCTGGATAACTTTGAGACTAAACGACTAGCACCTGGTTTTCATTTGTCGTGCACGTATGTGTATGTTTTCAGTGTTTTCTGCTTGAGTGCCCCGCGTTCGGTTTTGTTTTTCTTCAGGTAATTGGTTGTAACTACAAAATGCAGGGCTTATTCCTGTGATGGCGCTTCTGCGTTCGCAGAATTACGAAATGCTTAAATTTGAATGGCAAGACAAGAGTCGATTTAGACGGCACAAGCCATATTGGCGAAGAGGGGCTGGGCATGAATAACTACAACAAAACGAATGATGTAACTGCACTGCCGGCATGGCGCAATCTGCTCGACCATCGGGAGAGCATGAAAAATTTTAGTATGCGCGATGCCTTTCGAGATGACAGTAAACGCTTTCAAGACTTTTCCTTGGCGGGCTGCGGGCTTTTTTTGGATTACTCCAAAAACCTGATCAATCACGAAACGCGTTCATTACTTGTAAACCTTGCTCGCGAGACAGGCGTGGAACAGGCAGCGCATGCCATGTTCAGTGGAGAGAAAATCAACGGCTCCGAGGGGCGTCCAGTGCTGCATACCGCGCTGCGGCGTCCAGTGGGGGACGCGTTGATGGTCGATGGTCGCAACTTGATGCGCGATGTGCATGGCGCCCTGGCGCAGATGACTGATGTTGTGAGTCGTATCCATAACCATCTGTGGCGTGGTTACAACGACAAGGTCATCACCGATGTCGTAAACATTGGTATTGGTGGCTCATTTCTGGGCCCGGAGCTTGTCTCTGAGGCACTGGCGCCTTTTGCTCGGCATGGGGTGCGGTGCCATTATCTGGCTAATATCGATGGCAGTGAATTCCGAGAGGTTACAGCCGGACTGAACGTAGAAACAACGCTGTTTATCATCTCCAGCAAAACCTTCGGTACGCTTGAAACCTTGAAGAATGCACAAGCTTCTCGTAGCTGGTACTTGGCTAAGGGCGGGACGGAAGAGAAGCTATATCGCCATTTCATTGCTGTGACAAGTAATCGCCAGGCAGCGCTGGATTTCGGCATCCGTGAAGCAAACATCTTTCCTATGTGGGACTGGGTCGGTGGCCGTTACTCACTATGGTCTGCAATTGGCCTGCCGATTGCTCTAGCCATTGGCATCGCTAACTTCAAGGAACTGCTATCCGGCGCGTACGCTATGGATCAGCATTTCCTGAACGAACCATTGGAACAGAACCTTCCTGTTCTTTTAGCGGTACTCGGCGTTTGGTATCACAACTTTTGGGGTGCGCAAAGTTATGCTTTCTTGCCCTATGACCATTACCTGCGCAACTTCGTTAAGCATCTGCAGCAGATGGACATGGAGTCAAATGGCAAAAGTGTTCGTCATGACGGCACGCCAGTGTCCTGCACCACGGGCCCCGTAATCTGGGGCGGCGTGGGGTGTAACGGACAGCACGCTTACCACCAGTTGCTGCATCAGGGAACGCCTCTGATTCCAGCTGACTTCATTGTGCCTGTGGTCAGCCACAATCCAGTGGCCGATCATCAGGAATGGCTGTACGCCAATTGCTTGTCTCAAAGCCAAGCGCTGATGTGGGGCAAAACCCGCAGTGAAGCTGAGGCAGAGCTAAAAGCCAAAGGCCTTTCATCCAGTGAGATTGAACGACTGGCACCGCATAAAGTGATCCCCGGTAACCGGCCAAGCAATACAGTTGCTCTTGAGATCATCAATCCACATAGCCTTGGTGCGCTGATCGCCCTTTATGAGCACAAGGTCTTTGTCCAAGGCGTAATTTGGGGAGTCAACTCGTTTGATCAATGGGGCGTGGAACTGGGCAAGGAGCTAAGCAATAGCGTCCATAGCCTCTTGACTCGCTATGACGCGCAACAGGCTGATGACTCCTCGACGCAGGGGCTTATAGATTTCTTCCGAGGACGTCATCGGGGGTAGAGCCTCATAAGATTGGACGGGACTAATGCCTTATCGTTAGCTCGTCGTGGTCACTTTGCACTGCCTGGATTTTTCGCATGCTTTTGGTTCAGGTAATGCAGTGCCTTTTGTATTCCATTTAACTTGGTATTTCCCTGTCGGAAACCGGTGCGTGGAATTAGTCACGTATCTGAATCAAAACCATGCTGTTCGCGTTATCGGCCTTGTCCAATAAATATAACAAACCAAAGGTGTTATGAATGAACGTTAAAACTCTCAGCGCAGTTCTGGGTGCGTCCTTTGCTGTCGGCTTTTTGCCGGTTGATGCGTATGCAACAGACTTTAGTGGTTATTTCAGAACCGGAGTAGGAGATTCGACTCAAGGAGGGAAACAGTCGTGTTTTCAGCTACCGGGCGCGCAATCCAAATACCGTCTTGGCAACGAATGTGAGCAATATCTGGAACTGGACTTGCGTCAGGATCTGCTTTCACTGGACGACGGCTCGGTGGTCAGCGTGGAAGGCATGGCACAGTTTTACAACGAGTATGGCCATGAACCAAAATTTGACGGGGAGCACGGCTATACGCGGATGAGCCAGCTCTATGCTGAGTGGAGCAAGATGCCGGCATTGAATGGCGGTTCTTTCTGGGCGGGCCGTCGTTACTACAACCGAAACGACATCAATATTTCCGACTACTTCTACTGGAACCAAAGCTCAACAGGTTTTGGGTTCGATCAGGTCGCGTTGGGAGATCTGAAGTACAGCTACGTGCTCTCACGCAAGGACAACGTCTTCCAAAAGGATTTTGTTACCCGCCATGATGTGACTGTCAGCGGATTCAACACAAATCCCGGTGGCGAAGTTCAGCTGGGCGTCAGTTATCTGGACAAACCGAGCCGCGAGAATGCTCATCAGGGCTGGTCGGTGGTTGCCCAGCACAAGCAGGTCGCGTTTCTCGGCGGCGTCAACAAGTTCGCTGTTCAATACGGCCGAGGGCCGGGCACCGCATTGGGCTACACCGGTGATACCACGTTGGATGAGAGCAACAAGAGCTGGCGGCTCGTGGAGTTTTTCGACTGGCAAATGACTCATGCTTTCAGTGGTCAAGTTGAATTGGTCTATCAAAAAGACACGCGCCCTGATGGTGATGATCAGAACTGGTTATCCATTGGTGTTCGGCCAATTTATGCGTTCACGGATCAGTTCAAGTTGATCACAGAAGTTGGGCGCGACCAGGTTGAAGCCCCAGACGGTACCCGAAAACTCACTAAGTACACCATCGCGCCGACCTGGTCACCGAAGGGGCCGGGATTCTGGGACAGGCCGGAATTTCGTCTGTATTACACCTACGCCACCTGGAACAAGGCTGCGCAACGCGCCGCCAGCTTACAATCTCCGGGATCGGCGTTGTCTGATACCGGTGCGTTTGGTACAGATCTGCAAGGCTCCAACGTAGGGTTTCAGGTCGAGTATTGGTGGAAATAAATCCTGAAATGACAGTGCTGACAATCAGCCCGGATCTGCTTCAACAACTGCGGATAGCGAGGGCAATCTAACGCTTCTTCTCAAACAGAAGGGAGTGGTGAACCGCGAGAGGAAGTGAGCGAGTCAGAGGGTGCTGAACGTTGTGGCGTTCAGCGCCATCGTCGATCGAACATTGTTGAAGCTTTATCAGGCGAGTCACTCAGAGCGAGAGACGACGTCACTATCCTTTTATCCGGTGATCGGGTTTGTAATTGCGTCACTGTGTCGCTTTTCGCATCAACTCTTTGCGCAATTTCCCGGGGGACATGCCAAACATGTTCTGAAAATGTCGAATGAAATGAGGTGCATCGGCGAGCCCGCATTCGAAAGCGATTTCCCCTATATGTCGATCCGAGCTGATGAGGAGCCATCGGCCAAACCTGAGTCGAACCTGACGGTAGAATTGGGCTGGAGTGTTACTGGTTTCGGCGACAAACAGCCGCTCAAGTTGCCGTTTACTGGTTCAATCTGTCGTCACTCGCTCTGCATTTTGCCGCAACTGGTCTAAGTAGTTCGCCCATTGCTGAGCGCCTCCCGGCGTTGCGCTAGCAGTTGCGCGCGCGCGTACACCGCCCCCAGAGCGCCTGGCATCCGGTGGGATAATGAGAGTTCAAGCACGATTGGATCGATGCCTAAGTGCTCATGGGCAATCGTTCGGTAGGTAGCACGAAAGCCGTGGGCAGTGATGTCGTACTCCGGCCAAATACGCTGAAAGGACTTGAGGATGGAGGTTGGATTGATGGGGCGACCCGGATAGACCGGCGAGACGAACCCCCAGCCATTGCCTTCTTCATCGACCTCGCGGGTTTTATGTAGCTCGCGCAACAGAACCAAGGCTTGCTCAGGCAACGGCACGATGTGTTTGCTCTTATCCAGGTGCTTGGTCTTGCTGACTACGTAACGCCAATCGGCGCCGACCTAGGGACTTCGCCGTCGGCGTGTTTGCCGGGTTCAGTCAGCGAGCGGATGAAGGCATCACTGAGTTTTCGTCTGAAAACAGGCGCGTTATCTGGGGGGGCATCGGTGGGGGCACCGTTTTTTAAAAGTCGAAATTTGCCCCCAATTATGCCCCCTTTGGAATCCATTGGATTTAGACAGGCGACAACAGACTGTAAATACCAATAAGATATTGTTATTAAAGAGTTTTATGGAATTTTGTGGAATTCCATTACAGGCTATCGGGGTCCCCGAAAAACATCTGAATCCGCGACCTCAACCAACGCTCACCCGGATCATTATCCTGTGACCCGCGCCAGGCCATGTGCAATTCAAAACTGCGCACCGGCAACGGCGGGTCTTCAGCCCGAACGCCACCGGCCGCGGTCAACGCTTCGGCGGTATAGTCCGGGACGGTGGCCACGATATCAGTCCCGCTGATCAGTGTGCTCAACCCATTAAATTGCGGCACCGCCAGCACCACATGCCGTTTGCGTCCCAGTTTCTCCAGCTCTTCATCTATAAAGCCGCTCAGGTCGCCCGCGAACGAAACCAACGCGTGGGGGCGGGCGCAGAAATCATCCAGGCTCAACGGCCCCGGCACCGTGTCGGCTCGCAACAATTTCGGCATGCTGCGGCGCAGCACTTTGCGCTTGGCGTTGGCCGGCAGATCGGCGGTGTAGCTGACGCCAATGGAAATCTCGCCCGAGGCCAGCAGGTTCGGCATCAGGATGTAGTTGGCCCGACGCACCACCAGCACGATCCCCGGCGATTCCGCGCGCAGCCGCTTGAGCAGCATTGGCAGCAGCGCGAACTCGACATCGTCCGAGAGGCCGATACGGAACACCGCGTTGCTGGTTGCGGGGTCGAACTCCGCCGCACGACTGACCGCGGTGGAAATAGAATCCAGCGCCGGCGAGAGCAGGGCGAAGATTTCCACCGCCCGGGCGGAAGGCTCCATGCTGCGGCCGGTGCGCACGAACAGCGGGTCATCGAACAGCCCGCGCAGACGCGAAAGCGCCGCACTGATGGCGGGTTGGCCAAGGAACAATTTTTCCGCAGCGCGGGTCACGCTGCGTTCGTGCATCAGTGTTTCGAAAACGATCAACAGGTTCAGGTCGACACGACGCAGGTCATTACGATTCATCTGGAGTCCTGGCAGATTCAGCAAACTTGACGTGAGCGACCATATGAGAACAATGGCCGGCATGAATCTTACGGGGAAAGACTGGTACTCTGCACAGGGTAATTCAGATTTTTCTGAAAGGCTGCTTCGGTTTTCACGGCATTGGATGATGTCGCCGTCGCTGCGGAATCAATGACAGGCATGTCGACTATTAATAGCCACTGATGGTCTTGGGTAGAAAGCCCAGATAGAGTTCGGGGCATTAGAGGTTACTTTGACGAGGTTTGCGATGTCCCGCACGATCCGTTTTCACAAGTTTGGTCCAGCCGAGGTGCTCAAATGCGAAGAGCATGCGGCCGCTCTGCCTGCGCCGGGCGAAGTGCAGGTGCGCGTCGAAGCGATTGGCATCAGCTGGTACGACATTCTCTGGCGCCAGAACCTGGCCTCATCCCATGCTCGTCTGCCTTCAGGACTTGGCCATGAAATGGCTGGCGTGGTCACCATGGTCGGCGAGGGCGTCGATGACCTGGCGGTCGGTGACAAGGTCGCCAGCTTTCCGGCCGAAAGCCCCAACGACTATCCGGTCTATGGCGAACAGATCGTTCTGCCGCGCTCGGCATTGACCCGTTACCCGGACGTGCTCAGCCCGATCGAAGCCAGCGTGCACTACACGCCACTGTTGATCGCTTATTTTGCTTACGTCGATCTGGCGCGAGTCAAACCCGGGCAATTCGCCCTGGTGACCGACGCCAGCCACTGCGCCGGGCCGTCGTTCGTGCAACTGGGCAAAGCTCTCGGTGTGCGAGTGATCGCTGCGACCAAAACCGCGGATGAGCGAGAATACCTGCTGTCCCTGGGGGCCGAGAAAGTCATCGTTACTGAAGAACAGGATCTGCTGATGCAGATCAACAAGATGACTGACAACCGCGGCGTCGATGTGGTGTTCGATGGTCTTGGCGGGCCGCAGATGTCGCTGCTTGGCGATGTGCTCGCACCTCGTGGCAGCCTGGTCCTCTATGGCCTGCAAGGGGGTAACCAGACGCCATTCCCGGCCTGCGCAGCGTTCCAGAAGAACATCCAGTTCTTCGTACACTGCATCGGTAACTTCACCGGCAAGCCGGAACTGGGCATCATTCAGGATCAGGTCGCACTGCAACGCGCCCTGCGCGACATCAATCAGTTGACCGCGGACCGTGTGCTGCTGCCGCTCAAGACCCGGGTCTTCCCGTTTTCCGAGTTTGTCGAAGCCCACCGCTACATGGACGAATGCCCGTGCCGCGAACGGGTCGCCCTTCAGATCGAACCGGCATAAACGCTCTGTAAGAGTCCGTGGCCACACGGACTCTTTTGCTGCAATACCTTCCAAATGAGACGACAGGTCATGCGCTGGCTCAGCAACTGAGCTGGTTTTTTCTTTCAATCTGTATCTTCTAATCATCATATAAGCCCTGATAATTGAATGATTACTTTCATCTCAAGGAAAGAGTCATGGCCAAGTATCAGGCTGAAACTTCTCAGTGCGCGGCAATATATGCTCAACAAATAGTGTGGCGTCATTCCGTTGCCATAAAATCATTGGCGACTTCTTTCTTTATTTCTTGTGCTAAATGTCTGTGGGACGCTGTCGGAAATTTCCTAGGAAGTTGGGTGCAGCTCCGAGACGTGCATTCTGCGGGATGTTGCGGCTGCCTTGCCCTGTCTGGGAGTTTCGCCTCGCGCAATCATTTCAAATAATTACACAGAACTTAAGTGCTAGCATTTGATAATGAGTCGGCACTTCATTCATGACAGGCAGCCCATCACGCTATGCATAAAACCGTTTGCGTGGCATCGGACTTATGAGTAACAGGTAAACAATGATGACCAATACCCATGAACAGGCAATGACTTATGTTTATCAACAAATACTGCAGCGCTTGCTGGGGTTTTTCTCTCGTGCCGAGCGCACGGCGTTGCAATTGTTGATTCAGCGCCTGATGGTGTCCGCCGGAGGCATGGAGCGTATCGGCGATTACAAGGTGCTGGCGATCCAGTCCGGGTCTCGCGACAACTGCTACACCCTGGCGCTGCTGCGCGCCGCGCAACTGAGTATCGCCTGCCGGGCACCCGCAACGTTTCAACTGCGAGTGGCCACCTTGCGCTTGAACGGAGCGGCTTCGACAGCCCTGGAAAACATTCATCGCAGCTGCAGTGCGTTGTTTCTCTATGATGATCCCCGGGTCGAAGTATTGATGGTCGATAATCGCGAGGTCCTGCCATTCAATCATCTGGTGCCCATTTCTGAAGCCGGTCGCGAGTCGAACAGGCTCAACCTGTTGATGGTCGGGCACCGTCGCGCCTCGAGTGAACCGCTTGATCTGTGGGATGACGGCTACCTGGCAACCGGTGAGTTTTATGGGCAAATTGCCCGCTGGGACCGCGGTGTCGATGCATTGGTCAGTAGCGATACACCCCGTCGGCAGAAGCAGTTCCTCGATGGATTGAACCGTGCAGCGGCCAAGGCCGGGCTCACGGCATCGGATCAAAATGAAACGGGCTACGAGGGCCTGTTCGCACGGCTCGATGAACTGGGTAGCGACTGTTATCGCGAGTTTTACGCTGATGTCGCTCAAGCCGCCTGGCGTCCCGCCGATCGTTTTGAGGCCTGTCGCCGCACGACCTTCATCGATATTCACGACATGCTGGTCAGCAACCTGGAAGAGCGCTGGCCACTGCTCACCGATTTCCTCGGGTTTCAACCAGATGAACTGTCGGCTCAGCTCCGTGAAAACGACTACGCCAGCCCGTCGATATCCGCACACCTTCGCGGCCTGCAAGCGTGCTTTGTGCAGGGTCGCACCTACGAGGCAGGTGTCGGTGAATATTTGCAGCGGGCGCTGGTGATGATGCGTCGTAAACAACTGCCCGAACGTTTTTGCGAGCAGGCAATGGAAGCCTTCGGTAATCCGGTGGCCATGGCTGACCGGCGTGCCCTGGCGGCCGCCGAGGCGCAGAAGAGTCTCGGGCTGAGCGAAGCCCAACTGGTGTGTCTGCTATTCGCGCCTTTTGTCGATAACGGCGCGGCGCTCGAGCATTTTCTGCGTCAATGCCATCCCGGCATGCTGGTGGCGTTGCCGGACTTGCACCGGGCGATGCAAGGCAAGCCCGCGCCCGAGCAGGTTGTGCAGTGGATGGTCGATGTCAGCGGGTTGCCAGTGAACCTGATCGGTACGCTTTACCGCATGGCCCCGGTGGTCCGGGACGAGAGCGGGGTGCCTGACAGCGAAACCGGCGAGGTGCCTGTGCAAGCGGAAGCCATGGACCCTGAAAATCAGACGACCGCGCCTGGCGAATGGTCGACGGGCCGGTGAGAGTGCCTGGTTTGCCGGATTCATCAAGCATGCCTCGCGACGCTCGTAGCGTGTTCGGCCATTACCCATGAAAGGACCACGAGAAACCGATTTTGCTTACCAGGCGGTGTACCGTTATCTGACTAATCTGATCAATGAAGCGGGCACCGACATTCAGGTGCGTCTGCCTTCATTGCGACAGTTGGCGGACCGTCTGAGTGTATCGATCTCGACCATTCAGTACGCCTATTCGCTGTTGGAGAAGGAAGGGCGGGTCTATTCAGTCGCCAAGTCCGGCTACTACGCGCTGCCCGTGTCGTCCATCGGCATGCCCGGCAGTGGCAATGACCTGCTCGAAACGGTGTACGTCAACGCCAGGCGTCCCGGCATGCTGGTGTTGAGTGGTGATGAGCCGGCGTTGTTGCAATCCCTCGACAGCCCGCTGCTGCTGCTGGAGAGGGAGCTGCTGCGTCAGTATCCGCGCCAGCCACAACCGTCTTCGCAACCCTGTGGCGAACTGGAGTTGCGAACAGCCCTCGCGGCGCGCTACACCACTTCGCCGACGCGCTGCTGGCATGCCGACGATGTCTATATTGGCGCAGACCTGCGCGGCGTACTGGAAATACTGATCGCCGTCCTTGGCCTCAAAGACACCACGGTGGTAGTCGAATCGCCGTGCGACTGGGTGATTCTGCGCTTGCTGCAGGACGCAGACGTGCAGGTGATCGAACTGCCGTTGAATCCCGATGGGGGTCTGGACCTCGAGCAGTTGGAGAAGGTCCTTGAAACCGAGCCGGTGCGACTGGTGATGCTTTCATCGGGACTGAACATGCCGCGAGGCAGTGTGGCGCCTGACAGCAACAAACAATCCACTGCGCAGTTGCTGGAGCGACATGGCAGTTGGGTGCTGGAAAACGACTGTTATGGTGAACTTGAGTTCGAGCCCAGCGGCCTGCGGTTTCGCGATCTGCTGGACCCTGACCGATTGATCGTGTTTTCCACGTTCGAGAAAATCATCGGCCCGGAGGCGCCATACGGCTATCTGCTTTCGCGACCTTTGCGCGCCGAACTGCAGCGGTACTTTCTGCTGCGTTCGTTCCGCTTGTCACTGATTCGCCAGAAAGCCATTGCGCGGTTATATAGCAATGGACGTATCGATCAGCATCTGCTGGTGTTACGTCGACTGCTCAGGGAACGCATGGGGCAGATGACCCAACTGTTTCAAGAGCGTCTGCCTGATGCCCTGCACTTTATTGAACCCCGGGGCGGGGCGACGATCTGGATCCGCTCGTTGCGCCAGGTCGATGTGCATCGAGTGTTCCAGCGCCTGCTCAAGCAGCATGTAGTCGTTGCGCCGGGGGAGTTATTCAGCCTGAGGGGCCTGCATGCGCAACACTTGCGCCTGAGTCATACCTTCGGTGGCCACCACGACCTCGCCGCCGCATTGGGCCTGCTGGGGGATGCCTTGCGCCTGGAGTCGATCGATTGAGCCGAGGTGCCAGCATCCTGAATACCTGACAATCGATAACATCGCGCTTGGGTCAAACTGTCAGTAAACTGCGTTCAATTCCCGAACCACTCTCTCTCAGAGGTTTTGCATGACACTCAGTCCTTTTGCGGGCAAACCGGCACCGGCAGAACTGTTGGTCGACATCCCGCGACTGGTAACGGCCTATTACACCGGCCAGCCCGATGCAGCCATTTCTACCCAGCGTGTCGCCTTCGGCACGTCCGGACACCGAGGTAGCTCGTTCGACCTGAGTTTCAACGAGTGGCACGTTCTGGCCATCAGCCAGGCGATCTGCCTGTACCGCGAAGCCCAGGGCATCGACGGCCCGCTGTTTGTCGGCATCGATACTCACGCGCTGTCCACGCCGGCCGGTGCCAGCGCCCTGGAAGTCCTGGCGGCGAACGGCGTGACGGTGATGATCGCCGAAGGCGACGAGTACACGCCGACGCCAGCCATTTCCCACGCGATTCTTTGCTACAACCGTGGGCGCACCTCGGGCCTGGCGGACGGCATCGTCATCACCCCGTCCCACAATCCGCCGCAAAGCGGTGGTTACAAGTACAACCCTACCAATGGCGGCCCGGCCGATACCCACATCACCAAGTGGATCGAAGCCAAGGCCAACGAATTGCTGGCGGCCAAACTCGCTGGCGTCAAGCGCATCAGTTACGAGCAGGCCCTGAAGGCCAGCACCACCCATCGTCACGATTACCTCAACACCTATGTCGCTGACCTGATCAACGTGATCGACTTCGACGCCATCCGTGATGCGAAGCTGCGTCTGGGTGTCGATCCGTTGGGCGGAGCAGGGGTGCGCTACTGGTCGGCGATTGCCGAGCACTATCGCCTGGATCTGGAAGTGGTGAATAAAGAGGTTGATGCGACATTCCGTTTCATGACCGTCGACTGGGACGGGCAGATCCGCATGGACCCATCGTCCAGCCACGCCATGCAAGGCCTGATCGGTCTGAAAGAGCGTTTCGACGTGGCCTTTGCCTGTGACCCGGATCACGACCGCCATGGCATCGTGACCCCGTCCGGTGGTTTGCTGGCACCGAACAACTACCTCGCCGTGTCGATCGACTACCTGTTCCAGAACCGTCCACAGTGGCGCGCCGATGCCGCAGTGGGCAAAACCGTGGTCAGCAGCGGCTTGATCGATCGCGTTGCCAAGCGTCTGGGTCGTCGTCTGTACGAAGTACCGGTCGGTTTCAAATGGTTTGCCGACGGTCTGTTCGACGGTTCTCTGGGCTTTGGCGGTGAAGAAAGCGCCGGCGCGTCGTTCCTGCGCAAGGACGGCAGCGTCTGGAGCACCGACAAGGATGGGTTGATTCCGGCACTGCTGGCCGCCGAAATGACCGCTCGCACGGGCCGTGACCCAAGCCAGGCCTATCGTGCATTGACCGATGAACTGGGCGAACCGTTCTCGGTGCGGGTCGATGCCAAGGCGAATCCTGAGCAGAAAGCGCTGCTGAGCAAATTGTCGCCGGATCAGGTCACCTCGACTCAACTGGCGGGCGAAGCGATCCAGAGCATTCTCAGCCACGCACCGGGCAACGACCAAGCCATCGGCGGTCTGAAAGTCATGACCGAGAACGGCTGGTTTGCGGCGCGTCCGTCGGGCACTGAGGATATCTACAAGATCTATGCGGAAAGCTTTGTCAGTGACGACCACCTGAAGCAGCTGGTGGCAGAAGCTCAGACACTTGTGGATGGCGCAATTTCTGCGAAGTGATTGAGGGCCCTTCGCGGGCAAGCCTCGCTCCTACAGGAATAGCGTCGATCACATAATTTGTGGGCGACTACGTTCTGTAGGAGCGAGGCTTGCCCGCGAAGGCGTCGCTACAGTCACCCGGAATTTCAGCCAAAAAAAGGGCGACCATCCACGGTCGCCCCTTTTTTGTCCTGCATTTACCGCATCAAGCCACATCCACCAACACGATTTCACTGTCCTCAATCGCGGTCACGCGCAGGAGCTGCTCATCGGCTACCGCGACACCGTCTCGAGCTTGTGCGCGCAAGCCATTGACTTCAATGACACCCGTTGCTGGCACCAGGTAGGCGCGACGGCCATTGTCCAGGCGGTATTCCGCCGTTTCCCCGGCTTTCAGGTTGGCCGCCACCAGACGCGCATCGGCGCGAATGTGCAGGCTTTGATCGTCACCGGCCTTGCCGCTGGCCAGGGTGACGAAACCTTCGCGCTCGCCTTTGGGGAACGGCTTGGCACCCCACGACGGGGCCGAACCGGCTTCGTTGGGGATGATCCAGATCTGAAAGATCCGGGTCTCGGTCGTTTCCAGGTTGTATTCGCTGTGGGCGATCCCGGTGCCGGCGCTCATCACCTGAACGTCGCCCGCTTCGGTGCGGCCCTTGTTGCCGAGGTTGTCCTGGTGGGTAATCGCGCCTTCACGAACGTAGGTGATAATTTCCATGTCCCGGTGCGGGTGTTGCGGGAACCCGGTACCGGGTGCAATCACATCGTCGTTCCACACGCGCAGGTTGCCCCAGTTCATGCGTTTGGGGTCGTGGTATTCGGCGAACGAAAAGTGGTGATGGGCATCCAACCAGCCATGGTGCGCGCCACCCAGCGAGTTGAAAGGTCTGAGTTCAAGCATGATCGTCTCCTGAAAAGGTTCGTCATGGGGCAGAACGCCTGAGCCACAAACGAGAACCGGTGGTTGATGGCAAACATCATCTATCAGGTACTAATCGATAAAAAGCGTAAAAAATGCCTCAATACAATCGAATTAATTGATATCAAATAACCTCGAAATATTCTCATCCAGCCTTCACTTCATCGCATAAGCCAATGACCTGTAAGCATTTCACTAGAACTCAACGGCAAATGCAGACACCATAGCCCTCAACAGCCTCACACCCTGGAGTCCGTCAGCGTGCCGCAACACACCCCCGATCTTCCTCCTGAACTTCGTCCCCTGGCCGAGATGCCACTGCTCAAGCGCCTGGCTGCCCGGTTCTTTGGCCATGGCCTTACCCGTCTGCGCGCGCAACACCGCGCGTCCTGGCTGCACGGCCAGGCCGACGGCTTTCGCAGCGGCCACAGCGCCGGCGTGGAGTACGGCTATAAGGAAGGCAAGCTCGAGGGGCTGGAGGAAGGTCGGCAGGTTCTGTTGATTCGCGACTCGCGCTCAACCGAGCATCGACCGCCCAACGTCGACGACAACCTGTTCGACGATTGGCGCCTGCCATTGAGTGCTGAACTGAAGAAACGCATGAAGGCCGATGTGGCGCGACTGCTGCCCGCGCACGCCCAGCCGAGCGCTGCCCAATGGAAGATGATTTTCAGCGACACGCCGTCGACTTCGGTGATCGCCGGGGCGGGCGCGGGCAAGTCGACCACCCTGGTGCTGCGAATCTTGCTGCTCAGCCACTACCTGGGGTTTGAGCTGAGTTCGATGACCGTGGTGACCTTCACCCGCGAATCGCGCAAGGACTTCATCAACAAGCTGATCGAGTTGTTTGCAGTGTGGGGCCGGGGAATCAGCTTTAAAGAGGCGCGCGATCTGGTGCGCACTTTCCATTCGCGGATCCTGCCAATGGTTCGAAGCCTGCCGGGTTTCGAGCGCCTGCAAGCCTTCGAAAACCTCAGCCATCGGGTGCAAAGCGGCGACGAGGAGGTCGACAGCAATCCTTTCGACTTGCGGATCAATGACGCGCAGCGCCAGCAACTCAACGCCTGCTACCACAACCTGCACACCCGCGATGAGCGCTTTCGCGAGTTGATCAAGCCTTTGTCTCGCCACGCCTTGCAGCTCAAGGAACTGGAGCGTGATCACCCGGACGTACAGAAACGCATGGCGGTGACTGAGCTGGCCGCCAAGCGCGATGAAGAGCTGTGCGACACCCTCGAAGATTTGTGGTTTCGCGCGGGTGCCTGGCCGATCAAGGGCATCGAACCGAATCGTCAGACCTTCGACATTAATGGCTCGACCTTTCATTGCCACGGCTACATTCCGACGCTCGACGCCTGGGTGGTGCTGGGTTTCGACCCTCGGGAAAATCCCCAGCTCAGCCGTCCGAATGCCAAACTTTCAGTGCGCGCAGAATGGGCGGTAAAGCGCACCCTGTTTCAAGCTTTCTGTCGTAAGCCTTTGATATGGCTAGATAGTTATGAGTCTTCAAGGCGTGTCTTGGCCTCTCTTGCCGGAGACGCCAGCGCCGGGCCGGGCTTCGATTACAAGGTCAAGGGCGAGCTCGGCTCCGCGCCGTTGCTGGACTGTTTTGTCGCGGCGGCCGGGTTTATCGAAAACCTCGGCCTGGATGTGCCCGACGCCGTGGGCCGGATGAGTTTCGCCAAGGACGACCCGGACCGGTTTTTCTTTGAGGCCTTGAGCCTGTTCTGGCGAGCGCTGGAAGATCATCTGCTGGATCAATCGCCACCGGTGATGACCTACAACCGGATGTTCGCCTTGTTCAGCGAACATTCGCCGGAGAATCTCAAGCTGCTCAGCGATGAGTTGCTCAGGCCGATGTCGCACTTGATGATCGACGAGTTTCAGGACGTGTCGCCGCAGATCGTTTCCTGGATTCGCGCCAGCCTGGCAGAGATCCGCAGTCGCGGACCGGCCATGCATGTGGGGCGCGGCGCGCAACGTTCGTCATTGCTCTGTGTCGGTGATGACTGGCAGTCCATCTATGGTTGGCGCGGCAGTTCGCCGACTTACTTCATGGAGTTCAACAAGGAATTCCCGTCGCCGAGTACGACCAAAGTGATGCTCAGCGACAATTACCGCAGCCATCAGCACATCATCGACGCGGCGGAGCATATTGTCCGCGCGGCGCCGGCGATCGCTGGCAAGAAGGCCAAGGCCAGCGGTGAACCCAAGGCGCTGCTGCCGGTAAATGTTCTTGATCGGGATGACCAGGGCCTGGCCCAGCGCCTGATCGAGCACTACAGAAAGGGCGATTCAATCTTGATGCTTTATCGAAAAAGCAGCGATAAGTCGTTGATAGAAGAGCATATTCAGTCTGTAGTTAATGTAGATTCTAGCTTGCCGTATGACGCTCGACGGCTCAAGCAACTGACCTATCACAGCGCCAAGGGCCTGCAGGCCGATGCGGTATTTCTGCTCGGTGATTGCCAGCACCTGACCAGTTCACCTTACAAGAATCAGGTCTATCGTATGGCCGGGCTCGGCAAGGCTGGCGACAGCGAGCCTTACGACAGCGCACAGAAAGACGAGATTTTGCGCCTGGCCTACGTGGGCATCACTCGGGCGGTGAGCCATTGCTACTGGTATGTCGATGGCCAGGATACTCAGGCGGCGAACATGCCCAAGGCTTCCGACCGGATCGGCAAAGGCAAGGTGTTCTTTGCGGATCATCGTCAAGGAAAAGTGCCGGCCTGACCCCTGATGCTGTTCACATAAGGGCGTCTTGAGTCAGAACACCTGTGGCGAGGGAGCTTACTCCCGCTTGAGTGCGCAGCACTCATAAAAATCGGTGGCCGCTACGCGACCCAATGCGAGCAAGCTCCCTCGCCACAGAGACGCAACCGACGGGCTGCGAAAAGTTGCGGGGGCCGCAATCCCGGCCTATGGTCCAAGCGAGGCTTTGCTGGCGACTGGCGAGCTTGACTGCCCCAGGTTGCTGTCCATCCAAATGCGGATTACCGCAGCGAGGTGACGACATGCCGAACGACTCCCGACCCGCCGTGCTCGAACTGATCGGTAACACGCCGCTGGTGCGTGTCAGCCGCTTCGATACCGGCCCGTGTACGCTGTTTCTCAAGCTCGAATCGCAGAACCCCGGTGGCTCGATCAAGGACCGCATCGGCCTGGCGATGATCGACGACGCCGAGCGCGATGGCCGCCTGCGTCCCGGTGGCACCATCGTCGAGGCCACCGCCGGCAACACCGGGCTGGGCCTGGCGCTGGTCGGCCGTGCCAAGGGTTACCGAGTGGTGTTGGTGGTGCCGGACAAAATGTCCACCGAGAAGGTGCTGCACCTCAAGGCGATGGGGGCCGAGGTGCACATCACTCGCTCCGATGTCGGCAAGGGCCATCCCGATTATTACCAGGACGTTGCAGCACGTCTGGCGCAAGACATTCCCGATGCCTTCTTCGCCGATCAGTTCAACAATCCGGCCAACCCGCTGGCCCACGAGTGCAGCACCGCGCCGGAAATCTGGGCGCAGACCCAGCATGATGTGGATGCCATTGTCGTCGGCGTCGGTTCGGCCGGCACGCTGACCGGGCTGACCCGTTTCTTTCGCCGCGTGCAACCGAACCTGGAAATGGTACTGGCCGATCCGGTCGGCTCGGTGATGGCCGAATACAGCCGCAGCGGCACCCTGGGTACGCCAGGCTCCTGGGCGGTGGAGGGCATTGGCGAAGACTTCATTCCGTCGATTGCCGACCTTTCCAGCGTGCGTAAGGCCTATTCGATCAGCGACGAGGAAAGCTTCGATCATGCCCGCCAATTGCTACGTGCCGAAGGCATTCTCGGCGGCTCCTCGACGGGCACATTGCTCGCAGCGGCGCTGCGCTACTGCCGCGAGCAAACCGAGCCGAAGCGGGTGGTCAGTTTCGTCTGCGACACCGGTACCCGCTACTTGTCGAAGGTCTACAACGACCAGTGGATGAACGATCAGGGCTTGCTTGCGCGCAAGGGCTACGGCGATCTGCGTGACCTGATCGCGCGGCGTTTCGAGGATGGCCGGGTGGTCAGTGTAGGCCCGGACGACACGCTGCTCACCGCTTTCCAGCGCATGCGCCTGGCGGATGTGTCGCAACTGCCGGTGCTGGTGGACGGGCAGCGGCTGGTCGGGGTGATCGACGAGTCGGATATTCTGCTTGGCGTGCACGAAGACGCTTCGCACTTCCGTATGCCCGTGGCCAGTGCGATGACCGACAAACTGGAAACCCTGCCACCCGGCGCCAGTCTGGCGGAACTGGAGGCCAAGCTCGACCGTGGACTGGTGGCGATCATCGCCGATTCCTCAGGCTTTCACGGCCTGATCACCCGCGTCGACATGCTCAATTACCTGCGGAGATCTCTTGCATGAGTCAGCACGATGAAACCGCCAAGCCACGTGCCTTCGCCACCCGTGTGATCCATGCCGGACAGACACCGGACCCTTCCACCGGGGCACTGATGCCGCCGATTTACGCCAACTCCACCTATCTGCAACAGAGCCCCGGTGTGCACAAGGGCTTCGACTATGGGCGTTCGCACAACCCGACGCGCTTTGCGTTGGAGCGTTGCGTGGCGGATCTCGAGGGCGGCACTCGAGCTTTCGCCTTCGCCTCCGGGCTGGCGGCGATCGCCAATGTGCTCGAACTGCTCGACACTGGCGCACACATTGTCTCCGGCAATGACCTCTACGGCGGTACTTTCCGCCTGTTCGACAAGGTGCGCCGGCGCAGCGCCGGGCATCGTTTCAGCTTCGTCGACCTGACCGACCTGGCGGCCTTCGAAGCGGCGCTGCAGGACGACACGCGGATGGTCTGGGTCGAGACGCCGAGCAATCCTTTGCTGAGTCTCACCGATCTCGCCGCCGTCGCGGGTATCTGTCGCGAGCGAGGCATCATCTGTGTGGCCGACAACACCTTCGCCAGTCCGTGGATACAGCGCCCGCTGGAGTCGGGTTTCGATATCGTGCTGCACTCGACGACCAAATATTTGAACGGTCATTCCGATGTGATCGGTGGCATCGCGGTGGTCGGGCAGAACGTCGAGCTGGCCGAACGCCTGGGCTTCCTGCAGAACGCGGTAGGGGCCATCGCCGGGCCGTTCGACGCTTTCCTCACCTTGCGTGGCGTGAAGACCTTGGCGCTGCGCATGGAACGTCACTGCGACAACGCGCTGGACCTGGCGCAATGGCTGGAGCGCCAGCCGCAGGTGGCGCGCGTCTACTATCCGGGTCTGCCGTCACATCCACAGCACGAACTGGCGCGGCGGCAGATGCGTGGCTTCGGCGGGATGATTTCTCTGGACCTGAGCAGCGACCTGGCCGGTGCCAGGCGTTTCCTCGAGAGTGTGCGGATCTTCGCTCTGGCCGAGAGCCTGGGCGGGGTGGAAAGCCTGATCGAGCACCCGGCAATCATGACCCATGCCAGCATCCCGGTCGAAACCCGTGCACAGCTCGGTATCGGCGATGCGCTGGTGCGTTTGTCAGTGGGTGTCGAGGATGTCGAAGACTTGCGCGCCGATCTGACCCAGGCGCTATTGCAGATCGGTTAAGCGCAATCAATGTGGGAGCGGGCTTACCCGCTCCCACATGTTTTGTGGAGTGTTAGCCGTCAGGCATAACTTCTGAGGGCCTGCGGTGGAATGAACGCCTCCAGTTCGTCTTCCACAGCTTCGATGATTCGTTCTACATCCGCCGCATTCATGACTGTTGCGCAAGGAATGCCAGCGATGGCGATCATGGTTTCGCCACTGGCGCGGTCGAACAGCCGGGCAACCATGCTGCCTGGTGCATCCATGGTCGCTTCGAAACCCATGGGATGAAAATGCCAGCGCATCAGCTGGCAGGCATTGGGAAAAGTGACTTTGCTGAAAGACCTTTCATTCATGTGTTGCCCACCTTCATCATCGAGCGCTTCCTTTAGCTCATGTTAGGAGGGAAGAGCCTTCATTGGCTCAACCGTTGACTGTCTTTAAAAGTAGCACCCAGATGTGAAAATCATGTGGAATTTTTCAGTCCGTTTGGCGATTGGTTCAGTTTTTTTTGATGCAGATCACGGGATACCGGTTTTTCGGCGAAAGGTCGGCATTGCCGGGGCATCCATTGGCCATTGAAGTTTTGAGTGATGGAGTTTTGCATGCCGGTCGGCATCCCCGATGAAGTAGAGATTGTCCTCGAACGAGAAGGCATTGACTGCGATTATCGAAAGGGCGGGGTGCTTTATTGTGCGGCGCGTTATCCAGAGCAAGAAATCGCCGCTGGCTGGGCTACAGCGCAATCATCCGCAGCTTTGTCCACGAAGACCAGACCCTGGCCAACCCGGCCACCGCGCCCTGGCGACGCAAACTGGCCAGCGGTATTGCGGGGTTCATGGAAGGGTTCATGCACTGAGCAGCGGTGCTCTATCTCTGGCCACTACTACAACTAACTGAATGTTTAATTTAGTTGGTGGCAATGCACTGGCACTTATATTGAGTCGTCCAGAAATATGAGAACCCCTCAACAAAAAACAACTAATCCCTATTTAATATTTAGATAGTCGATTGTCAGACAATCTGGCCGAAACCCAGAACTAAAAACTATATTTCGACAGCATGCGTACTGTTTTCGGGAGTTTCCCGGAGTCACACAATTTGACCTCAAAAAAAATGTAGACGTTTGATTTCGAATTGTGTCAGCTTTCTTTCGCCTTCATTGGGCGAGTGATAGGACGATCTCGCCAGAGATTGTCGTATCAGACAAAAACTGTTCCATTGCTAAACAAGGAAGTGTGTTTATGTCGAAAGTAAAAGACAACGCTATTGATCTTGCCGAACAGGCCTTTGCGCCATTGCAAGCGCTGGCTGCTCCCAGTTCCGCCTACAACCAGATCGATAGTTTCAGCCATCAGTACGATCGTGGCGGCAACCTCACGGTCAATGGCAAACCCTCCTTCTCCGTCGACGAGGCTGCTACCCAGCTGCTGCGTGACGGCGCTGCCTACCAGGACAAGGACGGCAGCGGCAAAATTGAACTCACCTATACGTTCCTGACCTCGGCTTCATCGAGCACCATGAACAAGCACGGCATTACCGGGTTCAGTCAGTTCAACACGCAACAGAAAGCCCAGGCCGCGCTCGCCATGCAATCCTGGGCCGACGTGGCCAATGTCACCTTCACCGAGAAATCCTCCGGCGGTGACGGTCACATGACTTTCGGTAACTACAGCGGCGGTCAGGACGGCGCGGCGGCATTCGCTTACCTGCCTGGCACGGGTGCAGGTTATGACGGTACTTCCTGGTACCTGACCAACAGCAGCTACACGCCGAACAAGACGCCGGACCTGAACAACTACGGCCGTCAGACCCTGACCCACGAAATCGGTCACACCCTGGGCCTGGCTCACCCTGGCGATTACAACGCCGGTGAAGGCGCGCCGACCTACAATGACGCGACCTACGGGCAAGACACTCGCGGCTACAGCGTCATGAGCTACTGGAGTGAAAGCAATACCGACCAGAACTTCAGCAAGGGCGGTGTGGAAGCCTATTCCTCCGGCCCGCTGATGGACGATATCGCCGCCATTCAGAAGCTCTACGGCGCTAACACCACCACCCGTACCGGCGATACCACCTACGGCTTCAACTCCAACGCCGGGCGCGACTTCCTGAGCGCCTCTTCGTCGTCGGACAAAGTCGTGTTCTCGGTGTGGGATGCGGGCGGCAAGGACACCCTGGACTTCTCCGGCTTCACGCAAAACCAGAAGATCAACCTCAATGAAGCCTCGTTCTCCGACGTTGGCGGCCTGGTGGGCAACGTGTCCATCGCCAAGGGCGTCACCGTCGAGAACGCGATTGGTGGTTCGGGTAGCGACCTGCTGATCGGTAACAGCGTGTCCAACGAACTGAAAGGCGGTGCCGGCAACGACATCCTCTTTGGCGCGGGCGGTGCCGACAAGCTGTGGGGCGGCTCGGGTTCGGACACTTTCGTGTTCGCGGCCAGCAGCGACTCCAAGCCAGGTGCCGTAGACCAGATCTTCGATTTTGTCAGCGGCCTGGACAAGATCGACCTGACCGGCATCACCAAGGGCGCGGGCCTGCATTTCGTGAACTCGTTCACCGGTGCGGCAGGCGATGCAGTGTTGAGCACTTCCGGTGGCAACAGCTTGCTGTCGGTGGACTTCTCCGGGCACGGCGTAGCTGACTTCCTGGTCAGTACCGTTGGCCAGGCGGCGTTCTCGGACATCGTGGCCTGATTCAAGGCATAAAGGAGAGCGGCGCTTTACGCGTCGCTCTCTGCTCAGATCCAGAGTAAAAA
Source organism: Pseudomonas sp. A-RE-19 (assembly GCF_019956555.1). Taxonomy (GTDB): domain Bacteria; phylum Pseudomonadota; class Gammaproteobacteria; order Pseudomonadales; family Pseudomonadaceae; genus Aquipseudomonas. Next base: position 48,616 of record NZ_JAHBDQ010000008.1, on the reverse strand, counting down.
CGCCCTATGATCCAGAACGCTTTAACCTGCAAAGCAACCGCGTGGCTGTTGGCGACGCTGATGATGTTTTTTGGAGATGTAGCCATGGCACGCAGCCTGAGATTAGCGGACCCGTCGGAACTGGCCGGGAAATGGCAGGCCACCTTGAACACCGCGCAAGACTCGGCCGAGTCCCAGACGCTGCAGGACAAGCCGTCGAATGTCTGCTCGATCGAGCTTAAATCGAACCAGACCCTGGGTGAGGGGGCCGACTGCCTCGGCGCCTGGCTGAACGAATCGGCGATCGGCTGGTTCCCGGAACCGGACGGCATCGCCGTGACCGGTAACGAAGGCTCAAGAATTGCGTTTTTCAGCCGACAGCGTGAGGGGCTTTATAAAAGCACCTTGAAGTCAGGTCTGATCATTACGCTCGAGCGCACTGTGCATTAAGTGAAAATATCGGACCGGCACCAAGCGCTGAATATAAAGCTTGTTGTTGCCGTTATAAGCAGCCGATCAATAACCGGAACTCTTTAGAGAACACGAAGAGTTGTTGTTAATGTGTAAGCGATAACCGGCAAAAGAATGTCTCGGCCATGTGCGGACAGTTAATTGGAACCTCGCCAAGCAAGGCGAGGATTAATACCTCAGGAAAAACCAATGAAGATGGCGAAGAGCCCGGCCACCGCACCGTTATTCAAGGCACTGGGCGACTATAAAAGCATCCTGATCAGCGTCGGTTGTTTTACCGCACTGATCAACGTTCTGATGTTGGTCCCGTCGATTTACATGCTTCAGGTTTATGACCGGGTGTTGTCTTCGCAAAACGAAACCACCCTGGCGATGTTGTCGTTGATGGTGGTCGGGTTCTTTGCCTTCATCGGGTTGCTGGAGATCGTACGCAGCTTTATCGTCATCCGTATCGGCAGCCAGTTGGAGCGCCGTTTCAACCTGCGGGTGTATCAGGCCGCTTTCGAGCGCAACCTGTTCAAAGGCGAGGGCAACGCCGGGCAATCCCTGGGCGACCTGACCCATATCCGCCAATTCGTCACCGGCCCGGCGCTGTTTGCCTTCTTTGATGCACCGTGGTTTCCGGTCTACCTGTTTGTGATTTTTCTGTTCAACGTCTGGCTCGGGGTGTTGGCCACCGCAGGCGCGGTACTGCTGATCGGGCTGGCCTGCCTCAACGAGGCGATGACCAAAAAGCCTCTGGGCGAAGCCGCAGGTTTTTCCCAGAAATCCAGCCAACTGGCCACCAGTCACCTGCATAACGCCGAAACCATCCAGGCCATGGGCATGCTCGGCGCCTTGCGCAAGCGCTGGTTTGGGGTGCACTCGCGTTTTCTCGGCTTGCAGAATCAGGCCAGCGACACGGGCGCGATCATCAGCTCCCTGAGTAAAACCTTGCGCCTTTGCCTGCAATCCCTGGTGCTGGGGCTGGGCGCCTTGCTGGTGATCAAGGGCGACATGACCGCCGGGATGATGATTGCCGGTTCGATCCTGATGGGCCGGGTGCTGAGCCCCATCGATCAGTTGATCGCCGTGTGGAAACAGTGGAGCGGCGCCAAACTCGCTTACCGCCGTCTCGACGCCTTGCTGCAAGCCTTTCCACCGAGTGACGAGGCCATGGCGCTGCCGGCGCCGAAAGGTCAGATCACGTTCGAACAAGTCAGCGCCGGCCCTCCGGGGCAGCGGGCAGCGACCTTGCACATGGTCAATTTCAACCTGGGCGCCGGGGAAGTGTTGGGCGTGCTCGGGGCGTCCGGTTCCGGTAAATCGACCCTGGCCCGGGTGCTGGTCGGCGTCTGGCCGACGTTGGGTGGCACAGTGCGCCTCGACGGCGCGGACATTCATCGCTGGAACCGCGACGACCTCGGCCCTTACATCGGTTATCTGCCCCAGGACATCGAACTGTTTAGCGGCAGCATTGCGGAAAACATCGCCCGATTCCGTGAGGCGGATCCGCAAAAAGTCGTCGAGGCCGCGCAACTGGCCGGGGTGCATGAACTGATCCTGCGCATGCCGCAGGGCTACGACACGGTGCTTGGCGAGGACGGCAGCGGTTTGTCCGGCGGCCAGAAGCAACGTGTGGCCCTGGCTCGCGCGCTGTACGGCCACCCGAGCCTGGTGGTGCTGGACGAACCGAATTCCAACCTCGACACCGTCGGCGAAGCGGCACTGGCCGGCGCCATCGCGCACATGAAGGCCCGGGGCACCAGCGTGATTCTGGTCACCCATCGCTCTTCGGCCCTGGCCCAGGCCGACAAGTTACTGGTGCTCAACGACGGTCGCTTGCAGGCCTTCGGCCCAAGCCAGGAAGTGCTCAAGGCATTGTCCGGCGCCCAGGAACAACAACGTGAAAAACCTGCGCAAGCACCGGGCGGGCTCAGCATGAGCCGGCAGTATCAGCCCACGACAAGGAATTCGGGTGTATGAGCAGCGCACGCATGAATAACGACAGCGAAGCGACCATGGAACACGACTACATCGCCGAACGCCCTGAGCGCGACGCCCGTTTCTTCGCCCGCATGGGCTGGATTCTGGCGATTGTCGGTGCCGGCAGTTTCTTCACCTGGGCGAGCCTTGCGCCGCTCGATCAAGGCATTCCGGTGCAGGGGACCGTGGTGGTCTCGGGCAAGCGCAAAGCCGTGCAATCGATGAGCAACGGTGTGGTCAGCCAGATTCTGGTGCGCGAAGGCCAAGTGGTGAAGCAGGGCCAGCCGCTGTTTCGCCTTGACCAGACCCAGGTCGCGGCCGATGTGCAATCGCTGCAAGCGCAGTACCGCATGGCGTGGGCCAGCCTGGCGCGGTGGCAGAGTGAACGGGACAACCTCAAACAAGTGAATTTCCCCGTCGAACTGAGCAACGATCCGGACCCGCGTCTGGCCCTGGTGCTTGAAGGCCAGCGGCAATTGTTCAGCAGCCGTCGCGAAGCCTTTTCCCGCGAGCAAGCCGCCCTGCGCGCCAACATCGAAGGCGCCAGCGCGCAACTGGCCGGCATGCGCCGCGCGCGCACCGACCTGACAGCCCAGGCCAGTTCCCTGCAACAACAGTTGAGCAATCTTCAGCCCTTGGCGGACAACGGCTACATCCCGCGCAACCGCTTGATGGATTACCAGCGTCAGCTGTCGCAAGTGCAACAACAGCTGGCAGAGAACACCGGCGAAGGTGGCCGGGTGGAGCAGGGCATTCTTGAATCCCGCCTGAAGCTGCAACAGCACAGCGAGGAATACCAGAAGGAAGTGCGCAGCCAACTGGCCGACGCGCAACTCAAAAGCGTGACTCTGGAAGAGCAACTGACCTCCGCCGGTTTCGACCTGCAACACAGCGAAATCATCGCCACCGCCGACGGCATCGCCGTCAACCTTGGGGTTCACACCGAAGGCGCGGTGGTGCGCCAGGGCGAAAACCTGCTGGAGATTGTCCCGCAAGGCACCCGCCTGGAAGTGGAAGGGCACTTGCCGATCAACCTGATCGACAAGGTCGGCACGCACTTGCCGGTGGACATTCTGTTCACCGCGTTCAACCAGAGCCGTACCCCGCGAGTGCCGGGCGAAGTCAGCCTGATCTCCGCCGACCAAATGGTCGATGAGAAAACCGGTGCGCCGTATTACGTGTTGCGCAGCAGCGTCAGCGATCAGGCCATGGAAAAACTCAACGGTCTGGTGATCAAGCCCGGCATGCCGGCAGAAATGTTCGTGCGCACCGGTGAACGTTCACTCCTCAACTATTTGTTCAAACCGCTGCTCGACCGGGCAGGCTCCGCGTTGACCGAGGAATAAGGATGTTCGGTTGTATGAATAAGCTTTCCCTGCTCGCAGCGACCCTGGCGTTGCTGACGTGCAACAGCGCGATGGCCATGGGGCCGTTCGACATTTACGAGCAAGCATTACGCAATGATCCAGTGTTCCTCGGTGCCATCAAGGAACGCGATGCAGGCCTTGAAAACCGTGCCATCGGCCGCGCCGGGCTGTTACCGAAGCTGGGTTACAACTACAACAAGGGGCGTAACTCTTCCAAGGTCACTCAACTGGACGAGCGCGGTGACAGGCGCAGTGATGATCGTAACTACAGCAGTTACGGCTCGACCTTGACCCTGCAACAGCCGCTGCTCGACTACGAGGCTTATTCGGCGTATCGCAAGGGCGTGGCGCAATCGTTGTTCGCTGACGAAAACTTTCGTGGCAAGAGCCAGGAACTGCTGGTTCGCGTGCTGGAGAATTACACCAAGGCACTGTTCGCTCAGGATCAGATCGACATCGCGCGAGCCAAGAAAAAAGCCTTCGAGCAGCAGTTTCAGCAAAACGAGCAGATGTTCCGCCAAGGGGAGGGCACGCGCACCGATATCCTCGAAGCCGAATCACGTTACGAGCTGGCGACCGCTGAGGAAATCGAGGCACGGGACGAACAGGATGCGGCTCTGCGTGAGCTGGGCGCACTGATTGGTGTACCGGCCATCAACATTGGCGACCTGACGCCGCTGGATCAGAACTTCCAGACCTTCACCCTGCAACCGGCCAATTACGACACCTGGCACGAGATGGCGGTGGCCAACAACCCGAGCCTGGCCTCCCAGCGTCAGGCGGTGGAAGTGGCGCGCTACGAGGTCGAACGCAACCGCGCCGGTCACCTGCCAAAAGTCAGCGCCTATGCCTCGGTACGCCAGAACGAATCGGAAAGCGGCAACACCTACAACCAGCGCTACGACACCAACACCATCGGCATTGAAGTCAACGTGCCGCTGTATGCCGGCGGCGGGGTCTCGGCCTCGACCCGACAGGCCAGCCGCACCATGGAGCAGGCCGAGTACGAGCTGGACGGCAAGACCCGGGAAATTTTGATCCAGCTGCGCCGCCAGTTCAGCGCCTGCCTGTCGGGGGTCAATAAGTTACGGGCTTATCAGAAAGCGTTGACGTCGGCGGAAGCGCTGGTGGTCTCGACCAAACAAAGCATTTTGGGCGGCGAACGGGTCAACCTCGATGCGCTGAATGCCGAACAACAACTATTTACCACCCGCCGGGACCTGGCCCAGGCACGCTACGACTATTTGATGGCCTGGACCAAATTGCACTACTACGCCGGCACCTTGAGCGAACAAGACCTGGCCAAGGTGGATGAGGCCTTCGGCCAAGGCGCGAGGACCCGGTAACCCCCAAGGAAAATCGCACATCCCGGTAGGAGCTGCCGAAGGCTGCGATCTTTTGATCTTCCGGCGTCTTGCTGACGCTAAAAGATCGCAGCCTGCGGCAGCTCCTACAAAAAACAAGAAAAGCGAGAGTCATGAACATGGACGTACAGATCAAGCCGATGTCGGTCGGCACCCTATTGCTCTTGATTTCATCAGTACCAGGCCCAGCCCAGGCGCTTTATCTGGAAACCGGCCAAACCGGCGACCCCGCCAGTTGGCGCTCGGCGGAGTTCCAGCGCGATTGGGGGCTGGCGCGCATGCAGGCCGATCAAGCCTATGCCGCCGGCATCACCGGCAAAGGCGTGAAAATCGGCGCGCTGGATTCCGGTTTCGATTCCGCCCATCCCGAATTTGCCGCAGACCGGTATCACGCGGTGATGGCCAGCGGCAGCTATGTCGACGGTTCAGCGTTCAATGTCGGCGGCACACTCAACGCCAATAACGACTCTCACGGTACCCACGTCACCGGCATCATGGGCGCTTCCCGGGATGGCACCGGCATGCACGGCGTGGCATTCAACGCGCAAATCTACGTCGGCAACACCAACAAGAACGACAGTTTCCTGTTCGGCCCCAGCCCCGACCCACGCTACTTCACCGCGGCCTATAACGCCTTGGCAGATGCAGGCGTACGCGCGATCAACAACAGCTGGGGCAGCCAGCCGCCAGACGTCAGTTACCGAACCCTCGACGACCTGCACGCCGCCTACGCCCAGCACTGGAATAAAGGCACCTGGCTCGATGCCGCCGCCGACGTTTCGCGCCGTGGCGTGATCAACGTGTTCAGCGCCGGCAACAGCGGTTACCCAAATGCCAGCGTGCGTTCGTCCTTACCGTATTTTCAGCCAGACCTGGAAGGCCACTGGCTGGCGGTGTCGGGGCTGGATCAAAGCAACCAGCAGAAATACAACCAGTGCGGGATCGCCAAGTATTGGTGCATCACCACGCCGGGGGCGAAGATCGACAGCACCATTCCCGGCGGCGGTTACGCGATCAAATCCGGCACTTCCATGTCCGCGCCGCATGCCACCGGGGCACTGGCGCTGGTGATGGAGCGTTATCCGTACATGAACAATCAGCAGGCACTGGAGGTGCTGCTGACCACTGCGACCCAACTCGACGGTTCGATCACCGAGGCACCGAGCACACGCATCGGTTGGGGCGTGGCCAACCTTGAGCGGGCGATGCACGGGCCGGGGCAGTTGCTTGGAACGTTCGACGCCAATCTGGGGGCAGGGCAGAGCGATGTCTGGAGCAACGGCATTACCGACAAGGCACTGATTCAGCGTCAGGCCGAAGACGCCGCCGAGCACAGTGCCTGGCAACAGACGTTGAAGGACAAAGGCTGGGAGAGGGGTGTTCCGCTCGGCGCCAGTCAGCAGGATCAAACCGATTACGCAGTGGGCACAGCCCGCGACTCCGCCGCTGCCACCCGAGTCTACGAAGGCAGCCTGATCAAGTCCGGCGCCGGCCGATTGATGCTCACTGGCGACAGCACTTATCGTGGCTCGACCACGGTCAACGGCGGTTTGCTGGCGGTGAACGGTTCGCTGACATCGGCGGTGATCGTCAATGATAGCGGCACCCTCGGCGGTAACGGGCGGATCGCCGCCTTGACCGCTAATGCCGGTGGCACCGTGGCGCCCGGCAACTCCATCGGTACGTTGCACGTCAGCGGCGACGTGACGTTTGCGCCGGGTTCGACTTATGCCGTCGAACTGTCGCCCACCCGCAGCGACCAGATTATGGCGGGCGGTACGGCCACGGTCAGCGGCGCCACCGTGAGCCTGTCCCTGGAAAACAGCCCGACCTTGCTCAGCACCCAACAAGTGCAAAGCCTGCTGGGCCATCAGTACAACATCCTGCAAGCGGCGGGCGGTATTCAAGGCCAGTTCGGCGCGGTGCTGCCCAACTACCTGTTCATCGGTGGCAGCCTTGATTACTCCGCAACCGGCATTCAGCTGAGCGTTGAGCGTAACGCCACAACCTTCGCCAGCGTCGGGCAAACGCCGAATCAGCGTTCCGTCGCGGCCGCTGTGGAAGGGCTTGGCGCGGGTAATTCGGTCTATGAAAGCCTGCTGCTGTCGCCGACCGCCAGTTCGGCGCAACAGGCCTTCCAGCAGCTGTCGGGGGAAATTTACCCGGCGCTGGGCGCTGTGTTGATCAATGACAGTCGTTATCTGCGCGACGCGGTGGGTGAGCGTCTCAATGAAGCCGATGGTTCCCGAAGCAATGGCTGGATCAAGGCATTGGGTGCCTGGGGCAAGACCGATGACCGCCACGACACCGTCGGCTACACCACGTCGATTGGCGGTTTGCTGGCCGGTGTCGATGGCGCGGTGGATGACCAAACCCGGGTGGGTCTGGTCGCCGGTTATAGCGACAGCTCGGTCAACATGGGTTCTGGAACTCACTCATCAGCGCAGGTCGACAGTTATCACCTGGGCGCCTATGCCGGCCACGAAACGGGCGCCTGGCGTCTGAGCGCCGGCGGTGCCTACAGCTGGCATCGGGCCGACGTCAAACGTGACCTGCAATACGGCGACGTCAGCGCCAGACAGAAAGCCAAGGTCGACGCCGGGACCACCCAGGTGTTCGGCGAAGCGGCGTATCGCCTGAACCTGCGAGCACTGGCTTTGGAACCGTTCGCCAACCTCGCTTACGTGCACCTCGACACCGAGGGCTTCACCGAAAAAGGTGACGCCGCGGCGCTCAAAAGCAGTGGCGACCGACGTGACGCAGTACTCGGGACCCTGGGCGTGCGCGCACTGAAAACGCTGACGCTGTCTGGCCAGCAACACCTGGACCTGAGCGGCAGCCTTGGCTGGCAGCACAACCTGAGCCACACCGATTCCGAAGAACACCTGGCGTTTGCCAGCGGCAGCGCACCGTTCGTGGTGGAAAGCTCGCCGCTGGTTCGCGATGCGGCGCTGGTGGGCGCCCATGCCAGCCTGGCCTTGAGCCGGGATGTTCGGTTGAACCTCGATTACACCGGCCAACTGGCCAGCCGCGAGAAGAGCCATGGCGTCGGGCTGAGTCTCAATTGGCAGTTTTAACGGCGGCGAGGGGATTGCCCTCATGCCTAGTCAAGGTGCGCAAACCTGTGGGAGCGAGCCTGCTCGCGATGACGGCGGAACATTCAGCATCAATCTTGACTGACCCGACGCTATCGCGAGCAGGCTCGCTCCCACAGGTTCCGTGCCTTGACTGACAGGAATTGGGTGGGCCTTGAGGCACAAGGATTTTGGCAACACAACTAAGGACGGTAGTTCGATGAATAACAAGTACAACAACCTTGCCTTGCTCTGTGCATTGGCAACCCTGGGCACCGCACACGCGGCGCCCTACGTGGAAAACGGCAGGACAGGCGATCCCAACAGCTGGCGCAGCACAGAGTTCAACGCCGACTGGGGCCTGGGAGCGATCAATGCTCAGGATGCCTACGCGGCCGGTTACACCGGCAAAGGCGTGAAACTGGGGATCTTCGACCAACCGGTTTACGCGTTGCACCCAGAGTTTTCCGGGACCAATAAAGTGATCACGCTGGTCACCAGCGGCATCCGCGAATACACCGACCCGTACATTCCGGTCAAAGCCGGGGACGCCTTTCTATATGACGGTTCACCCTCGGTGGGCTCCAACGGCAAACTCGGTGCCCACGGCACTCACGTTGGCGGGATCGCCGCGGGCAGTCGCGATGGCGGGCCGATGCACGGTGTCGCCTTTGGCGCGCAAATCATCAGCGCCGACAACGGTGACCCTGGCCCGGAAGACGGTATCATTCGCGGCAACGACGGCGCGGTGTACAAGGCCGGTTGGGATGCCCTGATCGCCAGCGGCGCGCGGATCATCAACAACAGCTGGGGCATCGGCATCACCGACCGCTTCGACTTGGGTGGCCGGGACCCGGCGTACCCGCACTTCACCGTGCAGGACGCGCAACTGCAGTTCAACGAGATCCAGACCTTGCTGGGGACCAAACCCGGTGGTGCCTACGATGGCGCCATCGCGGCGGCCCGCAGCGGCATCGTGACGATCTTCGCCGCCGGCAACGACTACAACCTCAACAACCCGGACGCCATCGCGGGCCTCGGTTACTTCGTCCCGCAGATCGCACCCAACTGGATGACCGTCGCCGCGTTGCAGAAGAACCCGGACATCAACAGCCCCGACCCTTACAACATCAGCACCTTCTCGTCACGCTGCGGCTACACCGCGAGTTTCTGCGTGTCGGCACCGGGCAGCCGGATCTACAGCTCGATCATCAGCGGCACCAATGCCGATAACCTGACCACCGGCTACGCCAATTACAACGGCACCTCCATGGCGGCGCCGCACGTTGCTGGCTCAATGGCGGTGTTGATGGAACGCTTTCCGTACATGACCGGCGCGCAGGTCGCCAGCGTGCTGCGCACCACCGCCACCGACCTTGGCGCACCCGGCGTCGACGCGCTGTACGGCTGGGGCATGATCAACCTGCGCAAAGGCATCGATGGCCCGGCCATGTTCGTGACCGAGCAGGATATTCCCGAGGAGTTCCGCATCGAAGGTGCCTACGGCTCCAGCCAGTTTGTCGCGGACCTGCCGGGTATCGGCGCGATCATCGACGCCGGCAAACCCACCGAGCGCGTGTGCAATGACGTGCACTGCGGGCTCGACGTCTGGCGCAACGACATTTCCGGCCATGGCGGCCTGACCAAGCAGGGCATCGGCACGCTGGTGCTGACCGGCGCCAATACCTACGCCGGCCCGACCCTGGTCAATCAGGGCCGATTGGCCATCAACGGTTCGCTGCTGTCGGCCGTTACGGTCAATAACAGCGGCATCCTCGGCGGTAACGGCAGCATTGCGGCGCTGACCGCGAAAAGCGGCGGTACCGTGGCCCCCGGCAACTCCATCGGCACCTTGCAGGTGGCGGGCGACGTGACCTTCGAGCCTGGCTCGACCTACGCCGTAGAACTGTCGCCCACCAACAGCGACCAGATCATTGCCGGTGGCAAGGCGATCATCGAAGGCGCAACGGTCAGCCTGTCTCTGGAAAACAGCCCGACGCTGTTGACCACCGCTGAGGTGAAAACCCTGCTGGGCAAGCAGTACAACATCCTGCAAGCGGCCGGCGGAATCGAAGGGCGCTTCGGTGCGGTGGTGCCGGACTACCTGTTCCTCGGCGGCACCCTCGATTATTCGGCTAACGGTATTCAACTGGCGGTGGTGCGTAACGCAACATCCTTCACCAGCGTTGGCCAGACCCCGAACCAACGGGCCGTGGCCGCTGCCGCCGAGCAATTGGGCGCAGGCAATCCACTCTATGAAACCCTGCTGCTATCACCGACCGCCGCTGTCGCGCAACAAGCGTTCCAGCAACTGTCCGGTGAGATTCATCCGGCAATCGGCACGTTGCTGATCAACGACAGCCGTTACCTGCGCGATGCGGTCGGCGAGCGTCTGCGCGAGCACGATCTGTTCGACGCGGCGGCACCGACCGATGACCGCAGCAACGCCTGGCTCAAAGTGCTCGGCGCCTGGGGCAAGAGCGATGGCGGGCATGACTACGCCAGTTCCAACAGCTCCATCGGCGGGCTGCTGGCCGGTGTCGATGGCTTGATCACTGAAGATACGCGACTGGGTTTCGTTACCGGTTATAGCGATAGCTCGTTGAGCATGGGCGATGGCACGCATTCGTCGGCCTCGGTCGACAGCTACCACTTGGGTGCGTACCTGGGCCATGAAATCGACGCGTTGCGCCTGAGCGTCGGCGGTGCTTACAGCTGGCATCGCATCGACGTCAAACGCGACCTGCAATTCGGTGACGTCAGCGGCAAGCAGAAATCCAAACGCGATGCGACCACCGCTCAACTGTTCACCGAAGCGGCGTATCGCCTGGACCTGCAACCGATCGCTCTGGAGCCGTTCGTCAACCTGGCCTACGTGCACTTGAACACTGAAAGCTTCAGCGAAAAAGGTGACGCCGCCGCACTCAAGGGCGGTGAAAACAATCGCGATGCGGTGCTCTCGACCCTCGGCCTGCGGGCGAGCAAAGCCATTGCGCTGTCCGACCAGCAACAGCTGGAACTGTCCGGCACGCTCGGCTGGCAGCACAACCTGAGCAGCACCCGTTCCGAAGACCATCTGGCCTTCGTCAACGGCAACACCGCGTTCAGCGTGCAAAGCGTGTCCATGGACCGTGATGCTGCAGTGGTGGGTGTCCGTGCCGGATTGGCGCTAGGCCGCGATACCCGGTTGAACCTGGATTACAACGGGCTGCTCGGCTCCCGGGAAAAAGACCACGGTGTGGGCCTGACCCTGGACTGGCAGTTCTGATTTGACGCAAAGGAAGCAAGAAGATGGGACTGTTTGATTACAAAAATGCCGGCAGTGAGGCCGGCAAGGCGTTGTACCCCGACGCGATCGCGCTGACGCTCTACGCGTACACGCCGACCGGCCAGCCGCTGTCGGCGCCAGGTTGGGCGCCGATTGGCGCCACAGCCTTGGGCTATCAGGGCAAGGTCGGGAGCCAAGGCACTTTCTATGGCGAGAAGGACGGCTTCACCAGCGCCGAAGCCGAAGTACTCGGTAAATACGACGGGGCAGGGAAGCTGATCGGCATCGGTATCGCCTTCCGTGGCACCGGCGGCCTGGGGTACAGCGACACCTTCGGCGACATGAAAAACAACCTGCTGGCCGCGGTCGGCCCGGTGGATTACGCGACGAACTACGCAAAGAACGCCTTCGACACTTTGCTCAAAAGTGTCGCCGCGTTCGCCATCGCCCACGGCCTGAGTGCCAAGGACGTGCTGGTCAGCGGGCACAGCCTCGGCGGGTTGGGGGTCAACAGCCTGGCGGAGTTGAGCGGGAACAATTGGGGCGGTTTCTTCAAGGACGCCAACTACATCGCCTTCGCCTCACCGACCCAAAGCGCCACCGGCAACAACGTGCTGAACATCGGCTACGAGAACGACCCGGTGTTTCGAGTGCTCGACGGCACCACTTTCAGCAGTGGCTCGCTGGGCAAGCACGACGGTCATCAGGATTCGGCGACCAACAACATCGTCAACTTCAATGACCAATGCGCTTCCACCGCGCAGAACCTGGTGCCGTTCAGCATCCTCAACCCGCTGAACTGGTCGGCCCACGGATCGTTGGGCTATGCCGACGGCTTGAACCGGGTGATCGACTCGCGCTTCTACGACCTCACCGACAAGGACTCGACGCTGATCGTGTCGAACTTGTCGGAGTCGTCCCGAGGCACGACCTGGGTCGAGGACCTGGGCCGCAGCGGCGAGCCCCACACCGGCAGCACGTTCATCATCGGCACCGACAGCAATGACTTGCTCAAGGGCGGCGCGGGCAATGACTTCATCGAAGGTCGTGACGGTAACGACCGGTTCCGCGATGACGGCGGCTACAACCTGCTGCTGGGGGGCAAGGGCAGCAACACCTTCGAACTGCAGAAGCCGTTGCAGAACTTCAACTTTGCCAATGATGGCGACGGCACGCTGTATGTGCGCGATGCCTACGGTGGCATCAGCATGACCCGTGACATCGGCGCGCTGGTGAGCAAGGAGTCGGGTTCGTGGTGGGGCAGCAAGGAAGTGACCTACAACGTCACCGCCAATGGCTTGCTCAATGGCACGGAACTGACCCACTACAACCACTCGCTCAACGGCGATGTCTACGGCAACACGCTGGTGGCCAGCGTTGACGGTGACTGGTTGTTCGGCAATGCCGGCGACGACCTGCTGCGCAGCGACAAAAGCCACGTGACCTTCGTCGGTGGCGCGGGCAATGACGTGATGCAGGCCTCGGGCGGCAACAACACTTTCCTGTTCAGCGGCGCCTTCGGCTTCGACGCGATCAATGGCTATCAGGGCAGCGACAAACTGGTGTTCATGGGCGTCCAGGGCGCGGGGCAGGGGTATGACTACACCCAGCACGCGACCCAGGCCGGCCACGATACCGTGCTCAAGATTGGCGATTACGCCGTAACGCTGGTGGGCGTGGGTCTGGATAATCTTTCGGCTTCGGGAATTACGTTTGCGTAAAGGCTGCATGCACTAAATGCTCCGGGGCGCCTCGTCAGTGAGGCGTCCTGGTTGTGAGCTATCTCTGACAATTCCAACAAAGAGAGAGGCAATACCAATGGGTGTGTATGACTATAAAAACTTCGGCACAGCAGATTCCAAGGCGTTGTTCAGCGACGCCATGGCGATCACGCTGTATTCCTATCACAACCTCGACAACGGTTTCGCCACCGGTTATCAGCAAAACGGCTTCGGCCTGGGCTTGCCGGCAACCCTGGTGACCGCACTGATCGGCGGCACCGATTCCCAAGGCGTCATTCCCGGCATTCCCTGGAACCCCGATTCGGAAAAGGCCGCACTCGACGCCGTGCAAAAAGCCGGCTGGACGCCGATCACCGCCGCGCAATTGGGCTATGACGGCAAGACCGATGCTCGCGGAACCTTCTTCGGCGAGAAGGATGGTTACACCAGCGCCCAAGTGGAGATCCTCGGCAAGTACGACGCCCAGGGTCATCTCACCGAAGTCGGCATCGCTTTTCGCGGCACCAGCGGCCCGCGAGAAATCCAGATCGGCGACTCCATCGGTGATGTGATCAACGATTTGCTGGCGGCGTTGGGTCCCAAGGATTATGCGAAAAACTACGTGGGCGAAGCCTTCGGCAAATTGCTCGGTAACGTCGCGGCGTTTGCCCAGGCCAATGGGCTGTCGGGCAAGGACGTGCTGGTCAGCGGCCACAGCCTTGGCGGGTTGGCGGTCAATAGCCTGGCGGACTTGAGCAGCAACAAATGGTCCGGGTTCTACCAGGATTCCAACTACATCGCCTACGCCTCGCCGACCCAAAGCAGCAACGACAAAGTGCTGAACATCGGTTATGAAAACGACCCGGTGTTTCGTGCCCTCGATGGCTCCTCGTTCAACCTGTCCTCGGTGGGCGTGCACGATGCCGCCAAGGATTCGACGACCGACAACATCATCAGCTTCAACGACCACTACGCCTCGACGGCGTGGAATGTGCTGCCGTATTCCATCCTCAACGTTCCCACCTGGATCTCGCATTTGCCCACCGGTTACGGCGACGGCATGACCCGGGTGCTGGAGTCGCAGTTCTACGACCTGACCAGTAAAGACTCGACCATCATCGTCGCCAACCTCTCGGACCCGGCGCGTAGCAACACCTGGGTCCAGGACTTGAACCGCAACGCCGAAACCCACAAAGGCAGCACCTTCATCATCGGCACCGACGGCAATGACCTGATCCAGGGCGGCAAGGGCAACGACTACCTGGAAGGCCGTGACGGTAACGACACCTTCCGCGATGGCGGTGGCTACAACATCCTGTTGGGCGGCAAGGGCAGCAACGTGCTGGACCTGCAGCAGTCGGTGAAGAACTTCACCTTCGCCAATGACGGTGCCGGCAACCTCTATGTGCGCGACGCCAATGGCGGCATCAGCATTACTCGCGACATCGGCAGCATTGTCACCAAAGAGCCGGGGTTTCTCTGGGGGGTGTTCAAGGATGACGTGACCCACAGCGTCACCGCCAATGGCCTTGCGGTCGGCAGCAACCTGACTCAATACGCTTCAAGCGTGAAGGGCACGACCGGCGCCGACACCCTCAAGGCGCACGCAACGGGTGACTGGTTGTTTGGCCTCGATGGCAACGACCATTTGATTGGCAGCACCGGCAATGACGTGTTTGTCGGCGGGGCGGGTAATGACCTGATGGAGTCGGGTGGCGGGGTCGATACGTTCCTGTTCAGCGGTGCGTTTGGCCAGGACCGGGTGGTGGGCTATCAAGCCAACGACAAACTGGTGTTCCTCGGGGTTCAGGGCGTTGCGCCGAACGACGACTACCGGGCCCATGCCACGGCGGTGGGGCACGATACGCTGCTGACGTTCGGCAGTGATTCGGTGACCCTGGTGGGTGTCGGGCTGGACAGTTTGTCCGGTAGCGGGATTGTGATCGCCTGAGGGTGATGCGGCGCTGGTAAGGGCCTCTTCGCGAGCAAGCCCGCTCCCACATTTTGATCGCAGGCGTACCCATATTGGGTGTTCACTGAAGATCGAATGTGGGAGCGGGCTTGCTCGCGAAGAACGATAACGCGGTAATCCTGCCTGCCTACGTGACTCACCGTTCACACCCGGACTCCAATACCTGCACCATCAGGAATCTGGCACTAAACCATCAGCCCATCCACGCGTTATTCCTATGACGCCGGTGCTGCATGCCGCCATTGAGTACAGGAGATTTTGCAACGTGAGTAACAGCAAGAGGTACACCTTCGGTCTGGCGCTGGCCTTGTTATCGGCAACCGCCGCCGCAGAACTGCCTCAAAGCTCGATTCTGACCCGTTATGGGGTCACCTCCGATCAACTGCCGAAACCGGCCGCGATCGAAACCACCAAACCCACCACGCCCGTTGAAGAAAAAAGCCGCTTCCAGCTCCAGCCGGAACAGCCCTGGATGACATTGCGCCTGGGCGACGGCAAACAACCAGAGAAGACCGGCAATATCAGCATCGATCGTTCGATGCAGCAGGAACTGGAGCGCTGCCGGCGGATGCAGGACCAACTTTTCCGACGCGGGGGGCAACACATCGCCTGCGATAACCGCATTCCTGGAATCCACTAACACTAAACATAACGGGCGCCCCTGAGCGCCCGTTACTGCATGGGCCATCAGTAACCCTGCGCACGATCGATCTCACCGAGCATCGACTCCCCCCGTTGATGTCGACGAATGTTCTCCAGCAACACCCCAAAGGCGCTTTCTGGCTGGGTCATCGCCGCGATGTGCGGTGTCAGCAGAATCTGCGGGTGGTGCCAGAACGGATGATCCACCGGTGCCGGTTCCTGTTGCAGCACATCCAGGACCGCGCCGCTCAAATGCCCGCTGTCCAGCGCCTCAAGCAGATCGCCTTCCACCAGATGCCCGCCACGGCCCATGTTGATCAGCGCCGCGCCACGGGGCAGTTGCTCAAACAGCCGGCGATCAAGAATGCCCTGGGTCTGTTCGGTCAATGGCAACACACACAACAGAATGTCGCACTGGCTGAGGAATGCTGGCAGTTGTTGGTTGCCGGCATAGCAATCGACCCCCTGAATGTGATGGGCACTGCGCGCCCAGCCTGACAAGGCAAAGCCCAGCGGCTGCAAGGTTGTCAGAATCTGCTGCGCCTGAGCGCCGAGCCCCATGACCCCGACCCGACGTCTCGCCGCCGGTTGCAGCAAGTGCGCTTGCCAGCGGCGGGTCATTTGTTGCTGGCGATAGCGCAGCATGTCCCGGTGCAGGCTGAGCACGGCAAAAGTGGCGTATTCACACATGCCACGGGTGATGCCGGGGTCTAGCAGGCGCACCACCGGCAAGCTCGTCGGCAGGCGATTGAGGTCGAGTTGATCGACGCCGGCGGACAAGGCAAACAGCACCTGCAGATTGGGCAGCACAACCTCGAGATCGTCGGGTGCCTGCCATGCGGCCAGGTATTGAATGTCGGTAGGGTCGCCGATGTCCGGCCAGGCACGCCATTCGATATCCGGGGCGTGTTCGGCGAACAGCGCTTGCCACTGTTCGCCGCGCACAGGGTCAGCTTTATACAGCAGGGCCATGGGCATTTCCTGAAAGGTGAAGGGGCTGCCCATCATCGCGCAACGCCAGCGCAGGATCTGTCGAAAGCAGCGGGTTTAACGCGTTGAGTAACGTGGTATCGGCCATCCATCGGCAGATTCGGCGGGCTGAAGGAATCTGCCGTTTGGCGGGGTGAAAACAGTCGATCCGAATTTCTCAGGGGGCAAGTTCGGCGTAGTTCGTTTCGCGCAAGCCTTAACCTGAACACCATCGCAACCACTTCCCGGTTGCCGGACTCACGATGGGAAATGCCATGAACAGCAAAGTCGACGAAACCCCTCATTTGCTCCGTCAGCGCGATCAATTCGTGCCACGTGGCCTGGTTACCGCGCATCCGTTGGTGATCGATCGGGCCCAAGGTTCAGAATTGTGGGACGTGGACGGCAAGCGCTACCTGGACTTTGTCGGCGGCATCGGTGTGTTGAACATCGGCCACAATCACCCGAAGGTGGTCGCGGCGGTGCAGGCGCAGTTGCAAAAGGTTTCCCACGCGTGCTTCCAGGTGGTGGCCTACAAGCCTTATCTCGACCT
The DNA here is from genome assembly GCF_019956555.1 of Pseudomonas sp. A-RE-19. Taxonomy (GTDB): domain Bacteria; phylum Pseudomonadota; class Gammaproteobacteria; order Pseudomonadales; family Pseudomonadaceae; genus Aquipseudomonas. Next base: position 31,271 of record NZ_JAHBDQ010000008.1, on the reverse strand, counting down.
GGCCCAGCGTTTGTGCGAAATGATCGGCGGCCAGGAATCGTATAAAGCGGCGTTCTTCACCTCTGGCGCCGAAGCCGTGGAAAACGCGGTGAAGATCGCCCGCGCTCATACCAACCGCTCGGCAGTGATTGCCTTTCGTGGCGGGTTCCATGGCCGGACCTTGCTCGGCACCACGCTCACCGGCATGAGCCAGCCCTATAAACAGAACTTCGGGCCATTCGCGCCTGAGGTCTTCCACACCCCGTATCCGAATGCCTATCGCGGTGTCACCAGCGACATGGCGCTCAAGGCGCTGGACGAATTGTTGGCCACCCAAGTGGCGCCCGAGCGGGTCGCGGCGATCATTATCGAGCCGGTGCAGGGCGATGGCGGTTTCCTCTCGGCACCGACGGAATTTCTTCAGGCCCTGCGTGCCCTGACTGAAAAACACGGCATCGTGCTGATCCTCGATGAAATCCAGACCGGTTTCGGTCGCACCGGCAAATGGTTCGGCTTTCAGCACGCCGGCATCCAGCCGGACCTGGTCACCGTGGCCAAGAGCCTGGCCGGTGGTTTGCCGCTGTCCGGTGTGGTGGGCAAGGCCGAGATCATGGACGCGCCATTACCCGGCGGCCTCGGCGGCACTTACGGCGGTAACGCGCTGTCGTGCGCTGCGGCGCTGGCGGTGATCGAGGCCTACGAACAAGAACAGTTGCTGGCCCGTGGCGACGCCTTGGGCGAACGTTTGCGTGAGGGCTTGTTGCGCTTGCAGGCCCGTTACCCGCGTATCGGCGACGTGCGCGGCAGCGGCTTCATGCTGGCGATCGAGCTGATCAAGGATGACGACGCGCGCACCCCGGATGCCGACCTGAACCAGCGGCTGATCGACGAAGCCCGGGCCGGTGGCCTGCTGGTGATCAAGTGCGGCGTGTACCGCAACGTGCTGCGTTTCCTCGCACCGCTGGTGACCACCGAAGCACAGGTCGACGAAGCGTTGCAGATTCTCGACGCTGCGCTGGCACGAGTCTTGAACTGAGCTCACGCCTGCTCGGGGCGCTGCCATACGGCATCGCCCGTGAGCATTTATGGAGCAAGGATTGATGGAATGCATCATCGGAGGCTTTACACACCATGGGGCTGACTGATTATCGAGCGTTGTTGATCGATTGCGATGAGGTCCTGGTGGATCGCGATTCCGGGGTCTGGACGGCGTTACAGCCGTTGCTCGACAGCCGTGGCGGCCACCCGGACAAAAGCCGGGTGCTGGCCGAGTTCAGTGAGGTGGTGCATGCGCTGTACCCACGCTTCGGCGAACTGGGTTTCAGCGGCTTGCTGTGTTTCGCCCACCGTCAGTTGGCCGAGCGCTGGGGGCTGAAAGCCAGTTGGGAGGAGGGCATGAGCTTTGCCCGGTCGGTGGCGGGTTGGTCGCTGTTCGAAGACGCACCCGGCGCCATGCTCTACCTGCGCAAGTTCTACCGCCTGTTGGTGCACGGCGATCGTGACGCCGAGGATCGCGGCCTGCTGTGCGAGCGTCTGGGGATCATGCCCGATGATTTCATTTCACTGGCCAGCGACCCCCTGCGGGATCACGATTGGCTGGCGGCCAATGACCTTGATGCCAAAACCATCCTCCAGGTGACCCGGCCTTGCGCCCGGCAACAGGGCACGGGCGCTGTCTGCCTGATCTGTCGCGGCCGGAGCAAACATCCGACGCCGTGCGCGGCGGATTACTGCATCAACAGCATGGCGGATCTGGTGGCTCAGCATCAGCTGTCTTTACGGCGCTGATTTTGCTAGAAGATTGTCTTACAAACGGCAGTCAAGAGGTACGCAATGGAAGGTTTAGTAAAACTGGACCGGATCGACATCAGCATCTTGGTTGAGCTGCAAAAGGACGGGCGCATGACCAACGTCAGCCTGGCCGATGCCGTGGGCCTGTCGGCCAGCCCCTGCCTGCAACGGGTCAAGCGGCTGGAGTCGGCCGGGTACATTTCCAGCTACAAGGCGCACCTGAACCTGGCCAAGATCACCGACTCGGTCACGGTGTTCACCGAAATCACCTTGAGCGACCACAAGCGCGAAGACTTCGCCAAGTTCGAGTCCAATATCCGTCTGGTCGATGAAGTGCTCGAATGCCACCTGATCAGCGGCGGCTACGATTACCTGGTGCGCTTCATGACCCGCAGCATTCAGCATTATCAGGAAGTGATCGAAAGCCTGCTGGACAAGAACATCGGCATCTCCAAGTACTTCAGCTACATTGTCATCAAATCACCCGTGCTCAAGGACGGCGTGCCGCTGCGCAAATTACTGCGTCACTGAAACCGACTCCGCGTATACACCATTCCCTTGCAGCTGCCGCGCCTTTGAAAAAGGCGCGCGACGGCTAGTACCGCAATCCCTGTGGGAGCGAGCCTGCTCGCGATAATGGCGGTACATTCAGCATCAATGTTGGCTGACCCGACGCTATCGCGAGCAGGCTCGCTCCCACAAGGATTGCAGTGTTCAGATACTTAACTGATTGGCATTAGGGCAGGCTCGCCCCCACAGGTTCCTCACCCTACTGACTGACATTGTGCATGCACCTCGATTGGACATCCCACCCGCCAAACCTCTCAACACGCTTCATGCTGGCACAGGCCGCATAAATAGCTGTTTACGCGACGAAAACAGTCTTCGTTTGCGTTATGAGCGATGAATTCGGAGCGAAGCACAAAATAGCCTGCGTTGTAATGCGTTCAGAGAGAGGGGCTGGTCGTTGCAGGGGCTGCAACGATCCGTTGAACAACACCAATCGGAGCGCAAAAAAATGCGAATGAGCCACGCAAAAAAAGCACTGTTGGGTTACGGCGTCTTCATGCTGGCAAGCAGCAGCGAGGCGCATCAAATCTGGTACGAGCAGCCACCGGGGCAACCCCTGGCGTTGTACTACGGGGAATATGACAAGAACATGCTGGAAGTCACACCGGGCGGGATGGACCGGTTCCGGCAACTCAAGGGCTGGTCGATCAGCAACAGGTCCCAACCGTTGAACCTGACCTTGCAGCGCCAGGCGTTTGCCGTGGCGCATCAAACCAAGACGGATGACTCGCTGCTGGCCGAGGACGCGCATTACCCGATCTTCGACCTTCATGAAGGCAATAAAACCCTGAAGGCTTACTGGACGCCTGCCACCCGTTGGGTCGGTGATTTGCGCGCCCGCACGCCGGAACTGACGCTGGATATCGTGCCCACGGGCGTCGCCGAGGCGAGCGCGGCGCAGTTCCAGGTGTTCTATGCGCACAAGCCTCTGGCCGATCAGGACGTGGTACTGGAAACCGGCTCCGGTGAGGTGTTTACCCGGCGCACCGATGCGAATGGCAAGGTCAGTTTCGAGCTGCCCTGGCAGGGCACCTATGTGGTGGCCGTCGAATACAAGGATCACACCGCCGGCGAGCGCATCAATCCCCAGGGCCAGGCCGAACCCTTTGACGTGAAGAGCTTCAGTTCGACGCTGTCGTTCTATCGAAAGGAAGGTCAGGTACCCTTGCCGCGGGCGCCGTCGCAGCTGCCAGCCTCGGAAGTTGCCAGGCTGAAGAAACAGGGCTGAGCCCGCGGTAGTCCACTGACCACGACATGAGTGACTGATATGACCCTATCCACAAGCGTGGCAGGGCAGGCGGGAAGTGTTTCCCCTGCGCTTGTCTCCAGCGCTGCAAAAACCAACACCCGGATGCTCGCCATCGATGCCCTGCGCGGCTTCGTCATGCTCTGCATGCTCGTCGACCATGTGCGGGAAACCTTTTTGCTGCATCGCCAGGTGACCGACCCGATCGACGCCTTGAGCGTGACCCCGGACCTGTTCTTCACCCGACTGCTGAGCACCATCTGCGCCCCGGTGTTCATCTTCCTCACCGGTTTGTCGGCCTGGCTTTACAGCCAGAAACACACGGCCAACGAGACGTCGGTGTTCCTGCTCAAGCGCGGACTGTTCCTGGTGTTTCTGGAACTCACGTTCGTGTGCTTTGCCTGGAACGCTGAGTTCCCGCCCAAGACGTTGTGGCTGCAAGTGATCTGGTGCATCGGCATCTGCATGATCGTGCTCGCCGGGTTACTGCACTTCAAGCGCGGTTGGTTGATCGTGCTTGGATTAGCGATTGTCGCCGGGCACAACCTGCTCGACGGCGTGACCGTGGGGCCGGAGTCGCCGTTCTACGTGCCGTGGTCGATCCTGCATCAGCGGGTGTTCATCGACATCACCGAGTTCACCCGGGCCCGCACCACGTATCCGGTGTTGCCGTGGATCGGGGTGATTCTGCTGGGCTGGGCCATCGGGCCGTGGTTCGGCAAGGACATTGAACCGGCCGAACGGATTTCCCGGTTGCTGAAAGTCGGCGTTGGCCTGCTGGTGGCGTTCGTGTTCATCCGTTATCTGAATGTCTACGGGGAGAAACCCTGGGTGCAAACGGGTGATTCCCTGCGCACGTTCATGAGCTTCATGAGCGCGAAGAAGTACCCGCCGTCGCTGATGTTTCTGATGCCGACCCTCGGCTTGGGGCTGATCCTTTTGGCGGTGTTCGAGAAGGCCCAGGATCGCTGGTCCACCGCGACCCTGGCGATCTACGGCGGTGCGCCGATGTTCTTCTATTTGCTGCACCTGTACGTGCTCAAGGTCATGTACCTGGTGGCCGTTGCGATCTGGGGCACCAATCAGGGTACTTATTACGGCTTCGATAACCTGCCCATGGTCTGGCTGTGGAGCGTGATCCTCGGGGTGTTGCTGTTCTTCCCGACGCGCTGGTTCGCCAACCTCAAACAGCGCCGTCGCGACATCGCGATTCTCAAATATCTCTGATTCTTAGCGTTGCCCTTTGGTGTCCCCCGTTCGGCGGGACACCTTGCACACCCGCTACGCACGACTGATTTTCCAGGAGTCGAACTGTGAAGACATTGACCACGCACGCCCTGATTTTGGCCTTGGGAGGGCAAACCCTGCTCGCTCAGGCATCGGAACAAGACAACGCCAAAGGCTTTGTAGAGGACGGCCAATGGAACCTGCTCAATCGAAGCCTCTATGACCGTCGCGATTATGAACACGGCTCGCTCAGCAACGGCGCGCGCAACGCTTATAAACCCAGGTCCCAGCGCAGTGATCTGGCGGAGGAATGGGCTTACGGTCTGATGGCCGATGTGGCCTCGGGTTTCACCACCGGCACCGTAGGCTTTGGGCTGGACGCGCACCTGTATTCCGGCTGGCAACTGGACAGCGGAGGCGGGCGTGCCGGCAAGGCGCGGGTGCTGGGCGTGGACAACGAAGGTCACCCCAAAGACGAGTTCAGCCGAGGCGGCGCGGTGGCCAAACTGCGTTTTTCCTCCACTGAATTGCGCTATGGAGAGCAGCGAGTGAAAACCCCGGTGTTCGGCTCATCCGACAGTCGCTTGTTGCCGGAGACCGCCACCGGTTGGCTGCTGACCAGCCGCGAACTGCCCGGCACCACGCTGTATGGCGGGCACTTCAACGAGAGTACCGACCGTAACGCCACCAGCCATGACCAAGGCTTCGTGGTCAATTACTCCAACGGCAAACAGGGCAACAGCTTTGACTTGATCGGTGCGCGCAACACTTCGATCAAAGGGCTCAATGCCAGCCTGTTCAGTGCGGTGTATGACGATACCTGGCGTCAGCATTACCTGGGCGCGGTCTACACACAGCCGTTGACCGAAGGCCAGGACCTGATCTTCGACCTCAATCTGTATCGCACCCAGGACACTGGCAAAGCCTTGTCCGGTCGTATCGACAACACCACCTGGAGTTTGCTCTCCACCTACAAGGTCGGCTCCCACAGCTTCGGCCTGGGTTATCAAAAGGTCGACGGCGACACGCCCTTCGACTACGTGACCCGTGGCGCGATCTACCTGAGCAACGCGGTGGCGCTGTCCGACTTCAACGCCCCCGAAGAAGCGTCCTGGCAGGCCCGCTACGATCTGAACATGGCCGGCTACGGCGTTCCCGGCCTGTCCTTCGGCGCGCTGTATGTACGCGGCAGCGGCATCGATGGCAGTCACATGGACCCCAATGGTGGTTACACGTGGTTGGGTTACGGGCAGGGCGGTAAACACTGGGAACGTGATCTGCAAGCCAAGTATGTGGTGCAGTCGGGACCGGCGAAGAACCTTGGATTTACCTTGCGGCATGCGGTCCATCGAGGGAATTCGGCGCAGGCCGAGCTGGATGCCGATCAGATTCGTCTGGCGATTGAATATCCGTTGGGCGGGAAGTTCTGAAGCGCAGGCCTTGTAGCAACTGCCGAGCTGCTGAGCCGGCCTCATCGCGAGCAGGCTCGCTCCCACAAGGGATTTGCTGTGAACACGCTTTTTTGCGAACGCCACAGATCCAATGTGGGAGCGGGCTTGCTCGCGAAGGCGGATTTACATTCAATACGGATACTGAATGTTATGGCCTCTTCGCGAGCAAGCCCGCTCCCAGTGCTTCATGGCCGTTATTTAACGGCATAAACCTTGCGCACATACCGCGCACTGCTCCAGGCACACGGTGCGCCTTGCGGTACGAACACGGTATCACCGGGGTTGACGGTTACGCTGGTTCCATCCGGTGCCTGCAAAGTCACGCTGCCTTCGAGCAGGTGCATCAACTCGTTGAGTTTGTGCGCTCGACCATGGCGGGTGTACGGCGTCGAATCCCAGACACCTACGCGCAGATGAGTAGCGTCATCTTCAAAGGCGTTGCGGGAACGGCACTGCGGCGTAGGCCCGATCAGTATTTGCGGTTCCGGTGCCGTCGAAGGGGACAGCATCGCCAGCGGGTCGAGCGCGGTCAGCCCCGGCACCGGTTCGGCGGTGGGGCTGGTGACGGCGCAGAAGGCCCAGCACGTATCGGGTTGCGCCTCAAGCTTGAGCGCTGTGCCGCGACCGATCACGGCGCTGGCACCGATCCCCAGTTCCAGCGTCTGCCCCTGGGATTGCAGCAGCACATGCCCGGCATGAACCACGATCACTTCGGTGTGCGGAAAGTCATCGATATCGAGGGCTTCGCTAGCGTGAACGATGCCCGCCGAGACGCCATCGGGTCCGATGTAGGCGACCTGACGACCCTCCATGAACGGGTCGATGGAGCTCAAGGGCGTTGCTTTGAAAGACGTAGAAACGCGGCTGCCGTCGGCGCGAGCCAACAGCAGAACGGTAGGTTGAGACATACGGGTGACGCTCCCTGCAAATGGGGGGTAGAAGGTGTTGGGTGGCGCTTGTTTCATCGTGCGCCGGGGTCAGCCGATGGCTTGGGTGACGAGGGCAAATTGGCGGACGCCGTTGACCGCACGCGGTGGCGTGCCGAGTGCCATTTGCGCCACGGTATCGACCTGTTTGAGACCGGCCTGCTCCAGCCATTCGCCCAAACCACTGTCCGCCGGAATGTCGATCCGCACGAAGGTGTCCGGCACCTGGGCCAGCAACACGGCGATCAAGTGTCTGGCCTGCTCGGGGGTTTCAGCGATGACCGGGCCGAGGCAACGACCACGGCCGAAGGGGCGCAGCAGGGCGAAGGCACGCAATTGACCGTCGCGCTCGATGCCCACCGAATGCTCGACCACCCCCAACAAATCCGTGAGCACCGCTTGGCGGTCCAACCCGCTGCCGGCGTTGGCCAGTTCCAGTTGACGAGCCTGATCAGCCGCGCGCAGCGGGCGACATTCTTCACCGTCCGCCAGTGCTTCAAGCGCGGGTGCTTGCGCCTGGCCTTGATGTTGCTGAACCCGGCCGAACTCGACAAAACCCTGGCTGGCATAAAGCGGTGCGCCGGCGAGGGTGGCATTGAGCATCGGCGTGCATGACTGGCAAGCCTCCAGCGCATATTCCATCAACCGGCGACCGATGCCCTTGCCCTGATAGTCATCACTGACAATCACCAGGCCGATGGTAGCGAACTTGCCTTGCGGGCAAGTGAATGCGCTGCCGATCAATCGTTCGCCATCGAGCACCACGAAACCTTCGCTGACCCGCTGCAACATCGCCCAGTCTTCCAGGCGATGGGGCCATTTCAACTGCACAGACAAGGCATGGGCCGAAGGAATGTCGGCAGCGGTCATCGGCCGATAGACATAAGCAGAAGGTAGCGAGGCGGACATGGCGAGTCTCCGTTTTACAGTGTGCGCGATCAACCGGTTTTCCGGCGCTAGGGTGCCTGTATCCCATCTGCGTGAAGGCCTGACAAGGGGGCCGGGAAGATTCGGCAGATTCCTCACGTCGCAGGCCCGCAGACCATACTTACTACTTAATTGCCCCATAAGGTCGGCAGCAAATGCTTGGGCTTTTTTCCTACGATGGAGGCCTGAGTTCACGCCTCGCCGTCCCTTTTTGGAGTGCTCCATGGATAGCTTCGATCCTCGTCTTATCGCTGTGCGCAGCGCTCACTTTATTGCCGGTCAATACCGCGATGCCCAGCCGGGATTGGAGGTGGTCCGCCCTTCGGACGGCCAGGCCTATGCCCAGTTGCCAATCGCTGATGCGGGCTTGGTGGATGAGGCGGTCAATGATGCCTGGCAGGCTTTCAACCGCAGCGACTGGGCCAGCCGTCCACCCCGGGAACGGGCACGGGTCATGCGCCGTTGGGCCGATCTGATCGAAGCCGATGCCGCCGTCCTGGCACCGTTGGAAGCGGTGGGTTCGACCCGTCCGCATAAAGACGTGATCGCCTGGGACATTCCTTATGTCGCCGAGGGCATTCGCTTCTTTGCCGAACTGGCGGACAAGCATGGCGGCCATGTCGCCGCGACCCAGACGGATCGATTGGGCATGCAGATCGCCGAGCCATACGGGGTGATCGCGGCCATCGCGCCGTGGAACTTCCCGCTGAGCATGGCCTCCTGGAAAGTCGCCCCGGCACTGGCCGCCGGCAATGCCGTGGTGCTCAAGCCGTCGGAGCTGACGCCGTTCTCCAGTCTGCGTTTCGCCGAGTTGGCGGTGCAGGCGGGTCTTCCTGCCGGGATCTTCAACGTGGTTCAGGGGGATGGCCGCGTGACCGGCGATGCCTTGTGTCGTCATCCGCGGGTGGGCAAGGTGACCTTCACCGGGTCCACGGCGACCGGGTCGAGCATCATGTCTACCTGCGCGCTGGTGGGGCCGAAACCGGTGACGCTGGAGCTGGGCGGCAAGAGCCCGCAGCTGGTGTTCGCCGACGTGCCGGACATCGCAAAAACCGCGCGTACCGTGGCGCTGGCCATCACCGGCAATGCCGGGCAGGTGTGCGTGTCCGGTTCGCGGTTGTTGATTGAACGCTCGATCATGGAACCGTTCATTGCGCACCTGCAGGCGTATTTCGAGGCGCTGCGGCCGGGGCCGACCTGGTCGTCCGAGAGCACACTGTCGCCGATCATTTCCCGGTTGCAGGCCAGCCGCATCGACGGCATCGTCCAGCGTTCGCGCCAGGCCGGGGCCGAAGTGCTGACCGGCGGTGGCTTGTTCGAAGGGTTGGGCGGGGCTTATTACCAGCCGACGTTGCTGGCGGGCCTGGACAACCAGAACCCGGCGGTCTGCGAAGAAATCTTCGGCCCGGTGCTGACGGTGCAGGCGTTCGATGACGAAGAGCAGGCAGTGAGCCTGGCCGCGCACGACACCTACGGCCTGGCGGCGGGCGTGCACACCGCTGACATCAATCGAGCCCTGCGACTGGTCCGGCGGCTGGAGGCGGGCACGGTGTGGGTCAACCGTTACGGACGCAGCAACGATTACATTCTGCCGACCGGCGGCTACAAACGCTCCGGCATCGGCAAGGACCTGGGGCGCGAAGCCTTCGAAGCCAACTTGCGCTTCAAGAGTGTGCTGATCGATATCGCGCAGTAAGGCCCACTGATTGTCCCCTGTGGGAGCGAGCCTGCTCGCGAAGAGGGAGGGTCAGTCGACATAAATTTTGCCTGACACACCGCTATCGCGAGCAGGCTCGCTCCCACAGGTTCCATATAACCTCCGGATCTTCAACACTCTTTAATCAGCACCCAAACGGGCGCTTCCTGACGGACGCGCCCGTTTTCGTTCCGCCCGGCGCAGGTTCTGCCGTGAATGCGGGCATTTTTGAGCCTCGCGCGGCCATCAAGGTCCATAAGAGCGCACAAGTACGGGGTTTGCCCAAGGCTGGAGCGAGCCGCAAAGTCTGCTGAGGGGGGAGGCTAAAACGGTGGTTTGTATCAAGCAGAGGTCGCTTTTAACGCCATCTGCTGATTTCACGGTGTTGTAATGACGGTGTGCTGCAGCGTTGCATCACCGCTTCGAAAAACGAAGTGAATGCCTGTCGCGCCATGACCTCAACGAACTTCAGGACCGCACTCAATGAGCTTTCTACGCCCCAAATTCATTACGTTCGACTGCTACGGTACGCTGACCAATTTCCACATGGGCACGATGACTCGCGAACTGTTCGCCGATCGCGTGGTGCCCGAGCAGATGGATCAGTTCGTCAAGGATTTCTCCGCCTATCGTCTGGATCAGGTCATGGGCGACTGGATGCCGTATGACGAAATCCTCAAGACCGCACTGGCGCGAGTCTGCAAGCGTTGGGGCATCGAGTACCGTGGCGAAGGTCAGCTGTATTACGACGCCGTGCCGACCTGGGGCCCGCACCCGGACGTACCGGCCGGCCTGTCGAAAATCGCCGACAAGATTCCTCTGGTGATTTTCTCCAACGCCAGCGACAGCCAGATCATGTCCAACGTCGACAAGCTCGGCGCACCGTTTCACAAAGTCTTCACCGCCGAGCAGGCCCAGGCCTACAAGCCGCGTCTGGCGGCATTCGAGTACATGCTCGACAACCTCAACTGCGGCCCGGAAGACATCTTGCATGTGTCTTCGAGTTTCCGTTACGACCTGATGCCGGCCCACGACATGAAGATCAAGAACAAGGCGTTTGTCGCCCGTGGTCACGAGGTTCCGGGCAATGCGTTCTACGGCTACCAGCAGATCACCGACATCGGTGGGCTGGCGGCGCTGGTCGGTCTCTGAGTCGAACGGTAACGCGGCACTCTTCTTGGCATAGGCGGGTTAAACATGGGCAGTGAATCCTACTGGCTCGACACCGCACCGGCATTTACCGGTGCTCAGCTTGGCGCGTTGCCCGGGCAGGTCGACGTGGCCATCGTCGGTGGCGGTTTCACCGGTCTGGCGGCGGCTCGCGCATTGGCGCTGAAGGGCGCCAGTGTGGTGGTGCTGGAAGCCGGGAGGGTGATCGGCGAAGCCTCCGGGCGCAACGGCGGCCAGTGCAACACCGGCGTTGCCCAGGACTACGCCGGGCTGAGCGCCAGCCTCGGTGCCGACAAGGCCCGCGCTTATTACCAGGCGTATGAAAGCGCGGTGCAGAGCGTGGTGTCGCTGGTGGAGCAGGAGCAGATCGCCTGCGACCTCAAGCGCAACGGCAAGCTCAAACTGGCAGCCAAACCGATGCACTACGAAGGCCTGGCGCGCACCTGCGAATTGATTCGCCAGGAAGTCGATGCCGAGGTCGAGTTGCTGACCGCCGAACAGACCCGCACTGAAGTGAATTCGGCGCAGTTCCACGGCGGCTTGCTGCAGCGCAACGGGGTGCAGATGCACGTCGGGCGTTTCGGCGTCGGGCTGGCCGAGGCGGCGGCGCGTCACGGTGCGTTGATCCATCAAGGCACGCCCGTGACGGACTGGAAAGCCCAGGCCGGCGGCTATCGGGTCAATACCGCCAAGGGTTCGCTGCACGCCGGGCAAGTGTTGCTGGCCACCGGCGCCTGTCAGCACGGCGGCCTGGGTTGGTATCGGCGGCGGATCGTACCGGTCGGCAGTTTCGTGATCGCCACTGAGGTGCTGCCACAGGTCCTGATCGATCAGCTGCTGCCCGGTCGGCGTGCCTATGTCACCAGCCGCATGATCGGTAACTACTTTCGCCTGACCCCCGACAACCGCTTGCTGTTCGGCGGGCGTGCGCGGTTTGCGATGTCCGACAGCGTGAACGACGCCAAGAGCGGCAAGGTGCTGCAAGCGGCGATGGTGCAGATGTTCCCGCAGTTGGCCAACGTGAAGATCGACTACTGCTGGGGCGGACTGGTGGACATGACGTCCGACCGCTTGCCTCGCGCCGGTCAGCACGGCGGGGTTTATCACTCCATGGGCTACAGCGGCCATGGCGTGCAGATGTCGGTGCACATGGGCCAGGTCATGGCCGAGGTGATGGCTGGCAAGGTCGAGGCCAACCCCTGGCGCGAACTCGACTGGCCGGCGATTCCCGGGCATTTCGGCAAGCCGTGGTTCCTGCCGTTCGTGGGCGCTTATTACCGCTTCCAGGACTATTTGCATTGAGTTGATGTTGTGGCGTCACCGTCGTTTGCGTTTCCAGGACGCTCCGGTCAACCGGACACGAACCTTCTCATTATCGACAGGTACAACTGATATGACTGACAACAAAATTGACTCCCAACTGATTTCCGGTGAAGAAAGCCTGCGGGTATTCGAAGGCCTCAATCGCGGCATGTCGCGCCGCCACGCCTTGCAGATGCTCGGCGTGGCGGGTGTCGCCGCAGCGGGCGCCAGTAGCCTGTTCGGCGCCGCCGGCAAGCTCTTCGCCGAAGAAGCGGCGACCCCGGGCAAAGGCAAGCCGGGTGGGCGGATTCGCGTCGCCGGCATGTCCAGCTCCACCGCCGATACCCTGGACCCGGCCAAGGGCGCGTTGTCCACCGACTACGTGCGCCACTTCATGTTCTACAACGGCCTGACCCGTTTCGACAGCCACCTGGTGCCGCAACTGGAACTGGCCGAGCGCATCGACAACACCGACGCAACACTGTGGATCATCACCCTGCGCAAGGACGTGACCTTCCACAACGGCAAGACCCTGAGCGCCGCCGACGTGGTCTACTCGCTGTCGCGCCACAAGGACCCGCTGACCGGTTCCAAGGTCATGCCGCTGATGGCGCAGTTCGAAGAGATCAAGGCCACTGGCACCCACGAAGTGCAGATCCGCCTGAGTGCGCCGAACGCCGAACTGCCGTCGATCCTCGCCGTGTCGCACCTGCTGATCGTTCCCGACGGCACCACCGATTTCAATCAGGGCATCGGCACCGGGCCGTTCAAGGTCAAGGAGTTCAAACCGGGCGTGCGCTCGATTGCCGCGCGCAACACCGGTTACTGGAAACCGGGCCTGCCGTACCTGGACGAGATCGAATTCATTGCGATTGGCGACGAGCCGTCGCGGGTCAACGCGCTGCTGTCGGGCGACGTGCACATGATCAACGAGGTCAACCCGCGTTCGACCACGCGTATCAACGCCAGCGCCAAACACCGCGTCGTCGATGCGCCGTCGGGCAACTACACGGACCTGATCATTCGTCAGGACCAGATGCCGGGTAAAAGCGCGGAGTTCACTCAGGCCATGAAGTATCTGTTGGACCGTGAACAGGTCAAATCCGCGGTGTTCCGTGGCTTTGCCGTGGTCGGTAACGACCATCCGATTTCCCCCGGTTCGCGTTACTACAACGCCGACCTGCCGCAGCGGGTCTACGACCCGGAAAAAGCCAAATTCCTGCTGAAGAAGGCCGGCATGGAAAGCATCAGCATGCCACTGGTGGCATCGCCTGCCGCGACCGGTTCGGTGGACATCGCCGTGCTGTTGCAGCAATCGGCGAAACAGGCGGGGCTCAAGCTCGATGTCAATCGTTTGCCCAGCGATGGCTACTGGTCCAACCACTGGATGAAGCACCCGCTGAGCTTCGGCAACATCAACCCGCGGCCGAACGCCGACGTGATGTTCTCGCAGTTCTTCCAGTCCAGCGCGCCCTGGAACGAATCGGGCTGGAAGAACGATCAGTTCGACCAGTTGCTGATGCTCGCCCGCGGTGAAACCGACGACGCCAAGCGCAGCAAGATGTACGCCGACATGCAAACCCTGGTGCACGACAACAGCGGCATCGGCGTGCCGGTGTTCATCAGCAACATCGATGGCGTCGACCAGCGCATCAAGGGCTACGGCAGCAACCCGTTGGGCGGCTTCATGGGCTACATGTTCGCCGAGCAGGTCTGGCTGGACGCTTGATGGGTGGTCGGGTTGTACGTCAGGGACAGTGCAGGAGGGTAGGCGATGAATAGCAACACACTGTGGTTGATCGGCCGGCGCCTGGGCGCGGCGATCGTGACTTTGTTGATCGTGTCCATGGTCGTGTTTGCGATCACGGCAGTTTTGCCGGGGGACGCGGCGCAACAATCGCTCGGGCAGTTCGCCACGCCGGAACAGGTGGCGGCCTTGCGCCTGAAACTGGGGTTGGATCAACCCGGTGTGGTGCGTTACCTGCATTGGTTGATGAACCTGCTCAGCGGTGACATGGGCCTATCGGTATCCAACGCGATGCCGGTCAGCGAGCTGATGGCCGGGCGGGTGCCCAACACGTTGATGCTGGCGTCCGTCACGGCGCTGGTGTCGGTGCCGGTGGCGCTGATCCTCGGCATCGGTTCGGCCATGGGCCGGGGCGGGCGCATCGACAGTTTCCTCAGCTTTGTCACCCTGGCCCTGGTCGCGGTGCCGGAGTTTCTGGTGGCGACCCTGGCGGTGCTGATTTTTGCGGTGAACCTGGGCTGGCTGTCGGCGTTGTCCTATGCCAGTGACATCACTTCACCGCTGCAATTTCTGCGCACCTACGCCTTGCCGGTGATGACGCTGTGCTGCGTGATTGTCGCGCAAATGGCGCGCATGACCCGGGCGGCGGTGATCGATCAACTCGACAGTGCTTATGTGGAAATGGCCCGGCTCAAAGGCGTGAGTCCGATGCGAATCGTCGTGCGCCATGCCTTGCCCAACGCCATCGGGCCGATTGCCAATGCCATCGCCCTGAGCCTGTCCTACCTGCTGGGTGGGGTGGTGATCGTCGAGACGATCTTCAGCTACCCCGGCATCGCCAGCCTGATGGTCGATGCGGTGACCAACCGCGACATGGCGCTGGTTCAGGCCTGCACCATGCTGTTTTGTACGGCGTACCTGGGGTTGGTGCTGATTGCCGACCTGTGCGCGATTCTTTCCAATCCGAGGCTGAGAAACCAATGAACGATCTCATTGCGAAATCGGCGCCTGCCGGACCCGAACTGGCGCTGGGCAAGGTCTCCCATGGGCCGTCCTGGCTCGGCCTGGTCGGCGCCGCGATGTGTGTGATCTGGTTGCTGGTGGCCATTTTCGGTCCGTGGCTGGCGCCGCACCCGGTGGGGAAAGTGATCTCCGACAACGTCTTTGACAGCCTCAGCGCAGCTTATCCGTTGGGCACCGATTACCTGGGGCGCGACATGCTCAGCCGGATCCTGGTCGGTGCGCGGTTCACCGTGGGCCTGGCACTGATTTCGGCGGTGCTGGCCAGCACACTGGGCACCGGTTGCGCGTTGCTGTCGGTGGTTTCGCCGAAATGGCTGGACGAGGTCATCAGCCGTTTGATGGATGCCTTTATTTCCATTCCGAGCAAGATGCTGGCGTTGATCATGGTCTCGGCTTTCGGCTCCTCGGTGCTGTTGCTGATCTGCACTGCGGTACTGAGTTTCACCCCCGGTGCGTTTCGCATCGCCCGCAGCATGGCGGTGAACATCGAAGCGCTGGAATACGTGCAAGTGGCCCGCACCCGTGGCGAGCGTCGGCTGTACATCGCTTGTGTGGAAATCCTGCCGAACATGCTCAACCCGGTGTTGACGGATCTGGGGCTGCGCTTCGGTTTCATCGTGCTGCTGCTCAGTGGCATGAGCTTCCTTGGCCTGGGGGTGCAACCCCCGGATGCCGACCTCGGCTCGCTGGTACGGGAAAACATCGGCGGCCTCAATCAGGGTGCACCGGCGATCGTGATTCCGGCGCTGGCCATCGGCACCCTGACCATCGGCGTGAATCTGTTCATCGACCGACTGTCGTCACGGCGTAGTCGACGTGCGGGAGGCCATTGAAATGAGTGATTTGATTCGAGTCGAAGACCTGCGCGTGGTGGCCTGTGGCGAGCGCGGCGAGGTGGAAATCGTCAAGGGCGTGAGCTTCACCCTGGCCAAAGGTGAAGTGCTGGCGCTGATCGGTGAGTCCGGTTCCGGCAAGACCACCATCGCCCTGGCATTGCTCGGCTATGCCCGGCGCGGTTGCCGGTTGGCGGGAGGGGTGGTGCAGGTCGGCGAACACGACATGCTGGCGTTGAGCGAAAACGAGCTGCAAGGCCTGCGCGGCAATCGGGTGTCCTATATCGCCCAGAGTGCCGCCGCCGCGTTCAACCCGGCGAAAAAACTGATCGACCAAGTGGTCGAGGGCGCGCTGATTCATGGTCTGGGCAGCCGGGCCGTGCTGGAAACCAAAGCCATCGAACTGTTCCGCGACCTGGCCCTGCCGGACCCTGATCACATCGGTCAGCGTTATCCGCATCAGGTGTCCGGCGGGCAGTTGCAACGGGTGATGGCAGCCATGGCGCTGATCAGCGATCCATTGCTGGTGGTGCTCGACGAGCCAACCACCGCGCTCGACGTGACCACCCAGATCGACGTGTTGCGCGCCTTCAAACGCGTGGTCCGCGAGCGTGGTGCGACGGCGGTCTATGTGTCCCACGACTTGGCCGTGGTGGCGCAAATGGCCGATCAGATCGTCGTGCTCAACGGCGGGCAGATTTTCGAGCAGAGCGCCACCGCGCCGCTGCTCAAAGCCCCGGCCCACGAATACACCCGCAGCCTGCTGCTGGCGGCCCGCCCGGACACGACAATTCGCCCGCCCTGCGGCATCGCCGAAGAAGCGCCGCTGCTGACCATCCACGGGCTAACCGCCGGTTATGGCGACAAAAACCTGCAAGGCATGCCGGCCATCCGCGTGCTGGAAGACATCGACCTGACCGTACGCCGGGGCCAGGCCATCGGGGTGATCGGTGAGTCGGGTTCCGGTAAGTCGACCCTGGCGCGGGTGGTGGCCGGATTGCTGACGCCGGCGTTGGGCGGCTTGACCTTCGATGGCCAGCCACTGGGCGGCAGCCTGTCCGAGCGCACTGACGAGCAGTTCCGGCGGATTCAGATGGTGTTCCAGAACGCCGACACCGCGCTCAACCCAATGCACAGCGTCGGCACCATTCTGAGCCGTCCGCTGAAAATGTACTTCGGCCTAAAGGGCGCCGCGTTACGCGAGCGCATCGGCGAGCTGCTGGACCTGGTGCGTCTGCCGCGAGCCATGGCCGAGCGACGCCCGAATGAACTCTCCGGCGGGCAAAAGCAGCGGGTCAACCTGGCGCGGGCCCTGGCGGCGAAACCGGACCTGATCCTCTGTGATGAGGTGACCTCGGCGCTGGACACCGTGGTTGGCGCGGCGATTCTTGAACTGCTGCGCGACCTGCGTCAGGAGCTGGGCGTTTCCTATCTGTTCATCAGCCATGACATCTCCACCGTGCGGGCGCTGTGCGACGACATTGTGGTGATGTACAGCGGCCACAAGGTTCAGGCCGGCACTCGGCAGTCGTTCGCCCAGGCACCGTTCCATCCCTACACCGACCTGTTGATCCATTCGGTGCCGGAACTGCGTCAGGGCTGGCTGGAACACTGCGGCACCACCTGCGGCACGCTGCCGCCGATCGGGGCCAAGGCCAATGTGCCAGAGCTGTGCACCTTCCTCAGTCGCTGCCCGGTGCGGGTCGACGGCCTGTGCAATCACACCGCGCCGAGCCGTCGGATCATCGACGGCGGCAGTGAAATCCTTTGCCATCACGACAGTGCCGAGTTGCGAAAGACTCAGCAGGATTTAATCACCATGAACCAGGGAGCCTGCGCATGAACGGGCGTTTTGTAAGGCTGGCCGAGCAGGGCCGGCCAACCGTCAAACTGACGGTGGACGGGGCGCCCATCGAGGCATTGCGGGGCGATACGTTGATGGTCGCATTGCTGACCCAGGGTAACGCGCTGCGCCAATCGGAATTCGATTCAGGCCGCCGCGCCGGCTTCTGCCTGATGGGCGCCTGCCAGGATTGCTGGGTCTGGACCCGCAGCGGCGAACGCCTGCGTGCCTGTTCCAACGAGGTCCGTGAAGGGCTGGACATCGTCACCACACAACCGGAGGCGATATGGCCACTGCACGGCTGAGCACTCATCGGGTCGTTATCGTCGGCGCCGGCCCGGCCGGCATTCGCTGTGCCGAGACACTGTTGGCGGCCGGCCTCAAACCGATCCTGATCGACGAAAATCGCCGGGACGGCGGGCAGATCTACCGTCGCCAACCTGAAGGGTTTACCCGGGATTACATCACCTTGTACGGCTCCGAAGCGGCCAAGGCCAAGGATTTGCACCAGAGTTTCGACCGTTTGCGCGGGCAGATCGACTACCGCCCCGACACGCTGGTGTGGAACCTGACACCAGGGCAATTGTGCTGCGTCAGCCAGGGCAAGCATTCGACGGTGGATTACGACGAACTGATCCTGTGCACCGGCGCCACCGACCGCTTGATGCCGATAGAAGGCTGGCAGTTGGCGGGCACTTACAGCCTCGGGGGGGCGCAGATCGCACTCAAATCCCAGGCGGTTTCCATCGGCCATCGCGTGGTGTTCATGGGCAGCGGGCCGTTGCTGTATCTGGTCGCCAGTCAATACGTCAAAGCCGGGGCCACAGTCGCGGCGGTGCTCGACACTTCACCGCTGAGCAAACGCATCGGCGCGTTGCCCAAGCTGTTGGCGCGCCCCGGATTGCTGTTCACCGGGATGAAACTGCTGGCGCAGCTGTACCGGGCGAAGATCCCGGTGCATTTGGGAATCAACCCCCTGCAAGTGCTGGGCGACGCTGCCAGTGGGGTCAGTGGTGTGCGGATCAGCGCGGCGAAAGGCGAAACCCTGACGATCGATTGCGATGCCGTGGCCCTGGGTTATCACTTGCGCCCGGAAACCCAACTGGCCGACCTGGCCGGTTGTCGCATGCGTTTTGACGAGGCGTCCAGCCAGTGGTGGCTGGCCGTCGATGAAGCGGGCCGCACCTCGGTCAGCGGTGTGTATGCCGCCGGGGACGGTTCGAAGATTCGCGGCGCCGATGCCGCCGAACACGCCGGACGACTGGTGGCCATGGCGTTGCTGGAAGATTTGCAGCAACCGGTGAACATCGGCTGGCGCGATGAACAACGGCACGCCTTGGCGGTGATGGATGAGTTTCGCCTCGGCCTGGCCCAGGCGTTTCCCTGGCCTGCGGCACAAGCCAAAGCCTTGCCGGATTCAGCCATCGTCTGCCGCTGCGAGATGATCAGCGCCGGCGAACTGCGCCGCACGGTGAGCGAGAAGGGTGCCTGTGAAGTCAACCGGGCCAAGGCCTTCAGTCGGGTCGGCATGGGTCGCTGTCAGGGCCGTTATTGCTCCCAGGCCGGGGCCGAAGTGATTGCCGCCGCTGCGGGCGTCAGTGTGCAACAGGTCGGTCGGCAGCGTGGCCAGGCGCCGGTCAAACCCCTTTCGATGCTCACCGAGGAGGTGTCGCCATGACGGTACACAAAGCCGATGTCGTGATTGTCGGCGGCGGCCTGATGGGCTCGGCGGCGGCGTTTTTCCTGCGCCAGCGCGGGCAGTCGGTGATTCTGCTGGAACGCGACCAGATCGGTCAGTACGCCAGCGGCGTGAACTTCGGCAATGTCCGGCGTCAGGGGCGATTCCTCGGTCAACTGGAGTTGGCCAATCGATCCTGGGCGTTGTGGAAACGTCTGCCGGAGTTGATCGATGACGACCTCGAGTTCATCGCCAGCGGGCACATGCGCGTGTGTTATCACGAAGACGAAATCCCTGAGCTTGAGGCCTATGCGGCCGCGCCCGAAGCGGCGCAGCTGGATTTGAAGATCTATCGCGGCGCTGAGCTGCATGAGCGCTTCCCGTTCCTCGGGCCGGATGTGAAGGGCGGTTCCTATGCGCCTCATGATGGCCACGCCAATCCGCGTCTGGCCGCGCCGGCCTTTGCCCGGGCGGCACGACGCCTCGGTGCGCGAATCGAGGAACAGACCGAAGTCGCCGACGTGCAGAAGGTCGGCGGCGAGTTCACGGTGACCACCACCGATGGTCGTCAGTTCAGCGCCGAACGCTTGCTGATCACGGCCGGCGCCTGGGGCCAGAAACTCTCGGCGCAGTTCGGCGAACCGGTGCCGCTGGACACCCACGGCCCGCAAATGGCCGTGACCGAACCGGTGCCTTACGCCTTGCCGACGGTGATCGGCGTGTACACCAAAATTCCCGAGGAAGTGATCTACTTCCGGCAGATTCCGCGCGGCAACATCATCATCGGCGGCGGTTACCGGAGCAAACCGGACATGTTCAACCGCCGCGCCTATGTCGAGCCACGCAGCATTCTCAATCAGATGGACCAGATGCGGCGCCTGCTGCCGGGTGTCGGCAACCTGAACATCATCCGCGTGTGGAGCGGCATCGAAGGCTACCTGCCCGATTCCCTGCCGGTGATGGGACCGAGTGGCAACGTTGACGGCTTGTATTACGCGTTCGGCTTCTGCGGGCACGGCTTCCAGCTCGGCCCCGGCGTCGGCGACGTAATGGCCGAACTGATCAGCACCGGCAGCACCAGCACCTCGATTGAGCCGTTTGCCATCAGCCGGTTCGCCCCTTCAGCCGAGCAACGGACAACTGAGCAAAGGAGCAGGACCTCATGAAACCCCGTGTACTGGAAATTCTCAAACGCCTGATGGCCTTCGACACCGTGTCGTCGGAGTCGAACATGGCCCTGATCGAATACGTGCGCGACCTGTTGCTGAGCAAAGGCATCGAGTCGCTGATCGTCAAGGACGAAACGGGCAAAAAGGCCAACCTGTTCGCCAGCACCGGCCCCAAGGAATTACCCGGGATTTTGTTGTCCGGGCACACCGACGTGGTCCCGGCCGCGGGGCAGGCCTGGACCTTTCCGGCGTTTCAGGCAACGGTACACGACGGTCGGATTTACGGCCGTGGCAGTTGCGACATGAAGGGGTTTATCGCGTTGGCGATCGACGCCATGCTCAACGCAGCGGACAGCCCATTGAACCGGCCGCTGCAACTGGCCCTGTCCCATGACGAAGAAACAGGTTGTGTGGGGGTTCGACGTTTGCTCGACGTGCTGCATCTGGCGCCGGTGCGGCCATTTCTGTGCCTGATCGGTGAGCCGACCAACATGCAGTTCGTGCTGGGGCACAAGGGCAAGGGCTCTTACCGCACCTACTGTCGTGGCCTGGAAGCGCATTCCTCCCTGGCACCGCGTTCGGTCAATGCGATTCACGTGGCCTGCGACTTCATCGCGGCATTGCGTCAGAGCCAACAGCAACTGCAAGAGCAGGGCGCGCAGGATGCGGATTACGACGTGCCTTACAGCACCGTGCACGTCGGGCAGATTGTCGGCGGCAAGGCGCTGAACATCGTGCCGAACCTGTGCACCCTGGATTTCGAGGTGCGTAACTTGCCGGCGGACGATCTGGATCAGTTTCTGGAACAGATGCGCGAACGTGCCGAAGTGATCGTGCGCGAGGCGAAAAAGCTGTCCAGCGTGGCGGACATCGAGATCGAAACCCTGAACGTTTATCCGGGCCTCGATACCCACCCGAGCGTCGAAGCGGTGCGCTTTCTGAAAAACTTCGCCGCCCCGGACACCGGCACCGCCAAAGTCTCGTTCGGCACCGAGGGCGGATTGTTCAAGCAGCGTCTGGACATACCGGTGGTGGTCTGCGGCCCGGGCTCGATCGAACAGGCGCACAAGCCGGACGAGTTCATCGATATCAGCCAGATGGAGGCTGGGGAGCGGTTTCTTGAGGGCCTGCTCGGTTCTCTGAAGTTGTAAAAAATCAAATGTGGGAGCGAGCCTGCTCGCGATGGCAGCCTATCAATCAACATCAATGTTGCCTGACCCACCGCTATCGCGAGCAGGCTCGCTCCCACAGGGGGGGGTGTGTTTGTCTGACGGACCCTGAAACCCCTCGGTAGAGCCTGCCGTCCCACCGCAAATTTCAGCATCCAACACTGCCCATCCGACGCTTTCAGCATCCTCATCCGCGGCATCTCCCTAGACTCGAGATGTCTCGGATCAGGACTCGACCATGCTCAAGAATCGTTTGAAAGACCCCAGCCTTTTGGCAGAACTCGCGTATGTGGACGGGCAGTGGCTCGGCGCCGATAACGCCGCAACCCTGGACGTCATCGACCCGGCCACCGGCCAGTTGCTCGCCCGGGTGCCGGCCATGCAAGGCGCGGAAACCCGGCGCGCCATCGAAGCCGCCGAACGTGCCTGGCCGGCATGGCGCGCACGCCCGGCGGCGGAACGTGCGGCACTGCTGGAGCGCTGGTATCAGGCGATGATCGACAACCTCGACGATCTCGCACTGATCATGACCTGCGAGCAGGGCAAGCCGTTGAACGAAGCCAAGGGTGAGATCCGCTATGGCGCCGGCTTCGTCAAATGGTTCGCCGAAGAGGCTCGCCGGGTCTACGGCGAAACCATGCCGGCCCCCAGTGGCGACCGCCGCCTGCTGACCCTCAAGCAACCGGTGGGCGTGTGCGCCGCGATCACCCCGTGGAATTTCCCCAACGCGATGATTACCCGCAAGTGCGCACCAGCCCTGGCCGCCGGGTGCCCGATCATCGTCAAACCTTCGGACCTGACCCCGTTGTCAGCCCTGGCCCTGGCGGTGCTGGCCGAGCGAGTCGGCATTCCGGCCGGGGTGTTCAACGTGCTGACCGGGATGCCCGCCGGCATCGGCGAAGAGCTGACCGGCAACCCGACGGTGCGCAAAATCTCCTTCACTGGCTCCACCGCGGTCGGTCGGCTACTGATGCGCCAGAGCGCCGAACACATCAAGCGCTTGAGCCTGGAACTGGGCGGTAATGCGCCGTTTATTGTGTTCGACGACGCCGACCTGGAGCAGGCCGTGGCCGGCATCATGCTCAGCAAGTTCCGCAACGCCGGGCAGACCTGCGTCTGCGCCAACCGCATTCTGGTGCAGGACGGTATCTACGAGCGCTTCGCCCAGCGTTTGGTGGAAGAGGTGGGCAAGCTCAACGTCGGCAATGGTCTGGACGCCGATGTCACCATTGGCCCGCTGATCAACCCGGCGGCAGTGAGCAAGGTCGCCCGGCACATCGACGATGCCCTGAGCCAGGGCGCGCGTTTGCTCTGCGGCGGCATTCCCGAGGGCGACAATCAGTTCGTTCAGCCAACCGTTCTTGGCGACACCCACGCCGGCATGCTCCTGGCCAACGAAGAAACCTTCGGCCCGGTGGCGCCGTTGATGCGTTTTACCGATGAAGCCGAAGCGCTCGCGCTGGCCAATGCCACGCCCTATGGCCTGGGCGCCTACTATTTCACTCAGGACTTGCGCCGTTCATGGCGTTTTGGCGAGGCGCTGGAGTTCGGCATGGTCGGTCTCAATACCGGGATCATTTCCATGGAAGTCGCGCCGTTCGGCGGTATCAAGCAGTCGGGCCTGGGCCGTGAAGGCAGCAAGTACGGCCTGGACGAATACCTTGAAGTCAAAGCCTTCCACATCGGTGGGCTGTGACAACGATTGCACAGCCATTTTGCGAGGCATGATTGATGAGTAAACCATTCAGAATCGCCGCGATTGCCGGCGATGGCATTGGCAAGGAAGTCCTGCCGGAAGGATTGCGGGTGCTGGGGCAAGCCGCGAAAAAGTGGCAGCTCGATTTGAGCATCGAAGTACTCGACTGGGCTCACTGCGATTACTACCTGGAACACGGGCAGATGATGCCCGATGACTGGTTCGAGCAGCTCAAGGGTTTCGACGCCATTTACTTCGGCGCCGTAGGCTGGCCGGACAAGGTGCCGGATCACATTTCTTTGTGGGGCTCGCTGCTGAAGTTTCGCCGCGATTTCGACCAGTACGTGAACATTCGCCCGGTGCGCTTGTTTCCCGGCGTACCGTGCCCATTGGCCGGGCGCAAACCGGGGGACATCGATTTCGTGGTGATCCGCGAGAACACCGAGGGCGAGTATTCCTCGGTCGGCGGCAAGATGTTCGAAGGCACCGAGCATGAGTTCGTGCTGCAAGAGTCGGTGTTCACCCGGCGTGGCGTGGACCGGATTCTCAAGTTCGCCTTCGACCTGGCCCAGACCCGACCGCGCAAACGCCTGACGGCGGCGACCAAGTCCAACGGGATTTCCATCAGCATGCCGTACTGGGACGAACGCACCGCGTTGATGGCCGCGCAGTACCCGGACATCACCTGGGACAAGCAGCACATCGACATCTTGTGCGCGCGTTTCGTGCTGCAACCGGACCGGTTCGATGTGGTAGTGGCGTCGAATCTGTTCGGTGACATTTTGTCCGACCTCGGCCCGGCCTGTGCCGGCACCATCGGCATCGCACCGTCGGCCAACCTCGATCCCGAGCGGCGTTTCCCGTCGCTGTTCGAACCGGTGCATGGCTCGGCGCCAGACATCTATGGGCGCAACATCGCCAACCCGATCGCCATGATCTGGTCCGGTGCGTTGATGCTGGATTTTCTGGGGAACGGCGATGAGCGTTATCGCGCCGCGCACGACGGGATTGTGCAAGCGATCGAACGGGTGATTGCCCAGGGGCCGATCACGCCGGATCTGGGCGGGCAGGGCTCGACCCAGGAGGTCGGCAAGGCGATTGCACAAGCGCTTTAAAGCCCAAAAGCGGGCAGCGCTAATGCCGGTAAGTTAAAACGCAGCACCTGTGGGAGCGAGGCTTGCCCGCGAAGAATGCACCGCGGTTTTTCAGGTATTACGCGTCATCGTTCTTCGCGGGCAAGCCACGCTCCCACAGGATTTGCGTCGGGATCAGTCTTCCTTGCGAACCGTGGCCACGTCATCGGCCCGGACTTTCACCGTCGCCCCGGAGATATCTTCGAACTCATAGAAACCGTCCTTGGTTTTGGTTTTCGGCATGTCCTTGGTCAAATACTGGGTGCCGTTCTGCAGCGTCACAACCGTTGGCGTCGAGCAACCGGCCAAGGCCAGAAAGGCTGCTACCGCCAGGGGCAAACCCAGAGTCTTGATATTCATACACACCTCTCCTCACTCACTAAAAACAGCGCGATCGCCCTCACTTGAGGTCAATCGTCACTGTGCCTCTAACGCGGTTGGTGCGATGGAATGGCAGAAAGTTCGATGGTCACCCAAAAATTGCCGAATAGCGTCGCCACTGATCCTTTTCCATTTGCACCGGGTGGGGCATAGCTGGTATCTGTACGCATAACCAGTACTCGCTTGCCATGGCCCTTTTGCCCGTGATTGTAAATCCTCTCGATGATCCGTTTTATTACTTGAACAACTTCACGCAAGTGCTTGATTGGCTTGAACATCGTTATGCCGATGTATTGAGCGTCGAGGAGCAGGATTTCATTCGCGACTTCAATCGGTTGCCCCGCGAGTCCCAGGCCCTGCTGGTCAGATTGGTCATGCGCAAGGGCGTGCATTTCAGGGCCGGCAAACTGAGTTACGTCGAGATCGGCGACATCGCCAATGCTGCGGCACCGCTGCTGGCGTTGGGTTGGCTCGACGAGCAGTCGCCCTTGCACATCGAGGCCTTGTTCGAAGTATTGCTCAAAGCCGAGGTTCTTCAGTGTTTTGGCGGCGCCATCGATCAGCCCAAAGGCAAAAAGAGCGATTGGCTGCCGGCCCTGAGCGAGCAGTTTGCCGAAGCTCAAAGTTTTGCCCAGTGGTGTCCGGCACTGAATGACCGGTTGTTCAGCCTGACCATCATGGGCCTGTGTGACCGGCTGCGGCTGATGTTTTTCGGCAACCTTTATCAGGACTGGTCGGAATTCGTGCTGGCCGACCTGGGCATCTTCACCTACGAGAAAGTCGAGTTCTGCGCCGAATCCCGAGGCTTGCGCCGTCGCGAGGACGTCGATGCCTGCCTGTTTCTGTATGGCTGCCAGCAGCGTTTCGAGGCGGGTGAAGACGTGGCGGCAATCGTCGAGCAGATCAACGGCCTGGAACTCGACAATCCCTGGCTGCAAAGACGCCGCAGCAAGTTGCTGTTCCAGATCGGTCAGCATTGCGAGCGCATCGCGGATTTTGCCGCCGCCCTGACCCTTTACCGCGAATGCGCCTACCCCGGCGCGCGTCTGCGGTTGATTCGGGTGCTGGAGCGCTGTGGTGAATATCAACTGGCGATGGACCTGGCCGCCCACGCCGAGCAGGCCCCTGAAAGCGCCGCCGAGCATCAGCATTTATCGCGTGTGCTACCCAGACTGCGGCGCAAACTGGGCGGGCCGCCGATCAAGCGGCCAGCTCCTCGGCCCATGCAGCGTCTGGACCTTGAACTGCCCAGGCACGATCCGGCGTTGTCGGTGGAGTCTTGCGTTCAGGCGCATCTGGCGGATGAGTCGGCGCCGGTGCATTACGTCGAGAACAGCCTGATCAACTCGCTGTTCGGGTTGCTGTGCTGGCCGGCGATCTTCGCGCCGGTGCCGGGCGCGTTTTTTCACCCGTTCCAGCGCGGGCCGGTGGACCTGCTCAACGAAGACTTTCATGCGCGGCGCGAGGATCTGTTCCAGGCCTGCCTCGCTGAACTCGATGACGGGCGTTATGTGCAAACTGTCCGCGAGCGTTACAGCGCCAAGTGGGGCGTGCAGTCACCGTTCGTATTCTGGGGCGCGCTGAGCGAGGAATTGCTGGCGCAGGCGCTCGACTGTCTGCCCGCCGAACACCTCAAGCACTGGTTCAATCGACTGCTGCTTGACATCAAGGCCAATCGCGCCGGCATGCCGGACCTGATCCAGTTCTGGCCGCAGCACAAAACCTACCGGATGATCGAAGTCAAAGGCCCCGGCGATCGGTTGCAGGATAATCAGTTGCGCTGGCTGGAATTCTGTCACGAGCACCAGATGCCGATTGCCGTGTGCTACGTGCAATGGGCGGAGCAGGGCGAGTGAGCTACAGCATTGCGGTGCGGGCGCTGTGTGAATTCACCGCCAAGGTCGGCGACCTCGACCTGCGTTTCACCCCGTCACCGACCGCGCTGGAAGGCATCGTCGGGCATCGCACCGTGGCGTCACGACGTAGCGAGGGTTACCAGAGTGAGGTCGCGCTCGAGGGGCAATATCGAACCTTGACCGTGAAAGGCCGGGCGGATGGCTACGATCCGGCGCAAAACTGCCTCGAAGAAATCAAAACCTACCGTGGCGACCTGAGCAAACAACCGGCCAATCACCGGCAGCTGCACTGGGCGCAGGCGAAGGTCTACGGTGGGTTGATGTGCCAGAAACTGCAGCTGGAACACATCAATCTGGCGCTGGTGTACTTCGACATCGTCAGCGAAAAGGAAACCTGTCTGGTCGAGGCCTTCAGTGCCACCGAATTGCAGGTGTTCTTCGAACACCACTGCGGGTTATTCCTGAACTGGGCCGAGCAGGAAATGGCCCATCGCGAGGGGCGCAATCTGGCGGCGCAACGGTTGGCATTTCCCCATGCCGATTTTCGTCCCGGGCAACGACATCTGGCCGAATCGGTGTTCAAGGCGGTCAGTACCGGTCGCTGCCTGATGGCCCAGGCACCGACCGGTATTGGCAAGACGGTTGGCACGCTGTTCCCGATGCTCAAGGCCCTGGCGCCGCAGCAGTTGGACAAGGTGTTTTTCCTCACGGCGAAAACCCCGGGGCGCAAATTGGCGCTGGATGCGGCTCAGGTCATCCTCGACAGCGCCGACGCTCCACCGTTGCGAGTCCTCGAGATGATCGCCCGGGACAAGGCTTGCGAGCACCCGGACAAGGCCTGCCACGGCGAGTCCTGCCCGTTGGCCCAGGGTTTTTATGATCGTTTGCCGGCCGCACGTCAGGCCGCCAGCGAACTGAGCCTGCTGAACCAGAGTGCCTTGCGCGAGATTGCCCTGCAGCATGACGTTTGCCCCTACTACCTGAGCCAGGAAATGGCCCGCTGGGCGGACGTGGTAGTTGCCGACTACAACTACTATTTCGACTTCAGTGCGTTGCTGTTCGGGCTGGCTCAGGCCAACAACTGGAAAGTCGCGGTGCTGGTGGACGAGGCCCACAACCTGGTGGAGCGCGGCCGGCAGATGTACAGCGCCAACCTCGATCAGGCGACGTTGAACAGCGTGCGTAAAACCGCGCCTGAGGCGCTGAAGAAATCCTTGCAGCGGGTCAATCGTGAATGGAACGCCCTGCATGATCAGCAATTCGCTCCGTATCAGGCCTACGACAAAGCCCCGGAAAAACTGCTTCAGGCGCTGTCCCTGTGCTGCGCGAGCATCGGCGATTACCTGAACGATCATCCCCAAGGCCTGGACAGCGGATTGCAGAATTTTTACTTCGACATGCTGCAATTCGGCCGCGTGGCTGAATTGTTCGATGAGCATTTCCTGTTCGACATCAGCAAGCGCGACCTCGAGCGCAAGCGCAACCTGTCGCAGCTGTGCCTGCGCAACGTGGTGCCCGCCGGTTTCATTCGCCCGCGCCTGACCGCTGCGCGCAGCACGGTGTTGTTTTCCGCCACCCTGAGCCCTCAGCGCTATTACACCGATTTGCTGGGAACACCGACGAACACGGTCTGGATCGATGTCGAATCG
The DNA here is from genome assembly GCF_019956555.1 of Pseudomonas sp. A-RE-19. Classification (GTDB taxonomy): domain Bacteria; phylum Pseudomonadota; class Gammaproteobacteria; order Pseudomonadales; family Pseudomonadaceae; genus Aquipseudomonas. The sequence continues at coordinate 2,809 of NZ_JAHBDQ010000008.1, read as the reverse complement.
CCCTTTCACGCCGATCAACTGCATGTGCACATCGTCAGCCAGATCTCCACGCGGTTCGTCCACCGTCAGGCGTCCCTTGAGCCCATCGTCGAGCTGATCGCCAAACAGTTCGCCCGGCGCCCTGGCAACTACCTGGCGTTTTTCAGCAGCTTCGATTATTTGCAGCAAGTGGCGCAGTTGTTGGCCGAGCGGCATCCGTACATCACGCTGTGGTCGCAGTCCCGGGGAATGGGGGAAGGGCCGCGTCAGGCGTTTCTCGATCAATTCACCGTCCATGGCCAGGGCATCGGGTTTGCGGTGCTGGGTGGAGCGTTTGGCGAAGGCATCGATTTGCCTGGCGCACGATTGATTGGCGCATTTATTGCCACTCTGGGGCTGGCGCAACTCAATCCGGTCAATGAACAGATGAAGCATCGCATGGCGGCGATTTTCGGTGCCGGCTATGACTACACCTACCTGTTTCCCGGCGTGCAGAAAGTGGTGCAGGCGGCGGGGCGGGTGATCCGCACTCAGCAGGATCAAGGGGTGGTGATGCTGATCGATGACCGGTTTGGCGAGAGTAAGGTCAAGCAATTGCTGCCACGCTGGTGGACGCTCCAGACTACCCTTGATGCAGCGCGGTGACTTGCCCAAAAAGAGTGGCGCGCAACTGGCGCAGGCTATTCGGGCCATGAGGCCGCACCTGCCGATCATCCTCGCCACCGGTTACGCCGAGCGTCTGGAAGGCTTTGCGGCCAGACTCCCTCGTCTGCCCAAACCCTTTACCCAACTCAATCTGGTGGAAGTCATTGCCCTGGCGATGAAGTGACACTTGTCGCGTTTGTGCCCATCAGGAAAACCAAAGCCCCGTCATTCGCCGGGCCTCTGCGATTCAACTGACCCTATCAACCCACGGTCGCGCGCAGGTATTCAGGTGCCAGGTAGTTGGACCAGATCAGAATCATTTCCACCAGGATAGTCACCAGCACCAACAGCCCGATACCCCATACGCTCGCCGCATTCAGCAGGCCTTGCTCCTTGCGCTCGTGCATGAAAATCGGCAAACCGACGAACAGCAGAAACGTCGAATAGAGGGAGGCGGCCCCCAGCACCGTGATCGCCAGCCAGCGACTCGGATAGAGCCCGGCGACGCCCGCGAGGAAGAGTGGGGTTACGGTATAGGCGGCAAAACCGATGCACTGATTGACGGTGGGGCGTGAGTCGAAGGTGCGTGACATCCAGCGGATGAACAGGCCCATCAGCGCCACGCCGACAATGGAGCTGTCGAAGGCTGCGATCTTTTGATCTTGCTTTCGCTGACATCAAAGTCAAAAGATCGCGGCCTTCGGCAGCTCCTACACTTGATCCTTGTTGCGCCAGGAATCAGCGGTTACGCAAACTACGCTCCATCCGCGCGATCCCTTCTTCCAGCAGCGCCCGCGGGCAGCCAAAGTTCAGGCGCACGAATTGCTGGGCGTTATCGCCGAAATCCAGCCCGGCGCTCAGCCCGACCCTGGCCTGTTCGAGGAAGAACTGCTGCGGGTTGTCCAGCCCCAGCGCCGTGCAGTCGAGCCACGCCAGGTAAGTGCCCTGGGGTATGTTCATGGTCACGCCCGGCAACCGCGTGCGAACCGCCTCCACCAGATAATCCCGATTGCTTTGCAGGTAGGCCATGAGCCCGGCCAGCCACGGGCCGCCTTCGCTGTAGGCAGCGCGGGTGGCTTCCAGGCCCAGTGGGTTGACGCTGTCGACCATCCCGCAACGGGCGCTGTTGACCCGATGGCGCAGCGCCGCGTCCTGAATGATCATGAACGAAGTCTTCAAACCGGCGATGTTGTAGGCCTTGCTCGCCGACATCAGGGTGATGGTGCGCTGGGCGATCTGCGGGCTGAGCGAGGCGACCGGAATGTGCACGCGCCCGTCGAAGCACAGCTCGGCATGGATCTCGTCGGAGATGATCCAGGCGTCCTGCTCCAGGCAAATGTCGGCGACCGCTTGCAGCTCTTCGCGCGGGAAGACCTTGCCCAGCGGGTTATGCGGATTGCTCAGCAGCAGCGCGCCGCCACCTTGCAACGCCTGGCGCAAGGCATCGAGTGGCGTGGCATAAGTACCGTCGGCCAATGTGTCGAAATCCAGTTCGACCTTGTTCAAGTTCCAGTGGCTCGCTGCATGACGCAGCGGCGGATAGTTCGGTGTCTGCACGACTACATTCTGCTGCGGCTGAACCAACGCATGCAGGGCCATGTTGAAACCCGGCTCCACTCCCGGCAGGAAGATCAGCTCCTGGGGTTGCACGCGCCAGGCGTATTTGTTCCACAGGTCGGCGACGATGGCCTCACGCAGGTCGTCCTGGGCCACGCTGTAACCGAGCATCGAGTGTTCCAGGCGTTTGTGCAGGGCCCGGGTGATCGCTGGCGGCGTGGCGAAGTCCATGTCGGCGACCCACATTGGCAATACGTCGGCCGGGTAACGGCTCCATTTGGTACTGCCGGTGCCATGGCGGTCGAACACCTGATCAAAATCGAAAGTCATGCTCAGTCTCATAAAAGGCAGGGGTTAATCCGGCGGTCATGATAAGCGCCAACCTCGATCGCTGGCGAGTTGCGCAACAGAGCATGACCGGCAAGCTGCCGACGGTCGGTTTTCAGACGACGCACGGCAAGATTGTCTAAAGTTCTAAGTGGCGGTAGATAGGTTACCGTCACCGTGATCGTCCAGAAAAACCCGGCCAACGCACAATGCCAGGCAGTTACACGAAACCTCTGTAGGAGCGAGGCTTGCCCGCGAAGACGGCAGCACAATCAATATTGATGTCGTCTGACACGCCGCC
>NZ_JAHBDQ010000007.1 GCF_019956555.1 Pseudomonas sp. A-RE-19 | reverse complement strand
CTTTTGATCTTGTTTTAAACGCAAAGTCAAAAGATCGCAGCCTGCGGCAGCTCCTACAGGGGATGGTTATAGGCCCTGCAAGGTGTCGAGCAACACCTTCACCTTGGTAATCGATTCCTGATACTCGGCCTGCCACTCGGAGTCCGCGACGATTCCGCCGCCACCCCAGCAGCACACCTGCCCATCCTTTACCAGCAAACTGCGGATGGCGATGGAGCTGTCCATCTCCCCGCGCACGTCCAGGTACAGCAATGAACCGCAGTACAACCCACGACGGGTCGGTTCCAGCTCATCAATGATCTGCATCGCGCGAATCTTCGGTGCGCCGGTAATCGAGCCACCGGGGAAGCTGCCGGCGATCAGATCCAGTGCATCCTTGTCATCCGCCAGCTCACCGGTGACGCTGCTCACCAGGTGATGCACGTTCGGATAGCTTTCCAGGCTGAACAGCTCCGGCACCCGCACCGAGCCGATGCGGCAGGTGCGGCCGAGGTCATTGCGCAGCAGGTCGACGATCATCAGGTTCTCTGCGCGATCCTTGGGGCTGGCCAGCAGTTCGGCGGCGTTCGCGGCATCTTCGGCAGCGGTCAGGCCGCGGGGGCGAGTGCCTTTGATCGGGCGGGTTTCGACGTGTCGCTCGCTGACTTTGACGAAACGCTCCGGGGAAAGGCTCAACACGGCACCGCCGTCGGGCAGGCTCTGGAAGCCGGAAAACGGTGTCGGGCACGCCGCCCGCAGCGCGCAATACGCGGCCCATGGGTCGCCCTGGCATTGCGCGCGAAAGCGCTGGGCGAAGTTGACCTGATAGCAGTCGCCGGCCTGGATGTACTGCTGAATGCGTTCGAAAGCCTGCCGATACTCGTCGCAGCTCAAGTCGGCTCCCATCGGGCCGTCCAGTTTGAAAGGCTCGATTGTCTGAGGTGCAGGTTGCGTGAACAGTTCGATCAGCCGCTGTCGTTCGCTGTCGATCAGCGTCGGGTGAAACACCAATTGACTGGTATTCAACTGGTGGTCGGTGATCAGCGCCCAGCCATACAGCCCGAAACGTGCATCGGGCAATTGCAGATCGTCCCGCGCCTGGCTCGGCAGGTTTTCCAGATGCCGGCCGAAGTCATAGCTCAGATAACCGATCAGGCCACCGGCGAAAGGCAGGTCGACAGGAACAGTGGCTTCTCCGAGTCGCGTCAGGTTGTCGCGAAGACGTTGCAGGAAGTGGCTGCCGCTTTCATCCGGTAATACGGCCAATTGTTCAAGCGGCCAGGCGCTGAGCAGGTCATAACGCCCACGCCCGGCGCTCGGCCGGCCGCTGTCGAGCAGCACGGCGCCGGGGGCATGACGAATCGCCGCGAAGTATTCGGCGGGGTTGGCGCGATAGGGCAGCGGGTGTACGGAACAGGTCAACATGGGCGGGGCAGATCAGCCATCGAGGCGGGGGAGCGATTGTAGTCCTCTGCAGGATTTGCTCCTAGAGGGGATGTCGGGGATTGAACCGTTGGTGCCAGGGTTGAAAGCTTTTGTGACTGTGAGTCAGCCTTCGCGGGCAAGCCTCGGTCCCGGATCAACCCTCAACCGTTGGAATATGCCCAAACATTTCCTGAACGAACTCCACGCGTTCCTGCGCCGTTTCGGTCATCCCGCGTGCCTTCAATTCTTCCAGGCGCGCTTCGACCGCGTGGGTGCGCAAGGTCAATCCGCAATCGTTGGCAATCTGAATGTTCAACCCGGGCCGGGCGTTAAGCTCAAGAATCAGCGGCCCTTTTTCCTGGTCGAGCACCATGTCGACACCGATATAACCCAGCCCGCACAGCTCATAACAGCCGGCCGCGAGTTTCATGAAACCGTCCCAGTAGGGCAGTTGCACGCCGTCCACCGCGTTGGTGGTGTCAGGGTGTTTGTTGATGATGTTGTTCAGCCAGGTGCCTCGCAACGTCAGGCCGGTCGCCAGGTCTACGCCGACGCCGATGGCGCCCTGGTGCAGGTTGGCCTTGCCGCCGGACTGGCGGGTCGGCAGGCGCAACATGGCCATCACCGGATAGCCCATCAGCACGATGATGCGAATGTCCGGCACGCCTTCATAGCTGATGCTTTTGAAAATCTGGTCCGGGGTCACGCGGTATTCGATCAGTGCGCGGTCACGGTGACCGCCCAGGGAATACAGGCCGGTGAGGATGCTGGAAATATGGTGCTCGATTTCCTCATGGCTGATGATCTTGCCCGACACCGTGCGATAGCGGCCCTCGAAGCGGTCGGCAATCACAATGATGCCGTCACCGCCGGCGCCCTGGGCCGGCTTGATCACGAAGTCGGTACGCCCGCCGATGATCTCGCTGAGGTTGTCGATTTCCTTCTCGGTGGAGATCACGCCGTACAGCTCCGGCACGTGAATGCCGGCGGCGATGGCGCGTTCCTTGGTGATGATCTTGTCATCGACAATCGGGTACAGGCTGCGCTTGTTGTACTTGAGCACGTAGTCCGCGTTGCGCCGATTGATCCCCATGATGCCCCGGGCCTCCAGGGCTTTCCAGGTCTTCCAGAAACCGAACATCAGGCGTCAACCTTTTTCAGGAACGCCTTGAAACGCATCAGTTCGGTCAGGCGGTAACCGCGATAGCGACCCATGGCCAGCATGAAACCCACCAGGATCAGCAGGACCGCCGGGAAGGTGAACACGAAGTACACCAGCTCCGGCACGCTCATGATCAGGTGTGCCAGGGAGGCTGCGAACAGTGTGCCGATCGCGACTTTCATCGCGTGGCCGCCACCGCGCTCTTCCCAGGTGATCGACAGGCGTTCGATGGTCATGGTCAGAATCACCATCGGGAACAGCGCCACCGACAACCCGCGTTCCAGGCCGAGTTTGTGGCTGAACAGGCTGATAGCCGCGATCAGCACCACCACGAAGGTCAGCACCACCGAGAGCCTGGGCAACATTTGCAGCTTCAAATGTTCAAGGTAGGAGCGCAGCGACAGCCCCAGCGCCGTGATGATCGTAAACAGCACGATGCCGAAACCGAGTTGGGTTTCCCGGAAGGCGAGGGCGATCAGCACCGGGGTAAAGGTGCCGAGTGTCTGAATGCCGATCAGGTTGCGCAGGATCAGGATCACCAGCACGCCGATCGGGATCATCACCATGATCATGAAGGTTTGCTGGGTTTGCAGCGGCAGGCCGTACAACGAGTAGTCGAGGAAGTTGGCGTCGGAGTTTTCGTCGGTCAGCTTGGCCAGGCGAATGGCGTTCATTTCGCTGTTGTTCAGGCTGAAAGTGACGTTGGCTTTTTTGCCGCCATCGACGGTGATCAGGTTTTCGTCACCGGTCCACCACAACAAGCGGTCGGTGGGCAGGCCTTGTTCACCGGTTTCCGGGTTGAAGTACAGCCAGTCGGTGCCGTTGAAGCTGCGCAACCAGAGTTCAGGCATTTGCGGCTGATCGGCCACCAGACGAATGGTGTGGACCTTTTCCACCGGCACATGGGCGATGGACAGTACCAGTTCGACGATTCTGGCTTTGTTCGCGGTGGACGGATCGCCGCCCAGCAGCAGTTTGACGTTGTCGTCGTTGAGGTTGTTGACGCGCTTGATGGCTTCGCCGATGAACGTTTCGACGTCGGCAGAATGCTGGCGAATCGGCGCAAGCAGGGCTTCTGCGGCGATTTTTTCCGGGCCTTCGACGGCGATGCTGTCGCGGAAGGTCGGGCCTTTGACCTTGGATTTTTCGCCGCTGTAGCGCTTGGTCAGCACCAGACGGTAATAAAGGGTCTGGTTGCCCTTGGCCCGACGCGCCGACCAGGTGACTTTGCGGTTGCCGTCGACCCGGTTCACCGCCACGCCGTAATTGTTGGAAATGAAACTCTCGTTGAGGCTCACGTAATCGCGGCTCAGCGGTGGCACGAACATCTGGATCTTGATTGGGTCTTTGGCGTTGGCGACGAACTCGACCTTGGCGTCGATGTTCCACAAGTCGTCGGTGGCGTCTTCGGTCACCGGTATACCGAGTACGAAAATCTGATAGGCCGTAACTGAAATGCCCAGCACCACCAGGATGGCGATCAGCAATTTCAGATGGAGGGTAAGAGAGCGCATTGGAATTACTCTGCGGTATGTGCGTCGGTGGCGCAGGCGGGTTTGCCAGCAGCGTATTTAAGACTGGGGTCGACCAGCGCATCGAAACGTTTGAGTGCCTCGGAGCCGATCAAGAGCGGGTATTGGAAGGCACTGCGGTCGGTCAGGTTCACTTCGATGCCGCGTAACGCCGAACCCATGCAGATATCCAGCTCGATGACCGGACGGGCGGTGTACTTCTTGCCTTCTTCCGGGTCGTAGTCGCCGGCCCGGCGCTTGATCTTGCTGACGCGGGCCAGCGGTCGTTCGATCGGGTGCGAATGCGCGGCGTCGATGGCCAGATAGAAGCGCACCCAGGATTCGCCATTGCGTTTGAAACGTTTGATGTCGCGGGCACTCAGCGAAGCGGTTTTCGCCCCGGTGTCGAGTTTGGCGGCGACTTCCAGATTGATGCCATCCAGCGAAGCGTACTCATTGAGGCCGTACACAGTCTTTTCCCCTGCCGCGGCGAAACCTGGCAAACCAAAAAGACAGAGGAGCGTGGTGAAGGGCTTGAGTCTCATAAATCCTGATGCGCAGCGGTCCGTTCTTCAATTCAAGGCCCTGGCATTGCTGCACAAGCTCCCTCGGATGCCTATCTGCTTTGTATGACAGGCAATGCAGATGACAAGCAAATGCGGGCGGCATTCTAGCACGGTGGGTTGATGGCGCCAGCGCTGGCCGACGGCTATAACTTGAGGTGCTGCTTCCTAATGGTGCAGTCGGGTTATTAGACGATTGTCGACAATATCGATTTATCCTTTGACGTAACCGGCCTTATTCGCTAGTTTTTGCGGCATTGGTTTTCAAGGTGTCGACAATATGCTGGATCAACTCGATCCCCCGGTCACGGTTCAGGACGATTCGGAAACACTTTCCGAAAACGTCTTCCGACGTATTCAGGCGGCCATCGTCAAGGGCGAGATCGCCCCGGGCAGCAAGATCTCCGAGCCGGAGCTGGCGCGCACCTATGGCATCAGCCGCGGGCCGTTGCGTGAGGCAATTCACCGTCTGGAAGGCCAGCGCCTGCTGGTTCGCGTGCCGCACGTCGGGGCGCGAGTGGTGTCGCTGAGCCACGCCGAGCTGCTGGAACTCTACGAAATTCGCGAATCCCTGGAAGGCATGGCGTGCCGTCTGGCGGCCGAGCGCATGACGGTCGAAGAAATCGACGAACTGCGCCGCGTGCTCGAAACCCACGAGCGCGATGCGGCGTTTCAGGCAGGTAAAGGTTACTACCAGCAGGAAGGCGATTTCGACTTTCATTACCGGATCATCCAGGGCAGCGGCAACCGCACCCTGACCCAGATGCTCTGTGGCGAGCTCTATCAGCTGGTGCGCATGTACCGCATCCAGTTTTCCACCACGCCCAATCGGCCGCGCCAGGCGTTTGCCGAGCATCACCGGATTCTCGACGCCATCGCCGACCGTGACGGTGAATTGGCCGAGTTGTTGATGCGCCGTCACATCGGCGCCTCCAAACGCAATATCGCCCGTCACTACCAGGACGGCGCTAACCCGACAGCCACTGAACGAGGTGAGTCATGAGTTCCAACAAGAGCACTCCAGGCCAGCGTTTCCGCGATGCGGTCGCCAGCGAGCATCCGCTGCAAGTGGTCGGCGCGATCAACGCCAACCACGCACTGCTGGCCAAGCGCGCCGGTTTCAAGGCGATCTATCTGTCTGGTGGCGGGGTGGCTGCCGGCTCCCTTGGTGTACCGGACCTGGGGATTACCGGCCTGGATGACGTGCTGACCGACGTGCGCCGTATCACTGATGTCTGCGACCTGCCGCTGCTGGTGGACGTGGACACCGGTTTCGGCTCTTCGGCGTTCAACGTCGCCCGTACCGTCAAGTCGATGATCAAGTTCGGCGCGGCGGCGATTCACATTGAAGACCAGGTCGGCGCCAAGCGTTGCGGTCACCGTCCTAATAAGGAAATCGTTTCCCTGCAGGAAATGGTCGACCGCATCAAAGCGGCCGTCGATGCCCGCACCGACGACAGCTTTGTGATCATGGCCCGCACCGACGCCCTGGCGGTGGAAGGTCTGGAGTCTGCACTGGATCGCGCCGCCGCGTGCATCGAGGCTGGCGCCGACATGATCTTCCCGGAAGCCATCACCGAACTTGAGATGTACAAGCTGTTCGCCAGCCGCGTGAAAGCGCCGATCCTGGCCAACATCACCGAATTCGGCGCGACGCCGCTGTACACCACCGAGCAGCTCGCCGCCGCTGACGTGTCGCTGGTGCTGTACCCGCTGTCGGCCTTCCGCGCGATGAACAAGGCCGCGGAAAACGTCTACACCGCGATCCGTCGCGACGGCACGCAACAGAACGTTATCGACACCATGCAAACGCGCATGGAGCTTTACGATCGCATCGACTACCACACCTTCGAGCAGAAGCTCGATGCGTTGTTTGCGGCGAAGAAATAATGAAAGCCCTGTAGGAGCGAAGCTTGCTCGCGAAGACGGACTGACATTCAACATCAATGTCGTCTGAGACACCGCGTTCGCGAGCAAGCTTCGCTCCTACAAGTTTCCCTGACAAATTCAAGAAAACTGGAGACAGCAATGGCCGAAGCAAAAGTACTCAGTGGCGCCGGGCTCCGTGGCCAGGTTGCCGGGCAAACCGCACTGTCCACCGTGGGTCAGTCGGGCGCAGGCCTGACCTATCGCGGCTATGACGTTCGCGAACTGGCGGCTGACGCACAATTCGAAGAAGTGGCTTACCTGCTGCTGTACGGCGAGCTACCGACCAAGGCGCAACTGGCGGCCTACACCCAGAAACTGAGCAAGCTGCGCGACCTGCCGCAAGCGCTCAAAGAAGTGCTGGAGCGCATCCCCGCCGACGCCCATCCGATGGACGTGATGCGCACCGGTTGCTCGTTCCTGGGCAACATCGAGCCGGAGAAGGACTTCTCCGAGCAACACGACAAAACCGACCGCCTGCTGGCCGCGTTCCCGGCGATCATGTGCTACTGGTATCGCTTCAGCCACGACGGCAAACGCATCAATTGCGTGACCGACGAAGCCTGCATCGGCGGCCATTTCCTGCACCTGTTGCACGACAAGAAACCGAGCGAATTGCACGTCAAGGTGATGAACGTTTCGCTGATCCTCTATGCGGAACACGAGTTCAACGCGTCGACCTTCACCGCCCGGGTGTGTGCATCGACCTTGTCCGATCTGTTTTCCTGCATCACGGCGGCCATCGGCTCCTTGCGCGGCCCGCTGCACGGCGGCGCCAACGAAGCAGCGATGGAAATGATCGAGCGCTTTTCATCGCCGCAAGAGGCGGTCGAGGGCACCCTCGGCATGCTGGCGCGCAAGGACAAGATCATGGGCTTCGGCCACGCGATCTATAAAGACAACGATCCGCGCAACGAGGTGATCAAGGCCTGGTCGAAAAAACTCTCTGACGAGGTAGGTGACACCGTGCTGTTCCCGGTTTCCGAAGCCATCGACGCAACCATGTGGGAACAGAAGAAACTGTTCCCGAACGCCGACTTCTACCACGCGTCGACGTACCACTTCATGGGCATTCCGACCAAGTTGTTCACACCGATCTTCGTCTGCTCGCGCCTGACCGGCTGGGCGGCGCATGTGTTCGAACAACGCGCCAACAACCGCATCATCCGCCCGAGCGCCGAGTACGTCGGCGTCGAACAGCGCAAGTTCGTGCCAATCGAACAACGCTGACCGGGGAAGGGCACTGGCGCGAGGTACTGAAGGAACCGGAAACCCTGTGGGAGCGAGCCTGCTCGCGATGACGGACTGACATTCAACATCTATGTCGACTGATATATCGCTATCGCGAGCAAGCCCGCTCCCACATTTGTCCGTGTTCACTTCGGGAGCTGCGCCAGGCACCCACCCTTTGAAACCACCGTGACCGAGTCCTGACGATGAACACAGAATTCCGCAAACCGCTGCCCGGCAGCCACCTGGATTATTTCGACGTCCGTGCGGCGGTCGAGGCCATTGCGCCCGGCGCCTACGACACCCTACCGTACACCTCCCGCGTGCTGGCGGAAAACCTCGTGCGTCGCTGCGATCCGGCCACGCTCACCGAATCGCTCAAGCAATTCATCGAGCGCAAACGCGACCTCGACTTTCCATGGTTCCCGGCCCGCGTGGTGTGCCACGACATCCTCGGCCAGACCGCCCTGGTGGACCTCGCCGGCCTGCGCGATGCCATCGCCCTGCAAGGCGGTGACCCGGCGCAAGTGAACCCGGTGGTGCCGACGCAACTGATCGTCGACCACTCGCTGGCCGTTGAGCGCGGCGGCTTCGATCCCGAGGCGTTCGAGAAAAACCGCGCCATTGAAGACCGTCGCAACGAAGACCGTTTCCACTTCATCAACTGGACCAAAAAGGCGTTCAAGAACGTCGACGTGATTCCGCCGGGCAACGGGATCATGCACCAGATCAACCTGGAGAAAATGTCGCCGGTGATTCAGGTGCGCGACGGCGTGGCCTTCCCCGATACCTGCGTCGGTACCGACAGCCACACCCCGCACGTCGATGCGCTGGGTGTGATCGCCATTGGCGTCGGTGGCCTGGAAGCCGAGAGCGTGATGCTCGGCCGCGCCTCGTGGATGCGCCTGCCGGAAAGCGTCGGCGTCGAGCTCACTGGCAAGCTGCAACCGGGCATCACCGCCACCGACATGGTGTTGGCGCTGACCGAGTTCCTGCGCAAACAAAAAGTCGTCGGCGCATGGCTGGAATTTTTCGGTGAAGGGGCTTCCGCACTGACCCTGGGCGACCGTGCGACCATCTCCAACATGGCCCCGGAATACGGTGCCACGGCGGCGATGTTCTACATCGACCAACAAACCATCGACTACCTGAAACTCACCGGCCGTGAAGACGAGCAAGTGCAGCTTGTGGAGAATTACGCCAAGCAGACCGGCCTTTGGGCCGACAGTCTGAAAGGTGCGCAATACGAGCGTGGGCTGAGCTTCGACCTGTCTTCGGTGGTGCGCAACATGGCAGGGCCGAGCAACCCGCACGCCCGTGTCGCCACGTCCGATCTCGCGGCCCAAGGCATCTCTGGTCAGTGGGACGACGTGCCCGGCCAGATGCCGGACGGCGCGGTGATCATCGCCGCCATCACCAGTTGCACCAACACCAGCAACCCGCGCAACGTCATTGCCGCAGGCCTGCTGGCGCGCAACGCCAACAAGCTCGGGCTGACCCGCAAGCCGTGGGTCAAATCCTCGCTGGCGCCGGGTTCGAAAACCGTGGCGCTGTATCTGGATGAAGCCGGGCTGACCAAAGAGCTGGAGCAACTCGGCTTCGGCGTCGTGGCCTTCGCCTGCACCACGTGCAACGGCATGTCCGGCGCGCTGGACCCGGTGATCCAGCAGGAAATCATCGACCGCGATCTGTATGCCACTGCGGTGTTGTCCGGTAACCGTAACTTCGACGGGCGGATTCACCCGTACGCCAAAAACGCGTTCCTCGCTTCGCCGCCATTGGTGGTGGCTTACGCCATCGCCGGGACCATCCGTTTCGACATCGAAAAAGATGTGCTGGGCCTGGACGCGAACGGCAAGGAAATCCGCCTGAAAGACATCTGGCCGAGCGACGAAGAAATCGACGCAGTGGTGAAAGCGTCGGTCAAACCGGAGCAGTTCCGCCAGGTGTACATCCCGATGTTCGCCATTCACGAAGACACCGGCCCGAAGGTCACGCCGCTGTACGACTGGCGCGAGATGAGCACCTACATCCGCCGTCCGCCGTACTGGGAAGGCGCGCTGGCTGGCGCTCGTCCGCTCAAGGGCATGCGTCCGCTCGCGGTGCTGCCGGACAACATCACCACCGATCACCTGTCGCCTTCCAACGCGATCATGCTCGACAGCGCTGCTGGCGAATACCTGGCGAAAATGGGCCTGCCGGAAGAAGACTTCAACTCCTACGCGACTCATAGGGGTGACCATCTCACCGCGCAGCGCGCGACCTTCGCCAACCCGAAACTGTTCAACGAAATGGTTCAGGAAAACGGCAAGGTCAAGCAGGGCTCTCTGGCGCGGGTCGAGCCGGAAGGCCAGGTCATGCGCATGTGGGAAGCCATCGAAACCTATATGGACCGCAAGCAGCCGCTGATCATCATCGCCGGCGCCGACTACGGTCAGGGTTCCTCCCGCGACTGGGCAGCCAAAGGCGTGCGTCTGGCGGGTGTGGAAGCGATTGCCGCCGAAGGTTTCGAGCGCATCCACCGCACCAACCTGGTGGGCATGGGCGTGTTGCCGCTGGAATTCAAACCGGGCACCGATCGCCACACCCTGGCCATCGACGGTAGCGAAACCTACGACGTGATTGGCGACCGCACCCCGCGTGCGACGTTGACGCTGGTGATCAACCGCAAAAATGGCGAACGCGTCGAAGTGCCGGTGACCTGCCGCCTCGACACCGCTGAAGAAGTGTCGATCTACGAGGCCGGCGGCGTGTTGCAGCGTTTCGCTCAGGACTTCCTCGAAGAATCGGCGGTTGCCGTTTAACACGACGAGCCGCGCGGGATCTTGAGTCCCGCGCTGGCCGATAAGGATCAATATGGCTCACGCATCTCAAATTGCACCGCAGATCAAGATCCCCGCCACCTACATGCGTGGCGGCACCAGCAAAGGCGTGTTCTTCAGCCTGCAAGACTTGCCCGAAGCGGCACAAATTCCAGGGCCGGCTCGCGATGCGTTATTGCTGCGAGTGATCGGCAGCCCCGACCCGTACGAGAAGCAAATCGACGGCATGGGCGGTGCGACGTCCAGCACCAGCAAAACCGTGATTCTGTCAAAAAGCATCAAGGCCGATCACGATGTCGATTACCTGTTCGGTCAGGTCTCCATCGACAAGCCTTTCGTCGACTGGAGTGGCAACTGCGGCAACCTGTCGGCGGCGGTCGGCTCGTTTGCCATCAGCAATGGCCTGGTGGACGCCAGCCGCATTCCGCACAACGGCGTGGCGGTGGTACGCGTGTGGCAGGCCAACATCGGCAAGACCATCATCGCCCATGTGCCGATCACGAATGGTGAGGTGCAGGAAACCGGCGATTTCGAACTCGATGGCGTGACCTTCCCGGCGGCCGAAGTGCAGCTCGAATTCATGGACCCGGCGGCGGAAGAAGAGGGCGCCGGTGGTTCGATGTTCCCCACCGGCAATCTGGTAGATGACCTCGAAGTGCCGGGCGTCGGTACGCTCAAGGCAACCCTGATCAACGCCGGCATTCCGACCATTTTCATCAACGCCGAAGACATCGGCTACACCGGCACCGAGTTGCAGGGCGCGATCAACGGCGACCTGGAGGCCCTGGCGATGTTCGAAACCATTCGCGCATACGGCGCGCTGCGCATGGGGCTGATTGAGCATCTGGACGAGGCCGCCAAGCGTCAGCACACGCCGAAGGTGGCGTTCGTCGCCAAACCGGCGGATTACATTGCGTCCAGCGGCAAGGCGATTGCGGCGACCGACGTCGATTTGCTGGTGCGCGCGCTGTCCATGGGCAAGCTGCACCACGCGATGATGGGCACGGCAGCAGTGGCCATCGGCACGGCGGCGGCGATTTCCGGCACGTTGGTCAACCTGGCGGCGGGCGGCATCGAGCGCAACGCGGTACGCTTCGGTCATCCGTCCGGCACCTTGCGCGTGGGCGCAGAGGCCAGCCAGGTGAACGGTGAATGGACCGTGAAAAAAGCCATCATGAGCCGCAGTGCGCGGGTGTTGATGGAAGGTTACGTCCGTGTGCCGGGGGATTCTTTCTAACCCCAATCCAGACATATACACAAAACCCTGTGGGAGCGAGCCTGCTCGCGATGAGGCCATAACATTCAACATCTATGTTGCCAGTCACACCGCCATCGCGAGCAGGCTCTCTCCCACAGTTAATTGCATTTCAATAACAAGAATGGCGTCACCAACTAAGATTGATCCTGAACCGAGGTCCCATCAACGAACCACTGACCGAGTGAATCGAACATGAGCGCCAACGTCGACCTGAACAACCGCCCCGACTACGACACGGTCCTGCAGGACATCGCCGACTACGTCCTCAATTTCAAAATCGAATCTTCAGAAGCGCTGGATACCGCGCGCAACTGCCTGATGGACACCCTCGGCTGCGGTCTGCTGGCCCTGCGTTTTCCTGAATGCACCAAACACCTGGGGCCCATCGTCGAAGGCACGGTCGTTCCCTTCGGTGCCCGCGTGCCTGGAACCAGTTATCGTCTCGATCCGGTCAAGGCCGCATGGGACATCGGTTGCATCGTCCGCTGGCTCGATTACAACGACACCTGGCTCGCCGCTGAATGGGGTCATCCATCCGATAACCTCGGCGCCATTCTCGCGGTGGCCGACCACCGGTCGCAAAAACGCCTGGCCAATGGCGACGCACCGCTGACCATTCGCGCGGTGCTGGACGCCATGATCATGGCGCATGAGATTCAGGGCGTGATTGCGCTGGAAAATTCCTTCAATCGCGTCGGCCTCGATCACGTCATCCTGGTCAAAGTCGCCTCGACCGCCGTCACCGCCAAGCTGATGGGCGCCAATCGCGAGCAACTGCTGTCGGCGTTATCCCATGCCTTTGCCGACGGCCAGTCGTTGCGCACGTACCGGCATGCGCCGAATGCCGGGTCACGCAAATCCTGGGCGGCAGGGGATGCGTCCAGCCGAGGTGTGCGTCTGGCGGACATTGCGATGCGCGGTGAAATGGGCATCCCCGGCGTACTGACGGCCAAACAGTGGGGGTTCTACGACGTACTGTTCAGCCACACCAACAATGACCTGGCGCTCAAGCCTGAAGACAAACGCGCCTTCAGCTTCTCTCGCCCGTTCGGCAGCTACGTGATGGAAAACGTGCTGTTCAAGATCAGCTTTCCCGCCGAGTTTCACGCGCAAACGGCCTGCGAAGCGGCCGTTACCCTGCATCCATTGATCAGGAATCGTCTGCATGAGATCGACAGGATTGTCATCACCACCCACGAATCGGCGATCCGCATCATTTCCAAGGTCGGTCCATTGGCCAATGCCGCTGACCGCGATCACTGCATTCAGTACATGACGGCCGTACCACTGGCGTTCGGCAATCTGGTGGCGGAGCAATACGAAGACGACTTCCACGCCGCCCATCCGATTATCGATGTGCTGCGCGAAAAAATGGTCATCGTCGAAGAGCCGCGCTATACCCGTGAATACCTGGAAGCCGACAAGCGTTCCATCGCCAATGCGGTGCAAGTGTTCTTCAAGGACGGCTCCAGCACCGAGAACGTGGTGGTGGAGTACCCGATCGGCCACCGCCGTCGTCGCGCCGATGGCATTCCGTTGTTGGAGGACAAGTTCAAGGCGAACCTGGCGACACGCTTCACGGCTCAGCGCAGTGCCGAGATTATTGCGTTGTGCAAGGATCAGGCAGCGCTTGAAGCGACCGCAGTGAACCGGTTTGTGGATTTGTTTGTGATCTAGGAGACCGCGTCATCGTTCAATCGCGAGCAGGCTCGCTCCCACATTGGATCTCAGCGGACACATTATCTGTGTGCGACACCATTCAAAATGTGGGAGCGAGCCTGCTCGCGATGGCGGTGGAGCTGGCGCCGGAGATCTACTTGAACCGTCGCTCCACACCTTTCTCCACTAAAATCTTCGCAGAGATCTCTTCCACGGAGAAATGCGTGGAATTGATGTGGGCAATGTTCTCGCGGCGAAACAGATTCTCCACCTCGCGCACTTCGAATTCGCACTGCGCGTAGCTCGAATAGCGGCTGTTGGGCTTGCGTTCATTGCGGATCGCGGTGAGGCGGTCCGGGTCGATGGTCAGGCCGAACAGCTTGTGGTGATGGGCGCGCAGGGCGGTCGGCAGTTGCAGGCGTTCCATGTCGTCTTCGGTCAGCGGGTAATTGGCGGCGCGGATGCCGAATTGCATGGCCATGTACAGGCACGTCGGCGTCTTACCACAACGCGACACGCCCACTAGGATCAGGTCGGCCTTGTCGTAATAATGCGTGCGGGCGCCATCGTCGTTGTCGAGGGCGAAGTTCACCGCCTCGATGCGCTCCATGTAATTGGAGTTGCCACCGATGGAGTGGGATTTGCCGACGGTGTAGGAAGAATGCTCGGTCAGTTCCTGTTCCAGTGGGGCCAGGAAGGTCGAGAAAATGTCGATCATGAAACCATTTGACGTTGCGAGAATCTCACGAATGTCCTGATTGACAATGGTGTCGAAAATAATCGGACGAAAACCATCGTTTTCGGCGGCTTTGTTGATTTGTTGTACCATGGCCCGCGCTTTATCCGCGTTGTCGATGTACGGCCGCGTGAGTTTGCTGAAGGTAATGTTTTCGAACTGCGCCAGCAGGCTCTGACCGAGCGTTTCGGCGGTAATGCCGGTGCCATCGGAGATAAAGAAAGCAGATCGTTTCATTTGCACCTTGGGCCTTAAGCTAGTGACGATTCTTGGATATGATAGGCGCGATTTGCCGGCCGCCAGTGGCCCGCATTCTCACTTATTTTCCAGGTCCAGGCCATACAGCCGGCAAATGCTCCCCTGAGTCGCCGGCTTCTGAGCTTTTCCAACACAGTTAGTGGAGAGATCACCTTGGTAGAGTACGTAGTTTCCCTCGATAAGCTCGGCGTCCATGATGTAGAGCATGTGGGGGGCAAGAACGCATCCCTGGGCGAGATGATCAGTAACCTTGCAGGTGCCGGTGTATCGGTGCCCGGTGGCTTCGCCACGACGGCTCAGGCATATCGTGATTTCCTGGAACTGAGCGGTCTGAACGACCAGATCCACGCCGCGCTCGACGCGCTGGATGTCGATGATGTCAACGCCCTGGCCAAAACCGGTGCCCAGATCCGCCAATGGATCATGGAAGCCGAATTCCCCGAAAAACTTAACGCCGAGATCCGTACCGCGTTCGCCACACTGTCGGCCGGCAACCCTGACATGGCCGTGGCCGTGCGCTCTTCCGCCACCGCCGAAGACTTGCCGGACGCTTCCTTCGCCGGCCAGCAGGAAACCTTCCTGAACATCCGTGGTGTCGAAAACGTTATTCGCGCCGCCAAAGAGGTGTTCGCTTCCCTGTTCAACGACCGCGCCATTTCCTACCGCGTCCACCAGGGCTTCGACCACAAGCTGGTAGCCCTGTCGGCCGGCGTGCAGCGCATGGTTCGCTCCGAAACCGGCACTGCGGGGGTAATGTTCACCCTCGATACCGAATCGGGCTTCCGTGACGTGGTGTTCATCACCGGCGCCTATGGCCTGGGTGAAACCGTCGTACAAGGCGCGGTGAACCCGGATGAATTCTATGTCCACAAGGGCACACTGGAAGCCGGTCGTCCGGCCATCCTGCGTCGCAACCTGGGCAGCAAAGCCATCAAGATGATTTACGGCGAAGTGGCCACGGCCGGTAAATCGGTCAAAACCATCGACGTGGACAAGGCCGATCGTGCACGTTTCTGTCTGAGCGACGCCGAAGTCAGCGAGCTGGCCAAGCAAGCGATGATCATCGAGAAGCATTACAAGTGCCCGATGGACATCGAATGGGCCAAAGACGGCGACGACGGCAAGCTGTACATCGTGCAGGCCCGTCCGGAAACCGTGAAAAGCCGCACCCAGGCCAACGTGATGGAACGTTACCTGCTGAAGGAAACCGGCACCGTGCTGGTGGAAGGTCGTGCCATCGGCCAGCGCATCGGCGCGGGCAAGGTGCGGATCATCAAGGACGTGTCCGAGATGGACAAAGTCCAGCCGGGCGACGTTCTGGTTTCCGACATGACCGACCCGGATTGGGAACCGGTCATGAAGCGCGCGAGCGCCATCGTCACCAACCGTGGCGGGCGTACCTGCCACGCGGCGATCATCGCCCGCGAACTGGGTATTCCGGCCGTGGTCGGTTGCGGCAACGCCACTCAGCTGTTGCAAGACGGCCAGGGCGTGACCGTGTCCTGCGCTGAAGGCGACACCGGTTACATCTTCGAAGGCGAACTGGGCTTCGACATCAAGAAAAACTCCGTGGATGCCATGCCGGATCTGCCGTTCAAGATCATGATGAACGTTGGCAACCCGGACCGTGCCTTCGACTTCGCGCAATTGCCGAACGCCGGTGTGGGCCTGGCCCGTCTGGAATTCATCATCAACCGCATGATCGGTGTTCACCCTAAAGCGCTGTTGAACTACGACGGCCTGCCGCAAGAAATCAAGGACAGCGTCGACAAGCGTATTGCCGGTTACAACGACCCGGTCGGCTTCTATGTCGAGAAACTGGTCGAAGGCATCAGCACCCTGGCCGCAGCGTTCTGGCCGAAAAAGGTCATCGTGCGTCTGTCGGACTTCAAGTCCAACGAATACGCGAACCTGATCGGCGGCAAACTCTACGAGCCGGAAGAAGAAAACCCGATGCTGGGCTTCCGCGGCGCTTCGCGTTACATCAGCGAATCGTTCCGTGACTGCTTCGAACTCGAATGCCGCGCCCTCAAGCGCGTGCGCAACGAGATGGGCCTGACCAACGTTGAAATCATGGTGCCGTTCGTCCGTACCCTGGGCGAAGCGAGCCAGGTGGTCGATTTGCTGGCCGAAAACGGTCTGGCCCGTGGCGACAACGGTCTGCGCGTGATCATGATGTGCGAACTGCCGTCCAACGCGATCCTGGCTGAAGAATTCCTCGAGTTCTTCGACGGCTTCTCCATCGGCTCCAACGACCTGACCCAGCTCACCCTGGGCCTGGACCGTGACTCCGGGATCATCGCGCACCTGTTCGACGAGCGAAATCCTGCGGTCAAGAAGCTGCTGGCCAATGCTATTCAGGCGTGCAACAAAGCTGGCAAGTACATCGGCATCTGCGGTCAGGGCCCTTCGGACCACCCGGATCTGGCCAAGTGGCTGATGGAGCAGGGCATCGAAAGCGTTTCGCTGAACCCCGATTCCGTACTGGAAACCTGGTTCTTCCTGGCTGAAGGTCAGGCTTCGGCCTGATGTGTTGAGTGAAGAGGCCTGTCGGTGACCGGCCTCTTTAGGATTCTGTGTCCCATCTCGGTAATGCGTTCAAATTTGATGTGTGGATTTTGTTGGCAGGCAAGGCGCAGCGACGAGTCATAGCCAGCTATGGCGAGGAGCTGCAACGCAGCATGCCGGCAAAATTGAACAGTCATTGCCGAGATGGGACACTTGGGCGGGCTCCATCTGGATGCCGCCCTTTTTTGTGCAAGAGCATTATGCAAAGCAGCAGCAACCTATTTCCTGTCGCCCTGATCAGCGCCGAGCGGCGCGGTGATCTGAGCGAAGACGTCTATCGTTTAAAACCCGGCAACAGCCCCGACGGCACCGTCGAACTGGCTGTGACGCGTTTGGGCCTGGCCGATGAGCCGGCGGTGCGTGGCGTGCCGGTGATTCTGTTGCATGGCAGCTTTTCCAATCGGCGTTTCTGGTTCTCTCCCAAAGGTTTGGGCCTGGGCGCTTATCTGACGCGCCTGGGGTTCGATGTGTGGATTCCGGAAATGCGCGGTCACGGCCTGTCCCAACGCAACCAGGATTATCGCAAGAACCGCGTCGCCGACTATGCGCGCTACGATTTGCCAGCCATTGGTGCATTCGCGCGCGAGCAAAGCGGCCAGATTCCGCACTGGATCGGCCATTCGCTGGGCGGCATTACCCTGGCCGCGGCATTGGGCGGTCAGTACCTGGGTGAGCCCGCCGTGGCTTCTGCGGCGTTTTTCGGCACACAGGTCAGCCGCACCTACTGGCCGTTGAAGTTTCCACCGGTGGAGTGGAGCGGGCGCTTCATTCTCAAGCGTTTTGCCCAGCTGTCGGGTTCACGGCTCAAACGTGGCCCGGAGGACGAGCCGATTGGTCTGGCCCTGGAAAGCATGCGCTGGTATGGACTGTTCGGCCGTTTTGGCGATGCCGACAAGGACTGGTGGGCGGGTTTGGCCGAGGTTCAGTTGCCAGTGTTGGCGGTGAGTGCCGCGGGCGATCATCAGGACCCGACCTGGGCCTGCCGCAAGCTGTTCGATCAGGTCGGCTCCGAGCACAAACAATTCATTACCCTTGGCCGCGAGCAGGGCTTTGGCGATAATTTCGGTCATGTGGAAATGCTTGTCAGCAAGGCTGCACAGACGGAAGTCTGGCCGTTGGTGGCGCGTTGGCTGGCGGATCAACAGACGCCTTTGCTGGGTGGAAAGCCGGATTTGGCCGCGGCAGTTTGAGTCTGATGCTCTGACAAGGGCATTTCGCTCTGATTGGCTTGCGGCTAAGATATGACGCATTGAACTGTTCTGGTCACTTTTGGTGGCAGATTCGATCGGTGCGTTTGCAGTCGTTCAGTCTTGGCCCGCGTATGCTGCCAACTCGATTGTCTTCCTCTTCACAGGAGTTTCTCGATGAACCATTACCTCACGCCTGATCTGTGCGACGCCTACCCGGAGCTGGTGCAGGTGCTGGAACCGATGTTCAGTAATTTCGGTGGCCGTGATTCTTTCGGCGGCGAAATCGTGACCGTCAAATGTTTCGAAGACAACTCGCGGGTCAAGGAGCAAGTCGAGCTCAAGGGCAACGGTAAAGTGCTGGTGGTCGACGGTGGCGGTTCCCTGCGTCGCGCGCTGTTGGGCGACCTGCTGGCCGAAAAAGCCGCGAACAACGGTTGGGAAGGGCTGGTGATTTACGGTTGCATCCGCGACGTCGACGTCATTGCGCAAACCGATCTGGGGGTTCAAGCCCTGGCCAGTCATCCGATGAAAACCGACAGGCGCGGCCTCGGCGACCTCAACGTTGCCGTGACCTTTGCAGGCGTGACCTTCCACCCGGGTCACTACGTTTATGCGGACAACAATGGCGTGATCATCTCGCCTAGCCCGCTGAAGATGCCTGAATAAAGCGTGTTTCATTAAAGGGGTGAGGATGTTCGAGGAAGAAAACGCGCAGTGGGGGCTGGTGCATGCCCTGGTGCTGGACGGTAAAGGCGGCGCGCGTTCGATAGCCCGGACTGAACTCGATGATTTGCAGCTGCAGGCCCATGAAAGCCTGTGGCTGCATTGGGATCGCAGTCACCCGCAAACCCAGACATGGCTGCGCAAATCCAGCGGTTTGAGTGAATTCAGTTGCGACTTGTTGCTGGAAGAGAACACCCGACCGCGTCTTCTACCGCTGCCAGACTTCGAGCTGTTGCTGTTTCTGCGCGGGATCAACCTCAATCCAGGTGCCGAGCCGGAAGACATGGTCTCGGTGCGAATCTTCGGTTCGGCCCAGCGGGTGATTTCCTTGCGCCTGCGACCGTTGCGCGCCACCGATGAGTTGCTGGTGCAGCTGGCCGAAGGCAAAGGGCCGAGATCCGCTTCCGAACTGATCCTTTATATGGCGCAATACCTCACCCACAAGGTGCAGGATCTGGTCAGCTGCCTCTCGGAAATCGTTGATGAGGAAGAAGAAAGGCTGGATTCCGACGAACGGTACACACCGGAGCATGGAGCCGTTTTGCAGATCCGTCGCAGGGCGGCCGCACTCAAGCGTTTTCTGGCGCCGCAACGGGATATTTTTGGTCAGCTGACGCGGATAAAACTGCCATGGTTCGTGGAAGACGATGGCGACTATTGGAACGAATTGAACAACAGCCTGACCCGTTATCTCGAGGAACTGGAATTGACCCGGGAGCGCGTGGGGCTGGTCCTGGAGGCCGAAGACCGACGTCTGACCGTGCGCATGAACCGCACGATGTATCGCTTCGGGATCATCACCGGGATCTTTTTGCCGATGAGTTTTCTGACCGGTCTTTTGGGTATCAACGTCGGCGGCATTCCGTTCTCCACCAACCCTTATGGCTTCCTGATCGCCTGCTTGCTGGCAAGCTCGGTAGCGTTGGCGCAGTGGTGGCTATTCCGACGTTTGCGCTGGTTCTGATGATGAGTCATGTGACCCGACCAAATTTGATCGCGTCTTTCACAGATATCACGAGAGGTGCGTATGCACGATCCGTTTGAACAGTCTTTGCGTGACATGCTCAAAGCTTCGCCGTCCAGCCGTGACGACGATGCCTGCCTGGGTCGCGTGCTGAAAACCGCCAACCGCCAGGTGGGTGCCGGCGACCTGTTCAGCCTGCTGGGCCGTTGGCTGCCCGCGCTGATGATCGCTCTGAATAATGGATCGGCCCATGTCTCGCCGGTTTCCCGTCTGCGTAAACCTACCGCTCGCACTGCTGATAAGGCTGATTGAATATGGAACTTGATCTCTGGACTCAGAGCCTCGTCACTGCAATGACTGCGTTATGGACCAAGGTTGCGAACTTCATTCCGAACCTGTTCGGCGCACTGGTTGTGCTGCTGCTGGGGTTTGTCGTGGCCAAGCTGCTGGACACATTGCTCTCCAAGTTGCTCGCCAAACTGGGCCTCGATCGCTTGATGGGGGGGACCGGGCTGACCAAAATACTGTCCCGCGCCGGTCTTCAGGTGCCTATCTCGACGTTGATCGGCAAGATCGTCTATTGGTTCGTGCTGCTGATTTTCCTGGTTTCGGCGGCAGAATCACTTGGACTTGAACGAGTTTCAGCTACGCTGGACATGCTGGCGTTGTATTTGCCGAAAGTATTTGGCGCTGCGCTGGTGCTGCTGGTGGGTGTCTTGCTGGCGCAACTGGCCAATGGGCTGGTGCGTGGCGCGGCAGAAGGCGTAGGGCTTGACTACGCCGCCGGCCTGGGGCGAATTGCCCAAGGCCTGGTGATCATCATCAGTATTTCGGTTGCGATCAGCCAGTTGGAGGTCAAGACAGACCTGCTCAACCATGTGATCGTGATCGTGTTGATTACCGTTGGTCTGGCGGTAGCGCTGGCCATGGGGTTGGGAAGCCGGGAAATTGCCGGTCAGATTCTTGCGGGAATCTATGTGCGTGAGTTGTATCAGGTTGGGCAACAAGTACGAGTTGGCGAGGTCGAAGGTCAGATCGAAGAGATCGGCACGGTGAAAACCACCGTGCTGACCGACGAGGGTGAGCTAGTCTCTCTCTCGAATCGGATTCTCCTGGAGCAGCATGTGAGTAGCCGCTAACCCGGCAAATCCTGCTAATGTATGCCGCCGCAAAATGCCCTGAGGGGCTGCGGCGGACATTGACCTGACTGTCGGCCCGACTTGTTTTGAATAAAGCTCAATCGCTCTCCACGCGCTACGACCCCCGCGAGCTCTCTGATGAGGAGTTGGTCGCGCGCTCGCATACCGAGCTGTTTCACGTAACCCGCGCCTATGAAGAACTGATGCGGCGTTACCAGCGAACATTATTTAACGTTTGTGCGCGGTATCTTGGGAACGATCGCGATGCAGACGATGTCTGTCAGGAAGTGATGTTGAAGGTGCTGTACGGCCTGAAGAACTTCGAGGGGAAATCGAAGTTCAAGACGTGGCTGTACAGCATCACCTACAACGAATGCATCACGCAGTATCGGAAAGAACGGCGAAAGCGTCGCTTGATGGACGCTTTGAGTCTGGACCCCCTCGAGGAAGCGTCTGAAGAAAAGGCGCCTAAACCCGAGGAAAAGGGTGGACTTGATCGCTGGCTGGTGTATGTGAACCCGATCGACCGTGAAATTCTGGTGCTACGATTTGTCGCAGAGCTGGAATTTCAGGAGATCGCAGACATAATGCACATGGGTTTGAGTGCGACAAAAATGCGGTATAAACGCGCTCTAGACAAATTGCGTGAGAAATTTGCAGGCATTGCCGAAACTTAGTTCGGCGCAAATATCTCTTACGTGTAGGCAAGTTCTGATAGACTTGCCGCCGAGTTGTCCCCCGGTTTGCGGGACTGCTTCACAATCACCAGATGGGGATTTAACGGATGAAACTGAAAAACACCTTGGGCTTTGCCATTGGTTCTCTTATTGCCGCTACTTCGTTCGGCGCGCTGGCACAAGGCCAAGGCGCAGTTGAAATCGAAGGCTTCGCCAAGAAAGAACAGTACGACAGCGATCGTAACTTCAAGAACAACGGCAATCTGTTCGGCGGTTCGGTTGGTTACTTCCTGACCGACGACGTGGAACTGCGTCTGGCCTACGACGAAGTACACAACGTACGTGCAGATGATGGTCGTAACGTAAAGGGCGCTGATACCGCTCTGGACGCTCTGTACCACTTCAACAACCCAGGCGACATGATCCGTCCATACGTTTCTGCCGGTTTCTCGGACCAGAGCATTGGCCAGAACGGTTCGGGTCGTAACCGCTCCACTTTCGCCAACGTTGGCGGTGGTGCCAAGCTGTACTTCACTGAAAACTTCTACGCCCGTGCCGGCGTTGAAGCTCAGTACAACATCGACCAGGGTGACACCGAGTGGGCACCAAGCGTCGGTATCGGTGTGAACTTCGGTGGCGGCTCCAAGCCTGCTGCTGCTCCAGTTCCAGCACCAGCTGAAGTTTGCTCCGACAGCGACAACGATGGCGTTTGCGACAACGTTGACAAGTGCCCGGACACCGCAGCCAACGTAACTGTTGACGCTGATGGCTGCCCAGCAGTTGCTGAAGTTGTTCGTGTTGAGCTGGACGTGAAATTCGACTTCAACAAGTCGGTAGTCAAGCCTAACAGCTACGGCGACATCAAAAACCTGGCTGACTTCATGAAGCAGTACCCGTCCACTACTACTGTAGTTGAAGGTCACACTGACTCCGTCGGTCCTGACGCTTACAACCAGAAACTGTCCGAGCGTCGTGCAAACGCCGTTAAGCAAGTTCTGACCAACCAGTACGGTGTTCAGTCGTCCCGCGTTCAGTCTGTTGGCTACGGCGAATCCCGCCCAGTTGCTGACAACGCCACTGAAGCTGGTCGCGCTGTTAACCGTCGCGTAGAAGCGAAGGTTGAAACTCAAGCTAAGTAATTAGCTCGCAGCTCTGGAAAAGCCCGGCTTAGGCCGGGCTTTTCTTTGTCTGCGATTTGGGTTTCAGCGAGGGTTTGGCGGTGCTCCGAAAAGATCGCAGCCTGCGGCAGCTCCTACCGGAACGCGCCGATGCATCGATCTACTGTAGGCGCTGCCGAAGGCTGCGATCTTTTGACTTTTTCTTCACAAGCCGCCACCGCGCCAATCACCAGAATCGCCGGACTTTTGAGCTGGAAGTCGCAGGCATCTTCTTCCATTGCTGCCAAGTCACTCCGACATTCCCGTTGGTGCGGCAGGGAAGCATTTTCGATCATCGCCACAGGCGTATCGGCTGCCATTCCACCGGCCAGCAGTTGCTCGCGAATTTCACTCAGCTTTGCCACGCCCATGTAGATCACTAGCGTGGTGCCCCCTTGAGCCAAGGCCTGCCAGTTCAGGCTGCTGTCATCCTGAGTGTGCGCCGTAACCAGTGTCACGCCACGCGCGACGCCTCTGAGCGTCAGCGAAATATCGCATTGGGTCGCGCCGGCAAGGCCAGCGGTGATGCCGTTGACCAGCTCAACCTCGACGCCGCGCTCACGCAACCACTGCGCTTCTTCACCGCCGCGCCCGAAGATGCACGGATCGCCACCCTTGAGCCGCACCACGCATTTGCCTTGGCGGGTATAACGCAGCATAAGGCGATGAATGAACGCTTGAGGCGTGGAGCGACAGCCGCCGCGCTTACCCACAGGAATAATTCGTGCGCTCGGGCAATGCTCCAGCACCGCGTCATTGACCAGATCGTCGATCAGCACCACGTCCGCTTCGCGCAACGCTCGAACCGCCTTGAGGGTCATCAATTCAGGATCGCCAGGACCCGCACCCACCAGCCAGACTTTTGCGCTCATAGTGTTTTCCTCACGAGATGACGGCGACTGGCTGCGCAGTGGCGGCCAGCAAACGCTTGATTTCCGGGACGCAGGAGCCGCATTGCGTGCCGCAACCCAATTCTTGTTTCAAACCCTGCAAGTCCAGGCCACGGCCGATACCGGCACAGACCGCGTTCTGGCTGACGTTCATGCAGTTGCACAGGGTTTTGGTGCCGGATGCGGGAGTGCCAGCGCTGCCCGGTGGCGCACTCAACGGTGCCAGCAGCCAGCGGCGCAGTTGTTCATCGGCGCGGCCTTCGAGCCACAGGCTTTGCAGCCAGTGTTGGGCGAGGGTTTCACCGGCCAGGCGAATTGCGGTGATCCGGCCGTTCTCGATCCGTACCCGTTTGCCGATCGAACGCCGAGGATCGTCGTAGGCCAATACCGGGCCGTCGTTGAGCCCCAGGCATTGGTCGATATCACGCAATAGCTGCGGCTCTGGCGCGGTGGCGCTGGCAGCGCGTATCAGCAGCGCAGGACGCTCACGACCGGTAAGGCTGAGGCTTGCGTAGGAAAACGCCTCACAGAGTGGTCGCAGTGTCTCTAAATGCTGTTGAACATCACCCTCTATCAGCGCGAAAAGCTGCCAGGGCAATTGCACAGGCTCGAGTCGCACACCGCTGTGTTTGAGTTCCGGTTGTTTCGACAGCGGATCGAAGGCAGGAAGTGTGAGGGTATTCACGCCGCCCTTGAGAAAGCGGTCGCCCCAATGCATCGGCAGAAAGGCCTGGCCCGGACGTACGCTGTCGTCGCTGCTGACCGGCACGATCACCGAGCCCCGGCGACTTTTCAGATTGATCAGGTCGCCAGGTTGCAGGCGATGCCGGCGCAGTTCATCCGGGTGCAGGCTCAACACGGCTTCGCTGACATGGCCGAATAGCTGCGCGGCGGTGCCGGTGCGGCTCATGCCGTGCCATTGATCGCGCAGGCGGCCGGTGATCAGGGTCAGCGGGAAGCGCGCATCGCGTTGCTCCTTGGCAGCGCGATACGGGTCGGTCACGAACTGTGCACGCCCGCTGGCAGTAGGGAAAACTCCGTCGAGGTAGAGCCGCGCCGTGCCTTCGCGGGCGCCGGCGGGGAAGGGCCATTGCTGTGGGCCGAGCTGGTCGATCAACTCATGACTGATCCCGGACAGGTCGAGGTCGCGGCCGTGAGTCAGGTGTTTGTATTCGTCGAAGACCTGTGCCGGGGTTTCAAAGGCAAACAGGCTGGTTGCTCCGGGGCGCAGACGTTTCTCCAGGCGCTGTGCGAAATCCACCGTGATCGCCCAGTCGGACCGTGCTTCACCGGGTGCGCCAATGGCCCGACGGACGTGGGAAATGCGCCGTTCGGAGTTGGTGACCGTGCCGTCCTTTTCACCCCAACTGGCGGCGGGCAGCAGCAGGTCGGCGAACGCGGCGGTTTCGGTGGTGCGAAAGGCTTCCTGCAACACCACGAACGGGCAGGCTTGCAGTGCCGCGCGCACAGCGGTTTGATCCGGCAGCGACTGTGCAGGGTTGGTGCAGGCGATCCACAGGGCTTTGATCTTGCCGCTACTCATCTGCTCGAACAGTTCGATGGCGGTTAGCCCGGTGTTCGCGGGCAGTTGATCAACGCCCCAGTAGGCAGCCACTTGCGCGCGGTGTTCAGCATTGGCCGCTTCACGATGGCCTGGTAGCAGGTTTGACAAACTGCCGGTTTCCCGGCCGCCCATGGCATTCGGCTGACCGGTCAGCGAGAAAGGTCCTGCACCGGGCCGACCGATTTGCCCGGTGGCCAGGTGCAGGTTGATCAGTGCGCTGTTCTTCGCGCTGCCAGCGGTGGACTGATTCAGCCCCATGCACCACAGCGACAGAAAACTCGGTGAAGTGCCGACCCATTCGGCGCATTGATGCAGTTGCTCGACGCTGATGCCACAGAGCTGAGAAACCATTGACGGGGTGTAATCGCGCACCAGGTTTTTCAGCTCGGCCAGGCCTTCGGTGTGGGCCTTGATGAAGTCGCGGTCGACCCAGTCTTCCCACAGCAACAGGTGCAAAATTCCGTGGAACAAGGCGACGTCAGTGCCGGGCAGAATCGCCAGGTGCAAGTCGGCCAAATCGCAGGTGTCGGTGCGCCGTGGGTCGATGACGATGACTTTCATCTGCGGTCGGCGGGATTTGGCTTCTTCCAGGCGACGAAACAGTACCGGGTGGGCGTAGGCCATGTTGCTGCCGACGATCATCACGCAGTCGCTCAATTCCAGGTCTTCGTAATTGCAAGGGGGAGCATCGGCGCCGAGGCTGCGCTTGTAGCCGACTACCGCGGAAGACATGCACAGTCGCGAATTGCTGTCGATGTTGTTGGTGCCCACCAGAGCCCGCGCCAGTTTGTTGAAGGCGTAGTAATCCTCGGTCAGCAATTGCCCGGAGATGTAGAACGCGACGCTGTCCGGGCCGTGCTCGGCGATGGTCTCGGCAAAGACGCTGGCGGCATGATCAAGGGCAGTGTCCCAATCGGTGCGGCTGCGGGCCAGGCCTTTGCCCAGGCGCAGTTCCGGGTATAACGCCCGTGCCGTCAGGTCGCCGGTCAGGTGCAGGGTCGAACCTTTACTGCACAATTTGCCGAAGTTGGCCGGGTGTGCCGGATCGCCGCTGACGCCGAGGATGCGCTCGCCGTCGTGTTCGATCAGCACGCCGCAGCCGACCCCGCAGTAGCAGCAGGTGGAGGCGGTGATTTGACGGTCCATCAGCTTGCTTCCCGCAGGGCCAGCAGCACCCGGCCGTTCTCGACCCGTGCCGAGTGATGGTGGGCGCAGCCGACATCCGGGGCCTGGGCTTCGCCGGTTTCCAGATCGATCTGCCAGTTGTGCAGCGGGCAGGCCACCCGCTTGCCGTAGATCAAACCCTGAGACAGCGGCCCGCCCTTGTGCGGACAGCGGTCGTCGAGGGCGAAAACCTCATCGTCGCTTGTACGAAAAATCGCGATGTCGCCTTTCGGGCCGGCGATGATCCGCGAGCCAAGGGTGTTGATCTCTTCCAGTGCGCAGATATCCAGCCAGTTCATACCGACACCTCCAGGTTCTTCACGGGAATGACCTCAAATTCTTTTTTCAGCAGCGGCTGTTCGAGGCGTTCCTTCCAGGGGTCCTGTTCGAACGACAGGGAAAATTGCAGGCGATCGTTTAATGCCTTGCGCCGTTCCGGGTCTTCCAGCACGGCTTTCTTGATGTGTTCCATGCCGACCCGTTGCAGGTAGTGCACGGTGCGCTCAAGGTAGAAGGCTTCTTCGCGATACAGCTGCAGGAACGCGCCGTTGTATTCGCGTACTTCTTCGGCGGTTTTCAGTTTGACGAAGAACTCTGCGACTTCAGTTTTGATCCCGCCGTTGCCGCCGATGTACATCTCCCAGCCGGAATCCACGCCGATAATGCCGACATCCTTGATTCCCGCTTCCGAGCAGTTGCGTGGGCAACCGGAGACGGCCAGTTTCACTTTGTGCGGCGACCACATGTTGAACAGGTCGTGTTCGAGCTCGATGCCCAGTTGCGTGGAGTTCTGGGTGCCGAAGCGGCAGAACTCGCTGCCGACGCAGGTTTTCACCGTGCGGATGGATTTGCCGTAGGCGTGGCCGGATGGCATATCCAGATCCTTCCAGACGCCAGGCAGGTCCTGTTTTTTGATCCCCAGCAAGTCGATGCGCTGGCCGCCGGTGACCTTGACCATCGGCACGTTGTATTTGTCGGCCACGTCGGCGATGCGCCGCAGCTCCGAAGGATTGGTCACACCGCCCCACATCCGCGGGACTACAGAGTAAGTGCCGTCTTTCTGAATGTTGGCGTGGGCACGTTCGTTGATCAGGCGCGATTGCGGATCATCCTTGGCTTCGCCCGGCCAGGTGGAGATCAGGTAATAGTTGAGCGCCGGGCGGCAGGTGGCACAACCGTTCGGGGTGCGCCAGTTCAGGTAGCTCATGGTGCCGGCGATGGTCAGCAGGTGCTGGTCGCGGATGGCTTGGCGAATTTGCCCGTGGTTGAGGTCGCTGCAACCGCAGATGGCTTTTTCGCTCTTCGGTTTGACGTCCGCCGCGCCGCCCACAGTGTTGATCAGAATCTGCTCGACGAGGCCGGCGCAAGAGCCACAAGAACTGGCGGCCTTGGTGTGTTTCTTCACGTCATCGACGCTGAACAGACCGTGTTCCTGAATGGCTTTGACGATGGTGCCTTTGCACACGCCATTGCAGCCGCAGACTTCGGCGGTGTCGGCCATGCTCATGGCTTTGTCCTGACCTTGATGTCCTACGTCGCCGAGGGCGTTTTCGCCGAACATCAGGTGATCGCGGATCTCGCCGATGCCATGGTTCTCACGGATCTGCCGGAAATACCAACCACCATCTGCCGTATCGCCGTACAGACAGGCCCCGACCAGCACGTCATCCTTGATCACCAGTTTTTTGTAGACCCCACCGATCGGGTCGGAAAGGGTGATGGTTTCGGTGCCTTCGCCACCCATGAAGTCGCCGGCGGAAAACAGGTCGATACCGGTGACTTTCAATTTGGTCGACGTCACCGAGCCCTTGTAGGTGGCGAAGCCCAATTGAGCGAGGTGGTTGGCGCACACCTTGGCTTGTTCGAACAGTGGCGCGACCAGGCCGTAGGCAATGCCACGGTGGCTGGCGCATTCGCCGATGGCGTAGACCCGAGGGTCGTAGGTTTGCATCGTGTCGTTGACCAGAATCCCGCGGTTGCAAGGGATGCCGGATTTCTCCGCGAGTTCGGTGTTGGGGCGAATGCCAGCGGCCATCACCACCAGGTCGGCGGGGATGATGTCGCCGTTCTTGAACTGCACTGAGCCGACCCGGCCATTGCCGGCGTCGTGCAGGGCCTGGGTCTGTTCGCACAGGCGGAAATGCAGGCCGCGGGCTTCCAGGGCGGTTTGCAGGAGTTGGCCGCTGGTTTTATCCAGTTGCCGTTCCAGCAGCCATTCGCCGATGTGCACCACGGTGACGTGCATGCCGCGCAGCATCAGGCCGTTGGCGGCTTCAAGACCCAGCAGGCCGCCGCCGATGACCACGGCGTGCTTGTGGGTCTTGGCGGTGTCGATCATCGCCTGGGTGTCGGCAATGTCGCGGTAGCCGATCACGCCCTGCAGGGTATTGCCGGGGATCGGCAGGATGAACGGGGTCGAGCCGGTAGCGATCAGCAGGCGGTCGTATTCGGCCTCGGTGCCGTCTTCGGCGATGACCCGGCGTTTGACCCGGTCGATCTCCACCACTTTGCGGTTGAGCAGCAGCTTGATGTTGTTTTCCAGGTACCAGTCCAGATCGTTGAGCACGATCTCTTCGAACGTCTGTTCGCCGGCCAATACAGGCGACAGCAGGATGCGGTTGTAGTTGGTATGGGGTTCGGCGCCGAAGACCGTGATGTCGTACAGCTCATTACTCAGTTTGAGCAGTTCTTCCAGGGTGCGAACCCCGGCCATGCCGTTGCCGATCATCACCAGTTTTAGTTTTTTCATCAGGTTCTCCGGGGAGCTCGGGCTGGCCTCATCAGGGCATTCAGGCCTTGCTCGACAAAATTTTGCGCAAACAAAAAAAGGCGTCCCGCTAGCTAACTAGCGAGGACGCCTTTGTCCTTGTCCCGTTCTCTCGGGCAGCGCAGCCTTCTACGTTGAAGGCCGGGCTTTATGTATGTTGGGAAAGGTAATGCAGTGGTTGTGCCAAGTCGCACAAATGCCGGATTTATGGGCTCTCAGCGTGGGAGGAGGGTGTTTGCATGCACCGGTTCAATGCGCCATGCACGGTTTTGAAGCAGAAAAGTCAAAAGATCGCAGCCTGCGGCAGCTCCTGCGGGAGATCGTGGGCACCTGTAGGCGCTTTCGCAGGCTGCGATCTTTTGATCTTTTGGGGGCAGTGAAAAACTCAACCATGAAACAGCAAAAACAGCAGCACCAGATTCACCAGCAACGACACCAGCGCCAACGTCCGCCAGACTTTCAACGGTTCGCGCTCCAGCAACGGTCTGGGGCGCACGCTCAAACTGCGTCGTTCTCCCTGTTCCAGTAGCAGCAACCATTCTTCCGCCGTTTCAAAGCGCTGATCCGGAGCTGCCGCCACTGCGCGCTCCAGGCTTTGCGCGATCCACTCCGGCAAGTCGGGTCGGTAGCGACTGGCGCTGACAGGCACACCAAACCGTGGGCGCTGGAACGCTTCGATTTCGCCGTAGGGATAATGCCCGGTCAGCAGGTAATACAAGGTCACGCCGACCGCATACAAATCCTGTTGCGGTGTTGGCGGGTCACCTCGAAAGGCTTCCGGCGCGATATAGCTGGGCGTTCCGGGCAGGGCGAAAGCTTGATCTTCAGACAGGCCGGGGCAGTAGGCGAGGCCGAAATCCAGCAGGCGCAGCTCGCCGTCGTCCCCCAGCAGCAGGTTCTCCGGTTTGATATCGCGATGCAGAATCTGCCGTCGATGCAGTATGCCGACGGCCCGCAGCAGGCGTTCAGCCAGATCCTGCCATTGAGCCAAGGGCAGCGTTGCGACACGCTCATGCAGCTCCGCCAGGGTAGACCCGGAATATTCACGCATCACGTAGTACAAATGCTGACGCTGACTGGCGGCATGGACTTCGGGAAAATGCCGCCCGGCCACACGCTTGAGAAACCATTCCTCCGACAACAATGCCTGCCCGGCCAGGTGATCGTCATGGAGTGCAGCAGGTAAGGTTTTCAGCAGCCAGGGCTGTTGTTGGGCGTCGCGTACTCGATAAAGCAGCGATTGCTGGCTCTGGCCGAGGATCCCCTCGACCTGCCAGCCTTCGAAGGCCTGGCCCGGTTTCAACGCTGGCGGGAGTGGCCATTGCTGCAGATGAATCAGGGCATCGCCGATGCTGGTTTCACCGAGGGCATCGACCCGCACCAGCAGGGCGCTGGCGTTGTCCTGACTGCCGGCCAGGTGCGCGGCGCTGACCAAGGTCTGCGCGGCACTGTCCAGGTCAGGCTGATCACGCAAAATGCCCGCAATGGCCGTGTCGCCCAGCACGGCCCAGATGCCATCGCTGAGCAGCACGAAACTCTCATTCAGGCGCAGTTCGCCATCGAGAAAGTCCAGCACCAGATGTTGATCCAGCCCCAAGGCCCGCTTGAGCACATGCTGCATGCCCGGCTGGTCCCAGACGTGATCCTCGCTCACCCGTTGCAGCGTGTCGGCGTGCCAGCGGTAAACCCGGCAATCACCGACATGCGCCAGGGTGAAACGCCTGCCGCGCATCACCAAGGCACTGACGGTGGTCAGCAGCGGTTGCCCGCCACCGTTAGCCTGTAACCAACGATTTTGCGCCAGTAGCAGACGGTCCAATGCCTGGGCGACGCCCCAGGTTTCCGGGGTGGCGTAATAGTCCAGCGCCAAGGCCTGCAAGGTCGAACGGGCCGCAAGACCGCCATCGGCGCATTGGCTGACGCCGTCGGCGATGGCGAACAGGTAACCCTTGCTCGCCGCCAGCGCCGGGGCCGGAGTGACCAGGCGCAGAGCGTCCTGGTTCTCTTCGCGAGGCCCGATGGCGCTGTGTTCGGCAAAACTCAGTTGCAGGCTCATTCAGCCCTCACACTCGAGCAGCGGTGACGGCTGCCGAACCCCAAGTGGTTCTCCAGCGACGTTTCACACCGTGCAGACCGAACCAGGCGAGCACGCCGAGGCTGGCAAACAACCACAAGGCCATTTGATAGCTGCCAGTGCTTTGCTTGATCGCGCCCATGCCGGCCGCCAGTGCAAAGCCACCGATGCCACCGGCCATGCCGATCAACCCGGTCATCACACCGATCTCCCGACGAAAACGCTGCGGGACCAACTGGAATACGGCACCGTTGCCTGCACCCAAACCGAGCATGGAGCAGACGAAAAGCGCCAACGCTGCGTAGGAGTTAGGCAGATTGAAACCCACTACCGCAATGCAGGTCGCTGCCACGGTGTACATCGCCAGCAAGGTGCGAATCCCGCCGAAGCGATCCGCCAGCGCGCCGCCCAACGGACGCATCAGGCTGCCACCAAATACGCATGCTGCAGTGTAGTAGCCGGCGGTCACCGGGCTCAGGCCGTATTGGTCGTTGAAGTAGCCGGGCAGGGCGCTGGCCAGGCCGATGAAGCCACCGAAGGTCACGCTGTAGAAAAACATGAACCACCAGCTGTCGCGGTCACCCAGGGCCTTGAAGTAGTCAGTCATGGACTTGGCTTTCGGGCGTTCAGGTGCATTCTTGGCCAGCCAGGCGAAGACGATCAGGGTCAGGATCAGCGGGATCAGGGCGAAGCCGAACACGTTGCTCCAGCCAAACATGGCGGCCAGCACCGGGGCAATCAGCGCGGCGAGCACGGTGCCCGAGTTGCCGGCACCGGCGATGCCCATGGCTTTACCTTGGTGCTGAGGCGGATACCATTGCGAGGCCAGCGGCAGGGCGACGGCGAAGGACGCACCGGCCATGCCGAGGAACAGGCCCAGCAACAACGCCTGCTCGTAACTGTGGATGCCGACTTTCCAGGCGACGAACAGGGCGCAGATAACGATCACCTGGCCGATGATCCCGGCGGTTTTTGGCGACAGACGATCAGCCAGCATGCCCATCGCAAAGCGTAATACGGCCCCGGCCAGAATTGGCGTGGCCACCACCAGCCCGCGCTGTTGAGTGGTCAGGTGCAAGTCAGCGGCGATCTGCACCGCCAAAGGGCCGAGCAGGTACCAGACCATGAAGCTCAGATCGAAATAGAGGAAGGCTGCGAACAGTGTCGGGGTATGGCCGGATTTCCAGAAGCTTGAATTCATCGCGCACCTCAGCTGTCAGGCGTATCAAGAAGGAGTCATGAGCTTGCAGGTGGGGCGCCGCAACGGCCGCACCACCAGCCCCGGTCTCTGGGGCCAAAACGGAAAAACGCCGCTACCCGATCCGCCAGGAGGCGAATGAGGTGAGCGACGTCTTTGTCGTAGGTGGGGCAACCGCCGTTGGTTACCTTGTAGTGATTTACTTAGCGAGATTTGTGCCAACACGTGAGATCGCGGTGTGGCCATTCGCGGGCAAGCCTCGCTCCTACAGGTTTTGTGTCGTTTACAACATCTGAACTCGCCACCAAACCCGTAGGAGCGAGGCTTGCCCGCGAAGGCGTCTGCACAGGCTCCGCAAGGCTTCAGCCCAACAACTCACTCATGGCAATAATCTGCTCAGCCACCTGTATCAGCTTCTGCTGGCGGCTCATGGCTTGGCGGCGCATCAGGGTGTAGGCCTCTTCTTCGTTGCAGTCCTTCATCTTCATCAGCAGTCCCTTGGCCAGCTCGATGCGCTTGCGCTCGGCCAGTTGCTGGTCGCGGGCATGCAGTTGCGCGCGCAGCGCCTGGTCGCTTTCAAAGCGCGCCATGGCTACATCGAGAATCGGCTGCAAGCGTTGTGCGTGAATGCCTTCGACGATGTAGGCACTGACGCCGGACTTGATCGCCCGGCGCATCACATCGGGGTCATGCTCGTCGGTGAACATCACGATTGGCCGTGGTTGGTCACGGGTCACCAGCACCACTTGCTCCATCACATCGCGGCTCGGTGACTCGGTATCGATCAGGATTACATCCGGACGCACCGTTTCGACGCGCGCGGGCAGGTCGATGGTCAGGCCGGATTCATCGATAACCTCGAACCCGGCTTCGGTCAGGGCCGCCTTCAGACGCCCGACCTTTTTCGCGGTGTCATTGATCAGCAGGATACGCAACATATTCGTAGGCTCCTGTCAGCGGCTGGCGAGAAGGGGAGCGCTGTCGCTCAAGGCGTGCAGCGTGAAGCTGCGGGCATAGCCGGCCGGGTCCGAGCCGTCCCAGACTTTGCCGTCGATCAGTTGACTGCTGCGCATTTCCTGGCTCCGGGCGGGCACACCGGCAGCGGCTGCGGCCTCACGGTATAAGTCTAGTTGCTGGACCTGACGGGCCACGCCGAGGTAATCCGGGTCGTCGCGCAGTAAACCCCAGCGCCGGAACTGGGTCATGAACCACATGCCGTCGGACAAATACGGCAGATTGACCTCGCCATCGCCGTGGAAACGCATGGCGTGCGGGTCTTGCCAGCGATTGCCCAGGCCGTCGGCGTAGTCACCGAGCAAGCGCGGCTCGATGCAATCGAGCGGTGCATCCAGGTATTGAGGGGCGCTCAACAGTTGTGCGGTGCTGCGGCGATTTTCGCGGCTGGCTTCTATGAATCGGCTGGCTTCGAGGATCGCCATCACCAATGCCCGGGCGGTGTTGGGGTATTGCTCGACGAAGGCGCGGGTGCAGCCGAGGACTTTTTCCGGATGATCGGGCCAGATCGTCTGGGTGGTGGCCATCGTAAACCCGAGATTCTGCTGCACCGCACTTGCAGCCCACGGCTCGCCAACGCAGAAACCGTCAATGCGCCCGGCTTGCAGGTGCGCGACCATTTGTGGCGGCGGCACCACTACGCTGTCGACATCCTGCAACGGATGAATGCCCTGACTTGCTAGCCAGTAATACAGCCACATGGCGTGGGTGCCTGTGGGAAATGTCTGAGCAAAGGTCAGTTTTGGGCGACTTTGGTGCACATGCCGGTCCAATGCTTCAGGACTGGTCACGCCCAGGGCCTGCAAACCGTGGGAGAGGTTGATGCTCTGGCCGTTCTGGTTCAGGCCCATGAGCACGGCCATGTCGGTGGACGCTACGCCGCCGATGCCCAGGTGCACGGCGTAAATCAGGCCGTACAGGCTGTGGGCGGCGTCGAGTTCGCCGCTGACCAGTTTGTCGCGCAGGTTGGCCCACGACGACTGGCGCTTGAGATTCAGGGTCAGCCCGTAGGGTTGGGCGAAGCCCTGGGTGGCGGCGACCACCACTGAGGCGCAGTCACTCAGGGCCATGAAGCCGAGGTTGATTTCGGTTTTTTCCGGGGCATCGCTGCCATTGACCCAGGCCAGCGGGCCGGCTGATGGTTCGTTCATCGATTTCGCACCTTCCAAAAAAAAGCGTCGTCCCAAGGCCCTTGCGTGGGCAAAGCCGAGTGACGACGCCATTGTCCTTCCACTCATTCCGCCGTTGGCATGAGTGCTGATGCCTGTGATGGTGCAAGGCATATGCCATCGCGGGTTGATTTTGCCGCGCGCCTCGCCTGTGGGGCCGATGCGCGGCTATAATCGCCGCCTCTCATCGCCAACCGAGTCAAGCCTGCCCATGTACACCCTGGCCCGTCAGCTGTTGTTCAAACTTTCCCCGGAAACCTCCCACGATCTGTCTCTGGATCTGATCGGCGCGGGCGGGCGTTTGGGCCTCAACGGCTTGCTGTGCAAGGCGCCGGCAAAAATGCCGGTGACGGTCATGGGCCTGGAGTTCCCGAACCCGGTTGGCCTGGCGGCCGGTCTGGACAAGAATGGCGCGGCGATCGACGGTTTTGCCCAACTGGGTTTCGGTTTCGTCGAAATCGGCACCATTACCCCGCGTCCGCAACCGGGCAACCCGAAACCACGGATTTTCCGTTTGCCGGAAGCCGAGGCCATTATCAACCGCATGGGTTTCAACAACCTCGGCGTCGATCACTTGCTCGCTCGCGTCGCGGCGGCCAAGTACAAGGGCGTGCTGGGCATCAACATTGGCAAGAACTTCGACACCCCGGTTGAGCGTGCGGTCGACGATTACCTGATCTGCCTGGACAAGGTCTATGCCCACGCCAGCTATGTGACGGTCAACGTCAGCTCGCCGAACACCCCGGGCCTGCGCAGCCTGCAATTTGGCGACTCGCTCAAGCAATTGCTCGCCGACCTGGCCACCCGTCGGGCGGAA
The DNA here is from genome assembly GCF_019956555.1 of Pseudomonas sp. A-RE-19. Lineage (GTDB taxonomy): Bacteria > Pseudomonadota > Gammaproteobacteria > Pseudomonadales > Pseudomonadaceae > Aquipseudomonas. The sequence goes on along the minus strand of NZ_JAHBDQ010000007.1, from coordinate 126,235 downwards.
CTGGCCCTGCGCCACGGCAAACATGTACCGCTGGCGATCAAGATCGCGCCGGACATGACCGACGAAGAAACCGTGCAAGTGGCCCAGGCCCTGATCGAAACCGGGATGGACGCGGTGATCGCCACCAACACTACCCTGAGCCGCGTCGGTGTCGAAGGCATGGAGCATGGTGACGAGGCGGGCGGGCTGTCCGGCGCGCCGGTTCGCGAAAAGAGCACCCATACCGTGAAGGTACTGGCGGCGGAGCTGGCTGGTCGTTTGCCGATCATCGCCGTGGGCGGCATCACTGAAGGCAAGCATGCGGCTGAGAAAATCGCCGCGGGTGCGAGCCTGGTGCAGCTCTACTCCGGCTTCATCTATAAAGGCCCGGCGCTGATTCGTGAATCGGTGGATGCCATTGCCGCGTTGCGCTAACTGACATCTGGGGTGCGGTGTACACGATCGGTGTAGGAGCTGCCGAAGGCTGCGATCTTTTGATCTTGCTTTTTACAATCAAGGGCAAGATCAAAAGATCGCAGCCTTCGGCAGCTCCTACAGGGAGATCGTGTTTAGTCTACAGGCGTGTTTAGCCAGAGATCAGACATAAAAAAGGGCTCCCCGAAGGAGCCCCTGGGCCGAAGCCCGCCGTCCGGATGGGACGTGCGTGGTTAAGTCGTTGCGTAATCAGATTGTCGTGTCGGAGTGTGTGCCCTGTATTAGCCGACGGCGTGAAGTTCGTTGAGTCTATGGATTCCCGCAGTGCCGGTCATACCGTCCCAGTTGTCGCCGCGTCCTTCGCGCCAGCCATTGATCCAGGCTTGGCGTACCGACGGTAGAGTAAATGGGCAAAGCTCACGGGATTTACCACCAACGCCATATTGATATCCGCGCAAAAATGCTCTTTCCAACGGATCACGCTTAAGTCTTCTCATAGGGTGTTGCCCTCACTTGTTGACTGTATTTATCGCGTCGACCTCAATCGAGGTCAGGCAGAAAAACTCTGCCGTTGGTGGCTCGCTGCCGGCGTCGCGAGCCAAGGTGTTGACGCCGTTGCGACGTCAACCTGAGTTGAGTTCTAACCAATGCGTCACATCGTGGGAATGATCGTTTTGTCATAAGAACGTAACCATAAAGATGCTATGGCCATAAGTAACACGATATTTGTCCCGTGTTTATTGGCCAAACCCCGGTATGATCGGCCCTGCGCTGGAGGATGAGCCGGGCCTTTAACGAAAATGACCCGCGTTGCACTGGGGGACTATTCGACGAAGGGTCGACTTATGACATTTTGTTGCATAACTTTTTTATCTGCCCTGGCATCTAAGCTCTTTTAACCCGAGCAGTCAGGGTGGGACGGCACACCTTCGTGCCACGCGGGCGCTCTTTTAGAAAAGCGCCTGATTGAAAACCGGATCGGCAATGCGTTGTCGGTTCACTTAGCTAAAGGCTCTGGAATTACCATGTCCGATCGTTTCGAACTCTTCCTCACTTGCCCAAAAGGCCTCGAAGGCCTGCTCATCGAGGAAGCCGTCGGGCTTGGCCTTGAGGAAGCGCGTGAGCACACCTCGGCTGTGCGCGGCATGGCCACCATGGAAACCGCCTATCGCCTGTGCTTGTGGTCGCGTCTGGCAAACCGCGTGCTGCTGGTGCTCAAGCGCTTCCCGATGAAGGACGCCGAAGACCTCTACCACGGCGTGCTGGATATCGAGTGGCAAGATCACATGCTCAACGATGGCACCCTGGCCGTCGAATTCAGCGGTCACGGTTCGGGCATTGATAACACCCATTTCGGCGCCTTGAAGGTCAAGGACGCCATCGTCGACAAACTGCGCACTCCACAAGGTGATCGTCCGTCCATCGACAAGCTCAACCCGGACCTGCGCATTCACCTGCGCCTGGACCGTGGCGAAGCGATTCTGTCCCTCGACCTTTCCGGCCACAGCCTGCACCAACGCGGTTATCGCTTGCAGCAGGGCGCGGCGCCGCTGAAGGAAAACCTCGCGGCGGCGATTCTGATCCGTTCCGGCTGGCCACGGATTGCCGCCGATGGCGGCGCGCTGGCCGACCCGATGTGCGGTGTCGGTACGTTCCTGGTGGAAGCCGCGATGATCGCCGCCGACATGGCGCCGAACCTGCGTCGCGAGCAATGGGGCTTTACCGCCTGGCTCGGCCACGTGCCGGCGCTGTGGAAAAAGCTCCACGAAGAAGCCACCGAACGCGCCGCGGCCGGTCTGGCCAAGCCGCCGCTGTGGATCCGCGGTTACGAAGCTGACCCGCGCCTGATTCAACCGGGCCGCAATAACGTCGAACGTGCCGGCCTGAGCGAATGGATCAAAATCTACCAGGGCGAAGTCGCGACGTTCGAGCCGCGCCCGGACCAGAACCAGAAAGGCCTGGTGATCTGCAACCCTCCGTACGGCGAGCGTCTGGGCGATGAGGCGAGCCTGCTCTATCTCTACCAGAACCTCGGCGAGCGTCTGCGTCAGGCGTGCCTGAACTGGGAAGCGGCGGTGTTCACCGGCGCCCCGGACCTGGGCAAGCGCATGGGCATCCGCAGCCACAAGCAGTACTCGTTCTGGAACGGCGCCTTGCCGTGCAAATTGCTGCTGATCAAGGTCACGCCGGACCAGTTCGTCACCGGTGAGCGTCGCACGCCGGAACAGCGTCAGGTCGAGCGCGAGCAAGCTGAAGTCGAAGTCGCCGACAACGATGTGGCACCGGGCAAGTACGAGAAGTACAACAAGAACGGCAACCCGATCAAACCGGCCCCGGTGGTGATCGAGCAACCGCGCTTGAGCGAAGGCGGGCAGATGTTTGCCAACCGCCTGCAAAAGAACCTCAAGGCCCTCGGCAAGTGGGTCAAGCGTGAAGGCATCGACTGCTACCGCGTTTACGATGCCGATATGCCGGAATACTCCATGGCCATCGACCTGTATCAGGATTGGGTCCACGTCCAGGAATACGCCGCGCCGAAATCCATCGATCCGGAAAAAGCCTCGGCGCGTATGTTCGATGCCCTGGCCGCCATTCCGCAGGCCCTGAACATCGACAAGAGCCGCGTGGTGGTCAAACGTCGCGAGCGTCAGAGCGGCACCAAGCAGTACGAACGCCAAGCGGCACAGGGCAAATTTGTCGAGGTCAACGAAGGTGGCGTGAAGCTGCTGGTGAACCTCACCGACTACCTCGACACCGGGTTGTTCCTCGACCACCGGCCGATGCGCATGCGGATCCAGAAAGAGGCGGCCGGCAAGCGCTTCCTCAACCTGTATTGCTACACCGCGACCGCCAGCGTTCATGCGGCCAAGGGCGGCGCGCGCAGCACCACCAGCGTGGACCTGTCGAAAACCTATCTGGATTGGGCGCGTCGCAACCTGTCGCTGAACGGTTTCTCCGACAAGAACCGTCTGGAGCAGGGTGATGTGATGGCTTGGCTCGATGCCTGCCGTGACGAATACGACCTGATTTTCATCGACCCGCCGACCTTCTCCAACTCCAAGCGCATGGAAGGGATCTTCGACGTGCAGCGTGATCAAGTGCAGTTGATCGACTTGGCCATGGCACGTCTGGCGCCGGGCGGGGTGTTGTACTTCTCCAACAACTTCCGCAAGTTCCAGCTCGAGGAAAACCTCACCGAGCGTTATGCCGTTGAAGAAATCACCGCCCAGACCATCGATCCGGATTTCGCCCGTAATGGCAAGATTCACCGTGCCTGGAAAATCACCGCTCGCTGACACCTGAGCACGATTGGATCCACAGGGTCTTGATTTTTAAAGGCTCTTGGGTCCTTTCAGTGCTGGTCAAATTGGTGGCTAATGGCTATAACTCAATGCATGGCCAATGGGCTTTTCCGGCACCTGGCGTTTTGAGTTGCCTCTATGTCGTTGCACGCCGTGCGCCCCAAGATCCTGGGTTTTATCAGCGAAGATGTTTCGGCCTGGCTGGTCGCGCTGCTGGTATTGCTCGTCGGCGGGATTCTCACGGGATTGCTGGCCTGGGCAACCCTCAATCAGTTTCAACAGCAATTGCGGCAACGTTTCCAACTGCTCGCCAGTGAACGTTACAGCCGTATCGAAGAACGTTTTGAAGATCAGGAGCAGCGCCTCGACGGCCTGCGCCGGTTCTTCGTCAATTCCGGATCGGTGTCCCGCGAGGAATTCGACGGTTACGCCAAACCTCTTTTGCGTCGTACCCAGGCCTACTCCTGGGCGCCACGGGTTTCCCGCGCCGAACGACCTCTGCTTGAACGCGCGGTGCGTGAAGAAGGCTTGAGCGATTTCACCTTTCGTGAACTCAACGCCGATGGCCAGTTGCAAGTGGCCGGCGAGCGGGACGAGTACGTACCGGTGCTCTATACCCAAACCCAGAGCCGATTGCCCACGCCGCTGGGCTACGACTTGTTGGCCCAACCCCTGCGTCGTGCAACCCTGGAACGTGCCAATCGCAATGGCCGCATGGTCGTGTCGCAACCGCTGCATTTGGTCGGCATCGAGCCCGCCTATTCGCGGGGCGTATTGCTGGTGGCCCCGGTCAGCCGTCAGCAAATCCCGAGCGCCGCGCCCGACGGTTATGTCATGGCGGTGATCAGCATGCGCCAACTGCTGGCGGATGGACTGCCGGAAGAGAATCACGACTCTCTCTCGGTGCGTATTCTCGACTTATCCACCGATGATCAGCATGAAGTGTTGTACGAGTCGAACAACACGGCGGGGGCCAGCGATCTTTCGGCCACGCGATTGCTGCGTCTGGCCGACCACGACTATCAAGTGGACATGCGCCCAAGCGCCGCGTTTCTGCAAGCCAACCATTCCTCGGTAGCCAGCCTGGTGGTGCTCGGCGGTTTGCTCAGCCTGCTGCTCAGTGTGCTGCTCTATGTGTTGGTCAATCAGCGCCAACGAGCGCTGAAACTGGTGGAACAGCGGACCCAGGAACTGCATGCCCGTGAGCAAGAGTTGCGGGGTACTCATGGCCAGTTGCGCGGTGTGCTGGATGCCGCGACTCAGGTGGCGATCATCGCCACCGACCTGCGCGGAATCATCAGCACCTTCAACGCCGGGGCAGAGCAGATGCTCGGTTACTCCAATGGGCAGGTCGTGGGTCACATGACCCTGGAAAACCTGCACCTGCCCCGGGAGCTCGAGGCGCGGTCGGCAGAGTTGAGCGCGCGCTACGGCAAACCGATCCCGACCTGTCAGGCGATGTTGGTCGAAGGCGGGGAAGAGGGCGGTCATGAAGCTCGGGAGTGGACGCTGATCCGCCGCGACAGCAGCCATTTGCTGGTAAACATGCTGGCGACCCCGGTACTCGACGAGCAGGGTTTGTGGGTCGGCCACCTGGCAATCTGTATCGATATCACCGAACGCAAGCGCGTCCATGAGGCTCTGGCGGCACGGGACCTGTTATTGAAGAAGCTCAGCGCCCATGTGCCCGGTGGCATTTACCAGTTCAAGATGGAGTTCGATGGCCGCTTCAGCGTGATCTACGCCAGTGACGGTATGCGCGAGATCTACGAGCTCGAGCCGGACGTGCTGTTGCTCAATGCCGAAGCGATATTCGCGCGGATTCATCCTCAGGATACGAGCCGGGTCCGCGCCTCGATCCGGGCCTCGGCAGACACCCTCAGCCCCTGGCGCGAGGAATACCGCGTGCAATTGCCCGCGCGTGGTCTGCGCTGGGTCCGCGGTGAAGCGACCCCGGAGGAACTGCCCGGTGGCGGCGTGCTGTGGCATGGTTACATCTCGGACATCTCCGACCTCAAGCGCGTGGAAGAAGAGTTGCGGGCACTGTCGGTGACCGACTCGTTGACCGGGATCCACAACCGCCGCTACTTCCAGGAGCGCCTGACCACCGAAATGGCCCGGGTCGAGCGCGGCGGTGGCGAATTGTCGGTGATCATGCTCGACATCGATCACTTCAAGCGCATCAATGACCAGCATGGTCATGCCGTGGGTGATCGGGTATTGCAGGCCGTGTGCGAGCGCATTGGCGGTCGCCTGCGGCGCACTGATGTGTTCTGTCGCCTGGGGGGCGAAGAGTTCATGGTGCTGTGTCCGGATATCGACGGTGTACAGGCCCAGGTGCTGGCCGTGGAATTGTGGCAAGGGTTGCGCAGTTCGCCGATCGACGAGGTCGGGACCATCACCGCGAGTTTCGGGATTGCCAGTTGGAAGGCCGGAGAGGGCGCGGATGCGCTGCTGTTGCGGGCTGACTCAGGGGTCTATGCGGCGAAGCAGGCGGGAAGGGATCGGGTTGAGGGGCAGATGAGCTAAGGCCGCGTGCCGGCCCCTGTGGGAGCGAGCCTGCTCGCGATGAGGTTCTAACATTCAACTTGGATGTCGACTGTTATACCGCTATCGCGAGCAGGCTCGCTCCCACATTGGACCTAAGGTGTTCTATAGATCCGGTTACAACACCGACGCCGTGGTTGGCAGTTTTGGCTGGCGGTACAGGTCCAGCAGCACCTGATCCAGCACCGAGGAGGCGCCAAACGGTGCCTTGTCGTTGAGGATCGCCACGACCGCCCAGGTATTGCCATTGATGTCGCGGCTGAAGCCGGAGATGGCGCGCACGGTGTTCAGGGTGCCAGTCTTGACGTGGGCCTCACCGGCCATGGCCGTCTGTTTCAGGCGCTTGCGCATGGTGCCGTCGGTGCCGGCAATCGGCATCGAACTGATGAACTCGGCGGCGTATGGGCTATGCCACGCCGCTTGCAGCATCGCCGCCATTTCCCGCGCACTTACCCGCTCGGCACGAGACAGACCGGAGCCGTTCTCCATCACCAGGTGCGGCGCGGTGATGCCTTTTCTTGCCAGCCACTGACGCACCACACGCTGGGCCGCCTTGGCGTCGTCACCGTCGGCGTCGGTGCGGAACTTCTGGCCCAGGCTCAGGAACAATTGCTGAGCCATGGTGTTGTTACTGTATTTGTTGATGTCGCGAATGATTTCCGCCAGGTCTGGCGAGTAGGCCCGGGCCAGCACCTTGGCGCTGCTCGGCGTCGGTGCCAGACGATCCTGGCCCTGGATGCTGCCGCCCAATTCCTTCCAGATCGCCCGCACGGCACCGGCGGTGTAGGTCGCGTGGTCGAGCAGCGACAGGTAGGTCTGGGAGCTGCAACCTTCGCCCAACTGGCCGCCGACGGTCACGGTGATGCTGCCATCAGTCTGGGTCACCGGGTTGTAACGCACGCCACCGGTGCATTGCTTGGAGTTGAGCGCCTTGACCTGATTGTCGATGCGGATGCTGGCAATCGGTGGCTCGACCGACACCAGGACCTTGCCCGAGTCGTTACGGGCCACGAAGCGCAGGGCCTTGAGATTGACCAGCAGCGCGTCGGGTTTGACCAGGAACGGTTTGTTCTCGTCATTGCCATCGTCGTTGAATTCGGGCAGTTGCGGTTGCACGAAGAAGCCACGGTCCAATACCAGATCGCCGGTGACCTGGGTGACGCCGTTGGCACGCAAATCGCGCATCAGCAGCCAGAGTTTTTCCATGTTCAGCTTCGGATCGCCGCCACCCTTGAGGTAGAGATTACCGTTGAGGATGCCACCACTAAGGGTGCCGTCGGTGTAGAACTCGGTTTTCCATTGATGGTTCGGGCCAAGCATTTCCAGCGCGGCATACGTGGTCACCAGCTTCATGGTCGAGGCCGGGTTGACCGAAACGTCAGCGTTATGAATGGTAGGGGTGCCCGGGCCGTTGAGCGGGATCATCACCAATGACAGGGCACTGTCCTGCAACTTGCTGGCCTTGAGGGCCTTTTCGACATTGGGCGACAGGGCGGTGTTGATCGGAGCGGCGGAAACCGGGAGGGCCAGAGGCAGAAGAAGGCTGGCCAGCAACAATGGACGCAAAGATTTGATCATCTGAAATAAAACCCTACAGCCGAGGGGGGAAAAAACGAGGGCATGGAAATAAATTCCCTCAGTGGTCATGAAAGTGTCGGCATTATGCCCCAAGGTGTAGCGGCTTGTGCCGTACCTTGGCCCTCTAATCCGCTATTTTTTACCGACGGTAGGCGTAGCGCCGTTCTGAGGCGGGCAATCGGCGCCTTAAACTGCTAAAGTGCCGCCCGTTATTACTTATGAGGATTGTTCCAATGGCGACTAACCGTTCCCAGCGTCTGCGCAAAAAACTGTGCGTCGATGAATTTCAAGAGCTGGGTTTCGAACTGAACCTGGATTTCAAAGAAGATTTGGCTGATGAAGCCATTGATGCTTTCCTCGACGCGTTCCTGAAAGAAGCCATGGAAGCCAACGGTCTGGGCTATGTGGGCGGCGACGACTTCGGTCTGGTGTGCCTGCAGAAGCGTGGCTCGGTTTCCGAAGAGCAGCGTGCCGCTGTTGAAGCTTGGCTCAAAGGCCGCAGCGAACTGACCGAAGCAACCGTCAGCCCGCTGATCGACGTCTGGTACCCGGAAAAGCCGATCAATCCGGTAGCTTGATGTTGAAAAAAACGGCGACCCAAGGGTCGCCGTTTTTTTATGCCTGCTTTTTGTAGGAGCGAGGCTTGCCCGCGAAGACGGAGTTTCATTCAACATTAGACATCGACTGACACGACGCCTTCGCGGGCAAGCCTCGCTCCTACACCTTGCGCCAGTTCAAGATAACCAGCGTCAACACCCCCGCCACAATCCCCCAGAACGCCGAGCCAATGGAAAACAGCGTCAGCCCCGATGCCGTCACCATAAAGGTAATCAGCGCCGCTTCCCGTTCCTGCACTTGCGCCATGGCAATGCTCAATCCATTGATGATCGAGCCGAATAGCGCCAGCGCGGCAATCGACAGCACCAGTTCTTTAGGCAATGCGGCAAACAGCGCTGCCAGCGTCGCGCCGAACACCCCGGCAATCCCGTAGAAAATCCCGCACCAGACGGCTGCCGTGTAGCGCTTGTTGCGATCTTCATGGGCATGCGGTCCGGTGCAGATCGCTGCGCTGATGGCCGCCAGGTTGATGCCGTGTGAACCGAACGGCGCCAACAGCAACGAGGCAATGCCGGTGGTGGTGATCAGCGGCGAGGCCGGCACGTTGTAGCCGTCGGCGCGCAATACGGCGATGCCCGGCATGTTCTGCGACGTCATCGCCACCACGAACAGCGGGATGCCGATGCTGATAGTCGCAGCCAGGGAAAAATGCGGTGTGGTCCAGACCGGTGTCGCGACTTCCAGGTGGAAGCCACTGAAATCCAGCAGCCCCATGAACCCCGACAGCGCGGTGCCGATCAACAGCGCGGCGAGCACGGCGTAGCGCGGTGACAGGCGCTTGACCAGCAGATACGTGAAGAACATCCCCAGGACCAGTGCGGTCCGGTGCTGGGTGGCGACGAAAATCTCGCTGCCGATCTTGAACAGAATCCCCGCCAGCAACGCCGCCGCCAATGAGGCCGGAATCTTTTTCACCAGCCGTTCGAAGCTGCCGGTCAAACCACAAATGGTCACCAGCACCGCGCAAGTAATATAGGCACCAATGGCCTCGCCGTAGCTGACACCGCCCAGGCTGGAGATCAGCAGTGCCGCGCCGGGGGTCGACCAGGCAATGGTGATCGGGGTGCGGTAGCGCAGGGACAGGCCGATCGAGCACACCGCCATGCCGATGGAGATCGCCCAGATCCACGACGAAATCTGCCCGCTGCTAAGGCCCGCTGCTTGCCCGGCCTGGAACATCAGCACCAGTGAACTGGTGTAGCCGGTCATCATGGCGATGAAGCCTGCGACGATGGCCGAGGGCGACGTGTCAGTCAGGGGGCGAAGCTGCGTGTGCGTGGCATCGGTCATGACAGCGGTGTTCCTTGTTCTGATAAAGATGTCCGTAGCCGCTGAACCCTGTAGGAGCGAGGCTTGCCCGCGAAGGCGTCGTGTCAGTCGATATCAATGTTGAATGACACGACGCCTTCGCGGGCAAGCCTCGCTCCTACAGGGATAGCGTTCAGGCAGCGGATTCTGCGTTCAAGCCTAAACTGAAAAGTAACCGGTCGTTGCAATACAGCGAGGGCGACAAACAGCCGTACAGTCGTGTTGCCACCTTCCATTGTGTACAATCGCGGTGTTTTTTACGCGATACTTGCCAGCGACCCACTGTGCCGTATTACAGTCACGGTCAATTCGCCGCAGTTCTCCCGACTCGAGTGCCCATGAACGAACAGTTGCAACCCCTCAAGAAACAACCGCGAGCAGGCAAAGCCGGCCGCACCGGTACCCAGGACGATATTGTCTATGCGCATATCTTCGAGGCCATCCTCGAACAGCGTCTGGCGCCCGGCACCAAGTTGAGCGAAGAAGCGCTGGGGGAAATTTTCGGGGTCAGCCGCACCATCATTCGCCGCGCGCTGTCGCGTCTGGCCCATGAAGGCGTGGTGTTACTGCGACCGAATCGCGGCGCTGTCGTTGCCAGCCCGAGTGTCGAAGAGGCCCGTCAGGTGTTTATGGCGCGGCGTCTGGTGGAGCGGGCGATCACTGAGCTGGCGGTTCAGCACGCCACTGCCGAGGAGATTGCCGACTTGCGGCAGATGGTCAACGACGAGCGCGACAGTTTCTCCCGTGGCGATCGTGGCGCCGGAATCCGTTTGTCGGGCGAGTTCCACTTGAAGCTGGCCGAAGCGGCGAAAAACGCGCCGCTGATCAGCTTCCAGCGCAGCCTGGTGTCCCAGACTTCGTTGATCATCGCCCAGTACGAGAGCGGCAACCGTTCCCACTGTTCTTACGATGAACACACCCAGTTGATCAACGCCATCGAAGCGCGGGACGCGACGCTGGCGGTGGACCTGATGATGCATCACATGGACCACATCGACAGCAAACTCAACCTCGACGAAGAAAGTGCGTCGGATGATTTGCATGCGGTGTTTTCGCATTTGTTGCAGACCAAGAAGCCGGGGCGGCCGGTCGCCAAACTCTGATAGACCGAGGCGAGCCCATCGCGAGCAGGCTCGCTCCCACAGGGGAATGCCATTCAAATGTGGGAGCGAGCCTGCTCGCGATAGCGATCTGACAGGCAATAAAAATCCCCCGGGCTGTTCGGCTACGGGGGATTTTTTATGCTTGGAGAAAACTAGCGCTGATGCACCAGATTCCCCGCCGCATACGTCTGCAACACCGTCCGGTCATCCCCCAGCGTCATCAATACAAACAACGTCTCGGCAATGTTATTGGCCTGCTTCAGGCGATAGCTGAGCAGTGGCGTGGCGTTGTAATCCAGCACCAGGAAGTCCGCGTCGGTGCCCGGTTGCAAGGTGCCGATCTTGTCTTCCAGGCGCAGGGCGCGGGCGCCGCCGAGGGTGGCCAGGTACAGCGACTTGAACGGGCTCAGCCGTGCGCCTTGCAGTTGCATGACTTTGTAGGCTTCGTTCAGGGTTTGCAGCAGCGAGAAACTGGTGCCGCCACCGACGTCGGTACCGAGGCCGACATTGAGTTTGTGCTTCTCGGCCATCGGCAGATTGAACAAGCCGCTGCCGAGGAAGAAGTTGGAGGTCGGGCAGAAGGCGATGGCCGAACCGGTTTGCGCCAGGCGCGCGCATTCGTCGTCGCACAGGTGTACGCCGTGGGCGAACACCGAACGCTCACCGAGCAATTGGTAGTGATCGTAGACGTCCAGGTAGCCCTTGCGCTCCGGGAACAGTTCCTTGACCCACGCGACTTCCTTGAGGTTCTCGCTGATGTGGGTCTGCATGTACAGATCCGGGTATTCGCTCAGCAACTGGCCAGCGAGGGTCAGTTGTTCCGGGGTGCTGGTCGGGGCAAAACGCGGTGTGACGGCGTAATGCAGGCGACCCTTGCCGTGCCAGCGTTCGATCAGCGCCTTGCTTTCGACGTAGCTCGATTCGGCGGTGTCGGTCAGGTAGTCCGGCGCGTTGCGGTCCATCATCACCTTGCCGGCGATCATCCGCAGGTCCAGCTGTTCGGCGGCCTCGAAGAACGAGTTCACCGATTGCGGATGCACACTGCCGAACACCAGCGCGGTGGTGGTGCCGTTGCGCAGCAGTTCCTTGATGAAAATACCCGCGACTTCGTCAGCGTGGCCCTTGTCGGCGAACTGGCTTTCACACGGAAAGGTGTAGGTGTTGAGCCAGTCCAGCAGCTGTTCGCCATAGGCGCCGACCATGCCGGTTTGTGGCAAGTGGATGTGGGTGTCGATGAGGCCGGGGGTGATCAGTGCGTCCTGATAATGGGTGATCTCGATGTCCGCGGGCAGGGTCGGCAGCAATTCGCTGGCGTGGCCGATGGCGCTGATCTGGCCGTTCTCGACCACCAGCAGGCCGTCTTCGAAATACTCATAAGAAGCTTCGATGCCCACTTCGGCGGGGTCGGCGATGCTGTGCAGGAGGGCGGCGCGGTAGGCTTTGCGAGTTGCAGGCATGGGAGTTCTCAATTCGTGGCTTCTTATTGTTCGAAGCTTTTTAGTTCAAAGCCTGGCTGCGGCGTGAAGCAGGCAGCAGTTTGGCGATCGATGATCCGGCGCTGGCGGTGTGCTGGCCGAAATTCGCGTTATAGGTGGCGATGATTTCGCCGGCGATGGAGATGGCGATTTCCACAGGCAACTTGCCTTTGACTTCGCCAATGCCCATCGGGCAGCGCATGCGTTGCAGCACGGAGTTGTCGAAACCACGATCACGCAGACGGTGTTCGAACTTCACCCGTTTGGTCTTCGAACCGATCAGGCCGAAGTAGGCGAAGTCGTTGCGTTTGAGGATCGCGGCGGTGAGTTCGAGATCGAGTTGATGGTTGTGGGTCATGACGATGCAGTAGCTGCCGGTGGGCAGGTCATCGACTTCATCCAGCGGTTCTTCGGTGACGATTTTGCGCACGCCGTGGGGGATCTGCTCGGGGAATTCCGCTTCCCGCGAGTCGATCCAGCGCACCCGGCACGGCAGGCTGGCGAGCAGTGGCACCAGGGCCCGACCGACGTGGCCGGCGCCGAATACCGCAATCTGCGCCTGGACCTGGCCCATCGGTTCGAACAGCAACACGGTCACGCCGCCGCAGCACTGGCCCAGGCTGGCGCCGAGGCTGAAGCGCTCCAGGTGGGTGTCCTGCCGGCCGCTGGCCAGCATCTCGCGGCCGATCTGCATGGCCTTGTATTCCAGATGCCCGCCACCGATGGTGTCGAACGTTTGCGTGGCGCTGATGACCATCTTCGAGCCAGCATTACGCGGCGTCGAGCCGAGCTCTTCGATGATGGTCACCAACACACAGGGTTCACCCCGGGTTTGCAGGTCGGCGAGGGCGTCGATCCAGTTGTACATGTTTCACCTCAACATCTCTGTTGTCTGTTCGGCCGTCTTCGCGAGCAAGCCCGCTCCCACATTTGGAATGCATTCCCCTGTGGGAGCGAGCCTGCTCGCGATGGCCGCGCCTCGGTCTAGAGCGAAGCCAGTTCGGTTTCAGCTTCCACGGCTTTCACCGCCGTCAACTGCCGCATCTGCTCACAACCCCACAACACCCGCTCCGGGGTCGCCGGTGCGTCGATTTTTGGTTGATGCTGGTAGTCGCCCAAACTGGCCACGGCGTCCTTGATCGCGCACCACGCGGCGATGCCGAGCATGAACGGCGGCTCGCCCACGGCCTTGGAATGGAACACCGTGTCTTCCGGGTTCTTGCGGTTTTCCACCAGCTTCACCCGCAGGTCCAGTGGCATGTCGGCCACCGCCGGGATCTTGTAGCTGGCCGGGCCATTGGTCATCAGTTTGCCTTTGTTGTTCCACACCAGTTCTTCCATGGTCAGCCAACCCATGCCCTGGATGAAACCACCCTCGACCTGACCGATATCGATCGCCGGGTTCAGCGAGTCGCCGACGTCGTGAAGGATGTCGGTGCGCAGCATCTTGTACTCGCCGGTCAGGGTGTCGACGATCACCTCGGCGCAGGCTGCACCAAAGGCGTAGTAGTAGAACGGCCGACCACGGGCCTGACTGCGGTCGTAGTAGATTTTCGGGGTCTTGTAGAAGCCGGTGCTCGACAGCGACACCTGAGCGAAATACGCCTGCTGGATCAGCGATTCAAACGTCAGGATGTGATCGCGAACCCGCACGTGACCGTTGTGGAACTCCACATCTTCTTCGCTGACCTTGTATTGCCGCGCGGCGAATTCCACCAGGCGTTTCTTGATGATTTCAGCTGCGTTTTGCGCCGCTTTACCATTGAGGTCGGCGCCACTCGACGCAGCGGTTGGCGAAGTGTTCGGAACCTTGTCGGTGTTGGTCGCGGTGATCTGCACGCGATCCATTTCTACCTGGAATACTTCAGCCACGACTTGCGCAACCTTGGTGTTCAGGCCCTGGCCCATCTCGGTGCCACCGTGGTTCAGGTGGATGCTGCCGTCGGTGTAGATGTGGATCAGTGCACCGGCCTGATTGAGGAAGCTGGCGGTGAAGGAAATACCAAATTTCACCGGGGTCAGCGCCAGGCCTTTTTTCAGGATCGGGCTGTTGGCGTTGTAGCGACGAATCGCTTCGCGACGTTCTGCGTACTGGCTGCTTTCTTCCAGTTCCGCGGTCATTTCCTCGAGCATGTTGTGCTCGACGGTCTGGTAATAATGCGTGACGTTGCGCTCGGTCTTGCCGTAGTAGTTGGCCTTGCGCACCGCCAGTGGATCGAGGCCCAGATGGCGGGCAATCGCATCCATCACTTCTTCGATGGCGACCATCCCTTGCGGGCCGCCGAAGCCACGGTAAGCGGTGTTCGACGCGGTGTTGGTCTTGCAGCGGTGACCGTTGATGGTCGCGTCGCCCAGGTAGTACGAGTTGTCGGCATGGAACATCGCGCGGTCGACAATCGATGCCGACAAATCCGGGGAGCAACCGCAGTTACCGGCCAGTTCCAGGGCGATGCCGTGCAGGCGGCCGGTGCTGTCGAAGCCCACGTCGTACTCGACGTAAAACGGGTGACGCTTGCCGGTCATCAGCATGTCTTCGACACGCGGCAGGCGCATTTTGGTCGGCTGACCGGTCAGGTGTGCGATCACCGCGCACAGGCACGCCGGGCTTGCCGCCTGGGTTTCCTTGCCGCCGAAACCACCGCCCATGCGGCGCATGTCGACGACGATTTTGTTCATCGACACGTCCAGCACTTCGGCCACCAGTTTCTGTACTTCGGTGGGGTTCTGGGTCGAGCAGTAAACGATCATCCCGCCGTCTTCCGTCGGCATCACCGATGAGATCTGGGTTTCGAGATAAAAGTGTTCCTGACCGCCGATGTGCAGCGTGCCCTGGATGCGATGTTCGGCAGTGGCCAACGCAGTCGCCGAATCACCACGGTGATGCGTATGGCTGTCGAGCACAAAATGGCGTTTGCGCAAGGCTTCGACCACGTCCAGAACCGGTTCGAGGTCTTCGTATTCGATGATCGCGGCCATGGCCGCCTTGCGCGCGGTTTCCAGGTCTTTCGCCGCGACGGCCAGTACCGGTTGACCGACAAACTGCACGTCATCGATGGCCAGCAACGGGTCGCCCGGCAACAGTGGACCGATGTCTTTCAGGCCCGGCACATCTTCGTGAGTGATGGCAATGCGCACACCTTCGAAGGCGTAACAAGGCTTGGTGTCGATGCTGATGATTTTCGCGTGGGCGCGGTCCGACAGCCGTGCGTAAACGTGCAGCTGATTGGGGAATTCCAATCGATCGTCGATGTACTGCGCTTCACCGGATACATGCTTGTCGGCGCTGTCGTGCTTGACGCTGCGACCGACACCGGTGGTCAGGTCCTTGGCGAACAATTCAGCCAGTTCGGCTTGGGTCTTCTCTACAGCGTGATGATTAGACATAAGCGGTCACCCGAGTCTCGATGTGCGGTGTTTGCAGTTCGATGAAGTATTTACGCAGCAGATTCTGCGCGCTGAGCAGGCGGTATTCCTTGCTGGCGCGGAAGTCCGAGAGCGGTGTGAAATCTTCGGCCAGCGCAGCGCAGGCGCGTTCGATAGTGGCGTTGTTGAACGGTGCACCCAGCAGGGCGGCTTCGCAGTTCTTGGCACGTTTTGGAATGGCCGCCATACCGCCGAAAGCAACGCGGGCGTCGGCGATCACACCGGTGTCGATGCGCAGGTTGAATGCGGCGCAGACCGCGGAAATGTCATCGTCCAGACGCTTGGATACCTTGTAGGCGCGGAACAGTTGTTCGGCGCTGGCGCGTGGCACGATGATCTTTTCGATGAACTCGCTTTCCTGACGCGCGGTGACCCGGTAATCGATGAAGTAATCTTCCAGGGCCATGGTGCGGCGGGTTTCGCCTTTGCACAGGACGATCTGCGCGCCGAGGGCGATCAGCAGCGGTGGCGAGTCGCCGATTGGCGAGGCGTTGCCGATGTTGCCACCCAGGGTGCCCTGGTTGCGGATCTGCAGAGAGGCAAAGCGTTGCAGCAATTCACCGAAGTCCGGGTACTCGGCCTTCAGGGCGTCGTAACAGTCGGAGAGGGCGGTGGCGGCACCGATTTCCAGGCGATCGTCGAAGCGTTCGATGCGTTTCATTTCGGCGACGTTGCCGACGTAGATCATCACCGGCAAGGTGCGGTGGAACTGGGTCACTTCCAGCGCCAGATCGGTGCCGCCAGCCAGCAGGCGGGCCTGTGGATAAGCGTCGTACAGGTCGGCCAGATCGGCCACGGTCAACGGCACCAGGCAGCGTTTGTCGCCACTGTTGAGTTCGCCGATGTCGGTGGGGGTGATGGCTTTCAGGCGAGCGATGGTGTCTGCTTCTCGCGCATCGAATTGGTCGGGTTGTTTGCCGCAGCAGGATTGTTCGGCAGCGGCGAGGATCGGCCGATAACCGGTGCAACGGCAGAGGTTGCCGGCCAGGGCTTCGTGGGCCTTGTGAGCATCCGGTTGATCACTGTTCTTTTGCAGGGCGAACAACGACATCACGAAGCCCGGGGTGCAGAAACCGCATTGCGAGCCATGGCACTCGACCATGGCTTTTTGCACGCTGTGCAGCTCGCCCTTGTGCTTGAGGTCTTCGACGCTGATCAGTTGCTTGCCATGCAGCGACGAAACAAAGGTCAGGCACGAGTTGAGGCTGCGATAGCGAATGTGTTCGCGGCCGTCGTCGTCCGTCTGCAGCTCGCCGACCACTACGGTGCAGGCGCCACAGTCACCGCTGGCGCAGCCTTCTTTGGTGCCGGGTTTGCCCACATGTTCGCGCAGGTAATTGAGCACGGTCAGGTTCGGGTCCAGGGCGTGCTCGCTACGGAGTTCCTGGTTGAGTAAAAACTGGATCACGGAAGGCCTCGCAAACTCATTATTGTTGTTAACCGACATGAGCCGAATTTATCAGGTCTGACTTTTCGGTCAATGATTTTCTGACTTAAAGGTCAGGAAATGGCATTTTGTCGATCAACGACTCGTTCCTTCATTATTGACCCTCACGGGATAGCTTGCCTTTTGCTTGAATCGTGCCAAAAACCGCTGGGTGGGCACTCCGCCATGACCCATCAATTGCGCTACACTGCGCCGCTTGTGCAGATCGAAGAGTTTGAAGGACAACCATGACGTTCAAGGCGCCGGACAGCCTCGCCGAGCAAATCGCTCACCACCTCGCCGAACGTATCATTCGCGGCGAAATGAAGCCGGGGGAGCGCATCCAGGAACAGAAGGTCACGCTGGCCCTCAATGTCAGCCGCGGTTCAGTCCGTGAGGCCTTGCTGATCCTCGAACGCCGCCACTTGATCGCGATTTTGCCGCGACGTGGCGCCCATGTGACCGAATTGACGGCGCACAAGGTGCAGAGCCTATGCACGCTGATGAGCGAGTTGTACATTCTGCTCGGCAACGCGGTGGCCAGCGGCTGGCAAGTCCAGGCCGACATGGCGCCGTTCGTGCAGATCCAGCAGCGCCTGACCGACAGCTACGAGCGCCAGGACATCCGCACGTTCGTCGACGACAGCTTCAGTGTGATGCGCGCCGCCTATCCGTTCGCCAACAATCCGTACTTGCAGGAAACCGTCGAGAATCTGCAGCCAGCCATGAGCCGCGCGTATTTCCTCGCCCTGGACCAGCGCAAGGCCTCGATGAGCGAGTTTCTGGAATTGTTCGAACGCTTGCTCGCTGCCGTGCTGGCCCGTGACGTCCCGCAGATCCGCGAGGTGCTGACGGCGTATGCCCAGCGCAGCTGCGATCTGGTGGTTTCTGCCCTGACGGTCGCTTAAGCGTGCGGCTCAAGTGCATCAAGCTGGCGGGGTTCAAATCCTTCGTCGACCCGACCACGGTAAATTTCCCCAGTAACATGGCGGCCGTGGTCGGGCCCAATGGCTGCGGCAAGTCGAACATCATCGACGCCGTGCGTTGGGTGATGGGCGAGAGCTCGGCCAAGAACTTGCGCGGCGAGTCGATGACCGACGTCATCTTCAACGGCTCGACCAGCCGTAAACCGGTGAGTCAGGCCAGCATTGAGCTGGTGTTCGATAACTCCGACGGGACGCTGCTCGGCGAATGGGCTGCCTATGCGGAGATTTCCATTCGCCGCAAAGTGACCCGCGACAGCCAGACCACCTACTACCTCAACGGCACCAAATGCCGCCGTCGCGATATCACCGACATCTTTCTGGGGACCGGCCTCGGCCCGCGCAGCTATTCGATTATCGAGCAGGGGATGATCTCCAAGCTGATCGAGTCCAAGCCCGAAGACCTGCGCAATTTCATCGAAGAAGCGGCCGGCATTTCCAAGTACAAGGAGCGTCGGCGCGAGACCGAAAACCGTATCCGCCGCACCCATGAAAACCTTGCCCGCCTGACCGACCTGCGCGAAGAGCTCGAGCGTCAGCTTGAACGCTTGCACCGCCAGGCCGAGGCCGCCAAGAAGTATCAGGAATACAAGGGCGAAGAACGTCAGCTCAAGGCCCAGTTGTCAGCCCTGCGCTGGCAGGCATTGAACGAACAGGTCGGCCAGCGCGAGTCGATCATCGGCACTCAGGAAGTCACCTTCGAAGCCCTGGTCGCCGAGCAACGCAATGCCGACGCGGCCATCGAACGCTTGCGTGACGGTCATCACGACCTCTCCGAACGCTTCAATCTGGTGCAGGGGCGTTTCTATTCGGTCGGCGGCGACATCGCCCGGGTCGAGCAGAGTATCCAGCACGGTCAGCAGCGCTTGCGTCAATTGCAGGACGACCTGAAAGAAGCCGAGCGCGCGCGGCTGGAAACCGAGTCTCACTTGGGTCACGACCGCACCTTGCTGCTGACCTTGGGCGAAGAGCTGGACATGCTCACACCGGAACAGGAAGTCACCAGCGCCGCCGCCGAAGAAGCGGCTGCCGCGCTCGAAGAATCCGAAACCACCATGCACGGCTGGCAGGAGCAGTGGGACACCTTCAACCTCACCGCCGCCGAGCCGCGCCGCCAGGCCGAAGTTCAGCAGTCGCGTATCCAGCAGCTGGAAACCAGCATGGAGCGTTTGGCCGATCGCCAGAAGCGCCTTGGCGAAGAGCGCGCGTTGCTCTCGGCGGATCCGGAAGACGCGGCGATCATGGAACTCAGCGAGCAGTTGGCCGCGTCCGAGGCCACGCTCGAAGACTTGCAGGCCAGTGAAGAAGCGCAAGTCGAGCGCCTTGAACAACTGCGTCAGGAATTGCAGCAAGCGCTGTCGGCGCAGCAGCAGGCGCAGGGTGATTTGCAGCGGCTCAACGGCCGCCTGGCGTCGTTGGAAGCCTTGCAGCAAGCCGCACTCGATCCTGGCACCGGTACTGCCGAATGGCTGCGTGAACAGCATTTGGCGGATCGTCCGCGTCTGGCCGAAGGCCTGAAGGTTGAAGCCGGTTGGGAGCTGGCGGTGGAAACCGTGCTCGGTGCCGACCTGCAAGCGGTGCTGGTGGACGACTTCGGTGATTTCGATCTGGCCGGGTTTGCCCAAGGCGATTTGCGCCTGCTCAGCCCGGCCAGCGATGGCGTACGCATACCCGGCAGTTTGCTCGACAAGGTTGAGGCGCAGATCGATCTGTCGCCCTGGCTGGGGCAGGTCAAGCCGGTCGACAGCCTTGAACAGGCCCTGGCCTTGCGCGGGCAATTGGCGGCCGGGCAAAGCCTGATCAGCCGTGACGGTTACTGGGTCGGCCGACACTTTTTGCGCGTGCGCCGGGCCAGCGAAGCGGAAAGCGGCGTGCTCGCCCGTGGCCAGGAAATTCAGCGGTTGGGCGAAGAGCGCGAAGAGCGCGAAGCCACGGTCGAAACCCTCGAAACCCAACTTCAGAATCTCAGGGCGCAACAGCGTCAGCAGGAAAACGGCCGCGAACATTTGCGTCGTCTGCTGCAAGACGAAGCCCGTCAGCAAGGCGAGTTGAAAGCCCAGTTGTCCGCCGGCAAAGCCAAGGTCGAACAGTTGACCCTGCGTCGCACCCGACTCGATGAAGAACTCATCGAGCTGAGCGAACAGCGTGACCTGGAACACGAAAACATCGGTGAAGCGCGCCTGCAATTGCAGGAAGCCCTCGACAGCATGGCGCTGGACACCGAGCAGCGCGAGCTGCTGCTGGCCCAGCGTGACAGCCTGCGCGAGCGACTGGATCGGGTGCGTCAGGAAGCCCGGCAGCACAAAGATCATGCGCATCAGTTGGCGGTGCGCCTTGGTTCGCTGAAAGCGCAACATGATTCCACTCGTCAGGCCCTTGAGCGGCTGGAAATGCAGTCCGAGCGCCTGACCGAGAAGCGCGAACAACTGAGCCTCAATCTGGAAGAGGGCGAGGCGCCGCTGGAAGAGTTGCGGCTGAAACTCGAAGAGTTGCTCGACAAGCGCATGACCGTCGACGAAGAGCTCAAGACCGCGCAAATCGCCATGGAAGACGCCGACCGCGAACTGCGTGACGCTGAAAAGCGCCGCACTCAGGCCGAGCAGCAATCCCAATTGATCCGCAGCCAGCTCGAGCACCAGCGCATGGAATGGCAAGCGCTGACGGTGCGCCGCAAGACCTTGCAGGATCAATTGCTCGAGGACGGCTACGATCTCAATGGGGTGCTCGCCACGCTGGTCGCCGGGGCCAACGAGAAAGACGCCGAGGAAGAAATCGAGCGCATTGCCGCGCGGATTCAGCGCCTCGGCGCGATCAACCTCGCGGCCATCGACGAATACCAACAGCAATCCGAGCGTAAACGTTATCTGGATGCTCAGAACGACGATTTGGTGGAAGCGCTGGACACGCTCGAGAACGTGATTCGCAAGATCGACAAGGAAACCCGAAACCGCTTCAAAGATACCTTTGATCAGATCAATGGCGGTTTACAGGCCCTTTTCCCAAAAGTTTTCGGTGGAGGACGCGCGTATTTGGAACTGACGGGCGAAGATCTACTCGATACAGGGGTAACGATCATGGCGCAGCCGCCAGGAAAGAAGAACAGCACCATCCATTTGCTCTCCGGTGGCGAAAAAGCCCTGACCGCATTGGCCCTGGTATTTGCCATCTTCAAATTGAATCCGGCGCCGTTCTGCATGCTCGATGAGGTTGACGCACCATTGGATGACGCTAACGTTGGACGCTACGCACGGCTGGTCAAAGAAATGTCGCAGACGGTGCAGTTCATCTACATCACCCACAACAAGATCGCCATGGAAATGGCCGATCAATTGATGGGGGTGACGATGCACGAACCGGGTTGCTCGCGTCTGGTGGCAGTGGATGTGGAGGAGGCGATGGCGATGGTGGACGCCTGAGTCATTGTATGTAGGGCAAGTAATTTTGAGCTGTAGGGCTTTTTGCCTGCCTTGACTTGCTGGCCAATCGACATAATTCGCGCAAGCCACTGTGACAGACGGTGTAAAGTTATCTTTGGTCGTGCTAGTTTAATGTCAATTTTTCGTATACGTGGGCAAAACGCCTGTCAGAACATAGAGTTGGCGCCACGTTTTAAAGCGGTTTACACAATGTAAACCCCTTATTTTTCAGCATTTTTTATAGAGGCACGGGATTACATGGAAATCGGTCTGCGCGAGTGGCTGATCGTCATCGGCATTATTGTCATTGCCGGTATTCTTTTCGATGGCTGGCGTCGCATGCGCGGCGGCAAGGGAAAACTGAAGTTTCGTCTTGACCGAAATCTGTCCAACCTGCCGGACGAGGACACCAGCGCCGAGCTGTTGGGCCCGCCCCGTGTGCTGGACACGCATAAGGAACCGCAACTGGACGAGCACGACCTGCCGTCGGTGAGCATGCCAGCGCGCGAGCCCCGCGAGTCCCGCGAATCGGGTTCCAAACGCGGCAAGCGTGGTCATGGCGAGCCATCGCAAGGTGACTTGAACCTCAACCTGGACCTGGACGGCGGCCCGAGCTTCAACAGCCGTGACGACTTCCCGGATGACACCAAACCCGCCAGCTCGGCCGATAAAGATCAGCCGCAAGCCGAAGAAGTGCTGGTGATCAGCGTGATTTGCCGCGACCCGGCCGGCTTCAAGGGCCCGGCGCTGTTGCAGAACATTCTGGAAAGCGGTCTGCGCTTCGGCGAGATGGATATTTTCCACCGTCACGAAAGCATGGCCGGTAACGGCGAAGTCCTGTTCTCCATGGCCAATGCGGTCAAGCCGGGTGTCTTCGATCTGGATGACATCGATCATTTCAGCACCCCGGCGGTGAGCTTCTTCCTCGGTCTGCCAGGCCCGCGTCATCCGAAGCAGGCCTTCGACGTGATGGTGGCTGCGGCGCGTAAATTGTCCCAGGAGCTGAACGGCGAACTGAAAGACGACCAGCGCAGCGTGCTGACCGCCCAAACGATTGAGCACTACCGTCAGCGCATCGTCGAATTCGAGCGTCGCGCCCTGACCCAGAAGCGTTAAAGGCAAAAGATCGCAGCCTCGTTTCACTCGACAGCTCCTACAGGGTTTGCGATTTTCTGTAGGAGCTGTCGAGTGAAACGAGGCTGCGATCTCTTGATCTTGATGAGATGAGATAGAGCAGCCTCGGCTGCTCTTTTGCTTTATGAGAGAACACCCATGACTGCCGCCAAAACCCGCATCCTAGAGCTGCGTGCCGAGCTCGATCAGCACAACTATCGCTACCACGTGTTGGACGAGCCGAGCATTCCGGACGCCGAATACGATCGCTTGTTTCACGAGCTCAAGGCCCTCGAAGCGGCCCATCCCGAACTGATCACCAGCGACTCGCCGACCCAGCGTGTCGGCAGCACGGCGTTGTCGGCGTTCACTCAGGTGCGTCATGAAGTGCCGATGCTCAGCCTGGGCAACGCCTTCGAAGAAACCGACATGCACGAATTCGATCGCCGGGTGACGGAAGGGCTGGACCTGCCGGTCGGTGACTTGTTTGGCGGTGGCGCGGCGGTGGAGTACAGCTGCGAACCCAAGCTCGATGGCCTGGCAGTCAGCTTGTTGTATCAGAATGGCCTGCTGGTGCGTGGCGCTACTCGCGGCGATGGCACCACCGGCGAAGACATCAGTGTCAATGTGCGTACCGTGCGCAATATTCCGCTCAAGCTACATGGCACCGGTTGGCCGGCGACCCTGGAAGTGCGTGGCGAAGTGTTCATGTCCAAGGCCGGTTTCGAGCGACTCAACGCCACGCAGCTGGAAGTGGGTGGCAAGACCTTCGCCAACCCGCGTAACGCGGCGGCGGGCAGCTTGCGCCAGCTGGATTCGAAAATCACTGCCAACCGTCCGCTGGAATTCTGCTGCTACGGCATCGGCCAGATTTCGGCCGACATCGCCGACACGCACATTGGCAATCTGACGCAGCTCAAAGCCTGGGGCCTGCCGATCAGTCATGAGCTGAAACTGGCGCACGGCATCGAAGAATGCCTGGATTACTACCGCGACATCGGCGAGCGTCGTAACGCATTGCCCTATGAAATTGATGGCGTGGTGTTCAAGGTCAACAGCATTGCGTCCCAGCGCGAGTTGGGCTTTCGTGCTCGCGAACCGCGCTGGGCGATTGCCCACAAATTCCCGGCCATGGAAGAACTCACCGAACTGCTCGATGTGGAATTCCAGGTAGGCCGCACCGGTGCCGTGACGCCGGTGGCACGCTTGAAACCGGTCAGGGTCGCGGGTGTCACCGTAGCCAATGCGACCTTGCACAACATGGATGAAGTCGCGCGGCTGGGTCTGATGATCGGCGATACGGTGATCATCCGCCGCGCCGGTGATGTGATTCCGCAAGTGGTGCAAGTGGTCGCCGAACGCCGCCCGGAGAATGCCCGGCCGGTGCAGATTCCAGAGCGGTGCCCGGTCTGCGGCTCTCATGTCGAACGTACGCAACTGGTCAAGCGCAGCAAGGGCCGTGAGACCATCAGCGAAGGCGCGGTGTATCGCTGTGTCGGTCGCCTGGCCTGCGGTGCACAACTCAAGCAAGCGATCATTCACTTCGTTTCGCGTCGCGCCATGGACATCGAAGGCCTGGGTGAGAAGAGCGTCGAGCAGCTGGTGGACGAAGGCCTGGTGAGTTCGCCGGCTGATCTTTATGCCCTGACGTTCGAGCAGATCGTCGACCTGGAAGGCTTTGCCGAACTGTCGAGCAAGAACCTGCTTGGCGCCATCGAAGACAGCAAACAGCCGAGTCTGGCGCGGTTCATCTACGCTTTGGGCATTCCCGATGTCGGTGAAGAGACAGCCAAGGTCCTTGCGCGCTCTCTCGGCTCGCTGGAGCGGGTTCAGCAGGCATTGCCACAGGTACTCACATATTTGCCGGATGTCGGGCTGGAAGTGGCTCACGAGATTCACAGCTTCTTTGAAGATGCGCATAACCGGCAGGTGATCAAGGATCTGCTCAAGCACGGTTTGCAGATCCAGGATCAGGGCGAGCTGGGCGCCGAGTTCGCCGCCAGTACCACGCTGGGCGGCTTCCTCGACAAGTTGCACATTCCTTCGGTCGGCCCCGGCGGCGCGCAGAAGCTAGCCGACAAGTTCGGCTCGCTCGATGCGGTGATGAGTGCTGATTGGCTGGACATGCGTCAGGCGCTGCCAGAGAAACAGGCCGCTTCGGTTCGGGAGTTCTTTGCGGGGACGGAAAATCGTCAGCTCGCCGAGGCCGCCGAAAAGCAGCTGCGCGATTTCGGCATGCATTGGCAAAGCGAGAAAAAAGTCGTCGAAGGGTTGCCGCTGGCCGGACAGACCTGGGTGCTGACCGGTTCGCTGGAGCTGATGAGTCGCGATGTCGCCAAGGACAAACTTGAAAGCCTCGGTGCCAAGGTGGCCGGCTCCGTATCGGCCAAGACCCATTGCGTGGTCGCCGGCCCGGGCGCGGGCTCCAAATTGGCCAAGGCCAATGAGTTGGGGTTGAAGGTGCTGGATGAAGAAGCGTTTGTCGAGTTTCTGAAGAAACACGGTATCGACATTTAAGATCGCCAAGATCGCAGTCTTCGGCAGCTCTAGGGATTGGCGCTCAGCGTATGTTGGGCGGAAACGACACCGATCCCATAGATGTAGGAGCTGCCGAAGGCTGCGATCTTTTGATCTTGCTTACACAGAACGCAGGAACGATCACGGTACAAGAATGATCTAGTCTTGGCAGGCCCCAGGGAGAGATCGCCATGTACCGCTTCTTCGAACAGCTCAGCTCACGCATCGCCGCGCCCTTCATGGGCGAGCGTTCGCGCAACAGCAAGGTCTGGCATTGTCGCTGCGGGCAGTCACTGTTCTTTCGCAACAGCCAGTGCCTGGCGTGTTCGGCGGCGCTGGGTTATCAGCCGCAGCAGAGTCGCTTGTCTTCGCTGCAGCCCGGCCCGCAAGCGGATACCTGGTTGCTCGACGCCGATCCCGGCGCCGGTGTGTTCCGCTGCTGCGCCAATCTCGATTCCCCGGCCGCGTGCAATTGGCTGCTGCCGGCCAATGATCACGATGGGTTGTGCATCGCCTGTAGCCTGAATCGCACCATTCCCGACCTGTCGATCCCCGAGAATCACGAGCGCTGGCGCAAAGTGGAAACCGCCAAGCGTCGTCTGGTGGCACAGCTGTTCAGCCTGGGTTTGCAGGTCATTCCGAAAACCGTGGACGAAGAGGTCGGTCTGGCCTTCGATTTCATCGGTATCGACCTCGAAGGCAAACCACCGACCACCGGGCACGCGAACGGTCTGATCACCCTCGATATCAAAGAGGCCGACGACGCCCATCGCGAACAGGTTCGCGTGCAGATGCACGAACCTTATCGCACGCTGCTCGGGCACTTTCGTCACGAGGCAGGGCATTACTATTGGGACCGCCTGGTCGCCAACCGTCATTGGCTGGAAGCGTTTCGCGGTCTGTTCGGCGACGAGCGTGAAAGCTACGCCGAAGCCCTTGAGCGGCATTATAAGCAAGGCGTGCCGCTCGACTGGCAGCAACATTACGTCAGCGCCTACGCCACCATGCACCCCTGGGAAGACTGGGCAGAAACCTGGGCTCACTACCTGCACATGATGGATGCGGTAGACACCGCGCTGGGTTTTGGCATGAGTGCGCAGGAAATGGATTTCGATTACCAGCCGTTTCCACCCAGCACGCTCTTCGATCCGCAGCACCCTGGCGGCCCGGCGTTCCTGTCGTTCGTCAATGCATGGATCGAACTGGCCGGTATGCTCAATGAACTGTCACGCAGCATGGGGCAGCCGGATTTCTATCCGTTCGTGCTGCCGCCTGCGGTGATTGCCAAGCTGCACTTCATTCACCTGGTGATCCAGCAGGAGGGTGGCAGGGCGGATGAGGTGTTGGCGCAGTAGGATCAAAAGATCGCAGCCTTCGGGTGTGCGCCAATCCATGTAGGAGCTGCCGAAGGCTGCGATCTTTTTGGGTCAGCGCATGTCCTTGAAGCGGCTCATATTTTTTAATCCGCCGGAACGGTTGTAACTTCGTCTCAGATAGGTACAATGGCGCGGCTCGCCGTCAGGTGAGCGTCGTTATGGTGACCCCATCGGTCCCCCCGCAACGATTACCCGTGAACCTGGTCAGATCCGGAAGGAAGCAGCCACAGCGGGAACATTGTGTGCCGGGGTGTGGCTGGTGGGGTTGCCTCCATAACGCAGCACGAACCCTCTTTCGTGTTTTCTATCTAAAAATACTGTTTTTGTTTTCGCTGCCATGGCGCTTATCCAGGGCGGTGTTTCGTCGTTTCCGAATTAAAGAGCGGGATATAAAAAAGGAGGCCGACTTGTCGATTCGACAGGTCGGCCTCCTTTTTTCATTTACTGGCACTAAGGCTTGGACAAGGCCTGGTCAACCGCTGCGATCAGCTTTCCCAGATCCTTCGGGGTGGCTTTGTGTATGACGCTAAACAGGTACGCCCGCTGTTCATCTTCGTCGCCCAGATCTGCGAAAAAGACTTTCAGCTTCACACCCAGCACATCGGCAAGCAGGAACAATGCTTCCACGCTGGGGGTATAGGTGCCGGTTTCGAAGCGGCTGATGGTTTTGGGGTCAAAACCGGTTTTTTCGCCGAGTTCAGCCTGAGTAAGCCCTGCGACCTTGCGGTAGCGTCGGATGGCCGGACCCAAACTTGAAATTTGCATCGCTCAATTCCCATTTAGAATCAAGAACTTAACGATAGATTTTTGCATTAGGCAACTGCATGATCCATCACCTTGCTTTGCAAAATGTGATGCATTTCGTAGAATCGCCGCATTGAAGGGTTTTTTGGTGAGCTGCTTTCTTTAGTTTAGGCGATATGAAAAAGCCAGCATTGCGTTGCCTGCCGGGTATGCGCAGAGGCCCTCAGCGGTCTGAAATCTCGCGACGAAATGTTACCAGAGTCGAAGTTACTGCCTTGCCCGTGGCCTTTGAGACTAGTTGATCTTCGGCTGTCCGGGGGCCGTCAAACGCTGTTCATGGAGTGATAACGTGTCTCTGCGCTGTACTTCTCAAAACATCTCTTCCGGGCATCCTGCGCTGGTCGAGCGGTGCCACCGCTAGCGACATCGAGCCTGACTCATGGATGAGAAATACCGCAGGGCCGTGGATGCCGCCGCCATTTTTTCCGAGACTGATCTGGACGGCCGGATTACGTACGTCAACGATCAATTCTGCGCCGTGTCCGGCTACAGTCGCGAGGAACTGCTAGGGCAGAACCATCGCCTGTTGAATTCCGGCCTGCATTCGGCCGATTTCTTCGCCGCCATGTGGCGCACCATCGCCCTGGGCAATATATGGAAGGGCGAGATTTGTAATCGCGCCAAGGATGGCAGCCTGTATTGGGTCGACAGCACCATGGTGCCGGTGCTCGATGACGCCACCGGGCGCATTCATCGATACTTGTCGATTCGTTTCGACATCAGCGAAAAACGTCAACTGCTGCAAACCCTGCAATGGCGAGTCGGGCATGACGTGCTGACCGGGCTGCCCAATCGTGCGTTCCTGTCGGATTTGCTGGATCAGGCGCTGGAGTTCTCCCGGCATGAGCACATTCCGCTGGCGGTGTGCATGCTTGATCTTGACGGATTCAAGGCGGTCAACGACGGCTATGGTCACGCCAGTGGCGATATGTTGCTGGTGGAAGTGGCCAAGCGTCTGCGCGACATTGTCCGCGGCGAAGACGTGGTGGCGCGACTGGCCGGTGACGAATTCGTGCTGGTGTTGCGTTACGTGCGTGATTTGCCGGAGTTGCGCGCGGCGCTGAACCGCGTGCTGGGGGCGATATCGGCGCCTTATACGCTGCACGGCAAGGACATCAATGTGTTCGCCAGTATCGGCGCCACTCTGTTTCCCGATGACAACGAAGATGCCGAAACCCTGCTGCGTCATGCCGATCAGGCGATGTACGTGGCCAAGCAGCGCGGGCGAAACCGCTTTCATCTATTCGATGTCTCGCGGGATCAGGAGGTCAAGGCCACTCACCAGACCGTCGAGCGGGTGCGTCAGGCGCTGGTCGCCGGTGAATTGCGCCTGCATTTTCAGCCCAAGGTGAACATGCGCCGTGGCGTGGTCGTCGGTTTCGAGGCGCTGTTACGTTGGGAGCACCCGCAAAACGGCATGGTGCCGCCTCGGGAGTTTTTGCCGCTGGTGGAAGACACCGATCTGATCATCGATATCGGTGAATGGGTGATGGACCAGGTGCTGTCGCAGTTGCACCGTTGGCAGCAAGCAGGGCAGGGCTGGCCGGTCAGTATCAATATCGCGGCGCGACATTTTCAGCGCGCCGATTTCGTCGACCGACTCCGGCAGGTACTCGCTCGACATGCCCAGGTCGCTCCGCAGATGCTCGATCTGGAAATCGTCGAGTCGGTGGCGATCGAGAATATCCAGCATGTCAGTGCCTGCTTGAAAGCCTGTCAGGCGTTGGGGGTGCAGTTTTCGCTGGGTGACTTCGGCACGGGTTACTCGTCCCTGAGCTACCTCAAGCGTCTACGCACCCAAACCATCAAGATCGATAAGTCGTTCGTGCGCGACATTCTGATTGATCATGACGATCTGGCACTGACCACGGCGGTGATTGGCCTGGCCCGCGCGTTCGGTCGGCAGGTGATCGCCGAGGGGCTGGAAAGCCTTGAGCACGGCGAATTACTGTTGCGGCTGGGGTGTGAAGTCGCCCAAGGTTATTTCATCGGTCGCCCGATGCCGCCCGGTGAGGTGCCGGCCTGGGTGGCGGGGTTTACCGCTCCGTCGCAATGGCAGGCGCTTGACCGGACAGCTTGAGCCATCGGTGCCCTCCTGTAGCAGCTGGCGAAGCCTGCATTCGGTAGCTGCTACGGGTTAGCAGCAGGATTGCCGGTATAGAGGCGGATGATGTCATCGATTTCCCCGGACATTTTCATGTGCAGCAAGGTGCCCAGAATGCGTTGTACGGGCACCTTGGGGTCGTTGCGCACGTAGCAGCCGACGGTTTGCTCGTGTACCAGCGCTACGCTTTGCAGTTGTCGGTCGGGCAACAGGCGCTGGTTGAACCAGTCCAGCGTCCACTGATTGCTCACGGCGTAGCGGTAGCGCCCAGCCAGCAGTTTATCCAGCACGAGCTCCTGATTGCGCGCGTCTTCACGATGCAAGCGGTCGGCATCGAACAGCGGTTGCAGGGTCGGGTAACTATAGCCGAGCACGGTGCCGATCGACTGTTGCGGCAGGTCTGCCAGATTGACCGATAGGGGCGAACCGCGCCGACCAATCAGCAAGTCGCGCTGAACCAGCAGCGTGACGCTCCAGATAGAGTCGCCAGACGGGTTCGGCAGCCAGGAGGGTGAGATATAGCAGCGGATATCGACTTCACCGTGGTCCATGGCGTTTTGCACACGTGCTCGAGGCAATACGTGAAATTCCGCCGGCATGCCGACCTGAGTCGCCAGGCTGAGCATGATGTCGTGCAGAATGCCCTGGGTCGGTCGGCCGTTCTCGATCTGCACCATTGGCATGGCCCAGCTGTCGGAGACAACAAAGCGCAATGGCGCTTCGGCGGCAATGACATTCAGGCTGAGCAACAGCAGCGCCCCCAAGGCAAAACGCATAATCACTCCGTTACGTCCGACGCCGAGCCAATAAAAGCCCCCTCAAAGTGCAGCTTAGCCAGATTAGACGAGCGCACCGGATGCAATTTTGGCCTTGCTCCGCTAGCATTAGCCGCTTCTGTTCCTTCGTTGCGACGGTTTTCGATGAGTTATCAGGTTCTTGCACGTAAATGGCGTCCGCGCTCGTTCGGCGAAATGGTCGGCCAGACCCATGTGCTCAAGGCTCTGATCAATGCCTTGGACAGCCAGCGGCTGCACCACGCGTACCTTTTTACCGGTACGCGCGGGGTCGGCAAGACCACCATCGCGCGGATTATCGCCAAATGCCTGAACTGTGAAACAGGTATCACTTCGACCCCCTGTGGCGAGTGCTCGGTGTGCCGCGAGATCGATGAGGGCCGCTTCGTCGACCTGATCGAGATCGACGCCGCGAGCCGGACCAAGGTCGAAGACACCCGCGAGCTGCTCGACAACGTGCAGTACGCACCGAGCCGCGGGCGCTTCAAGGTCTACCTGATCGACGAAGTGCACATGCTCTCCAGCCATTCCTTCAATGCGCTGTTGAAAACCCTCGAAGAGCCGCCGCCCTACGTCAAGTTCATCCTGGCCACCACCGATCCGCAGAAACTTCCTGCAACGATTCTTTCGCGGTGCCTGCAGTTCTCCCTGAAGAACATGACCCCGGAACGGGTGGTCGAGCATTTGACCCACGTGCTGAGTGTCGAGAACGTGCCGTTCGAAGACGACGCGCTGTGGCTGCTGGGCCGCGCCGCCGACGGTTCGATGCGCGATGCCATGAGTCTGACCGACCAGGCCATCGCCTTCGGTGAAGGCAAGGTCATGGCCGCTGACGTGCGGGCCATGCTGGGTACGCTTGATCATGGTCAGGTCTACGACGTCCTGCATGCGCTGATCGAAGGCGACGCCAAGGCGTTGCTCGAAGCGGTGCGCCATCTGGCCGAACAAGGTCCGGACTGGAACGGCGTGCTCTCGGAAATTCTCAATGTGCTGCACCGTGTCGCCATCGCCCAGGCCCTGCCTGAAGGCGTCGACAACGGCCACGGCGACCGTGACCGCGTATTGGCTTTGGCCCAGGCGTTGCCGGCCGAAGATGTGCAGTTCTATTACCAGATGGGCCTGATCGGTCGCCGGGATTTGCCGCTGGCGCCGGATCCGCGCGGCGGTTTTGAAATGGTCTTGCTGCGAATGCTCGCGTTCCGACCGGCAGACACCGCGGATGCGCCGAGGCAACCGCTAAAGCCAGTGGGGATCAGCCAGGCCACAGTTGATTCCGCAAACTCAGTGGCTGCCGCGCCGGTTGTTGCGCCGGTAGTCGCCACGGCTGTTGCACCGGCTCCGGTTGCGCCCGTGGTTGCGCCGGCCCCGGTAGCCGAGCCTGAGCCGGTCGCGCCCGTGTCTGCGCCTGAGCCTGTTGTCGAGCCCGTAGCGGTTGAAGAAGTCGTCGACCTGCCCTGGAACGACCCGGTAGAGCCCGAAGTTGTCCAGCAGCCGGCTGTCGAGCCCGTGCTGGAAACGGCCGGCGAACAACCCGAATTGCCACCAATGCCCATGCCGACGCCGGACAGCGTGGTACCGGACGCGCCGGAATGGGCCGCCGCGCCGATCCCGGAGCCGTCCGTGGCCGAAGTCGATGCCGCCACGCCGGGCATTGACCTGGACGACGAGCCGCCGCTGGACGAAGACTACATCGAGCCGGACATGGATTCGGCTTACAGCTACCTCGACGAACTGGCCAGCGAGCATACTGCCGAGCCAGCGCCGGAACCCGAGCCTGAACCGGCCGCGATGCCAGCCACCGGTCTGGCCCTGCAATGGCTGGAGTTGTTTCCGAAATTGCCGGTATCCGGCATGACCGGCAGTATTGCCGCCAACTGCACGCTGATCGCCGTCGATGGCGACAACTGGCTGTTGCACCTCGACCCGGCCCACAGCGCCTTGTTCAACGCGACGCAACAACGTCGCCTCAACGATGCGCTGAACCAGTTTCACGGGCGTACGCTGACCCTGAGCATGGAGCTGATCAAGCCCGAGCAGGAAACCCCGGCCCAGGCCGCATCCCGCCGCCGTGCCAATCGTCAGCGCGAGGCCGAGGAATCGATCCATGGTGATCCGTTCATCCAGCAAATGATGCAGCAGTTCGGGGCGGTGGTCCGTCACGATACTATTGAACCTGTCGAGGCCCTGGCCAGTCAGGGCTAGTAACTGAAGGCGCTTGGCTGCAGTCGCCGGGCGCTGTTTTTATCCAAGTACTTTTGAGGTGATTCCCATGATGAAAGGTGGCATGGCCGGCCTGATGAAGCAGGCGCAGCAGATGCAGGAAAAAATGGCCAAGATGCAGGAAGAACTGGCCAACGCCGAAGTCACCGGTAAAGCCGGCGGTGATATGGTCACCGTGGTGATGACCGGTCGTCACGACGTCAAGCGCGTGACCATCGACCCAAGCCTGGTCGAAGGCCTGAGTGAAGACGACAAAGAAATGCTGGAAGCGGTATTTGCCGCTGCCGTCAACGACGCCGTGCGCAAGATCGAAGCCAACAGCCAGGACAAAATGTCCGGCGTGACCGCTGGCATGCAACTGCCACCGGGTATGAAACTGCCGTTCTGATTCGCCAACGCGCGTCGGATGGGTTACAAAAAAATGCCAGGCATCGCGCCTGGCATTTTTGTTTCTGCCCGCGGTTTACCCTGTGGCGAGGGGGCTTGCCCCCGTTGGCTCGCGAAGCGGGCCCAGCATCGAAAGCTGTATTGACTGATTTACGACTGCTGCGCAGCCGAACGGGGGGCAAGCCCCCTCGCCACAGGGCAATTGACGCTGCTATTTGACGCTAAACAGAGGCGCGGGTATAAACCGCGTCTCGTTGTTATGTCGGACTTTTTCCCCATGAGCTTCAGCCCTTTGATTCGCCAACTGATCGACGCTCTGCGAATTTTGCCGGGTGTGGGTCAGAAAACTGCCCAGCGCATGGCGTTGCAACTGCTTGAGCGTGATCGCAGCGGCGGTTTGCGACTGGCCCAGGCGTTGAGTCAGGCCATGGAAGGTGTGGGCCACTGCCGCTTGTGTCGCACGCTGACCGAAGACGATCTGTGCCCGCAGTGCGCCGATACACGCCGCGACGATACCTTGCTGTGTGTAGTGGAAGGCCCGATGGACGTTTATGCGGTGGAGCAGACCGGTTTTCGCGGTCGCTACTTCGTACTCAAGGGGCACTTGTCGCCCCTCGACGGGCTAGGCCCGGAAGCCATCGGCATTCCACAACTGCTGACGCGGATCGAAGAGGCGGGCACGTTCACTGAAGTCATCCTCGCCACCAACCCCACGGTGGAAGGTGAGGCCACGGCGCATTACATCGCCCAGTTGTTGAGCAACAAAGGTCTGATCGCCTCGCGCATCGCCCACGGCGTGCCATTGGGTGGCGAACTGGAACTGGTGGATGGCGGGACGTTGGCGCATTCGTTTGCGGGGCGTAAACCGATCTCGCTGTAACCGCATCAAAATCAAAAGATCGCAGCCTTCGGCAGCTCCTACAGGGTGTACGACATCCAAACGTAGGAGCTGCCGAAGGCTGCGATCTTTTGATCTTCCACCACTCCTTCTATTGAAAACCAAGCAAGCGCTCGGTTAACTTCGCTGAACCTTCAGTGGAGTTCGCCGATGCCTGCCTTCCAGGAATACTTCGACCCCAGCCACCAATTGGTCCGCGACAGCGTCAGACGTTTCGTCGAGCGCGAGATTCTTCCGGATATTGATCAGTGGGAAGAAGCTGAAAGCTTCCCCCGTGAACTCTACCTAAAGGCCGGCGCGGCGGGGATTCTGGGTATCGGTTACCCAGAGGCCTTGGGCGGCAGCCACGAAGGTGACGTATTCGCCAAGATCGCCGCCAGTGAAGAGCTGATGCGTTGCGGTTCCGGTGGTCTGGTCGCGGGGTTGGGCTCGCTGGACATCGGTCTGCCGCCGATCCTCAAGTGGGCCAGGCCTGAAATCCGCGATCGCGTTGTGCCTCAGGTGCTGGCGGGCGAGAAGATCAGCGCCCTGGCCGTCACTGAGCCCAGTGGTGGCTCCGATGTGGCCAACCTGCAAACCCGCGCCGTGCGTGATGGCGACTTTTATCGAGTCAGCGGCAGCAAAACCTTCATTACTAGCGGCGTTCGTGCGGATTTCTACACCGTTGCGGTGCGTACCGGCGAACCGGGGTTCGGCGGCATCAGTTTGTTGCTGATCGAGAAGGGCACGCCCGGTTTCTCCGTCGGTCGTCAATTGAAGAAAATGGGCTGGTGGGCGTCGGACACTGCCGAGCTGTTTTTCGATGATTGCCGGGTGCCGGTGGGCCATCTGCTCGGTGCAGAGAACATGGGCTTCGCCTGCATCATGGGCAACTTCCAGAGCGAACGTCTGGCCCTGGCGCTGATGGCCAACATGACCGCGCAGTTGGCGCTGGAGGAGAGCCTGAACTGGGCTCGTCAGCGTGAAGCCTTTGGCAAACCCATCGGCAAGTTCCAGGTGCTCAAGCACCGTCTCGCGGAAATGGCCACGGCGCTGGAGGTGTCACGGGAGTTCACCTACCGCCAGGCGGCGAAAATGGCCGCTGGGCGGAGTGTGGTCAAAGAGATTTCCATGGCCAAGAATTTTGCTACCGACACGGCTGACCGCATTACGACCGATGCGGTGCAGATTCTCGGTGGCCTCGGTTATATGCGCGAGAGCCTGGTGGAGCGGCTCTATCGCGATAACCGGATTCTGTCGATCGGCGGCGGGACGCGGGAAGTGATGAACGAGATCATCAGCAAGCAGATGGGGCTCTAATCTGCGGTGTGGCGACTGACGCCATCGCGAGCAGGCTCGCTCCCACAGGGGGTTTTCTGTGCACACAAGTTTTGTATACGACAGAGATTAACTGTGGGAGCGAGCCTGCTCGCGAAGGCGGCGGTGCAGACGCCGCCTTATTTATCGGTTAGGGCAAACTGCGTCAGACAGAAAGTCGGAATCCCCATGTCTTCCAGCCGCTGCGAACCACCCAGCTCCGGCAGGTCAATGATTGCCGCCGCTTCATGAACGCGGGCGCCCATGCGCCGAATCAGGTTCGCCGCCGCGATCAGCGTGCCGCCAGTGGCGATCAGGTCATCGAACATCACCACCGAGTCACCCTCGCACAGGCTGTCGGCATGGACTTCGAGAAAGGCTTCGCCGTATTCGGTCTGATAACCCTCGGCCAACACGTCGGCCGGCAATTTGCCCTGCTTGCGGAACAGTACCAGCGGTTTGTTCAACTGATAGGCCAGGATCGAGCCGATCAGGAAGCCACGGGCATCCATGGCGCCGATGTGGGTGAAGTCGGCTTCGACGTAACGATGGGCAAAGCTGTCCATCACCAGGCGCAGTGCCGTGGGTGACTGGAACAGCGGAGTGATGTCGCGAAAGATCACACCCGGCTTGGGGAAGTCGATCACGGGGCGGATCAGGGATTTGATGTCGAAGGAGTCGAAGACCATCGTCGAAGTGTCCTGGCGGGCTGCAAACGTCGCAGTATAACGGCGGCTGAACCGTTTCGCTCAGCCGCCATCGCCAGGGTCAGCCCTCGATCGAGCCGCCAGCCAGAGCGCAGAGCTGGATCGGGTCGAGGATATGTATTTCCTTGCCCTCGGCGGCAATCAGTTCGTTTTGCTGGAAACGGGTGAACACCCGGGACACGGTTTCCACCGCCAGGCCCAGGTAATTGCCGATTTCGTTGCGCGACATGCTCAGCCGGAACTGGTTGGCCGAGAAGCCTCGGGCGCGGAAACGTGCCGACAGGTTGACCAGAAAGGTGGCGATGCGCTCGTCGGCGGTTTTCTTCGACAGCAGCAACATCATTTGCTGATCGTCACGAATCTCGCGGCTCATTACCCGCATCAACTGACGGCGCAGTTGTGGCAGCTGCAGGGCCAGTTCATCGAGACGTTCGAAAGGAATTTCGCACACCGAGGTGGTTTCCAGGGCTTGGGCCGTGACCGGGTGTTTCTCGGTGTCCATGCCTGACAGGCCGACCAATTCACTTGGCAAATGGAAGCCGGTGAGCTGTTCTTCGCCGCCATCGCTCAGGCTGAAGGTTTTCAGGGCGCCGGAGCGTACTGCATAAACGGAATCGAACGTGTCGCCCTGGCGAAACAGGAACTCGCCCTTTTTCAGCGGGCGGCCACGTTTGACGATTTCGTCCAGCGCATCCATGTCTTCCAGATTCAAAGAAAGTGGCAGGCAGAGAGGGGCCAGGCTGCAATCCTTGCAATGGGCCTGGCTATGAGCGCGCAGCTTTACTGGCTCGGACATTTCTTTAATCCTTGTGGGAAAACACACATAAGCCGTAAGGGTAACCCACGGGAGGACATTCGGGCCAGCCTGCGACAATTTATCCACAGGGGCCCGGGGGCCGGGAACGTCATCAAACGTCAACAGACCCTAGATCACTCGTGAAAATCGTTGGCGATTAGTGTGTTCCAGGTAGGCATCGAAGACCATGCACACCGAGCGCACCAGCAAACGCCCGGCGGGCAGTACGGTGATTCGTTGGTTGTCCAGTTCTATCAACCCGTCCTCGGCCATGTCCTGCAACTGAGGCCAGAGTTCGCCGAAGTAGCCACGAAAATCGATGTTGAAGGCTTGTTCGATCGTTGCGAATTCCAGGTTGAAATGGCAAATCAGTTGCTGAATCACCGCTCTGCGCAAGCGATCGTCAGCGTTGCATATCAAGCCACGGCTGGTGGCGAGTTGAGCGGACGCCAATGCGTTCTGGTACTGGTTCAGGTCGCTGCTGTTCTGGCAGTACAAATCGCCGACCTGGCTGATGGCCGATACCCCCAACCCGATCAAATCGCAATGACCGTGGGTGGTGTAGCCCTGGAAGTTACGTTGCAGGGTCGATTCTTCCTGGGCAATCGCCAGGTCATCGTCGGGCAGGGCGAAATGGTCCATGCCGATGTAGCGGTAACCGGCGGCCGTCAGCTGTTCGATGGTGCGCTGGAGCATTTCCAGCTTTTGTGCTGGCGTCGGTAGGTCATTACTGTTGATCCGCCGTTGCGGCATGAAGCGTTCAGGCAGATGGGCATAGTTGAACACCGAGAGCCGGTCCGGTTGCAGATTGATGACCTCGTCGACGGTGCGGGCGAAGTTTTCAGGTGTCTGCTTTGGCAGGCCGTAGATCAGGTCGATGTTGATCGAACGAAATTGCAAGGTTCGGGCAGCATCGATCACGGCGCGGGTTTCTTCCAGGCTTTGCAAGCGATTGACCGCCCGCTGTACCGTCGGATCGAGGTCTTGCAGGCCGATGCTGACCCGGTTGAAGCCCAGTTCCCGAAGCAGGCCCATGGTCGACCAATCGGCCTCGCGTGGGTCGATCTCGATGCCGTAGTCGCCGGAATCATCGTCCAGCAGATTGAAATGCTTGCGCAGTTGAGCCATCAACTGACGCAGTTCATCGTGGCTGAGAAAGGTCGGGGTGCCGCCGCCGAAATGCAGTTGTTCGACTTTCTGCGCAGGGTCGAGGTGGCAGGCAATCAGCTGGATTTCCTGTTCCAGACGCTGCAAATAGGGCAGGGCGCGGCCGCGGTCCTTGGTGATGACTTTG
Source organism: Pseudomonas sp. A-RE-19 (assembly GCF_019956555.1). GTDB lineage: Bacteria > Pseudomonadota > Gammaproteobacteria > Pseudomonadales > Pseudomonadaceae > Aquipseudomonas. The sequence goes on along the minus strand of NZ_JAHBDQ010000007.1, from coordinate 88,336 downwards.
TTGCAGGCGCAGTAGTAGCAGATGTTCGCGCAGAACGGCACGTGCACATACAGCGACAGCGGTCGCAGGGCCTTGCGGCTGTCGCGCAGGGCGTGGAACAGGTCGAAGGTGCCGACCTGGCTGTCGAATTGCACGGCGGTCGGGTACGAGGTGTAGCGCGGTCCCGCCAGGTCATAACGGCGGATCAGATCTGTGTCCCAACGAATGGCGTCGAGCATGCGGGCATTCCCCCGAGATAGGCTGGCATGCGGGCGAGTCTAAGGGCTGCGGCGTTGAGGCATCTTGATTTGCATCAACGGTCGGGATTTGTGTTGTCAGTGAGGGCCTCTTCGCGGGCAAGCCTCGCTCCTACAAGGGATCGCGAACTCTTGTAGGAGCGAGGCTTGCCCGCGAAGGGCGCGCCGCCGATCTAATGCCCCATTAACCAATGCTGATGCGGCCCCGGCAAGGTCCAGATGCCGAACACCATCACCAGCAAACCACCGGTCATGCGCACGCTGCGTTTGCGCAATAACGCCGTGACGCGCTCGGCCGCCAGCCCTGTGGCGAGCAGCACCGGCCAGGTGCCCAGCCCGAATGCCAGCATCAGCAATGCACTGTCCAGCGCATTGCCCTGACTCGCCGACCACAGCAATGTGCTGTAAACCAGCCCGCACGGCAGCCAGCCCCACAGTGCGCCCAACAGCAGCGCCCGGGGCAGGTTCGATACGGGCAGCAATCTGTTGGCAATCGGCTGGATATGCCGCCACAGGCCGCGACCGAGGCTTTCGATGCGGGTCAGGCCGCTCCACCAGCCGGCCAGGTACAGGCCCATGACGATCAGTAGCAATCCGGCGAGGATGCGCATGAACATCGCCGCCGGGCTATTGGCCACGGCCCAGCCGGCCAGGCCGATCAGCAGGCCGGCAGCGGCGTAGCTGAGAATTCGCCCCAGGTTGTAGGCCAGTAACAGTCGAAAGCGTCGGCTGCGTTGTTCCTTGGGGATCGCCAGGGTCAGCGCGCCCATCAATCCGCCGCACATCCCCAGGCAATGCCCGCCACCGAGCAGGCCGAGGATCACCGCAGACACCAGCAGTGGCGCCAACTCAAGCATGGGGCGGCGCCTTGTCGTCCGGTTTGGCCGGATGGCCGCTGGCCTCGTCGACCGCTGCCTTGTGGTTCGGGTCCTGATCGTCGAACAGAATGCTATGGGCCGGACCGTCGAGGTCGTCGTACTGACCGCTGTCGACCGCCCAGAAGAAGATATAGATAGCGATGGCCACGATCAGCAGCGCGGCCGGGATCATCACGTAGAGAGCTGGCATCTGGACTCCATGCTCGCGCGGCTCAGGCCGGCAGCGGGCGGGTTTCTGGCAGGGTGCTGGCAGGCTGCGAGCTCGGCAGGCGAGTCAGGCGCAGGGCATTGAGCACCACGGTCAACGAACTGATCGACATGCCGACCGCAGCCCATACCGGAGTGATCCAGCCGAGGGCGGCGAACGGCAACATGAGGCCATTGTACAGCGCCGCCCACAGCAAGTTCTCAATGATGACCCGGCGGGTGCGACGGGCCAGGCTGAAGGCTTGCACCAGCGCGTCGAGGCGGTTCGACAGCAGCACCGCATCAGCACTGGTTTTCGCCAGGTCGGTGGCCGAGCCCATCGCCACGCTGATGTCGGCGGCGGCCAGCACCGGCACGTCATTGACCCCGTCACCGAGCATCAACACCTTGCGACCTTCTTTGTGCAGCTGTTGCAGCACCTGCAATTTATCGTCCGGACGCAAACCGCCACGGGCCTCGTCGATGCCCAATTCGGCAGCGACGCTGGCGACCATCGGCGAGCTGTCGCCGGACAGCAGCAGCGTGCGCCAGCCGCGAGCCTTGCATGCCGCCAGCAGGGCGGGCGCGTCGGCGCGTAAACGGTCATCGAGAACGAACCATGCCAGTGGTCCCTGGCTGTCGCCGAGCAGCAGCCATTGGCCGGGCTCATCGGGCATTACCGGCACTTGAGCGCCGCTGAGTTCCCCGACAAACCCCGGTTGGCCGATGCGCAGGCGTTGTGTGCCGACCAACCCCTCCAGACCCAGCCCCGGCATGCTGTGAACCTCCTCGGCGGCTAGCGGCGCGCGGCCAAAAGCCCGGGCAATCGGGTGTTCGGAGCGGTTCTCCAGAGCAGCGGCGAGGCTCAGGCATTGATCGCTGGTCAGGGCCCCAAGCGGCCGGATCGAACGCAAGGCCAGGCGACCTTCGGTGAGGGTGCCGGTCTTGTCGAAAATCACTGTGTCGATTTGATTCAGGCCTTCCAGCACATGGCCGCGCGTCAACAAAAGACCGAGCTTGTGCAGCGTGCCGGTAGCAGCGGTGAGGGCGGTTGGCGTGGCCAGAGACAAGGCGCACGGGCACGTCGCAACCAGCATCGCCAGGACAATCCAGAAGGCTCGTGAAGAATCCAGTTCCCACCACAGCAGGCCGATGGCGGCCACCGCGATAAGTGACAACAGCAAAAACCATTGCGCGGCGCGATCGGCGATTTCCGCCAGTCGCGGCTTTTCGGCCTGGGCGCGATCCAGCAAGCGGACGATGGCCGACAGGCGCGTGTCCTGACCCAGCGCCAGGACTTCGACGGTCAGCGCGCCCTCAACGTTCAAGGTGCCGGCGGTGACGGCATCGCCCAAGGTCCGTGGTTGTGGCAGGTATTCGCCGGTAAGCAGGGATTCATCGATGCTCGACTGACCGTCGAGGATCTTGCCGTCGGCCGGCAGAATCGCGCCGGGATGCACCAGCACCTGATCACCAACGCGCAACTCACTGAGCAGAATCCGTTCGCTCTGACCGTCAGCACTCAGCCGCAGGCACGAGGCGGGCAACAGATTGACCAACTGTGCGGTCGCAGCGGCGGTGCGTTCCCGGGCGCGACGTTCCAGATAACGCCCGGCCAGCAGGAACAGCGCGAACATCCCTACCGCATCGAAATACAGCTCGCCGACCCCGGTGATCGAGGTCCAGATCCCGGCGATATAAGCACTGCCGATCGCCAGCGACACCGAGACGTCCATGGTCAGGTGGCGGGTGCGCAGATCGCGCATCGCCCCTTTGAAGAACGGCGCGCAGCTGTAAAACACGATCGGGGTGGTCAGAAACAGCGCGACCCAGCGCAGGATGGTATGCAGCTCTGGGCTGAGGTCGATGTTGAATTCCGGCCAGGTGGCCATGGTCGCCATCATCGCCTGGAACCACAGCAGCCCGGCCACACCGAGCTGGCGCAGGGCCAGGCGGTTTTCGCTGGCCAGTTGTTCACTGGCGCGGTCGGCCTGGTAGGGGTGGGCGGCGTAACCGATGTGGCGCAATTCGCTGAGCACCTGGCTCAATGGCAGTTGCGCGTCGGCCCAGCGCACGTGAAGGCGATGGTTGGACAGGTTCAGGCGTGCTTCGGCCACCGCAGGCAAGGCGCGCAGGTGTTTCTCGATCAACCAGCCGCAGGCGGCGCAACTGATGCCTTCCATCAACAGAGTGGTTTCGGCGAGTTCGCCTTCATGGCGGACAAAGGGTTGTTGCACATCGGCGCGATCGTAAAGCTCCAGCTCATCCACCAACTGCACCGGCAGGGCTTCGGGATTGGCCGAGGCTTCGCTGCGATGCTGGTAATAACTTTCCAGCCCACCGGCCACGATGGCCTCGGCCACCGCCTGGCAACCCGGGCAGCAGAACTCACGGGTATCCCCGAGGACGGCGGCGGTGAAGCGGCTGCCGGCCGGGACGGGCAGGGCGCAGTGGTAGCAGGGGGTTGGAGTGCTCATGAGCTGGAATCTATATCGTCCGGGAGGGCCTCATCGCGAGCAGGCTCGCTCCCACATTTGATCGATGTCGTGTACAAAATTCATGCACACCGCAGATCCACTGTGGGAGCGAGCCTGCTCGCGATGCGCGAAGCGCGACTTTATTTTTTCAGGTCTTCCGCGCCTTGCAGCGGCTCATCCCCGAGCAGCAGGTCCTTGTCATGGCTGACCTGTTCTTCTTCGAACATGCGCCAGGTCTTGTCATCCTGCGTGCCCAGCAATTCGACGAAGCGCCGGCCTTCGATCTTGTCGCTCAACTGGCCAATGTAGCGGCCCTGTTCGGTTTCGCTGCGGGCCAGGGTGATCTTGCGGTCCTTCTCTGGCTGGGTCGGCGAAATCAGGTTCAGCTCAAGGGTTTTCGGCTGGCTGTTGCCGCTCAGGCGCAGGTCGACTTCGCCGGTCACCTCATCCAGATGTACGCTGGCACGCAGTTGCAGGGTCTGGGCCAGCAGTTCGCGGTCCAGCGAACGGTTAATGCCCTTGCCGGCCTCGTAATAGTTGTCGTTGACCAGGTTGTCCGGGTTGTTCACCGCGATGGTCACCATCGACAGGGTCAAAGTCACCGAGCAGGCCAGGATGGCGATGATGATCCACGGCCAAAGGTGCTTGTACCAGGGACTTGCGGCAGTTGCTGCGGGCATGATCACTTCTCTCAACGAATTTGTGGGCCGATGAATCGGCTCTTGGCTTCAACATGGACGCTGGCGTCATCGGCATCCTTGAGGATGAATTTCACCTCGTTGGTGCTTGATGGCAGTTGTTCCGGTGCGCTGGACAACTCGACGGGCTGGCTGAAAATCTCCCCGGCGGCGACTTTGATTTCGCGCGTGCCTTGCAGCTTGAGGTCCGGCAGGCCTGAGGCCTCCAACACATACGTATGGTCGCGCTGGTCCTTGTTCATGATCTTCAGGCTGTAGACGTTTTCGATCCGGCCTTCGGCGTTCTCGCGGTACAACACGCGGTCTTTACTGACATCGAAGCCGACCAGCGAACGCATGAAGAACGCAGTCATCAGCAACGCGATCATTGTCAGCAACACCAGGGCATAACCGATCAGGCGTGGGCGCAGTTTATGGGTTTTTTGCCCGGACAAGTTGTGCTCGGTGGTGTAGCTGATCAGGCCGCGCGGGTAATCCATCTTGTCCATGATGTTGTCGCAGGCGTCGATGCACGCCGCGCAGCCGATGCATTCGATTTGCAGGCCATCGCGGATGTCGATACCGGTCGGGCAGACCTGGACGCACATGGTGCAATCGATGCAGTCGCCCAGGCCTTGAGCCTTGTAGTCGATGCCTTTCTTGCGCGGGCCACGGCTTTCGCCACGGCGCGGATCGTAGGAGACGATCAACGTGTCCTTGTCGAACATCACGCTCTGGAAGCGTGCGTACGGGCACATGTAAATACACACCTGCTCGCGCAACCAGCCGGCGTTGCCGTAGGTGGCGAGGGTGAAGAAGCCGACCCAGAAATACGACCAGCCATCGGCCTGGCCGGTGAAGAAGTCGATCACCAGTTCGCGAATGGGCGAGAAGTAGCCGACGAAGGTCATGCCGGTCACGAAGCCGATCAGCAGCCACATCGTGTGTTTGCTGAATTTACGCAGGAACTTGTTGGCGCTCATCGACGCCTTGTCGAGCTTTATGCGTTGGTTGCGGTCGCCTTCGGTGACTTTTTCGCACCACATGAAGATCCAGGTCCAGACGCTTTGCGGGCAGGTGTAACCGCACCAGACCCGACCGGCATACACGGTAATGAAGAACAGGCCGAAGGCACTGACGATCAAAATGCCCGAGAGCAGGATGAAATCCTGTGGCCAGAAGGTCGCGCCAAAAATGAAGAATTTACGTTCCGGCAGGTTCCACCAGACGGCCTGATGGCCGCCCCAGCTCAGCCACACCGTGCCGAAATACAGCAGAAACAACCCGGCACCACCGATCATCCGCAGGTTGCGGAACAGTCCGGTGAAGGCGCGCGTGTAGATTTTTTCTCGAGAGGCGTAGAGGTCGACGCTGTTGTTCGCGTTCTTGGCAGGCGGAGTAACGTCGTGTACCGGAATCTGATTGCTCATCATTGCATCCCACGGCAGTGGAAAAATGCCCCGGTCAGTACGTGCCGACCGCGGTCAAAAAGAGGTGTTGCAGTGGCGCAATGATACGCCTGTAGCTTTGGCGCAAGGGTGCGACCTTTGGTCGCGTTGGGCAAAATCAATTGATGGTGTAGTGATTTGAATCAATTGACTTGTGGATTATGGTCGGTTTTGTCGGTGCGGAGAACTCATTCGTCCCATGGATTGATCAGTGCAACACCGCCGGACTGAAAATCGCTCAACCCTGGTTGCCTGATCACCCGCTTCGGAGATCACGACCTTTAACGCTGTCGGCTTGCACGAAAACGGCCCCATCAGATGAGGGGCTGTTTTTTGTGGCTTCAGCCATTGTTGGGTGGGCCGTATCGGGGATCAGGGCAGCCTGCCGCCTCCCAGGCTATCCAGACCACTGCCGTTACCACGTTTTTTATCTACGCCATTGACGTCATCAATGTCAGTTATGTGGGTGAAAGACCTGATTCGAGCATTTTGCGCGCTCGCACCTGTCGTTGAATCTTCAGGTTTAACGTCCACAGCGTCTTGAAGCGCTGGTTCAATGTTGTCATGCATCGTGTTGTCGTCATTCTTTGACATGTAGTTCTTCCCTGTAAGTTGGCCCTGACGTTGGTCATCAGGGTGGGAATGAACGCTACAGGGCACCGAAATTCGAGTCTATTGAGCATTTGTCTCAAGTTATGAGCACATTGCCGAAACAAAAAAAGCCCCGCCAATTTTCATGGGCGGGGCCGTTTTATTGCATCAAGTGCGCGTCTTACTGGGCATCCGCCACCGGAGCCTTCTCACCGTGAGACAGGCTGTAAACGTAAGCGGCCAGCAGGTGAACCTTGTCGTTGCCTTGCAGCTGTTCTTGCGCAGGCATCTGGCCCTGACGGCCGTAACGGATGGTCTGCTGCAGTTGAGCGAAGCTCGAACCGTAGATGAACGCTGCCGGGTGGGTCAGGTTAGGTGCGCCCATCGCGGGAGTCCCTTTGCCTTCCGGGCCGTGGCACGCCACGCAGTTGGCGGCGAACAGTTTCTGGCCCGCAACCGGGTCAGCCTTGGTGCCTTCCGGCAGCTTGCGGCCATCGAGGTTGGTCAGCACGAACGAGGCAACGTCCGCAACGCCTTGCTCACCGATCACTTCAGCCCAGGCCGGCATCACGGCGTGACGACCGCCCATGATGGTGGTCTTGATGGTTTGCGCTTCGCCGCCCCAGCGCCAGTCGGCGTCGGTCAGGTTAGGGAAGCCATAGGCGCCTTTGGCGTCGGAACCGTGGCAGACCGAGCAGTTGGAGGCGAACAGGCGGCCACCCATCTTCAGGGCTTGCGGGTCTTTGGCGACTTCTTCGATCGGCATGGAAGCGAACTTGGCGAAGATCGGGCCGAACTTGGCATCCGACCTGAGCATTTCCTTTTCCCATTCGTGAACGCCGGTCCAGCCGGTCTGGCCGTTGGCGAACGCGGTCTGCTTCTCGTTATCGAGGTAGTTGTAACCCGGCAACAGGCCTTTCCAGTTACCCAGGCCCGGGTACAGCACCAGATAGCCGAGGGCGAAGATGATGGTGCCCACGAACAGCATGAACCACCATTTCGGCAACGGGTTGTCATACTCCTCGATCCCGTCGAAGGAGTGGCCGACCGTTTCATCGGTGGATTCGCTGCGCTGGCCCTTGCGGGTGGACAGCAGCAGCCAGGTCAGGGCGAAGATGGTGCCGAGACTGAGGACTGTGACGTACAGACTCCAGAACGTAGTCATTCTTTGTTACTCCTAGAAGCTTGCTCGACGTGCTTGATGGCTTCGGGATCATCCGCGAAAGGCAGCAAGGTCGCGTCTTCAAACTCCGACTTGCGCTTGGGGCTGAACACCCACAACGCCAGACCGATGAAGGCCACCATCACAACAACGGTGCCCAGGCCACGAATCATCCCGATATCCATCTAAATCACCGTTTGCTTTTGATGATGGTGCCCAGGCCTTGCAGATAGGCCACCAGCGCGTCCATTTCGGTTTTGCCCTTCACAGCATCCTTGGCGCCGGCGATGTCTTCGTCGGTGTAAGGGACGCCGAGCGTGCGCAAGACTTCCATTTTCTTGGCGGTGTCTTTGCCGTCGAGCTTGTTTTCCACGAGGAACGGGTAGGCCGGCATTTTCGACTCAGGCACCACGTTGCGCGGGTTGTACAAATGCGCACGCTGCCAGTCATCGGAGTAACGACCGCCAACACGGGCCAGGTCCGGACCGGTACGCTTGGAACCCCACAGGAACGGGTGGTCCCAGACGCTTTCACCGGCAACCGAGTAGTGGCCGTAGCGTTCGGTTTCAGCACGGAACGGACGGATCATCTGCGAGTGGCAGCCGACACAACCGTTGGCGATGTAGATGTCGCGGCCTTCCAGTTCAAGGGCGGTACGCGGCTTCATGCCTTCGACCGGCTTGTTGGTGACGTCCTGGAAAAACAGCGGAACGATTTGAGTCAGGCCGCCGATGCTGACGGCGATAACCATGAAGAAGGCCAGCAGGCCAATATTCTTCTCGACTGCTTCATGCTTCATCAGTGAGCTCCAACTACAGCAATCTGTTCAGCAGCTTTGGCTTCAGCCGGGTTCGAGGCACGTACGGTACGCCATACGTTGTAGGCCATGAACAGCATGCCGCTGGCGAAGAACGCACCGCCCAGGGCGCGAACGATGAAACCAGGGTGACTGGCTTGCAGCGCTTCCACGAACGAGTAGGTGAGGGTGCCGTCGTCGTTGATTGCACGCCACATCAGGCCTTGGGTGATGCCGTTGACCCACATCGAAGCGATGTACAAAACGGTGCCGATGGTCGCGAGCCAGAAGTGCGTGTTGATCAGGCCGATGCTGTGCATCTGCGTGCGACCGAACAGTTTCGGGATCATGTGGTAGATCGCGCCGATCGAAATCATCGCTACCCAGCCAAGAGCGCCGGCGTGTACGTGGCCGATGGTCCAGTCGGTGTAGTGCGACAGCGAGTTGACGGTCTTGATGGCCATCATCGGGCCTTCGAAAGTCGACATGCCGTAGAACGCCAGCGATACCACGAGGAAACGCAGGATCGGGTCGGTGCGCAGCTTATGCCAGGCGCCCGACAGGGTCATCATGCCGTTGATCATGCCGCCCCAGCTCGGCGCCAGCAGAATGATCGACATCGCCATGCCCAGCGACTGTGCCCAGTCCGGCAGTGCGGTGTAGTGCAGGTGGTGCGGACCGGCCCAGATGTACAGGGTGATCAGCGCCCAGAAGTGCACGATCGACAGACGATAGGAGTAGATCGGACGCTCGGCCTGCTTCGGAACGAAGTAGTACATCATCCCCAGGAAGCCGGTGGTCAGGAAGAAACCGACCGCGTTGTGGCCGTACCACCACTGGATCATTGCGTCAGTCGCACCGGCGTAGGCCGAGTAGGACTTGAAGAAACTGACCGGCAGGGAGGCGTGGTTGACGATGTGCAGCATCGCCGTCACGACGATGAAGGCACCGTAGAACCAGTTACCGACATAGATGTGCTTGGTCTTGCGTTTGGTGATGGTGCCGAAGAACACCAGACCGTAGGTGACCCAGACAATGGCCAGCAGAATAGCCAGGGGCCATTCCAGTTCCGCGTATTCCTTGGTGGTGGTGTAACCCAGCGGCAAGGTAACGATCGCGCCGACGATCACCGCTTGCCAACCCCAGAAGGTGAAGGCCGCGAGGCTGTCGGAAATCAGTCGCGTTTGGCAGGTTCGCTGCACGACGTAATAGGAAGTGGCAAACAGTGCACAACCACCGAAGGCGAAAATCACCAGGTTGGTGTGCAGCGGGCGTAAGCGTCCAAAAGTCGTCCACGGCAGACCGAAATTCAATTCCGGCCATACAAGCTGTGAGGCGATGAAGACACCAAGCCCCATGCCAAGGATCCCCCAGACCACCGTCATGATGGCGAACTGGCGGACTACCTTATAGTTATAAGCAGTCGGACTGATTGCTGTGCTCATTCTAAGGTTCCACGGTTTGGGTGTTTTATTAGGAGTAAAAATCGGCCGCAAGTATGGAGAAAGCGGGGGGTCATTGCAACGCGCCATGACCTGGGTCAATGCTTTCAAAAGCTGATTCTGCGGCCTTTCCATGCGCCGCGTAAGGACAAAATTGCCCAAGGACAAAATGCCGCAGCGGACGAAAATGGTGAGGGGGTCAGGTCGGATGTAACGGGGTGTGTTCAAACACAACGATCGGGCGACAGATGGCAATTGGCACGACAGCCGGTATCTACCAGCCTTTGCGGCCTGTCATCGAGCCTGTTCGTCGAACACATCGGGTTGGGTCGACCTGGAACCGGTGCTGGCCAGTCCGCATCGCAGGGAAGCTTAGACCCGAATTCGGCGAACCGAAAGGAAGACCAAGGGAGGGTGCGACAATGAGTCGCAAAGGAGCAGGGAACTGCCGCATCCGGGTGGATGCGGCAGCAGAACGGTCGGGATTTATTTGCTTTTGCCTTCAGCCTGTAAACGCTCGGTGTTCAGGCCATGAGACAGGCTGTACACGTAAGCGGCCAGCAATTGCACCTTGTCGTTGCCGAGCAGTTCGTTCTGCGCCGGCATATGGCCCTGGCGGCCATGACGTATGGTCTGTTGCAGCTGCGCCAGGCTTGTACCGTAGATGAATCCGGCCGGTTGCGTCAGATTCGGCGCCCCCATGGCTTCAGTGCCCTGGCCGTTTGCCCCATGACAGGCTACGCAGGTGGTGCTGAACGTTTGCTGTCCGGCGTGCAGATCGGCGCCGCTGTCGGCTGGCAAGGGCAGGCCGGCCAGTTCATGACGCACATAGGCGGCAACGTTCTTCACACCGGCATCGCCAAGGATTTCACCCCAGGCCGGCATCGCCGCCATGCGACCGCCCATGATGGTGGTTTTGATGGTGTCGGCATTGCCGCCCCAGCGCCAGTTGCTGTCGGCCAGGTTCGGGAAGCCAAACGCGCCCTTGGCATCCGAGCCGTGGCACACCGAGCAATTGGATGCAAACAGGCGACCGCCCATCTTCAGCGCTTGCGGGTCCTTGGCCACTTCTTCGACTGGCATGGCAGCAAATTTGGCGAAGATCGGCCCGAACTTCGCGTCAGCCTTGTTCATCTCCTTTTCCCATTCGTGGACGCCGGTCCAGCCGTCCTCATAACCGGGCAATATGCCTTTCCAGTTGCCCAGGCCCGGGTAAAGGATCAGGTAGCCGACAGCGAACACCAACGTGCCGGCGAACAGCATGAACCACCACTGTGGCAGCGGGTTGTCGTACTCCTCGATGCCATCGAAGCTGTGGCCCATGGTCTGGTCGGTGCTGCCCTTGGTTTCCCCTCGGCGCGTACCGATCAGCAGCCAGGTCAGGCCGATCAGGCTGCCGATGGTCAGTACGCAGATCCACGTACTCCAGAAGGTGGTCATGGCCGGGTACTCCTAGTGGCGGATTCTTGTTGGGTGCTGTTTTCGGGTTGCGGCTCGTCGGCGAACGGCAGCAGGCGCGCTTCGGCGAATTCCGGATTGCGCTTGCTGTTGAACACCCACAGCGTCAGGCCGACGAAGGCCACGAACACCACGACCGTGCCTAAGCCTCGGATCATTCCACTGCTCATTTCGCTGACTATTTCAAAGGGCATGGCCATGGCTCACCTCTTGCTCTTGATGGCAGTGCCGAGCACTTGCAGGTAGGCGACCAGCGCGTCCATTTCGGTCTTGCCCTGAAGCGAAGTCTTTGCACCGGAGATGTCTTCGTCGGTGTATGGCACGCCCAGGGTGCGCATGGCGCGGATCTTGGTTTCGGTGTGGCTGCTGTCGAGCTGATTGGCCACCAGCCATGGATATGCGGGCATCTTCGATTCCGGCACCACGTTGCGCGGGTTGTACAAATGCGCCCGGTGCCAGTCTTCGGAGTAACGACCGCCCACGCGCGCCAGGTCCGGCCCGGTACGCTTGGAACCCCAGAGGAACGGGTGATCCCAAACGCTTTCTCCGGCCACCGAATAGTGCCCGTAGCGTTCGGTTTCGGCGCGGAACGGGCGGATCATCTGCGAGTGGCAACCGACGCAGCCTTCGCGGATGTAGATGTCACGACCTTCCAGTTGCAACGCGGTATAGGGCTTCATGCCTTCCACCGGTTTATTGGTCACGTCCTGAAAGAACAGCGGGACGATCTGGGTCAGCCCGCCGATGCTCACGGCGAGCACCATCAGCAACATCAGCAGGCCGACGTTTTTCTCGATTGTTTCGTGTTTCATGGCGGACTCCTCAGGCGATCTGCGCGGCAGCGGCGGCTTCGGCAGGCTGCGAGGCCCGCACGGTGCGCCAGGTGTTGTAAGCCATCAGGAACATGCCACTGAGGAAGATCGCGCCGCCCACCAGTCGCACGACGAAGCCTGGGTGGCTGGCCACCAGGGTTTCGACGAAGGAATAGGTCAGCGTGCCGTCCTCGTTGATCGCGCGCCACATCAGGCCCTGGGCGATGCCGTTGACCCACATCGAGGCGATGTACAGCACGGTGCCGATGGTCGCGAGCCAGAAGTGCGCGTTGATCAGGCCGATGCTGTGCATCTGCGTGCGGCCGAAGATTTTCGGAATCATGTGGTACAGCGCACCGATGGAAATCATCGCCACCCAGCCGAGCGCGCCGGCGTGTACGTGGCCGATGGTCCAGTCGGTGTAGTGGGAGAGGGCGTTGACCGTTTTGATCGCCATCATCGGCCCTTCGAAGGTCGACATGCCGTAGAACGCCAGCGACACCACGAGGAAGCGCAGGATCGGGTCGCTGCGCAACTTATGCCAGGCGCCCGACAGGGTCATCATGCCGTTGATCATCCCGCCCCAGCTTGGCGCCAGCAGGATCAGCGACATCACCATGCCCAGCGACTGTGCCCAGTCCGGCAGCGCGGTGTAGTGCAAGTGGTGAGGGCCGGCCCAGATGTACAAGGTGATCAGCGCCCAGAAGTGCACGATCGACAAGCGATAGGAATACACCGGACGCTCGGCCTGTTTCGGCACGAAGTAGTACATCATCCCGAGGAAACCGGCGGTGAGGAAAAAGCCTACGGCGTTGTGTCCGTACCACCACTGCACCATCGCGTCGGTGGCGCCCGAGTACAGGGAGTAGGACTTGGTGAAACTCACCGGCAGCTCAAGGTTGTTGACGATGTGCAGGATCGCCACGGTGATGATGAACCCACCGAAGAACCAGTTGCCGACATAGATGTGTTTGGTCTTGCGCTGCATGATCGTGCCAAAGAACACCACGGCGTAGGCCACCCAGACGATGGTGATCAGGATATCGATCGGCCATTCCAGTTCGGCGTATTCCTTGGAGCTGGTGTAACCCAATGGCAGGCTGATGGCCGCCAGCAGGATCACCAGTTGCCAGCCCCAGAAGCAGAACGCGGCGATTTTCGGCGCGAACAGTCGGGTCTGGCAGGTGCGTTGTACCGAATAGAACGAACTGGCGAACAGGGCGCAACCGCCGAAAGCGAAGATCACCGCGTTGGTGTGCAGCGGGCGCAGACGGCCGAAGCTGGTCCATGGCAGATTGAAGTTGAGTTCAGGCCAGACCAATTGGGCGGCGAGAAAAACCCCGAGCCCCATGCCGACGATGCCCCACACCACCGTCATAATGGCGAATTGGCGGACCACCTTGTAGTTGTAGGCGGTACTGATAGAAGTGTTCATGGTTCCCCATCCACGGTTCAGCCGAAGTGAGGGCGTTTGCGCAAGGCAACGCTCCCTTCGCCTGGAGTTATAGGCAGACTAAAAGCGAGGCAAGCATGGACAAAGAGCACAAGGCCAGTATTGACGGGGATCAATGGGCGCAGTGCGTGCGGGATCATGGATGGTTGTGGAATGCCGCTGCTTCGGCACCGTCGGCAACGCCTGTAACGCTGATTCTCGCTCACGGCGCCGGCGCGCCGATGGACAGTGGCTGGATGAACGACATGGCCGCGCGCCTTGCTGCGCATGGGGTCAACGTGCTGCGCTTCGAGTTTCCCTACATGGCGCAGCGGCGTATCGATGGCGGTAAACGTCCCCCGAACCCGGCGCCCAAATTGCTGGAGTGCTGGCGTGAGGTGTACGCCGTGGTGCGACGCCATGTCGCTGGGCGTCTGGCCATTGGTGGCAAGTCCATGGGCGGGCGGATGGCCAGTCTTTTAGCTGATGAGTTGGGGGCGGATGCGCTGGTGTGCCTGGGGTATCCGTTTTATGCGGTGGGCAAACCGGAGAAACCTCGGGTCGAGCATCTGGCGGCTCTGAAAACCCGGACGTTGATCGTGCAGGGGGAGAGGGATGCGTTGGGTCATCGTGAAGCCGTGGAGGCTTACGCATTGGCCCCGGGTATCGAGGTGTTCTGGCTGGCGGCAGGGGACCATGATTTGAAGCCGTTGAAGGCTTCGGGGTTTACCCATGAGCAGCATTTGGCGGCTGCGGCGAGGAAGGTTGCGGGATTTCTGTGAGAAACAAGATCAAAAGATCGCAGCCTTCGGCAGCTCCTACAGGGTGTACGCCGTTCAAATGTAGGAGCTGGCGCAGCCTGCGATCTTTTGACGTTGTTGTCAGCGGTTAAACCGCTCCACCAACGAATACTGGGTATTTGCCGTCTTGGTCAGCTCTTCACTCAACAGCGCCGAGTTCTGTGCCTGTTCCGAAGTCTGGTCAGCCAGTTGCGAGATGTTGCTGATGTTGCGGCTGATCTCTTCGGCCACAGCGCTTTGCTCTTCGGTAGCGGCAGCGATCTGCGTGGTCATGTCGGTGATGTTGGCCACCGCTTCACTGATGCCCACCAGTGCCTGATCCGCTTCCAATACCCGCGCCACGCCTTGTTCAGCCTGGCGATGGCCAGCCTCCATGGTTTGCACCGCCGAGCTGGCGGTTTGTTGCAGCTTGGCGATCAGGGCATGGATCTGGCCGGTCGATTCGCTGGTACGTTGCGCCAGTTGACGCACTTCGTCGGCCACCACCGCAAAACCACGACCCATTTCACCGGCACGAGCCGCTTCAATGGCCGCGTTGAGCGCCAGCAGGTTGGTCTGGTCGGCGATGCCTTTGATCACATCGACCACGCCGCCGATTTCATCGCTGTCCTTGGCCAGTTGCGTGACCGTCAGGCCGGTTTCACCGACCACCACCGACAAGCGCTGAATGGCTTCGCGGGTTTCCCCGGCGATGTCGCGACCGCGACCGGTCAGGCGATTGGCTTCCTGAGTGGCGTCGGCGGTGCGCTGCACGTGGCTGGCGACTTCCTGAGTGGTGGCGGCCATCTGGTTGACGGCGGTGGCCACTTGCTCGGTTTCGACGCGCTGACGTTCCAGGCCGGTGGAGCTGTTGTGCGCCAGAGTGTCGGACTGTTTCGCTTGTTCGGTCAGGTGCTCGGCGGTGTCCTGCAGGCGGGTCAGGCAGGTTTTCAGGCGTGCTTCCTGACTGAGGATCGACATTTCCAGGCGCGCCTGAGCACCGCGGCTGTCGGTGTACATCTGCGCGATCAGCGGGTCGGACGTGGTCTGCTCGGCCAGGCGCAGCAAGCGCTTGAGGCCGCGCTGTTGCCAGCTCAAACCCATCAAGCCCAACGGCACCGAGAGGCCGGCGGCGAGGGCGAAACCCCATTGGGACGTCAAGGTGGCGCCGATCATGAAGCTCAGCTGGCTGACCAGAATGAACGGTAACCAGTCCTGAAGCACCGGCAACCATTTATCGGTCTGTGGAATGGCGGACTTGCCCTGGTTGATGCGTTGATAGAGCGCTTCGGCACGGCGGATCTGCTCGGCGGTGGGTTTGACCCGCACCGACTCGTAACCGACCAGCTGATTGCCGTCGAACACCGGTGTGACATAGGCGTTAACCCAGTAGTGGTCACCGGTCTTGCAGCGATTCTTGACAATGCCCATCCATGGCAAGCCTTGTTTCAGTGTGCCCCACATGTGCGCGAACACCGCAGCCGGGACGTCGGGGTGACGAACCAGGTTGTGCGGCGCACGGATCAGTTCCTCACGAGAAAACCCACTGATTTCGACGAAAGCATCGTTGCAGTAGGTGATCACGCCCTTGGCATCGGTGGTGGAAATCAACCGTTGCTGAGCCGGGAAGGTCCGTTCGCGTTGTGTAATGGGCTGGTTGTTACGCATGGCTTTTTTCAATCCGCAAGGCTTTGAGAGGTTGTCGGCGACATCAGGCATTTATTGAAATGTTTTTTTCAATAATCAGTAACGCGTCGCAAAACGACCGTAGCGTCATCCAGCCAGCATCGGATAAGTGAACAGCCCGAAATGCAGCAGATTCAAACCAAAATGGGTGGCGATGGCCGCGCCCAACCCGCCGAAACGGTAGGCCAGGCCATAGCCGATACCCGCCAGACTCGCCAGTAACACCCATTGCCAGCCAGCGCCCAGATGAACGAGGCCGAACAGCACCGATGCGAGCACCAAGGCAAGATGTTCGCCATAAGCCAGGTGTTTGAACTGCCGGCTCAGACCGCCCTGGATATAGCCGCGAAATAACGCTTCCTCCACCAGCGTTACCAGCAACAGATTGTTCAGCACCCACAACCAGGCCTGATCCGGCCATTTCGGTGCCCAACTGATCACGCCCAGTAACAGCGCGCCACCCAGGGCCAGCACGGCGCTCACGGTCAGGGCGAGGGCGGTGGCATAAATGGACAATCGCAGCGAGCGCCGGCCGACGATCCATGGACAAGCCAGCAACAGCCAGAAGCCGATCAGCGGTTTGTCCTGATTCAGGTACATGGCAAACGACACGGCATCGTCGGTGAACCGTTGGGGATTGATGGCGCGACCGTTGTAAAAACCGGGAAGCCAGTGCAATGCCAGCGCCACCGCCAGGATGATGAACACGCCGTGGCCGAGGTAGCGGCCAATGGGAACGTGTTGTTGGCGAACGGCGAAACCGGCGATCAGCAGCAACGCGAAAGAAATGGCGGCGAGCCAGCCGAGATGGCCGTAGAACAGAGCAAGGCTGTAGCCAGCGCAGAGAAGTGCCAGATAGGTCCATGGCAGAGCGATCATTTGAAGTCCTTGTTCAGAGATTCTGCGGATTGCCTCAGTCCCCTGTGGGAGCGAGCCTGCTCGCGATAGGGCATCATGCGCAACATCCGTGTTGCCTGACCCTCCGCTTCGCGAGCAGGCTCGCTCCCACATGGGTTATGTGTCGTACACAACATTTATGCGATTTAGCGCGCGATTATAGAGGCGTACACCGCGCAAACAAAAACACCGCCCGAAGGCGGTGTCGTTGTCAGCAGGTCGTTACGAGGCAATCAGCTGGCGCAACACATAATGCAAAATCCCGCCAGCCTTGAAGTACTCCACCTCGTTGAGGGTGTCGATCCGGCACAACACCTCGATCTTTTCCTTGCTGCCGTCTTCGCGGGTGATGACCAGTGTCAGGTTCATCCGCGGGGTCAGCTCGACGCCGGTCAGGCCAAGGATATCCAGGGTTTCCTTGCCGGTGAGGTTCAGGCTCTTGCGGTTCTGATCCAGCTTGAACTGCAGGGGCAACACGCCCATGCCCACCAGGTTGGAGCGGTGAATCCGCTCGAAGCTTTCGGCGATGACCGCTTTGACTCCCAGCAAATTAGTGCCCTTGGCTGCCCAGTCGCGGCTTGAGCCGGTGCCATATTCTTGCCCGGCGATCACCACCAGCGGCGTACCCGATGCCTGGTAACGCATGGCCGCGTCGTAGATCGGCAGCTTCTCCCCGGTCGGAATGTAAATCGTGTTGCCGCCTTCTTCGCCGCCGAGCATTTCGTTGCGAATACGGATGTTGGCGAAGGTGCCGCGCATCATCACTTCATGGTTACCGCGACGGGAGCCGTAGGAGTTGAAGTCTCGCGGTTCCACCCCTTGCTCGCGCAGGTAACGGCCGGCAGGGCTGTCAGCCTTGATATTGCCGGCCGGGGAAATGTGGTCGGTGGTCACTGAATCACCGAGCAGCGCGAGGACTTTCGCCCCTTCGACGTTTTTGATCACCGGCGCAGGGCCGCCAATGTCATCGAAGTACGGCGGATGCTGGATGTAAGTCGAATCGTTCTTCCAGACATAAGTCGCCGCTTGCGGCACTTCGATCGCCTGCCACTGCTCGTCGCCGGCAAACACTTCGGCGTACTCCTTGTGGAACATGGCGGTGTTCACCTGAGTCACCGCGTCGGCGATTTCTTTGGTGCTCGGCCAAATGTCTCGCAGATAAACCGGGTGGCCGTCCTTGTCCTGCCCCAATGGCTCGCTGCTGATGTCGATGCGCACCGTACCGGCCAATGCATAGGCGACGACCAAGGGCGGGGAGGCCAGCCAGTTGGTTTTCACCAGCGGATGCACGCGACCTTCGAAGTTGCGATTGCCCGACAGTACCGAGGCGACGGTCAGGTCGGCTTGCTGAATGGCTTTTTCGATCGGCTCCGGCAACGGTCCGGAGTTGCCGATGCAGGTGGTGCAGCCATAACCGACTAGCGCAAAACCGAGTTCATCAAGGTATTGGGTCAGGCCCGCTGCCTTGTAGTAGTCGGTGACCACTTTCGAGCCGGGGGCCAGTGAACTCTTGACCCAGGGTTTGCGTTTGAGGCCTTTTTCCACGGCTTTTTTCGCCACCAGCCCGGCCGCCATCATCACGCTGGGGTTGGAGGTGTTGGTGCAGGAGGTGATCGCGGCGATGACCACCGCGCCGTTTTTCAGGCGATAGGTCTGGCCGTCGTACTCGTAGTCCGCTTCGCCCACCAGATCGGCGTTGCCCACCGCGACGCCACCGCCGCCCTCGCTTTCGAGGCGACCTTCTTCTTTGCTGGTGGGTTTGAATTGCAAACCGAGAAAGTCCGTGAACGCTTGCGCGACATTCGGCAGCGAGACGCGGTCCTGTGGACGTTTCGGCCCGGCGAGGCTGGCTTCGACGCTGGCCATGTCCAGGGCCAGGCTGTCGGTGAACGCCGGCTCCTTGCCAGGCAGGCGCCACAGGCCTTGAATCTTGCTGTAAGCCTCCACCAGTTTCACGGTTTCCGGGGTGCGGCCGGACAGGCGCAAGTACTCCAGTGTCACCTCATCCACCGGGAAGAAGCCGCAGGTGGCGCCGTATTCCGGGGCCATGTTGGCGATGGTCGCGCGGTCGGCCAGTGGCAGATCGGCGAGGCCGTCGCCGTAGAACTCGACGAATTTCCCGACTACGCCTTTCTTGCGCAGCATTTGGGTGACGGTCAGCACCAGGTCGGTGGCGGTGATGCCTTCCTTGAGCTTGCCGGTGAGTTTGAAACCGATCACTTCCGGAATCAGCATCGACACCGGCTGGCCGAGCATCGCCGCTTCCGCTTCAATCCCGCCGACACCCCAACCGAGTATGCCGAGGCCATTGATCATGGTGGTGTGAGAATCGGTGCCGACCAGGGTGTCGGGGAAGGCGTAGGTGCGGCCGTCCTCATCCTTGGTCCAGACAGTGCGCCCCAGGTACTCGAGGTTGACCTGATGGCAGATACCGGTGCCCGGTGGCACCACGCTGAAATTGTCGAAGGCGCTCTGGCCCCAACGCAGAAAGGCGTAACGCTCGTGGTTGCGCTGCATTTCGATGTCGACGTTCTGTTCGAAGGCGCTTGAGCTGGCGAATTTGTCGACCATCACCGAGTGGTCGATCACCAGATCCACCGGCGACAGCGGATTGATTCGCTGCGGGTCGCCGCCGGCCTTGGCCATGGCGGCGCGCATGGCGGCCAGGTCGACCACGGCGGGGACGCCGGTAAAGTCCTGCATCAATACCCGCGCCGGACGGTACTGGATTTCGCGGTCGGAGCGCCGCTCCTTGAGCCAGGCGGCAAGCGCCTTGAGGTCGGCGCCAGTGACGGTTTTCTCGTCCTCCCAACGCAGCAGGTTTTCCAGCAGCACTTTCAACGACATCGGCAGCGTGTCGAGGTCGCCCAGGCTCTTGGCGGCTTCCGGCAAACTGAAGTAGTGATAAGTCTTGTCATCGACTTGTAAGGTTTTAAGGGTTTTCAGGCTATCGAGGGACGGCATTGAAATGACTCCTTTAGATCCGCACGGCTACGGACTGAGGAACAGACAGAGGTTTAAACCTAGCCCTGTTTAGACGTTAAGGCTAATCACTGGACCCTAAGGACAAGTCCAAGGTTCCGATCTCGGCTATCATGCGCCGGTTTTCGTGACAGGCTTTGCTTCAACGCAAGTCTGGGCATCGCGCAGTGGCTGAATTCTTCGCCAACTGCCCAGGAGTAAGAATGAACACCCTCTTTATGCATTGCCGGCCGGGCTTCGAAAGCGAAGTCTGTTCCGAGATTTCCGAACATGCCGCGCGGCTGAACGTGGCCGGTTATGCCAAGGCCAAAACGGCCAGCGCCTGCGCCGAATTTATCTGCACCGAAGAAGACGGCGCCGAGCGCCTGATGCGCGGTCAGCGTTTCGCCGAATTGATCTTTCCGCGCCAGTGGGCTCGCGGAATCTTTATTGATCTGCCGGAAACCGACCGCATCAGCGTAATCCTTGCGCACATGGCGGATTTCCCGGTGTGCGGCAGCCTGTGGCTGGAAATGGTCGACACCAATGATGGCAAAGAGCTGTCGAACTTTTGCAAAAAATTCGAAGGCCACCTGCGCAAGGCGCTGATGGCGGCCGGCAAACTGGTAGAAGACGCCCACAAGCCGCGGCTGCTGCTGACCTTCAAGAGCGGCCGCGAAGTGTTCATGGGCCTGGCGGAGTCGAACAATTCGGCGATGTGGCCGATGGGCATTCCACGCTTGAAGTTTCCGCGTGAAGCGCCGAGCCGTTCGACCCTCAAGCTGGAAGAAGCCTGGCACCATTTCATCCCTCGGGATCAATGGGACGAGCGCCTGCACAGCGACATGACCGGCGTCGACCTGGGGGCCGCGCCGGGCGGCTGGACCTGGCAACTGGTCAACCGTGGCATGCTGGTAACCGCCATCGACAACGGTCCGATGGCCGAAAGCCTGATGGACACCGGATTAGTGCAGCACCTGATGGCCGACGGTTTCACCTTCAAGCCCAAGCAGCCGGTGGACTGGATGGTCTGCGACATCGTCGAGAAACCGGCGCGCAACGCGGCGATGCTGGAAGAATGGATCGGCGAGGGGCATTGCCGGGAAGCAGTGGTCAACCTCAAGCTGCCGATGAAGCAGCGTTATGCCGAAGTGAAGCGCTTGCTGGAGCGCATCGCCGACGGGTTCAAGGCGCGGGGTATTCGGGTCGAGATCGGCTGCAAGCAGCTGTATCACGACCGCGAAGAAGTGACCTGCCATTTGCGCCGATTGGACGTGAAAAAACCGAAAACCCGCTGATTGGCCGGATGCACACGGTTCCCGTAGGAGCTGCCGAAGGCTGCGATCTTTTGATTTTGCTTTTAGGGCAAGATCAAAAGATCGCAGCCTTCGGCAGCTCCTACACAGATTCGGTGTTATGCCATAGATGACCGAACACCCGGCAATGCGCGACAATGCCGGCAAGTTTCAGGAGTAAACCATGAGTGAAATGATCGATACGCCGGTCGACGGCACCCTCGACGCCACCGGCCTCAATTGCCCGGAACCGGTGATGATGCTGCACCAGCACATCCGTGACCTGGTGCCCGGCGGACTGCTGAAGGTGATCGCCACCGACCCGTCGACCCGTCGCGACATCCCCAAGTTTTGCGTGTTTCTCGACCATGAACTGGTCGCCCAGCACGAAGAGGCAGGCACCTACCTCTACTGGATTCGCAAAAAACTCGCTTAACCGGCCGAACGACTGAGGCGGATCCGCTTGCGTGCGCTGCGCGTCAGGCGGATCGACAGCATCAGCGCCGCGCAACTCAAGCCCACGATCAAACCCTGCCACAGCCCGCTCGGGCCGCTCGGCGCGCCGAACCTGTCGGTCAGGCCCAAGGCGTAACCCACCGGCAAACCGATTCCCCAATAAGCGAATAGCGTCAGGATCATCGTTACTCGGGTGTCCTGATAGCCGCGCAGTGCGCCGGCCGCCGTCACCTGGATGGCATCGGAAAACTGGAACAGCGCCGAATACACAATCAGCATTGCAGCCACTCGAATCACCGTCGGATCAGCCGTGTAGATGGTTGCGATGTGTTCGCGCAACAACAGCATCATGCTGGCGGAAATACACGCATAAGCCAGTGCTGTGCCCATGCCGACGCCAGCGGCGAAGCGGGCTTCGCGTGGTTCCTCACGGCCCAGTGCCTGGCCGACGCGCACGGTCACGGCCATGCCCAAGGAGTAGGGGATCATGAACACCAGCGAGCTGAAGTTCAGCGCGATCTGGTGTCCGGCGACCACGGTGGCGCCGAGGCTGCCGATCAGCAACGCGATCACGGCGAAGATGCTCGACTCGGCAAATACCGCGATGCCAATCGGCAAGCCGATGCCCAGCAAACGCTTGATCACCGACCACTGGGGCCAGTCAAAACGGCTGAACAACTCACTCGACTGATAGGCCGGTGCCCAGCGCTCCCAGCCGGCCATGCCCAACGCCATTACCCACATCACGATGGCCGTGGCCCAGCCGCAGCCGACTCCGCCCATGGCCGGCACACCCAAGTGGCCATAGATGAAGATGTAATTGAGCGGAATATTCAGCGCCAGCCCGCACAGGCCAAGGACCATGGCCGGGCGGGTGCGACCCAGGCCATCACTGAAGCAGCGCAGCACGTGATAGAACGCGACGGCTGGCAGGCCGCTGGCGATGCCGTGCAGATACTGCATGCACGGGCCGATCAGCTCGGGATCGACCTTCATGATGTGCAGGATCGGTTCCGCGCTGAGCAGCATGCCGGTCGCCATCAAACCCACCACCAGTGCCAGCCATAACGCCTGACGCACGATCGGGCCGATCTCGCTGTGCGTGCCGGCGCCGAAGCGCTGGGCGACTTTCGGGGTGGTGGCCAGCAGTGTGCCGGTCATCAGCAGAAACACCGGCACCCAGATCGAGTTGCCCAGCGCTACGGCGGCCAAATCCCGAGGCCCGACACGACCGGCCATCACCGCATCGACGAAGCCCATGGCGGTGGTCGCCAGTTGGGCGATCATGATCGGCAGCGCCAGACCGAGCAGGTTTTTCAGCTCCAGGCGAACCCGGGCCGGGCGGGTGAGGGAAATAGCGGCAGGGCGGTCAGTCACGGAGTTCAAGGCGAAACGTCCAAAAGGTTTTGATGCACGACGCGGCGCATTCTACGCCTTGACGCAGTGGTCAGGAAAAGTCCTGTGTTAGGGATTTGTAATCCCTATGCACACCCTCCGCAGGCTGCGATTTTTTGATCTTCGCTTTGGCTTGAAAGGTTTGTTGATCGGCCATTTAAAAACAAGATCAAAAGATCGCAGCCTTCGGCAGCTCCTACGGGGATGCGTGCTAGGCGCAGAGTGTCATCTGCGCCTACACTGCCGGTCCGCCAAAGGAGCCTGCCATGTTGATTGTTGCCGACGAAAATATCCCGCTGCTCGATGCCTTCTTCGCTGGGTTCGGTGAAATCCACCGGGTGCCGGGGCGTGCCATCGACCGCGCCACCGTCGAGCAGGCCGATGTGCTGCTGGTGCGCTCGGTGACTAACGTCAACCGCGCGTTGCTCGAAGGCAGCAAGGTGCGCTTTGTCGGCACGTGTACCATCGGCACCGATCACCTGGATCTGGATTACTTTCAGCAGGCCGGTATTACATGGTCCAGCGCGCCAGGCTGTAATGCCCGGGGTGTGGTCGATTACGTGCTGGGTAGCCTGCTGACCCTGGCCGAAATCGAAGGCGCCGACCTGACTCAGCGCACTTACGGCGTGGTCGGCGCTGGCGAAGTGGGCGGGCGGCTGGTCAAGGTTCTGCAAGGTCTGGGCTGGAACGTACGGGTCTGCGATCCCCCGCGGCAAGCCGCTGAAGGGGGCGATTACGTCAGCCTCGAGCAGGTCATCGAGCAATGCGACGTCATCAGTCTGCACACTCCGCTGAATAAGCAAGGCCCTCAGTCGACCCGGCATCTGTTCGATAAAAACCGTTTGAACCAACTCAAGCCTGGCACCTGGCTGATCAACGCCAGTCGTGGCCCGGTGGTGGACAACGCCGCCCTGCGCCAAGTGCTGTTGCAACGCGAAGACCTGCAAGCGGTGCTGGATGTCTGGGAGGGCGAGCCTGAGGTCGATGTGGCACTGGCCGAGTTGTGTGTGCTGGCGACGCCGCACATTGCCGGTTACAGCCTTGACGGCAGGCAGCGCGGGACGGCGCAGATCTATCAGGCGCTGTGCCAATTCCTTGGGCAGCCGGAACAGATCAACCTGAACGACTTGCTGCCGGCGCCATGGTTGTCGGCAGTGACGTTGAGCGCCGACAGCGATCCCGCCTGGGCACTGGCGATGTTGTGCCGTGGCGTGTACGACCCGCGCCGTGACGACGCGGATTTCCGTCGCAGCCTTGTCGGTAATGTGGGCGAGCAGCGCGCGGCGTTCGATGCGCTGCGCAAGCATTACCCGCTGCGGCGTGAGATCGATGGGTTGAAGGTGCGGATCGAGGGGGATTCGCCTGCGTTGCAGCAGATCGTGGCGGCCTTAGGCGCAACCTCGGTCTAACGTACGGACCGGATCCCTGTAGGAGCTGCCGAAGGCTGCGATCTTTTGACCTGGCTTTTGCTTGTCGAGGATCACAAGCAAGATCAAAAGATCGCAGCCTGCGGCAGCTCCTACAAAGGCCACACAAAACAAGCACCCATAAAAAACCCGGCCAACAGTGCCGGGTCAAGAAGACGGTGGCTATATCACTCTTGTTCGGCAGGCTTGACCAATCGCTTCTCCAGTTCGCGGCAAGCGTCCTGGATCATGTTTTCAGTGATCGGTACTTCGCGTCCATTCTCATCAATAATCGAGCAACCCAGAGACTGGTCTGGCTGCGTGCGGATCACTGGAATCTTGTCATCGCTGCTGTTTTGCAAGGACATGGCCTGTCTCCTCATCAGGTTGTGTGCTTACTGTAGTACCGCCAGGTGACCGGGCTGTGACAACTCCCTGCGATCTTCAAGTCGGCATCCTCAGTCCATCAGAAATATCCTGACGTTTCCACCCGGACTTTAGACCAATAATCTCTAGCCACTAGTCTTGGCGGTCATAATTAACCCGACTCATTGTGATTTACAGCGTTCAATCCCATCGGTCAGTGTAGGCTTAAGCGGGTCAAAGCTATTGGTTGCTCCTACGGATGGTCCTCATGCTCTCTTCCCGTCACCGCCGCGCCATTCGTCTGGCCAGCCGTTTTCTTGCGCCTTATCGTTGGCCAGCCTTGGGGGCTTTGCTGGCTTTGATCGTCACGGCGGGCATCACCTTGTCCATGGGGCAGGGGATTCGGCTGCTGGTGGATCAGGGTTTCATGACCCAGTCGCCGCATTTGCTCAACCGATCCATCGGCGTGTTCATGCTGTTGGTGATGGGGCTGGCGATTGGCACCTTTGCACGTTTTTACCTGGTGTCGTGGATCGGCGAGCGCGTGGTCGCCGATATCCGCCGTCAGGTGTTCAACCATCTGGTCTACCTGCATCCGGGATTCTATGAAGACAACCGCAGCTCCGAGATCCAGTCACGGCTGACCGCCGATACCACGCTGTTGCAATCGGTGATTGGCTCTTCGCTGTCGTTGTTCCTGCGTAATGGGTTAATGGTGATCGGCGGGATTGTCTTGCTGTTTATCACCAACCCCAAACTCACCAGCATCGTGGTAGTCGCATTGCCGCTGGTGGTCGCGCCGATCCTGATTTTTGGTCGCCGGGTGCGCACCCTGTCGCGGCAGAGCCAGGACCGGATTGCCGATATCGGCAGCTATGTCTCCGAAACCCTGAGCCAGATCAAAACCGTGCAGGCCTACAACCATCAGGTCCAGGATGAACAGCGTTTTGCCATAACCGTGGAAGAGGCTTTCGACACCGCCCGCAAGCGCATCTTCCAGCGGGCCTGGTTGATTACCCTGGTGATCGTGCTGGTGTTGGGCGCGGTCGGGGTGATGCTCTGGGTGGGCGGCATGGATGTCATCGCCGGGCGAATCTCCGCGGGTGAACTGGCAGCGTTTGTCTTTTACAGCCTGATCGTCGGCGGTGCCTTCGGCACGTTGAGTGAAGTGATCGGCGAACTGCAGCGAGCAGCGGGCGCGGCAGAGCGGATTGCCGAGTTGTTGCGTTCGGAAAACATCATCCAGCCACCGACTCAAGGTCTGGTGACCTTGCCTGAACGGGTAAAGGGCGACCTGGTGCTGCAAGATGTGCGCTTTTCCTACCCGTCGCGTCCGCAAAGCTATGCTGTGGATGGTCTGAACCTGACAATCAATGCTGGCGAAACCCTTGCATTGGTCGGGCCGTCGGGTGCCGGCAAGTCAACGGTGTATGACCTGCTGTTGCGCTTTTACGACCCTGTCGAAGGACGCATCCTGCTGGACGGTGTGCCGCTGACTCAACTCGATCCTCTGGACTTGCGCCGCTGCTTCGCCCTCGTCTCGCAAACTCCGGCGCTGTTCTTCGGCAGCATCGAAGAAAACATTCGTTATGGTCACCCGACGGCGACGCTGGCCCAGGTTCAGGAAGCCGCGAAAATCGCCTACGCCCACGACTTCATCGAGCAAATGCCCAACGGCTACCAGACTCACCTCGGCGATGCGGGTCTCGGTTTGTCCGGAGGCCAACGCCAACGCCTGGCCATCGCCCGGGCGCTGCTGGTGGACGCGCCGATTCTGCTGCTGGACGAAGCCACCAGCGCCCTCGACGCCCAGAGCGAGCACCTGATCCAGCAAGCCTTGCCCAGCCTGATGAAAAACCGCACCACGCTGGTCATCGCCCACCGCCTGGCCACCGTGAAAAACGCCGACAGGATCGCGGTGATGGACCAAGGGAAACTCGTGGCGGTGGGGACGCATCAGGAGCTGATTGCAAGCAATGCACTGTATGCACGGCTGGCGGCGTTGCAGTTCAATGACGGCAAGGCCGAAGCCGATCTTCACCTGTAGGGGGGGTGTAGGGGTTGTGTAGGAGCTGTGTAGGAGCTGTCGAGTGAAACGAGGCTGCGATCTTTTGATCTTTTTCGGCACAGATCAAGATCAAAAGATCGCAGCCTCGCTTCACTCGACAGCTCCTACATGTCCGGCATCACGGCATCACCGGCATCCCCCGTCATTGATCGTCGAAATACCGCTCATGCCAATCCACCAACGGCTGTGGTGAGTTGAGCTTCTGGCCGTAGATCACCGAGTACGACAGCACGTTTTGCACGTACTGCCGGGTTTCGTCGAACGGGATACTTTCTACCCACACATCGAAGCTCAGGTGATCGGCGCCGCGCAGCCACTGACGTACGCGGGCGGGGCCTGCGTTGTAGGCGGCGGAGGCGAGCACGCGGTTGCCGTTGAACTGGCTGTGGACCTGGCTCAGGTAAGCAGCGCCGAGCTGAATGTTCTTGTCCGGATCGAGCACCTGCTGCGGCGAGGCCAGTGGAATGCTGAACTTGCGCGCGGTTTCCTTGGCGGTGCCAGGCATCAGTTGCATCAGGCCGCTGGCGCCGACACCAGAGCGGGCGTCGTCCATGAAGGCGCTTTCCTGGCGGGTGATGGCGAATACCCAACTCGAGTGCAGGCCACGGACCTTGGCTTCGCGCACCAGGGTTTCGCGGTGGGCCATCGGGAAGCGGATGTCCAGATCGTCCCAGTACTGCGCCTGACTGATGGTACGGATCGCCGGGAAATACCATTTCAGGTCGTAAGCCAGTTTCGCCTGGGCAACCATTTCGTCACGGCTGAAATGCCGGCTGACGTGATACCACTCGCGGCGACCGTCGACGATCTGGCCGCGGGCATGGAATTCCAGGGCGCGACGCACCCCCGGGGTATTGCGAACCTTGTTGATCAGCGCCTGGCTGAGCACCAGCGGTTTGTTGTTCAGCGAATAGGATGATTGCGAGCGATCGGCCGCCAGGAAACCGTAGAAGTCGCGCTCGTGAGCCAGATTCTTGTAAAGCGTCTGCGCTTGCGGATTCTGCGGCTGCGCCAGCTCCAGGCTGCGAGCCTGCCAGTAACGCCAGCGATTGGTAGTGGCCAGGTCCTGAGGCAGGCGGCGGGTCAGCTGATAGGCATCGTCCCAGCGGGCCAGACGCAATAGCAGGCGCAAGCGCCATTCGGACACGGTGTTGTCGCGCAGTTCCGGGTCGTATTTGGTCATCACATCCAGCGCGCGGCTGTCGAAACGTCGTGCGAGGGTCAGGCCGATTTCCCGGGCAATCGCGACTTTTTCATCACTGGAAAAATGCATGCTTCTGGCATAACCGTCGAGCAGGTCCATCGCTTTGTCCGGGTCCTGACGGGCCAGACGGCGCAGGCCCAGGCTGACGATGTCGGACATGGGTTCATCGGCTGGAGTGAAGCGTGACGGCTGATTGAGCAGCTCGGGTTTCTGCGCCACATCCACCAGCAGACGACCGCGCGGGGCGAGGGTAGCCAGCCCGTTGATCAGGCTGTTGGCCAGCTCATAGTTGCGCGCATGAGCGGCGAGCTTGACGCGTTCCCAGCGTTTTTGTTCAGTCAGTTGACCGTCGGCGGCCCACATGCCGAATAAGCCATCGCAAGCATCGGGCTGGGTTTTGCCGCTCAGCCAGAGCTTGTCGGCGTTGGCGTAGCCTTCGACCTTGCGGTTATGGCTGATCTGATACTGCGCGTTCAGGCAATCAAGTTCGGTGAAATTGAGCTTGGGATCGTAATACTTGACGAAAGTCGCCCAATCGCCGCGTTCGGCCAACCAGCGCAACCAGCGCAATTTCATCCAGTTGGCTTGGGGCAGGTCGCCGTGTTCAGCGAGGAATTTCTCGATTTCGGCGTTGCTCGCGGTTTTCAGGCGCGCGGTCAGTTCGTCATAGGCCAGGTAGGGTTCAAGCGGATAGTCGCTAAGTGCCTGGCTGTAACGGAAATAAGGGCCGGTATCGCCCTTGGCCAGGGCGCGCTTGGCTTCATCGTAATATTGGCGTTGGGTAGACAGGTCCACCGCCTGAGCGGATTGAGCGGCAGCGGCGGTAAGAAGCAAACATGAAAAAAGATTGAAAAGGCGACTGCGCATGGTACGTCCGGGCAGAGAAATCGTGACATGTGCCGGCAACGCCGGCACTTGATATCTGTAGCTTAGCCTTTTGCCAGCACCCGGTGAAAGCTTTGCCGGGCTAGCGGCACAAGTTCGCAACAATTATTAGTCAGAGTGTTGTCACAGCGAAATTGCCGGCCTTCTGAAGCCTCAAGTCAGGTAGAATGCGCGCCCGGTTTTTGGAGAAGCTCATGACCCTGCTCAAATTCAGCGATGTGTCCCTTGCTTTCGGCGCTATGCCGTTGTTGGACAAGGTGTCCTGGCAGATCGCCCGTGGTGAGCGGGTGTGCATCATCGGCCGCAACGGCACTGGCAAGTCCAGCATGATGAAGCTCGTCAAAGGCGACCAGAAGCCTGATGACGGCTCCGTTTGGCGTGCACCTGGTCTCAAGATCGGCGAATTGCCGCAAGAATTGCCGGTAGCCGACGAGCGGACCGTGTTCGACGTGGTTGCCGAAGGTCTGGACGGTGTCGGCGAACTGCTCGCGCAGTATCACCACCTGAGCCAGAACATCGTCACCGACGCCGACCTGGACAAGCTGATGCACGTCCAGCACGACCTCGAAGCCCGTGACGGCTGGCGTTTGCAGCAACTGGTCGACAGCACCTTGAGCCGCTTGCAACTGCCGGCCGACAAGACCCTCGCCGAATTGTCCGGCGGCTGGCGTCGCCGCGTGCTGCTGGCTCAGGCTCTGGTTTCCGAACCGGACCTGCTGCTGCTCGACGAGCCGACCAACCACCTGGACATCGGTGCAATTGCCTGGCTTGAAGAAGCGCTGAAAGATTTCCAGGGTGCCGTGCTGTTCATCACGCACGACCGTTCATTCCTGCAGAATCTCGCGACCCGCATTTTGGAGCTGGATCGTGGCGGCCTGATCGACTGGAACGGCGACTACGCGAGTTTCCTCGTGCACAAAGAGGCGACTCTGGCGGCTGAAGAAACGGCCAACGCGCTGTTCGACAAGAAGCTGGCCCAGGAAGAAGTCTGGATCCGCCAGGGCATCAAGGCTCGCCGCACCCGTAACGAAGGCCGCGTCCGCGCCCTGAAAGCCTTGCGCGTTGAGCGTAGCGAGCGTCGTGAGCGCACCGGCAAGGCCAACATTCAGCTGGATACCGCCGACAAGTCCGGCAAGCAGGTGATGGTCCTCGAGAACGTGAGCTTTGCTCACCCGGGCGGCCCGTTCCTGATCAAGGACTTCTCGATGGTCCTGCAACGCGGCGACCGTATCGGTCTGCTCGGCGCCAACGGTACCGGCAAGACCACGCTGCTGAAGCTGATGCTCAGCGGCCTGCAGCCGACCAGCGGCACAGTTGAAGAGGGGACGCGCATCGACGTGGCTTACTTCGACCAGTTGCGCCATCAGCTGGATCTGGAAAAGACCGTGATCGACAACGTGGCCGAAGGTCGCGACTTCATCGATATCGATGGTCAGAGCCGCCATGTGCTGAGCTACCTCGGCGACTTCCTGTTCAGCCCGCAGCGTGCCCGCACGCCGGTCAAGGCGCTGTCCGGTGGTGAGCGTGCCCGTCTGTTGCTGGCCAAACTGTTCAGCAAGCCGGCGAACCTGCTGGTGCTCGACGAGCCGACCAACGACCTGGACGTGGAAACCCTCGAGCTGCTGGAAGAGGTCTTGCTGACTTTCAACGGCACCGTATTGATGGTCAGTCACGACCGGGCATTCCTCGACAACGTGGTCACCAGCACCTTGGTCTTCGAAGGTGAAGGCAAGGTTCGCGAATATGTCGGTGGTTATCAGGACTGGCTGCGTCAGGGCGGCTCGCCGCGCCTGCTGGGCGTGACCGAGAGCAAGTCCGGCAAGGCCGACTTGAACTCTGCCGTTGTGACCGCCGAAGTTGCGCCAGTTGCTGCGGCAGTCGAAGCGCCAGTGGCGAAGAAAAAGCTCAGCTACAAGTTGCAGCGTGAGCTGGAAATGTTGCCGGGTCAGATTGAAGTCATGGAGCAGCAGATCGCAGTCGTTGAAGCGCAGATGGCGGATGCCGGCTTCTATCAGCGTCCTGCCGTCGAGACCGCTGCGGTGATCGCTCAGCTGGAGCAGCTACAGGCTGAGCTGGACGTGATGGTCGAGCGTTGGGCCGAGCTGGATGCCTGATTGATCCGGCTATAAAAAAGCCCGGCTTCACTCGTGTGAATGCCGGGCTTTTTGTATGAAATGCGATCTACTGGATGACATGAATTCACTGTGGGAGCGGGCTTGCTCGCGAAGAGGGGCTTACATTCAACATCAATGCTGACTGAATGTCCGCCTTCGCGAGCAAGCCCGCTCCCACATTAGTGTTGTCAGCTTTTGATCAGGCGCACTGCGAGCACATCACAAGGCGCGCCGTGCAGCACGTCATTGGCGGTGGAGCCGAGCAACAGCGCCAGACCATGCCGACCATGACTGCCCACCACAATCAAATCGCAAGTTTGTTCCTTGGCGAGGTGGTGAATCTCCTGGCGCGGTTGGCCGTAGGTCAAGTGGCTGTATTCCTTGGAGAGTTCCGGGTATTTCACAATCAACCGCTCAAGGCGTTCCTTGGCCTGATCGAATTGTTGCTGTTGCAACTGGGAAAGATCCATGGGTACGTCGCCACCAAAGGCCATGGCCATCGGCTCGACAATGTGCACCAGGGACAATTTCGCCCCGTTGCTCACCGACAGCTCCCGAGCGCGGTGAATTACAGGATCGCACTCTTCGGTTAGATCTACAGCGACCAGAATGTGGTGGTAGGGCATGAGGTGCTCCTCCTGAGGATTGCAACATTGGTAAGTATGGCTGCTTTCAAGCGCATTGGTTTCAAAGTGAATCAATGGGCTCATCAAGAATCGGGAGTACAGATATGACGGTCTGGATAGTGGTGTCAATCCTGCTGGTGGTGCTGAGCCCGCTGGCCTGGTTGCGTCCGTCTCGTGGCCAGAGCGGGCGCATGGCGCTGCGCATGGAGGCGCGACGCATAGGTCTTGCCATGCAATTAGCGCCCCAGGAGTGGCCGCACTGGCTGAGCCAGGAGCCGCCGAGCCCTTGCGCGCAGTACCATCGGCCGCGCCGTGGCACTCAGCCGACTTGCTGGAGCTATTGGCAGAAGACGCCGGGCGTGTGGGTCAATCAGTGGCAGGAAGTCTGCGAGGATGAAGCGCTGTTGAATCATTTCGAAAAATTGCCTGCCAACGTCTACAAGATCGAGGCGGACAAGCAAATGATTGCCCTGTATTGGGGCGAGAAGGGCGAGGCCGAGGTTCTGCAACAGATCGATGCCACGCTCAAAGCACTCGCCTGAAATCCGATTCCCCGGTAGGCGCAACCTGCGGCAGCTCCTGCACAGTCGTGCGTTGCCGCCCGGCAGACAGGCAATAAAAAGCCCGACATCATCATCGGGCTGGAGTTGGCCAGGCAGGCCGGTAATTCTTTGTGGCGCTGATCTTACGCTGGGCATTCGTCAAAGCGTTCAAATTTTTTCTTCAAGGTCCCGCCAGCGTAGCTTGTTAAACACGGGCTGCCGGTAATTAGGGCGACTTTTCTAACTATTGATTCTATGAATGGCCCCACATGCATGAGCATGTTGCAAGGCTTCGTGGTACGGAAGTGACCGGAAAGTCGCGTTTCAACCAGTATTTCGGGCGATTGACAATTGCCGGAAATTCCGTGAAGGTGACATACCCAAATCAAACGGGCGTATGAATTGAGCGTTTGTATTACACATCGCTCCTACAGAATCCCGACTATCGCGTTGGCGGGTGTGCCGGGTGAGTTGGCGTTAGCATCGACGATAAGCGTCCTTGCCGAGCCAGTCGCCTGCGTCCGACGTGTACTGTTCAGCTTCCATATCGTGGAGATCAGTTGATGATTTACGAAGGTAAAGCCATCACGGTTAAGGCTCTTGAAAGTGGCATCGTCGAATTGAAATTCGACCTCAAGGGTGAGTCCGTCAACAAGTTCAACCGTCTTACCCTGAACGAACTGCGTCAGGCCGTAGACACCATCAAGGCAGATGCTTCGATCAAGGGTGTGATCGTCAGCAGTGGCAAGGACGTGTTCATCGTCGGCGCCGACATCACCGAATTCGTCGACAACTTCAAGCTGCCGGATGCAGAGCTTGTCGCTGGTAACCTCGAAGCCAACAAGATTTTCAGTGATTTCGAAGACCTCAACGTCCCGACTGTCGCCGCGATCAATGGCATCGCGCTGGGTGGCGGTCTGGAAATGTGCCTGGCGGCAGATTTCCGTGTCATGGCCAACACCGCTAAGATCGGTCTGCCGGAAGTCAAGCTGGGCATCTACCCGGGCTTCGGCGGTACTGTGCGTTTGCCGCGCATCATCGGTGCCGACAACGCCATCGAGTGGATTGCCGCCGGTAAGGAAAACCGCGCTGAAGACGCGTTGAAAGTCGGTGCTGTCGACGCCGTGGTCGCCCCGGAAAAATTGCAGGAAGCGGCTCTGAACCTGCTCAAGGGCGCCATCTCCGGCGAATTTGACTACAAGGCCAAGCGTCAGCCGAAGCTCGAAAAGCTCAAGCTCAACGCCATCGAACAAATGATGTCGTTCGAAACCGCCAAAGGTTTCGTGGCCGGTCAAGCGGGTCCGAACTACCCGGCGCCGGTCGAAGCGATCAAGACCATCCAGAAAGCCGCGAACTTCGGTCGTGACAAGGCGCTGGAAGTCGAAGCCAATGGCTTCGTCAAACTGGCCAAGACTTCAGCCGCGCAGAGCTTGATCGGTCTGTTCCTGAACGATCAGGAATTGAAGAAAAAGGCCAAGGCCTACGACGAAATCGCCAAAGACGTGAAGCAGGCCGCCGTATTGGGCGCCGGCATCATGGGGGGCGGTATCGCTTATCAGTCGGCCTCCAAAGGCACGCCGATCCTGATGAAGGACATCAACGAGCACGGCATCGAGCAAGGTCTGGCCGAAGCCGCCAAACTGCTGGTGGGCCGCGTTGATAAAGGTCGCATGACCCCGGCGAAGATGGCCGAAGTGCTCAATGGCATTCGTCCGACCCTGTCCTACGGTGATTTCGGTCACGTCGACCTGGTCGTCGAAGCCGTTGTCGAGAACCCGAAGGTCAAGCAAGCCGTTCTCGCTGAAGTCGAAGACAAGGTCAAAGAGGACACCATCCTCGCGTCCAACACCTCGACCATTTCCATCACCTTGCTGGCCAAAGCCCTCAAGCGTCCGGAAAACTTTGTCGGCATGCACTTCTTCAACCCGGTGCACATGATGCCGCTGGTTGAAGTGATTCGTGGCGAGAAGTCCAGCGAAGTGGCCGTTGCCACCACCGTTGCCTACGCCAAGAAAATGGGCAAGAACCCGATCGTCGTCAACGACTGCCCGGGCTTCCTGGTCAACCGCGTACTGTTCCCGTACTTCGGTGGTTTCGCCAAACTGGTCAGCGCCGGTGTGGACTTCGTCCGTATCGACAAGGTCATGGAAAAATTCGGCTGGCCGATGGGCCCGGCGTACCTGATGGACGTGGTCGGCATCGACACCGGTCACCACGGTCGTGATGTCATGGCTGAAGGCTTCCCGGACCGCATGAAGGACGACCGTCGTTCGGCCGTCGACGTGCTCTACGAAGCCAAGCGCCTGGGCCAGAAGAATGGCAAAGGCTTCTATGCCTACGAGACCGACAAGCGCGGCAAGCAGAAGAAAGTCGCCGATCCTTCGGTGCTGGAAGTGCTCAAGCCAATCGTGTTCGAACAGCGCGAAGTCACTGACGAAGACATCATCAACTGGATGATGATCCCGCTGTGCCTGGAAACCGTGCGTTGCCTGGAAGACGGCATCGTCGAAACCGCCGCCGAAGCCGACATGGGCCTGGTCTACGGTATTGGTTTCCCTCCATTTCGTGGCGGTGCGCTGCGCTACATCGATTCGATCGGTGTTGCAGAGTTCGTTGCCCTGGCTGACCAGTACGCTGATTTGGGCGCGCTGTACCACCCGACCGCGAAGCTGCGTGAAATGGCCAAAAACGGTCAGAGCTTCTTCGGTTAAGCGCCCACACTAGAGCGAGAGTGAAAGTATATGAGCTTGAATCCTAGAGACGTCGTGATTGTCGACTTCGGTCGTACGCCGATGGGCCGCTCCAAGGGCGGCATGCACCGCAACACCCGCGCTGAAGACATGTCGGCGCACCTGATCAGCAAATTGCTGGAACGCAACGTCAAGGTCGACCCGAGCGAAGTCGAAGACGTGATCTGGGGCTGTGTAAACCAGACCCTGGAACAGGGCTGGAACATCGCCCGCATGGCGTCCCTGATGACGCAGATCCCGCACACCGCAGCCGGCCAGACCGTCAGCCGTCTGTGTGGCTCGTCCATGAGCGCACTGCACACTGCCGCGCAAGCGATCATGACCGGTAACGGTGACGTGTTCGTCGTTGGCGGCGTCGAGCATATGGGTCACGTGAGCATGATGCACGGTGTCGATCCGAACCCGCACATGTCCCTGTACGCAGCGAAAGCCTCGGGCATGATGGGCTTGACTGCTGAAATGCTGGGCAAAATGCACGGCATCACTCGTGAGCAACAGGACGCTTTCGGCGTGCGCTCCCACCAGCTTGCCCACAAGGCGACCCTGGAAGGCAAGTTCAAGGATGAAATCATCCCGATGCAGGGCTACGACGAGAACGGTTTCCTGAAGCTGTTCGACTACGACGAAACCATTCGTCCGGAAACCACCCTGGAAAGCCTGGCGGCGTTGAAGCCAGCGTTTAACCCGAAGGGCGGCACCGTGACAGCCGGTACTTCGTCGCAGATCACCGACGGTGCTTCGTGCATGATCGTGATGTCGGCGCAGCGTGCCCAGGACTTGGGTATTCAGCCGATGGCGGTAATTCGTTCGATGGCAGTGGCGGGTGTGGATCCGGCAATCATGGGCTATGGTCCAGTACCGGCAACGCAGAAAGCATTGAAGCGCGCGGGCCTTGGCATCAACGATATCGACTTCTTCGAGCTCAACGAAGCTTTCGCCGCACAGGCCCTGCCAGTGCTGAAAGATTTGAAAGTGCTCGACAAGATGAACGAGAAGGTTAACCTGCACGGCGGCGCGATCGCCCTGGGTCACCCGTTCGGTTGCTCCGGTGCCCGTATCTCCGGCACTTTGCTGAACGTGATGAAGCAGAATGGCGGCACCTTCGGGGTAGCTACCATGTGCATTGGTCTCGGCCAAGGCATCTCCACCGTCTTCGAACGCGTTTAAGCGTTTCGTTGATGGAAGCCGGGGCCAAGTGCCCCGGTTTTTGTTTTTCCGGATTTATTTTGTTTTTATTTTGAAAAAATTTCAGTGAGGGCCAAAGCATGCCGATACAACCTGGGCTCTACGAACATTACAAAGGTCCGCAGTACCGCGTATTCGCTGTTGCGCGGCATTCGGAAACCGAAGAGGAAGTGGTCTTTTACCAAGCCCTGTATGGCGATTACGGCTTTTGGGTGCGCCCCTTGAGCATGTTCCTGGAGTCGGTCGAGGTTGACGGCGAACAGGTGCCACGCTTTGCTTTGGTGCAAGCCGAACCGAGCGTTTTTCCGCAGCCATAAGGGGGGTGCGCGCAGAACCCTGCGCTTGACCTCACCTTGTAGCCACTATATATAGCGGTGCCGCGTCAGGCGCCAACCGCCTTTCACTTCTAGAATTCAGGAATTTTCTGATCCATGGGCAAATCGCTGGTCATTGTGGAATCCCCGGCTAAGGCCAAGACCATCAACAAGTATCTGGGTAACCAATACGTGGTGAAGTCGAGTATCGGCCATATCCGAGACCTGCCCACCAGCGGTTCGGCTAGCGCCAGCAAAGAGCCTGCCGCCAAGCGCGGCAAGGCCGCCGCAGGTGAAGGTCCGGTGCTCACGCCGAAAGAGAAAGCGCGCAAGCAGCTGGTCTCGCGCATGGGTGTCGATCCCGATCATGGCTGGAAAGCCAAATACGAGATCCTCCCGGGCAAGGAAAAAGTCATCGAAGAGCTGCGCCGGCTCGCCAAAGATGCTGACACCATCTATCTCGCAACCGACTTGGACCGCGAGGGGGAAGCCATTGCCTGGCACCTGCGCGAAGCCATCGGTGGTGACGACAGCCGCTACAAGCGTGTGGTGTTCAACGAAATCACCAAGAAAGCGATCCAGGAAGCCTTCTCCAAACCGGGCGAGCTGGACATCGACCGTGTCAACGCCCAGCAGGCGCGTCGCTTCCTCGATCGCGTGGTGGGTTACATGGTTTCGCCGCTGCTGTGGGCCAAGGTCGCCCGTGGCCTGTCTGCCGGTCGCGTGCAATCGGTTGCCGTGAAGCTGGTGGTCGAGCGTGAGCGCGAAATCCGCGCGTTCAACCCGGAAGAGTACTGGGAAGTCCATGCCGACCTCGGCACCGCCAAGGGCGCGACCGTGCGTTTCGACGTGGCCCGCGAGAAAGGCGAAGCCTTCAAGCCGCTCAACGAAGCCCAGGCCATGGCCGCGCTGGAGAAGCTCAAGGCTTCCAGCTACAGCATCGTCAAGCGCGAAGACAAACCGACCAGCAGCAAGCCGTCGGCACCGTTCATCACCTCCACCCTGCAACAGGCCGCGAGTAACCGCCTGGGCTTCGGTGTGAAGAAAACCATGATGATGGCCCAGCGTCTGTACGAAGCCGGCTACATCACCTATATGCGTACTGACTCCACCAACCTCTCGGCCGATGCCGTGACGATGGCGCGTACTTATATCGAAGGCGAGTTCGGCAAGAAGTACCTGCCGGAAAACCCGAACGTTTACAGCAGCAAGGAAGGCGCACAAGAGGCTCACGAAGCGATTCGTCCGTCTGATGCCAATACCGAGCCAAGCAAGCTGTCGGGCATGGAGCGTGACGCAGAGCGGCTTTACGAGCTGATCTGGCGCCAGTTCCTGGCCTGCCAGATGCTGCCGGCGCAATACCTGTCGACCACGGTCACCGTCGGTGCCGGTGATTTCGAGTTGCGCGCCAAGGGCCGCATCCTGAAGTTCGACGGTTATACTCGGGTCATGCCGCAAATCGCCAAGCCTGGTGATGACGACGTGCTGCCGGACATGGCCCAAGGCGACGCGATGAAGCTGATCAAGCTTGATCCGACCCAGCACTTCACCAAGCCACCGGCGCGTTATTCGGAAGCCAGCCTGGTTAAAGAAATGGAAAAACGCGGCATCGGTCGTCCTTCGACCTACGCCGCGATCATTTCGACCATCCAGGACCGCGGCTACGTGGCGCTGCACAACCGTCGTTTCTACTCGGAAAAGATGGGCGACATCGTCACCGAACGTCTGGCCGAGAGCTTCTCCAATCTCATGGACTACGGCTTCACCGCCGGCATGGAAGAGAACCTCGATGACGTGGCCCAGGGCGAACGCGACTGGAAAAACGTGCTCGACGAGTTCTACGGCGACTTCAAGAAAAAACTCGAAGTAGCCGAAAGTGCTGAAGGCGGCATGCGCGCCAACCAGCCAGTGATGACTGACATTCCGTGCGTGGTGTGTGGTCGTCCGATGCAGATTCGTACGGCCTCGACGGGCGTGTTCCTTGGTTGCTCGGGCTACAGCCTTCCGCCGAAAGAGCGCTGCAAAGCCACCGTCAACCTGGTGCCTGGCGATGAAATCGCTGCGGACGACGAGGGTGAGTCCGAGTCGCTGGTCCTGCGTGGCAAGCATCGCTGCCCGATCTGCAGCACGGCCATGGATGCTTACCTGCTCGACGAGAAGCGCAAACTGCACATCTGCGGTAACAACCCGGATTGCTCTGGCTACGAAATCGAAGAGGGCACCTACCGCATCAAGGGCTACGAAGGCCCGAGTCTGGAATGCGATAAGTGCGGTAGCGAGATGCAGCTCAAGACCGGTCGTTTCGGCAAGTTCTTCGGTTGCACCAACGCGACCTGCAAGAACACCCGCAAGCTGCTGAAAAGCGGTGACGCGGCACCGCCGAAGATGGACCCGGTGAAGATGCCTGAGCTCAAATGCGAAAAGGTCAACGACACCTACATCCTGCGCGACGGTGCTTCCGGCCTGTTCCTGGCGGCCAGCCAGTTCCCGAAAAACCGCGAGACCCGTGCTCCGCTGGTGATGGAAATCGTGCCGCACAAGGATGAGATCGATCCGAAGTACCATTTCCTTTGTGAAGCACCGAAGAAAGACCCGGACGGCCTTCCTTCAGTGATCCGTTACAGTCGCAAGACCAAAGAGCAGTACGTGCAGACTGAGGTCGACGGTAAGCCGACTGGCTGGAAGGCGTACTACGACGGCGGCAAGTGGACGGTTGAAGACAAGCGTCCATCAGCCAAGGCGTAAAAGGCTGTACACAAAAGGCCGCATGACAACCCTCGGGTTTTCATGCGGCCTTTTGTTTTGGGCTTGCGGGAAGCTCAGGTGATCCACGACACTGTCTGACCTGCGTGAAGCAATTATTTTCGTTGTGGAGGCTGCCGTCATGGCCCACGAACTCTATACCCGTACCAACCAGAAGATTTATTTCGCCGGCCTGTCGCTGGAAGCGCTCGCCAAAGCCGAAGAGGGGCGGGCGATGAACTCCCTGGCGCTGATTCAGGCCGGGCGCGAATCGGCGTTGTTTCACCTGTACGGTGCGCTGTTGGGGCTGTGCCATGAAATCGCCGGTTTCTATCGCTTGCCTCAGGCGAATGCGCCGCGGGCAGAGATGCTCTTGACCCGCGAAGTGCTCGAAACCATCGCTATTCCAGAAATGGCCGAGATGGTCGAACTGGCGCAAAACCCTGAAACCTGGCTGGCCAAACTGCTGTCGGCCCATGCCGCACTGTTTCAGCCGCCTCGCGCTCCGCACAAACCCAAGGGCGATGTGACTCAGCCGCTTATTCTTGCCGTTAATCTGGATGAGGAAGAGGCACCTGAGGAGCTGAGCCGGGAAGAGCTGGAGGGCTGGCGCCAGAACCTGAAAAGCTTGGCAATTCGGTTTCGCGAAGGGTTGAACGAGTGCTGAAAGATTAAGTGTTTAAGGGCGAGTTCGGTCAAGGAAGAGTGATGTCAGAAATTTCTTTTCGTGATGGCATTTGGTCAAGATCCCGAGCGAAGCTTGGCCGATGCCTATATAATCCCCGCCTTTCGTGGAGAACAGACCTTTATGCCAACGTCCTTTCTAGAAATTGTCGAGTTACCAGACGGCCGAATCGAGCTGCGCAGGGCTGAGGACGAGGGTTCTCTGGTTACTTTGGATTTCTCCGAGGATGCCAAGGTTTTCCTGCAAGGCCAGCATGTGGAAGTCGCCAAGGCGATGTTGAGCGTCGGCGTTCAGATGGCAGGACGCTTGGTTGAAGGCGAATTTGACAAGGAAGAGGGGCCTCGGGTTCTTCATTGATCCCGCCCGTCGGATTTTGCGGATACCGCTACAGATCGGCTTCTCTATCCCTGGAGAAGCCCCCGCATTGTTCAGTGCGCACGGTGTTCTTCAGTTAGCCCAATCGAATATTCAGACTTTGCGCATCCCCTGTCCGGGCGGCGCTGATTAGCTGTTGCCGCGATGTCGTGCTCAACGGGTTAAGCCAGCTGACGACCGTATGGCTGCGGCCAAGTCGCAAGGCTTCGCAGGTCAACTGCTGAGCACTTTGTGAGCCGCGCGGTTGCAGGAGCAGAATGCGCTCACGGTTCAGGCCGGCATCTCGCAACCAGGCTTGGGTCAGGCTGGCGGGCGGGGCGATCAGTGTCAGCCAGCGTGCATCCTGATCCTGGCTCAGTTCCCTGAGAATGGGTGCCAGAAGATTCAGGCAGTTCCCGGCCGCGCCGCGCAGTGACAGCTCACTGAAGACTTCGGGATCGGCGCTCCAGGGCGATTCGACCACGTCTTTCAGGATCGGCGCCAGCGGCTGCGCCATGAACGCCTCGAACAACGGCAGTTGGGCTTGCTGTGAGGTGTGTGGGAACTGCATAAAGCCTCCTTTAGCGACGAATCACGCCGACACTCAAGCCTTCGATGACCAGTTCCTGATCTTTCAGGTTGACTTCGATAGGGGCGAATTCAGGGTTTTCAGCAATCAACCAGACCTTGCTGCCGTCGCGCTTGAAGCGCTTGACGGTCACTTCGTCGCCGATCCGCGCCACCACGATCTGGCCGTTGCGGGCTTCACGGGTGGTATGGACAGCCAGCAGGTCGCCATCGAAAATGCCGACGTCCTTCATGCTCATGCCATGGACGCGCAGCAAATAATCGGCGCGAGGATGGAAGAACGAAGGGTTGATGTTGCAGGATTCTTCGATGTGCTGTTGAGCAAGAATCGGAGCGCCAGCCGCCACTCGACCGATGATCGGCAAGCTGGACTCGTCAGCCTTGGCTTCGAAACCAGGGATACGAATGCCGCGGGAAGCACCCGGGGTCATCTCGATCGCTCCCTTGCGGGCCAGTGCCTTGAGGTGTTCTTCCGCCGCGTTGGGCGACTTGAAACCCAGTTCCTGAGCGATTTCCGCGCGGGTAGGCGGGTAGCCGTTGTCTTCGAGGCAACGTTTGATGAAGGCCAGAATCTCTGCTTGGCGTGGCGTCAGCTTTAGCATATTGATCGCTCTGTCTTTTTATACAGTGACTGGGATTATATACAGTGAACCGGTCTTGGCAATGCCCCTTTTTTTGCCGGCCGCTGGACGGTCACTCTGCTCGCTGATTGAAGCGCCGCCGATGTGTGGTTAAATACCTGACCGGCCATTCCCAAAACGAACCGTCAGACCTTGACAAGGCCTGGGCTGAAACGTATGTTTCAAACAAGTGTTTGTCAGGCGGAGTAGCCATGGCCCAGTCGGAAACCGTTGAACGCATTCTCGATGCTGCCGAGCAGTTGTTCGCGGAAAAAGGTTTCGCTGAAACCTCATTGCGTCTGATCACCAGCAAGGCCGGTGTCAATCTGGCGGCGGTGAACTATCACTTCGGGTCGAAGAAGGCGCTGATTCAGGCGGTCTTCTCGCGTTTTCTCGGGCCGTTCTGCCTCAGCCTCGATAAAGAGCTGGAGCGCCGTCAGGCCAAGCCCGAAAACAAACCGACCCTTGAAGAGTTGCTGGAGATCCTCGTCGAGCAAGCCCTGGTGGTGCAGCCACGCAGCGGCAATGACCTGTCCATTTTCATGCGTTTGCTGGGGCTGGCCTTCAGTCAGAGCCAAGGGCACTTGCGTCGCTATCTGGAGGACATGTACGGCAAGGTGTTCCGCCGCTACATGATGCTGGTCAACGAGGCCGCTCCGCGCATTCCACCGATCGAATTGTTCTGGCGCGTGCACTTCATGCTCGGTGCCGCAGCGTTCAGCATGTCCGGGATCAAGGCCTTGCGCGCGATTGCCGAGACCGATTTCGGCGTCAATACCTCCATCGAGCAAGTCATGCGTCTGATGGTGCCGTTCCTGGCCGCTGGTATGCGTGCCGAAACCGGTGTCACCGACACTGCGATGGCCACCGCACAATTGCGCCCGCGCAGCAAGTCTGCCCCGGTGGCTGCCAAGGTTTAACCGCACACGGGTGGGCGCGGCAGCTGACATCCGCTAAGCTAGCCGCCCATGCCGACTCTCGTTCTGAACCCGCTCCTCATTGATATCGCCGACCTGCCGGACACAGTCCATGGCGGCGAATTCGTGCGAGCCGCGTTTATCGTAATCAAGGAATCTCTATGACTGCTGGCCTGCAAGGCTCGTTGATGGTGGACGTCGCCGGTACTTGGCTGACGTCTGAAGATCGCCAATTGTTGCGCCAGCCCGAAGTGGGCGGCCTGATCATTTTTGCCCGCAATATCGAACACCCGCGCCAGGTGCGCGAGCTGAGCGCTGCTATCCGCGCCATTCGTCCTGATCTGCTGCTGGCGGTCGATCAAGAGGGCGGTCGGGTTCAGCGGCTACGTCAGGGCTTCGTGCGACTGCCTGCCATGCGCGCCATTGCCGACAACCCGAATGCCGAATACCTGGCCGAGCAATGTGGCTGGATCATGGCGACTGAAGTGCTGGCGGTCGGTCTCGACCTGAGCTTCGCCCCGGTGCTTGACCTGGATTACCAGCGCAGCGCCGTTGTCGGCACCCGTTCGTTCGAAGGCGATCCCGAGCGCGCCGCCTTGCTCGCCGGAGCTTTCATTCGCGGCATGAACAGCGCCGGAATGGCAGCCACAGGCAAGCATTTCCCCGGTCATGGCTGGGCCGAGGCCGATTCCCACGTCGCGATTCCCAACGATGAGCGTAGCCTCGACGAGATCCGCGCCAATGACCTGGTGCCGTTTGCGCGACTGAGCAAACAACTGGCCGCCGTCATGCCGGCCCACGTGATTTATCCACAAGTCGATTCACAACCCGCCGGCTTCTCCCGTCGCTGGTTGCAGGGCATCCTGCGCGGCGAACTGCAGTTCGATGGCGTGATCTTCAGTGACGATCTGTCCATGGCGGGTGCCCATGTGGTTGGCGATGCCGCCAGTCGCATCGAAGCAGCATTGACTGCCGGTTGCGACATGGGCTTGGTGTGCAACGATCGCGCGGCTGCCGAGCTGGCCTTGAGCGCCGCCCAGCGCTTGAAGGTAAAACCTTCGGCGCGTATTGCGCGGATGCGTGGGCAGGCGTATGCCAGCACCGAATACCGTCAAGACCCGCGCTGGCTGACGGCCATTGGCGCGCTCAAAGAAGCTCAATTGATTGATTAGGGATTTTTCGTCATGACGGTTTACGCGATTATCGGTGGCACTGGCCTGACTCAGCTCGAAGGCTTGAGCATTCGTCAGTCATTGGCGGTGGACACGCCCTACGGCGCGCCATCGGCCGAGGTGCAAATCGGTGAGTACGCCGGCAGGGAAGTGCTGTTTCTCGCGCGTCACGGGCACCCACACCGTTTCCCGCCGCATCAGGTGAACTACCGCGCCAACCTGTGGGCGTTGAAGCAGGCCGGTGCCGAAGCGATTCTTGCAGTCAATGCCGTGGGCGGGATTCATGCCGCGATGGGCACCGGACATTTTTGTGTGCCGCATCAATTGATCGACTACACCAGCGGTCGCGAACACACCTATTTCGCCGATGACCTGGAACAGGTGACGCACGTCGACTTCAGCTATCCCTACAGCGAAGCCCTGCGTCAGCAGTTGATCATCGCATTGGCGGCTGAAGGGGGTGGTTACAGTAGCCATGGCGTGTACGCCTGCACCCAGGGCCCGCGTCTGGAAACCGTCGCTGAAATTGCGCGGCTGGAACGTGATGGCTGCGACATCGTTGGCATGACCGGCATGCCGGAAGCCGCGTTGGCGCGAGAGCTGGAACTGGATTACGCCTGTCTGGCGCTGGTGGTGAACCCGGCGGCGGGCAAGTCGACAGCGGTGATCACCATGGCCGAGATCGAGCAGGCATTGCGTGACGGGATGGGCAAGGTGAAGTCGACGTTGGCGCGGGTTTTGAAGGGTTGATAGATCGTTAAACCGAGCCGACCCCATCGCGGGCAAGCCACGCTCCCACAGGTACAGTGATTTCCTGTAGGAGCGAGGCTTGCCCGCGAAGGCGATCTACCTATCGCCGCTACTTATCAATTTTTTCCGGCAACGGCGCAAACAACGCCTCAATGTCATCGCTCTGCAACTTCCAGTCCCCGGTTTTGCGTCCATCCAGCACCCCGGCGGCCAGATCGGATTTTTCCTTCTGCAGATGCTGAATCTTCTCTTCCACCGTGCCCCTGGCAATCATCTTGTAGACGAACACCGGTTTCTCCTGACCAATGCGATACGCACGATCCGTCGCCTGGTTTTCCGTCGCCGGGTTCCACCAGGGATCGTAGTGA
Source organism: Pseudomonas sp. A-RE-19 (assembly GCF_019956555.1). Taxonomy (GTDB): domain Bacteria; phylum Pseudomonadota; class Gammaproteobacteria; order Pseudomonadales; family Pseudomonadaceae; genus Aquipseudomonas. Next base: position 43,616 of record NZ_JAHBDQ010000007.1, on the reverse strand, counting down.
ATCACCGTATCCGCTTCGGTGAGGTTCAGTCCTACGCCGCCGGCTTTCAGGCTGATCAGAAAGATCTGACGCTTGCCGCTCTGAAACTCCTTCACCGGTGTGCGTCGGTCGCGGGTCTGTCCGGTCAGGATCGCATACGCCACGCCGCGTTTTTTCAGCTCGTCCTCGATCAGTGACAGCATTGAGGTGAACTGCGAAAACAGCAGAATCCGCCGACCTTCCTCGAACAACTCTTCCAGCATTTCCATCAGGCTATCGAGCTTGCCGGAGGTGCTGCCGCGCGCGGGCAGGGCGGCATCGTTGACCAGGCGCAAATCGCAGCACACCTGACGCAGCTTCAGCAGTGCCTCAAGAATGATGATCTGGCTGCGCGCCACGCCCTTGCGGGTGATTTCGTCGCGGACTTTCTTGTCCATGGCCAGACGCATGGTTTCGTACACGTCGCGCTGGGCTTCGTTGAGTTCGACCCAATGGATGATCTCGGTTTTCGGCGGCAGTTCGGTAGCCACCTGTTCCTTGGTCCTGCGCAGCAGGAACGGTTTGATTCGACCGTTCAGGTGCTGAAGCCTGACTTCGCTGGCGCGCTTTTCAATCGGTACGCGGTAATCGCGGTTGAAGCTTTTCACGTCGCCGAGCCAGCCGGGCAGCAGGAAGTGGAACAGCGACCACAACTCACCCAAGTGGTTTTCCAGCGGCGTGCCGCTCAGGCACAGGCGTTGGCGAGCATTCAGCTCGCGGGCCGCATGGGCGGCTTTGCTGTTGGGGTTCTTGATGTACTGCGCTTCATCCAGCACCAGTACGTGCAACGGCTGTGCAGCCAGGCGTTCGACGTCCTTGGGCAGCAGTGCATAGGTGGTCAGAATCAGGTCGTAATCGGCCAGGTTCTCGAAATGTTTTTTGCGACTGGCACCGTACAGCGCGAGCACTTTGAGCTGCGGCGTGAAATGCGCTGCTTCGTCGAGCCAGTTGGGGATCAGGCTGGTGGGCATGACCACCATGCACGGCCGATCGAGGCGCCCGGCGTTTTTCTCGCTGAGAATGTGCGCCAGTGTCTGTAGGGTTTTGCCCAGCCCCATGTCGTCCGCGAGTATCCCGCCGACTTCCAGTTGCCGCAACGACTGCATCCAGCTCAGGCCTTCCAGCTGATACGGGCGCAAAATGGCATTCAACCCTTCGGGGGCCACCGCGGTATGGTCCTTGATGTCGCGCAGGCGCTGGGCCAAGGTGCGGATCTGCTCGCCACCTTCCCAGAGCAGCGGCAGGCCTTCCAGCGGATTCAGTCGTGTGGCGTCGGCCTTGCTCAGGCGCAGCGTGGTTTCGCCGGGCTCTTGCAGATAAAACTCACCGAGGGTGGCCAATACCGGTTTCAAGCGGCCGAAGGGCAGGGCGACCTGCAGCGGGCCTTGGTCGGTGCTGCGGCGTTGCGGAATGTTCACCAGGATCAGTTCGTCGTCGCGACGTCGTGCGAGGCGTTCCGGGTTGAGGATCTCGGTGTGAGAGCGCATCAGGTTCAACAGGATCGGCAGCAGGCTGAGCCGTTCGCCGTTGACGATGATCCCCAGTTCCAGATCGAACCAGTCGCGCTCCGGTGCCTGCTCGACAGTGGCATACCAATCGTCCACGGGGGTGAGGTCGAAACCGAAATCCTCGTCGATCTGCAACTCCCAACCCTGGGTGCGCAACTTCGGCAATTCGTTGAGGGTGAAGGTCAGCCAGGCGCTGTCATTGACCATCTCGTAGAGTTCGCCGGCACTTTCCGGCAAGGCCTTGCTTTGTCGGGTGGCGACTTTGAAGCCGAGGATTCGCAACTGTTCCCTGTAGGCCTGTTCGACTTCCGGGTGACGTTTTATCCGCAACGTCTGCGTCTCCTGACGAATCAGGATGTCAGCGTTCTTTTGTCCGCTGACGTATTCGTCCAGGTAACTGAAGGACAGCGCCGCGCGATGCTGGATGTAGCGCTGCATCTTGCCGTTGCGCGGTTCGAAGGCGCTGAACTCGATGCTCGCCAGCCACAGGCGCGGCACTGGTTGCACGTTGTCCACCAACACTTGCGGCGGCGCTTTCGGGCTACGGTTTTCCAGTACGGCTTGCAGTTTTTCCAGTAGCTCAGCGTCTTTTGCGGCCGCCGGGTACGCGAGGGTTTCCTGCACTTGCAGCAGCACCGCCGCGCAATGTTTGCAGTTGCTGCGGACCGGGCAAGAGCAGGTGGCGTCGATCATCAGCAAGGTGCCTTTGGCCGACTCACGCAGACGAATGGTCTGACGGTAAACGTTACCGCCAGAGCCTTCGCAACTGGCGATGATGGTGGCGTCGCCGACTTCGACAAACCTGACACGATTTTCCAGCGCGTAGCGGCGGCCACGCTCCAGGCTCTGTTCCTTGAATCGGCTGACCCAGGATGTTGCCAGGGGTTTGCTCAGGGTCGGGGGCATCAATCAGTCCGGAATTTCATCGGGGACTGGCCGAGGCGCAGGGGCGGTCAGCGAAGTGATCTTGATCAGCAGGCCCAGGTGGCCGTTATCGAGGAAGTTCAGCAAGCCGTTCTTGGTATGGCTTTCCTGCTTCAGGCGTTCGCTGGCGGTGACCAGGCCATTGGCATCAATCTGGTTGACCCAAAAGTCGGCGTCGACATCGGTGAAGCGCCCCAGTTTCAGGTTCAGCGTGCCCTCGATCGGGAATTGGCCAAATTGTTCCTTGCCCTCGCTGATCGCAACTTTGCTGGCTGCTTCGCCCAGGTTCTGCTGCCAGGCCTTGTGCAGCAACACTGTGTATTCATTGCTGGCGGTGAGCTTTTGCACTTCAGCATTCAGGCTCGGCGTGCGAAAACTGTCCGGGTTGATGCGTTGGGCGCCAGCAGCCCAGTCTTCTGGCGCTGCGCGGCTGACGATGGCGGGCACAGCGTTTTGCCGTACCAGAATCATTTCAACCTGATACAGGTCATCGGCAAATGCCGTCGAGGCGAGCAGTGACATCAACAGCGTCATCAACAAGGTCAGTGAGCGAAACAGGCGCATGCGGCGTCCTTCAAGCAGTGGTCGGAATGAGGCGCTCGAACAGCGCCTCTACAGTATTAAAGCGTTCTTCCGGGCGCTCCATTGGCACCAGGAATTTGAACATTGTCGCGCCTTCGAATTTGTAGCGTTTGGGCTGGCTCTGGATCAGTTTGATCAGTGTCAGCGGGTCGACCGGTGTCTGTGCCGCGAACTCGATACGACCGCCTTGCGGGCCGCCGTCGACTTTTTTGATGCCGAGCTGTTCGGCTTGCAATTTCAGCGCCGTGATCCGCACCAGATTCTTGGTCGGCTCCGGCAGCAGGCCGAAACGGTCGATCATCTCCACTTGCAGGTCCTTGAGACCTTCCTCGTCGGTGGCCGAGGCAATGCGTTTATAGAGAATCAGTCGAGCGTGAACGTCTGGCAGATAGTCCTCTGGAATCAGTGCCGGTACACGCAGATTGACTTCCGGACCGCCACCCAGCGGTTGGTCGAGGTTCGGTTGTTCGCCCTTGCGGATCGACTTTACCGCGCGCTCGAGCATTTCCATGTACAGCGTGAAACCGACGGCCTGGATTTGGCCGCTCTGCCCATCGCCCAACAGTTCACCGGCACCACGGATTTCCAGGTCGTTGGTCGCGAGCACGAAGCCCGCGCCGAGGTCCTGGGTATTGGCGATCGCTTCGAGGCGCTTTTCCGCGTCGGGAGTGATTTGCTGGCGCGGCGGTGTCAGCAGGTAGGCATAGGCCTGGTGGTGGCTGCGGCCGACCCGGCCACGCAACTGGTGCAACTGCGCCAGACCGAACTTGTCGGCGCGTTCGATGATGATGGTGTTGGCGCTCGGCACGTCGATGCCGGTCTCGATGATGGTCGAGGCGATCAGCACGTTGAAGCGCTTGTGGTAGAAGTCGCTCATCACTTGTTCGAGATCGCGTTCACGCATCTGCCCGTGGCCGATACCGATCCGCGCTTCCGGCACCAGTTCGGCGAGGTCGGCGGCGCATTTCTCGATGGTCTTTACATCGTTGTGCAAGTAGTAGACCTGACCGCCACGCAGCAACTCACGCAGCAGGGCTTCTTTGACCGTGCTCTTGTTCTGCTCCATGACGAAGGTGCGCACCGACAGACGACGGGCCGGCGGCGTGGCGATGATCGACAGGTCGCGCATGCCCGACACTGCCATGTTCAGCGTGCGCGGAATCGGCGTGGCAGTCAGCGTCAGAATGTCGACTTCACTGCGCAGCGCCTTGAGCTGTTCTTTCTGGCGGACACCGAAACGGTGCTCTTCGTCGATGATCACCAGCCCGAGGTTTTTGATTTTGACGTCGTCTTGCAGCAGCTTGTGCGTGCCGATGACGATGTCGATCTTGCCTTCGGCCAGGTCCGCGACCGCGGCGTTCACTTCCTTGGCCGATTTGAAGCGGCTCATCACTTCCACGGTCACGGGCCAGTCGGCGAAGCGGTCGCGAAAGCTGTTGTAGTGCTGCTGGGCGAGCAGGGTGGTCGGCACCAGAATCGCCACCTGACGGCCGCCATGCACCGCGATGAACGCCGCGCGCATCGCCACTTCGGTCTTGCCGAAACCGACGTCGCCGCAGACCAGTCGATCCATCGGTTTCGGCGCGAGCATGTCGGCGCGCACCGCTTCGATGGTGGTTTGCTGGTCCGGGGTTTCTTCGAACGGGAAACCGGCACTGAAGGTTGCGTAATCGGCTTTCGGGTCGGCGAAGGCATAACCCTCGCGAGCGGCGCGACGGGCATAAATGTCGAGCAACTCGGCGGCCACATCGCGCACCTGTTCGGCAGCCTTGCGTTTGGCTTTCTGCCAGGTCTCGGAGCCGAGGCGGTGCAGCGGCGCCAGGGCGTCGTCGCTGCCAGTGTAACGGGCGATCAGGTGCAGGTTGGCTACCGGGACGTACAGCTTGGCGTTCTCGGCATATTCAAGGGTCAGGAACTCGGCGGCCTGGTTGTCGATTTCGAGAATCGTCAGCCCCAGATAGCGGCCGACACCATGATCGATGTGCACCACCGGCGCGCCTTCGCGCAGTTCGGTGAGGTTCTTGATCACTGCATCGTTATTGGCATCGGTGCGTTTTTCGCGACGACGGCGCTGCATCACGCGCTGGCCGAACAACGGGCTTTCGGCTACCAGGGCCAAGGCCGGGTCGTCCAGCACCAGGCCTTCGTCGAGCGGTGCGATGGTGATCGCCAGGCGCTCCTTGCTCCCGACAAAGTCCGGCCAGCTGTCGACGGTTTTCGGCCGCAACTTCAAGCGTTCAAGCAGTTCCAGCAGCACTTCACGACGACCTGCGGACTCGGCGGTAAACAGCACGCGACCGGGGAATTCGTCGAGGAAACCGGCCAGCGCCGCTAATGGCTGGGTGGCCTTGGCTTCGATCGCCAGGTTCGGCAGTTCCCGAGCGAGAAAGCGCTCGCGGCCGACGCCGGTTTCCACGTCCTGTTGACTGGCGACTACACGTGGCCAGTTCTTCAGGCGAGCAAAGCAATCTTCCACCGGCAAGAACAACTCGGACGGTGGCAATAAAGGACGGGATGGATCGACGCGACGTTCTTCGTAACGATTGCGCACGTCGTTCCAGAAATTCTCTGCCGCCTGTTCGATGCCCGGTAAAGAGAACACTTGCGTGTCCTGGGGCAGATAGTCGAACAGGGTGGAGGTTTCGTCGAAGAACAGCGGCAAGTAGTACTCGATACCCGCCGGTGTAATCCCGCTGCTCAAGTCTTGAAAGATCGGGCAACGACGGAAGTCGACGTCGAAACGCTCGCGAAAGCGCGCCTTGAAACGGGTGACCGCGTCCTTTTGCAGCGGAAATTCCCGCGCCGGCAGCAGGCGAACGGTGTCCACCTTGTCGATGGAGCGCTGGTTTTCCGGATCGAAGGTGCGCAGGGTCTCGATTTCGTCATCGAACAGGTCGATGCGGAAGGGCAGTTTGCTGCCCATCGGGAACAGATCGATCAGCGAGCCGCGCACGGTGAATTCGCCGTGCTCATAGACGGTATCGACGTAACGATAGCCACTGGCTTCAAGCCGGCTGCGCATTTGCTCGACATCGAGCTTCTGGCCGACGTCCAGCACCAGGCTGCTGCCGAGCAGGAACTTGGTCGGCGCCAGGCGATGCAAAGCCGTGGTGATCGGCACGACCAGAACGCCATGAGCCAGTTCCGGCAACCGATACAGGCTGGCGATACGCTGGGAGATGATGTCCTGGTGTGGCGAGAACAGGTCGTAGGGCAGGGTTTCCCAGTCGGGGAAATGCAGAACAGGCAAATCCGGGGCGAAGAAACTCAGCTCCTGTTCCAGCCGTTCGGCACTCTGGCTGTCGGCGGTCAGTAGCAGGGTAAAGCGCTTGGCAGCGCTGGCGGCCTCGGCGATGGCCAGGCTCAGGGCGGCACCGGGCAGGTTGCCCCAGTGCTGTTTACCTGCCGCGGCAGGGAGAAGCGGTAGACGCAGAACGGGCACGGAAGGTTGAGCTCCAAGCGTTGCGACAAAGTCGACAATTGTAACGGCCTCAGGTGCCGGCTGTCAGTTGCAGACTGTGTCTATGTACACAGGTTGGGCAAAATGTAGTGGTTATGACAAAAAATGGCGGTTTATTACTGAATATGTAGTGCCGAAACGGCTCAGTGTTACGGAGGGTTACGGACACGGTAGCGTTATCGTCGAAAAATTGACTGTGCTGGAAGCCCCGGTTTTACTGGGCTGGAGCGGGGCGTGATTTTTTTGAACGGAATTTTGTTACCGCCAGTGCGACAGGTGCGCATTGCTAGGGGAGGGACTCGGCGGCATAATGTAGCCCCTTTTTTCTGTCCCTACATGTGGAAGGTTCCCGTGACTCAGAAGCCCGACCAGTGTCTTGGTGAATGGATCGACCGTGAAGCACTCGCAGAAGCGATGATTCCGCTTATCGGTCAGCTCTACCGCAATAACAGCGTGGTGAGCTCGATCTATGGCCGCAGTCTGATCAATCGTTCAGTCATCGCGATTCTCAAAGCTCACCGCTTTGCTCGCCATCGCCAGTCCGATGACAGTGAATTGTCCGTCCACGAAACATTCCCGCTGCTCAAAGCAATGAGCGAGCTCAAGCTCGGCGCCGCTTCGGTAGACCTGGGCAAGATGGCCGTCAAGTTCAAGGCCGAAGGCAATGGCCGTACCGCCGAAGAGTTCGTCCGCGACGAACTGGCCGATGTGGTCGGCAAGCAAAATGGTTCCGGCCGTAAAGGCACCGACGTTGTGTTGTACGGCTTCGGTCGTATCGGCCGTCTGCTGGCGCGCATCCTGATTGAAAAAACCGGTGGTGGCGACGGCCTGCGTCTGCGCGCCATCGTTGTCCGCAAGGGCGCCGAGAACGATCTGGTCAAGCGTGCCAGCCTGTTGCGTCGTGACTCGGTACATGGTCCGTTCGACGGCACCATCACCATTGATGAAGCCAACAACACCATCACCGCCAACGGCAACCTGATCCAGGTTATCTACGCGAAGAATCCGACCGAAGTGGACTACACCCAGTACGGCATCAAAGATGCGCTGCTGGTGGACAACACCGGTGTATGGCGTGACGCCGACGGCCTGGGCCAGCATCTGTCCTGCCCGGGTATCGACCGCGTTGTTCTGACCGCGCCTGGCAAAGGCAAGCTGAAGAACATCGTTCACGGCATCAACCACGGTGAAATCACCGCTGACGACAAGATCGTGTCCGCCGCTTCCTGCACCACCAACGCCATCGTGCCGGTGCTGAAGGCTGTGAATGACAAGTTCGGCATCATCAATGGTCACGTCGAAACCGTTCACTCGTACACCAACGACCAGAACCTGATCGACAACTTCCACAAAGGCGATCGTCGTGGCCGTAGCGCCGCGCTGAACATGGTCATCACCGAGACCGGTGCTGCCACCGCTGCCGCCAAGGCGCTGCCTGAACTGGCCGGCAAGCTGACCGGTAACGCGATCCGTGTTCCGACGCCGAACGTGTCGATGGCCATTCTCAACCTGAACCTTGAGAAAGCCGCCACCCGTGAAGAGATGAACGAGTACCTGCGCTACATGGCGCTGCACTCCGATCTGCACAAGCAAATCGACTACGTCAATTCGCAGGAAGTGGTTTCCACCGACTTCGTTGGCTCGCGCCACGCAGGCGTTGTGGACGCTGAAGCGACCATCGTTCAGGACAACCGCGTTGTTCTGTACGTCTGGTATGACAACGAGTTCGGTTACAGCTGCCAGGTAGTCCGCGTGATGGAAGACATGGCCGGTGTAAACCCGCCAGCGTTCCCGCGCTAAGCCTTAGCCGCACATGAAAACGCCCCGACTTTGGTCGGGGCGTTTTTGTTTGTGCAGTTTGGTCAGTTGCAGGTGTGTTGAATGTGCAGGCCTCTTCGCGGGCAAGCCTCGCTCCTACAGGTCGCACACAACCTGTGGGAGCGGGCTTGCTCGCGAAGGCGATGGATCAGGCGCCGCCGATTACAGCAGCTTGCGCTGTCCGCAACTCATGCCGGTTACCACGGAACAGCACCAGCGTCGCAATCAACCCCAATACCGCCGCGCCACTGAGCCAGATCCCCGGTGCCGCCTTGTTGTCCAGCACATGGATCAGATACGTACAGGCCGCCGGTGTGAAACCACCAAAGGTCGCGGTCGCCAGGCTGTAGGCAAGGGAGAAACCTGTCGTGCGAACTTCCACCGGCATGATCTCGGTCAGGGCCACCACCATGGCGCCGTTGTACGAGCCATACAGGAACGACAGCCACAACTCGACGATCAGCAGATGGCTGAAGCTCGGGTTCGCTACCAGCCATGACAGCGCTGGATAAGCCGTGAGGATCGCCAGAATCGTCGCCGCCAACAGCAGGGGTTTGCGCCCGATTCTGTCAGACACGGAACCCATCACCGGCAGCCAGAAGAAGTTCGACAGACCAATACACACCGTCACCAGCAACGCATCCAGATCTGACAGATGCAGTTCGGCTTTGCCGAAGGTCGGGGTGTAGGCGGTGATCAGGTAGAACGACACCGTGGTCATCACCACCAACGCCATGCCGGCGAGGACGATGCCGAAGTTCTGACCAATCGAGCGGATAATCTCTTGCAGGGTAGGGCGGTGCTTACGCGCCTGGAATTCCGGGGTTTCTTCCAGTGAGCGGCGGATCACGAAGATCGCCGGCACGATCATGCAGCCGATCAGGAACGGCACGCGCCAGCCCCATTCACCCATTTGTTCCGGGCTGAGCCAATGGTTCAGACCCACGCCGAGCAGGCCAGCGAAGACCACTGCGGCTTGCTGACTGGCGGACTGCCAACTGACGAAGAAGCCTTTGCGGCCGGGTGTGGAGATCTCGGCGAGGTACACCGACACGCCGCCCAGTTCCACGCCTGCCGAGAAGCCTTGCAACAGGCGACCGAACAATACGATCAGCGGCGCTGCGACACCCAGCGTCGCGTAACCCGGCACGCAGGCAATTAAAATTGTGCCGGCGGCCATCATTGCCAGTGTGATGATCAGGCCTTTGCGGCGGCCGTGACGGTCGATGTAAGCCCCGAGGAAAATCGCCCCCAGTGGACGCATCAGGAAGCCGGCCCCGAAAGTGGCCAAAGACAGCATCAGGGAGGCGAAAGCGCTGTCGGCAGGGAAGAAGGTTTTAGCGATGGCCGTGGCGTAAAAGCCGTAGACCATGAAGTCGAACATCTCCAGGAAGTTTCCGCTGACGACGCGAAAAATTGCTTTGCCGTTGCTCGTATTGGAAGACATGTGCAGGTACTCACGCTGGTAGATCTTGTTTGAAAACGCAGCACCTGTGGGAGCGAGCCTGCTCGCGATGGCGTGGGGTCAATCAGCATTGATGTTGGCTGACACACCGCTATCGCGAGCAGGCTCGCTCCCACAGGTTTTTGCGTTTGACTGACGGGCGCTGGCAGACCTCGCTCTCATGCGCTCTGAGGTCCATAATGGCGGGCGCGGTTTTGAGGGGAGATGAAGAATTGTTAACTGGACGGTGGAGTGGACTTGTGGTGCTGCTCGGCGTTTTGTCCGGTTGTGGCAACGGCGACAGCCTGGAACGCTTCGACGGCCCGACCATGGGCAGTCGCTATTCCATCCAATACGTCAGACATTCCTCCACGCCCGGGCCGAAAGCGGTGCAGGCCGAAGTGGAAAATATCCTCGCCGAAGTGGATCGACAATTCTCGACCTATCGCAGTGACTCCGACATCGAACGCTTCAACGCACTGCCGGCCGGTCGCTGTCAGGTCATGCCTGGCCCTGTGCTCGAATTGATCCGTGTGGGCGAGCAGTTGTCATCCCAAAGTGAAGGCTCCTTCGACCTGACGGTGGAACCGCTGCTCAACCTTTGGGGGTTTGGCCCGCAGGCGCGTGAGGAAAAAGTCCCGAGCGCCGAAGCGCTCGCCCAGGTGCAGCAACGTGTCGGCTACACCCACTTGCGTATCGACGGCGATCAGTTGTGCAAGGACGCCGCAGTCGAGGTCGATTTCAATAGCATCGCTGCCGGCTACGCGGTCGACACGATTGCCGCAAGACTCGAAGCGCTGGGTATTCACAGTTATCTCGCTGAAGCCACCGGCGAACTCAAGGCCTCCGGGAAAAAACTCGACGGCTCACCTTGGCGCATCGCCCTGGAAGAGCCCCGGGACGATCAGCAAGTCGCGCAAAAAATCATCGCTGTCGACGGCTACGGCGTGTCCACCTCTGGCGACTACCGCAATTATTTTCAGCAGGACGGCCGGCGATATTCCCACACCTTCGATGCCCGTACCGGAGCACCGGTCCTACACACCCTGGCGTCCGTCACGGTCATTCATCCTTCTGCGTTAATGGCCGATGGCCTATCGACGCTGTTGCTGATTCTGGGACCTGAACGGGGTTGGGACTATGCCGAAACCCATGACATTGGTGCATTCTTTGTGATTCGTGCCGATACAGGTTTCGTTACACGTACCAATCACGCTTTTGAACGCCTGGCGGGTGAGAAAACCAAGTGATTGCGGCATCAAAAGCATTTTTCGATGGCGTTGTAGTGCAGGCAAAACTAGCCTACGACGCGACCAAGGGTTAATGTGCGCGGCGTTGACGCTTCTATAGACTGTGTCCGGGTTCTGCACTGGCCCCAAATTGTTCCTTCACGCCGCAAATCGGCGTGATTTAGCCGCAGGTGCCGAGGGCGCCGCGGCCTGTTCTGAGGAGTATGCATGGCTGTCTACAACTACGACGTGGTGGTGTTGGGTTCCGGCCCGGCGGGAGAAGGCGCGGCAATGAATGCCGCCAAAGCAGGGCGCAAGGTGGCGATGGTCGATAGTCGTCGCCAGGTCGGCGGCAACTGCACCCACCTGGGTACCATCCCGTCCAAGGCCTTGCGTCACTCGGTCCGGCAGATCATGCAGTTCAACACCAACCCGATGTTCCGGGCCATTGGTGAGCCGCGCTGGTTTTCCTTCCCGGACGTTTTGAAAAGCGCCGAAAAAGTCATCTCCAAACAAGTCGCCTCGCGCACCGGCTACTACGCCCGTAACCGCGTCGACGTGTTCTTCGGCACCGGCAGTTTCGCCGACGAGCAAACCATCGAAGTGGTCTGCGCCAACGGCGTGGTCGAAAAACTGGTGGCCAAGCACATCATCATCGCCACCGGCTCGCGCCCATATCGCCCGGCAGACATCGATTTCCATCACCCGCGTATCTACGATAGCGACACCATCCTCAGCCTCGGCCACACCCCGCGCAAACTCATCGTTTACGGCGCTGGCGTGATCGGTTGCGAATATGCCTCGATCTTCAGTGGTCTGGGTGTGCTGGTTGAGTTGGTCGATAACCGCGGTCAGTTGCTGAGCTTCCTCGACTCGGAAATTTCCCAGGCCCTGAGTTACCACTTCAGCAACAACAACATCACGGTTCGCCACAACGAAGACTACGACCGCGTCGAAGGCGTGGACAACGGTGTGATCCTGCACCTGAAGTCTGGCAAGAAGATCAAGGCCGACGCCTTGCTCTGGTGCAACGGTCGTACCGGCAACACCGACGCGCTCGGTCTGGAAAACATCGGCGTGAAGGTCAACAGTCGTGGCCAGATCGAAGTCGACGAAAACTACCGCACCTGTGTGCCGAATATTTATGGCGCCGGTGACGTGATCGGCTGGCCGAGCCTGGCCAGTGCCGCCCACGACCAGGGTCGTTCGGCCGCTGGCAGCATTGTCGACAATGGCAGCTGGCGCTTCGTCAACGACGTGCCAACCGGCATCTACACCATTCCGGAGATCAGCTCGATCGGCAAGAACGAGCAGGAGCTGACTCAGGCCAAGGTGCCGTACGAAGTGGGCAAGGCGTTCTTCAAGGGCATGGCGCGTGCGCAGATCGCGGGCGAGCCGCAAGGCATGCTGAAGATCCTGTTCCACCGCGATACGCTGGAAGTACTGGGCGTTCACTGCTTCGGTTATCAGGCGTCGGAGATCGTGCACATCGGTCAGGCGATCATGAACCAGCCGGGCGAACAGAACACCCTGAAGTATTTCGTCAACACGACGTTCAACTACCCGACCATGGCAGAAGCTTATCGGGTAGCGGCGTACGATGGCCTCAACCGGCTTTTTTGAGCGGCTCCGGCCGGTGGCCTGAGCCGGCCGGGGAGACCGATTTCAGCAATTCTCGAGCGTGGCGATGGCCAAACCGGGAAAGTCTGTAATCAGGCTGTCAACGCCGAAGTCGGCGAGTCTGCGCATCAGCGCGGGCTCGTTGACTGTCCATACCGACACATGCAGCCCCTGACGCTGCGCCTTCTGCAGGCGTTCCGGCGTACACAGGGTCCAGTTCAGCGCCAGAATCTCGCAGCCATAGTTTTGCGCGACCTTCAGCGGGTCGAGCCAGGCGTACTCGGCCACCAAACCGCGAGACACGTCCGGCACCAGGTCCAGCGCGGCTTTCAACACTTCGCGTGAGCTCGACGTAATCGTGATCTTGTCCCGTATGCCGAAACGCTGAGCCATTTCACGAATCGCCAGCACGGTGGTCGCGGCACGGGTGCGTGAAGCGCTTTTGACTTCCAGTTGCCAGTGCTCGAAATCACATTTCTCGAACAGTTCTTCCAGCGTTGGAATCGGGCAGGGTTTGATCCAGCCCGGGCCACCCTTGCGCGCGTCGTAAGTCACCAGTTCAGCGGCGGTATGCTCGACGACTTTGCCGCGACGGTCGGTGGTGCGTTTGAGGGTCGGGTCGTGGATCACCATCAACTCGCCGTCCTTGGACAGGTGAAGGTCCAGTTCACAGCGCCGTACGCCGTGCTTGAGGCATTCCTGAAAACTGGTCAGGGTATTTTCCGGTGCTTCGCCCTTGGCGCCGCGATGGCCGTAGATGAGGGTCACGGTTTTTCCTTAAATTAAATGCCTGATTCGTTTTGTTCGCGGGCCAGGCGTCGTTCTTGTGCCTGTCGCTGCAAGATGTAACGGGCCAGCAACTGCCGCTGGGCATCGGACAGGTATTCAAACTCGGTGCCGATGGCATAGCCGTCGCCCTTGCGGTCGCAATGGGTGACGCGGGCCCGCAACAGCAGGCCAAGGGCTTGCGGCATCAGCACCAGTTTGACCGACAGGTGCGCGCCGGTGGCGAGAGGCGTCGGATGCTGAAAGTCGATGCCTCCTTCGGAGATGATCACCGGCTGCGGCTCGCCGATCTGTCCGAGCACGGTCAGGGCGACCACCTGGCTCAGCAAATCGATGCGTTTGTTCTGGGATTTCAGGAACGCGGCGATGTTTCGGTCGCGTTCGCTGATCTGGCGCAGCAGGTGTTGCGACTCGAATTCGCTCAGGTGCAGTTCGCTGAGCAGGTTGAACAGAGGGGAAGCATCCTGCAACACTTCCTGGCCTGCGGCTTCGGGAGCAGACAGGGGCCGAATTTCCAGTGCGATCGTGTCCTCGATACGGTAGTATTCGCGGCGATCTTCTTCATCTAATGTCGACATGGCGAACCCATGGTAGCGGCGGTGGTCTGAGTGTAAAGCTGGTTATCGACCCCCGCCACAAGGACGTTCCTTTTCCCTCCGAACAAGCCCCGACATGTTCAGACCTCTCTTCGTATTTATTGGCACGCGTTATACCCGTGCAAAGCGTCGCAATCATTTTGTGTCGTTCATTTCCCTGACCTCGATGATCGGACTCGCCCTCGGCGTGGTCGTGATGATTGTCGTGCTGTCGGTCATGAACGGCTTCGATCATGAGATGCGCACCCGTGTGCTGGGCATGGTGCCCCACGCGACCATCGAGTCCGGTGAGCCGATCAGCGACTGGCAAAGCCTGGCCGCCAAGGTCAAGCAGAACCCGCAGGTGACGGCGGTTGCGCCCTTCGTCCAGATGCAGGGCCTGCTGACCAACAACGGCAAGGTCTCCAAGGTGCTGCTCAATGCCATCGATCCTGTGCAGGAACGGCAGGTGTCGATCATTGATAACTTCATGCAGCAGGGCAAACTCGACGACCTCGCGCCCGGCAGTTTCGGCATCGTCATCGGTGACAAGGCGGCGGCCAAGCTCGGCGCGGCGGTTGGCGACAAGCTGACGTTTGTCGCGCCGGAAGTCACTGTGACCCCGGCCGGGATGTTCCCGCGCATGAAACGCTTTACCGTGGTCGGCATCTTCCATGTCGGCGCCGGTGAGCTGGACGGTTATCTGGGCATCACCAATCTGCAGGATCTGGCGAAGCTGCATCGCTGGAAGCCGGATCAGGTGCAGGGCATCCGCCTGAAGTTCGACGATCTGTTCCAGGCACCACGCGTGGCGTGGACCATTGCCCAGCAGCTTGGCGAAGACAAGTATTACGCCCGCGACTGGACCCGCACCCATGGCAATCTGTATCAGGCGATCCGCATGGAAAAAGCCATGATCGGCCTGCTGCTGTTGCTGATCGTCGCCGTGGCGGCGTTCAACATCATTTCCACGCTGGTGATGGTGGTGAACGACAAGAAGGGCGACATCGCGATTCTGCGCACCCTCGGCTCCACGCCGGGGCAGATCATGGCGATCTTCATGGTTCAGGGCACGGTCATTGGTGTGGTCGGTACGCTGATCGGCGCCGTGGTCGGGATCTTCGCCGCACTGAACGTCAGTGCCGCGATCTCGGCTCTTGAAGGGCTGATCGGCCACAAGTTCCTGAACGCCGACGTGTATTTCATCGATTACCTGCCGTCGCAAGTGCAGAGCCAGGACGTGTTGATGGTCTGCGCCGCCGCGTTGGTCCTGAGTTTCCTCGCCACCCTGTATCCAGCCTGGCGTGCTGCGCGCACCCAGCCTGCGGAGGCGCTACGTTATGAGTGAGTCGGGCATGAGTGATAAAGCAATCTTGAGCTGCCGCAACCTGGGCAAATCCTACGTGGAAGGCCCGGAATCGGTAGAGGTTCTGGCCGGTCTGCAACTGGAGCTGCATCCGGGCGAGCGCGTGGCAATTGTCGGTACGTCGGGTTCGGGCAAAAGTACCTTGCTCAACCTGCTGGGCGGCCTTGATACGCCGACCAAGGGCAGTGTCTGGCTGGCCGGTGAAGAACTGTCGGCGTTGAACGAAAAGGCCCGTGGCCTGCTGCGCAATCGGTCGCTGGGTTTCGTTTACCAGTTCCACCATTTGCTGCCTGAGTTCACCGCGCTGGAAAACGTCTGCATGCCGCTGCTGATCGGTAAAACCGCGATCCCGGAGGCGCGTCAGCGTGCGACGGCCTTGCTGGAGCGGGTAGGGCTGGGTCATCGTCTGGAGCACAAGCCGGCGGAATTGTCCGGTGGCGAACGCCAGCGTGTGGCCATCGCCCGTGCCCTGGTGAACAAGCCAGGCCTGGTGATGCTCGACGAGCCGACCGGCAACCTCGACTCCCACACTGCCCAGGGCATTCAGGATTTGATGCTGGAACTCAGCACCTCGATGCGCACGGCGTTCCTGGTGGTGACCCACGACATGAACCTGGCTCGCCAGATGGATCGCGTCCTGCATTTGCAGGAAGGTTACCTGACACCCATCTGATTGGCCGAAACCTGGCGCACTGAACAGTGCGTCGGGTCTTTTATTTTTATACGGTGCCCCAGCGAATGTTCAGACCGTTATCGATCTTTATCGGCATGCGCTATAC
Organism: Pseudomonas sp. A-RE-19; assembly: GCF_019956555.1. Taxonomy (GTDB): domain Bacteria; phylum Pseudomonadota; class Gammaproteobacteria; order Pseudomonadales; family Pseudomonadaceae; genus Aquipseudomonas. The sequence continues at coordinate 27,507 of NZ_JAHBDQ010000007.1, read as the reverse complement.
CCGCGCCAAGCGCCGCAATCGCTTTGTTTCCTTCATCTCGATGACCTCGATGATCGGCCTCGCCCTGGGCGTGCTGGCGATGATCGTAGTGCTGTCGGTGATGAACGGCTTCCAGCGCGAAATGAGCTCGCGCATCCTTGGCATGGTGCCCCACGCGACCATCGTCGGTGTGAATCCTATCGACGATTGGCAGCCGGTGGCCGCCGCAGCGATGAAAAATCCTGAAGTCACCGCCGCCGTGCCGTTTACCGAGATGGAAGGCATGCTGTCCTACAAGGGCTCGATGCAGCCGATCCAGGTCAGCGGTGTCGACCCGGCGCTGGAAGGCAAGGTCTCGATCGTTGCCAAGCACATTGTTCAGGGGCGTCTCGATGCCTTGAAGCCGGGTGAGTTTGGCGTGGTGGTCGGTGAGATCACCGCGCGGCGTTTCCGCTTGAACGTCGGCGACAAGATCACCCTGATTGTGCCGGAAGTCAGCTCTGCACCGGGCGGCATCACCCCGCGCATGCAGCGGCTGAACGTGGTGGGCGTGTTCAAGGTCGGCGCCGAGCTGGACGGCTCGATGGCGCTGATCCACGTCGCCGATGCCGCGCAGATGCAGCACTGGCAGCCGAATCAGGTGCAGAGCGTGCGTCTGGCGGTGAAAGATCTGTACGCCGCGCCGCAAGTGTCGAGCGACATCGCGACGGGCCTGGGTGCCGCGTACAAGGCTGACGACTGGACCCACACCCAAGGCAGTCTGTTCAGCGCGATGAAAATGGAAAAAACCATGATCGGCCTGCTGTTGCTGATGATCGTCGCCGTGGCGGCGTTCAACATCATCGCCACTCTGATCATGGTGGTGAACGATAAGGGCGCGGACATCGCGATCCTGCGCACCATCGGCGCGACGCCTCGGCAGATCATGGCGATCTTCATGGTGCAGGGTACGGTGATCGGGATTGTCGGCACCTTGATCGGCGGCGTGCTGGGCGTGATCGCGGCGTTGAACGTCAGTGAGCTGGTGGGCTGGATGGAGCGGGTCAGTGGGCAGCATATCTTCAGTTCTGACGTGTATTTCGTCAGTAACCTGCCGTCTGAACTGCAGGGTGGGGATGTGTTGTTGATTTGTTCCGCCGGTTTCATCATGAGCTTTTTGGCGACGGTGTATCCGGCGTGGCGGGCGGCGAAAGTCGAGCCGGCTACTGCGTTGCGGTATTCGTAACCTTTTACACCGCCATCGCGAGCAGGCTCGCTCCCACATTTTCCGAGTCGACTCAGGTCCAATGTGGGAGCGAGCCTGCTCGCGATAGGGCCGGCCCTGCTGTCCTCAATCCCCCTTCGGCAACTCAATCACAAACCGCGTCCATCCGTTATCCGATTCGCAACGAATCTGCCCGCCATGGGCGCGGATGATTGACTGGGTGATCGCCAATCCCAACCCCGCATGTTCACTGCTGCCTTCCCGGCGCGCCGGGTCTGCCCGGTAGAAACGGTCAAACAGGCGCGGCAGCAAATCCTCGGAAATCCCGTCTCCACTGTTTTCAACGGTCAGGCTCAAGCCTGTCGATTGCTCGACAATCTTCACCCGCACCTCGCCGTTGGCGGGGGTAAACCGCAATGCATTGTCCAGCAAATTGGACAGCGCCCGGCGCAACATGCTGCGGTCGCCCTGCATGCTCGCGCTGCCGTCACGACTCAACTTCACCTGAGCGTCCTCGGCCAGCGGGGCAAAAAACTCCAGCAGCACATCCGCTTCCTCCGCCAGTTCCAGCGGTTCGCGCTTGGGCATCAGCAAACCGTGGTCGGCCTTGGCCAGGTACAACATGTCGTTGACCAATTGCGCCATCCATTGCAGTTCTTCGAGGTTGCTGTGCAGCGCTTCGCGGTAATCCTCGATGGGGCGAGGGCGGGTGAGGGTGACCTGGGTGTGGGTCAGCAGGTTCGAGAGCGGCGTGCGCAACTCATGGGCGATGTCGGCAGAGAAGGCCGAGAGTCGCTGAAACGAGTCATCGAGGCGTCCGAGCATGGCGTTGAAGCTGTGGGCCATTTCCGCGAGTTCCGGTGGCATGTTGGCTTCTGGCAGGCGGGCGTTGAGCGATTGTGCCGAAACGCCGCTGGCGACCGCACTCATGCGGCGCAACGGGCGCAAGCCACTGCGCGCCGCCCAGGCACCGAGCAGGGCGGTGGCCAGGGCCGAGAGGCCGACGGTCAGCCAGATCAGGTGCTGCATGCGCTGCAGAAAGTGCTGGTGATGAGTGATGTCCAGCAACAAGGTCAGTTGCGGTGAGTCGGGTTTGCCGGGATACAGCGGCGCGTTCAAAACCCGATAGTCGGTGCCATCGTCGCTCATCGTCGACAGGCCCGGTTGGCGCGGCAAGTTCTTGGGTAAGCGGTCCGAACTGTCGTACAACCGTTGGCCGTCACTGCCAATGATTCGCAGCGAAAGATCGGCTTGTCGGCTCAATTCATCGGCCAGTCTGATCTGGCTTTCGCTGGACTGAATGTCATCCAGCGCCCGGCGCAAGCCTATCAATTTCCCGTCCAGCAATTGCTGGTCCAGCTCGACAAAGTGCCCCTCGCTGGCGCGGCTGAATAACACCCCGGCGAACAACGACACCACCGCGGTGCAGGCGGCAAACAGCAGCGCCAGACGGCTGCTTAATGAAAGTCGACGCATCAAGCGAGGCGCTCTTCAAGGACGTAGCCCATGCCGCGCACGGTGTGAATCAACTTGTTCGGGAAGTCGTCGTCGATCTTCAGGCGCAAACGGCGGATTGCCACTTCGATGACGTTGGTGTCGCTGTCGAAATTCATGTCCCACACTTGAGACGCGATCAGCGACTTGGGCAGAACTTCGCCCTGACGCCGCAGGAGCATTTCCAGCAAGGCAAATTCCTTGGCGGTGAGGTCGATGCGTTGACCATTGCGCTCGACCCGGCGGCGGATCAGGTCCAGGCGCAAGTCGGCCAGTTGCAGGCTGGTTTCCTGAGGCGTGGCGCTGCCGCGACGCAGCAGGCTACGAACCCGGGCCAGCAATTCGGAGAAGGCGAACGGTTTGACCAGGTAGTCGTCGGCGCCCAGTTCGAGGCCGTGAACCCTGTCCTCCACTGCGTCTCGCGCTGTAAGAAACAGTACCGGCGTGTCCAGGCCAGCACCGCGCACCGCTTGCAGAATCTGCCAGCCATCGCGGCCGGGCAGCATCACATCAAGGATCAACAAGGCATAATCGCCGCTCAACGCCAGTTGCTGGCCGGTGGTGCCATCGGCCACCAGTTCGGTGGTGAAACCGGCCTCGGTCAAGCCTTGGCGCAGGTAGTGGCCGGTTTTCGGCTGGTCTTCGACAATCAACAGTTTCATGGGCGACTCGGGCAGTTGGAACAGGTGCGTTATACCGTGGGCGACGCCGATGCAGGCCAACCTGACAAAGTTGTAATCTGCCTGTCAGGTAGGTGGCAGTAGCTGCGGGTTAGAGTTTCCCACAAGCTGAACCTCATCTTGTTGGAGTACGACTATGTTTTTGCGAAATCGTCTGGTACTGGCCGCTTGCTTGCTGACACTGAGTGTAGGGCTAGAGGCCTCGCCGGCGCAGACCTACGACTTCGGCCAACCGGCCCCGGCCGCCCAGGCTACCCGTAGCGTTGAAGTGGTAATGGGCGATATGTCGTTCGATCCGAAAGCCATCGAGATCAAGGCTGGTGAGACCATTCACTTTGTACTGGTGAATAAAGGCCAATTGCTGCATGAATTCAACCTCGGCGATGCGGCGATGCATGCCAGTCATCAGCAGGAAATGCTCCAGATGCAGCAAAGCGGGATGCTGATGCCTACAGGCATGAAGGCCATGGACCACGGCTCCATGGCTGGAATGAGCCATTCTTCTGAAGGGCATGGGATGAAACACGATGACCCGAACAGTGTGCTGGTGGAGCCTGGCAAAACCGTCGAGCTGACCTGGACCTTCACCAAAGCCACCAACCTGGAATTTGCCTGCAATGTCCCTGGTCACTATCAGGCCGGTATGGTCGGCAAACTGACAGTCAGTCAGTAAGCACTCAAAGGCGGGAGCAAAGGCTGGTAGAATCCGCTGATTCTTCAGTCAGGTTTCCGCCATGCATCCCGCAGCCGAACATTCGCCGCTGGGCAAATCCAGCGAATACATCGCCACTTATACGCCGTCCTTGCTGTTCCCGATCCCGCGCACCGCGAAATGGGCCGAGTTGGGCCTGACGGCTGAAACCCTGCCGTACAAGGGTGTGGATTTCTGGAACTGCTTCGAACTGTCGTGGTTGTTGCCTTCGGGTAAGCCCGTAGTGGCGATTGGCGAATTCAGCATTCCGGCGGATTCGCCGAACATCATTGAGTCGAAGTCGTTCAAGCTGTACCTCAACTCGCTGAACCAGACAGCGTTTGCCGACACCGCAAGCCTTGAAGCGACGCTGGCGAAGGACCTCTCGGCCGCGGCTGGCAAACCGGTGGGCGTGCGGATTCGCAGCCTGAAAGAGGTTGAGGCAGAAGGCGTCGTGGCGTTGCCGGGTGTGTGCATCGATGACCTGGACATCAGCGTCAGCAACTATGAGCATCCGCGCCCGGAACTGCTGCGGTGCGATGAGTCGCAGATCGTTGAAGAGTGTGTGCACAGCCATTTGCTCAAATCCAACTGCCCGGTCACCAGCCAGCCGGATTGGGGCAGCGTGGCGGTGGAGTATCGCGGCGCGGCGCTGGATCATGCGAGTTTGCTGGAATACATCGTGAGCTTCCGTCAGCACTCGGACTTCCATGAGCAATGCGTGGAGCGGATTTTCCTCGACCTGCAACGGTTGCTGAAGCCAGAGAAACTGACGGTGTATGCGCGGTATGTGCGTCGCGGCGGGTTGGACATCAACCCGTATCGCAGCACCGAAGACGTGCAACTGCCGAACCATCGTCTGGTTCGTCAATGAAGATCTAATGTGGGAGCGAGCCTGCTCGCGATGAGTCCGGCACATTCAACATTGATGTTGACTGATACTCCGCCATCGCGAGCAGGCTCGCTCCCACAAGGGATTGCATTTCAAGTCGCAGAAATCAAAAAGCCCCGCTATCAATAGCGGGGCTTTTTTGCATCTGGCGGGTTCAGATCCCCATGTTGCCCAAGGTTTGCGCAATGTTTCGCAAGGTGCCGGCAATGACGGGGTGTTCAAGTTCGAAGCGTTCGACAGCCAGGTTAACGCCGTCGGCCAGGCTGGAGTCCTTGGTTTTGGTTTCGAGTTCTAGCTCAAGCTCGATCTGTTGCATCAGCGCGTGCAGGTTTTCGCGCTCGGCTTCGGACAGCGGTGGATTCTGTTCCAATTGCTCGCGCAGAGTATTGAGCTGTTCTTGCAGTTCGCGGGCAGACATGGCGTTCTTCCTTTTATCGATAGGCACTGGCATAGACCGCAGCAGCGCGCCAAAGGTCTATGGCTGACCTTTAGATTAATCCACTCCCGGGCAAACTGCATGATCTCGATCAGGGCTTCTCGCCCTTGACTCGACGCAGGCTGATATCGGCCAGGCAAGTGTCGAGTTCGCCCAGATGATCGATCACCGAATGCACGCCCAGGCCAAACAACTGCATCGTCGCCTTGCCGCGCAGGTGTTCCCGTTCCTTTTGACTCAAGGCCTGCCATTCGCTTGGAGCCAGCCCGCACAACGAGCCGCAGGACGCCAGGCCAATGGTCCACAACCCGGCATTCAGGCCCGATTGCAGCAGCCGCGGTTCGCCACTGACCAGCACGCAGCCGTCCAGACGTTCGACATTCAACGCCATCAAGGCTTGCCAGCAGGCATTCGGCGCGGGCCATGGATTAATTGTTGCCGGGTATTGCGAAGGTTTGATCCAGTCGGGGAGTGCGGCAGCCAAAGCGTGGCTGAGGGCAGGGGGGAGTTCGTCGAGCCAGGCGCAAGGGATTTGCTGGCGTTGCAAGCTGGACAGGCTATCCAAAGCGCCGAGCGTGACCTCGGCATGCTCGGCAGTCAATGTACCGGGTTGGCGGGTGCGTGCGCCGAAATCCACCAGACATCCGCTGAGGCCGAACAATACAGCGGTCAGGCGGGGAGCGATGAGTGGCGAGGCTTCAGTGCGTGGCATATCAACATCCTTGAAATAGCGACAAGGCTATTCGTGGACGGTGACAGTTGAGTGACATCGATATGAATGGCGCGCAGTCAAACGAATCATCTGTAGGCCATCGCGCACGGTGCTGCCTAAACAGGGTTTTCCGTCATATACTAGCGATCTTTGCGACTGGGCCAAGCGCCCGCGCCAGTACGAATCCAAGGAGTTTTCTATGCGCTGGAGCAATCATCTCGCTCAGCTTTGTATGTGTGCCAGTGTATTGCTGGTTCCGTTCGCGGCCCAGGCTGCCACGGAAGAAGACCCTTGGGAAAGCGTCAACCGCCCGATCTACAAGTTCAACGACTTTATCGACACCTACGCATTGAAGCCGTTGGCTCAAGGCTATCAATTCGTTACGCCGCAATTTCTGGAAGATGGCATCCACAACATGTTCCGCAACGTCGGCGACGTGACCAACCTCGCCAACGATGTATTGCAGGCCAAGCCCGCCGCGGCTGGTGTCGACACCGCGCGTTTGATCTTCAACACCACCTTCGGCCTGCTGGGCTTCTTCGACGTGGGCACCCGGATGGGCCTGCATCGCAATGATGAAGACTTCGGCCAGACCCTCGGCTACTGGGGCGTGGGCAGCGGCCCCTACGTGATGCTGCCGTTCCTGGGCCCAAGCACCTTGCGTGATACGCCTTCCAGGTATGTCGACGGCTATACCGGCCCGTACCCTTACATCAACGATATACCGGTGCGTAACTCGATCTTCGGCCTGAACATCGTCGACACCCGCGCCAGCCTGCTGTCGGCCGAGAAACTGATCACTGGCGACAAATACACCTTCATTCGCAATGCATACCTGCAAAACCGCGAATTCAAGGTCAAGGACGGCAAGGTCGAAGACGATTTTTAATCTCGACCAGTAAACCAGGAAGGCGGCCATTTTGGCCGCCTTCTTTCGTTTGGTCTGGGGATAAATCGGTGGTTATTTCATCTTCAGGATTGTAAGCCCGAGTTTCTGACTGCCACCGTCCTGTGCTTTCACCCACACTACCTCGGTGTCGGCCTCAAGGCCTTTGAGCGCCGCGTGATCGGAATCGATCCGCACGCTGAGCCGGTCACCGACATTGAATACACGGGGCGCTTCAACCTGCATGCCACTGCTGGAAAGGTCGATGCAGACGGCTGGTACCTCGTCGCCTTCATGAATCAGCGACACATCGGCATCGACTCGCATGCGGATGAAATCGCGCTTTTCGCTGTAGTCCCGATCAGTTTGGCTCATGGGCTCGATCCTTCCATTGGGTTACGGTTTTGCCTGTTCTTATAACTCTCGGTGATTTGACAAGTAAAGACGTCAAGCGACCATCGGCGTGAGCTTGAAACGCCTCGCGGATGGGAGTACCGTCTGCGCCTTAGAAGGGCACCTTTGGTGTACCTGTGAGTAGGGCAAACGCTCGAAAACGGTGCAGTCAGAGAGGCTAGAAAGCGAATCCAGTAGTGTGTGCAGGGCCGAATGCCCAGCCTGCTACGCCAACCTAATTCTGGCGCCGTTTGCCCACATGCCAAAAACCAGTGCCACGCTGCTGATAATCGATGATGACGAAGTAGTGCGCGCGAGCCTCGCGGCCTACTTGGAAGACAGTGGTTTCAGTGTCCTGCAGGCCAGCAATGGCCAGCAGGGTCTTCAGATATTCGAGCAAGACAAGCCCGACTTGGTCATCTGCGATCTGCGCATGCCGCAGATGGGCGGACTCGAACTCATTCGCCAGACCACCGAGCTGTCGCCGCAAACCCCGGTGATCGTGGTGTCGGGTGCGGGCGTGATGAACGACGCGGTCGAGGCCCTGCGCCTGGGCGCGGCGGACTACCTGATCAAGCCTCTCGAAGATCTGGCCGTGCTCGAGCACTCCGTGCGTCGGGCCCTGGATCGTGCGCGCCTGCTGCTGGAAAACCAGCGCTATCGCGAGAAGCTGGAAAAGGCCAACCGCCAGCTCGAAGCCAGCCTGAACCTGCTCCAGGAAGACCAGAACGCCGGTCGCCAGGTGCAGATGAACATGCTGCCGGTCAGCCCCTGGAGCATCAACGAGTTCCAGTTTGCGCACCAGATCATCCCGTCGCTGTACCTGTCGGGCGATTTCGTCGATTACTTTCGGGTCGATGAGCGTCGGGTAGCGTTTTACCTGGCGGACGTTTCCGGTCATGGCGCTTCTTCAGCCTTCGTCACCGTGTTGCTGAAGTTCATGACTACGCGCTTGCTGTTCGAATCCAAGCGCAACGGCACATTGCCGGAGTTCAAGCCTTCAGAGGTCCTTGGTCATATCAACCGGGGCCTGATCAGTTGTAAGCTGGGTAAACACGTCACAATGGTCGGTGGAGTCATCGACGAGGAGACCGGTTTGTTGACCTATAGCATCGGCGGTCATCTGCCGTTGCCTGTGTTGTACACGCCAGACAGTGTTCGTTACCTGGAAGGGCGCGGTTTGCCGGTGGGCCTCTTCAATGAAGCCACCTACGAAGACCACGTACTGGAATTGCCGCCAGTGTTCAGCTTGACGCTGATGTCTGATGGCATTTTGGACCTTTTGCCAGAACCCACACTCAAAGATAAAGAAGCTGCCTTGCCTCAACGGGTGAAGGCAGCGGGCGGCAGCCTGGATGGTCTGCGCCAGGTTTTTGGATTGGCCACGCTAGGGGAGATGCCGGATGATATCGCCCTGTTGGTGTTGAGCAGGAATCTTTAATGAGTACCGGTAGAATCCAGTTCGCCGAGCAGGACGGCACCTTCGTCCTGAAGTTCGTCGGTGAAGTTCGCCTGACCCTGTGTTCGGCGTTGGATGCGACTATTGAGCGGATCTTCACTGCGTTGAATTTCAACGCCATCGTGATCGACCTGACCGAAACCCGCAGCATCGACAGCACCACCCTGGGCCTGCTGGCCAAACTGTCGATCCTGTCGCGGCAAAAGGTCGGCTTGCTGCCGACCGTCGTCACCACCCACGAAGACATTACCCGTCTGCTGCAGTCCATGGGCTTCGAGCAGGTGTTCAACATCGTTGATCGCCCGATCCCATGCCCTGAATGCCTGACCGACCTGCCAGACCAGGATCAGTCCGAAGAAGTGGTACGCGTCAAAGTCCTCGAAGCGCACAAAATCCTCATGGGCCTGAACGACTCCAACCGTGAGGCGTTCCATGACCTGGTGAATGCGCTGGAGCGGCATTGATCCTTTGAAGTGATGGAGGGCTGCTCTGCCCCCGTCGCGAGCAGGCTCGCTTCCACACCAATCTCAGCCATACCATAAATCCTGTGGGAACGGGCTTGCCCGCGAAGGCGTCCGCCCACCCACCACGGCCACCAGCGCGAAGCCAACCCAATCCCCACTACCAAACGCGCACAAAAAAGGGCGAACCCGCTAAGGTTCGCCCTTTTTGACACTACAAACTAGATCACAGCTTGGCCTGCAACAACGCCTCAAGCTTCTCCTGATCCCGAGCAAACTGACGAATCCCCTCAGCCAGTTTCTCGGTGGCCATGGCATCTTCGTTGGACAACCAACGGAACTGTGCTTCATTCAAGCTCAGACGCGCTTCACCAGCATGCCCCGGCGCCAATTTGCGCTCCAGCTTGCCAGTATCCGCTGCCAGCTTCTCCAGCAGCTCCGGGCTAACGGTCAGACGATCACAACCGGCCAACTGCTCGATCTGATTCAGATTACGGAAGCTCGCGCCCATCACCACAGTCTTGTAGTCATTGGCTTTGTAGTAGTTGTAGATACGCGTCACCGACTGCACGCCCGGATCATCCGCGCCGGTGTAGTCGTTGCCGGTGGCTTTCTTGTACCAGTCGTAGATGCGGCCCACGAACGGCGAAATCAGAAACACTCCGGCATCGGCACATGCGGCCGCCTGAGCGAAGGAAAACAGCAGCGTCAGGTTGCACTGAATGCCTTCCTTTTCCAGCGTCTCGGCAGCGCGAATGCCTTCCCAGGTCGAAGCGATCTTGATCAGCACACGGTCACGGCCAACGCCTGCCTTGTCGTACAGGTCGATCAGACGGTGCGCACGCTTCAATACGGCGTCAGTGTCGAACGACAGGCGCGCATCCACTTCAGTGGAAATGCGACCGGGTACAACCTTCAGAATTTCTTGCCCTACCGCAACGCCAAAACGGTCGCTGGCCAGGCCCACATCGCCCTTGCAGTCGTGAACGCAAGCGTTCAGCAACTCGGCATAAGCGGGAATGGCCGCCGCTTTGAGCAGCAGGGAAGGGTTGGTGGTAGCGTCCACGGGTTTAACGCGAGCGATTGCTTCGAAGTCGCCGGTGTCGGCAACCACGGTAGTCATTTGTTTGAGTTGTTCCAGCTTGGAAGTCATGAGCGTGCTCTGTCCTATGGGTCTAATGACATTACCCGAGCGCTTGCAGCCACTCAAGGGCGCGTACGTGTATCGATGGCCCCAGCGGCACCATCCTGAAAACGGATGTTTGAAAGGCGGGGCGTGGTATCGGTAGATACGATGCTGAAATGGGGGACAGGTTCAACGCAGGTGACGGTTAGCGTGCTGGGCAGGCCTGGGCCATATCCTGATGCTTATCGATTCGACGGTTTACGGATTAAACCTTTGAACGCTCGGGCCGAACAAGTGACGGCCACGATTTCAAAGCTGCCATTTTCTAACGAGACAAACTGAACGCGGTCACCGGCGCGAAGCCCTAGTGAGGCGCGCAGCTCGGCTGGAAGGGGCCATCCGTCCTTTAGAGGTCAGCGTGGCCATTGCCATAGCGGCAGGCGAATCAACGCCCCTCCAACAACTCCGCCGCCTGATCCAGCAACGCCAACGGCTCTTTGGCCTTATGAATATCCACCGACAACAACTGACGAAACTTCCGCGCCCCCGGAAACCCGGTGCCCAGCCCCAACACATGCCGAGTGATGTGATGCATGGCCCCACCCGCCAGCAAATGCTCGGCGATATAAGGCCGCAACTGCGCCAGCGCCTCGGCCCGGCTGATCACCGGCGCTGTGCTGCCGAACAGCTGCTGATCCACCTCAGCCATCACATAAGGGTTGTGATAGGCCTCACGGCCCAGCATTACGCCATCGAACGTCTGCAGATGCTCGTGACAAGCCTCCAGCGTCTTGATCCCGCCGTTGAGAATAATCTCCAACTCCGGAAAATCCGCCTTCAACCTCGCCGCCACGTCATAGCGCAGAGGCGGAATGTCGCGGTTCTCCTTCGGCGACAACCCCTCCAGAATCGCAATCCGCGCATGCACCGTAAAACTCGTGCACCCGGCATCCCGAACCGTGCCGACGAAATCACACAACTGCTCGTAACTGTCCCGCCCATTAATCCCGATCCGATGCTTCACCGTCACCGGAATCGACACCGCATCGCGCATCGCCTTCACACAATCAGCCACCAACTGCGGATGCCCCATCAGGCACGCGCCGATCATATTGTTCTGCACCCGATCACTCGGGCAGCCGACATTCAGATTCACCTCGTCGTAACCGTGCTCCTGGGCCATGCGTGCGCAGGCGGCCAGGTCCAGCGGGACACTGCCGCCGAGTTGCAACGCGAGCGGGTGTTCGGCTTCGTTGTGACGCAGGAAGCGGTCGTGATCGCCGTTGAGGAGCGCGCCGGTGGTGACCATTTCGGTGTAGAGGAGGGCGTGTTTGGAGAGCAGGCGTAGGAAGAAGCGGCAGTGACGGTCGGTCCAATCCATCATCGGGGCGACGGAGAAGCGGCGGGAGAGCGGAGCGGGTGTGGCAGTGATTGGGGGCATTGGCGTTTCTGGAATGGGTGAGGCTGGGAGGTGGGGAGTTTATCAGGAATGGGCTTGCGGGGCTCAGGCGAGTCTGGCTGAGGTAGTTGAGAGAGTGAGCACAGGAACGGGAGGGATTGAGCGACTTGGCACGAGACCGGCTAACTGTGTGTCCCGATTTTTCTTTCCATTCCTCTTTCCCTGTATGGCTAAATAGCCTTGGATCTTTGTGTCGTTGGTACAGGCGCCAAAGCGAAGGGACTTGCAACGAGGAGCCGTCGATATACGGACACCCCCTGTAAGTTAATACATGGTGTCCGCGTAATTACTTAGTTAGATCAGTACTAAGTAGCAGCTAAATTTTGAAGGTGTGCGGCGAGCTCCAATTAATGCCATTGACGTTTGATTTCCTGCCACTGGTCGTCTGATAGCCACTTATCTGCCGCCGGAAAGAAAATATTTTCCTCAGCGTCCATATGGTCGTAATATTTTTTGATGAAGTCATCGATAGTGTCAGCAATTACTCTCGTTTCCTGGGTTGTGTCCTCCAACATCTTCAGCTGTCCAGCAATGCGCCCAAATGCCTGATGATCTCGCTCGATATCCTTGACCCGTTGGTGGATCGGCGCCTCAGTCTCTAGCAAAGCCAGCCGAATAAGTTCTTCATTTTCATGGTGGTGTCGTTCTGCATCACCATGCAAGGCTTCCAGCATCTTGAACAACAGCTTGCAGTCATCAGCCCCATCGGATTCATGTCTCATCTTTCTCAGCAACTCTTTGATCTGAGTAATTTTCATAGCCACTTCATGGTGATAGGCCTGAAGCTCTTTCAACAAGACGTTCATATCAAATCCTCGTCACGACACCAAACCATCCCAGAAAAAAGCCAGCAACCTCCAAGGGTGCCTGCACCTTTAAATTTCAATATTTTCAATGCCTTGCCAAACGCACTCGTCAGCACTATTTAACTTTTTTAGTATAGGCGAGCACAAAGCGCTCACCTCAGGAGATTTTCCGCCCTTGGAAGAAATTGAAATATCAAGTGTATGTTTATATGCACTATTTGATCTGCCGGATATCCGCCAGCGAAAACGGAAGGAAAAAGCAGTACCCAAATCGACGCGATTCATACTTGGATGATCGCACAGAGGCAACCTGTACCTGAGGGATCGGCTATCGCCAAGGCGTTGGATTACAGCCTAAAGCGCTGGATAGTGCTGACGCGCTATCCAGATGATGGTGCTGTGTCCATCGACAACAACTGGGTGGAAAATCAAATTCGGAGAAAAGGGGTCCCCTTCTACCTGCAGCACCATGCCTTCGCCATTTTTCGAGAGGATTTATCTTATCTTTTTTTGCATTCTTCAAGCTCGTTTTGGTTTTTTAATGTCGTAGTCATGCCTAACCGATATTTGCAGTACTGGATGACCAACTGTCGCTCCGTGTCACTTAGCTCACTCAACTTTTTGTCATCTGATTCGTACGCAAAAATATTTTCAAACTTAATCTGAAATGTCGGGACTTTCTTGATGAAAAATACTTTTTCCGGGTAGGCGTCTTCCATCCTTTCGTAAAAACCGATGTAGAGGAGGGCGACGAGTATGGTCGGAACAATGATAAGTAGCGATTTCATGATGAAGGTGGTCGTAACAGTTTGGTTTTAATTCGAAGGTTTCTCACCAGCTCCATTCCAATGTTGCCAGGACAAATCTTTCCTTCGCCGGCTTGCATGGGGAATTCCCGGTGTCCACCCAAAGTCGTCACCCTGAAAACGCTGGTCAGGGCTTGAATTAAGTTCAGTAGGGTGTCGAGTTGTATAGCTGGGATTTTCTGGTCCATATTGCCGTTGATGGCTTCAAGAGCCTGGCGGGCAAGGGCAACCACATCGCCGACTTCATCGGCGGTTGTCAAATTTTCTAGCAAAACGATGCCAATTACGCCCGTGTTGTAATTATGTACGCTTGAGCCTTTGAACCGGATGTCGCGTCCTTCGAATACTTTACCCGTACAGTCGATGCCGTAGTGATAACCGATGTCATCAAACTTCGCCTGATGCTCACTCTGAATCGCACGCATTTGTCCGGCACCGGCACCACAACCTACACTTCTACCAGCATGGTGAAGTGCGATCATCGAGTAGTCCCAGTCATCGACCATTTCGCCTTTTGCTTTATGCGCTCCCCAAGATGATCGTTCTATAAACTCACCATTTTTGCGGACGAGTCTGAGGATCGCTTCTCTGGTAGCAGCTCTATCGTTGACAGTGATGGTAGTGGGAACTGCTGGTTCTTTGGGTTTGACTTCGGTTGCTTTTGCTTCAGTAGTAAATTGTTCAGCCATGTTTGATCAATCCGTGAGTTCGCTAAGCGTCCGAGCTGGAGAGGTAAAGTCAATGCTCACAGAAATAGGGGTATCTTTGATGGGGGTTTTGACGTGCGCTATTCCTGCGTTATCTGTAGTACCAATGATCTTTTCACCATTAACGGTGGCAGTGAAACTTCTTCCGGCTAAAGGTTGACCGGTTTCGCTGTCAACGATGCTGAAGGTGTGTCCGTAGGTTTTTTGCAGTAAAAGCGGGAGTGGGGGTGTGAAAGGTGCTGGTGTATGCGAATCACCGATGATCACCGTACCCGAGCCACCAATCACGACGTCGCCATGGGTACCGACAGTGCCGACCAGTGCAGCATTCTTGCCATTGATGAGCACCGTAGCTGACACGGCCGAGGCTAAATTGCTGCCGCAGGTGCAGGTATCGCCTTTAGTCGCGGCTGCAAGCCCGTCGAAGAATACATCGGGAGATCCAGATACGATGGCTTTTGGGCCGTGCCCGGGCATGGGACAACTGGTGGGGTCGGTGATACGTGCGGCTGGCTTTGCCATGTTTGACTTCCTGTCAACGAATTTACCGGGGACGACTGTATCAGACTTGCTTTGAAAGGTGACTCACGGCTATGCACTCGCATTTGGAGTGGTGTTCTGTGGCGCGAGGGGCTTACGCCTCCCCACGCCGATGTGCAGCATTGATTACTTGGATGGCTCGACGTTATCCAGCGCCTGGTTCACCGCCAGCTCACCCAGCATGACGACTTGGGCGATGCCCAGCAGGGTTTTGCGGTGTGTCCCCTCCAGCAGCGCTGCAAAATCACTGAGCATAACCGTAGCCGATCCCAGTGACTCGCAGGCGTTGGCCAGCAGGGATTCGGTGTTGTATGCCGGGTTGGCTAGGAACATGCGCTCGGGTTCGTTGGTCGTCGCCATGATTTGAGCGGCCGGTTTGAGATGGTAGTCGAGGGCTCGTTCGGCGGCTTCGTTGAGTTTTTTGGAATCAAGTGATTCGTAGGGGGATGCCGGGTCTGTGATCGGCGGATTGGGTGTTGGTTTGAACATAGATAAAACTCCTCATGCCGTAAATAAAGGAGCCATCCAACCTCGCTACCAAACGAAGGTGGCGGCCATGCGCAGGTTGGTAGACCGGGACATGAGGAAGCCGGCGCACCCGAAGGTGCCCTGTGCATGACCACCATAAAGCCGAGACGAAAAACGCCGCGAATGGTGATGCTGTGCAAATCTCATGTACGGGCTACCAAACCCGATCGCTGTTTTTCAGCGACGGGAAAACGATAAAGCCCAGACCTTAAGCGCACAAGCCGGCGGATTCTGGCGCACTCGTAGGCGACGACGCAAGGCGTTGTAGCCTTTGTGACGTAACCGCGAGTGTCTTTAAACACCCATTTAAACGAGCGGGTTTCTTCGAAGAAAACAAGGAAATATCTGACAGCTTTTTATGGTTAGCCGTCGTGAATGTGGCGTTCATGTACCGAATGAGCTGCACCAGCTGAACCAACGCTGTCGCTCAACAATGTTTCATCAACTTCGTCAGGCTCGCAGCATAGGATGCTCACCTAAGATCGTGTCACCACGCTTCCACCCCACAGGAAACTGAAAAATGATCTCGAACCTCTTCAAAGTCGTGATGATCTCCAGTGCCGTGCTCCTGAGCGCCTGTTCGGGCATGAGCACCAGCACGTGTTTTTCAGAAGCCTGCCAACAGTTCGATGGCCATGGCGCCAACAAGGTGAACTTTGGCGGGAGCGCCATCGGCAACAGCTTCAATCAATACAGCTCAGGCTTGCTGCACGACTAAGGAGTTACGCAACGGCTGAAATGCTTCCGCCGTTGCGTGACTTGCCTGACGAATCGCGAGTTCTGATTTTGCGGCCGCTGCACAGCCGGACGCAGGCTTCGCCAACTGCTACATGGAATGAATAGCAGCGGGCTATTTCGCCTCTGGCACCGCGATCCACTGACCCAGAATTTTCTGGTAATTCCCCGTCACCTTGGCCAGGTGCAGCCACTGATCGACGTACAACTTCCAACTAATATCATCACGCGGCAACAGATAAGCCTTCTCCCCATATTGCATGTATTGCGTGGGATTAACCGCGCACAAACCCGGTTTGAGTTTCTGCTGGTACAGCGCTTCCGACGCATCGGTAATCATCACGTCAGCCTTCTTGTCCAGTAGCTCCTGGAAGATGGTCACGTTGTCGTGCAGTTGCAATTGCGCCTTAGGCAGGAAGGCGTGGACGAAGGCTTCGTTGGTGCCGCCGGCCGGTTCGACCAGGCGAACCGAAGGTTGGTTGATTTGTTCGATGCTCTGGTATTGCGTCTGGTTTTCGCAGCGCACCAGTGGGATTTTGCCGTCAACGTCCAGCGTGGTGCTGAAGAAGGCTTTTTTCTGGCGTTCCAGCGTGACGGAGATGCCGCCGACGCCGATGTCGCATTTGCCCGCGAGCATGTCGGGCATCAGGGTTTTCCAGGTGGTCTGGACCCATTCAACCTTCACGCCCAGGCTGTCGGCCAGTGAGCGTGCCATGGCAATGTCGATGCCCGAGTATTCGCCGTCCTCGGCTTTGTAGGTATAGGGTTTGTAGTCGCCTGTCGTACAAACCCGCAGTTGGCCTTGTTGCAGGACGGTGTCCAGGTGCGAAGGGCTTTCCTGTGCCTGAACGCCGTTGGCTAGCGCGAGCAGGCCGCAGAGCATCATTGTGCTTTTTATGGTTTTCATTGTTGTCGGGCTTTTGTGATGGAGTAGGGGCAAGGCGGGATCAGTGTAGTGAAACCGCTTCTTGGCTGTCAGCAATGAGCTCAGTCAATCGAGGCCTGGTGCAGGCGCAAGGCGTTAAACACCACTGAGACAGAGCTGACGCTCATGGCCAGTGCAGCCACCGTCGCCGGCCATTGCCACACGGTGCCCGCGTTCCTGCAATGCGGCGGCCAAGCGTTCCTTGTCCAGTGGTTTGACTTCGCCGTGGACTTCTTCGATGCCCAGTTGGCGGGCGACGGTGCGGGCGGTGGTGAGGCCGTCTCCGGTCGCCATAATCACCCGCACGCCATCGGCCTGCAGGCGTTCGACGGCGGGCCGGGTGGTGGGTTTGATCGGGTCGGCGAGGGCGAGTAGCCCTGCGAGCACGCCATCCACGGCCAGGTACATGATGATGGTTCCGTCGCTGCGCAGGTTCTCGATCGCCGCTGCATCCCGGAAGAGCACGCCGCTGCTGGCAGCCTTGCCGGTGGCGACCATCACCGACATCGGTGTGGCCAGGCCGAGGGCGCAGGGGCAGGCGATGATCAGCACGGCCACCGCATTGATGAGGCCGAACACCCAGCTCGGTTGCGGCCCCCACAGCCCCCAGCCGACAAAGGTCAGAACGGCGATGGCGATCACTACCATGACGAAGTAGCCGGCAATCACGTCTGCCAGCCGTTGCATCGGTGCCTTGGAGCGCTGAGCCTGGACCACCATCTGCACAATTTGCGCGAGCACGGTCGCTGAACCCACTTTCTGCGCCTGCATCACCAGGCTGCCGTGGGTATTGAGGGTGGCGCCGATCAGGCCGTCGCCTGGGCGTTTCATAACGGGCACCGGCTCGCCTGTGAGCATGGCCTCGTCCACCGCGCTTTCGCCCTGCAGCACCACGCCGTCGACCGGGACCTTCTCGCCGGGGCGCACGCGCAAGGTGTCGCCGCTGTGCACATGGCTCAGGGCAATGTCCGCTTCGCTGCCATCGGCGTTGATCCTGCGCGCGGTCTTGGGCGCCAGACCGAGCAGCGATTTGATCGCGGCCGAGGTTTGCGAGCGCGCCTTGAGTTCGAGCATTTGTCCGAGCAGTGTCAAGGAGATGATCACGGCCGCCGCTTCGTAGTACACGCCAACCCGGCCGTCCATCATGAAGGTGGCCGGAAACAGGCCGGGTGCCAGCGTAGCGGCAAGGCTGTAGAGGAAGGCTGCGGCGGTACCGAGGCCGATCAGCGTCCACATGTTGGGGCTGCGCTGGATGATCGAGCGCACGCCGCGCATATAGAACGGCCAGCCGGCCCACAGCACGACAGGCGCGGCGAGCACCAGTTCGACCCCGTTCTGTGTAGCGCCGTGAAACAGGCTCAAGGCATGACCACCCATGGCCAGCGCGGTGACGGCCAGGGTCAGCGGCAAGGTCCACCAGAAGCGCCGGGAAAAGTCGGCGAGTTCAGGATTGCTTGCTCCAGTTCGGGCAACACCGGTTCCAGGGGCATGCCGCACTTGGGGCATGTACCCGGGCCGCGATGGCGGATTTCCGGGTGCATGGGGCAGGCGTACTCTTTTTCGGTCGCCGCCGACTCCATTGCCTGCTGCGTCTGGGCAGGTGATTTGAGGTCATCCAGATGTTCGTTATGGCGATGCATGGGTCAGTGCCTGCCGCCGTGGTGATGCCCGAACAGGTGCATCAGCGGACACAGCAATAGAATCAGGTAGGGCAGAATCGGGTAGAGGTGGCCGTAATGCTCGCGGGCCAGGTAAAACAGACCGATCACCAGCAGCATGCCCAGCGCGATGCCGGGTTTGCTGCGCCAGAAGGAGGGGGTTGGAGGCGTCGAGGGAGATGAGTGGTTCATGTGGCACGCTCCGTTCTGACGAAAATGCCCTGAGGGTTTCGTCCTGCCAAACCGGCCAGTGCGAACCTCAGCGACGAGTGAGATTTATTGGCTCATCGGCATCTTCATCATTCTGGATTGCTGATCCATCATTTTCATCATCATGTCCATCATCGCCTTACCTTGGCCATCCTTGCCGCCGTACATGCCTTTGCCCATCCCCATGCCTGCGCAATTGTCGTGCATCATGCCAATGCCATTCCTCATCGTGGTCATGGCTTCCTGCATCGCGGCCTGGCGTTCGGCCGGGGTTTTGGCGGCGATCATTTTGTCGTGGGCTGCCTGCATTTTCTTCATCTGTTCGCTCATGGCGTTGTTTTGCGCGGGCGTGGGCGTGGTTTGGGTTGAGTCGTCCGTGGGGGTGGCGGGCGCCGTTTCGGGGTATTCGGTGGCCAGCACCAGCAATGGGCTGCTGATGAGCAGAGCGGCGACGAGGGATTTGATGTAGATGTGCATGGCGATCTCCACAGCGTTAGGGTGGATCGGCAGCGTCGGATGGCTGCGAACCAACGTATGTCGTGTTCCCGTTAGAGGGAGTGATCTTGAACGTACGCCACGGTCTGAGGGCGTTGTTGATCCATATCAAACGACGCCCACAGAGGCTTATTGTGCGGCGCAGGATAGAGCCAGCGGGCCACAGAGCATCATTATGCTTTTTAGGGTTTTCATTGTTGTCGGGCTTTTATGACGGAGTGGGGTTCAAGCGGGAGTCAGTGTGGTGAAAGCGCTTCTCGAGAATGCGTGATACGTGCCAGGCAAAGCCCGACACGTATCCCTTCACATTAGTTGTTTATCCACAAGCCACGGACTTCGAACTCTTAAGATGAGCTTCAATCGAGTTGCTGGCAGAGTGGACTCTTACTCCCTTGAGTTTATCGAGTGGCGGGTCTTTCCAAAGTTTTGATGCGTCGATGGGAAGAATGACCTGTATAGCAGCCCCTTGGGGCGGATCAGCAACAAAATCGAAGTCTTGAATGCCGTCTGGCGGGAACTGAATGTAAATCCGCGGCTCCAGTCTCGGGTTTGTCCATCCACCAGAATTCACCAGGCCAATTGCCGATATGTGTAGCTGCGGTGGGTTTGATTTAAGTATTTTTAAGTCGACATCCACCACTTTCATTACGTCAGCCATTTTCGAACTCCTTTCGATAATTGCGCCGCTTTTTTCACCTTGGCGCTTGGGTGTTGAACCCTTTGGCTTAAAATCTGGTGGTTAGACGCTAGTAAAGGCCCCTCACCCTGTCCACTGACTGCCCTGGCCGGTCATCGGATGTTTTCATTTCCCTACAGTGCGCCCATCTCCGGACTCAACGTCCCCAACCAAGCCACCAACCCCACAATCAACACCGCCGCCGCCAATTCCACCACCACGCTGCGGCGCAATGCATTCGCCGCCTCCCGATGCTGGCCGTCCCGCAACGACCGCTCCAAAAACGGCCCAAGGTGAAACCGGTTCAACGCGGCAAGCACGAGCATCCCGGCAAACAGCGCCACTTTGATGAACAGCAAAACTCCATAAGTACTGAGAAAAACTTCATCCAGTTTCGGCCCGACGATCAACAGATAATTCACCACCCCCGTCACCGTGATGACCACCACGATGACCGCGCCAATCACCTCAAATCGATTCACCGCGCGAACCAACAACCTGATGCGCGCTTCGGTTTGCAGAGCATTGATTTTCGCCATCAACGCAAACGCCACCAACGCTCCAACCCATGCCCCCGCCGCGAGCAGGTGCAGAATATCCACCACGAAATGCCAATAACGACGGCTGCCTTCATCCATCGCCCCATGCCCACTCCAGGCCAGGCTGGCGAGGGCCACACCACCGGCAAAAGCGGTGACCAACAAGCTGAAACCAGGCGCACGGAGCATCACTGCTAAACCAGCGACGACCAGCGCCACGATGCGAACCACCCAGGCCAGCCCGACGTCCGTTTCAAGCACCATCATTTCGATGTGCGGACGCAGCTCGGCGAAGTCCGATTCCCCGCTCATGGCGCTCACCATCATCACCATGCTGGCGACGGACAGCAGCGCACCCAGCGCCGCCGTCCCCGCCAACATCGACCTGAACGGCAACACCGCTCCCGACATCCGTTCCTGCCCTTTAAGGCTGTACAAGCCAAAAAGCGCCACCCCAAACAACAGCATCAAATCCACATACAACGCAAAGCGCAGGGCAATGCTGACCGAGTCGCTCATCAATCACTTCACTTTGAACGTAACGTTGCCGGTGATCGGGTGAGTGTCCGAAGACACGGCGCGCCATTCGACTTTGTAGCTGCCGGTGGGCAGCGGCGAGAGCGGGGTGATGAGCATGGTTTTCGGGTCGCTGCCGCCGGAGACTTTGGCCTTCATCGGCATGGGCGAGTGGGCCATACCAGGCATTTCGGTCATGACCAGTTTGGCGCCGGAGAATTGGGTCATGAGGTTTTCGGAGAAGCGCAGTTCGATGCTGCTCGGTGCTGCGCCGTCCGCGCCTTCGGCCGGGGTGGAGGAGAGCAGTTTCGGATGGGCTTGAGCCAGTGCGCTCATGAGCAGCCCGGTGGAAAGTGCGATGGCAACAGCGGTGGTTTTGATTGTGCGCATGCAAGGCCTCTTACCGCTTTAAGCGGTTGGTTTTTAGGTTTTTGAATTGAAGCGTTTAGAACCACAGCCGAACGCCGAGGACGAGGCGGGCTTCGCTGCGGTCCTCGCCTTCGTCCCTGGCGTAGTCGGCGGTTTTGCCGTAGGTGCGGTT
The DNA here is from genome assembly GCF_019956555.1 of Pseudomonas sp. A-RE-19. Lineage (GTDB taxonomy): Bacteria > Pseudomonadota > Gammaproteobacteria > Pseudomonadales > Pseudomonadaceae > Aquipseudomonas. The sequence goes on along the minus strand of NZ_JAHBDQ010000007.1, from coordinate 5,953 downwards.
CCAGGTCACGCCGACGTAGGGCGCGAATTCCCGGCGAATTTCATAACGCAATCGCAGGCCGGCTTCGGTGTTGGACAGTCCGGAGCCGATGCCCCGTTGCGGGTCGTTTTTGCCGTAGACGTTGAGTTCGGCGGTCGGCTGCAAAATCAGCCGGTTGGTGAGCAGGATGTCGTAGTCGCCTTCCAGCCGTGCGGCGGTCTGGCCACCTTCGCCGATGAAGGCGGTGGCCTCGGTTTCGAAGTTGTACAGCGCCATGCCTTGCAGGCCGAATGCGGCCCAGGTTTGCGGATCGCCGGGTTTGAAATCCTGGCGAACGCCGGTCACCACGTCCCACCATGGGCTGATCGCGTGACCCCACAGGGCCTGGACTTGCGCGTCTTCGGTTTTGCCATTGACGCGTTCGCCTTCGGAGCGCAGCCACAGGCGATCGATGTCGCCACCGATCCAGCCGGACAGATCCCACGCCAGGGCGCTGCCGTTGTCAGCGTCCTGCCATTCGAGTTTGTCGGCGAGGAAGTAATAGTTGAGCGCACTGTCGTGCATGTCATGGCCGGCGGGGCTGACGTACACGGCGGCGCGGTCGGCGTCGGTCAGCGCCGGGATCGGCGTGCGGCTTTGGGTCGGTGCGGCGGGCTGCATTTGCCCGTAATCCTCGCTCTGCATCTGGCTGTGATCCATGCCCGGCATCTGGCTATGGTCCATGCCCTGCATGTCGTCGGTAGCGGCCATGGCCGAAGAGAGCGTGAAGCCAGTGAGTGCCAAAGCGAGGCGGGTAGAACGTATCTGTCTGGTCATGGGTAGCGCCTCATTCTTCCACGCGAACTTCACGGAACATGCCCATTTCCATGTGGTACAGGAGATGGCAGTGATAGGCCCAGCGGCCGAGCGCGTCGGCGGTGACCCGATAGCTGCGCTTTGATCCCGGCGGCATGTCGATGGTGTGTTTGCGCACCATGAACTGGCCGTTCTCGTCTTCGAGGTCGCTCCACATGCCGTGCAAATGAATGGGGTGAGTCATCATCGTGTCGTTGACCAGCACCACCCGGATTCGCTCGCCGTATTTGAGGCGTACCGGTTCGGCGTCAGAGAATTTCACGCCATTGAACGACCAGGCGAACTTCTCCATGTGGCCGGTGAGGTGCAGTTCGATGGTGCGGCCGGGCTCTCGGCCGTCCGGGTCTTCGAAGGTGCTGCGCAGGTCGGCGTAGGTCAGCACGCGACGGCCGTTGTCGCGCAAGCCAAGGCCCGGGTCGTCGAGTTTCGGCGAGGTGCTCATGGCTTGCATGTCCACCAGCGGGTTGTCTTTTTCCGTGTCTGGATGGGATTGCATGCCGGCCATGCTGCTGTGATCCATCCCGGCCATGTTGTCCATGCCCTGGATGTCACCGCCGTCCATGCCTGTCATGCCTTGCGTGGCACTGTGATCCATCCCCGCCATGTCGCCGCCCATGCTGCCATGATCCATCCCGCCCATGCCCATGTCATCCATGGTCACCAGCGGTCGCGGATCCAGCGGTGGCACCGGCGCCGACAACCCGGCCTTCACCGCAAGGGTGCCGCGCGCAAACCCTGTCCGATCCATCGACTGGGCGAACAGGGTGTAGGCGTCCTGGGTCGGCTCGACGATAACATCGAACGTCTCCGCCACCGCGACACGGAATTCGTCGACGCTCACCGGTTTGACGTGTTGGCCATCCGCCGCGACCACGGTCATTTTCAGGCCGGGGATGCGCACGTCGAAGTAGGTCATCGACGAGCCGTTGATGAACCGCAGTCGCAGCTTTTCGCCGGGGCGGAATACGCCCGTCCAGTTCATGTTCGGCGCCTGGCCGTTCATCAAGTAGGTGTAAGTGGCGCCGCTGACGTCAGCCAGATCGGTGGGGTTCATTTTCATCTCGGCCCACATCTTGCGATCGGCAACCGTCGAGCCCCAGCCTTTCTCGCTGACATCGTGGATGAAGTCGCCCACGGTGCGCTTGTGGTAGTTGTAGTAGTCCGATTGCTTCTTGAGTTTGCTCATCAGGCCGACGGCGTCTTCGTCGGTCCAGTCGGTGAGCATCACTACATAGTCACGGTCGTACTGGAACGGCTCCGGTTCCCTGGCATCGATCACCAATGGCCCGTAAACCCCGGACTGTTCCTGAAAGCCCGAATGGCTGTGGTACCAGTAAGTGCCGTTCTGCCGGACCTTGAACTGATAGACGTACATGCCGTCCGGCTCGATGCCGTGAAAGCTCAGGCCCGGCACGCCGTCCATGTTGGCGGGCAGCAAAATGCCGTGCCAGTGAATGGAGGTGGTGTCCTTGAGTTTGTTCTTCACCCGCAGCGTGACGGTGTCGCCCTCACGCCAACGCAGCAGGGGGCCGGGAATGCCGCCGTTGATGGTCATCGCGGTGCGAGGGTTGCCGGTGAGGTTGACCGGGGTTTCGCCGATGAACAGCTCGAACTCGGTACCGGCCATAACATTGGGTTCGCCGGGGCTGGTGACCGCCCAGACCGGCGTGCGCCACAGCCCGAGGCCCGCCAGGGCTCCACCCGCGGCCAGGCCTTTGACGAAGGTGCGTCTTGAGGTGTTGGAATGCATGCCGTTTCGTTCCCGTCCGTCAACCTGATGAAGCCCTCACGTCCATCCTGAACGGAGGGAAGAGCACTTGATGAGGGGCAGGCTAACGAGCGGCGCCTTTCAGCAGACTGAGGCCAGGATTACATTTCTGACAGTTTCACTCTGTGTTCAATAACTTCCAGTCGGTTTGGCCGAGTCCGCCACGGTAGCGTTACCGCAGTTGATATACGAAGAAGACTTCAACCAACGCTGATCCGGATAGTAAGAAAACAACAACTGCCCATCCTTCATCGAGTCGATCAGCTGATGGGCAATCGCAGGCCTCACCGCCGGACAGCCCAAGCTTCTACCGATGCGCCCATTCGCCCGTGCCAGGTCGGGACTGACATACGGCGCGCCATGAATGACGATCGCCCGCTCCAGAGCGTTGTCGTTGAAACCCGGCTCCAGGCCTTCCATGCGCAACGAATAACCGTTGTGCCCGACATAGCTGGATTGGGTGCGATACAAGCCGAGGCTGGTGGCGTAGCTGGCATTCTGGTTGGAGAACTGGCGGGCCATGTTTTCGCCGCTGTTGCGTCCGTGGGCGACCAGTTCATGGAACAACAATTTGCGTTGTTTAAGGTCGAACACCCAAAGGCGTTGCGCAGTCGAGGGCAGGGAATAATCGATCACTGCTAGTCTTTGAATCGGGGTCGTACCCTGGGCCAGGCTGCATTGGGAGGCGCGTACGGCCAAGGCAATCACTTTGGCGTTAGCGTCCGGGGCCGCTTTGACCAGCGCGGCTTCAAGCGAATCGGCGTAGGCTGCTGGTAGTGTAAAAGCGGTCAGCAACAGGGCCGTCATTAAAAAGCCGAAGCGGTCCGGGGCCATATGCAGGTCTCATCATAATTATTTCGAGTCTAGCAGCGCGCACGACGCTGGCAGGTTGAAAACGGGAGATTAAGGATTATCCATGGGGCAGTTAACAAGGTTATTCGTCATAAGCCGCATCTTTTTTATGGGCTTTCTGATGAGCGGCGCGGCTATCGCACAAACTTCGCCGATTGCGCCGGCATCTCCCGTTGGCACCGTGGCTCAAGCCGCATCCGGTGATTATGTCGGCCAAGCGATTGAGGCGGCGCTGGCGCCATTGAGTTCGGCATTTCCGCCATTGCTCACGTCGCCGGGCCATCAGCGGGTCGATATCAACCGCGCGGTGATGGATTTTTATAGCCATCGTAGCTATCGCGCCGCCTGGACGGACGATGACGATGTCGTCCAATTGTTGAAAAGTCTGAGCGGCACCGAGGTGGATGGCCTGAACCCTGCGGATTTTCGAATTGCCGAACTGGTCACGGCCAGAAACTCGATGCAGAAAACCGCGCCCACCCCCGGGCAACGGGCAGCCTTTGATATCGCGGCGACCCAGACTTTCGTCACGGCGCTGCTGCAATTGCGGCGCGGCAAGGTCGACCCTTCGCGGCTGGACATCCATTGGAATTTCGACCCGGTCGGCATCGACCCTCGGGAGGACGTCAACAAATTCTTCGCCGCCCTCGACAGCCATGAGGTCGCGCGCGCGTTCGCCCAGGCGCCGCCACAAGAAGCGATTTATGGCACGTTGCGACAGGGCCTGGCGCAACTGCGCAGGGTTCGCGACAGTGGCGGCTGGCCGAAGATTGCCGAAGGGCAGACGCTCAGGCCCGGCATGGACGATGCCTCGGTCGCGCAGTTGCGGGTCCGTCTGGCGGCGGGTGGTTATCTCGCCTCGCCAATGACGGCTCGCACCGACTACGACGACGCCGTCACCGCGGCGGTGAAAAAGTATCAGGCCGAGCAATACCTTGGGGCGGATGGCGTGGCGGGGCCAGCGACACTCGCGGCGCTGAATGTGCCGGTCGAGGCGCGCATCGATCAGGTGCGGGTCAACATGGAACGGGCGCGGTGGCTGCTGTACAAACTTCAAGGCACCTTTGTCATTGTCGACATCGCCGGGTACAAGGTTGCGTTCTATCGCGATGGCAAGCCGATATGGCGCTCCCGGGTGCAGGTCGGTAAGCCGTTTCGCAGCACGCCAATTTTTCAATCCGAGATCACTTACGTCACGTTCAACCCGACGTGGACTGTGCCGCCGACGATTCTCGTCAAGGACATGCTGCCCAAGATTCGCAACAATCCCGGTTACCTTGATGCAAACCGGATTCGCGTGATCGATCGAGACGGCAACGTGCTCAATCCGGCGACCGTCGATTGGGCCAACCCGCGCGGCCTTACGCTGCGTCAGGATGCGGGGACGGACGGCTCGCTGGGCCAAGTGGCGATTCGCTTTCCCAATGAATATTCCATTTATCTGCACGACACGCCGCATCGCGAGTTGTTTGCGCAATCACGTCGCGCCACGAGTTCTGGCTGCATTCGGGTAGAGAACCCGCTGCAGCTAGTGGAGCTGTTGTTCAACGATCCGGTGCACTGGAACAGCGCAGGGATTCAGGCGCAGTTGGCGAACGGCAAGACCGAGAACATCAGGCTCCCCGTGAAAGTGCCGGTGCTGTTGGCCTACTGGACGGTGGACCTGAGTCTTGATGGACGGGTGACGTTCAAGCCTGATGTGTATGGGTACGACAACCCGGTATTGCGGGCGTTGAACCTGCCTTCGGAACGGCCCGCCCTGGACGGGAGGCGAACGGCGCCTCCCTCGATGGCGGTGGGGCAGAGCAAGCTGTAGACCCTTAGAGATCCAGCCCCTTTTGAACTACTGAGAGCAGATTGAGCTCCGTCAGCGCTACCGCATCCGGTTGTTGTATGGATTGCTCGATCGCCTGTAGCCACCACTGGGTCTTGCCGTGTTCGGTCACGGTTCGCAATAGGTGGGCGAGTTCCTTGTCTGCCGAGCATATTTCGATCCGCCCGGCACCGTCGACGGTGAAGCGGGCGACGGGATCGAAGATGATGCTGTGGTGGTTGCCTTCGATCAGCAGTTGGTCGATGGCGTAATCGTAACTCGCCTCGTCCGGCGCCTTCTCATGCACGTGAGTGGAATTGCGTCGCAGCTTCAGGCCCACTTCGATCAATGGCTGCAGCCAGGCTTCGATCTGGTGATACAGCTCGTAGACCTGGGCGGGCCAGCTGTCGATGGCCTGATCGGCGATGGTCGCGTCGGCACTGGTTGGCCGGGACTGTTTCAGCTTCGCGGCAAGTTCGTCTGCTTTACTCATTTCGATTTCCTGTCGTGATGTCAGTTAATCGTAGCTCCTTCAAGGTAACGCGGTTTTGCCTTGCGTCATGCGATTGGAACACCCGCGAAGAAATGGGCGTCTTTTCGAGGAGGGCGCCTATTTTTCGATTGCTATTAAATCGCTCAAAGGCATAACGTCGCGACCATTTATCCCCCGACCCCTCCGTTTATCC
>NZ_JAHBDQ010000006.1 GCF_019956555.1 Pseudomonas sp. A-RE-19 | reverse complement strand
CACGCGGGATGATCACTTCGTGGCTGAAACCCTGAACCATGACCTGGTCTTCGTGACCTTCCTGGTAGGTGTTGCCAACGGAGTCGGCGGTGAAGGCGCCGGCAGTGATCAGGCCTTGTTTCTCGCCGGTAACGGACATGTACGCTGGTGTAGCCATGGAGGTGCTCCTTGCTAAAAGTTAGGGTGCCCGGGAGGCGGTATCGCCCGGTGGGTGCCTGACTGTTATCAAGGAGCGTGCCAGAAATGATTAACACTATATAAATCAGGTGGTTGAATGGATTTATTCCGCGACGAAAGGATTTTTGGCAAGGATCACCCGAAAAAGTGCGCAAGAAGTTGCGCACTACTGCGCAACTTTTTGCGCACTTGGCTACAGGCCTTTGGTTACAAGGCCTGTAGCACTTTTAGAGGGCATTTCAGAAAAACAACTGCGCAACTTCTTGCGCATGATGGCGATAAGGCATCTGTTAGGTCTGAACTGTTTAATGGAGAAAGATTGGCAACCTGAAACGGAGCGAAAACCACGCTTTTGTGCATTTTAGATCTGCTGATTAGTCGGGTACTGGGTCGATCTTATGAAAAGTCGAGCCTGTTCGGCGTCACGAAACTGGATTTTGGATTTTGGATTTTGGATTTGGAGTCAACCGCGTCTGTGGCAAATTCGGCGAGAGTCAAAGCATGGGGGGCGTCGCGCATGCTATTGGCCGCAGCACGGTAAGGGGGGGCGGGTTCACCACCTCCGGCACCGCCTCGATGCACTTGGTTCCACGCGCTTCAAGATCGACAGTGCGGATCTGGTTATACCGCACCCCCCCTTGCGTCTCGGTGCCGGACCCGCTCAGCGGCACCGTGAAGCGTGCCCGGCGAAGTTGCTCAATGTAGTGATCCTGAATTCGTGTTGGGGAGGCTGATGACTAGCCGAGATACGACCACTTGAGCTTGCCCAAACCTTGTTTGATGTGGCTCGCGTTTTCCTCAATAGCTTCAAGAGCTCCACCGACATTGTCGCCTACAGCTGGCGAATCCCGCTATTCCCCCCACAACGTCAAATCCAATATCGCCGCCTCCAGGGCGAGTTGATTGTGGTAGATCCTCTCCAGCACATCGGGTAGTGACTATTCACCTGGTACGGGTCGACTCCTTTCGAGAAAACCCCAAGCATCGCAGCGGCAGAGGTGAAGAGGTTTAGGGCAAAATTAGGGCAGATTCAGGGCCGCCATAGACCGCAGGGCGCCATGAACAAAGGACGAAAGCACCGTATTTTCTGGCCTTAAGCGGTATGCAGGGTCGCAAGAAGGGGTTCGAATCCCTATCTCTCCGCCATTACATAGAAAAAGCCCCGTAGCTGAATAAGCTACGGGGCTTTTTCGTTTGCGCAGGTTTTTCCGCTGGGCCATTTTCGCTCTCGTCCTACTTTTACCCGGGTTCTGGTGTCGGATGAGTCAGCGCTGCAGCGTAAGAAAAATATGCATATTTACGGGAAAACTGACGCCACCGAGTCTCTTTAATTACCAACCCCCGTATCTATTGGTCATCCTGCGAATCAAGTGTTTTCCCGCGAAATATCCCCTCACATTGAAAGACTTTGCCTCAAAAATTCCTCATCTACTCTGTTTTCACAGATCACTGATCTGTCGTAATCAGCAGTCGCAAGGAGCGATCAATGTATTTTGAGATTTACAGGCAAACCCGTGGTATCGCACAAACCGGCAAGGGCCAATGGCGCTGGCGTTTGCGGGCGGGGAATCATGAAACGATTGCCAGCGGGGAGGCTTACGTCAACAAGTCTGATTGCGTGCACGCCATCAGCTTGATCAAAGGGACTCATGATCAGACCCCGGTCAAGGAGATATAAGCTCCAGGACGGTGAAGCTGCTCAGTCGGAGCAGCTTCGTTTTTTCGGGCTCCCTGTTTTTATGGATCAGGTCATTTGCCAGCCTGCATAGACGCCGATTACGACACCTCCCTAAACTGTCTCCCAGTCTTGGGGACCGGGGTGCAATGGATGAATCGCAATGAGCTGCGCAAGGCCGACATCAACCTGATGGTGGTGTTCGAAACATTGATGCTCGAACGCAACGTCACGCGGGTGGCGGAGAAGCTGTTCCTCGGTCAACCGACCATCAGTGCGGCGCTGAACCGTTTGCGGACGATGTTCAATGATCCGCTGTTCATACGGGTCGGCCATCGCATGGAGCCGACGGCGCGGGCCGAGGAAATTATTCTGCACCTGTCGCCGGCGCTGGATTCGCTGTCTGTGGCCTTGAGCCTGACCCACGATTTCGATCCGCTCAGCAGCACCATGACGTTTCGCATCGGGCTGTCGGACGATGTCGAGTTCGGCTTGTTGCCACCGTTGCTGCGTGCTTTGCGCCAGGAAGCGCCGAAGGTGGTGTTCGTGGTTCAGCATGTCGACTATTGGCGCATTCCCGATCTGCTGGCGTCCGGTGATATCACCGTCGGTATCAGCCAGACCCGCGGCTTGCCGGCCAACGCCAAGCGCAAATTGCTGCGACACATCCAGCCCAGCGTATTGCGCGCCGATGCCTCCGAGACGCCCCTGACGCTTGATGAGTATTGCTCGCGGCCGCATGTGCTGGTGTCTCACACCGCCAATGTCAGTGGCTACGCCGATGAATGGCTGGCGGAGATCGGTCGTACTCGCCACGTGGTGCTGTCCGTCCCGCAGTACAGTTCTTTGCCGGCCTTGCTCGCCGGCACCGATCTGATCGCCAGCCTGCCCGATTACACGGCCGAGGCGATGGCCGCGTCCGGCCAACTGTTCAAGGAACCGTTTCCGTTCAAAACACCGACCCTGGATTTGTCCATGGTCTGGCTCAGCCATGTTGACAGCGATCCAGCTGAACGCTGGTTACGTTCGCGCCTGGAAGCGTTCATGAGTGAGCGGCCGATCCTTCCGCTGTCCCGGTGAGCAGGGCGGCGCTGTGTTATATGTACGACCTTTCTGCCAATCTTCAGGAGTCCCGTCATGCCTCACCTGCACATGGAATACACCGCCAACTTGCCCGAACTGAATACCGATGTAGCGTTGATGCGACTCAACAATGCGCTGATGGCTTCCGGTCAGTTTGCGGCCGAGTTCGATATCAAGAGCCGTGCAGTGAAGGTCGAAAGCTTCAAGGTTGGCACCGCATTGGGCGAGCGCGCTTTTGTGCATGTCAAGCTGGCGCTGTTGAGCGGGCGTTCGCCGGAGATCAAAAAGCAGTTGTCTGAAAGCCTGCTGGCCGTGGTGCAGGACTTGTGCGAATGGCCGGCCAACGTAGAAGTGCAGTTGTGTGCGGAAATTCTGGATATTGATCGAGAGTCCTACACCAAGACTGCCATCGGCCTCTGACAGGCTAGGTCTTGGGTTCAGAGCAAACCTTGTTCACCACAGGCTTTGACCACTTGCTCGCGAAGCCAGGTATTGGCGCTGTCCTGATCCCTGGCTTCGCTCCATTGCATGTCGAGGGTAAATCCTGGCAAGCCATTCGGTGCTTCGCAATGACTGAATACCGCCTCATTGGCCAGCAGCGTTTGAATGCGCCGCGGTAGCGTCAGGATGAAGTCGGTGCCGGTGATCATCTTGAGGGCTGCCCTGTAGCTGTTGGATCGCGCGATAAGCTGTCGTTTGTGATCGACCCTGTGGGGGTCGAAGGTCTTGTGTGGAGGGGGCGCGTGACGATGTTCAACGAACGATCGCAAACCTGGACGCGATTCCAGCGGGGTTGCGCGTTTATCGAAGACGTAAATCAGCTCGTCTTCGATCAGCCTCCTGGATTTGAAGTCAGAGTGGCTGTGTTGAAAGTCGGGACCGAAGCAGATCACCAGATCGAGACTGCCATCGCGCAGTTCATCGACGGGCAGGGCGGTATCGAGTTTTTGCACATTGACGATCACCGGCAGGTTGGCGAAGTCGAAGTTCCTCAACAGCCGCGGCAGCACCAGCAGTTCGAAGTATTCCGACGCGCAAATGTTGAACGTGACGGCTTTTAGAGTCGGATCAAAGGCTTGAGCTCCGGAATGGCAGAAGTTGATGCCTTCCAGAATCTTCAGCACATGCTCGTGCATGGTGGTGGCTTTGTAGGTCGGACGCATTCCTGATCGGGTGTTGATGAACAAATCATCGTTGAAGCCGGTGCGCAGCTTTTTCAGCGAGTAGCTGACGGTGGACTGGCTGACCCCGAGGGTTTCGGAGACGGCGGTGACGCTGCTTTGTTCATACACGGCGACGAACACCATGAGGTCCTGCATATCGAGCTTTCTAAGTAAATTGCTGTTAAGCATCTGCCCCATCTCGATGAACTCCCTGTTCTGTTTTGAGCGCAACCTATCCACAAAAGGATAACGGAACGATGGTGCCAAGAGAATGCTTTGTAGGAAACTTCATTGTCAGATGTGGGACACAACGTGTAGGTGACACGACCTGCGCGTTCAAATCGCCAGCCATATCGCCCAGCGCGTTCTGGCCTGGAGGGGGTTCAGGGATTATCTGGATCAGCGCGGACCGCGCGAAAGTGATCGGTATCAGGCCACCAGGCGCTGAATATCCCACCCGGCCAAGCACTGAAGTTACGCCCGGACACTTGGCTGCGGTCGATCACTAAACTGAAGTTATATGTTAATAAGTCTTATTACAGAAAGCCGTCTTGCGCGCATACGCTGACAATTTGTTCGCGAAACCAGTTGTTGGCGCTGTCTTGACCTGGTTTCTCGTTCCACAACATGTCCAGTGTGAAGTTCGGTAAACCCATCGGCGGTTTGCAATGGCTGAATCTGGATTCATTACTGATCAGCATCTGGATGCGTCGAGGCAGAGTGAGAACGAAATCGGTCCCGGGGATCATGTTGAGTGCCGCAACGTAGCTATTGGCCCGTGCGACAATTTGGCGGGTGTAGTCCCATTTGCTGAGCCAGCCATCCACCATATTGGTGTCTGAAGTCCATGGGGTGGGGAAGATATGCTGGCGTGCGACAAAGGTGTCCAGGCTGAACTCACCCTCTGGAGGCGCGAAGTTTTTATCGACAACGCAGACCAGGTCATCTTCCAGCAGTACTTGTGATTTCAAGTTTTTAGCGCTGTGATGAAAGTTGGGGCCGAAACAAATGACCAGGTCGAAGCGGCCATCGATAAGTTCTTCGTTAGGAATGTCTCTGTGGAATTTCTGGATGTTTACAATGACCGGAAAGCTACTGCCGATAAAACGTTTCAATAAGTTTGGAAGTATTAAAAGTTCAAAATATTCGGGTGCGCAAATATTAAAAGTGATTTCTTTTTGCGCGGGGTCGAATGAGTGCAATCCGGAATGGCATATGTTTATGGTTTTCAGGATTTTGAGAACATGGCTGTACATCGTGGCGGCTTTGTGTGTTGGCCACATGCCATTGCGGGTATTGATGAAGAGCTCGTCGTCGAAGCTCGTGCGCAGCTTCTTCAGGCAGTAACTCACCGTGGACTGGCTGACGCAAAGGGTTTCGGAGACCTCGGTGACGCTTCTTTGTTCATACACAGCCACGAAAACCATAAGGTCCTGCATATCCAGTTTTCTTAGCAGATTGCTATTAAGCATAAAAGTCCGTCTCGGTGAAAATCCATGTGTGTCACTTTACGTCGTGTTTTGTGACAAGGTTGTTTATTTATATATTAGTGGAAGCAATTGGTTTTTTAAATAGTCTGTCGGAAATTTCCTCAATATATTCTCGTACCACTTACAGAGAACCCCGAGCAGGGATAGGAGGGCGAAGTGTTGGTACGCGTCACGGAAAGTCAAACGCCGTTATGGATGCAGGCGACTGAAGTTGTGAAAGAAAAGTTTCGCAGCTCTTATAAGGCGTCCGTAGAACCGAGCCCGCAGTACTTTGCGGTCACCCAAGACAGCGAGGAACGTATTCTTTCTTGCGCCGGTATAACTTTTGCGGATCACCGCACACTGTTCTCGGAGCAATACCTGTCGCAACCGATAGAAACGATTCTGTCCCAGCGTTTTGAAAAGATGATCGATCGATCAGTTATTGCCGAAATAGGTAGTTTGATTTCTCATCATCTGACGGCCGGAATGATCATGGTCAACATGGTGCCGCTGTTGGCCTGGTGCATGGGGGCTCAATATTTGCTTTGCACCGTCACCCCCCGGGTTCGGGAAATGATGGAAAGCTGCCAGATCGATTTCGAACCGCTGCTCACGGCGGACCCCCAGCGCCTGGCCGATGATGGTGGCAAGAACTGGGGAACCTACTACTCGAAATTGCCTGTCACCGGATTTATCCGCGTGGACCCGAAACGCTCGCGATTTGCAGCCATGACCCTCGGTACCCTGTTCACTCAGCTGCCAACCGATTTACCGGCGAGGGCGCAGCCATGAGCGGCTTCATTGCGGATTTGCGGCTTGCGTTGCAGGTCAATCGTCAGAAGGTCTGCGCGATCGATTGTGCTCCGTCCGGTCTGGAGCACGCCGCTGTCATGACCTATGGCGAGCTGGAATCCCGGGCGCTGAATCTGGCGGCAGAACTGCAGCGGCGTTTCGACACGGCGGCTCACGGCGATCACGTTGTGCTGGGAATTGCGACGCGTAACAGCAGTGACTGGCTGATTGCCGATCTGGCTTGCCTGTTTGCCGGAATTACCGCGCTGCCTTTGCCGCTGGCGTTCAGTCAGTCCCAGGCCGAGCACCTTGCCGAGCGTTGTGACGGGTTTTTGGTGGATGCCGCAGGCGAGCGGACGTTGGCGGAGCGGTGGATGCTCGACTTTCCCGACAGCCGCCTCAGACGTATCGGCGAACCTGCCCTGGAGCAGCCGTTGTTGCGAGAGCCGGACGGCGATAGCGCCTGGATCTGCAAAATCATTCACACCTCGGGGACTACCAGCCGGCCCAAGGGCGTGCGCCTGAGCACGGCGGCGGTGGGGGCGGTGTTGGCTTCCCTGCGCCAAGGGATGCCGGTCGATGCCCATCGCAGTTACCTGTCGCTGGTGCCGTTGAGCCTGCTGCTGGAGCAAGTGACCGCCGCGTATTTACCGCTGCTGGCCGGCGGGATCGTGCATTTCCTGCCTGAAGGCGAGGCGTTGCTGGGGGAGCCGGGGACGTCACCGCAGCGTTTGATCGAGTGGATCCTGCGGGTCGAGCCGACGGCCTTGACGGTGCCACCGGTGATGCTCAATCGCTTTCACGAGCGATTGACCGAAGGTGGCGCGCAGGGCGAGCGCCTGTCTCGTTACCTGCATTCGGGGGTGCATATCACCTGCGGCGGCGCGGCCGTCAGCATCGATATCCTGCATGCTCTTGCCGAGGACGGTATCCCGGTGTTCCAGGGTTACGGACTCTCCGAGAACGCCTCGGTCGTCAGTATGAATACCTTGCAGCACCAACGTCTGGGCAGTGTGGGCAGGCCGTTGCCGCATGTTCAGGTGCGTATCGGCGCCGACCAGACCATTGAGGTCAAGAGCAGTTCGTTGTTCAGCGGCTACTCGGGCAAGGACCCGAGCGCCTGTTCGATGTCCGACGATGGCTGGATGGACACCGGAGATCTGGGAGAGCTGGACGCTGATGGCTATCTCTATGTTCGCGGTCGCAAGAAAAATGTGATCTGCCTGCCCAATGGCCGCAACGTCAGCCCGGAACAGGTCGAGTTGGAATACCGCGAATACCCCGGTGTGCGCGATGCCGCTGTGTTTTTCGATGAGGCCCATGGCCTGGTGGCGTTGTTGTGCGTTGAGTCGACGCCGGATCACGATGAGCTGGCCACCTGGTCAGCCCGGCGCTTTTCCGACATCGAACGCCCGAGCCGCCTGTGGTTGCTGACCAAGGACGACCCATTGCTCGAGCAACTCTACACCGTCACCGGCCGTCCAAAGCGCGCCGACATCGCAACTGTTTTTGCCAATCTGCAAGGGAATGCATCTGATGAACACACCTGCCTATCACTGTGAAAGCCCCGACGTATCCATTATTGAGCCGCGTCATTTCGCCAGCCTGGGCAAGGCCGAGCTGTACGAGTTGCTGGGGCATTACGGCGTCGTCCTGTTACGTAACTGCATCCACAATGCCGAGGATTTCAGCGCCTATGTGAAGCAGAACAGCTCGCGGCTGAGCCTCGACCCGGCGCGGGTCATGGTCGGTGGAGCCGCGCAGCTGGTGGACGCGGGCCGCCAGGCGATCGGTCTGCACTGCGAGAATGGCAACTCGCCGTTCTGGCCGGACATCACCTGGTTCTATTGCCAGGAGGCGCCGCGCACAGGCTCGCAAACCACCTTGTGCGACGGTGAGAAAGTACTGGCGAAGCTGTCATCCGCCTGCCGCACATTTTTCGAGGACAACCCGATTCGCTACAGCCGCACCGTTGCCGGCGACAAATGGCGTCGGCTGGTCTGCCACTATTCGCCGGCGCTCTCGGACCCGGCGGCGGTCGGGATCGAAGACCTGATGCAGATCATCGGCGACGATCCGCAGACACAGATCTCCTTCAATCCGTTTGATGATTCTATTCACTACGCCTTCACTACCCCGGCGATCCTGGTCTCCGAATTCAGTCAGCGTCCAGCGTTTGCCAACAGCATTCTCGGACCGTCCTTCAACTATGAAGTGCCGGTGATCGATACGTCGTCCGGGCAGCCCATTCCCGGCGAATTCCTGCGCGAAATTGCCGAGATTTCCGCGCAATACACCTACCCCGTCGGCTGGCGTGACCATGACATGGTGATGATCGACAACCGCCGGGTCATGCATGGCCGTGAGGCCATCGTCGACGAGCGCCGCCGTATCTTCAACGCCCTGAGCTACCGCTGAGACCTATTAATGAAGACCAATAACAATCAGATCATTTCTGGTCAGTACGAGACGTATATCGACGGTGAGGGTCGCCAGATAGTCGATCTGGCCGGCGGGTTTGGCTTTCAGGTGCCGGCGGTGATCGAGGCGGTCAGCCTTCAGGCGCAGAGCATGGGGCTGTCCAATCGGGTGCTGATGTCCGACCCACTGATCGCTTTGTGCCGTCGCCTGGCCGAGCTGCTACCGCAGCCGCTGGTCAGCTCTTATGTGTGCAGCTCCGGCGATGAAGCATTCGAAGGCGCCTTGAAACTGTGCAAAGGCCTCAAGCCCAAGGGCAAGACCATTGTCGTTGTCCAGGGCGGCGACTATGGCTCGCTGAGTTACGGACGTTGCCTCAGCACGCCGCAAGGCTATCTGGAAATGCAGCGTTTCCTGGGCTTCGAGCTCGTGGCGATCAGTCACGTCCGTGACCTGGACAAGGTGGACTGGAACGATTGCTTCGCGGTTTGCCACACCAGCACCGTGATGGGTGAGGATGGTCGCTTGCGCCTGATAGAGCAGGTGCTGCTCGATCACTTGTATGCCGCGGCGGCCAAGGTGTCGGCGCCGGTCATCGCGGTCGATGTGCAAAGTTGTCTGGGGAGCCTGGGCACGCTGTTCGGATTCCAGCGTTATCGCAATACCCCGGACATTGTGGTGTTGGGCGGACCACTGGGCGGCAGCGCGATTCCCATCGGCACCTATACCTGCAGCGAACAGATGGCCTGGCAGGTCTATGGTCGCAGCAGCCCGGCGAAACATGGCAGCACCACGGCCGGTAATCCGATGGCCTGTGTGGCCGCCATGGCGGCACTGGATTACGTGCAGGCACACGACTTGCCCCGGCAGTGCCTCGATAACGGCCTGATTCTGGCGCAAGCGCTCGCCTCATTCGGCGCTGTCGCTTGTGGTGCCTGGGTCAGCCTGCCGCTGCCAGCCGACCTCAAACCCGCCGAATTGTGCGAGGAACTTTATCAGCGTGGTGTCTATATCAGTGCACCCCGTGGCCGCGAGTTGATTCTGCGTTGCCCGATCACCGCACGAGCCGAACACATCCAGCGCGCATCCCGGATCCTCAAGGAGACTTTAAGCCATGTCCTTAACGCTACCGCATGAACAACTGCTGGATGATTGCCAGCGGCACTGGAGTGCCTCGGCGGCCAAGCTCTATCGCCTGGGTAAAACCAGCGTCGAAAAGGAAGCCGATGGCATCTATGTCACTGACCATGCCGGCAAGCGCTTTATCGACTGCGCATGCAGCTATGGGGTGTTTATCGTCGGTCATCGCAATCCGATGGTGCGTGAGCAGGTGCAGACCCAGCTGAACCAGATGGCCTGGGTTCCGGAAGGTCGGGTGCATCCGCTGCAAGGCGCATTGTCCGAACGCCTTCGGAATCTGGTGCCGGGTGATTGGGGGGATGTGCAGTTCATGGTCTCGGGTGCCGAAGCTATCGAACAGAGCATGCGTTATGTGCTCAAGGTGCAGCAGCACCGGCGCGGAATCGTGGTAATGAGCGATTCCTATCACGGCAAGACGCTGGCGGCGATGAGCATTCTGGGGCAGAAACAGCATCACCGCAGCTACGGCACCGAGGCCTCGGAAGTGACTTACGTGCCATACGGTGATTTCGCTGCCTTGCAGAGAGCGGTGGGCGAAGGGGTGTGTGCCGTGTATGTCGAGCCGATTCTGGGGGGCGCCCACTTACAGGTTCCGCCCGTGGGTTACATGGCGAATATCCGCGCCCTGTGCGATGCCACCGAAACCTTGCTGGTGGCCGACGAAATCCAGACCGGTTTCGGCCGCTGTGGCAAGTGGTTCGCCGTGCAATACGACGACGTCGTGCCGGACATCATGATCCTCTCCAAAGGCCTGACGGGGGGCTATACCTCGTTTGCCTGCGCGATGTACAGCCGGCGACTGGCCACGCAATACCCGCTGAGCGAGATCGAGCCTGACCAGCGGACCAATGGCGGGCATCCGGTGGCGTGCGCTTCGGCGCTGGCCGCTATCGATTACATCGAGCAGCACAACCTGGTCGAGCAATCACGGATCAATGGCGGTTTGCTGCGCCATGGCCTGCAACGGCTGGCTCAGCGTTATCCGCAGATCGTCGAGGATGTGCCCGGTGTGGGCTTGATGACCGGCTTGCGCTTGCGCGGTTCGGTCTACGAAGCGCTGATGAGCATGGAGTTGGGCAAGCGTGGCGTGCATGCCGGGCATTCCATGAATGAAAAGGCCGAGCATCCGGTTCTGCGGTTTTACCCGCCGCTGAACATCACGCCCGAAGCACTTCGGCATGTCCTGACGATGACCGAGGAAGCCCTGGAGGCGATCGCCCGGCGCCCGAAGCTGGCGGTCAAGGCGTTTTCTCTGGTGGTCAGAAACATGTACCAAATCCCCAACAAGCTACTGCGCAGCAAAGGGAAGCCCTGATGTTCAATCCCGATACGTTGACCCTGCGCGAAATGGCCGGTCTGCTGCGCCGCGGTGTGCTGACCAGCGTCAGCTTGCTGGAGTTCTACCTGCAGCGTATTGCCGAACGCAATCGGCAGATCAATGCCCTGATTCAACTGGAGTCTGTCGACGAACTGCGTCGACAGGCCCGGGAGGCCGATGAGATGGCCCGCATCGGAAAGTTTCGTGGCCCTTTACACGGGGTCCCCATGACCATCAAGGATGTCTGTCATGTGCGCGGCTTCCGAATGTCGCGAGGCTTGGAGGAACTGCTGGGCGAGGCCAGTCAGGAGGATGGCACGGTCGTTGCCCGGCTTCGGCAGGCGGGTGCAATCATCCTTGGGATCACCAATGTTCCCGAGCTGTGCATGGCGTTCGAAACCGACAATCTGCTGTATGGCCGCACGCTCAATCCTTATGACGGGCAGCGCTCCGCCGGCGGTAGCAGTGGCGGTGAAGCGGCGGCCATCGCGGCCGGTTGCTCGCCGGCCGGGCTGGCCTCGGATGCTTGCGGCAGTGTACGGATTCCGGCGCATTTCAACGGTATCTGCGGCATGAAACTGACCCAGGGGCGTGTGCCGTTGACCGGCCAGTTTCCCAGTGATCGCTCCGGGCTGTTTCATCTGACGTCGGCGTTTGGCGTGATGGGGCGTTATGTCGACGATCTGGCGTTACTCGGGCACCTGATCAGCGGCGCCGACGGTCACGACCCGGACACCGTTGATGTGCCGTTCGCCGACAGCAAGCCGCTGGCCCAATTGCGTGTCGCCCTGTCCTGGGAGTCCACCAGAACCCGGGTGAGCCCGGCGGTGAAGCAGGTTCTGCAACGGGTCGAGAGTTGCCTGGGCAGTGTGGTGGCGCAGGTTACACCGACGGCTCCGCAGATGCTCGACGAGGCCTGCGATGTGCTATGGCGGGTTTTCATCACGGGCGCGGATGCCGGGCGGGGCTGGAAGCACCTGTTCCAGTCCATGGACAAACAGACCTTTACGCCCGCCACCACAGAGTTGATTCGCTTGAGCGAAGAGGTCGAATTGAGCGTGGATGAAATGAAGCGCGACTGGATTCTGATCGATACGTTTCGCTATCAACTGGCGAATTTCTTCAATCAGCACGATCTGTTCATTTGCCCGGTGTTCCCGGACGTGGCGTTCGCTCATGGCGAGTCCTTGCAGGATCGTGATCGCTATGCCTTTGTGTTTCCGTTCAGCCTCTCCGGTTCACCGGCGGTGGTCATTCGCGCGGGGCATGATCCGGTCAGCGGGATGCCGATCGGCATCCAGATAGTCGGCCCGCACTGGCAGGAAGAGCGGCTGCTGGTTGTGGCCAGTTTCCTTGAGCGCGAACTGGAGCGCTGGAGCCCGGTCGCACCGTAGGACGCCGTCACTCTCTGAAGGATCTCAAGCCGTAACGGTTTTAGCGTTACGGCTGGTGATCACCAATGCCAGCATGCCGACACCCACCAGCACGGCACCGGTGACTTCTATCAGCACCGGTTGCTGTCTGAGCCAGAACCAGTGAAACAAGGTGACAAACAGCGTGTTCAAGTAGACGTAGGAAACTACCGTTGACGGGGAAATCACTCCGATTGCCCGATGCAGCAGCCAGAATGTCGCGAGGGTGCCAAACAGCGCCAGGTATACAAGCCAGAACATATCGCTCGACGACAACTGCGCGCCGCTGCGCCAACCGCCGTTGAACAGACAGAACACAAACAGAAACAGCGAACCGAAAAGCATGTTCCAGAAGGTCATCGCCACCGGGTTGCGCCCCTTCAAGGTCTTGACCTTGAATCGCTGGCTCAGTGGCGAATAAAGCGCCATCGCCAGGCAGCCGACGCCGAAGACCAGTACCGGGTACAGTGCCGGCAGTTCGCCTGGAGCCGTCCCTTTGAGAATCAGCAGCAGGGCGCCGATCGCTGCAATCGACATCGGCAACAAACGGCTCTTCAGGCTTGGGCTCGGCAGCAGGAGCACCTCAAGAAGCAACGTCATCAGCGGCACCAGCGTGTACAGCGTCGCGGTATTGACCGCGCTGGTATAGCGCAGCGCTTCAAACAGCGAACCAAAATACGTCGCCAGCAGCAGCCCGAGAACTGCATGCGCCAGCAGGCCTCTGGCCGAGATCGGTGAGGTGTTTTTCAATAACAGCAGTGGCAAGAACATCAAGGCTGAAAACAACAGACGCAGCCCGGTCAACAGGATTGGATCTACCGATTGGCTGACCTCTGCCGCCGCAAAGAAAGACGATGCGATCAGCATCGCCCAGATCAGCATGCCCCAGTGAGCTTCTGCAAAACCGACGTGTTTCATGAATTCTTTCCCCTGCGTTTGATCGGGCCTGTAGGCGCCAGCACCGCTGGCTCCTACGAAAAGCAGGACCTTGGAAAACTATTGGATATGCAGCGCGTATTGCCTTGGGTTGAAGCGCAGCACCATCACGATCATCACCGCCATCACCGCTGTGAGTGACCACCAGGCCCATTCGAAGCTACCCAATTGGTCGCGAATCATCCCGGCAATCAGCGGCGAGAGGCCCGCGATCAGGTAACCGATGCCTTGTACAAAGGCCGTCAGGCCGCCGGCTCGACGCGGGTTATCCAGGTGATCAAGGGACACGATCAGGCTCATCGGGAACAGGCCGCCAATGCCCAGGCCCAACAGGCAAGGCCATAGCAGGCTGAAGCGTTCCGGGCTGAGGATCAGGCCGCAGAAGCCGGCCATGATCAAGGCCAGCAGAACGACCAGTACCAGACGCTTGTCCTGGCTACGGTTGGCAATCGCGGGGGTTATCAGTCCGGACACGACTTCCATGGCCGTGAGAAACCCCAGCAATAAACCGGCATTCTGTTCGCTCCAGCCTTTTTCCACGTAATACGGGGCTAGCCAGGCCAGTACACAGGTGTAGGAAGCGGTGCCCAAACCGAAGAAAATCGCCAGCAACCAGGCCCGTGAGTTACCGGCAAAGGACTCCTGGCGCCCCATCGGCGCCGCCGGCAATGGCGGGATCGCCGAGCGTTGGGCAAGCCAGAAGACCAGGGCAACCAGCGTCAGGAGTGCCCAGATTGCCAGGCCCATCCGCCAACTACCGGTTTGCGCCAGGACGAAAGGCGAGAACGATGCCGCAATCGCCGCTCCGCCCATGATCGAGGTGACGTACAAGCCCATGAACAGCGAAACGTTGTCGCTGAAGCGTGACTTGATCAGCGCCGGCATCACCGCCTGAATGAGGGCGATCCCCAGCCCGGCCAGTACCGCGCTGAGGATCAGCTCCAGGGCGCTGTCCAGGTACAGCCGCGAGACCGTGGCCACCCCGATGATCAACAAGGACAGGATGATGGTGCGGTGTTCGCCAACCCGTTGCGCAATGCGCATTCCCAGGAACATCGCCAGGCCCATTGCCATGACGGGCAGCATGGTCAGTAGCGAAGCGGTACTGAAACTCAGGGGAACATCCCCGCGAATGGCCGACAACAACGGCCCGACAGCGGCCATCGAAGGCCTCAGGTTCAGTGCCACCAATACCACGCTGAGCATCAGCCATCCGGCATAGGCGCTTGAAGTGCGAACGTTTTCCATAACGGAGCCCCAAATATACAAGTCTGTGATTAGGCCGCTGCATGCCAGCAGGGGCAAACTGAAATGTCGCTGGGGCTATCGAGAAATTAGGTTGGTTACTGGAGGAAATGTTTAGTCAATCTGCAACCAAGGTTCATCAAGTCTGGATTTAACGGCTTATCTGCCCGTGTGACGCTGCTTTGCATCTGTTTACCGCGGTCTTTTCCATGGACGTCTGGCTGATCGGAATCAAACACGAGGGGGCGTCTGGCGCCACTTCAACCCTTCAGCCACGTCGCCTCTACAGGCCTGCCTGCGCGCCAAGCCTGTCTGCACTTCCTTCTGAACTGGCCTTCTGGGCGCTGTGGCACTGCCGCCACGCGCGCCCGCCGGATTCGTACATGTCCCGTTGAGTGTTCTTACAGGTTCCGCGCGGTGCGCCGGAATCAAACTGGCTACGCTTGTGCGTTTGCCTGACGCGGATAGACGAGAATTCCCATGAGCTGTGCGACAACATCCTTTGCCACGAAAGAACAAGCCCTGACCTTCCTGGAACACAATCGCGATATCGAGCTGTTCGAGCTGTTCATCCTCGACAACAACGGTGTGCCAAGAGGCAAGTTGTTGCATCGCGATGAGCTGCTGGCGGTGTATGAAAGCGGGCGGCCGCTGCCGAGCACCATTCTGGGGCTGACCATCAATGGCGATGATGTGGAAAATTCCGGGCTGGTCTGGGACGTCGGTGATATCGATTGCCGGGCTTACCCGATCAGCGGAAGTTTGCAGCGCATGCCGTGGCGCTTGATTCCCACGGCGGCGGTGCAGGTCAGCATGCATCCAGAAGAGGGCATGCCCGCGACCATCGCCGACCCCCGGCACCTGCTGGCCAAGGTCATCGAAGGTTTGCAGGCCGACGGCTATTACCCGGTGATGGCGGCGGAGCTGGAGTTCTATCTGCTGGATCAACAGCGCGACAGCAGCGGACGGCCGCAGCCGGCGCGGGATGTCGACGGCGGGCGGCCACGCGCCACGCAGGTTTACGGCCTGCGGGAACTGGAGCAGATCGAGCCGTTTCTGGCCGACCTCTACAGCACCTGCAAACTTCAGGGCATTCCAGCGCGCACGGCGATCTCCGAATATGCGCCGGGGCAGGTGGAAATTACCCTCGAACACCGCACCGACGCTTTGCAGGCGATGGACGAAGCTGTTCGGTACAAACGGCTGGTCAAGGGCGTGGCTCACAAGCACGGGATGGCGGCCTGTTTTATGGCCAAGCCTTTCGATGACCTGGCCGGCACCGGCATGCACATGCACGTCAGTCTGGCGGACAAGGACGGCAACAACCTGTTCGCCAGCGAAGCCCGGGACGGCACGCCGCTGCTCAGGCAAGCGGTCGGCGGGATGCTCGACACGTTGCTCGATTCGTTGCTGCTGTTCTGTCCAAACGCCAACTCCTATCGCCGTTTTCAGACCAACAGCTACGCACCACTGGCGGCCACCTGGGGCGTGGACAACCGCACCGTGAGTTTGCGAGTGCCCGGCGGGCCGGCGTTCTCCCGGCATATCGAACACCGCATCTGTGGTGCCGACGCCAACCCGTACCTGGCGGCTGCGGCGATCCTGGCCGGAATTCATCGCGGCATCCGCGAGCAGCTTGACCCTGGGGCTCCCGTGGAAGGCAATGGTTATGCTCAGGCCACGCAATTATTGCCGACCGACTGGTTGACCACCCTGCGAGCGCTGGAGGCTTCAAACTGGGCGCGGGAGGCCTTCGGCGGTGAGTTTCTTGGCGTGTATCTGGCGGTGAAACGTGCCGAATACCGGCAATTCATGGGCGAAGTCGGTGAGCAGGACTGGCGCTGGTATCTGCACCAGGCCTGAAGCCCGTCTCAGGGTTGAAAGTTTTGGCCTGATGCCATGAGCCAACTATTCGTTGGCTTCTTTTTCACGAAAAATTGATGGTTGACTGCATAAGCTCTCGTGCTGCCGTGGGAAATGAAATTTTCACATTTGCCGAAGGCGCTTCTTTTCAGGAACAGCCGATCACCATGTTGAAGTTCAAAGCCGTGCGCCCTGAATGGGTGACGTTGATTGCCAGCACTTTTTTATTGGCGGGGTTCAATTCGGTTCTCTGGCAACACCTCTTCGATATCACCGCCGCAGACGGTCAAGGTATCGTCATGCGTGTTGCGTTTGGGCTGATGATCCTGGCGGCCTTCAACATTGTGCTGACCTTGCTGGCATTCCGGCCCGTGATGAAGCCCGTGTTGACGCTGATCTTTATGATCAGCGCCAGTGTCGCCTACTTCATGAGCCAATACGGTGTGCTGATTGACGCCGGTATGTTGCGTAACCTGGCAGAAACCAATGCCACGGAAGTGCGCGACTTACTCTCCGTGAAGTTGTTTATTTATATTGTGTTTCTCGGGGTCTTGCCGTCGTGGTTGTTGTGGAAGATTCCCGTCAGTTACCGTCGCTGGCACCGTGAGCTATTAAGTAAAGTGCTGGTGAGTGTCGCATCGATTGCAGTGATCGGCGGTGTCGCCCTGGTCAACTATCAAGGCCTGTCGTCGTTGTTTCGCAATCACCATGAATTACGCCTGATGGTGGTGCCGAGCAACTACATCGGTGCCTCGGCCGGGTACCTGCGTGAGCAAGTGGTGTCTGCACGGCAACCTTTTGCCAAACTGGGTGAAGATGCCCGGAAAACTCCAGCCTGGCAGGCCCACGACCGTAAATCCCTGACGGTACTGGTGGTGGGTGAAAGCGCTCGGGCCGAGAACTTCGGCATCCTGGGTTATAACCGCGACACCACGCCGAAACTGAATAAAGAAGCCGGTTTGATTGCCTTCACCGATGTGCATTCTTGCGGCACGGAAACGGCTGTGTCGGTGCCTTGCATGTTCTCCGATATGGGCCGCAAGGATTACAACGCCAGTAAGGCAAAGAATCAGGAAGGTTTGCTGGACGTGCTCAAGCACGCCGGTCTCGAGGTGATCTGGCGCGATAATCAGTCGGGCTGCAAAGGCACCTGCGATCGGGTCACTGTTGATGATGTGAGTAACCTGAAAGACCCGGTGCTGTGTGCCAACAGTGAGTGCCGCGATGAAATTCTCCTGCAAGGTTTGCAGCACTTCATCGACACGCTGGATAAAGACACCGTGCTGGTACTGCACCAAATGGGCAGTCACGGTCCGGAATACTTCAAGCGCTACCCGAAAGAGTACGAACACTTCACGCCAGTGTGTGAAAGCAATGCGCTGAACAATTGCAGCCGCGAAAGCATCGTCAATGGCTACGACAATACGCTGGTGTACACCGACCATGTGCTGTCGACCCTGATCGATCTGTTGCGCAGTAATCAGGGCAAAGTCGATACCGCCATGCTTTATCTGTCGGACCACGGCGAGTCGCTGGGCGAATACAACCTGTTCCTTCATGGCACGCCTTACATGCTGGCGCCGGAACAACAGAAGCATGTAGCGATGCTGGCGTGGTTCTCCGACAGTTATCAAAAGTCGTTCTCGGTGGACACCCATTGCCTGCAACAGGGTCGCGAAAAACCCCTGAGCCAGGACAATCTGTTCCATTCGATGCTGGGTCTGCTGGAGGTCAGCAGCAAGGTCTATAACCCGGGGCTGGACATGTTTGCCGGATGTCGCGGTGCCGTGAGCGACGGTGTGCTGGCCAAAAAGTGAGCCCGCCGACCTTTTTTTCACGCCCTGATCGTTAATTTGCCGTCAGCCAATATTCCAATAAGAGCCATTGCACATGTCTGCGCAGCCCCCATCCGCCATCGAACTGGAGTTCGCCCGGCGCTACGATCAGGAACACGCCCGCGTCTGCCATCAGCCGCGACCGCGTGGCCTGGCGGGGCGTTTGACGTTCTGGCGCGATGAGCGACTGGTGCGTAATGCGCTCCAGGTCGCTGGTGAGCCGGGATTGATTCTTGATGTGGCCTGCGGTGCCGGGCGCTTCTGGTCGGTACTGGCCGAGCATGCGAACCGGGTGATTCTGGCGACCGATCCATCGCAGGACATGCTCGATCACGCCCGTACGCATCATCCGCAGCATCTGCTGGAGCGGATCAAGACCTTCCAGAGCTCGGCCTTCACCATCGGTTTATCGGCGAACGCGGTCGATTGCATTATTTGCATGCAACTGTTTCAACACATCGCCTGTCCTGAGCATCGCTTGGCCATGTTGGGTGAATTTCATCGGGTCAGTCGCGATACGGTGATTGTGGCGGTGCGAGTAGATGCGCATTTCAAGCTCCGCCGATCAGGTGTGGAAGGCGCACAGGTCCAGCCGCAGGCGAGCAAGGCCGAGCTTGAGGCCGAGTTCAGGCAGGCGGGTTTCCACTTGCTCAGCCATCAGGACTTCCTGCCGGGTTGCGCCCGGATGCGAGTCTACGTGTTGCGTAAGGGCAGTTAGTCTTCCCCTGTCAGACTATTCTTGCTGTCCAGCAGGTATTTTCGCCAAAGCTCTTGTTCAGTGGATGCGCGGAAATCGTCAGGGGCGATATATACTGCGCGCCATTCTTCAAGGGAGAGCCGTGTGGCCATCGATATTCACTGGATTCGCGACAACGATAGCCTCGGTCAGTTTTGCGCCGAGTGGCAGCAGCTGCCATTCGTTGCCCTCGACACCGAATTCATGCGGGTCGACACCTTTTACCCGATTGCAGGCCTGCTGCAGATCGGCGATGGCGTACGCGCTTACCTGATTGACCCTCTGACCATCGACAACTGGCAGCCGCTGGCCGCATTGCTGGAGAACCCGGCGGTGGTCAAGGTCGTGCATGCGTGCAGCGAAGACCTCGAAGTCCTGCTGCGCCTGACCGGCAGCCTGCCGACGCCGCTGTTCGACACCCAGCTGGCCGCCGCTTACCTGAATCTTGGTTTTTCCATGGGGTATTCGCGGTTGGTGCAGGAAGTGCTCGGCATCGACTTGCCCAAGGGCGAGACCCGTTCCGACTGGCTGCAACGTCCGCTGTCCGACACCCAGATCAGCTACGCCGCCGAAGATGCCTTGCACCTGGCGGAAGTTTTCGTACAACTGCGTCCGAAGCTTTCCGACGAAAAATACGCCTGGGTTTTGGAGGACGGTGCCGAGCTGGTGGCCAACCTGCGTCGCGAGGTCGACCCGTACGAGGTCTATCGCGATGCCAAACTGGCCTGGAAGCTGTCCCGCGCCCAACTCGCCGTGTTGCGTGAACTGTGCGCCTGGCGTGAACGCGAAGCCCGCGCCCGTGACCTGCCGCGCAACCGCATTGTCCGTGAGCATTCCCTGTGGCCGTTGGCGCGCACGCAACCGGACAACCTCGGCGCGCTGGCGAAAATCGAAGACATGCACCCGCGTACCGTGCGTCAGGACGGCGAGTTTCTGCTTGATCTGATCAAGCGCTCTGGCAGTGTGGCGCCTGATCAATGGCCACCGGCGGTACCGGAGCCGTTGCCGGTGGAAGCCGCCGCGCTGGTCAAACAGCTGCGCGCCATTGGCCAGGCTGAAGCCGAGCGCCTGAGCATCGCGCCAGAACTGATGCTGCGCAAGAAAACCCTGGAAGCGCTGCTCAAAAGCGGCTTCCCCAATGGTCCCTACCAATTGCCTGATTCGCTGCGTGGCTGGCGCCGCGAATTGATGGGCCAGGCGCTGCTCGACAGCCTGGCCACCGCCGGAGAACAGCCTTGAAACGTATTTGCTCCATCTATCGAAGCCTGAAGAAAAACGAGATGTACCTCTATGTGCTCAAAAGCGATGCACTGGAGCGCGTCCCGGAAAGTCTGATGGCCGCTTTCGGCAAGCCGCATCACGCTTTCGACCTGGTGCTGACGCCCGAGCGCAAGCTCTCGCGCGAAGACATCACCGTGGTGCTGGAAAACCTCGAGAAGCAGGGCTACCACCTGCAAATGCCGCCGGCCGAAGACGAATACATCGAGCATTTGCCGGAAGAATTGCTGCGCCGCAACGACCCGATGTAATCGGCAGACAGGCTCTGTTCAGAGCCTTTATGAAACACTGGAATGATTTTGGCGATGGCCAGGGTGATGGAGTGATACTCCGTCGGCGGCCGTCTGCACTGTTTTTGAAAGGTTTGAACCATGCGCGTTCTGATTGCTGAACACGACCACCCTGTATATGCTCAACTGTTGCGTCAGGCAGCGCCTGATCTGGAAGTATTGACCAGTGGCGACTCCGCCGAACTGGCCCGGCAGGCCGCCGACTGCCAGGTCTGGCTCGGTCAGCCGGACTTGCTGGCGACGCTGTTGCGTCAGGGCCATCTGCCTGCATGGCTGCAGTCGACCTGGGCCGGCATCACGCCGCTGCTGGCCGACGGC
This sequence comes from Pseudomonas sp. A-RE-19, assembly GCF_019956555.1. Taxonomy (GTDB): domain Bacteria; phylum Pseudomonadota; class Gammaproteobacteria; order Pseudomonadales; family Pseudomonadaceae; genus Aquipseudomonas. Next base: position 142,421 of record NZ_JAHBDQ010000006.1, on the reverse strand, counting down.
CTGCCACGGCACTATCGCCTGACTCGCGCAGTGGGGATTTTCGGTCAGGTCATGGCCGAATACGTACTGACTTACATGCTCGGCCACGAGCGCGAAGTGCTGGCGCGGCTGGTCAGCCAGGTCGAGCGCAAGTGGGACAACCGGCAGGGTCAAGGCCTGGCGGGACGCAAGGTGTTGATTGTGGGCACCGGTGACATCGGTCAGACGGTGGCGCAGTTTCTGCTGCCGTTTGGCGTCGAGTTATATGGCATCGCCAGCACTGCCCGGGAGCTGGCGCCTTTTGTCGAGGTCGGGGCGCTGGCTGACTTGCCGCGCCTGGTCGGTGAAATGGATTATGTGATCAATCTGCTTCCGAACACCCCCAATACTCACGACCTGTACGACGCTGCCCTGTTCAAGCAATTCAAGCCGAGCGGGTTGTTCATCAACGTTGGGCGTGGAGTGGCGGTGGTCGATGCGGACCTGGTGGAAGCCTTGAAAGAAGGGCATCTGGCCGGAGCTGTGATCGACGTCTGTCGTCAGGAGCCGCTGCCGCAACGTCATCCGTTCTGGACCGCGTGGGGCCTGCTGCTGACCGGCCACAGCTCGGCACCGACCTCACCCTCGAAGATGGTGACGTTGTTTGTCGAAAACCTGCGGGCGTATCAGGCGGGCGAAGCGTTGCGTGGGGAAGTGGATTTCAATCGCGGGTATTAAAAACACCACAATCAGAAATGTGGGAGCGAGCCTGCTCGCGATGGCGGCATGTCAGTCGACACTTATAGAGACTGATACACCGCCTTCGCGAGCAGGCTCGCTCCCACATGGGTTCTATGTTGTTGGTTAGAGGGTGAATTCACCTTCAGCCGCCAATTCGCTCAGCGGACGACGCGGGCTTGGCTCTTCGCGTGCTTGCAGGTACTCGGCCAGCGTCGCTTTGTCGCCCAGCTTGCCGATCGCCACCGCCGCGTGCAGCGCATAACCCTCAGGAATATTCAGCTCTTTACGGGTCAGTTCCTGATCGAAACCGGCCATGCCGTGGGTGTGCCAGCCGCTGATGCTCGCTTGCAGCGCCAGATGCCCCCAGGCCGAACCGGTGTCGAAGGTGTGCCATAGCGCCGGCGTTTCTTCGGTGGCGCCAGGTATCGCAAAGGTGGTTTTCGAGATCACGATGACCAGCGCCGAGGCGTGCTGCGCCCAGCTGCGGTTGAACTCGTTCAGCAGGCCCAGATAGCGCTCCCAGTTCGGCGTGTCGCGACGCGCATAGAGAAACCGCCAAGGCTGCGAGTTGTACGCCGATGGCGCCCAGCGCGCGGCTTCGAAAAAGCTCAGCAGGGTCTCTTCGGGGATGGTTTCGCCGGTGAAGGCGCGGGGCGACCAGCGATCGGTGAACTGAGGGTGAATGGCGTAATCGGCAACGCGTGGGTTAGCACTCATTAAGAGATTCCTTTACGTTTGAAAGTGAGGACGTCTAAAAAACGGCGGGTGCAGTTGAACGGAGCAATAGGGTTTTTCGAGAGCCTGGGCCGTTCACCTGAATGCAACGCGGTTGAGCGTTAATGGCACGTGGGTACGACTCCTTGCGACTGGCAAAGCTACCGGGCGGCGCGAAATCTCACAAGTGTCGTTGTACCGGCAGTCGCCAATGCTTGGCCCGCCGCTGCCTTGGCACTAGACTGGCGGCCTTTTCACCATCTGATGTTGATGCTTGAGCCATGGCCGCCAAAGTCGAACCGTTCTGGATACGTAAAACCCTCGATCAACTCGATCAAGAGGAATGGGAGTCGCTGTGCGATGGCTGTGGTCTGTGCTGCCTGCAAAAGCTCGAGGATGAAGACGACAACGCGGTCTACTACACGCGCATCGCCTGCAAACTGCTGGACCTCAAAACCTGTCAGTGCACCGATTACCCCAACCGTCGCGACTTTGTGCCCGATTGCATCCAGCTCACGCCGGGCAAGGCCGATGAGTTCAAATGGCTGCCGCCGACCTGCGGTTATCGACTGGTCAGCGAAGGCAAGGACCTGCCGCTCTGGCATCACCTGGTGTGCGGTGACCGCGAGGCGGTGCATCACGAACGTATTTCCCAGTCCGGGCGCATGCTCGCCGAAGGCAGCGTGGCCGAAGACGATTGGGAAGATCACCTGATTTTCCGCGCGGGTTAATGTGTGGCGAGGGCGCTTGCTCCCGCTTGAGTGCGTAGCACTCACAAAATCGGCAGTGATTAAAAGAATTTGGGGCCGCTACATAGCCTAGCGCGAGCAAGCTCGCCACACCAGGAGTGTGTATGACTGTGGGAGTGCGGCGGGCGTTGGCTGTCGGGCTGCTGGCCCTGAGTTTGCCCGTGTGGGCGGCGAAGAAAGTCGATCTGGATTATCACGTACGCCTGTTGCCGCAAAGCGATCAGGCGGAAGTGCGCTTGACGCTGGCCCAAGGCTCGGCGGTGCGCAGTCTGGATTTCGACTTGGGTGACGGCAGTCACTACAGTGATTTCAAGGCCGATGGCCAATGGCAGCTCACACCGGGCAAACAGGCCCGTGGTGTCTGGCGCCCGACCGCCGACAAGGCCAGCCTCACCTATCGCGTGCGCATCAGCCATGGTCGCAAGAGCGGCAGCTTCGACACCCGCATGACTTCGACTTGGGCATTGATGCGTGGGGACGATCTGGTGCCGGCCGCCAGACTTGATCAACAGGACGGCATCGAGCTGGTTTCACGCCTTGAATTCGAATTGCCCAACGGTTGGAAAAGCGTCGAAACCGCCTGGCCGCGGATCGGCAAAAACAAGTTCCGGATCGATAACGCCTCGCGCCTGTTCGACCGTCCCACTGGCTGGATGCTCGCCGGTCATCTGGGCAGCCGTCGTACGCGACTGGGGGAAACCGAAGTCACCGTCGCCTCACCCCAAGGGCAGGGCATGCACCGTATGGATGTGCTGACGCTGCTGACTTTCGTCTGGCCGCAAGTGCAGGCGGTGTTTCCAAATCATCCCGGCAAGCTGCTGATTGTCGGTGCCAACGACCCGATGTGGCGCGGCAGCCTGGCCGCGCATGAATCGATCTACCTGAACACGCATCTGCCAATGATCAGCGAAAGCGGTAGCAGTGCCTTGGTGCGTGAGTTGGCTCAAGTGTTCGGACCGATCAACGACAGCCAGCGCAGTAACTGGATCAGTGAAGGGTTTGCCGAGTATTACGCCATCGAACTGGTGCGCCGCGCAGGCGGCATGAGTGATGATCGCTATGAGAGTTTGCAGGGCAAGTTGACCAAGGACAGCCAAAAGGTCAGCACTTTGCGCGGTGAACAGATCAACCCGGCGCAGGTGGCCAAGGCGGTGGTGTTGCTACAGGAACTGGACCGCGAGATTCGCCTGAAAACCCGCAACAAACGCTCGCTGGATGATGTGCTGCGTGGGGCGATGCAGTTGGAGAGTGTGGATACGAAGGCATTCGTTCAGCTCGCGCAAAGCGTTATTGGCGAGTCCTCCAGGGTGCTTGATACCGAGTTGCTTCAGTAAAGATCAAAAGATCGCAGCCTTCGGCAGCTCCTACAGGGTGTACGCCATCCCAATGTAGGAGCTGCCGAAGGCTGCGATCTTTTGATCTAAAAAGGTTAAACCCCGGCCTTCGGCGAGTTCAACGAATCATTACCCGTCACAGTCGCCGTGCGGGTTGCCGCTTCGGCATTGGCTTTCATGCGGCTCAGCTCATCCCCGGCGCGCTCGATCCTTGCGCGTGCGTTTCTCATGTCCTGACGGTTCTTTTCCAACAGGCTTTTCGCCGCGCAATGCCCGGTGATGCCACGGGCCAGGGCTATGCCGCCGATGGCTACCTCAAGCAACCCGAACACGCCACCGCGTCGCAGGCCCTTGCTCAGCATGACCACGCCACCTGCCAGAGAGCCCGCGCGTTCCCAACCATGAACGTTCTGTACGGATTGGCTCTGGAACGGGGTGGTTTCGATACGCTCTACAGGATTGAACTCGCTCATGATCTGTCTCCAGGCAGGGAAGGGCTGCTTCAGCAATAGATAGTTAAGCTGACTGCCCGGGCGAGCGGCTTGTTCCATCGAACATGAGGTGATTCAGCGGAATTTCGGGCCCGAGCGGGTGTTGTTGCCCTTGGCCATGCGGTCGTACAGCACGACGTTGACGGTGGCTGCCAGGTTCATGCAGCCGGTAGTCGGGATGTAGACCACGTCTTCGCACCAGTCGCGGATTTCTTTATCCAGCGAGCCGTCTTCGGGGCCGAAGATGTAGAGGGCGCGATCCGGGTGCGTGTATTCCGGCAGCGAGCGGGCACCGTCGACCAGTTCCACGGCGACTGGGACACAGCCCAGGGGCAGGATTTTCTTCAGGTCGTCGATGCCGATCAGCGGAATGTCGTAGTGGACTTTCTTGGTGTCGGTGACGAAATCGGCGGCGCGTTCATAACGCTTGCCGGTGTAAAACACCGATGCCACGCCATAGCAGCCGGCGGCGCGCATCACCGAACCGACGTTCTCCGGTGATTTGGGGTTATACAAACCAATGCAGCTGTACCGTTTGTCTGCCACGAGCGGGGTGCCTTCGGGGAAAAAACGGCGATTATACGGGGATTGGGGGAGGGGTGTTCAGTTTGGAGATTGGTGGTGTTTGGGCAATAGCAATCGCGAGCAGGCTCGCTCCCACATTAGATCTTGGGTGTTCACAAATACTATGTGCACAGAAGATCCCCTGTGGGAGCGAGCCTGCTCGCGATGAGGCCAGTTGGGGCACTGAAGATCTTTAATCTTCTTTCTTCATCAACCCGGCCAACGCCGCAAACGGGTTGTGCGTCGCCTTGGCAATCTTCGGCGTACTCAGCGAGCCTTCGTCGAAATACTGCTGATCGGTATACCGCGAGTGTTCGTTGTCATGGCAATACAGGCACAACAGCTCCCAGTTCGAGCCATCCTGAGGGTTGTTGTCATGGTTGTGGTCGCGGTGATGCACGGTCAGTTCGCTGAGGCGCTTGCCGGAGAACTCACGGGCGCAACGGCCGCACACGTGCGGGTACATCTTCAAGGCCTTGTCGCGGTAACCCATTTCCTTGTCGCGCTGGTTATCGGCGAGGATGCGGTCCAGCTTCGATGTGTTGGTTGGGGTGGACGAACTCATGGGTTCACCTTTGTAAAAAGACTAATGACGGTTATGACGTGAGTTTAGCTCAGCCCTTGAGCTTCTCGGCAATCCAGATGGTGTGGCGGGTGCCCTTGTTGCCGTGGGCGAAGACTTGTACTTCCTCGGCCTTGAAGCCGGCCTTTTTCAGCTTGTCGGAAAACTGCCGGTCGGCGCTGGCCGACCACACCGCCAGCACGCCTTTTGGCCGCAGGGCCTTGGCACACGCGCTCAGGCCGCCAGCGGAGTAGAGCCAGCTGTTGGCTTTCTGGGTCAGGCCTTCGGGCCCGTTGTCGACGTCGAGCATGATCGCATCGAAACCTTGTGGCTCGGCTTGCAGCACTTTGGCCACGTCTTCCATGCGGATCACCGTGCGCGGGTCGAGCAGCGGGTTGCCGGCTTTCTCACCAAGAGGGCCACGGTTCCACTCCACCACGCCGGGTACCAGTTCGGCCACCACCACTTCAGCGGATTTACCCAAATGCTTGAGCGCCGAGGCGAGGGTGAAGCCCATGCCCAGGCCACCGATCAATACTCGCGAATTCGGCCGGCCGGCGACCTTGCGGCAGGGGATTTCGGCCAGGGCATCTTCAGAGCCGTGCATGCGGGTGTTCATCAACTGCCCGCCGTCACCGCCCTGAATCTTGATGACGAAGTCCTCGCCGTATTCGAACAGGCACAGGGCACCGCCGTTTTCAGGAATGGGGGTGGTGTCGAGCAGAACGAAACGTTTCATGGGGCTCTCTTGATGAGAAATTGACTACGGAGGAAGGCAAACACGCGCAGTTGGGAGTAGCCTGCAAAAGGACAACAAGGCCAACGGAGCCATTGATGAAGCGCACCATTCTAACGGCCATTGCCCTGGCCGCGCTCTCGATAACTGCAGTGCAGGCCCAGGAGCTGCAAACCATCCCGACCAGCCCTGCGCCGATGCCCGGTTCACCCGGCACCGCCACCCCAACGCCATACCCGCAGATCACCCCCACCAGCGTGCCCAAGGCCGGTTCCGGCAGTGGCGGGCCACCGTTGTTGCCGCGCATCGAAATGCCCAACCCGCCCAAGGACCAGACCTTGCCGGGCCTTGAGCCGGGTACGCCGAAAATCAAAACGCCAGGAGGGTAAGTATCCGGTCTCACAAATACTGTTCCTTTTTGACGGCGTCTGTTGCCGTCAAAAGAGGAACGTATTTGTCAGACCGGACACTAAATCTGCTGCGAGAGCAGTTGCCCATCGGCCATGCGCAAGCGTTTGGAGAGGGAGACGGCGAGGGCGCGGATGATCTTGGCGGCGATTTTCGGCGCGTCGTTGAGCATCTTTTCCAGGGAGTCCTTGCCCAGGTTGAGCAACTGGCAATTGCTTGCGGCCACGCAACTGGCTGAGCGCCGTTCGCCATCGAGCACGGCCATTTCGCCAAATGCCCGACCGCTGCGCAACGTGGCCATGGTCACCCGCTGCCCCTCGCTGTTGGTCTTCTGCACCGCGACCTGGCCGGTGTGGATGATGCACATGAAACTGCCGGCATCGCCCTCATGGAAAATCTCTTCGCCTTCGGCGATGGTGCTGATGCTGAAGTAACCCGAAGCCGCCACGAAGTCTGCCGGCAGCAGTTGATCGAACAGGCCGCAGTCCATCAGCCAGTCGCGAATTTCTTTGTTCAATGAGGTCGGTTCTGACATGTCGTCACGGTCTTTTTTTTGTGTCTGGTTCCGGTTTTTTGGATGTCCTCAATCCTTTGTGGGAGCGAGCCTGCTCGCGATGGCGGAGGCACATTCAACATGGGTATTGAATGTGATGCCCTCATCGCGAGCAGGCTCGCTCCCACAGGGGATATGTGTTGCATCCGGTCCGGCGTACTGGTGTTAAGACCGGGACGCCGGGCCAAGTTCCTCAGGCAATGCCCAAAACCTTCAAAACAAATGCGTATTCGAGGGCTACGTCACGTAATCCCTGGTAACGACCGCTCATTCCACCATGCCCGGCGCCCAATTCAGTCTTGAGCAGCAGGGGATTGGTGTCGGTTTTGGTCGCGCGCAGTTTCGCCACCCACTTGGCCGCTTCCCAGTACTGCACGCGACTGTCGTTGTAGCCGGCGATCACCAGCGTCGCCGGATACGCTTGCGCACTAACGTTTTCGTACGGAGCGTAGGCCTTGATCCGATCATAGACGTCCGGCTCTTGCGGGTTGCCCCATTCGTCGTATTCCGTGACGGTCAGCGGCAGCTCCGGGTCGAGCATGGTGTTGAGCACGTCAACGAACGGTACTTCGGCAATCGCCGCGCCGAACAGCTCCGGCCGCTGATTAAGCACGGCGCCAATCAGCAGGCCACCGGCGCTGCCACCGCTGATCGCCAGCTGCGATGGGATGGTAAAGCCGTTGGCGATCAGGTGTTCGGCGCACGCGATGAAGTCGCTGAAGGTGTTGTGCTTGTGTGCCTGCTTGCCAGCGCGGTACCAGGCTTCGCCCAACTCACCGCCACCGCGTACATGAGCAATGGCAAACGCCATGCCGCGATCCAGCAGGCTCAAACGAGCATGGGAGAACCACGGGTCGAGGCTTTCGCCATAGGCGCCGTAGCCGTACAGATAAAGCGGCGTCGGCTTGCCGAGGAATTCGCGTTTGACCACAAGGCTGATCGGCACTTGCATACCGTCCGGTGCCGTGGCCCAGAGCCGCTGGCTGACGTAGGCATCGGCGTCGAACGGGCCGAGCACGGGGGTTTCCTTGAGGACTTTCTGTTCGCCGCTGGTCAGAATCAGTTGGCGGATCTGCGCCGGACGGTTCAAGGCCTCGTAGCGCAGACGGATCCGGTCGCTGACAAATTCCAGGCTGTTCTGCACATGCAGGCTGTAGGCCGCGTCCGGCAATTGCACGCGATACGGCACCAAGTCCTGTGGGCGGACTTCGATGATCGGCAGGCCACCTTCGCGCAGGCTCAGGGTCATGGCCTCGGCGTTCAGGCTCATGCCTTCGAGCATCACCGTGTCGCTGTGGGGAATCAGGTTCTGCCAGTCGGCTTCGGTCGGCGCGACGCCGGTATCGACGGCCTGGTACAGGGCGAAGTTGATGCCGTCGCGGTTGGTGCGGATCAACCACGTCCACTCGCCATCGAGTTTGCCATGGTCGACATCGTATTCATGCTCTTCGACCCTCGGCGCCAGGCAGGTAAAGGCCTGATGCGGCAGCGAGGCGTCGAGCGCCCAGACTTCGCTGGTGGTTTTGCTGCCCAGCGACAACAACAGTTGCCGTTCGGAGCTTGAGCGATAGCAATGCAGGAAGAATCGGCCGTCCGGCTCATGGAACGCTTCTTCGGCCGCCGTGCCGTCCAGCCGATAGCGCAACAGTTTGTGCGGGCGATGAGTCTCGTCGAGTTCGCCGAAAAACAGCGTCAGGCTGTCGTTGGCCCAGGTCATGCTGCCGTCACAGTCCTGGAATTCCAGTTCGCTGACGCGGCCGTCGGACAATTCCTTCACGAACAGCGTGTAAATCTCTTCGCCCGAGGAGTCGATGCTGTAGGCCAGGCGCTGGTGGTCCGGACTGATGCTGAACGCGCCCAGGGAAAAGAAGCCGCCCTTGGCCAGCACGTTCGGATCAAGCAGCAGCAGTTCCTGGCTTTCATCGATGTGCAGGCTGCCATCGGCCGGACGCGGGCAGCGGTAGTGACGGGCGTATTCGTCGCCGGCGGTGGTGCGGGTGTAATACAGGTACGGGCCCCAGGGCGAGGGCAGCGACAGATCGGTTTCGAGAATCCGCGCCTTGATCTCTTCGAACAGGGTTTCGCGCAGCCCGGCCTGATCGGCGGTTTGCGTCTCTTGATAGCGGTTTTCAGCTTTCAGGTAATCGAGCACCGCGTCGGTGTCGCGCTCCTGCAGCCAGGCATACGGGTCGGAACCATCGGCCTTGTGGGCAATCGGAGCGCTGGTAACGTTGGCGGATAAGGGCATGAATGGCTCTCGAACAATGTGCGGAATAGGGTTTTGCAGGCGACATGCAAATCTTGATGCCTCTGCAGACCTGTGGGAGCGAGCTTGCTCGCGATGGCGGATTGCCAGACAACATTGATGTTGAATGTACTGACCTCATCGCGAGCAAGCTCGCTCCTACAGGCTCTGAGTCTTGCTCAACTGGTATTGGGACAAGCCTGACGTGCGAAAAGTCGTTACTATAAGCGCCTCTTTGCCTGCCTTGCCATGGACACCATGACCGAGAACGACTATCTGATCGCTTGGGGCCTCTACGCCTTTGCCGCTTTAGGCTGCCTGTTGGTGTGGATGCGCATCACCCGCTGGATGTGGCGCTGGCTGCGTGAGCCGTTGCGGCTGCTGATGGCGGTGTTGCTGTTCAGCCCGACCATCATCGACCCGGTGAAGGAAAAGGTCGCTCCGGCCATCGCCATCACTGCCCTCGACTTGCTGTTCAAGGTCGGCAACAACGCCTGGCGCGCGATTTCCGATCTGTTCATGTACGGCATGATTGCCTTCGGCATTTACCTGGTGTTCGTGGTGATCCGTTTTCCCATCGAGCGCGCCTCCAAGGCTCGTAAGGAACAGGCGGCCGCCGCCAAGGCAGCGGCGCGGACCGACGAACCTGATGACGATCAACCTTTCGGCGGTGCCGGCGATGATCGTTACGGCCGGCCACCGGTCCCGAGCAACCCTCAGCGTTTGCGGGTCGAACCGCGTCTGTAACCGTGCCCCTGTACTGAATCGAGAGTCCGAGCATGTGTGAGTTATTGGGCATGAGCGCCAATGTCCCGACCGATATCGTGTTCAGCTTCACCGGGCTGATGCAGCGCGGCGGCCGCACCGGGCCGCATCGTGACGGTTGGGGCATCGCTTTCTATGAGGGCCGTGGCCTGCGGCTGTTCCAGGACCCGGCGGCGAGTAGCGAGTCGGAAGTGGCGAACCTGGTGCAGCGTTATCCGATCAAAAGTGAAGTGGTGATCGGCCACATCCGCCAAGCCAACGTCGGCAAGGTCTGCCTGTCCAACACCCACCCGTTCGTGCGCGAGTTGTGGGGGCGCAACTGGTGTTTCGCCCACAACGGCCAGTTGGCCAATTTCAACCCGACCGCCAGTTTTTACCGCCCCGTTGGCGATACCGACAGCGAAGCGGCGTTTTGCGATTTGCTCAATCGGGTGCGTGCAGCATTCCCCGAGCCGGTCGATATCGAAGCGCTATTGCCGGACCTGGTGGCCGCCTGCGCCGAGTACCGCAGCAAAGGCGTATTCAACTGCTTGCTCAGCGACGGTGATTGGCTGTTCTGCTACTGCTCGAGCAAACTGGCGCAGATCACCCGCCGTGCACCATTCGGCCCGGCACGATTGAAGGACGTCGACGTGATCGTCGACTTCCAGGCCGAAACCACGCCCAACGACGTGGTCACGGTAATCGCCACCGAACCCTTGACCGAAAACGAAACCTGGACCCGCTACGAACCGGGCCAATGGAGCCTCTGGCGGCGCGGTGAATGCGTCAGTCAGGGCAAGACCGAATAAGGATCTCTCACCCATGTTGCTCAGTTATCTACGGCTGGTGTTATTCGCGGCGGGCCTGTTGATCGGTGTCCAGGTGCCTGGGTTCATCAGTGACTATGCCAAGCGGGTCGAGGCGCATCTGATCGAGGCACAGACCGGTTTGAGCGGTTTTCAGGGCACCGCCAATCAGTTTTTCAAGGGGGATATGCAGGCGCTCGTGGCCCATTACCGTGCCAGCGAAGACCCGATCTTTCGCAGCGATGCCGATAGCCTGAGCGCCTTGCTCACCCGTCAGCTGTCCCTCGACAAGCAATTCCAGGCCATGCAGGGCCCGTGGTACATCCGCTTCCTGCAAGTAGCCCTGGCTGCCGACCCGGATATTCGCAAGGAAACCTGGAATGGCTACAGCTACCAGATTCTGCTGACGCCGGAAGCGATGATCTGGGGCATGAGCGGCGCATTGCTGCTGTCGTTTGGCATTGAATGCCTGTTCCGGTTGATTGATTGGGTGGTGCTGGGCGGCAAGCGTTTGCGCCAGAGCCGGCCGATCGAAGAGCGGGATTTGCGCGGGTTGTAACGCTGGAGCCAACTTGTCAGGCGACATGTATGCCGGCAGATCGCTCGCCGGCAAGCCTGGCTCCTACATATCCGATTGATCCTTAACTGTGGCAAGCCGGCTCCTGTTTTTACCAATCGACCGAGTAGCTCATGCTCAGCGTGCGGCCTTCGGCGTTGGCGTACGGCGCTCTGGCGTTGGCCTGGGTGAACAGGTTCTGGTACGTGCGGTTGGTCAGGTTATACACGCCGCCTTCAAGACGACCGACCGGCAGTTGCACGGAGCCGAGCAGGTCCACCAGCGTATAGCCTTCGATCTCGCGTCCGTTGTTGTCCTTGGCGGCGGCGTCGTAATTGGACAAACGCATGCCTTGCAGGCGCAGGGTGTAGTCGTCTTCGGTGTAGCCGACGAACAGTGTGGTCTTGGCTGGTGAGATGCGCGTAGCCGGCAGATCGATCCATTTACCGTTCTGCTCGGTCTCGCCTTTGGCCCAGGCATAAGTGCCACCCACCGACCAGCGATCGGTCGCGCGGTAGGTCAGGCTGTTTTCGATACCGCGAACCCGCTCTTTCTGGTTGATCAGGCGCAATACGCGATCATTGGCATCGTAGAACTGGGTCACGTCCGAGGTGTTTTCATACACGGTGACGTCGGCCTGCCACTGGTCCCAGTTACCGCGCCAGCCCAGCTCGTAACTGTCGACCTTGATGGCCTGGGCGTTGAGACTCTGAATGTCGAAGGTGCTGCTGACATCACGCATGAAGCGCTGGATATCCGGCAGCGAAAATCCCTGGCTGTAATTGGCGAAGACGTCCTGGTTTTCACTCAGGTGGTAGACCGCCCCCAGGTTGTACAGCGTGGCATCGTATTTGAGGGTGTCGCCGGGCAGCGTTGCGCTTACGCCGGTCTGGACGATCTGACCATAAGCGATGCTGTCGGAGACGTCGCTTTCGATCCATTCGCGGCGCACACCGCCACGCAAGGTCCAGTCACCGATGTCCCAGGACATCTGCCCGAACAGCGATTTGGTGGTGGTTTCGATGTCCGGGCCCAGCTCGTAAGTGGTGCCGGTCTTGGTGTAATTCAGGCCATTGAGCGTGTATTGATCGCCGCGTTGGCGGGAGCGCTCATTATCATAGTCGGCGCCCCAGACCAGATTACCCGTGGCGCTTCCGATCGCTGGCAGCGGCGTGTCGATGGCCGCGCGCAGGCCGTAGACATCCTGCACGCTGTTGTTGTCGGAGATCCCGGCCTTGCCTCGCGACAGGTCCGGGAAGAACAGTGCATCGGCGCGGCGCCAGTAGCTTTCCAGTTGCAGGCCCTGACCGTAGAAGTCCTTGTCGGTGTAGTTGAGGTTGACCGCCTGGTTATGGGTATAGGGTTGGTCGTCGAGCTTCAGCCCTTTGACGGCCACGGCTTGCTGCGAGTTTTTCGGGTCTTTGGTGTAGCCAGTGTCCTGCTGGTCCTTGTAGTCCTGCAGCGACAGGCTGATTTTTTTGTCGGCATCCAGTTCGTAACCGAAACGACCTTGCAGATCATAGGTTTCGGTGTCCATGTTGCTGCCCTGGGAAGTGTCCTGAGGGATGCGGTTGCCGTTGCCATCGTACTGATCGTTACGCTGGGTCAGGTCGGCGGAGACATACCAGTCCAGGGCATCCTTGCGCCCCGTTGCACTCTGAAAGGCTTCGTAGGCGAAGCCTTTGCGGTTGAGGTTGTTGCCGCTGGTCAGGCCCAGTTTGCTGCTGTAGGCAATGTCCTGGCCCTGATTGCGCTTGGTGATGATGTTGATAATGCCGCCTGAAGCACCGGCACCGTAGATGCTGCTGGCGCCGGAGATCACTTCGATGCGTTCGATGCTGGCCGGGGCGATGCTGTTGAGCTGGCGGAAGTTGTCGCGCGTGGCGTTCTGCGATACGCCGTCGACCAACACCAGCATGTTGCGCCCGCGCAGGGTCTGGCCGAAGTTGCTCATCCCGCCGCTGGACGGCGCAAGACCGGGGACCAATTGCCCGAGGATGTCGGAGACCCGGCGACCCGCGCCGCTCTGCTCACGGACCTGCTGTTCGTCGATCACCTGGACCGAGCCCGGAATCGAAGCAATGCTCGCTTCGCTGCGAGTAGCGGAGACGACGGTGGCTTGCATGTTCAAGGTGCCGGGCTGCTGCTCGGTATCCTCGGCCCAGGTCTGGGCGCTGAAGGTACCGAGCAGCGGGATCAGCAGAGAGAGTTTGGTTCGGATCATGACGGGGTCTTTTTTAGTTGTGATAAGTGTGAGGCGATAAGGTCGAGCGGTCCGGCGCGGCGTTGAATGAGCGCACCCAGCGGATCCCGATGGCGGCGATGGCGTAGGTCAGCGCCACCAGCCAGAAACTGTGAGCCAGGCCAACCAGGCCCATGCCGATCCCGCCAAGGACGACACCGAGCAGAGCGCCAGCCTTTGCCGCGCTGTTGCCCAGGCCCAGCGCGAAGCCCTGCTGGGTGATGGAAATGGTGTTGGCGATCAGTGCATAGGCGACGGGCAGCAGGGCGCCTTGCCAGATGCCCCAGACGAGTCGACTGACGAGAAACCCCAGCCATTCGTTGGCCAATGCCGTGGCTGCCAGCGTCAGGGCACACAGCCAGGCCACGCCTTCGATGACGCGCAAGGTGTAGGCCGGCTGCCAGCGGTCGAACAGGCGGCCCCACAGCGGTGCGGAAATGGCCAGGGTCGCGGCGCTCGCCGCGTAGGTGGCGCCGATCAGCCAGCTTGGGGCATGCAGAATGTTCGCGACGTACAGCGCGTAGAACGACTGCGGCATCATCTTCGCGGCCTGAATCAACACGATTACCAACAGGATTCCACCGAGCCAGCCTTTGGGCAGGGCCACCGGTTCAACCGCCTTTTTCTTCGGGGTCCGGGCCTTGTCGGCCGGCAGGAAAAAACTCCCCAGTGCGCACAGCAGGCAAATCGCCGTCGCGCCATAACAGAGCAGGGCAAACCCCGAGACGTCCATCAGCCAGCCACCCAGCACGGGGCCGATCAATGAGCCGACGGCGGTTGCCGATTGCAGGCGGGCCAGGGTGTGGCCACGTCTGGAACTGTCGCAGCAGGCCAAGGCATAGGCTTGCGCGGCAGCGAGAAAGCCGGCCAATGCGCCTTGCATCACGCGAATACTCACCAGCAGCCACGGGTCGAGGGTGATGGCCGCCAACCCTTGGCACAGCGCGAGTGCCAGCAACGCCCGAACAATCATCGGTTTGTGTCCGGTGCGATCCCCCAACCGGCCCCACATGGGCGTCAGGAGCATGGCCGCCAGCATCGGACCGGCATAGACCAGCGCCGATAACAGCGCGGTGTAGCCGGCGCCCTCCGGCCCGAGCAGGTGCTGGATCTGCAAGGGCCAGAACGGACCGCTCATTTCCATTGCGCCCATGGAGACAAACTGGATGACGATCAGCAGTCGCAGGGCGCGACCGTCAGCGAGCATGGACGTTTGGGCGCAGCGGATTATTCAGGCGTCCGACGATGTCGGCATGACTGTCGAGCAAGCGCATGCGCATGAACGATTTGGCGGGCCAATCCTGTTCCAGCAAGGCCTGGCGCTCGCTTTCCCAACGCGCCGGTTCAACGCGCTCGCGCAAGGTCTCGAAGCACTGTGCAACGTGCGATGCCAATCGCTCCCACAGGATACTGTCCGACACATTCCAGTGGCGGGCACAGAGCAACGTCAGTTCACCGAGGTGGCACATGAACGTGGTGTGCAGGAGTTTGTCGCGGACAAAGCCTGCGTCGTCATACAGGGTCATTTTCGGATCGTGCAGCTGGATATCCAGGCCCTTGGCGTGCAGGGTTTTGCGATCGATACGAACGTCACCGAAATCACGCAACAGCAGCCGATTCAACTGTCCGTCAGCGCCCATCACCATGAAACTGTTTTGCTGATGCGCTTCGAACGCCACGCCATACATCAGGTAGATGCCCAGCAGGCTCGGTACGGCAATCGACAGGTAATCATCGAAGAACGCCAGCATGGCCTCGCTGTCGTCAGTGCCCTGAGCCAGCTTTACCCAATCACGCAGCAATGGTTGTTCGAATTCGTTGACGGCGAACAGGCTGCCGACCGGCACCGCCAACTCGCCTTCTTGCAGCAGGGTAAGCGGGTTGTCGCGATACAGCACGGCAACATGCCGGGAGCGCTCGTCATCGGCCGGCAGTGGTGCGTAGTGCACGCCGATGCGCTCTGGAACGATGTTCAGCAGACGCTGAATCTGCGGCTCCTGATCGAGAATATCCAATACCAGTTGGCTGATGCGCGGACCCATCCGGGCGGAGCGCGGCGACACCGTGCGCTGCACGCTGGTCAGTCGCAAAGCCACCGGCAGTTTGACCATCGGCGCGATGCGACTCGCCTCCGGCAGGACCGTGCGGAAGGACATGGTTGGATGGCCGGTAAAAGCCACGATGTCGGTGACGATCAGCAGGTTGTCGGCGATCTCGTTGGCGAACGAATGTGGCAGCTCTTCATGGGCTTGCCATGGGTGCGACGGAAGCGGGAGGTAGTCCTTCGCGTCCAGGCCCAACTGCTGCAAATGGCGTTGCAATTGCTCGGCGGCCTGTGGGAAGTGACCTTGCCACCAGTCCTGGTAATCGCTGGAGCCAGCCAGCGCTTCGACGTGTGCGTATTGGCGGTGCAGGGCGCACAGCACGATCGGAAAACTCGCTTCGAATTCTGGCGAGAAAGCGATGACCTGAGCGGCGCTCAAGCCCAGTTTGGTCTTGTAGTTCGGGTGCCACGGATGGCCGAGCGTGCCCCACTGTTCGAGCAATGACGTAGGGTTCAGGTGGCTGGGGCCGGTTTTGAGCCAGGCGAGCAGATTGTCATCGTGCTCGGTATTGATCTGCTCTCTCAGGCGCTCGGTCCATCCATGGTGAAACGCCAGGCACAGGGTGTCGTTGCTGAAGCTGTCATCCAGCTCCCGGGCCAGGCGTTCCAGTACCTGTGGAGAGGCTGGCGGGTTGAGCTGAGTGCTGAGGTGAGCGAGCAGTTCGCTGGGCAACTGGATTTTTTGGGGCAGTCTGTCGGGGCTGTGCAGAACGATGCTGCCGCGCACGTCCCAGCTGTTCATTCTGCCGCCGGACAAATGCTCGAAGCAGAGATGCGCGCCATCGCCAAGCGGCAGCCAGCAACGGCTGGTGTCGTCGTATTCGCAGGCGTCGGGGTTGATCAGATCTTCACGAAACAGCGCCTGGATCAGGCGTTGGAAACAGCGCTGGGCGGCGGGCTCCAGCGCATTGCTCAAATGATCGAGCGTGATGCGGTGGGACTGGAAAGCCTGAGTGCCAAGCGCTTCGCTCCAGTGAGCGAGCAATTGTTGCTGTTTTTGCGTGTGACCGCGCATCAGGTCCGACTCCTTCTGGACAATTGTTTAGCTGAAAGCGCGCAGAGAATACCTCTTAGAAAAAATAATGCAAATGATAGTGGTTCAGATTTAGAGTTTAAAAATGTCCTTCAGATCTTGCTCTGTGGTTTGCTCAAGACGATGTAGTGCTCGCCCACTTTCTGCGCATAGCGCTCCACGACTTGCTGACACAACGTGACAATCTCCTCGACCCATTCCACGCCCACGCGCCACGACACCACCACCTGCAAATTCGGCGGTCGCTGATCGATGGTCAGCAGAGTCAATTCCCCACGCGCCAGTTCTTCGGCCACCAACACCGGCGGCAACGCGCCAATGCCGAAGCCGTCCCGCAGCAACCGGGTAATCGCCGACACCGAATTCACGCAGTTGAGCCGTGGCGCCATGACCCCATTGGCCTGCATCAGGGCAAGAATTTCCTGGTGCGGTTGAGAGTTTTTCGAATAGGTGATGATCCGCTCCCGCGCCAGATCGGCAACACCCGAATACTCGCGGTTGTAGATGGAATTGCTGGCCACGATCCAGCCAATCGGATGACTGGCCAGCTCCAGGCTGCGCACGCTTTCCTGACGCAACAGGTCGGTTTGCAGAATCAGATCGAGAAAGCCTTTTTGCAGCTGATCGCAGAGGTTGAGCGCGGTATCGGCCACCAGCTCGATTTCCACCAGCGGGTAATGATCCATCATCTGCGCCACCAACGGGCTGAGCCAGGTGTGGATCACCGTGTCCATGACGCCGATCCGGACCCGCCCGACCTTGCTTGAGCGCGTCTCGATCGAATGCTTGAGCGCCTGCATCGTGTCCATCATCTGCTCGGCATATTCGAGCACTTTCAGGCCTTCGGGCGTCAGGCTCACGCCGCGAGAATCGCGCAGGAACAGCTTCACCCCGAGCTCGCCTTCGAGCACGGCGATACGGCTGGAAATCGACGCCTGGGTGGTGAAGAGCTTGTCTGCCGTCAGGCGAAAACTTTTAAGTCGGGCGACCCAGACAAAGGTCTCGAGAAACTTCAGGTTCATGGGATCGGCTCGTGGGGCTCAGCGCGTGGGATAAGGTTTTCTTATGTCTAGGGCGGGTTTTTATTAGTTGGACGCAGCAGGGCCGGCGGCCCAAAAATCGGCACATCCGGTTCCCACGATAGGCGTCGTCGGGGCTCAGAACAATACCAATAAAATTTGCACGGAGACTTGCCATGAGTGCGCCCGACACCCTCGTTCCCAAAGCCACGGCTCGCCCGGGGCCCTTCGACTGGTACCACAACATCAACAAGCAGGAACGTCGCACGTTCTGGAGCTGCAAGATCGGCTATGGTCTGGACGGCATGGACACCCAGATGCTCAGTTTCGTGGTGCCGACCCTGATTGCGATGTGGGGCATTACCACTGGGCAAGCCGGGCTGATTCACACCAGCACCCTGATCGCCTCGGCCATCGGTGGTTGGGTGGCGGGGATTCTCTCCGACCGCATCGGCCGGGTGCGCACCCTGCAACTGACGGTACTGTGGTTCGCGTTCTTCACTTTCCTCTGCGGCTTCGCCCAGAACTACGAGCAACTGTTGATCAGCCGCACGTTGATGGGTTTCGGTTTTGGTGGCGAATGGACCGCCGGTGCCGTGCTGATGGGCGAAGTGATCCGCGCCAAGGACCGTGGCAAAGCCGTCGGCATGGTGCAATCGGGTTGGGCGCTGGGGTGGGGGCTGACAGCGATTTTGTATGCCCTGCTGTTTTCGGTGCTGCCGCCGGAAGACGCTTGGCGGGCATTGTTCATCCTTGGCATTGTGCCAGCGATTTTCGTGATCTTCGTCCGCCGCCTGGTCAAGGACCCGGAAATCTACCGCGAAGCCAAAGCCAGGCAAGAGCCAAGCAACCCCGCCAAGTTCTATGAGATTTTCGCCCCCGGCATCCTTTTCACCACAATTCGCGCGTCGATCCTGACCACCGGTGCCCTCGGCGGTTACTACGCGATCACCTCCTGGCTGCCGACATTCCTGAAGAACGAACGGGGCTTGAGCGTACTCGGCACGGGCGGTTATCTGGCCATGGTGATCATCGGATCCTACGTCGGATACGTGATCAGCGCGTATTTGACTGACATCCTCGGTCGTAAAAAGAATTTCATTCTGTTCGCGGTCGGCTCGTTCACCATTGTTCTGCTGTACACCCAATTGCCGGTCAGCAACGGCGTGATGCTCTGGCTGGGCTTTCCCCTGGGCTTCTTCGCTTCGGGGATCTTCAGCGGCATGGGCGCGTTTTTGACCGAGCTGTTTCCGACGCGGATACGCGGCTCGGGCCAGGGTTTTTGCTACAACATCGGTCGGGCGCTGGCGGCATTGTTTCCGCTGCTGATCGGTTTGCTCAGCCAGAAGGTGCCACTGAGCGTGGGAATCGGAGCCTTCGCGGCGGTGTCCTACGGGGTAGTGATCCTGGCGGCCCTGAGCCTGCCGGAAACCCGTGGCAAGCAACTCGACGCTCAATAACCAGATGTCCGGTAACTGATAATCTGAGGGGCATATGTCCTTCAGTTAAAAAGATAAATGCCTACAGGAGTGTTCACCGTGAGCCGCCTGCTATTGAACTGCGACATCGGCGAGAGTTTCGGTAACTGGACCATGGGTCTGGACGCCGAGGTCATGCCCTTCATTGATTGCGCCAACATCGCCTGCGGCTTCCACGCCGGCGACCCAAGCATCATGCGCAAGACCGTCAGCCTGGCCCTGAGCCACGGGGTGCAGATCGGTGCCCATCCGGCCTATCAGGATCTGGTGGGGTTCGGTCGTCGATCCATGGCTTACACCGCCCAGGAACTGCAGGACCTGTTGCATTACCAGATCGGCGCCCTCGACGGCATTTGCCGGGCTCAGGGCGGGCGGGTGAGTTACGTCAAACCCCACGGCGCGATGTACAACGACATGATGGCCAACCCGGCGCAATTGCGTGCGGTGATTCAGGCTGTGGCCGCTTATGACCGGACGCTGCCGCTGATGCTGATGGCCACCCGTGATAACAATGCCGCCCAGCAACTCGGCGATGAATATGGCGTGACGTTGTGGTTCGAAGCCTTCGCCGATCGCGCTTACGACAGCGCAGGGAAGCTGGTTTCGCGGCAATTGCCGGGTGCTGTGCATCACGATCCCGAGACAATCATCGAACAGGCGTTGACGATCGCCCGTGGCGACAACCTCACTGCCAACGACGGCAGTGCCTTGCACTTGCAGGCCAACACCCTGTGCGTACACGGCGACAACGCCAGTTCGGTGGCCGCCGTGCAGCGCATTCGCGAGGCCTTGAATCAGCAGAGCGCATCATGAAGCTACGGGTGGAAGTGGTGGCGCTGGATTACCTGATGGTGCGTCTGTTCGATGAAATCAGCGAGACCAACATGCCCTGGATGCTCGCGGCCAGCGAGCGTCTGCGAGAGGCGTTTGCCGGCCATTTGATCGACCTGGTGCCGTCCTACACGACGTTGATGGTGCATTACGATCTGATGGCGTTGAATCCGGCCCAGGCGCGGGAGTTGATCGCTGAAGCCTTGATCGATCTGTCGCCCAACGCGCGGGCCAAGGGCAAATGCCATGTGTTGCCGGTCTGGTATGACCTGAGCGTCGGTCCGGAACTGACTTTGCTGTCTCAGCGCAGCGGATTAACGGTGGAAGAGGTGATCCGACGTCACAGCGCACGCGAGTACCAGGTGTTCGCGTTGGGCTTCGCGCCGGGGTTTGCCTTCATGGGGTTGGTGGAAGAAGTGCTGGCTGCGCCGCGTCTGAATACGCCGCGCAAAAAAGTGGCTGCCGGCAGTGTCGGCATTGCCGAACGCCAGACTGCGGCATATCCGGTGGTGTCCCCCGGCGGCTGGAACCTGATCGGCCGCACCCCGGCCAAATTGTTCGACCGCGAGCGCGACGGCTACAGCCTGATGCAACCGGGTGACACGGTGCGCTTCGAGGCGGTCAGCCATGCCGAGTTCATCAATTTGGGCGGTGATGACACACCGTTGGAGGCGCAGGCATGAGCCGACTGACGATTGAGGCAAGTACACCGCTGTGCCTGTTGCAGGATGCCGGGCGGTTTGGCGTGCGGCATTTGGGCGTGACCCAGGGCGGCGCGCTGGATTGGCGATCGATGTCGTGGGCCAATTGGCTGCTGGGCAATGGGCTGGATGCGCCGGTGATCGAAATCACCCTCGGCGGGTTTACGGTCGTTGCCCAAGAAGATTGCGTGCTGGCGTTGGCCGGGGCGGATCTGGGAGCGCAGGTGGATGGCGAGGCATTGGCACCGTGGCGCAGTTTCAGGTTGAACAAAGGTCAGCAATTGAAATTCACTCAGCCGCTGCTTGGCGCTCGGTCTTACTTGGCGGCCCCGGGCGGATTTGATGCGCCAGAGGTGTTGGGCAGTAGCGCAACGGTGGTCCGTGAAGAGCTCGGTGGGCTGGATGGCATGGGTCGGGCGTTGGCCAACGATGCGCCGTTGAGCTATTCGGGGAGCTCGCTGTTACTGCTGCGGGAGTTGGCGCCCGAACAAGTACCGAATTTCAAACTCAATGCACCGCTGGACCTGGTGCTCGGCGCACAAATCGGCGAGTTCAGTGGACAGAGTCTGTTCGACGCATTCAACAGCGCCTGGACCCTCGACAGCCGTGCCGATCGCATGGGCATGCGTCTGTTGGGAACGGCGTTGCAGTATCAGGGCAAGCCGATGATTTCCGAAGGCATCCCGCTGGGCGCGGTCCAGGTGCCACCGGACGGGCAGCCGATTGTGCTGCTCAATGATCGGCAGACCATTGGCGGGTATCCGCGGTTGGGGGCGTTGACGCCATTGGCATTGGCACGATTGGCGCAGTGTCTGCCAGGGACGAAGGTGCGGTTGAAACCGGTGGTGCAGGACGTGGCGCATCGGGAACAGGTCGAGTATTTGCGCCGGTTTTTGCGCCGCTAAAAGCATCGCGAGCAGGCTCGCTCCCACATTGGATTTCGGTCGTACACAAATACTGTGTTCGCTGGAGATCAACTGTGGGAGCGAGCCTGCTCGCGATAGCGGCCGAACAGACGACGAAGATTATTTGGACAAAAACCGCATCCCTTCCTCCAACCCCCGCAACGTCAGCGGGAACATCTGGTCATCAATCAAATCCCTCACGATGTTGGTCGACGAGGTATAGCCCCAGGTGTCTTTCGGGTACGGGTTGATCCAGATGAGCTTCTTGTACTTTTCCTTGAAGCGCTGCATCCACACGTAACCGGCTTCTTCGTTCCAGTGCTCGACGCTGCCACCGGCCTGGGTGATTTCATAGGGCGCCATGGCGGCGTCGCCGATGAAGATCACTTTGTAGTCGGCGCCGTACTTGTGCAGCAGGTCCTGGGTGGCGGTGCGCTCGGAGGTGCGGCGCATGTTGTTCTTCCACACCGATTCATAAATGAAGTTGTGGAAGTAGAAGTACTCCAGATGCTTGAACTCGGTCTTGCAGGCCGAGAACAGCTCTTCGCAGATCTTCACGTGGGCGTCCATCGAACCGCCGATGTCGAACAACAGCAACAACTTGACGGTGTTGCGCCGCTCCGGACGCATCTGGATGTTCAGCAACCCGGCATCGCGCGCGGTGTGGTCGATGGTGCCGTCAATGTCCAGTTCTTCGGCTGCGCCTTGACGGGCGAATTTGCGCAGGCGACGCAGGGCGACCTTGATGTTGCGCGTGCCCAGTTCGACCGAATCGTCGAGGTTCTTGTACTCGCGCTGATCCCAGACTTTGACCGCTTTGCCTTGACGCTTGCCGGCATCGCCGACCCGAATGCCTTCCGGGTTGAAGCCACCGGAGCCGAACGGGCTGGTGCCGCCGGTACCGATCCACTTATTGCCGCCGGCATGGCGTTCTTTCTGTTCTTCCAGGCGCTTCTTGAACTCTTCGATCAGCTTGTCCAGGCCGCCGAGGGACTGGATCTGCGCCCGCTCTTCATCGGTCAGGGAGCGTTCGAATTCCTTGCGCAGCCAGTCTTCGGGGATCAACGCCTGGAGGTGGTCATCGAGCTTTTCCAGGCCCTTGAAGTAGGCCCCGAACGCCCGGTCGAACTTGTCGAAATGCTTTTCGTCCTTCACCAGAATCGCCCGCGACAAGTAATAGAACTCGTCCATGTCGGCGAAGGTCACGCGCTGTTTCAGCGCGTTGATCAGGTCCAGCAGCTCACGCACCGAGACCGGCACCTTGGCTGCGCGCATTTCATTGAACAGGTTGAGCAGCATGGCGATCGCCTCTCTCTATCGGGGCTTAGCGAGAGCCGCGACGGCTCATGAACGCCAGACGCTCAAGCAATTGCACGTCTTGTTCGTTCTTCACCAAGGCGCCTGCCAGCGGCGGAATGGCCTTGGTCGGATCGCGCTCACGCAGCACCGCTTCGCCGATGTTGTCGGCCATCAGCAGTTTCAGCCAGTCCACCAGTTCAGAGGTCGAGGGCTTCTTCTTCAGGCCCGGCACCTTGCGCACATCGAAGAACACGTCCAGCGCTTCGCTGACCAGGTCTTTCTTGATGTTCGGGTAATGCACGTCGACGATCCGTTGCATCGTGATGCGATCCGGGAAGGCGATGTAGTGGAAGAAGCAGCGGCGCAGGAAGGCGTCCGGCAGCTCTTTCTCGTTGTTGGAGGTAATGATGATGATCGGGCGCTTCTTGGCCTTGATGGTCTCGTCGATCTCGTAAACGTAGAACTCCATCTTGTCGAGTTCTTGCAGCAGGTCGTTAGGAAACTCGATGTCGGCCTTGTCGATTTCGTCGATCAGCAGGATTACCCGCTCTTCGGACTCGAAAGCTTCCCAGAGCTTGCCCTTTTTCAGGTAGTTGCGAACGTCGTGGACCTTGTCCGTACCCAGCTGCGAGTCCCGCAGGCGACTGACCGCGTCGTACTCGTACAGGCCTTGATGCGCCTTGGTGGTGGACTTGATGTGCCAGGTAATCAATTTGGCGCCGAAGGATTCGGCCAGTTGCTCGGCGAGCATGGTCTTGCCGGTGCCTGGCTCGCCCTTGACCAGCAGTGGCCGCTCCAGGGTGATGGCGGCGTTGACCGCCAGCTTCAGGTCATCGGTGGCGACGTAGGCCTGGGTGCCTTCGAACTTCATCTGCTAATCCTCGAACGGTAACGCCGACCTGAACGAGGCAGGGCGGGGCGCAATAAATGGTCAGGCTCGACTATAACGCGCTGTCCGGTCGACTGTGAACGCAGACGGCTTATTCAGTCTCTGAATGGGGCGTCACTTCGTGACTCATCCCGCATCCGGCTTGGGCCGTTCGTATTGGGCATTGAACGCCTGGATGAAACCATTACGCAAAATCTGCAAAAAAGCCTCGAATGCGCTGATATCTCGCTGATGTACGCTGCCTTTGAGCTCGACGCGAGTGGCGAACTGGTTTGCCGGTTGGTTCTTCAACGCATTCTCGGTGCCGCCGACGAGTGCTTCCCAGATGGAGCGAAAAATCCCTTTGTCTTTGTTCTCCACGTCCTGTTGCCAATTGAACACTTCAACGTCGCGCAATAGCGGCTTGATGTAGCCAGTGAGTTGACCCTTGTTGGCTTCGGCTTCGATGACCAGGTCACCATGGCCGGCATTGAAGTCGAACTTGCCATAGGCCGAGGCGAAGTCGTTCATGCGTTTGAGTTCAAGGTTCGTGGCGCGCAGGCGGAACTCGAAACTCTGGAAGTCGCTCAGCGGGTCGAAGGTTGCCGTTGTTTCCAGCGGTGCATGCCCCAGCAACAGAGCCTTGCCGTCGAGTCGGGCATCGCGTTTGCCTTTGGTGTCGACCACGTTGGTCAGGTTGTAAATGCTGGCATTGACCTGAGTGGCATTCATGTTCACGGGCGGTTTTGAAGTGAAGTTCCGAAAGGTCACCCGGCCGTCGTTGATCCGCACTTCGTTCAGGGTAATCGGCAGTAATTTTTCCAGTTGTGCCCGCCAGTCGGTGCCCTGACCGGTCTGGGAGTTTTTCTTGTTGGCGCCGCCATCGACGAAGTTCACCTCGGGTTTGTCGAACCGCGCCTCGGCCACCACGGCGTGGTCGTACCAGAGTGAATGCCAGCTGACAGACAGGTCGATCAATGGCGCGTTGACGAAAGGCACCGGGACCTTACCGTCGACTTTAACGATTTTCAGTCCGTTGATTTTGTAGGCGCCGCGCCACAGGGCCAGGTCCACGTCGGTAATCTGCCCGCGGTAGTCACCCATGTTCGCCAATCGCTCATTGAGGTAATCGCGCACGATATAGGGCAGCGCGATGTGCAGGGCAACCAGCAGCACAACGAGGCCGGCGAGGGTCCATAGAGGCCAACTGTATCGACGCTTCATGGCGGCAAATCTCAGGCGGTGTAAAGCGATTGACTGCTGGGGTAAGCAGACGTTCGACTGACTGGACGACCACGGGTAACAGGCATACCGTGGACAGCTAATCCAACGCTGTATAAGGACCCAGCCATGAGCCGTATCTACGCTGACAACGCCCATTCCATCGGCAATACGCCGCTGGTGCAGATCAACCGTATCGCCCCGCGCGGTGTCACCATTCTGGCCAAGATCGAAGGGCGCAACCCCGGTTATTCGGTCAAGTGCCGGATCGGCGCGAACATGATCTGGGAGGCCGAAAGCAGCGGTAAGCTCAAGCCCGGCATGACCATCATCGAACCCACCTCGGGCAACACCGGTATCGGCCTGGCGTTCGTTGCCGCCGCCCGCGGTTACCAGCTGGTGCTGACGATGCCGGCGTCCATGAGCATTGAGCGACGCAAGGTGCTCAAGGCCCTTGGCGCCGAACTGATACTGACGGAGCCGGCCAAAGGCATGAAAGGCGCGATCGAGAAGGCCGCCGAAATCCTCGCCAGCGACCCGTCCACTTACTTCATGCCGGCACAATTCGAAAATCCGGCCAACCCGGCCATCCACGAAAAAACCACCGGCCCGGAAATCTGGAACGACACCGACGGTGCAGTCGATGTGCTGGTGGCGGGCGTCGGAACGGGCGGAACCATCACCGGGGTTTCGCGGTATATCAAGAATACCCAGGGCAAACCGATTATCTCGGTGGCGGTGGAGCCGCTGGTGTCTCCGGTGATCACCCAGACGATCGCCGGGGAAGAGGTCAAACCCAGCCCTCACAAAATCCAGGGTATCGGCGCCGGTTTTGTGCCGAAGAACCTCGACCTGTCGATGGTCGACCGGGTCGAACTGGTCAGCGACGATGAGTCCAAGGCGATGGCCCTGCGGCTGATGCAGGAAGAAGGGATTTTGAGCGGCATCTCTTGCGGTGCTGCCATGGCGGTGGCTGTGCGTCTGGCCGAAACCCCGGAAATGCAGGGCAAGACCATCGTGGTGATCCTGCCGGATTCCGGCGAACGCTACCTGTCGAGCATGCTGTTCAGTGATCTGTTTACCGAACAGGAGAATCAACCGTAAGAGCTGCCGGAGGCTGTGATCTTTTGATTCTTGTGTGACAGGGGGTGATTCAGGTCAGCCCCTGTTCAGGAACCCTATGTTAAGAAGTGCTTTATTACACAATGCTTAACACTGAATATTGAGTTATGCGGGTTTTTCCCGAGGCCGGTAGTGTTTATCATGGCCGACTGCCACGTCGGGTAAAGGGCGTTGTGCGGAGTTACCTACTATCAAGGAGTTGTTGATGAGCTTTTCCTTTGTCGCGAAGGCTTCGGTGTTGTTGCTGTTTCTCGGCAGCACGCTCTATGTGCATTTGCGTGGCAAGGCGCGTTTGCCGGTCCTGCGTCAGTTCGTCAACCACTCGGCCCTGTTCGCGCCTTACAACGCCTTGATGTACCTGTTCTCCGGCGTGCCCTCAAAACCTTATCTGGACCGCAGCAAGTTCCCGGAACTGGACGTGCTTCGGGACAACTGGGAAGTTATCCGCGACGAGGCCATGCACTTGTTCGATGAGGGCTACATCCGCGCCGCCGAGAAGAACAACGACGCCGGTTTCGGTTCGTTCTTCAAGAAGGGCTGGAAGCGTTTCTACCTCAAGTGGTACGACAAACCGTTGCCATCGGCCGAAGCCTTGTGCCCGAAAACCGTGGCCCTGGTCAGTGGCATTCCCAACGTCAAAGGCGCGATGTTTGCGCTGTTGCCCGGTGGCAGCCACCTCAACCCGCATCGGGACCCGTTTGCCGGTTCCCTGCGTTATCACCTGGGGCTGTCTACGCCGAACTCTGACGATTGCCGCATCTTTGTCGACGGTCAGGTCTATGCCTGGCGCGATGGTGAAGACGTGATGTTCGATGAGACCTATGTGCACTGGGTCAAGAATGAAACAGAGAAAACCCGGGTCATCCTGTTCTGCGACATCGAACGCCCACTGAGCAACCGCCTCATGACCCGCATCAACCGCTGGATCAGCGGCTTGCTGGGCCGCGCCACTGCGCCACAGAATCTTGATGACGAGCGCGTCGGCGGGATCAACCAGGCCTATGCCTGGAGCAAGAACTCAAGCGACAAATTCAGCGGCGTGATCAAACAGTGGAAGCGTCGTAACCCCAAGGCTTACCGTGTACTGCGGCCGGTGCTGGCGGTGGTGGTGTTGACGTTGTTGGGGTATTGGCTGTTTGGTTAAGGCCGATTCCGGGATGAAAAGCCGCTCCTTGGGAGCGATGCCAGTCAGTTAAGCGCAATCCATGAGGGAGCGGGCTTGCCCGCGATGGCGGCGTTACATTCAATACATTCGTTGACTGACATCCCGCTATCGCGGGCAAGTCGAATCGTCGCACCGCCGCTCCCACAAGGTTTCGCACCTTGAGCATTATTCCTTGTGAGCGTTTTTATGGGCGCTCACCACAGGGATCGTGCCAGACTCCTGTTTCTCAGCTTTTCTGTTAACTCATTGCAATCCATGTCATACGCTGGTTATTCTCGGCGCTCTGTGGTTTCCTGAACCACTCTTTCACCCATCAAAAAAGATCAGCCCATGCCAGCTTCCCTCATCAACGCGGTAGTCGATTCAGCGGTCAACGCTGGCGTCGTGCCGTGCGGGGATCAGCAGCCTGCGCAGATCAGTCATTACCCTCCACCTGTCAGTAGCACGCCGGTGTGCGCAGTCGTATCACCGCCGGGCGTTGGCTTTTCGGGCTGATCAGCTTTCTGCTGTTCCCATGCCTGTCTGAAAAAGCGCTCGCTTGAAAAAACTACTGAATTTCAGCTTCGGCTGAGTTGGCTTTTTGCCTGACTACAGGTGGTATTCATGTTTGTCCTTTCGAAAAAATCCGCGCTCGCGGCGGCGTCCACGAGCCTGTTCGTTCTGCTGTGGAGCAGCGGGGCGATCTTCTCTAAATGGGGCCTGGCCCATGCATCACCCTTTGCCTTTCTGCTGATTCGCTTTGTCATCGCCTTGTGCGGCTTGATGCTGCTGGTGCCGTTGCTCAAGCTGAAGCTGCCCAAGGGCGGCAAGCCGATGTTGTATGCGATGGCCACGGGCGTGGTGCTGTTGGGGGCTTATCAGATTTTCTATCTGTTGGCCCTGGACCTGAAAGTCACGCCGGGCGTGATGGCAACCATCATGGGCGTTCAACCGATTCTCACCGTAGTGATCATGGAGCGGCACCGATCAATAAGTCGGATGTTCGGTCTGGCACTGGGCTTGGCTGGGTTGATCATGGTGGTCTATCAGGGTATCGGGCTGGCCGGCATGTCGTTGGCCGGAATGCTTTTCGGTCTGTTGGCGCTGGCGAGCATGACGTTCGGTTCGATCATGCAGAAACGCATCACCGACAATCCCCTCGGCACACTGCCGGTGCAGTACCTTGCCGGGCTGTTGCTCTGCGGGATATTCGTGCCGTTCCAGCCGTTTCATTTCGAACACGGCGCGGGGTTCATTGTGCCGGTGTTGTGGATGGGATTGGTGGTATCGGTGCTGGCGACGTTGTTGCTATACCGCTTGATCGCCCGGGGCAATCTGGTGAATGTCACCAGTCTGTTCTACCTGGTGCCAGCGGTGACGGCGGTGATGGACTACCTGATTTTTGGTAATCGCCTGGCGATGTTGAGTCTGTTGGGGATGGGGCTGATCATTGTCGGCCTGGTGTTTGTGTTCCGTAAGAGCGCTTGAAACCCAAAGGCTGCTCCAGGCACAGCTCCTGCATTGGATCTTCGTCGTAACAGGACCCAATGTAGGCGCTGGCGTGGGCTGCGATTTTTTTCGGGGCCGCCGAAGAGCAAGATCAAAAGATCGCAGCCTTCGGCAGCTCCTACAGGGGGAATGCCTTTCCACTGTAGGAGCGAGGCTTGCCCGCGAAGGCGTCATCAGCAACACCACATCACTACCGGGCAGCCACCTCAACCGGCTTCACCACCGCCGGCTTCAACACCAGCCACAATGCCGCCGCAATCAACACCCCGCCATACAGGTGCGCCATCGACAATGGCTCATCCAGCAACAGCGCCCCCCACAACACGCCGAACGGCGGGATCATGAAAGTCACGGTCATCGACTTCACCGGCCCGATCGAGCTGAGCAAACGGAAGTAAATGATGTACGCAAACGCCGTGCACCCCAAGCCCAACCCGAGCAACGACAGCCAGACGCTCCAGCCGCCCCAGCTCGCCGGTGGCTGACTGATCACGCTGTAACCGAACAGCGGCAGCAAAAACAACGTCGCACCCAACATGCTGCCGAGCGCCGAAAGACGGCTGTCGAGGCCGCCCGCGTGATCGAGCCAGCGGCGCGCAAGGAACCCGGCAAAGCCATAACACGTAGTGGCCAGCAGGCAGGCGAGGGCACCCATCAGCAGTTCCATATCGAACGCCACCGGGCCGGCACGGGTCAGGACACCCACGCCAAGCAATCCGAGGAAAACCCCGCCAAGCTTGGCGGCGGTGAGTTTTTCATGGAAGAACAGGCCGCCGATCAACACGCCCATCAACGGCGTGGTGGCGTTGAAAATCGCCGAATAACCGGCCGGCAGCACTTGGGCCGCGACGGAGTAAAGAGTCGCCGGAATCCCGGAGTTGATCACCCCGAGCAGCATCACGGTCTTGAGTTTGCCTTTGAAATCCCAACTGATGCGCATCAGCCCGAGGATCACCAGCAGCCCGGTCGCCGCAATCGACACGCGAAAAAACGCAGTGGGGATTGTGCCAATCACTGGGGCAATAATGCGCATGAACAGAAAGCTCGCACCCCAAATGGCGGCAAGTGACAACAAACGCAGGATATCGACGGGGTTCACAGCACTTTCCTTCCTTGATTGGCGCGCAAGTGTCGCGCCAGTCTGGGCACAAGGCAATGGTTGCGTTGCGTAACACAGGGCCACTAAGCTCAGGCTCCAACGACAAGAACAGCCGCCGAGGTTTTACCTATGCCGCAGCAATGGCCAGCCGCCGACATCGCCCGAATGATCCTCGATGGCTTTGACGATTACCGCGAGCATTTCCGTCAAATCACCGACGGCGCTCGAGCCCGCTTCGAGCAGGCCCAATGGCAGGAGACGCAAGTCGCGTCGGCGGCGCGGATCAACCTCTACGAAGAAAAGGTCGGCGAAACGGTAGGGCGCTTGCACGCGTCGTTCGCGACCGATGTGTTGATGGATGTCAGCAGCTGGCCGCTGGTCAAAAGCGCTTACATCAGCCTGATCGACCTGCGTTTCGACGATGAGCTGTCCGAGACCTGGTACAACTCGATTTTCTGCGGGCTGTTCAGCCATGACCTGATCAGCGACGGCTGCATGTTCATCCACACGACCCGGCCAAGCCTGCGCCGCGCCCGGGCCGCGCAAACCCGCACCTACAAGCCCCATGGGCAGTTGTCGGGCATGCTCACCAGCATCTTTTCCGACTATCGCTTCAGCGAGGATTACGCCGATTTGCCCGGCGACCTGCGCCGCCTCGAAGCGCAATTGCGCGAGAACCTGCCGGACTGGGTCTGCAAGGATCCGGAACTGAGTGTCGAGGTGTTTTCCTCGGTGCTTTACCGCAACAAGGGCGCCTATCTGGTGGGACGCATTTACACCCAGGACGATCAATGGCCGCTGGTGATTCCGCTGCTGCACCGCGAAGGTCGGGGCATCCAGATCGATGCGCTGATCACCGACGAGGCGGAGGTGTCGATCATCTTCTCTTTTACCCGTTCGTACTTCATGGTCGATGTGCCGGTGCCGGCGGAATTCATCGGCTTTCTCAAACGTATTCTGCCGGGCAAGCACATCGCCGAGCTGTACACCTCGATCGGCTTCTATAAGCATGGCAAGTCCGAGTTCTATCGGGCGCTGATCAATCATCTGGCCAACACCGACGACCAGTTCATCATGGCCCCCGGCGTGCGCGGGATGGTTATGAGCGTGTTTACGTTGCCGGGCTTCAACACCGTTTTCAAAATCATCAAGGACCGCTTCTCACCGTCGAAAAACGTCGACCGCGCCACGGTGATCGAAAAGTATCGCCTGGTGAAAAGCGTCGACCGGGTCGGGCGCATGGCCGACACTCAGGAGTTCGCCGACTTCCGTTTCCCCTTGAGCAAATTCGAGCCGGCATGCCTGGCGGAGTTGCTTGAAGTGGCGCCATCCACGGTATCGCTGGAAGGTGACACGGTGCTGATCCGCCACTGCTGGACGGAACGCCGGATGACGCCGTTGAACCTCTATCTGGAGCACGCCAACGAGGCGCAGGTTCGCGAGGCGCTGGAGGATTATGGTCTGGCGATCAAGCAACTGGCGGCGGCGAACATTTTTCCCGGCGACATGTTGCTGAAGAACTTTGGCGTCACCCGTCACGGTCGTGTGGTGTTTTATGACTATGACGAAATCTGCTTTCTGACCGAAGCCAACTTCCGCCACATCCCGCAACCGCGTACGCCGGAAGATGAAATGGCCTCCGAGCCGTGGTACTCGATCGGGCCACTGGATGTGTTTCCCGAGGAGTTTCCGCCGTTTCTGTTTGCTGATTCGGGGCAACGAAAGTTGTTCGATCAGTTGCATGGCGAGTTATACAACGCTGATTACTGGAAGGGTTTGCAGGAGGCAATTCGGGCCGGCAAAGTGATCGACGTGTTCCCGTACCGCCGCAAAGGCCTCGACAACGAGTAGTTCTCTGCGATTGCTGCGCAATCGATCGCGAGCAGGCTCGCTCCCACATTTGATCGTGGCGCCCCCGTTTTTGTGGTCGCTATAGATCCAATGTGGGAGCGAGCCTGCTCGCGATCGGCCGCGCAGCGGTCGTAAAATCTGCGACAATCCGCCCTCTGCGCCACTAGACGACTGAATTGCGTACCCGATGACCGACGAATCGCCCTCCATCGACAAACTGCTGAAAAATCTCGATCACGCCATGCTCGCCGACCGCCACCGGCTGCGGCGGCAGTTGCTTGAGCTGCGCAAAAAGCCTGACGAGGCCAAACTGGCCCAGTGGGTGACGCGCACGCAGGCGTCCTGCGATCAGGTGTTGGCGCGGCGTGCCAGTTTGCCGGTGATTCGTTACGACGACAGCCTGCCGATCGCCGCCAAGCGCGACGAAATCAAAGAGGCGCTGCAAAAGCACCAGGTGCTGATCATTGCCGGCGAAACCGGGTCGGGTAAAACCACTCAGTTGCCGAAGATCTGCCTGGAAATCGGTCGCGGTCAGCACGGCCTGATCGGCCACACCCAGCCCCGTCGAATCGCCGCCCGTAGTGTGGCGAGCCGGGTCGCTGAAGAGTTGGCGACGCCGTTGGGCGCGCTGGTCGGCTATCAGGTGCGGTTCGAGGATCAGAGCGATTCCAACACCCTGATCAAACTGATGACCGATGGCATCCTGCTCGCGGAAACCCAGAACGACCGCTACCTCGAACGCTACGACACGATCATCGTCGACGAAGCCCACGAGCGCAGCCTGAACATCGACTTCCTGCTCGGTTACCTGAAAACCCTGCTGCCGCGTCGTCCGGACCTGAAGGTCATCATCACGTCGGCGACCATCGACCTTGAACGCTTTTCCAAGCATTTCGATGATGCGCCAATCGTCGAAGTCTCCGGACGCACCTTCCCGGTGGACACCTGGTATCGCCCGCTGACCCTGGAGCAGGACGAAGAGGGCAACCGTGTCGAGGATGACCTGACCGTGGATCAGGCGATCCTCGCCACCCTCGACGAAATCGCTGCGTTCGAACGCAGCGAACGCAAGAGCCCCGGCGACGTGCTGGTGTTCCTGCCCGGCGAGCGCGAGATTCGCGATGCGGCGGACATGCTGCGCAAGGCCCAACTCAAACACACCGAGATTCTGCCGTTGTACGCGCGGCTGTCCCCGGCCGAGCAGCAGCGGATTTTCCAGTCGCACCCTGGGCGTCGCGTGGTACTGGCGACCAACGTCGCGGAAACCTCGTTGACGGTGCCGGGCATTCGTTACGTGATCGACAGCGGTACCGCGCGCATCAGCCGTTACAGCTACCGCGCCAAGGTTCAGCGCCTGCCCATCGAAGCCATTTCCCAGGCCAGTGCCAACCAGCGTAAAGGTCGTTGCG
This sequence comes from Pseudomonas sp. A-RE-19, assembly GCF_019956555.1. GTDB lineage: Bacteria > Pseudomonadota > Gammaproteobacteria > Pseudomonadales > Pseudomonadaceae > Aquipseudomonas. The sequence goes on along the minus strand of NZ_JAHBDQ010000006.1, from coordinate 109,422 downwards.
GGCGGGTTGAACCGGGCATTTGCATCCGCCTCTACAGCGAAGAAGATTTCATCGGTCGGCCGGAATTCACCGACCCGGAAATCCTGCGGACCAACCTCGCGGCGGTGATTCTGCAGATGCTCCATCTGCGCCTCGGCGAGATCACCGATTTCCCGTTTATCGAGCCACCGGACGGCAAGGCCATCAGCGACGGTTTCAACCTGCTGCAAGAACTCTCTGCGGTGGATCGCAACAGCCAACTGACGCCGCTTGGCCGACAATTGGCGCGGCTGCCGGTGGACCCGCGCATGGGCCGCATGCTGCTGGAAGCGGCCAAACTCGGCAGCTTGCAGGAAGTGTTGATTGTCGCCAGCGCCATGTCGATTCAGGACCCGCGCGAACGTCCGCCGGAGCGTCAGCAAGCGGCGGATCAGGCTCACGCCCAGTGGAAAGACGTGGACTCGGATTTCGCCGGGCTGGTCAATCTGTGGCGTGGTTTTGAAGAGCAGCGCCAGGCGCTGACGGCCAGTCCGCTGCGCAACTGGTGCCGCAAGAATTTCCTCAATTACCTGCGTCTGCGCGAGTGGCGCGACTCCCATCGTCAGTTGAGCCTGATCTGTCGCGACATGCAGCTGAGCCTCAACAAAGAGCCGGCGGATTACCCGAAACTGCACAAAGCCGTGCTTTCCGGATTGCTCAGCCAGATCGGCCAGAAAACCGAAGACGGCGATTACCTCGGCGCCCGTCAGCGGCGCTTCTGGATTCACCCGTCGTCGGGCCTGGGCAAGAAGCGTCCGCAATGGTTGATGACCGCCGAGCTGGTGGAAACCACCAAGCTTTACGCGCGCATGGTCGCCAAGATCGACGCCGACTGGATCGAGCCGCTGGCCGGGCACCTGATCAAGAAAAACCACTTCGAGCCCCATTGGGAGAAGAAGCGCGGTCAGGTCGTGGCTTTCGAGCAGATCACCCTGTTTGGGCTGATCGTGGTCGGGCGCCGGCCGGTGCATTACGGGCCGGTCGACCCGGTGGTGTCCCGCGAGTTGTTTATCCGCGAAGCGTTGGTGCGCGGCGAGATTCAATCCAGAGCCAAGTGCCTGACGGCCAACCAGCAACTGCTGGAACAGCTCGACGAGCTGGAAGCCAAGGCCCGTCGGCGCGACATTCTGGCTGATGAAGAAACCCTGTTCGCCTTCTACGAGGCGCGACTGCCGGCAGAGATCCACCAGACTGCCACCTTCGACAGCTGGTACCGGGTCAACAGCCAGAAAGATCCGCAGCTGCTGATCATGCGCGAAGAAGACGTGCTGGCCCGCGAAGCCAGTGAAGTCACCGCCGCGCATTACCCGGACACCCTGCACATCGGCGATCTGGAGCTGGCGCTCAGCTACCACTTCGAGCCCAACCATCCGCGTGATGGCGTGACCTTGCGTGTGCCGGCGCCGCTGTTGCCGATGCTGCCACCGGAACGTCTGGAATGGTTGGTGCCGGGGGTGATCGAGGCCAAGTGCATTGGGTTGGTGCGTAACCTGCCCAAGGCCCTGCGCAAGAATTTCGTGCCAGTGCCGGACTTCGTCAAAGCCGCGTTGCAGCGCATCACATTTGCCGAGGGCTCGTTGCCTCAGGCGCTGGGCCGTGAGTTGCTGCGCATGACTGGCGCACGGGTCAGCGATGAGGCGTGGGCCGAAGCGTCGCAGCAGGTCGACAGTCATTTGCGGATGAACCTGGAAATCGTCGACGGTCAGGGCAAGTCCCTCGGTGAAGGCCGTGACCTGGCCGAGTTGACCGCACGCTTTGCCGAGGCCAGCCAAGCTGCATTAGCCGTACCGCAAACCGCGAAAAGCCAACAGCCTGTGGAGGCGAAAGTCTTTGCCGCCGTGGCCGAGAAAACCCAGCAGAAAATCGCCGGGCTGTCGATGACGGTGTATCCGGCGCTGGTGGAAGAGGCCGGTACCGTCAAGGAAGGGCGATTCTCGACCCCGGCCGAAGCCGAGTTCCAGCATCGCCGGGCCTTGCAACGCTTGCTGATGCAGCAATTGGCGGAACCGGCGAAGTTCCTGCGCGGCAAGTTGCCGGGGCTGACCGAGTTGGGCCTGATGTACCGCGAACTGGGGCGCATCGACAGCCTGGTGGAGGACATTCTGCTGGCCAGTCTCGACAGTTGCATCCTCGACGGCGAAGACCCGTTGCCACGCGATGGCGCCGGGCTCGCGTCGCTGGCCGAGCGCAAGCGCGGCGGCTGGACCGAGCACGCTGAACGGCTGGCCAAGCTGACCCTGGAAATTCTCAAGCTATGGCACGGCCTGCAAAAGCGCTTCAAGGGCAAGATCGACCTGGCGCAAGCCGTGGCCTTGAACGACATCAAGCAGCAGCTCAGCCATCTGGTGTATCCAGGGTTCGTGCGTGAAACCCCGATGCCGTGGCTCAAGGAACTGCCGCGTTACCTCAAGGCCGTCGAGCAACGTTTGGAAAAACTCGGCGCTCAAGTGCAAAAAGACCGGGTCTGGAGCGGCGAATTATCCGGTCTCTGGGCTCAATACCAGACCCGCGCCAACAAACACGCCCAGGAAGGCAAGCGCGATCCGCAGCTGGAACTCTATCGCTGGTGGCTGGAGGAATACCGGGTCTCGCTGTTTGCGCAGCAATTGGGGACCAAGGTGCCGATCTCCGACAAGCGCTTGAGCAAACAGTGGAGCCAGGTCGAACCTTGACCCCTGTGGGAGCGAGCCTGCTCGCGATGAGGCCATCACATTCAACATCTATGTCGAATATTTGGCCGCCATCGCGAGCAGGCTCGCTCCCACATTAGATAGGCTGTTGCTCTCGCAAAAGGCGCCAAAAGCCAACGTTTATGGCAAACTTCGCGCCTATAAACGCCAGCCCCGCGGTTTTGAGCTTTCACGGGCCCGGGCGGATCGGAATAAAGCGATGCCAGGTTTGCGTCCGGAACCTGGATTAGACCCTTTGTGTGTTGGTACGTCGGTGCCAGCGCTTTCTGCCTGAATGGATTAGAGAAACGACCATGCATAACGTCGTCATCAGCGGCACCGGCCTGTACACCCCGGCCAACAGCATTTCCAACGAAGAGCTGGTGCAGTCTTTCAACGCTTACGTCGCGCAGTTCAACGCTGACAATGCCGAGGCCATCGCGCGCGGCGAAGTTGAGGCATTGACCGAGTCCAACGCGGCGTTTATCGAAAAAGCGTCTGGCATCAAAAGCCGCTTTGTCATGGACAAGGATGGCATCCTCGACCCGCAGCGCATGGCACCTCGCTTGCCCGAGCGTTCGAATGACGAGTGGTCGGTGCTTTGCCAGATGGCCATCGGTGCGGCCGAACAAGCCTTGCAGCGTGCCGGCAAGACCGCCGCTGACATCGACGGTGTCATTGTCGCCTGCTCCAACCTGCAACGCGCCTACCCGGCCATCGCCATCGAAGTACAGGAAGCGCTGGGCATTCAGGGTTTCGGTTTTGACATGAACGTCGCCTGCTCCTCGGCGACCTTCGGCATCCAGGCCGCGGCCAACAGTGTGCAACTGGGCCAGGCCCGGGCGATCCTGATGGTCAACCCGGAAGTCTGCACCGGTCACCTGAATTTCCGCGACCGCGACAGCCACTTCATCTTCGGCGACGCTGCCACGGCGGTGATCATCGAACGTGCGGATCTCGCGACGTCCAAGTATCAGTTCGACGTGGTCAGCACCAAACTGCTGACCAAGTTCTCCAACAACATCCGCAACAACTTCGGCTTCCTCAACCGCGCCGCGGAAGAGGGCATTGGTGCCCCCGACAAATTGTTCGTTCAGGAAGGCCGCAAGGTGTTCCGCGATGTCTGCCCGATGGTCGCCGAGCTGATCGCCACGCACCTGGAAGAAAACCAGCTCAACGTCAGCGACGTGAAGCGCTTCTGGCTGCACCAGGCCAACCTCAGCATGAACCACCTGATCGTCAAGAAACTGCTGGGCCGCGAAGCCACCGAAGAGGAAGCCCCGGTGATTCTCGACACCTACGCCAACACCAGCTCTGCCGGTTCGGTGATTGCGTTTCACAAAAATCAGGACGATCTGGTCAGCGGTTCGCTGGCTGTACTCAGCTCGTTCGGCGCCGGTTACTCGATCGGTAGCGTGATTCTGCGCAAGCGCTGAATTTGCCTGAAAGACGCCTGAAAAGATCGCAGCTTGCGGCCCCTCCTACAGAATTGGATTTCAACCCGCTATTGTGGATGGATACGATCGATGTAGGCGCTGCCGAAGGCTGCGATCTTTTTCTGTGTCCCCACTCATTCGGATAAGAGGCACCAATGGCCGCCGCTGACGACGCTCAACTGCTCGACCGCCTGCTGGCAGGCGAGCAGAAGGCTTTCAAGGAACTGGTCAGCACTTATCAAAGCGCCATGCGCGCGGTGGCCTATGCCATTGTCGGCAACCGGCATGCCGACGAAGTGGTACAGGATGCCTGGCTGTCGGTGGTGCGTAATCTTGGCGGGTTCGAGGGGCGTTCGAGCCTCAAGACCTGGCTGCTGACCATCACTGCCAACTCGGCCAAAAGCCGCTACAAGCAGAACCGCCGGGAAGTGCTGCTCGATGACCTGCCGTCGCCCCATGGCACGATCGATGACGATCGTTTTTCACCCAGTGATGGTCATTGGCTGGTGGCGCCGTTCGCCTGGCATCAAGACACGCCAGAGGCGCTGTTGACCGAAAACGAACTGCGCGAATGCCTGGAACATACGTTGCTCAGCCTGTCAGAACTGCAAAGCAGTGTTTTGTTGTTGCGCGAGCGGCAGGGGCTGGAGCTGGAGGAGATTTGTAATCTTCTGGAAATCTCGCTCTCCAATGTCCGTGTGCTGCTGCATCGGGCACGGTTGAAGGTCTTTGCGACCGTGGAGCATTTTGAGGAAACCGGCGAATGTTGACCTGCAAGGAACAAGTGGCGCGTTCCAGTGATTATCTCGATGGCCAGTTGAGTTTTCGCGAGCGACTGATGATGCGGCATCATTTGATGTTTTGCCCCAATTGCCGACGGTTCATTCGGCAGATGCGCTTGATGCAGGCGACCTTGCGGGTGATGCCGCAGAAGCCGGTCGAGGATGTCGAGGCACTGGCCGAGCGGCTGGCGGCGCAGCGGCGTAAAGATCGTTCCTGAAGGAAAACACAGGCCGGCGCGGGTGAAACGAACGGATGATGGGGATCGTTGCCCCGCGCCAGACTGTTGAACCGCTTCAAACGATACGACCGGATGTAAAACGCATCGTTTGAAGTGTGTTGCTTGGTTGCTTAGAACTTCGCTTCCGCGTCCAGTTGCAGCGTGTTGGCGTCGGCATCGCGCTGGGTACGGCTGGCGAAGTCGGCTTTGGTCAGGAAGTAAGTGGCACCGACGGCGAAGTTCTTGTCGATGTCGTAACCCACCTTGAGCTTGTGGCCGCGAGAACCGGTGGTGCCGTTGGCGAAGTCTGAGTCGGTGAAGGCGCCGACCACGGCGTTACGCTGCACGTCGCGGTAGTTGTAGTCCAGGTTGAAGCCGAAGACTTTCGACTTGGCACCGAGCAACCAGGCGGTGTCCTGATCGGTCACGGCGTCGTTGTTCTTCACGTATTGGCCGTAGAACGACAGCGGCATCGGCAGGCCGCCGATATCGATCTGGCTGAAACCTTCGTACAGGCGGAACTCGTTGTTGGCCGAGTTGCCGTTGACGGCCAGGGCGCACGGCGTGGACGTGCCGGTGCAACGGCTGTCTTCGTCGTTCTGGTAGGCATAGACGCTGCCGCCGACGGTCAGTTTCAGGTTGTCGGTGATGGCGAAGCGGCTGCCCAACTGGCCGGCGGTCAGACGCAGGTCGTGACGAAATTGCACGCCTTCGCCGTCGACGTTGTCCTTGAGGTTGTAGTTGCCCAGGCTACCGAACAGTTCGGCGCTGCTGCCCAGCGGGTATTTGTAGGTCACTGCCAGACCTTCCGGGTTGATGTCGCTGTCCCAGATCACATCACCCATGCTGACCCACGGTTGCAGCATCTTGCCGCCGATCACATGCAGGTTTTTGATGGCGTCCGGGTGGTAGTCGATGTAGCCCAGATCCAGCCAGATCTGCTTCTTGTCGAAGTAGTTGTCCATGTCCTGGTTGGTCGAACGAGCATCGTCGCCACCGCCGGTGGCGATGCGGATGCCGGTGTCCACTTGCGGGTTGATTTCGCTGTAGGCACCCAGACGGGCGCGGATGCGTTGACGATCCTTGTCGCGGCCACCGTTGTTGGGTTCGCCGTCGATCTTGACCGTTTCCTGGCGCACGCGAACATCGCCCTTGAATTGGGTCTTGGCGGCCCAGGCCAGTTTCTGGTCGAAGGCGCTCAGCTCGTTGGCTTTCTTCGCGGCGACCGCTACTTGTTCGTTGGTCTCTTGCTGCGCCTGCTGCGCGATTTGCTGGGCCTTCTGATCCTTGGCCAGTTCGGTCTGGAGTTCAACGTACTGCGCTTGGGAAATAGAACCGTTAGCCTTGAGCATGTCGAGCAGTTTGGCGTCGACTGCGGCACTGGCCGGAACACTCATGGCCAGCAACAGGCCACCGCACAAGGCCGCCGCAGTTTTCGTGGAAGCAAGACGCATAGCAATCTCCGAAGATGAGAGGGATGGCTGAACCACCCTGGACACAACCGACGGTTGAAGGTCGGAAAACAGTGGCCGGGTAGAACCCGGCGCTCTAAAAACAGGCGCCAGTATCGCGATGGTTTATGACAGGGCAGTGGCAAAGTGATGGCGGGTCGATGACGATACAAAGGTTTCCGAAATGCCCGATTCAGAGCCTTGCATCGGATTGACGCGTGTGGATTGCCCGGCGATCGGCGATACTCGCGGGGCTGTCACGCCAAGAGGTGGAGAGGAAAATGCCGCTGCAACGTCTGCACACACTGTCGCAAATCGCATCCCGTACCTGGGACGCCCTGGTGCCGGAGAATCAGCCGTTTTTGCGCCATGCCTTTCTGAGTGCGCTGGAAGACAGCGGCAGCCTCGGCCCGCATTCCGGCTGGCAGCCCGAGCATTTGCTGCATACCGAAGGCGATCGCCTGATCGCTGCGTTGCCCAGTTACCGCAAATGGCATTCCTACGGCGAGTACGTGTTCGACCACGCCTGGGCCGATGCCTGTGAGCGTGCCGGCATCGATTACTACCCCAAGCTGTTGACGGCGGTGCCGTTCAGCCCCGTCAGCGGGCCGCGATTGCTGGCGGCCACAATCGAGGACGGTTTTGAACTGCTGCAGAGCCTGCCGGGTTATCTGGAGATCGAAAAACTTTCCAGTGCCCATATCAACTTCACCGATTCGTTTACTGACGCAGCATTGGCTGAACAGCCTGGCTGGTTGCAGCGCATTGGCTGTCAGTATCACTGGCAGAACCGCGGTTATCGGGACTTTCAGGACTTCCTCGACGCCCTCAGTTCGCGCAAGCGCAAGCAAATGCGCAAGGAGCGTGAGCAAGTGGCGGGGCAGGGTATCGATTTTGAATGGCTGGAGGGGCGGCAACTGACCGAGGCGCAGTGGGACTTTGTGTATGCCTGCTACGCCAATACCTACGCGGTGCGTCGGCAAACGCCCTATCTGACGCGGGAATTTTTCAGCCTGCTGGCTGAGCGCATGCCGGAGTCGATTCGCGTGGTGTTGGCTAAACAGGGTTCACGGCCGGTGGCCATGGCCTTCAGTCTGGTTGGCGGCGACAGCTTTTATGGCCGTTACTGGGGCTGCCTCGCGGAGTTCGATCGTTTGCACTTCGAGACCTGTTTCTATCAGGGTATGGATTACGCGATTGCCAATGGCTTTCAACGTTTTGACGCCGGTGCTCAGGGTGAGCACAAGTTGATTCGCGGGTTCGAGCCGGTGATCACCCATTCCTGGCACTACCTGCGCCATCCGGGCTTGAAGTCGGCGGTGAAAGACTTCCTTGAACGGGAACGTGTCGGGGTGTTGGGGTATGCAGAAGAAGCGAAGACGGCCTTGCCTTATCGGCAAGGCTAATCTTCGCTGCTTACTGCAGGTTAGTTCGCGCCGGTTAACTGTCTTCTTTACCCAGCCAGCGATAGGTCACACCGCCGATGACCGCACCCAGAATCGGCGCCAGCCAGAACAGCCACAGTTGTTGAATCGCCCAGCCGCCGACAATCAGCGCCGGGCCCGTACTGCGGGCCGGGTTGACCGAGGTGTTGGTGACCGGAATCGAGATCAGGTGGATCAGGGTCAGCGCCAAGCCGATGGCGATGGGCGCCAGCCCGGCCGGGGCGCGTTTGTCGGTGGCGCCGAGGATGATCAGGATGAACATTGCGGTCATCACCAGTTCACTGACAAACCCCGCCGCCATCGAGTAGCCGCCTGGCGAGTGTTCACCGTAGCCATTGGATGCAAGGCCGCTGGCCAGCTCGAAGCCGGGTTTGCCGCTGGCGATGAAATACAGCAGAGCCGCTGCGATGATCGCGCCAATCACTTGGGCGATGATGTAGGCGGGCAGTTCTTTGGCAGGGAAGCGTCCGCCGACCACCAGCCCGACCGAAACCGCAGGGTTGAGATGACAGCCCGAAATATGGCCGATAGCGAAGGCCATCGTCAGCACCGTCAAACCGAATGCCAGGGACACCCCCAGCAAACCGATCCCCACGTTTGGAAACGCTGCCGCCAGAACCGCGCTGCCGCAGCCGCCCAACACCAACCAGAACGTACCTACCAATTCTGTAGCCGAACGTTTGAACAAAGACATAGCGAGTTCCTCTATTGAGATAACACTGTCGTTGTGCATTGAGTATGGACTACAGAACCCTCCCAGGACCTTGGCTGAGCACGGCAGGCTTGTTACGGAATTCCAGTGACCATAAAAAACGCCAGAGCCCGTGGTTGGCGGGTTCTGGCGGTCTCTTGCGTTCTTCTGTGTGGCTGGTGGCGCCAGGGTCGCAGCCTCTGCAGGAGCTGCCGAAGGCTCGGGCCGCGTTCGGACGATCTTTTGATCTTTGCGGTTCAATCGATCCCGACAAACCCGCCGGTCTGATGCTGCCACAATCGCGCATACAAACCGCCATGGGCCAGCAGCTCGGCGTGGCTGCCGGTTTCGGCGATCTTGCCGTTTTCCAGCACCACCAACCGGTCCATCCGGGCAATGGTCGAGAGGCGGTGGGCGATGGCGATCACGGTCTTGCCCTGCATCAGGGTTTCGAGGCTTTCCTGGATCGCCGCTTCGACTTCCGAATCCAGCGCCGAGGTGGCTTCGTCCATGATCAGGATGGGCGCGTCCTTGAGCAGCACCCGAGCGATCGCAATCCGCTGACGCTGGCCACCGGAGAGTTTCACTCCGCGTTCACCGACATGCGCATCAAAACCGGTACGGCCTTCAGAGTCCGACAGCAACGGGATGAATTCGTCGGCACGGGCCTTGTGCACGGCTTCCCAGAGTTCAGCGTCGGTGGCGTCGGGTTTGCCGTACAGCAAATTGTCGCGGATCGAACGGTGCAGCAGCGAGGTGTCCTGGGTGATCATGCCGATGCGTTCGCGCAGGCTTTCCTGGCCGACTTCGGCGATGTTCTGGCCATCGATGAGGATCCGCCCGCCCTGCACGTCATACAGCCGCAGCAGCAGGTTGACCAGGGTCGACTTGCCAGCACCGGACGGGCCGATCAAACCGATTTTCTCGCCGGGTTTAATCGTCAGGTTGAGGTCGCCGATGATCCCGCTCTTCTTGCCGTAGTGGAAATCCACGTGCTCGAAACGCACTTCGCCGCGGGCTACCGCCAAGGGCTTGGCCTGTTCGCGGTCAGTAACGCTGACCGGCTGAGAGATAGTCTGCAAACCATCCTGAACCATGCCGATGTTTTCGAAGATGCCGGTAACCACCCACATGATCCAGCCCGACATGTTGACGATGCGGATCACCAGGCCCGTGGCCAGCGCAATGGCACCCACTGAAATCAGCGATTGCGTCCACAGCCACAGCGCAAGACCGGTGGTGCTGACAATCAGCAGGCCGTTCATGCTGGTGATGACCACGTCCATGCTGGTGACCACACGGCCAGCCAGTTGGGCTTTTTCGGTTTGTTCCTTGATCGCTTCGCGGGCGTATTGCTGCTCGAAGTTGGTGTGGGCGAACAGCTTCAGGGTGGTGATGTTGGTGTAGCCATCGACGATCCGCCCCATGAGTTTGGAGCGCGCATCGGAGGACACGACCGAGCGTTCCTTGACCCGTGGCACGAAGTAGTAGAGGGCGCCGATGAAGGCGGCGATCCAGGTCAGCAGCGGGATCATCAGGTGCCAGTCGGCTTCGGCGAACAGCACCAGCGAACTGATCGCGTAGATCAGCACGTGCCACAGCGCATCAACGGCTTGTACAGCCGAATCGCGCAACGAGTTGCCGGTCTGCATGATGCGTTGGGCGATGCGCCCGGCGAAGTCATTCTGGAAGAAATTCAGGCTCTGTTTGAGCACATAACTGTGGTTCTGCCAGCGGATCAGGCTGGTCAGGCTGGGGCTCAAGGTCTGGTGCACCAGCAGGTCATGCAGGCCGACGAACACCGGGCGCAGGACCAGCGCAACCACCGCCATCCAGGCCAGTTCGATGCCGTGTTCCTTGAAAAAATCGACGTTGGGTGTGCCTTGGGTCAGGTCGATGATACGGCTCAGGTAGCTGAACAGCGCGACTTCGATCAGGGCACCGACCAGACCGACGATCAGCAGGACGGCGAAACTCGGCCAGACCTGCTTCAGGTAATAGGTATAGAAAGGCAGAACCCGATCTGGTGGAGCCGCGGTCGGTGCATCGCGGAAAATGTCGATCAGTTTTTCAAAACGGCGATAAAGCATCAGTTCTCCGCCCGCGTACGGGCGCTCCTTTAAACGATATGAGCGGCTCCGGAAGAACCGGCAGCCGCTCAAAACTCCCTGTTCAGCTTAGTCTCAGTCGATGCGCTTGGCCGACTTGATGAACACGGGATCGGCCGGCACGTCTTTCATGCCGCTTTTGGTGGTGGTCTGGGAGTTGACGATGACATCGACGACGTCCATCCCTTTAACGACTTTACCGAACACGGCATAGCCATCGCCCTGATCGAGGAAGTCGTTGTCTTTGACGTTGATGAAGAACTGGCTGGTGGCCGAATCCGGGACGGAAGTACGGGCCATGGACAGCGTGCCACGCACGTTATGCAGACCGTTTTTGGATTCGTTCTTGATCGGCGCCTTGGTTTCCTTTTGCTGCATCTGTTGAGTGAAACCGCCGCCCTGGACCATAAAGCCTGGAATCACACGGTGGAAAATCGTGTTGTTGTAGAAGCCGCTGTCCACGTAATCAAGGAAGTTCTTGGTACTGATCGGGGCCTTGACCGGGTCCAGTTCGATTTCGATCGGGCCGTTGGTGGTGTCCAGCAATACGTGCGGCGCCTTGGCAGGCGTGGCGGCCATCAGGTTGGCGGCGAACAGAGCGGAGCCGGCGACGAGGGCGATTTTTTTCAGCATGGGTCAGTGATCCTGATTGGGTGTGTGTCGACTGCGGTGAGGAACTCGAGCAGGGTTTGATTGAAGCGTTCGGGTTGATCCAGCGGGGTGGCGTGGCGCGAATCGGCGATCACCACCAGCCGCGCATCGGGCAGCAATTTTACATAGTCTTCTTTCACCGAGACCGGCGTGTAATCGTGGTCGGCACTAACGATGAGGGTTGGACAGGTGACTCTGGAAAGTCGTTCCTGAACGCCCCAGCCAACGAGGGCATCGAAGCTGGCGAGATAAGCATGTTTGTCGTTTTTTGCCCAGCGCTCGGCAATCTTTTGCCGCAGATGAGCTTGCTCGGGTTTGGGGAATAGCATACGTCCCAAGGCCTTGCCGATGGATTCCATGCTTAGCAGTCGAGCCATGCACCAACGTTTGGCCAACCACCAATAGTCACTGGGTTTCTGCATTTTGACTTGCGGCTGGCTGTTGACGATGCACAGGCTTTTAAACCGCTGGGGCTGGTCCACCGCCAGTTGGAAACCAATGATGCCACCCATGGACAGGCCCACATAATGGGTCGGGCCCAGGTTCAGGTGATCCATCAGGGCGATCAGGTCGGCGCTGAAACCGGAGATGCTGTAACGCTCCCGGGGTTTGTCCGAGCGACCGTGTCCACGTACATCCGGGACGATCACCCGGTAGTGGGTGGATAACACCGGGATCTGCATTTCCCAGTCCAGGGTGCTGGAACCCAGCCCATGGACCAGTAGCAGCGGCGTGCCGTGGCCATATTCCTCATAGTGCAGGTTGCAACCTTCATGTTCGAAATAGGCCATGCGTACACTCCATGTCAGGCTTGTTCAGGGGCGGCGAAAGGGGCATCCAGCGGCGCGGTGTCGAAGGTGCGCAGCAGTTCGATGAGAATCTGCGTGGCCGGGCCCAAGGGTTTGTCCTTGTTTGAATACAGATAAAAGCTCGGGTTGCGGCTGCCACCCTGATCCAACGGTAGCACTTTAAGCGTACCTTCCTTGAGTTCGCGCTCGATCATGTGCCGGGGCAACCAGGCGAAGCCCAGGCCACTGCTGACGAAAGTCGCCGCGGTGGCCAGGCTGCCGACGGTCCAGCGCTGTTCAGCACCGAGCCAGCCGACATCTCGCGGTTGCTGACGACCGGAGTCGCGGATTACCACTTGCATCTGGCTTTCCAGGTCCTGGAAGTTCAGCTCACGGTTCAGCCGGTGCAGTGGATGCTCGGGGTGGGCGACCGCGACGAATTCGACGTCGCTCAACTCCGCGCCCAGATACCCGGGAATGCTGAACCCGGTGATGGCCAGATCGGCCACGCCTTCGAGCAGCACTTCTTCCACGCCCGACAACACTTCTTCGCGCAGACGCACCCGGCAGCCACGGCTTTGTGGCATGAACGCGGTGAGTGCGCGGACGAGGCGGGCGCTTGGGTAGGCGGCGTCGACCACCAGCCGCACTTCCGCTTCCCAGCCTTGTTCCATGTGATGGGCCAGGTCTTCCAGCTGACTGGCCTGTTTCACCAGTTGCCGGGAGCGGCGCAGCAGCACGCCGCCAGCCTCGGTGAGCACCGCTTTGCGGCCGTCGATGCGCAGCAATGGCACGCCGAGTTGGTCCTGCATGCGCGCTACGGTGTAGCTGACCGACGATTGCGAGCGGTGCAGCGCTTCGGCGGCCTGGGCGAAACCGCCGTGGTCGACCACGGCCTGCAACGTTCGCCATTGATCAAGGGTCACGCGGGGCGCTTTCATGTTGAGCTCCTCTTGTCCTAAGCTGGCAGTTCTTATTGGAGACTGCCGAATGAAAAAACTGTGTTGTGTGATGGCGGGTTGTGCGGTGTTGGCGATGTTGCCGCTGACTGCGTTTGCCTATCCGATCGATGTCAATAAACAGCTCAACGGTTTGAAGGTCGACTACAACGCCTACGACACGGACGCCGACATCGGCTCCATTCAGGTCAACAACTACGGCGACACCGACGTGTCTTGCAAAGTGGTTTTCAATAACGGCCCGGAAGCGCCACGCACCCGCAAGATCGACATACCCGCCGGCAAACACAAAAATGCCACGGCCAAGTTCACCCGCACCATCATCAAGCTGCGTATCGACCTGACCTGCACCCCGAAATGACATCGAGCGGAGCATGCCGGCTGAGACATGCTCCGCTTATAAACGAATTTATCGATGCTTTATAGCAGTTATTTGCGCTTTTTCATCGATATAACTCTGTTTAACCTTCACTCCATCGACCTACAGCATTCTCAGATGGAGGCTACATCCCATGTCCCGCGTTCTGATCATCGAAAGCAGCGCCCGTCAGCAAGACTCGGTTTCCCGCCAGCTGACCCAGACCTTCATCAGCCAATGGAAAGCCGCACACCCGGCCGACCAGATCACCGTCCGCGACTTGGCCACCACCCCGGTGCCGCACCTGGACATCAACTTGCTGGGCGGCTGGATGAAACCCGCCGAACAACGCAACGACATCGAGCAGGCCTCGCTGGAACGCTCCAACCAGTTGACGGATGAACTGCTGGCCGCCGATGTACTGGTGATGGCCGCGCCGATGTACAACTTCGCCATTCCGAGCACCCTTAAAGCCTGGCTCGACCACGTGCTGCGTGCCGGCGTGACGTTCAAGTACACCGAAACCGGCCCGCAAGGTTTGCTCAGCGGCAAGCGCGCCTATGTCCTGACCGCTCGCGGCGGGATCTATGCCGGCAGCACCGCCGATCACCAGGAACCGTACCTGCGTCAGGTGATGGGCTTCATCGGGATTCATGACGTAACGTTCATTCACGCTGAAGGCATGAACCTGGGCGGTGACTTCCAGGAGAAAGGCCTGAACCAGGCCAACGCCAAGCTCTCCCAGGTCGCCTGACCCGTTAATCGCCAGATAATCGCTGGATGGTCTAGTGACCTGGCGCAACCCTTCAAGCCTGTACGCGCATCGAACCTCCCTTTGCACTTGTTGCTCCTAGAGTGCTCTAGCCCGATTGAACGCATTAGCGAGATCGGGCTTTTTTTTGTCTGCGATTTTTTGAATGAGCACACAACCCCTGTGGGAGCGAGCCTGCTCGCGATGAAGGCGTTACATTCAACAATGATGTTGGCTGACACACCGCCATCGCCACCGCCATCGCGAGCAGGCTCGCTCCCACAGGGTTTTGTATTGCCTGACTGTTCGCGATGACGGGCAAAAACCGCTATCGTCGCCGCCATTCGAAATGAGGCGACCATGGGCTATCTACTTTTTGTCACGCTGATCCAGGCGTTTTCCTTCAGCTTGATCGGCGAATACCTGGCCGGGCATGTCGACAGTTACTTTGCGGTACTGGTGCGGGTGCTGCTGGCGGGGCTGGTGTTCATTCCGCTGACGCGCTGGCGTCAGGTCGAGCCGGCGTTTATGCGCGGGATGTTGCTGATCGGCGCGTTGCAGTTCGGCGTGACCTACGTCTGCCTGTACCTGAGTTTTCGAGTGCTGACGGTGCCGGAGGTGCTGCTGTTCACCATCCTCACGCCGCTGCACGTGACCCTGATCGAAGACGCGCTGAACCGGCGCTTCAATCCGTGGGCGTTGATTGCGGCACTGGTGGCGGTGGCGGGCGCGGCAGTGATTCGGTTTGATCGGATCAACCCGGACTTCTTCATGGGTTTCCTGTTGCTGCAACTGGCCAATTTCACCTACGCCGCCGGGCAGGTGCTCTACAAACATCTGGTGGCCCGTCACCCGAGCGATCTGCCGCATTACCGGCGTTTCGGCTACTTCTACCTGGGCGCGTTGGCGGTGGCGTTGCCGGCGTTTCTGCTGTTCGGCAAACAGAACTTCCTGCCCGAAGCGCCGCTGCAATGGGGCGTGCTGCTGTTCCTCGGCCTGGTCTCGACGGCGCTGGGTTTGTACTGGTGGAACAAAGGCGCGTGCCTGGTGAACGGCGGGACGCTGGCGGTGATGAACAACCTGCATGTGCCGGTGGGGTTGCTGATCAATTTGCTGATCTGGAATCAGCATGAGGAATTGGGGCGGTTGTTCCTGGGCGGGTCGGTGATTCTGGTGGCGGTGTGGATTAGTCGGTTGGGTGTACAAAAAACGGCGGCCGCACACTAAACCCTGTGGGAGCGAGCCTGCTCGCGATAGCGGTATGACAGTCAATATTTATGCTGACTGATACTCAGCCATCGCGAGCAGGCTCGCTCCCACAGGGGAGAAACGGGGCTACATGACGTGTTTTTCGGGCTCGGGAATGTGGCTCGCGCCCAACATCGCCGGGAGCAACCCGGACCGTAGATCACCACCGCTCGGCTGTTGATAAAGACTCAAGCCAAACTCCGGCAGCACCGCCAGCAGGTAATCGAAAATATCCCCCTGAATCCGCTCGTAATCAGCCCACGCGGTGGTGCGGGTGAAGCAGTAGATCTCCAGGGGTATGCCCTGAGCGGTGGTCTGCATCTGGCGAACCATGCAGGTCATGGTCGGCTGAATCTCCGTGTGACTCTTCAGGTAGGCCAGCGCATAGGCGCGAAAGGTGCCGATGTTGGTCATCCGCCGGCGGTTGGCCGACATCGCCGCGACATTGCCCTGAGCTTCGTTCCAGGCCTTGAGCTCGGCTTTCTTGCGGCCCATGTAATCGGTCAGCAGATGCACCTGGGACAACTTCAACTCTTCATCATCGCGAATAAACCGCACGCCGCTGGCGTCGATGAACAGGCTGCGCTTGATTCGGCACCCGCCGGATTGCTGCATGCCGCGCCAGTTCTTGAACGACTCGGACATCAGGCGCCAGGTCGGGATCGACACAATCGTCTTGTCGAAATTCTGCACTTTGACCGTGTGCAAGGTGATGTCCACCACGTCACCGTCGGCACCGACTTGCGGCATCTCGATCCAGTCGCCGACCCGCAGCATGTCGTTGCTGGTCAGTTGCACGCTGGCGACGAACGACAGCAGGGTGTCTTTGTAGACCAACAGAATGACCGCCGACATGGCACCCAGACCCGACAGCAGCAACAGCGGTGAACGGTCGATCAACGTGGCGACGATGATGATCGCGCCAAACACGAACAGCACCATTTTCGTCAGTTGCACGTAGCCCTTGATCGAGCGGGTGCGGGCATGCTCGGTGCGGGCATAGATGTCCAGCAGGGCATTGAGCAATGCGCTGACGGCCAGCACCAGGAACAGAATGGTGAACGCCAGCGCCACGTTGCCGAGGAAGTTCAGGCTGGTCTTGCCCAACTCCGGCACCAGGTGCAGGCCGAACTGGATCACCAGCGACGGCGTCATCTGTGCCAGGCGATGAAATACCTTGTTGTGGCGAAAATCGGTGAGCCAGTGCAGCGACGGCTGGCGGCCGAGGATTTTGGTCGCGTGAAGAATGAGGTACCGCGCCACCCGTCCGAGTACCAGCGCCACCACCAGCAGCAACATCAGCGCGAGCGTGGAATGCAGGAGCGGGTGCTGATCGAGGGCACCCCAGAGGTCTTGGGCGTTGAGCCAGAGCTGTTTGATATCCATGGGTGAAAACGGTTCTTCTGTAGGACGCGACGGGGTGATTAGAGCATTTAAGACGTTTCGGATGACGTTTTGGTACCAGTCAAACAATAAAAAAACCACTGTTTGCAGCCGTTTGTATAAAGAAACTCGGCCTTCGCGCTCGAAACCGTTACCCTATGCAGCTGTTTTTTTGTATTTCTTCGAGGTAGCACCCGTGTTTTCCCAATTCGCCCTGCACGAACGCCTGCTCAAAGCCGTGGCCGAGCTTAAATTTGTCGAGCCAACGCCTGTGCAAGCAGCGGCTATTCCGCTGGCGCTCCAAGGGCGTGACCTGCGGGTGACAGCGCAAACCGGTAGCGGCAAAACCGCTGCATTCGTTTTGCCGATCCTCAACCGCTTGATCGGCCCGGCCAAAGTCCGCGTCAGCATCAAGACCCTGATCCTGCTGCCAACCCGCGAGTTGGCCCAGCAGACCATCAAGGAAGTCGAGCGCTTCGCTCAGTTCACCTTCATCAAGTCCGGCCTGATCACCGGCGGTGAAGACTTCAAGGTCCAGGCCGCCATGCTGCGCAAGGTGCCGGACATCCTGATCGGTACGCCGGGCCGGATGATCGAGCAACTGAACGCCGGCAACCTCGACCTCAAAGAAGTCGAAGTGCTGGTGCTCGACGAAGCCGACCGCATGCTCGACATGGGTTTTGCCGAAGACGTGCAGCGTCTGGTGGAAGAGTGCACCAACCGCCAGCAGACCATGCTGTTCTCCGCTACTACCGGTGGTTCGGGCCTGCGCGAGATGGTCGCCAAGGTCCTGAACAACCCTGAGCACTTGCAGCTGAACAACGTCAGCGATCTGAACGCCACGACTCGTCAGCAGATCATCACCGCCGACCACAATCAGCACAAAGAACAGATCGTGAACTGGCTGCTGGCCAACGAGACCTATCAGAAGGCCATCGTGTTCACCAACACCCGCGCCATGGCCGACCGTATCTACGGCCGTCTGGTGGCGCAGGAATACAAGGCGTTCGTGCTGCACGGTGACAAGGACCAGAAAGATCGCAAACTGGCCATCGACCGTCTGAAGCAGGGCGGCGTGAAGATCCTCGTGGCCACCGACGTCGCCGCTCGCGGCCTGGACGTGGACGGCCTGGATCTGGTGATCAACTTCGACATGCCGCGCAGCGGCGATGAATACGTTCACCGCATCGGTCGCACCGGCCGCGCCGGCAACGATGGCCTGGCCATCTCGTTGATCTGCCACGGCGACTGGAACCTGATGTCGAGCATCGAGCGCTACCTCAAGCAGAGCTTCGAGCGCCGCACCATCAAGGAAGTCAAAGGCACCTACGGCGGACCGAAAAAGGTCAAGGCCTCGGGCAAAGCCGTTGGCGTGAAGAAGAAAAAGGTCGACGCCAAGGGCGACAAAAAGAAAACCGGCGCCAAGGCCCCGACCAAGCGCAAGATCGCCAACCGCCCGAAGACCGACGCCTTGTCGCTGGTCAGCAAGGACGGCATGGCCCCGCTCAAGCGCCGCAAACCGGAAGCGCCGGCTGCTGAATAAGGCGCCGTAGCGATCCAGGAAAAACGCCGCTTATTGCGCACATTGCTGTTCACTTAAGGACTGTCGACTGATCCTTGTGCGGCAGGAAAATCCGGAATCTGATAAGGATTCCGGATTTTTTTATGCCCATCACACAGGATTTGAAACGCCCCAGACTGGCGAGGCCCCGGGGCGGGGAAGATGTCAAAAAACGATACCCAGTGGATCGCAACGCTGCTGCGCCTAAATGAACAGCATTGCGCTCATGGTGGGGTTTATCGTTTTCAGTGCGGTCATTTTCATGCAGAGCGTGCTTCGCGCTGCTGCTCCAGTATTTCCAGTTCGGCCTTGTATTGGTGGGCTTCGGTCTCGGAGTGGAACATCCCGACCAGCATGTCTTGTTGATGTACGTCCCAGATGCGGATACCGGCGGCGATGCCTTCGTGGGACATATGTGAATCGTCGCGTTCAGTTACTTTTACAGTCATCTGCTAGCTCCAATCTCTGTTATCTGCAGCAAGGCGTGTGCAGGCCTCTTTTATATATTTTGTTAGCTGGCTAAGTAAACGGCCGGGTTCGGTAACGGTTTTTTGCGAAATCGACAAAAGTCCTGCAGCCCGCGAAATACGCGACATTCAGTCGCAGGCCGCTTGGTTTCATGACATATGTTTCATGTTCGCGAGGGGAAAACCACGGATTTGAACCTGATTACCTGTAGGAGCCAGGCTTGCCGGCGAAGGCGTACTCAAGGACGCCTTCGCCGGCAAGCCTGGCTCCTACAAAAAGCAGGCGCAAAAAAAACGCCCCGAACCAGTCGGGGCGTTTTTGTGTACAGCGAAACGGCGAGGTGTTATTTACCTGCCCAGCGCTTCAGTACCAGCGTGGCGTTGGTGCCGCCGAAGCCGAAGCTGTTGCTCATCACGGTGTTGATGGTGGCGTCTTCGCGAGTCTTGGTCAGGATTGGCATGTCTGCCACTTCCGGGTCCAGCTCGTCGATGTTGGCGGAACCGGCCATGAAGTTGCCTTCCATCATCAGCAGGCAGTAGATCGCTTCGTGAACGCCGGCGGCGCCCAGGGAGTGACCCGACAGGCTCTTGGTGGAGCTGATGGCCGGAGCCTTGTCGCCGAACACTTCACGTACACCTTTCATTTCCATGACGTCGCCGACCGGAGTCGAGGTGCCATGGGTGTTCAGGTAGTCGATCGGTGCGTCGACGGTGGACATGGCCATCTGCATGCAGCGGATAGCGCCTTCGCCACTCGGGGCGACCATGTCGTAGCCGTCGGAGGTCGCGCCGTAGCCAACGATTTCCGCGTAGATCTTCGCGCCACGGGCCAGAGCGTGTTCCAGCTCCTCAACCACAACCATGCCGCCACCGCCGGCAATGACGAAACCGTCACGCTTGGCGTCGTAGGCACGGGAGGCTTTTTCCGGGGTTTCGTTGTACTGAGTAGACAAGGCGCCCATGGCATCGAACAGGAACGATTGGCTCCAGTGCTCTTCTTCACCACCACCGGCGAAAACGATGTCTTGTTTGCCCAACTGGATCTGTTCCATGGCGTTACCGATGCAGTGAGCACTGGTGGCGCAAGCGGAGGAGATCGAGTAGTTCACACCCTTGATCTTGAACGGCGTGGCCAGGCAAGCAGAAACGGTGCTGCCCATGGTCCGCGTAACGCGGTACGGGCCGACGCGCTTGACGCCTTTCTCACGCAGGATGTCCAGCGCTTCCATCTGGTTCAAGGTCGACGCGCCACCGGAGCCGGCGATCAGGCCGGTACGCACGTTAGAAACCTGCTCTTCGGTCAGACCGGAGTCAGCAATGGCGTCTTTCATGGCCAGGTAGGCGTAAGCCGCCGCGTGGCCGACGAAGCGATAGATCTTGCGATCGATCAGCTCTTCGAGAGGAAGGTCAATGGAGCCGGAAACCTGGCTACGCAGACCCATTTCAGCATATTCCGGGTTGAACCGGATGCCAGGGCGGCTTGCACGCAGGTTAGCGGAGACGGTCTCTTTGTCATTGCCCAGGCACGAAACGATGCCCAGACCAGTGATAACGACGCGGCGCATGCGAATAACCCTTAGAAGTTGTCAGTGGAGGTGAATACGCCGACCCGAAGGCCTTCGGCGGTGTAGATTTCGCGACCGTCGACGGTCACCGAACCATCGGCAATGGCCATGTTCAGCTTGCCCTTCAGGACGCGTTTGATATGGATGTTATAGGTGACTTTCTTGGCGGTCGGCAGTACCTGGCCAAAGAATTTCACTTCGCCCGAACCCAGGGCGCGACCGCGGCCCGGCAAGCCTTGCCAGCCGAGGAAGAAACCGACGAGTTGCCACATGGCATCAAGGCCCAGGCAGCCCGGCATGACCGGATCACCTTCGAAGTGGCAGGCGAAGAACCACAGGTCTGGAGTGATATCCAGCTCGGCGACCAATTCACCTTTGCCGTACTTGCCACCCTCTTCGCTGATATGGGTGATGCGATCGACCATCAGCATGTTCGGGGCCGGCAGTTGCGCGTTACCCGGGCCGAACAACTCACCACGACTGCAGCGCAGCAGGTCTTCCCGAGTAAAGGCGTTTTGTTTGGTCATGCGAGCTCCTCAATAGTCCATGCGGCAGGGTGGGGCGAATCTTCCCGGCCGATCGAAGCGTTCATGCCTCGAGTCAGCAGCCTACTCATAGACTATTGCGTTGTGGTGAAAGTCACAGCACCAAGGACATGAATGTACACTTGTGCACTGAAATTATTATTCAAGCCCCTTTGGGGACCTGTTCGGGTGCCTAAGACTGCCGCAATTTCGTCATTCACGCCAGTCGCAGATAGCCGAAAGGCCTGTACTACTGCACCCATCGCTGCAAAATTTGCTGCAGATCAGCGCGTTTGAAGGGCTTGGCCAGGTAATCGTTCATCCCCACCGACAGACAGGCTTCACGGTCGCCCTGCAAGACATTGGCCGTCAGGGCGATGATCGGCACGTCAGCGCAGCCGGGCAATTGGCGGATCTGACGGGTGGCCTCGTAACCGTCGATGACCGGCAGTCGGCAGTCCATCAGAATCGCTTCAAAAATCAGACTCTCGGCACTGCGCACCGCTTGGGCACCATCCGTGACGACGCTGACAGTAAAGCCCAGGCTGCGCAACATTGCTTCGACGACGGTGCGATTGACCGGATTATCCTCTACCAACAGCACATTACGACCTTCTCCATGATCATTGCCGGCGTGTATGCGCGGCTTCAGCATGGGCAGTGACTGCTTATGGAGCGCCAGAGGAATTTCCAGGGTGAATACCGAGCCAACGCCTTCTTCGCTCTGGGCGCGCAGCGTGCCGCCCATCCGCTCAGCCAGGGTACGGGCAATCGGCAGCCCCAGTCCGGTGCCGCCGTAACGTCTTGAAATAGAACTGTCGGCCTGCTGGAACGCCTTAAACATCGATTCCAGGCTTGCGGGCGAGATGCCAATCCCGCTGTCGCGCACCGTGCAGGTGAACCACAGCAGTTCGTGGTCCAGGGACTGCCATTGCGGTTCGATCGATACGCAGCCGTGTTCGGTGAACTTCAAGGCATTACCGACCAGATTGACCAGGATCTGCCGGATCCGGGTCGGGTCGCCCAGTACCTGCAGCGTGCGCATGTCCTCGGGGATCAGCAGTTGCAGGTCGAGCCCGCGTTGCGCTGCGCTGTGCTGGAACGACTGGGCGCAACTGCTGATCAGGTCCGCGAGGTTGAACGGGATGTGCTCCAGCTCCAGTTCCGAGCGCTCGATGCGCGAGAAATCGAGAATATCGTTGATGACTTTGAGCAAGTGTTCGGTGGATTCCGAGGCCAGCGCCGCGTATTCGATCTGCTCCTCGGTCATCTCGGTGGTTTCCAGCAGTTGCAGCATGCCCAGCACGCCATTCATCGGTGTGCGCAGTTCATGGCTCATCATTGCCAGGAAATCGGATTTGGCATTGTTGGCTTTTTCCGCTTCTTCGCGGGTCTGGATCAATTGCGCCATGGCCTGGTGTTGTTCGCGACTGGCTTGTTCAAGGCCTTGGGCAAGGTTGTTGATGTGTTGCGACAGGGCGCCCAGTTCGGTGTCGTCGACAATCGGCAGGGGCGTCTTGTAGTCGCCTTCCTGGATCGCCTTGACGGCGTTACCGATGTCGTGGATCGGTTGTGACAGGCTGCCGGCCAGGCGCCGAGCCAGCAAAAATGTAAACAACAGGGCGAACAAGGCCAGGATCCCGGCCTTGAAGAGGATTTCCTGCTGGCGCTGGTTGAAGGCGTCATTGGACAGGCCGACGATCACCCGGCCCAGATAATCCTCGCCCGGCACGCTGGCGGTGGTACGGCTGTTCTGTAAGAAGTCATTGTTGAGCGCGATGCGTTGCAGGCGTACCGGTGCCTGGAACACTTCCACTTGGTGCGAGTGCTTGTGGGTTTCCGACGGTTGCTCGACGTACACCAGAATCCGGTTGGCGCTGTCCTGTACTTCCAGAAAACGCACATTGGGCGTGGCCAGGGTGGCCTTGAGCAAACTTTCGAGCACTTCATTGTTGCCCGAGATCACTCCGTATTCGGTGGCCGGCGCCAGTTGGTTGGCGATCAGTTGCCCGGTGTGATTGAGCTCCTGGCGCAGGTCCTGGATTCGCACGAAGGTGAAAAAACTGATCAGCAGCAACGTCAGCAGCAGAGCCGGGCCGAGGCTGATGATCTGGGTGCGGGTATTGATGTCCCAACCGCGACGGAAGGTCATGGGCGGCGTTCTCCTTCGGCCAGCTGTGTTGCGACAGAGGCTTCATCCATCGGTTCAATGCTTAATGAACGAGCGACTTGCGGGTTGCTTAAGACCTTGAAGTGTTGCGGATAGAGTGCGCGCGGCCAGGTGCTCGAGGGGCGGTCGAGCAGTTCGTCGAGAATCCTCAGCCAATCGTTCTGGTCGCTGTAGGTGCTGGCCAGGCTGCCGGCCCTGACGAAGGCTGCGTTGGGACCGATCAGCGCCAGTTGCCGCGCATAGCTGCTGAGCAGCAGGTTTTTCACCGTTTTAGGGTTGTACAGGTCAGGGTCGTCCAGGCCCAGCAGCACATCACTGTTTTTCAGCAGGGCCTGCAAGGGACGGCTGTCATGGGTGTTATCCCAGCGCTCGGGGACCACTTCAAGGCCCAGGGGCAGGGCGGCCTGACGCAGTTCTTTCAAAAGGAATTCGCTGTGGCTGTCGTAAAGCACGCCCACCCGCCGGGCCTGAGGCAGGAGGAGCCGGGTCAGGCGCAACTGTCGATCCAGCGGCGGATCACTCCAGAGCAGGCTGAGGTGCGAGGGCAGGTCATTGCCCAGGCGTTGGCGGGCTTGCAGGCGACTGATGCGCAGGACCAGTGTCGCCGGGCCCTGGGGGTCTTGCAGGCGCCAGTCGAGGCTGGGCAAGTCGAGCAGAATCAGGCGGGTGCCAGCGGGCATGTGACCAGGTGCCGGCAGGCTGGTGACAGGCTGGAAACGCACGCTGTCGGTGGGGCGCAACTCGCTCAGGGCCTGAACGAAAGACTGCACGCCGGGGCTGTCCTCGGCCCCCGTCAGCAGAATGTCGGCGGCTCGTGCGGGCAGCGTGCACAGCAGCCCGGTAAACACCAGGCACAATCCGGCCAGCAGGCGGCCAAGGGTTGGCGTCTTCGGTGACGGGCGATGCTTCATCCTAGAACTCCAGCTCCGCGCTGAAGTAGAGCACCCGGCGCTCGTCGTAGTTGTTGTCGACGAAGGTGGTGGGCTGATTGTCGAGGCGTTGCTGGAGGATTGCGGCCAGTTCCAGATTGGCCTTGCCCAAGCCGATGCGTTTGGCGATGCGGGTGTCGATCCGTTCGAAGCGGTAACCGTTGAGGGCGTCGGCACCATAGTAGAAGAGTGCGCTGTTCCAGCCATGGTCCCAGTTGCGCAGCCAACCGGCGGAGCCGCTGTTGCGCGCCGTCTGTTGTGCGTCCAGCGGGTTACTGGCCTCGGCATCGACATAGGCGTAGGTCAGGCGCAGACGATCGGCGCTGCTGACGCGCCAGTCGAGCTGGGCTTCAGTCCCGCTGAAGCGCGAGCTGTTCGAGTTGCTGGCAATGTACTGATTGTTGCGCAGCGGTTCGCTGATCATGCCGGTGATTTCGTCGTAGAACAGCTTCACGTCGACCGCCAGCCCCCACTCTGCGAAGTAGCCGTTGTAACCCAGTTCCCGGGAGCGCATGCGTTCCTGTTCGAGATCGCCCGGGCCGCGGGTTCTGACGAAATAGCGGGCGCTGGTCTGACCGTAGGCACTGGGCTGCAGGTTGGTCACCTGATAACTCCAGTTGACGTTGTTCTCGAACATGTCCGGTGAGCGGATGGCTTCCGAATACACTGCACGCAAGCCGTGGCGCGGGTTGATCAGGTAATTGACCGCCACCCGCGGGGTCAGCGAGTTGCCGGTCAATTGCGTGTCTTCATACATCGCACCGCCTTGCAGCAACCAGTGCTCGGTGGCACGCCACTCGAGTTGGCCGAACGCTCGCCAGGTGGTGTCGTCAAGCGTGCCATTGAAGTAAGTCTCGGAGTCTGCCCGGTCGTAACGATAGTTCATGCCGCTGACCAGCCGCAGGCTGTCGGACAGGCTCAGGGTGTCTTGCAGTTCGAGGTCGTAGCGCGATTCCCGGGCGCTCTGGTCGATGTCGCCGCAGACGGTTTGTCGGGCGCCATTTTGCCATTGCCGCAGTACCTGATTGCCCAGCGCACGTTCAGCCGCAGTACCCGCCGGCGCGCCGGAACCGGTGTAACGTTCCATGTTGCGCGCCAGGCGTTCGGTGTAGTTCGGGTTGAGTTGCCACAGTTGGGTCAGCTCCGGGCTGAACGAGACCTCGGCATCGCAGGCACGCCACGTCTGCTGGCGATCCCAGTGTTGCGCCGAGCCTTGGATATAAAGGCTGTGATCGGGATTGATGTCCAAGTTCCAGCGCAGCGAGCCGGCATAATCCTTGGCGATGACGTCGGAATTATTCCCGGCGGCGGTAATCCCCGAGAACACCGGACGATAGGTATACGGCCGCTGGTTGGTTCCGTCCTTGGCGTTCAGTTGCCAGTCGATACTCTGGTTTTCATCCAGCGTCTGGCTGACGGCGAGGCTGAAGCGGTTCAAGCGACGGCTGTCGCGGTAATCGGCGCCGGTGCGGTCCGAGTCGAAGCCGTCGTCTTGTTGGCCGGACAGAGACAGACGCAAGTCGCCGCTGTCCCAACCCGTGCCCTGGCTGGCGTAGAAGTCATTGATGCCGCGCTGGCCACGGGTGACTTTCAGCCGCGTGCCGTGGCTGTCGGCGGGTTTGCGGGTGATGATATTGACCACCGCCATCAGTGCGTTGGCGCCGTAGCTGACGGTGTTCGGGCCGCGGAATACCTCGATGCGCTCGATGTCTTCCATGGCCACCGGAATATCACTCCAGTCCACCGTGGCCAGGCCCGCGCGGTACACCGAGCGGCCGTCGATCAACACTTGCATGCGCCGTGCTTCGCTGGCGTTGGTGCCGTGATAGTTCACCGCCGCCTGATTGCCGCTGATATTGCCGACCATCATCCCCGGCACCAGCCGCAGCAACTCGCTGATGTCCCGGGCGCCGCTGGCATGGATCAGTTCGTTATCGATCACCGTCATGCTCCCCGGCACGGCCGCCGGCGATTGCTTCAGACGCGTCGCCGTCAGCACTTGCGGCAACGGTTCGTTGTCGAGAAACAGGTCGTCGGCCAGCAATGGCGGGCTGAATATCAGCGCCAGTACCAGTGGCGAGCGAGGATAAGGGGAGCCAAAAGACACGGCGCGGCCTTGATAGCGATTAATTGGCGCGCATGTTAACCGAGAGCAATGACTTTTCCAGTCACGATGTGGGCATTTTCCTTGGTTTTCTTGGTCTTCTTCCTACAAGTATCGGTAATTGATGCGAGGGCTGGTCGCGACTGGGCCGCTCCGTATAATGCCGACATCGCCACTGGTATGGATTAACGGATTGCATATGACTGAACAGCGCCCAATTGCGGTCCTGGGAGGCGGAAGTTTTGGTACCGCCGTGGCTAATCTGCTGGCCGAGAACGGGCATCAGGTCCGGTTGTGGATGCGTGACCCCGAGCAGGCCGAGGCCATACGGGTCAATCGCGAGAACCCGCGTTACCTCAAAGGCATCAAGATTCTTCCGGCTGTGGAGGCGGTCACTGACCTGCAAGCCACGCTGGAGGCCTGCGACCTGTGCTTCGTCGCGCTGCCGTCCAGCGCGCTGCGCTCAGTCCTGGCACCCTACGCCCAGCTGTTGAGCGGCAAGCTGCTGGTGAGCCTGACCAAAGGCATCGAAGCCCATACGTTCAAGCTGATGAGCGAGATCCTCGAAGACATCGCCCCGCAAGCGCGCATTGGCGTGCTGTCCGGGCCGAATCTTGCCCGTGAAATCGCCGAACACGCGCTGACCGCCACGGTGGTCGCCAGCGAAGATGAAGATCTTTGCCAGCAAGTCCAGGCCGCGCTGCATGGCCGCACCTTTCGCGTGTACGCCAGCGCCGACCGCTTTGGCGTGGAACTGGGCGGGGCGCTGAAAAACGTCTACGCCATCATCGCCGGCATGGCGGTGGCGTTGGGCATGGGCGAAAACACCAAAAGCATGCTGATCACCCGGGCACTGGCGGAAATGACCCGCTTCGCGGTGAATCAGGGCGCCAACCCGATGACGTTCCTGGGGCTGGCGGGTGTCGGCGATTTGATCGTTACCTGTTCATCGCCCAAAAGCCGCAACTATCAGGTCGGGTTTGCCCTCGGCCAGGGCTTGAGCCTGGAGGATGCGGTGACGCGTCTGGGCGAAGTCGCCGAAGGCGTGAACACCCTCAAGGTGCTCAAGGCCAAAGCCCAGGAAGTGGGCGTGTATATGCCGCTGGTCGCCGGATTGCACGCGATTCTGTTCGAAGGGCGCACGCTTGACCAAGTGATTGAGCTATTGATGCGCGCCGAACCGAAAACCGACGTGGACTTTATTTCCACCAGCGGTTTCAACTGAGTATTCAACCTACTAGGGCAGGGAGCGAGACATGAACGATCCGAAAATAGAAGCCAAGTACGAATCCATCCTGCTGCGGGTGTTGTGGATGGTTGTCTATGTGCTGGTCTGGCAAGTGGCGCAGTTCATCCTCGGTGCGGTGGTGTTGGTGCAGCTGATCTATCGTTTGATTTATGGCGCACCGAGCGCCAGCTTGATGAATTTCGGCGACAGCCTGAGCCAGTTTCTGGCGCAGATCGGTCGTTTCGGCAGCTTTCACAGCGACCAGAAGCCCTGGCCGTTCGCCGACTGGCCGACGCCGCGTACACCGGAAGGTGAAGCGCCTCACGTTGTGGCGCCGGCACCGCATCCGGCCCGAGATGAGGAACCGAAGCTATGAAACTCTGGGTATTGCGTCATGGTGAAGCCGAACCTCACGATACTCGCCCCGACTCCGAGCGGAAATTGACCGCCCATGGCCGTGTAGAGGTGTTGCGCACTGCCGCCGAATTGATCGGCCAGCCGCTCACCGCCATTTATGCCAGTCCTTTCCTGCGAGCGCAGGAGACCGCTTTGCTGGTGCGTGAGGCACTGGGTTTCGAGCCGGAAATTCGCACGGTCGACTGGCTGACCCCGGATACCGATCCGGACAAGGTGGCGGAGCAGCTTGTATCGGTGAGTGACGTCTTGCTGGTCAGTCACAATCCGCTGGTGGGCAGCCTGCTGAGCTACCTGCAGCACGGCGCCGGCTACCCACCGGAAAGAGTCAGCACCGCCGGCCTGGCCGAGCTTGAGAACAATGAACTGCTGATCGGGTCGATGAGGCTCAACGGCATCAAGCACCCGTAATCTGCTTTTGCTTTGCTTCTGCTCTTGTAGGAGCGAGGCTTGCCCGCGAAGCTTTTAGCGTTTTCGAAGGCCCCTTCGCGGGCAAGCCTCGCTCCTACAAGAGCGGTGGCGTTCCGTTTCTTGTAAAGGCATCGTTCGTTTTTTTTGTGTGAAATAGTCAACCAAGCACTTGCTTGGTTGACTACGCTTGCTCCAGACAAAAATAAGGGAGCAAGTCGCATGTCTGCTGCTTTTCGTTTGCCGCTGGACGTCTTCTACGAGCGTGAAGCCCGCCATCCCCGTCAGCGCTTTCTGGTGCAACCGACAGGGGGCGGTCAGGTCGAGACGCTGACCTGGGCCGACGTTGGCCATCAGGCGCGCTGTGCCGCCCACTGGCTACGGGCTCGCGAACTACCGCAAGGCAGCCACATCGCGCTGATCTCGAAAAACTGCGCTCACTGGATCATCACCGACCTGGCCATCTGGATGGCCGGGCATGTCTCGGTGCCGCTGTATCCCAATCTGACCGCCGATTCCGTGGCCCAGGTACTCGATCATTCCGAAGCCGCGCTGGTGTTCATCGGCAAGCTGGATGACTGGCCGGGCATGTCCGCCGGAGTCAGCCCCGACCTGCCAACCATCAGCCTGCCACTGTGTCCGTCCGGAACCTTCGATTTCAGTTGGGCCGATCTGCAACGCAGCTCGCCGATTCAGGACGACCCCAAACCCGCCGCCGATCAACTGGCGACCATCATTTACACCTCCGGCACCACGGGTAAACCCAAAGGCGTGATGCACAGTTTCGCCACCTTGGGATTTGCCACCACCCATGGCACGCAGCTGTTCGGCCTTAATGAGTCGGACCGCCTGCTGTCTTATCTGCCGCTGTGCCATGTTGCCGAGCGCATGTTCGTCGAGCTGGCGTCGATCTATACCGGGCAAACCGTGTTCTTTGCCGAGAGCCTCGATACCTTCCTCACAGATTTGCGCCGTGCACGGCCGACCGCGCTGTTCGGCGTGCCGCGGATCTGGACCAAATTCCAGATGGGTGTCTACGGCAAGATCCCGGCAACGCGTCTGGACTTCCTGCTTGGGTTGCCCTTCATCGGCAAACGGGTCGGGCACAAAGTCCTCGCCGGGCTGGGGCTGGACGCCTTGCGCATCGCCTTGTCCGGCGCGGCGCCAGTGCCGCAGACGCTGCTGCTCTGGTACCGCAAGCTGGGGCTGGATGTGCTGGAGGTGTACGGCATGACCGAAAGCTGCGGTTACTCCCACATCGGCCTGCCGGGGCAGAACAAACCCGGGTGGATCGGTAGGCCGTGCCCGGAGGTCGAAGTGCGCATCGAGTCGTCCGGCGAAGTATTGGTGCGCAGCGGCGCGACCATGCTCGGCTATTTCAAGGAACCTGAGAAAACCGCCGAAACTCTCACTGACGATGGCTTTTTGCGCACCGGTGACAAGGGTGAGGAAGACGCCGAAGGCAATCTGCGACTGACCGGGCGCCTGAAGGAAATCTTCAAAACCAGCAAAGGCAAATACGTTGCCCCGGCGCCGATCGAAAATCGCCTGGCGGTGCATTCGCGGATCGAACAGGTGTGTGTAGTTGGCGACGGCCTGAGCGCACCACTGGGGTTGTGCGTGCTGTCGGCGGTCGGTCAGCAGGACGCGAATGGATCGGCTCGGGCGGGTTTGCATTCAAGCCTGGAAAAACTGCTGGAGGAGGTCAACGGCGTCCTCGACAGGCATGAGCGCTTGCGTCGATTGGTGGTGGTCAAGGACAGTTGGGCGGTAGAGAACGGCTTCCTGACACCGACCCTGAAGATCAAGCGCAACATGATCGAAGCGGCTTACGGTGCTCGGTTTGCAGAATGGAGCGAGCGCAGCGAGGCGGTGCTGTGGCAGGATTGAGCGACGAACAACACCCATAAAGGAACGCAACGATGAGTCTGTGGCGCACCACTCCCAACGTCGAGCAGTTGAACGCAATCCAGAAAAACACCATCGGCGAAGTGCTGGATATTCGCTTCGAAGCCTTCGATGACGAGTCCCTGACCGCGAGCATGGTC
The DNA here is from genome assembly GCF_019956555.1 of Pseudomonas sp. A-RE-19. GTDB lineage: Bacteria > Pseudomonadota > Gammaproteobacteria > Pseudomonadales > Pseudomonadaceae > Aquipseudomonas. Next base: position 79,048 of record NZ_JAHBDQ010000006.1, on the reverse strand, counting down.
ATCGACCATCGCACGCACCAGCCTTATGGTTTGCTGCACGGCGGCGCCTCGGTGGTGCTGGCCGAAACCGTCGGTTCGATGGCCAGTTTCCTGTGCATCGACGCCAGCAAGTTTTACTGCGTGGGCCTGGAAATCAACGCCAACCATTTGCGCGGCCTGCGCAGTGGACGCGTGACGGCGGTGGCCAAGGCGATTCACATTGGTCGTACGACGCATGTCTGGGACATCCGTTTGACCAGCGATGAGGGCAAGGCCAGTTGTGTGTCGCGGCTGACCATGGCAGTGGTGCCGTTGGGGGAGAATCCTCCGGCGCGTTGAAGCAGCAAGATCAAAAGATCGCAGGCTTCGGTAGGAGCTGCCGAAGGCTGCGATCTTTTGATCTTTTAATTTTGGCGGCGACATCTCCTACCACCATTCCTGGCAGTTATGGTCATTGCTGCAGGACTCCGTCTTACGGACAATCAACCCTCGTTCTCGCTCATGGATTTGCCGGTATGTCGCAACAGATATTTTTCGCCCACGCCAATGGCTTTCCTTCGGGGACCTACGGCAAGTTGTTCGCGGCGCTGGCGCCCGAGTATCAGGTGACGCATCTGGAGCAGCACGCCCATGACCCGCGTTTTCCGGCGGACGACAACTGGAACAATCTGGTGGATGAGCTGATTCATCATCTCAAGCAACAGCCTGAACCGGTCTGGGGCGTTGGCCACTCCTTTGGCGGCGTGCTGCACTTGCACGCCGCATTGCGTAGCCCTGAGTTGTATCGTGGCGTGGTGATGCTCGATTCCCCGGTACTGACCCGTACCGATCAATGGGTGATCCGTGCCGCCAAGCGCTTCGGTTTCATCGATCGCCTGACCCCGGCCGGCCGTACGTTGGGGCGACGGGAAGAGTTTGCCGATCTGGACGCGGCCCGCTTGTATTTCGCCGGTAAAACCCTGTTTCGCGGCTTCGACCCGGAATGTTTCGACGCCTATCTTCAATATGGTTTGCAAAAAGTCGGCGACAAACTGCGCCTGCGTTTCGACCCGGCCACGGAAATCAGCATCTACCGCGGCGTGCCTCACACCAGCCCCGGCCGCGCGCGGCAGTTGAAAGTGCCATTGGCGGTGGTTCGCGGGCACAAGAGCCGCGTGGTGATGCGCCATCACGCCCGTTCCGTCGGGCGCATGCCCCTGGGCGAGTCCTTGACCATGCCCGGCGGCCACATGTTTCCCCTCGAACGTCCACAAGACACGGCCGCGCTGCTGAAGAATCTGTTCAGTCGCTGGGAAGGTCGCAGCCAACAGGATTGCGCATGAGCCGCGTCGTCGAAGAAGTTCGCTTGAGCCTGCCACATATCGAGTTGGCGGCGCACTTGTTCGGCCCCGAAGACGGCTTGCCGGTGATCGCACTGCACGGCTGGCTGGACAACGCCAACAGCTTTGCCCGGCTGGCGCCCAAGCTCAAAGGCTTGCGCATCATCGCGCTGGACATGGCCGGGCACGGTCACTCGGGGCATCGGCCGAACGGCGCCGGTTACGCGTTGTGGGATTACGCCCATGACGTGCTGCAAGTGGCCGAGCAGTTGGGGTGGAAGCGTTTTGCACTGCTGGGGCATTCCCTGGGGGCGATCGTCTCGCTGTTGCTGGCCGGGTCGTTGCCGGAGCGGGTGACCCACCTGGCCTTGATCGACGGCATCATTCCTCCTACAGACAAAGGCGAAAACGCCGCCGAGCGCATGGGCATGGCCCTGCAAGCGCAGCTGGATCTGCGGGCAAAACGCAAACCGGTCTACAACACCCTCGACCGGGCCATCGAAGCACGAATGAAAGGTTTGGTGGCGGTCAGTCGCGAAGCCGCCGAATTACTGGCTCAGCGCGGCTTGATGCCGGTGCCGGGCGGTTATACCTGGCGCACGGATAACCGCCTGACGCTGCCGTCGCCGCTACGTCTGACCACTGAACAGGCGATGGCCTTCGTCCAGCGCGTCAGTTGTCCTGCCCACCTGGTGGTCGCGGCCGACGGCATGCTCGCCAAACATCCCGAGTTGCTGGAGCGTCTACCCTTTAGCCGTGAACAGCTGCCTGGCGGCCATCATTTGCACCTGAATGACGAATCCGGTGCCGACCTTGTCGCAGACTGTTTCAATCGGTTCTTCGCCGTTCCTTGACTTGCGCCGGGCAACTGTCGAGGCTGGGCGGGTTGAAATGGGAGACAACCATGATAGATCTGTACACCGCTGCGACCCCGAATGGCCACAAGGTCTCTATCGTGCTCGAGGAACTCGGCCTGCCCTATACGGTGCACGCCTTGAGTTTCGACAAAAAGGAACAGAAGTCCAAGGGCTTCCTCAAGATCAACCCCAATGGCCGGATCCCGGCGATTGTCGACCGTGCCAATGGCGATTTCGCCGTGTTCGAGTCCGGTGCGATTCTGATTTACCTCGCTGAAATGACCGGCAAGCTGCTGCCCCAAGACCCCAAGGGGCGCTCGGTGGTGTTGCAGTGGTTGATGTTCCAGATGGGCGGAATCGGGCCGATGCAGGGCCAGGCCAACGTGTTTTTCCGCTATTTCCCGGAAAAACTCCAGGGCGCCATCGACCGCTATCAACATGAAACCCGGCGCCTGTATGAAGTGCTCGACACGCGTCTGCAAGCCGTAGAGTTTCTGGCGGGCGAGTACAGCATTGCCGACATCGCGACCTTCCCATGGGTTCGCGGTCATGACTGGTCCGGCGTGGCGGTGGACGGTTTACCCGCCTTGCAACGCTGGATGGCAGCCATGGAGGCGCGCCCCGCGGTGCAGCGTGGTTTGCTGGTGCCCGAGCGCATCGATGACGCCAGTGTCGTCAAGGGTGCCCAGGCCATGCTGATCCGATGAGTCTATCCATGCGTTCTCTTACTCTGCTGGCGCTGTGCAGTTTCAGTCCCTGGTTGTTTGCCGCTGATATCCCGGGCAGTCAGGACCTGCCGATCGTGCCGCGCATGGCCGATGCACAGATCGTCGACTATCGCCCGGCGGTGGAGCTTGAGCGGATCTACCCGCTGGGCTCGATCCGCAAGATCAGCGGTCAGTTGCGCTTTGACGGTCAGGTCAGCGCGCGCGGGCAAACCTCCTCGGTGACTTACGAGTTACCGCCGGAACATTCCTCCACAGAAGCGTTTACTGCCGCCCGCGAAGCCTTGCAAAAGCAAGGCGCCCAATTGCTGTTCTGGTGCCAGGCCCGCGATTGCGGCGAAAGCAGCCTGTGGGCCAATGAAGTGTTCAGTAACGCCAAACTCTATGGCGCCGATGATCAGCAGGCTTATTTGCTGCTGCGACTGGCCGCGCCACAGGACAACACGCTCGTCGCGCTTTACAGCATCACTCGCGGCAATCGCAAAGCTTATCTGCACGTCGAGCAGTTCGACGCCGCGGCGCCGCTGGGCGATCTGCTGCCGACGTCCGCGACGTTGCTGCGGCAGCTCAAAAGCACCGGAAAACTGGATTTCCCCAAACTGGCGGGTGACCCTGACGACACCTGGCTGCGTTTGGTCTCCCGAGGCCTGAACCTGGACACCACGGTGCGCGTCAATGTGTCAGGGCCAAATGCCGAAGCCTGGCGCCAGGCGCTGATCGGGCAGGGCGTACGGGCAGCGCGGATGGAGACCGGCAGTGTCGAAGGCTCTGGCCTGCACATCGAACTGTTGCGATAAGCTTCATCAGGTGAACGTGCTCGGCGCGTTCGCCTACTCTTTGCTGACTCACTTTTTCGAGACTTTACATGCCCAATAACGATCGGCTGTTGGTGCAGATCCTGCTCCTGGTGCTGTTTGGCGCGAGCTTCTGGGTGATGGCGCCGTTCTGGTCGGCGCTGTTCTGGGGCGCGGTGCTGGCGTTTGCCAGTTGGCCGCTGATGCGTCTGCTGACCCGCTGGCTCCATGGCCGTGAATCCCTGGCGGCGCTGTTACTGACGGTGGGCTGGATGCTGCTGGTGGCGGCGCCGTTGGTGTGGCTGGGGTTCAACCTGGCGGATCACGTGCGCGATGCCACGGCGTTCATCAAGGATGTGCAGGTCGATGGTCTGCCCGAAGCCCCGACCTGGCTGGGCGGTATCCCCTTGGTCGGCGAGCGGTTGGTGGGTATCTGGAACAGCATCGATCAGCAAGGCGCGGCGATGATGCTGGCGATCAAGCCTTATCTGGGGCAGGTCGGTAACTGGTTGCTGGCACGCAGTGCGCAGATTGGCGGCGGGATTCTCGAGCTGACGCTGAGTATTGTCTTTGTGTTCTTTTTCTACCGGGACGGGCCGCGGTTGGCGGTGTTTGTCCATGGGTTGCTGGAACGGCTGATTGGCGACCGCGCCGGGTATTACATCGACCTGGTGGCGGGCACGGTGCAGCGGGTGGTCAATGGCGTGATCGGTACGGCGGCGGCTCAGGCGGTGCTGGCGTTGATCGGCTTCCTGATTGCCGGCGTGCCCGGGGCGCTGGTGTTGGGGATTGTGACGTTTTTGCTCAGTCTGATCCCGATGGGGCCGCCGTTGGTGTGGATTCCGGCCACGGCGTGGTTGGCCTGGAAGGGTGAATACGGAATGGCGGTGTTCCTCGGGATTTGGGGGACGTTCATCATCAGCGGGGTCGACAACGTACTTAAGCCGTACCTGATCAGTCGGGGCGGGAATTTGCCGTTGGTGATTGTGCTGCTCGGGGTGTTTGGCGGGTTGATTGCGTTTGGGTTTATCGGTTTGTTTATTGGCCCGACGTTGTTGGCAGTTGCGTACAGCCTGTTGACCGATTGGAGCAAGAGTCAGGTTCGGGTTGAAGATCGCCGGCCCTGAGGTTTTTGGTTGCGGCACAGGGCCTCTTCGCGGGCAAGTCGGATCGCCGCACCGCTCGCTCCTACAGGTCATGTGTCTGCCCGCATGTTGTAGGAGCGAGGCTTGCCCGCGAGGCTTTTGACTTAAGTGGCCACGTTCAGGTATTTGCCCACGGTCGCCACGTTATCGAGCGAATACTGCTTGCTCAGATTGGCGATCATTTTGTTCAGGGCTTCAGTCACGTTGAACTGATTGGTCGAGCTGTCGGAGTTCTGCTCACGACCGGCTTGCAGGGCGGCTTTCAGTTCATCGCTGCTGACGCCACCGCTGCTGTCGCTATCGAGCACTTTGAGCAACGCAGCGCTTGTGTCGGTGCTGGTCGACGAGGTGCTGTCGCTGCCCAGGGCGCTGCTCAGTTCGGTGGGGGTGACACTGCCATCGCTGTCCGCATCGAGCTGGCTGAACAGTTCTTCACCGGACATCTGTTGAGGTGGCGGTGGCGGCGGGGTCAGGCTGGCGGCGAGTTCGTCCTGGCTGACGGTGCCATCTTCGTTTTTATCCAGGGCCGAGAAGACTTCTGTGCTGTCGGCCGTGCTGCCGGCGCTGGTCAAGCCATTGCTCAGCTCATCGCTGCTGATGGCGCCGTCGCCGTCGGTGTCCAGAGCACTGATCAGCGCATCGGCCAGTTCGGTGTTCGGTGCCTGATCACGCTGCGGTGGAGGCGGAGGGGCCATCGTGGCCATTTCTTCGCTGCTCAGGCTGCCGCTTTCATCGCTGTCCAGGTCGCTGAAGTTCTTGCTCAGGCTGACCAGCAGACCATCGTCGGATTTCTGCGACAGGGCGCTCTTGAGTTCGTCCTGATCCACCGCGCCGTCGCTGTTGCTGTCGAGTTTGGCGAGCAGTTCTTTCTGGAATTGCTGGCTGCGGGCGCTGTTGGTGGAGGTGCTGCTGGTGCTGGTATAGCTCGTGTAGTTGCTGACACTACCGATCATTGTGCTCACTCCTTGGAATGGGAAACCGGTGGGTGCACCGGTTTTTGCAGCCTCAAGGGGCAAGTTGTCGTGGGTATGTGGGGTTTGTACCGTCCGGTACACACATTTGTCCGGTCGGACCCTGACCCTGTGGGAGCGAGCCTGCTCGCGATGACGGCGGTACATTCAATATCAATTCAACTGACAGACCGCTATCGCGAGCAGGCCCGCTCCCACATTGGATTTGGGTGTGGCTCAGAGGCGCGGCAGGCGGATGACCGCCGTGAGACCACCGCCGGGGGTTTCTTCCAGGCTCAACTGCCCACCCAAACGCTCCGCTGCTTCCCGGGCGATGGTCATGCCCAGGCCGACGCCGCCGGAGTTGCGATTACGTGAACCTTCCAGGCGAAAGAACGGTTCGAACACCGCTTCACGTTTATCCTCCGCGATACCCGGGCCATGATCGATGACCCGAATCACCAGTTCCTCGCGGCTGTCCTCAAGCGTGATCAGCGCGTCCCCGGCATAACGCAGGGCGTTGTCCAGCAGGTTGTTGATGCACGAGCGCAAGGCCATCGGCTGAACCTGCAACGGTGCGCAATGGCCACAGGTCAGGACGTTGGCGCCCTGGTCCTGGGCGTTTTCGCTCAGGGACTCCACCAGCGCCTGCACGTCCATCCATTGTGGCGCCTCGCTGGTGCGCTGTTCGTGGAGGTAGGTGAGGGTGGAATCGAGCATGCTGATCATGTCGTCCAGGTCCTGACGCATCTGGCCTTGCAGCTTGTCATCGTCGATCTTCTCCAGCCGCAGCTTGAGTCGCGACAGCGGCGTGCGCAGGTCATGGGACACCGCGCCGAGCATTCGCGAGCGCTGCTGCACTTGCTGCAGGATGCGTTGCTGCATCAGGTTGAACGTGTGGGCCGCTTGCCGCGCTTCCCGTGGGCCGGACTCATCCAGCGGCGGACTGTCGAGATTTTCACTCAGGCGTTCGGCGGCATCGCTCAGGCGCTGAATCGGTCGGGTCAGCAGCTTGGCGCCGTACCAGGCGGCGATGATCAGCGAGACAAACTGAAAGGTCAGTGGCACCAGTGGCCCGCCGAACCACGGCCGCGGTGGCCGGTGGTCGAAACGCGGGTCCATCGGTGGGCGTTGTCCGTCGAAGCGCTCGGAAAACTCCGACGGCGGCGGGGGAGGCGGAGGGGGCGGTCCGTAATGTTTGAACCAGAAAAACGCTAACAAATGCGCCAGTACGATCGCCAGCAGCAGCACACCAAACAGGCGGCCAAACAGCGTATCGAAGCGCGCACGCATCAGCCGATGTCTCGTGCGTCGAACAGATAACCCTCGCCGCGAACGGTCTTGATCAGCTGTGGGGCTTTCGGGTCGTCACCGAGTTTCTGGCGCAGGCGTGACACCAGCAAATCGATGCTGCGATCAAAGGCTTCTATCGAGCGACCACGGGCGGCGTCCAGCAACTGTTCGCGGCTGAGCACCCGGCGCGGACGTTCGATGAACACCCAGAGCAGACGAAATTCGGCGTTGGACAGCGGCACCACCAGCCCATCCGCGGCGATCAATTGGCGCAGCACACTGTTCAGCCGCCAGGTGTCGAAACGGATATTCGCACGCTGTTCGGTGCGATCGTCGCGCACTCGACGCAGAATGGTCTGAATCCGTGCAACCAGTTCCCGCGGCTCGAATGGCTTGGCCATATAGTCGTCGGCGCCCAGTTCCAGGCCGATGATCCGGTCGGTGGGTTCGCAACGGGCGGTGAGCATCAGGATTGGAATGTCCGATTCGGCGCGCAACCAGCGGCACAGCGACAAACCGTCTTCGCCGGGCAGCATCAAGTCGAGCACCACCACGTCGAAATGCTCGGCTTGCAGCGCCTGACGCATGGCAGCGCCATCGGTAACGCCACTGGCGTGGATACTGAACCGGGCCAGGTAGTCGATCATCAGTTCGCGGATCGGGACGTCATCGTCGACGATCAGGGCGCGAATGCTCCAGCGTTTATCGTCGGCCGGCGCTTTTTGATCGTCGTTCAGAGGTGCTGGGGAGTTGTGCATGCGTGCGTTCATCTGCCAGATAGGCTGCCAACCACAAAGATAGGCTGCGAGGTTGTGGCTTCAGCATAGGCGTCCGGCCGTGAGGCGGGAAGTGCTGTAGGACCTGTTGCGGCTGCCGAGGGTAGCGTTGAAGGGTGTTGTGGGCGTGTCGTGTGTGTATCGGGCTCGACACAATTGACGCAGGGACTAGTCTTGTCTGAGCCGCGACGACGAATTACCGATCATCGGGTCCCGCAGCGTCGCTGGTTCCGCTACAATGCGCGCCGATTTCGACTTGCCTGAGAGCCCACTCATGTCCGCCTGCCAGACGCCTATTATCGTCGCCCTGGATTTCCCTACCCGTGACGCCGCACTGAAGCTGGCCGATCAACTGGACCCGAAGCTGTGCCGGGTCAAAGTCGGTAAAGAACTGTTCACCAGTTGCGCTTCGGAAATCGTCGGCACCTTGCGCGACAAGGGTTTTGAAGTGTTCCTGGACCTCAAGTTCCACGACATTCCGAACACCACCGCCATGGCCGTCAAGGCGGCTGCGGAAATGGGCGTGTGGATGGTCAACGTGCACTGCTCCGGCGGTCTGCGCATGATGGCCGCCTGCCGTGAAGTGCTCGATAAGCGCAGTGGCCCGAAACCGTTGTTGATCGGCGTGACCGTGCTGACCAGCATGGAACGTGAGGATCTGGCGGCTATCGGTCTGGACATCGAGCCGCAGGAGCAGGTGCTGCGCCTCGCCGCGTTGGCGGAAAAGGCCGGGATGGATGGTCTGGTCTGTTCGGCTCTGGAAGCCCGGGCCCTGAAAACCGCTCACCCGTCGCTGCAACTGGTAACCCCGGGGATTCGCCCCGCGGGCAGTGCCCAGGACGATCAACGTCGTATCCTGACCCCGCGTCAGGCGCTGGAGGCCGGTTCCGACTACCTGGTCATCGGCCGTCCGATCAGCCAGGCGGCGGATCCGGCGAAGGCGTTGGCGGCCGTTGTCGCAGAACTCGCTTAACCAAACGCCGCAGATCCAAATGTGGGAGCGAGCCTGCTCGCGATTGCGGAGTGTCAGTCGACATAAATGTTGTCTGATTCCCCGCTATCGCGAGCAGGCTCGCTCCCACATGGGTTAGTGTTGTTTGCGGGTATGGGTTAAACCTTCAACACCAACTTCCCGAAATTCTCGCCGCTGAACAACTTCATCAGCGTCTCCGGGAATGTTTCCAGACCTTCAACGATGTCTTCCTTGCTCTTGAGCTGCCCCTTGGCCATCCAGCCGGCCATTTCCTGCCCGGCAGCGGCGAACTGTGCGGCGTAATCCATCACCACGAAGCCTTCCATCCGCGCGCGGTTGACCAACAGCGACAGGTAATTGGCCGGGCCTTTGACCGCTTCCTTGTTGTTGTATTGGCTGATGGCGCCGCAAATCACCACCCGTGCCTTCAGGTTCAGCCGGCTCAGCACGGCATCGAGAATATCGCCGCCGACGTTATCGAAATACACGTCGACGCCTTTCGGGCATTCGCGCTTGAGGCCGGCCTGCACGTCTTCGTTTTTGTAGTCGATGGCACCGTCAAAGCCCAGTTCTTCGATCAGGAATTTGCACTTGTCCGCGCCGCCAGCAATGCCGACCACCCGGCAACCTTTGATCTTGGCGATTTGCCCGGCAATGCTGCCCACCGCACCGGCCGCGCCCGAGAGCACTACCGTTTCGCCAGCTTTCGGCGCGCCGACATCGAGCAGGGCGAAGTAGGCGGTCATCCCGGTCATGCCCAGCGCGGATAAATAGCGTGGCAGCGGCGCCAGTTTCGGATCGACCTTATAGAAACCTCGCGGCTCGCCGAGGAAGTAATCCTGCACACCGAGGGCGCCGTTGACGTAGTCCCCCACGGCAAAACCCGGATTGTTCGAAGCGATGACTTTGCCTACGCCCAATGCACGCATGACTTCGCCAATGCCGACCGGAGGGATGTAGGACTTGCCCTCGTTCATCCAGCCACGCATGGCCGGGTCCAGGGACAGGTATTCGTTTTTGACCAGAATCTGACTCGCCGCCGGTTCGCCGACCGGTACTTCTTGATAGGTGAACGTCTCACGGGTGGCCGCCCCCACGGGACGTTTGGCGAGCAGGAACTGGCGATTGGTCTGGGTAGTCATGACAGGCACTCAAGATGAATGAAGCCTTGTTGATAGACCTTCATTGGCGATGTCGCAAGGTTGGCTGACGCTGCGAATGCACGTCGATCCAGTGCAGTGATAGTCAGGGCGCACGTTCTATCACTGCAACTCATGGGCACTCAACCGGCCTTCTGATAGTGCTGCCGTGTCACAGGGCGCTGTGGCTAACTGAAAACACGCGATCCCCCGCATTCTTCTCTTCGAGGACATAACAATGAGCATGACGTTTTCCGGCCAGGTCGCCGTTGTGACAGGCGCGGCCAATGGTATTGGCCGCGCGACCGCTTTGGCGTTCGCCGCCGAAGGTTTGAAAGTGGTGGTCGCTGACCTGGATGCGGCTGGCGGTGAAGGCACTGTGGCGCTGATTCGCTCCGCTGGCGGTGAAGCGACCTTCGTGCGCTGTAACGTCACTGTGGAAAGCGAGGTAAAAAATCTGATGGACGAGGTGGTGAATACCTACGGCCGTCTCGACTATGCCTTCAATAATGCCGGTATCGAGATCGAGAAAGGCAAACTGGCCGAAGGCACGGTCGATGAGTTCGACGCGATCATGGGCGTCAATGTCAAAGGTGTCTGGTTGTGCATGAAGTATCAGTTGCCGTTGCTGCTGGCCCAGGGCGGTGGTGCGATCGTTAACACCGCTTCGGTCGCCGGCCTGGGCGCCGCGCCGAAGATGAGTATTTACGCAGCTTCGAAACACGCAGTCATCGGCCTGACCAAGTCGGCGGCCATCGAATACGCGAAGAAAAAGATTCGCGTGAATGCGGTGTGCCCGGCGGTGATCGACACCGACATGTTCCGTCGTGCCTATGAAGTCGACCCGAAAAAGGGCGAGTTCGCCAATGCCATGCACCCGGTCGGGCGTATCGGCAAAGTCGAGGAAATTGCCAGTGCGGTGCTGTACCTGTGCAGCGACGGCGCGGCATTCACCACCGGTCACTCGCTGGCGGTGGATGGTGGCGTCACGGCGTTTTAATGTTTTAGGCGGCGATGGTGCGGAACTTGTGGGAGTGCCGCACCGCCGCTCCCACATTTTTTATTGTTCGGCGCCGGTTCCCTGAAGGCGCCGGGTAATGTGTTTCAAATGGTTAGATCCGAGGGTTTTGGCGGCTTTGTCGCACATACCATCGAGCGCTCCTGTGATTAACTGTTTTCCGCAAAACGGACAGGAGTTTGCTTGCTCATGGAGTTGAGAATCGATCGACAGGCATTGGTGCCGGTCGTACAGCAAATCGTCGACGCAATGGCCGACTGGCTCCGTCGGTACGAGGTGCCGCCAGGGACGCGTTTGCCTTCCGTGCGGCAAATCGCGCGGATCAATCTGCTCAGTCAATCCAGTGTCGTCGAGGCCTGTGAACGGCTGGTGGCTCAAGAGGTGTTGGCGACGCGTAATGGGGCCGGTTTCTTTGTCGCGGCAACGGCGCTGGCCGTTCAGGGGCAACGGGATATTCCCTGGTTCGAGGGGGCCGAGCAGCGGCAGAACGGCCTTGTGGGCGAACTGAAGCTGGGCTGCGGCGGATTACCCGAAAGCTGGCGCGAGACCGACGATCTGAGCTACGCCATACGCCAGGTCAGCCGCACCGATATGGCCGGGTTGTTCAACTACAGCACGCCATTGGGCCTGCTTGCCCTGCGCCAGCAGATCGTCAAACGGCTGAAACAGCTGAATATCGCGGTGGATGAAAGTCGAGTCCTGACCACGGCAGGTGCCAGCCATGGGCTCGATCTGATCGTGCGCACTTTGTTCAAACCGGGTGATTGCGTGGTGGTTGAGAGTCCCGGCTATTCGAGGCTGTTCGATCTGCTCAGGCTGCACGGGGTCAGCATGATCGAGGTGCCACGAACCCCGCGCGGGCCAGACACCCAGGTGCTCGAAGCCTTGTTGCTGAAGCACAAGCCCCGTGGATTGTTCATCAACAGCTTCTATCACAACCCCACTGGCAGCAGTTTGACACCGGCGGTGGCCCAGCAGGTTCTGCAGCTGACCCAAAAACATGGCGTGTTGGTGATCGAAGACGATGTCTATGCCGACTTGCACAGCGGCCCGGGTACGCGTCTCGCGGCATTGGGCATCGATGACAACGTGATTTACGTCGGCAGTTACTCCAAAACGCTCAGCAGTTCGTTGCGGGTCGGCTTTGTCGTGGCCAGTGCCGACGTCATTTCGCGACTGGCAGAGGTCAAGATGATCAGCAGCATGGGCGCTTCACGGTTTTGCGAATCGGTGCTGGCGCGTCTGTTGGCCAGCGGCGCCTATCGCAAACTGGTGCAGCGCCAGCGCCAGCGTTTGAGCACCGACAGAGAGGCGGCGTTGCAAGTGCTCGAGGACGCGGGATGGGAGGTCTTCGGCAAACCTGTGGGTGGCCTGTTCATCTGGGCGCGATCGCGCAAGTCCGATCACACTCAGGTGCGGACACAGGCGCGGCGCTTCGGTGTCCTGCTGTCTTGTCCGACGGCATTCAGCCCCACCGGTGAAACCCATGACTGGCAGCGCATCAACGTGGCCTATGCCTGTGATCCTCGCGCCCGGGCATTTTTTCAGGCCACCGCTCGGGATCGACCTCAAGCATTCTGAAAACGACGTGGGCGTAGCTTTTTGCCATTATTCCGACGCCAGAGACTTGTGTTGGCACAAGCCCATTGCGAATCTGCATCCACAGACAATGGCAGGGGACTAAGCGCAATGATTTCGGCCGTGCAAGGACGTTTTGCCAACCTCGGTATGGCAAAAAAACTGGGTGTCGGGTTTGTACTGGTGCTGCTGTTGACAGCCCTGGTGGCGGCCATCGGCGTATGGTCCCTGCAAACCATCAGTCATCGCTTTGACGGGCTCAAACAGATGTCGTCGCTCAATAGCGGTTTGCTCAAGGTGCGCTTGCTTGAGCAGGACTACGCCTTGCACGGTGACCCGAAAACCACAGAGGCTTTGCACGCAGGCGTGGACGCTCTGATCGCTCTGGCGACCCGGCTCAAGGCCCAGTCAGCGGCCAACGTGCCGGTCATGAATGACGTCGAACAGTCACTGGGGGCTTATCGCAAGGCGTTTGACGAGTTCGTCTCGCTGAGTCAGTCCAAGGACCTGGCGCTGGAAATGGCCAGTTGGTCGGTGTCCAGCGTGGCCAATAACCTGGATGTGCTGCAGAACGGGCTTGCTGACGATGGCGCCTATACCTTGAAGGAATCCGAAGGTAAGGACGGCGCGCAATTCATCGAGCAGGCCAATCAGGTCAGCCAGGTATCGCAGCTGATGTTGCAGGCCATGAACGAAGCGCGTGTACGTCTGGACCAGAGTCGCAAGGGTGACGACAGCGCCGGGCAGGGCAAGATCGAGCAGGCCGACCAGGCGCTGACCCAGATCGGGCAGTTGAAAACCACGGTCAAGGATGAGGGTTACCAGACGGTTCTCAATGAAGTGTCCGGTCACATCGCCAGTTTCAGTGAAAAACTCACCGAGTACACCGGTCTGTTGGCGCAGGAAAAGGCCGTCTACGAGCAACTTCACCAGCGCGCCGCTCAAGTGGTGGAGCGGGTGGACCAGGCCTATGTCGCCGAAGATCAGTCGATGCAGGCAGAGCTGAAAAAGAACTCGCTGTTGATCATCGGCTCCTCGGCACTGGCCTTGCTGGTGGGGCTGATTGCCGCGTGGGTGATCACCCGGTTGATCGTTGCACCACTGCGCAGCGTGATCCGTGTCGCTCAGCAGATCGCCGCGGGTGATTTGAGTGCGACGATTGAAGTGACCCGCCGTGACGAGATCGGCCAGTTGATGCAAGCCATGCAACAAATGGGCGCGGGGCTCAGCAGTATCGTCAGTGGTTTGCAGGCCGGTATCGAGCAGTTGGCAAGCTCTGCTCACTCGCTGTCGGCGGTGACCGAGCAGACCAACCTTGAAGTCAGCAGCCAGAAGGAAGAAACCGAGCAGGTCGCGACCGCGATGAACCAGATGACCGCCACGGTGCACGACGTGGCACGTAACGCGGAGGAGGCCGCCCAGGCGGCGCAGACTGCGGATGGCAAGGTCGAAAGCGGCCAGCAGGTGGTGCGTCAGAGCATGGCGCGAATCGAACAATTGGCCGACTCGGCCACCTCGGCCAGCGCCAGCATCGAAAGCCTCAGTGCGGAAATCCAGAACATCGGCACGGTGCTCAGCGTGATCAAAAGCGTTGCCGAGCAGACCAATCTGTTGGCGCTCAATGCGGCCATCGAGGCGGCGCGGGCCGGCGAGCAGGGCAGGGGCTTTGCGGTGGTGGCCGATGAGGTTCGGGCGCTGGCCAGGCGAACCCAGCAATCGACCGAAGAAATCGAGCGATTGGTCAGTGCCTTGCGCTCGGCGGCGCAGTCGTCGGTGCAGCAGATTCAGAGCAGCGGCGAGTTGGTGAAGCTGGCGGTAAGCGATGCGTTGCAGACCGAGAGTGCGTTGGGAAGTATTGCGGCGGCGGTGTCGTTGATTCAGCAGATGAACCAGCAGATTGCGGCGGCTGCCGAAGAGCAGAGCTCGGTGGCCGAGGAAATCAATCGCAGTGTCACCAGTATTCGGGCCAGTGCGGATCAGTCTTCGTTGGCGATGCAGGGCAATGCGGCGTCGAGTATTGAACTGGCGCAGTTGGGGGTTGAGTTGAAGGGGATGGTGGGGCACTTCAGGCTGTAGGAGAAAAGAGCAGAAGCAAAGATCGCAGGCTTCGGTAGGAGCTGCCGCAGGCTGCGATCTTTTGATCTTGGCGGCTTGACGACTCGCCCATCAACCCCAACGCAAAAAAAAGCCACCTGACCCGGTGGCTTTTCAGCATTTGCATGATCAGTCGTAGATCACTTTCTTCTTCCAGTCGGCATCAGCCTCAACGTCTTTGAGGCCTTCAGTCAATTGATTCATCTCGCCTTCCACCGGCGCGATCTTGTCCATGACCTGGGCGTTGGCGCGGGCCAGGAGTTTTTCCAGGTATTCCAGCTGTTCAGCGTAAATCTGCGGTTCCTGTTGTTTGCGCAGGTATTGCACACCGCGTTCAAACGCGAGGCGGGCCTGGCCGGGCTGGTTCTGTTGCAGGGAATGCTGGCCGAGGTTGTTGAAGAACTCGATATGCAGCAGCACCAGGATGTGCCGGACTTCGCGGATCCAGTGCTTGGCTTCGTTGGTCGGCAGGTAACCATCCTGTGCGGCGCGGGTGATCTGGCCATGCAGAGCCTCGAGCAGGAAACGCACGTCCTTGGCCTTGGCTTCGGTCTGGATCGGTGCCGGCGGGTTGTTGACCGGGATCGATTCACCCTGGGCGACCAAGCCACTCAGCTCGGCAATCCGTGCCTTTAGCGTGGTGTTGGTTTTTTCCAGGTTCAACAGGCGCTGGCAGACGTTCATCTCCAGACGGGTCAACAGCAGCTTGAGTGCCGGTGTCATCAACTGACCGGGGAAGGTCTCGGTGATTTCGCCGCAGCGACGCAGACGGTCGTTGAGTTCAACCTTAGTGCGGGCCTTTTCCAGCTTATTGTTTTCCACCACATGGTTCATGTAGCCAATGGCGATCAATAGTGCGATCCCGGCTATGACTAGCAGGGTGATCATGAGTGGTGTCACCGGTAAGACCTCTTTATGGGGTTCGCGTGCGAGTCGAGTGTAGTAGCTTGGCATTTGGGCGCCTAGGGCCGCTCGACGAGTTGATCGGCTATGGCTCTGCTTATATCGGCCGTATTGCTGCATATATAAGTAAATAGCGTGTGAGGTGCACATTGCCATCATCTCGGCGTGGACTATAGCGCCTTGCTGGATGCCAGAATATAGGCGCCAAAGGTCAGGCGACGGAAAAGCCTGAATCGCTTCTGAAAGCAGGGCGAAGTCATTGATTTAAATAAATTTATATCTGGGGGTTGACGACCCCTCAATCCATCCATAGAATGCGCGCCACTTACAGCGTAAAGCACACAGCGAAACGCGGTAGGGAGTGAATGTTGTACGTGTGTCCCCTTCGTCTAGTGGCCTAGGACACCGCCCTTTCACGGCGGTAACAGGGGTTCGAGTCCCCTAGGGGACGCCAAATGCGGGAATAGCTCAGTTGGTAGAGCACGACCTTGCCAAGGTCGGGGTCGCGAGTTCGAGTCTCGTTTCCCGCTCCAGTTTTAAACGGCTTTGCTTTCGGGCAGGGCTGAGTGAAACCAGAACCAAATCTTCGGATGCGGATCTGGGCACCGAAACACACACCATGTGTTCCGGGCAGCGTGTCCCCTTCGTCTAGTGGCCTAGGACACCGCCCTTTCACGGCGGTAACAGGGGTTCGAGTCCCCTAGGGGACGCCATTTGCGGGAATAGCTCAGTTGGTAGAGCACGACCTTGCCAAGGTCGGGGTCGCGAGTTCGAGTCTCGTTTCCCGCTCCAAATTCAAAAAAAACGCCGCTCATTGAGCGGCGTTTTTTTGTGCGCGTAAAAAGTTGTCTCAACTTCCAAGACTCTGCACCAGGCTTTCGAGCACTTCAGCGGTGGTATCTTCCAGCGGCGGTTGCGCTGCTACCGCTCTAAGTTGGCGGGCCAAGCGGTATTCGCTGGGCGTGCAGTTGGCGAACTGCTTGAAGGCGCGGGCAAAGTAGGACGGGTCCTTGAAGCCGGCCTCGTAGCCGATGCTGGTAATCGGCATCTGGCTATTGTCGAGCAGTTGCTTGGCAAAGTTCATGCGCTTGTTCAGGATGTAATCGGTGAAGCCAACGCTATTGGCTTCCTTGAACAGGCGGCTGAAGCGAAATGTCGTCATGCCGCAACGCTTGGCCAAATCCCTCTGATCGATGCTGTCCCGAAAGTGCTGATCGATGTACAGCATGATATGGCTCAGCGCCTGGTGTTTTTGGTGCCCGGAAGTCAGGCGGATGCTGTCCGGCAGGGTCGGGGCGTGATCGATCTGCGATGTCTGACCCAGACCGTTGGCATTTCTGCGCAGCTCGCACAGCTGTACCACTGCCGTCAGGTAACGCTTTCTCTCAGTGGATGAGAGCGGCAACACCATGTATTCCCAGACGCTGGAGCGCATGGCCCAGACGGCCAGTTCCTCCGAGTGCTGCACGGTGAACATGGTGATCGGGATGGTGGGGGTGGTGCGTTTGATCTCCAGCAACAACCTCAAGCCGGGGGTGTCGGGGCGATCGAAATGAATGCAGATCATGTCTGCCTGTTCTCCGTGGGGCAACAGGGAGTTTTTCGTCAATTTGCAGTCGCAGGTGCTCTCGAACTGCGCGATCAGTTCCTTTGTGGAACGATCGTGAGTCAGATCGAACCACAGCAGCGATGGCCTTCTGGTCAAATTGGACGTCATGTCTCTACTCTGTGGTTCTACGTGCCCCTCTTCGCTGAGTAGTATTGCTAATGTGCTATCACTTAGCAGACTAAATGCTGATAAGAAAGACGGAATTTAGTTCTATTCGCTCTATGTATTGCCAAGAAGTCAGCCAAGGTCGACTGTTTGTTGGCGTGTCTTCGATGCACCCGGCGTCAACCGCTCGTCGCTTGTGAATCAACGGTAATTGCCATTGCATTTCCAGGCCTTGTTTTACCCCTGCCGTTACTTCTGCAAAGGCCAATGAACCTTATTTGGCCGTCCCGCAAAAAAGTCCTAGCGATGTGCAAAATCTTCCTAACGCCCATGCCTTGCCCCTGACTAGGGTTGCATCAGGCAGTGCAAAACGTACTGCCTCCCGAAAAAACAACATTCGAGTGAGGTGGGCAAAATGATCATGCAAACAATCAAGGCTTCGGTAGTGAAGTTCGCCAAAGATGAAGACGGTCTGACCATTGTGGAATACGCAGTGGCCGGTGGGCTGATTACGGTGGCTGTTGCCGCAATATTCACTCTTTTGGGCGGCGCCGTGAACACCAGAATCACAGCACTGTGCGCTGCGGTAAAAGGTGCTGCCTGCTGATAACGGCAACTCACGATGGTGGGGCGCGGCGAAATCCATGGAGCACCGGTGATTACTGTTCCGCTGATAGACCGGCCAACTCGATGGACTTCGCGCTGTCCCCGCCAAATGTACTTTCTAAGCCAGATAAACGCCGAAGTGAGGTACAGGAAATGAATCTGCAAACAGCCAGAACTTTGATCAGCAAATTCGCCAAAGATGAAGATGGCCTGACCATTGTGGAATACGCGGTGGCCGGCGGGTTAATTACGGTAGCTGTTGCCGCAATGTTTGTTCTTTTGGGCGGCGAGGTGAACACCAGGATTACAGCGCTGTGCGCTGCAGTCAAAGGTGCTGCCTGCTAACGATAGTCCGGTAGGGGAGACGCGCCATGTCCATGGAATTGCTAGTGTCGACAGTTGTACTGCTAGGACTGCTGGGCGTCGCGGTGGTGAGCGATCTGCTTCGCCACCGTATTCCCAACATGCTGGTTCTGTTTGGCCTTGCCCTGGGCTTGGTCGGTCAGACTTATTCAGGTGGTGTCAGCGGATTGGGTGACAGCCTGTTGGGTATGCTGATCTGTTTTGGGCTGTTTCTGCCGATGTACGCCGTGGGTGGCATGGCCGCCGGTGACGTTAAGTTAATGGCCATGGTTGGAAGTTTTTTACCCGTTCATTACGCGTTGTGGGCCGCCTTGTTTAGCCTGATTGCCGGCGGCGTATGCGGTTTCCTGATCGTGCTGTTCCGCGGTCAATTACTTCAAACCTTGGGGCGCTATTGGCTGATTGTGAGAGCGCAGGCTTATCTGGCGCCCACTTCGGATGAAGTAGCCGGCAAGCCTTTCCCTTATTCGATTGCAATATTGATCGGCACTTTGAACAGCGTCTACTGGCAACTCGTTGCCGGTGGATTGGGAGGTTAGTCATGCACGTCATCGTCGATAGTGATGCCTACCCCAGCGATCGGGAAGCGGTGCAACGACTGGCTCCTCAGCCGTGCACCATCCGCGAAACTGGTCTGAGCGACAGTTTCCTTGGTGAGTTGGTGTGCAAGCATTTGTATGACGCCGGTGTACTGGACATGTCGCGTCTGGTGGAGCGCCTGGCGCTGACCGGCGCAGTACTGGAAGAAGTTCTGTCGTTTCTGCGCAAGGATGGCCGGGTCGAAGTGCTGGGTCAGGTTGGGCCGCAAACCACCAGTGGGCAGATGCTGCGTTATGGCCTGACCGAACGTGGTCGCAGCGCCGCCCGCGATGCCCTGTCGCGCAGTGGCTACATCGGCGCAGCTCCTTTCCCGGTGAGTACTTACCGCTCCCTGATCAAATTGCAGACCATTCACCACGGCCGCATCAACTCAAACGATATGCACAACGCTCTTGCTGGCGTGGTGCTTACCGAAGGGATGCTCGATCAGTTGGGCGTGGCGCTGAATTCCGGGCGCGCGATCATGATTTATGGCCCGGCGGGTACGGGCAAGACCTACGTCAGCAGTCGGCTGATTCGTCTGTTCGCCGAGGCCATCTGGGTGCCTTACGCCATCGTGATCAACGAGTCGGTGATCGAGATCTATGACCCACAAGTGCATCAGCGTCTGGATGACAACAGTCAACCGAACAATCTGATGCTCAACGAAGGGATCGACCGTCGACTGCTGTGCTGCAAACGCCCGATCGTCATTACGGGCGGTGAGTTGAGCATGGAACAGCTGGACGTTCGCTATGACCCCTACACCCGTCAGTACCAGGCCGCCTTGCAGCTCAAGGCCAGTAATGGCCTGTTCATCATCGACGACATGGGACGCCAGCGCATGGCGCCCGCCGAGCTGTTGAATCGCTGGATCGTCCCGATGGAAGAGAAACGCGACTTCCTCAACCTGGGCGGCGGTCGCCATTGCGAGCTGCCGTTCGATCTGATTCTGGTGTTCTCCACCAACCTCAATCCTTTGGAACTGGCCGATGAGGCCTTCCTTCGCCGGATTGGCTACAAGCTGCAATTCGGTTACCTGAAGCCCGAGGAGTACGAAAAGATCTGGCGTCAGGAAAGTGAGCGCCTGGGCATTCCTTTTGACCCGCTGCTGCTGCGTTATGTCCTGCAAAGGCTTTATGCAAGTGAAGGCATGCCTCTGGTGCCTTGCCATCCCCGCGATCTCCTGAATATGGCGCTCGATCGTCAGCGTTATATGGGCGGTTCCGGACCCTTGTCACCGCAAGAGTTGGAATGGGCCTGGCACAACTACTTCGTCCAGCTCGACTTTCTTTGAACCGGAGATACTGACATGAGCTCTCGTACTCTTTCCCTGATAGGCGTTTCCCTGGTCATGGGCCTTGGTGCTGCATGGATGGCCGATTCCTGGCTGAGCGCGCGGCTCAATGCCACCCCGGATGACCATCTTCGAAGCGTGGTGGTCGCCACGGTAGAGATTCCATTCGGGCAAATGGTCGAGGCCCAGCAGGTCACAACCATGCGCATGCCCATGGACACGATCCCGGATGACGCCTTCGACTCCAGTGACAAAGCAGTGGGCAAGATCGCAACGTTCGACATCCTCAAGGGCGACATCGTGCGCGGCGCGCGTCTGAGCGAGCACTTGGGTGGCAGCACCCTGGCTTCTCTGATTGCCCCCGACAAACGCGCCATATCGGTCCGTGTGGACGATGTGGTCGGTGTAGGCGGATTCCTGTTGCCGGGCAACCGGGTCGATGTACTGGCGACCAAAACTACCAGTGCCGGCAGTAACAGCGCCGTGTCCAGGACCATCCTCGAAAACCTGCGTGTACTGGCGGTGGACCAGACGGCGGGTACCGACAAGACCCAACCGGTGGTGGTGCGTGCAGTGACGCTGGAGATGTCGGCTACCGAGGCGGAAACCCTGGTCACGGCTCAGACGGAAGGCAAGTTGCAACTGGCGCTGCGCAACCCGCTGAACCTCGATAAGAAAATAGCGACCGTCGCGCCAGCCGCACCGGCCATGGTGGTGGCCACTGCGACGGAGCCAAAACGCGTGGTGCAGCGCAGCAGTGGCGAGCGTGGCGGAGCCATCACCATTATCCGCGGCATCGAAACCAACGTAGTCAAGATTCGCTGACAGAGTGCAACAGGTGCCTGGACACCCAGGTATTGGCGGAGCCGATCCGAATCAGCATCGGCAAATGAGGGCTTGATAATGAATCTTCGTATTCAGCGGCCGTTCACTGCGACGCCAAGGCGCCAGGAAGGAGCGGTGAGCGTACTGATGGTGATCGCACTGGCGGCAATTACCATGATGGCGGCGCTGGCTCTGGACGGCGGACACATCATGCTGAACAAGACCAGACTGCAGAATGCGGTGGATGCCGCTGCCCTGAGTGGCGCCAAAACCCTGAGTCAGGTGTACGGTGGTGCCAACAGTGCCAGCACGACGAAGACTGCCGCGCTCTATACGCTGACGCAAAATGCCAATGCCGCAGGCAACAACGAATTGGCCACGGCTGTCGCTGGCAACCCAGGTGCATTTGCGGTGGTGGAACTCTCGAAATCCGTCTATGGACCTTTCTCTTATCCCGGGCCGACGGATGCCAAATACGTGCGGGTGTCGGTACCGAACTATAGCCTGACAGGATTTTTCTGGAGCTTCGTTCAGTCATTTGGCGCCGTGGGGAACAAGGCCGTGGCGGCGATCGCCACCGCTGGACCCAGCCCCACCAACCCGTGTGATCTCGCACCGTTGATGATCTGTGGCGACGAGACTAAATACGACCCGGCCGCTGGCATGTTCTGGGGCTTCCAATTTGGTGATTTGCAGGTGTTGAAGTCGGCTGCTGGCAATACGTCCGCCATTGGCCCAGGCAACTTTCAATTGCTCGATTTCGGTTCGGGCGGCAGTTCGGTCAGGGATGACCTGGCTGGAGGCGGCTCAGAGTGCCGCAATGTGGGAGACACTGTCCAGACCTCACCCGGCAACACGGTCGGCCCTGCGTCTCAAGGCTTGAATACACGCTTCGGCATCTACAACGGCCCGGTCAGTGCCTCGGACTATCCGCCAGACCTGGTGACGTCGTCGAGCAATCCGGCGATCACCTACAACGACTCGGTCACTCCGGCGCAGACGCTGTACAAGGGGCAACCCGTCACCTCGAGTGCTGGCAATCTCACCGCGGGCAGCAACGCGATACTGGACTATAACGACTGGAAGGCGAGCGTTGCCGCCTGTGTGGCGGGGACCGGCAGTGGCTGTCAGAGCAATGGGGTATTCGAGCGCCGGATGCTGAAAGTCGTGGTTGGCAACTGCACGGGTAAACAGGGTGGTTCAACCACGATTCCCGTCCTGGGTTTTGGCTGCTATTTCGTGGTGCAGCCAATGAGTAGTGGCGGCACGCAAGCGCAGATCTTCGGGCAGTTTGTGAAAGAGTGCGAAGGCGACAACGTGACCGGCCCCTCGCCCTCAACCGATTCCGGCCCGCAGATCATTCAGCTCTACAAAACCTATCTCGGCATCGGCACTCCGAGCACTGACTCGTAGGAGGCGTCATGAGACACCACACGTTTAAACGATCGCAGGCCCAGCAAGGCGTGGCGCTGGTGGAGTTCACCCTGGTGTTGCCGCTGTTGCTCCTGTTGTTGCTGAGCCTCGGCGAGTTCGGCCGCATGCTTTACCAGTACAACGTACTGCTGCAAGCCAGCCGCGATGCAGACCGTTTTGTCGCCAGTCAGGCCTGGAACTCGACGCTGGGCATGGTCGCTCTGAGCAGTACGCTGCAGACCCAGACGAAAAACGTGGCGGTCTATGGTGTGCCTGCAAATACCGGGGCCGCAGTGGTGTCAGGGTTGACGACCAGTATGGTGACCGTCTCCGCGCTGGGCGCCGATCCCTCCCACCCCGACCATGTGCAGGTCAGCATTACCTATAACTTCTGCCCGGTGATTGGCAGTGGCAATTGTGGCGGAGCGATTCCAGGGTTTTTTGGCAGTCAGATTGCGCTGAGCATTCCGCTGGTCGCCACTACCGTCATGAGGGCATTGTGATGAACAAGAAACGCATGCACGGCACCTATATCGTGGAGTTCGCCTTCGTTGGCATGCTGGTGTTCATTCTGTTGTTCGGCGTGGTGGAAATGGGCCGTCTGTACTTCACGGTCAATGCGCTGGATGAGGCCGCGCGGCGTGGTGCGCGTCTGGCGGCGGTGTGCAATATCAGCGATCCGGTGGTCTTGCAGCGAGCGATTTTCAATGCCGCAGGTGATTCAGGGACGAGCCAGCTGATCACCGATCTGACCACCAGCAACCTGACGCTGACCTATCTGGACGTAAACGGTGCTGTGGTGGCCAACCCCGCCGACACGAGTGGGGTCAACGGTTTTCGTGCCATCCGCTACGTCCAGTTGAGTCTGCAAGGCTTTGTTTTCAATCTGTTTATTCCCGGGTTCGGCGTGCCCATTACCTTGCCTGCATTCAAGGCAACGTTGCCACGTGAAAGCCTCGGGCGTCATTCCGATTCCGGGGAGATCACACCATGCTGAATACCAAGGAAACTCCGCTCTCCAGCTCGACCGGCAAAGCCGGGCTCCGGTTGCTGATCAGCAGCCGTGATGCCACCTCTTTGCGCGATCTGCAGAGCGTCTGCCAACGCATGCCCAGCCTGGAGGTGAGCACTCGCCTGGTGAGCAATGGGCATGTCGACCCGCTTTACGGCCTGGACCGGATGCCCGATCTGTTGCTGTTGCGCGTCAGTCACCTGTGGCGCGAGGAGTTGTCGGCGCTGTTGCAGCATCCAGCTCATGAGCGTCCGCCAATGTTGGTGTGCGGTTTGCTGAGCGAGCAGGAGGCCATGCGTCTGGCGATGCAGGCTGGCGCCCGGGACGTGCTGCCAGAGCCCATCGCCGAGACAGAACTGGTCGCCGCCTTGAATCGTCTGGTCATGGAAGTCCGGACCGGCAGTGGGGTAGAAGGGAAGCTGGTTGCCGTAATGAGTGCCAAAGGCGGTTCCGGCGGAACCCTGGTGGCCTGCAACCTGGCTCAGCAGCTCAGCGCCAGGGGCGGCAGTACTTTGTTGTTGGATATGGACCTGCAATTTGGCAGCGTGACGCATTATCTGGATGTGGCGCAGACGCACAGCCATCTGGAGGTGTTGCAGCAGATCGATGGCATGGACAGCGTCGCGTTACGCGGTTTTTGCAGTCACTTCAGCCCGACCTTGCATGTGCTGGGTGGTCGGGCCGGTGAGTTGTGCCTGCCGCAGGATGCCCAGCCCGAGCAGCTTGATGCCCTGTTGAAGTTGGCCCGCGCCAGCTACGACTGGGTAGTCATCGACCTGCCGCGGCAGATCGACCACCTCACCGGCTCCGTGCTGGAACAGGTGGACCGGGTGTACGTGGTGGTGCAGCAGAGCGTCAGCCATCTACGGGATGCCAGCTCCCTGGTGCGAATTCTTCGCGATGACCTGGGTGTGCGCGGGGATCAAATGCAGATAGTGGTCAACCGCTTTGACAAGTCGGCAGCGATCAGCCTCAAAGATATCGGCGAAGCGCTGCGCTGCACGAATCTGTCGAAATTACCCAACGACTTCAACCTGGTCAGCCAGAGTCAGAACACTGGTGTGCCGTTGGGGCTGCATGCGCCGAGGGCAGCGATTACTGCCGCACTGCGCGACATGACCGAGGACCTGGTCGGTCAACAGTTAGCCGGGAACAAAGGCTTACTCAAACGCGCCTTCAACCGTTTTTTCGGGGGATGACCCATGATCAGCGACTTTCGTAACCGCTTGCGCAAACAGTCCGGTAAACCCGCCTCATCGTCGGCGACCGACGACCTGCTGGACCCGCCAGAGGAAATAATGGCGTGGGAACGTGCAGCGCCGGACGTTCTTTACGAAACCAAAAGCCAGGTCACCCCGGTGGAGGCCGAGTGGCGGGAAAAGATCTACCAGCAGTTGCTCAAGGTCATGGACCTGTCCTTGCTGGACTCCCTTGAACAGGCCGAGGCCACGCGGCAGATTCGCGATATTTGCCTGCGCCTGCTCGATGAGCATTCGGCGCCGGTGAGTACTGCCAGCCGCCAGCTGATCATCAAGCAGATCACCGATGAGGTGCTCGGCCTGGGCCCTCTGGAACCGTTGCTGGCCGATCACAGCGTATCCGACATCCTGGTCAATGGCTTTGCCTCGGTCTATGTCGAGCGCTTCGGCAAATTGCAAAGGACCGATGTACGCTTTCGTGATGATCGGCATTTGCTGAACATCATCGACCGCATCGTGTCCAGCCTGGGTCGGCGTATCGACGAGTCCTCGCCATTGGTGGACGCCCGGCTCAAGGACGGTTCGCGGGTCAACGCGATTATCCCGCCACTGGCTATCGATGGCCCGAGCATGTCGATTCGCCGTTTTGCGGTGGACCTGCTCAATACCGACAGCCTGATCTCGGTGGGGACGTTGACCCCGGCCATTGCCCTGCTGCTCAAGGCGATCGTTCGCGGGCGCCTGAACGTGCTGATTTCCGGCGGTACCGGCAGCGGCAAGACCACCATGCTCAATGTGTTGTCCAGTTTCATTCCGCAAAACGAGCGGATCGTCACTATCGAAGACTCGGCCGAACTGCAACTGCAGCAGCCCCACGTGGTGCGTCTGGAAACCCGCCCTTGCAATATCGAGGGGCGAGGCGAGGTGAGCCAGCGGGAGTTGGTGCGCAACAGCCTGCGGATGCGTCCGGACCGCATTGTGATCGGCGAAGTGCGCGGCGCCGAGGCGCTGGACATGCTGACCGCCATGAACACCGGCCACGATGGCTCGTTGACCACCATCCACGCCAACACCGCGCGCGATGCGTTGGGGCGAATCGAGAACATGGTGTCGATGACCGGGGCGACCTTCCCGATCAAGGCCATGCGGCAGCAGATCGCTTCGGCCATCGATGTGGTGATCCAGCTGGAACGTCAGGAGGACGGCAAGCGCCGCTTGGTCAGTGTGCAGGAGATCAACGGCATGGAAGGCGAGATCATCACCATGACCGAAATTTTCTCCTTTGCGCGTCAAGGCATGGGCGAAAACGGCGAGGTGCTCGGCGATTATCGTCCCAGCGGCATGATCCCGGCCTTCCGCGATGTACTGGCCAAGCGCGGCATCGAATTACCGCTGACGATGTTCAGACCTGAATGGATGGAGGGACGGCAGTCATGAACCATATTCCTGGTGAGTTCATTCTGATGTTCCTCGGCATGGTGTTTATTGCCGTGTTCCTTCTGTCCCAGGGCGTGGTGGTGCCGGTGTTCGGCGAGGCCGGCAAGATGCGCAAGCGCATCCGTGGCCGCTTGCATGTGATGGAGAAGGCCAACAACCTGCCTAACATGCAGACGGTGTTGCGGCAGAAATACCTGACGCGTTTGTCGCCACTGGAGGCCATGCTCGAGCAGTTGCCCTTCATGGCGAATCTGACACAGATGATCGAGCAGGCAGGCCATGAATATCGCGCTTATCGGGTGATCGTGCTCGGGCTGTTCCTGGGCGCCTGTGCGGGCATCTCGATCTGGATGATTTCGTCGGTCTGGTGGATGGCGCCGCTGGTGGCCTTCGGGGTGTTTTGGTTACCGCTGCTGAAAATCTCTCGTGACCGGGGTAAACGTTTCATTGCGTTTGAGGAAGGTCTGCCGGATGCGCTGGATGCGATGTGCCGGGCCCTGCGCGCCGGGCACCCGTTCAACGAAACCCTGCGCCTGGTCTCCGAGGAGCACAAGGGGCCGGTCGCGCATGAGTTCGGCCTGACCTTCTCCGATATCAACTATGGCAACGATGTACGCCGGGCCATGCTCGGCCTGCTGGAGCGCATGCCAAGCATGACGGTGATGATGCTGGTGACCTCGATCCTCATCCACCGCGAGACCGGCGGCAATCTGACGGAAGTGCTGGAGCGTTTGAGTCGGCTGATCCGTGGGCGCTTCCGCTTTCAGCGCAAGATCAAAACCTTGTCGGCCGAAGGGCGTATGTCGGCCTGGGTGCTGGTGGCGATTCCCTTCGTGCTGGCGATCGCGATCATCGTTACAAGCCCCAGTTACCTCCCTGTGCTGATCAATGATCCCACGGGCCATAAGCTGATCATCGGGGCTTTCGGTGCCATGTTGATCGGGATTTTCTGGATAAAAAAAATCATCCGGATTCAGGTTTAAGCGGTAGTCGCTACCGGGAGGTACAGGGTCATGGACTTTTTACTCGGGTTGTTCAGTCGGGTTACGGGGAACGAAGAGCTGGCGCGCATATTGTTTATCAGCGTGGTCGGTTTTAGTACGGTGCTTGCGGTCGCTGCTGTGATGTTGCTGATGTTGGGTCTTCAGGACCCGGTGCAGCGTCGTCTGGCGCTGATCAAGCGTGGTTATTCAGGCAATACGGCAGGGCAGGAGGCTCCGGGTAACCTGCAGCTGCTGCTGGAGCGGGTCGGCCAGCGTTTTGCCTCGGCCGAATCGGCAAAGACGTCCGCAACCCGGACCCTGTTGACGCATGCGGGTTACCGTTCTTCTTCGGCGCTGCAGATGTACTGGGCGGTGCGCTTGATGTTACCGCTGGTGCTGGTCGGCGTTGCGTTGCTGCTGTTGCCGTTGATCCCCAAGGTTTCGCTGATGAGCGGTCTGCTGTTGGTGATCATGATGGCCGGTATCGGCTGGCTGCTGCCGGCGCTGTATGTCAGCAAGCGTAAGCAGGCGCGTCAAAACCGGCTGCGTGTCGCCTTTCCAGATGCGCTGGATCTGATGGTGGTGTGCGTGGAATCAGGCCTGGCCCTGCCCACGACCATCGAACGGGTGGCTGAGGAGATGTCGGTCAGTCAGGTTGAGTTGGCGGAAGAGCTGGCCCTGGTCAATGCGCAAATCCGTGCGGGCATCACCAGTACCGAGGCGCTCAAGCAACTGGCCATGCGCACCGGTCTGGATGATGTACAAGGGTTGGTCAGCCTGTTGGCGCAGAGCATTCGCTTTGGTACCAGTGTGGCCGACACCCTGCGCATCTATTCTGATGAATTCCGTGACCGTCGTACCCAGGCCGCCGAAGAAATGGGAGCGAAAATCGGTACCAAGCTGATATTCCCGCTGATTTTCTGCCTGTGGCCGAGCTTCTTCCTGGTCGCCATCGGCCCTGCTCTGATCGGGGTGTTGAGAGCATTCGGGTGAAATAAAAGGGTGGAGGCTGTCGAGACGATGGCCTTGCCACCCTGGCCGATCTGCACTTTCCTTCCATAGTTTTACAAATCCTCCGCAGGAGCTGCCGCAGGCTGCGATCTTTTGATTTTCTGGCAGGCAATTCGTTGCCCAGGCCTCTGAATCAAAAGATCGCAGCCTGCGGCAGCTCCTACAGCGATTTGCGTCTAGCTGTTGATCACGACCTGGTGGTTGATTGTCGCGATACGCTGGGTGACAGTCTGATCAAGGCGCAAGCCTGGTTGCCAGGCGCCCTTTTAAGGAACACCGACCCGGCAGGTGTAGGCGCTGGCGAAGCCTGCGATCTTTTGATTTTGATGGCCGAGGGATCGCTGAAAAGCAAAAGATCGCAGCCTGCGGCAGCTCCTACGGAGATTTGCGTATAGCGGTTGATCACGACCTGGCGTTGATTGTCGCAATACGCTGGGTGACAGGCTGATCAAGGCGCAAGCCTGGTTGCCAGGCGCCCCTTTAAGGAACACCGACCCGGTAAGTGTAGGAGCTGGCGAAGCCTGCGATCTTTTGATTTTGATGGCCGAGGGATCGCTGAAAAGCAAAAGATCGCAGCCTGCGGCAGCTCCTACGGAGATTTGCGTCTAGCTGTTGATCACGACCTGGTGGTTGATTGTCGCGATACGCTGGGTGACAGGCTGATCAAGGCGCAAGCCTGGTTGCCAGGCGCCCTTTTAAGGAACACCGACCCGGCAGGTGTAGGCGCTGGCGAAGCCTGCGATCTTTTGATTTTGATGGCCGAGGGATCGCTGAAGAGCAAAAGATCGCAGCCTTCGGCAGCTCCTACAGGGGTAACCCGGCAAGGCCTGGATAATGTGTAGGTACTGATGTTTTTCCTGCATACGACGTCTAGCCCGGCTTTGCAGCCAGGCTACTCTGGACTCCGCCAGAAGGCTGATCATCCATTGACGAGCATCAGTTGGTGCTGGGGATTTCGCCCGATGACTTTTGCTCAAAAAATATCGGAATCGGGTAACTGAAGCTATTGAGCCAGCGCTGCATGGCCAGGTCTCGTTCGGTGGCCGAAGCGGTTTGCAGTTTAGGTGAGGCAACTACGCCGCGAATCTGTAGCTGCATCCACTGTTCGGTGCCTTTTTGCTCCTGCGAGGAGGGGCCAGGTTCAATAGCCCAGGCACTGGTGGACAGGCAAGCCATGCACACTATCAACAGCCTCTTGGTATTCATCTCGACTCCTCGTACGTTTTACTTGGTCGCAGTGGAGGAGGCATCGGCTACCTCATTTCTGCGATTCCCCTGCGAAGCCACCGCTTTTTTAGCGGAGGCCTTGAGTTTTTCCGCGCGGCTTTGAGCCTCTGCGACTTGCTCAGGACTCAAGCTGGCGCGGGTCACGAGTTCGGCAGCCGCCTTCCAGTTATCCTGATAGATCAGCAGCGTCACCATATTGAGTGCCGCCAGTGAATCCGTCTGCTTGAGCTCCATGGCGGTCATGAACTCGAAGCGTGCTTCAGGGATCCGTCGCTGATTGAGGTAGACGACCCCCAGGTCATTGCGCATCTTATCGTCGGTGGGGGCCATCTTCACTGCGCGCTCAAGGTGAGTGGTCGCGGTGGCGTAATCATTTTTGGCCGCGGCCAACTGGCCCAGGCCATGTTCACCGTCAGCGGCCAGACAGGTGCCGAGCAAGCTTTGATACAACGGCTCCGCGTCTTTACGCCCCATCAAGCGAAGTACCCGAGCCTTGCGCAGGCGAACCTGGACCAGGTCGTCGGGCAAACCTTCCAGATTCGCCAGGCTGGCATACAAACGGCCCTCGTTGGCCATGTTGTCGGCCAGGTTCAGGGCCAACTCTTGCTCCGACGCGGGCTTGGCACAGATAGCCGGTCGCGAAGAGATGCCATTGGTGGCACAACCTGCGAGCATTATTGTCGCCGCTATTGCAATGACTGCTTTCATCGAGTTTCCCCTGGCTACAACACGTTGAACGCCTGGCCAGTGGCAATACAGCCGGCCCGGCAAGCGCTCAAGGTCACCGTTACGAGTGAGGGCGAGGCAAGCCCGGTTCAGGTTCTGGCTCCGGCTCATTGCGAGAGCCCGGTGCGACTGTCGAAATCACCATTTTCGAGGAAGAACATGCGGTAGAAGTTCGGGTCGTAATTGCGCAGCTGCTCGCCAGGCAATGACGGCAGTTGTGCATTGGCAGCCAGAGGCTGGACCAGATGCGGGGTGACGATCATCAGCAGTTCGCGCTCTTCACGGTTGATGGTGTTGTCGCGGAAGAACGCGCCCAGAATCGGGATATCGCCCAGCCCCGGAAATTTGTTCACCTGGGAACTGTTGCGGGTGCTGATCAGGCCGCTGATGACGAAGCTTTCGCCGTCGGCCAGGGAGATGCTGGTGTCGGTACGGCGTATGGTCAGCGCCGGAACTCTGGTGCCGGCGATGATCACGGCGTTGGTGAAGTCCAGCTCGCTGACTTCCGGCGCCACCTTCAGCGCGATACGGTTTTTGCCGACGATGGTCGGCGTCAGGGTCAGGCGGATACCGAATTCCTTGTACTCGATGGACACGTTATCGCTGCCGGAACTGGGCACCGGAATCGGTACTTCACCACCGGCCAGGAAGCTCGCACTCTGCCCGCTGAGCGCTACCAGGCTTGGCCGCGCCAGGGTGTAGGCGAAACCGCTGCCTTCCAGCGCGTTGATCGCCACCAGGGTATTGCCGGTAGCAAAGGAGAGGTTGAACATGTCGTTGTTGACCGGCACCGACGGCGTGACAATGCCACCGATGGTGGGCAAGGTTCTCGGCGAGCCGAACAGGAAGTTGCCGCGGGTGCCGAAAATCGAAGCGGAGGCTTCCTTGAGCTTGGTCCGGCTGACTTCAACGAAGCGGATGTCGGTCTGCACCTGGCTCGGCAGCAACGGGTCTTCGGAAGGCATCGTCGACACGCTGGTCAGCGCTGTCGTGGCCTTGCCCTTGACGAACACCATGCCTTTGCGCGGCTCTTTCGAACAGGCGGTCCAGACCATCAGGCTGGTGGTGCCCGGCGCGATACCCGTGAGTAGGAAGGCGTTGCTGCCGGTGGCTTGTACGTCGGCGACTTTCGGGTCGCCCACTGCCAGTTGCGTCACCGCGACGGGGACGCGAAGTTCGCTCTGAAGTCCCTGACCGACCTCGTACGTTGTCGGTAGGGCATCCAACTGCGAACAATTGGCCGCCGCGGCCTGAGCCGCATCCACACCAAGACCCATCCAGAACAGGCCATGGATAATTCGCTTGAAAGCGGGCACGGTACGATAGCTCATTAAGTGCATCCTCGCTGAATAGGCCATCTTTAGGCTAATGGGTTGCCTCGGATCACTACCAGGGGCCCGGGCTGGCCCTCCACCTCGCCAGACCAACTAAGGGCCCGGAATTTGTCTTATTACCAAGCACAACCACGCGCTAGACACTGATCGGATTGACCTGTGAACAAGCTTCGTTAAAACGGTTTTCAGTGACCCGGCGACTTGGGCTGCCGACCTGAGCGATATGCCCCGGTTCGACAGTAATAGCGGCTACGGACGGCACTGTTTGCCGACCTGACCCCCCTAAAAAGCAACCGGCAATCAAAGCATGGAGCCGGAAAGCGCTTGCCAGGACCATAATGAGGTAACTCCTTTTGCCAGTCCGCTATCTGATCGCTGAACCCAATGTGAAAAATCAAACCGGTGCGACTTCTTCTTGCTTTGAAAGTAGTTCAACTAAGACAAAGCGCCATGCATTAAAAGAAAAACTTCAGTTCAAAGGGGGGCAATAGACCGGTTACTGGCAATAAAGTCATACGTCGTGCTGGGCGACCAGCCGACTTTTGCGGCGCGATTCACATGGACAGAATCAGTCGTCTGGTGAACAAAATCAGGATCACTCCCTCGGTTCGTTCGAACCCGTGCCCCATTGGCATGAACAGCAGTCGTACCCGAATTCGAGTCTCGTTTACCGCGCCATAGCTAACAAAAACGCCGCTTTTTGAGCTCGATGCTGTTCACGCAGCAGAAAAAAACCGAAATCTGACAAGGATTCCGGTTTTTTTATGCGTGCGACAGTTATGGCGCATCGCACGAATGACCCTGAGAAACCTGCACGTTCGCCAGTGTGCTACCGAGCATCGAGAGGCGACGGGATGAGCGTGCAGAAGTCAGTCGAAGCGGCGGTTAGTTCACAAATACTGTATGCGCTGGCGCAGCCTGCGATCCTTTGATCTTGCCGTTCAGCTCTCGGCTTTCTTCTGTGCCGATCTCAACTCCTTCAAGCGCTGATCGATCAACTGGCACTTGTCCGGCAAATCCGCGCTTGCCGTGTCCAGATCCATCTTCTGCAACTCATCGTTGATCTCCTTGGCCTTGGCCGGATTCTGCTCAGTGATCCTGGCCACTTCCTTGGCCAGTTGTTCGCGCTTGGCGGTGGCTTCCTCAGGGGGGCAGGCCCAAACGGGGAGGGCACAGGCGAGGGTGGCGGCGCAGGTGATTTTTAGCAGGGTTTTCATAGGTTGAGCCTCAGTTTCCGGTTAAGGCGGGTTATCCGGTTGAGGGGCGAAGGGTGTGAAAAGTTCAGCTTCTGCGAGCCGCGGGACAGGTTTGCATGACCGAGCCAGGTAGCGAGTCCCTTCATCGAGAAACCAGGCGTGAAAAAACAGCTTGAGTTCGAAAAGACAGGAGATACCAACAGCGACTTCCCTTATCTATGCGCTTACTTCAAGTGATCCGTTCATGGAAATGGGTATCTCGCAGGCGCTGGCCATCGGATTCATTTTTACCTGGGCAAAAAAAACGGTGCTGAGTCTCTCTTAGTGGGAGGAATTAGCTCAGTGGGGCACGACAGCCCGGGCAGACCGAAAAAAAATTCTATTTCTTAGATAGGAAACGTGGTTTCCCCCCCATTTTTACTAGGGATTTTGCGTATTGTTTAGCCTTGTTCCTACGCACTTCCCTGTTTTTTCAGTGATTCCCTTAGTGAACAAATTTCCTATGCGATTGTCGGGCGCCGGACGCAAAAACTGTGTATGGTTCGCGCCCAAAATCTGTAGGGCATTTTGCTATGTCCGTTACTTTCACTTAAAGGAATTAAGTATGCGGTTTTTTCGCGTGGCTTCGGTGTTGTCGTTGTGGGCGGCGGCGTTTTCGGTGCAGGCCGAGCAACTGCCGATCGAAGTGCTGAGTGCGGTGATCAAGGACCAGAAGATCGCCGACGCCGAGCTGCTGTTGCAACGCAATGGCGCACAAAACGTGGTGGGTCGCACCAATGCTCAGGGCCAGGTCAACCTGACCACCGAGTTTGCCGATGATGCCGGCAACCTGCTGATCATCAAGAAGCCCGGCTACTCCAATCTGGTGGTCAAGTGCCCGTGCAAGGGCATGACCTATGCCATCAGCCCGGTAATGCAGAACCTCGACGGTCTGCGCGTGGTGCTGACCTGGGGTGCGACCCCGTCGGACCTCGACTCCCACATGATCTTCCCCGGTAACAACATCTATTTCCAAAAACAGCACGGTGACGATGCCAATCTGGATGTCGACGACACCACCAGCTATGGCCCGGAAACCATCACCCTGGAAAAGAAACACTACGGCGAAAGTTACGTCTACGCCGTGCATGACTACAGCAATCGCGGCGAGCTGGGTTCGCGCGATCTCTCCAACAGCCAGGCCAAGGTGTTCGTGTACATGGGCCAGTCACTGGTGCGCACCTACTACGTGCCGCAGAACCGCAGCGGCAACCTGTGGACCGTGTTCCGCATGACCGGCGGTGGCGACTTCCAGGACATCAACAGCATTACGGGTGCCAGGGTCGATGCGGCAAACGTGTTGAACGAAGTGTCGCCGTTGCTGGATGACAGCGTTGCTCTGACGGCGGTGGCGGTCAGCGCTTCTGCACAGGCCGATGCGAAAGGCCTGAACACCAAAGGCGAAGCGGCCTACAAAACCGGTAATCTGCCGCTGGCAATCGACTTCTTCCGTCAAGCGATCGATTTGAATAACAGCTACGGTCAGGCCTACGGCAATCTGGGCCTGGCGTATCAGAAGGCCGGTAACACAGCCGAATCGATCTGGGCCAACCGCAAGGCCATTGCCTTGGCCAGCGGCAATTCGGCCGCCAGCGTGCGTGCCGGTTCCTACTACAACATTGCCCGTATCTATGAAGCGGCCGGTCAGTTCCCTGACGCCCTGCGTCATTACCAGTTAGCCAAGACGCAGAAGGCCAACCCGGTGTATGACACGGCCATCGAGCGCGTACAAAACCGTTGATCGCCTAGTGTTGATCTGACCCCACAACGCGCCGAACTTCGGCGCGTTGTGCATTCATGGGGAGGTGAATCCGGCTACACCCTCCAGGCCGGGCTCCATCTCTCTGTATCAACCCGTATTCTTTTCTTCCCGGTCTTTTCTCGACTCGCTAACCGCCTAATCAAAAGGCGAGCGCAACGCTCCCTGCCGTCCATCGACCCCCACACCAAAATGGATCCATTTATTGACGTCAGAATAGTGGCCATCTAATATCGCGCCATTATTGTGCTATCACTCTCCATTCGAGGGATCGAACATGTACCCACCCGCCCTCGTGGCGAGGTTGTGCCTGGCTTTGCTGTGCCTTTCTCCGCTGAATCTTGCTCACGCCGCCCCCACCCCCGGTGAAACCGATCTGATCCGCGAACGTCAGGATCGCTTGCTCGAAGAGCAGCGTCGGCGTCTCGAAGAGCTCAAGGAGTTACCCGGCAAGGAAGCCAAACCCACGCAACCGACGGCCCCGGCCGACGTGCGTTGTTTCCCCATCAAGGACATCGAACTCAAAGGCGCCGACAGTCTTTCGGACGGCGAGAAAAATCGCCTGCTCAAGCCTTACATCGGTCAGTGCCTGGGCGTTACGCAGCTCAACGAGCTGCTGAAAGTCATCACCGATCTGTACATCGACAAAGGCCTGGTCACCAGCCGCGCCTACTTGCCGCAGCAGGATTTGTCCGCTGGGCATCTGAAGGTGCTGGTGGTCGAGGGCAAGCTCGAAGGGTTGAAGGGCGCGGAGGGCAGCAAGCTGTCGGAGCGCGAATTGGGGATGGCTTTCCCCGGCAAGAGCGGTGACCTGGTGAATCTGCGAGAAATCGAGCAGATGGTGGACCAGCTGAACCGCTTGCCGTCGAATCAGGCGCAGATGGAATTGTCCCCGGGCAAGAACGTTGGTGGCAGTGAAGTGTTGGTCAAGAACACCCCGCAGAAGCCCTGGCGCGCCGGGTTGTCCCGCAGTAATGACGGCCAGCGCAGCACCGGCGAGCAGCAGTGGGGCACGACGTTTGATTGGGACAGCCCGCTGGGCCTGGCCGATCAGTTGATGTTGCGTGGCGGTCACGATGCGATGACCGATCACCAGCACACCTCCAACAACGCAATGCTCAATTACAGCGTGCCGTGGGGCTGGTGGAATTTCAGTTACACCTACAGCCAGAGCGAATACCGCTCGCAAGCGCAGGCCAACGGTTTCAATTTCAAGCAGACCGGCGACAGCGAAAACCATCAACTGCATGCCGAGCGGGTGATCCATCGCGACGCCCTGAGCAAGACCTCCCTCAGCACCGGCCTCTCGTACCTGCGCACCAACAACTTCATCGAAGACAGCAAGCTCAAGCTGAGCAGCAACCGCATCAGCGAAGCGCAGTTCGGCATCAACCACGGTAGGCGGATCGGCAGTGCGTTCGTCAACCTCGACCTGGGCATGCAGCAAGGCATCGGCGCATTCGACGCTCAGGGCAACGGTCACCCGGGCCCCGGCGAGCCGGACGCCCGTTACCGCAAATACACCGCCACGGCGAGCTACCTGCAACCGTTCAAGCTGTGGGGCGAGTCCTTCAGTTTCAGCAGCCTGATGACCGGCCAGCGCAGTGAAGACGTGCTGTTCAGCCCGCAGCGCACCAGCCTTGGCGGGCAATCGTCGATCCGCGGCTACAAGGATCAATCCTTGTCCGGCGACAGCGGCGGCTACTGGCGCAACGACCTGCGCTGGAGTCGCCCGGTGACCCTGGAATGGCTGCGCCCGGCGTTCGCCGAATACGGCACCAGCCTCGGCTATGACCAGGGCGTGATCCGTGGTGATCGCTACAACGGCGATCAGCACGGACGCATGTCCAGCGACTCCGTGGAGTTGTTTGCCCGGGGTCAGCATGTGGCCGCCAGCGTGACCTTTGCCCATTCCCTGGAACGCCCTGACGTGCTGACCGAGCGCGAAGCGCCGATCTATTTCCGCATGGATTTCTTCCTCTAAATTCTGCTTTAGCGAGATTCAAATCATGGACGTTCGCCATCACGCTTTCCTCGCGCGCCAGCCTTCTGCGGACCTGAAAACCCGAGAACACTTCTGGGGCATGCCCAAACGCGGGTTGGCGTTCCTGCTGGCGAACGTCATGTTCTGGCAACCGATGTGGGCGCAGGCGGACGGGATTGTGGTGGCCTCGCCCGGCACCAGCCTCGGCCAGGCGGGCAACGGGGTGCCGATTGTCCAAATCGCCACGCCCAACGGCAGCGGCCTGTCGCATAACCAGTTTTACGATTACAACGTCGGCGCCCAGGGCGTGATCCTCAACAACGTCGCCAACCAGACCGGCGCGACGCAGTTGGGCGGCATCATCGTCGGTAACCCCAACCTGACCAACCGGATCGCCGCGCAAACCATCCTCAACGAAGTGGTCGGCGGCAGCCCCAGTCAGTTGCGCGGTTACACCGAAGTGGCGGGGCAGTCGGCGCGGGTCATCGTCGCCAACCCTTACGGTATCAGCTGCAACGGTTGCGGCTTCATCAACACCCCGCGCGTGACCCTGACCACCGGCAAACCGGTGCTGGACAACGGTCGTCTCGATCGCTTCCAGGTCGATCAGGGCAGCGTCACCATCGACGGTGCCGGGCTGAACGCCAACAACGTCGACCGCTTCGAAATCATCACCCGCAGCGCGAAGATCAACGCCGAGATCCAGGCGAAAAACCTGACCATCATCGCCGGGCGCAACGACGTCAACGCCGACAGCCTCAACGCGACCGCTCGTGCCGATGACGGCAGCGCCAAACCGCAACTCGCCATCGACTCCTCGGCCCTCGGCGGGATGTACGCCGGGGCGATCAAACTGGTGGGTACCGAGGCTGGGGTCGGGGTGAAACTCGATGGCAACCTGGCGGCCAGTGGCGGTGATATCCAGCTCGACGCCAATGGGCATCTCAGCCTCGCGCAGACTTCTGCTGCGGGGGCAGTGAATGTCAAAGCCGCGAGCCTCGATGCTCGCGGCCCGGTCTACGCCGGCACCGTCGTCAACGTGCAAACCCAAGGCAACCTGACCAACCAGCAAACCCTTGCGGCAAGGGACAGCATCGCGCTGACTGCCGGTGGTGTGCTGACCAACAACGGCGTCATCGAAGCCGGGGTCAATGCTGATACCAGCCGTAATGCCACAGGTGATGTGAACCTGAACGCGCAAAACTTCAACAACACCGGCAAGAGCGTGGTGGCCAGTCGTAACCTGACGGTCAATACCGCGCAGACCCTGAGTAACCAGGGCGGCACCTTAAGCGGGCAAGCCATCAGCATTACCGCCGCAACTCTGGACAACCAGAACAACGGTCGGGTGTTGAGCAGTAGCAACCTCAATCTCACGGCCAATCAGGTCTTCAACAGCAACGGTCTGATCACCAGTACCGGTCATCTCAGCGCAACCCTTGGCCACCTGGACAACCGCAGCGGCGAACTCTCGAGCCTGGCCACCGCGACGCTACGCATGGCTACTCTGGATAACGTGGCGGGGTTGGTGAACGCCGGTCAGGCCTTGACCATCACTGCCACGGGGGCGGTGAACAACCAGGGCGGCAAACTGACCAGTCTCGACAGCCTGAGCCTCAACACCGGCAAGGTCGATAACAGCAACAAGGGCCGGATCGCCAGCAACAAAGCGCTGACCGCCAGTATCGCCAGTCTCGATCAACATGATGGTGGGCAGGTCACCAGCGATACGTCGCTGACCCTGGACCTGAATCACGGCGAGCTGAACAATCAGAACGGTTTGATCAATGCCCCAGTGCTGGTGCTGAAAAACCTCGCGCAGGTGGACAACCGTAACGGCGAAATTTCCAGCACCCAGGCGTTCACGCTGGCGGCCGACAGCCTCGACAACAGCAACGGCAAACTGCTCGGCAATCAAGCGGTGACCCTGCGCGTGCAGCAGGCGCTGACCAACATCAAAGGCCTGATCGCGGCGGCAAGCGTCGATGTACAAGCCGGTAGCCTGAACAACAACGGTGGCACCCTGACCAGTCGCGCCGGCCTTGAACTCAGGGTTAACGGCCAGCTCGACAATCAGGACCAAGGACTGATCAACGCTACCCAAAACCTGAACATCAACACGGCGAGTTTGAACAACCAGAGCGGCGGCTCATTGCTCGGCAGCGCCATTGCCATCGACTTCAGCGGCGCCATGGGTGACCTGAACAACGCCAATGGCCTGATCACCACTACCGGTCAACTGAGCATCCGCAACCTGCGGGACTTGAACAACCGTGGCGGTGAACTCTCCAGCAGCCAAAGCTACACCCTGACGGGCCGCAACCTGGACAACAGCGACGGCAAACTTATCAGCCGTCAGCAACTGGACCTCACCGCCGATGCCACCACTAACTTCAATGGTCTGATTTCCGGCTGGCAAAGCCTGAGCCTTCTGGGTGGCAGCCTCGACAACCGCAATCAGGGCACCTTGTCGAGCCGAGACGGTGACGTGCTGGTGGACCTCACCGGCGCTGTGCGTAACAGCAGCGCCGGCGCCCTGGCCAGCAACGGTACATTGAAGGTCACCGCTGCCAGCCTCGACAATAGCGACAACGGCATTCTTTCCAGTGCCGGCGCGCAAACCTTCGTCATTGCCGGAACGCTGAATAACGCCCAGGGCGGTTTAATCGACAGTGGCGCTGCTCTGGATATTCAGGCCCAAACCCTCAGCAACATCAATGCAACCATCAATGCCCAACAAGACATCCGTTTCACCGGCACTGATCTGAATAACAGCGCTGGCACCTTGGCCGGCAAGGGTGCGATCACCCTCGATCTGCTCGGCACCCTGACCAATACCGGCGGCAAACTGGCAAGCAACGGCCCGCTGGTCGTTCAACGCGCAGTGCAGATCAACAACCAGAGCGGCCAACTGGCCAGCCAGGGTTTACTGAGCCTGTTGACCGGTGGTCTCGATAACCGCAATGGCACTGTCGCGGCCAACGATTCGTTGACGATCACGGCCAGTGGCTCCGTGCAGAACAGCGCGGGCGGTCAGATCTTCAGCAGCGACGCCGGCCTGACGCTCAACGCTGCCAGCCTCGACAACGCCAAGGGCATTCTGCAAAGCCAGGGCGATCTGACAGTAAAAACCGGCGGCGCCATCGATAACCAGAGCGGGCGCATCGTCGCCAAGGACGGCAACCTCGACATCACCGCCGCCAGCCTCGACAGTCGCGGCGGTGTGCTCTCCAGCCTGCAAGGCGCCTTTAGCGGCCACATCACCGGCGTATTGCGCAACGGCTATGACCTGAACAACAACCGCCAGGGCGGGATCATTCAGGCCCAGAGTCTGAACCTCAAGGCACTGGCCGGGATCGACAACTATGGCGGGCGGATCACCGCGCAAACCGGTGACGCCATCGTCGACACCGGAACCGACGGCAGCTTCGATAACCGCAATGGCGGCCTCTACGCCAAGGGCCGGGTCAGCGTCACCGGCAATAACTTCGACAACAGCGGCGACAACGACGGGCAGATCGGCGGGCAACAGATCGACCTGAGCCTGCGCGGCGCATTGAACAACCGCCTGGGCATCATCGAAAGTGAAAGCACGCTGAGCATCAGCGCCGCCAGCCTCGACAACCAGACCGGCCAACTGCGCGCACTGGGTGGCAATGGCAAAACCGCGTTCGCCATCGGGGGCCTGTTCGACAACCGCAACGGCACCGTGGAATCCGCCAACAACGACCTGACCCTCGGTGCCGGTGGTTTGCTCAACGTCGGCGGCAACGTGCTGCACGTCGGCACTGGCCTTTTTGACATCGCCACCGGCCAACTCGGCAGCGCCGGCGGCAGCTTCGTCACCCGTGGCGGTCTGACTCTGGCCGCCGACAGTTGGGCCAACAGCAGCGTGATCCAGGCGGATCGCCTGACCGTCAACATCAACAGCCTCAACCAGACGGCCAGCGGCCAATTGTTGGCGGTCAGCCAATTGACCGGCAACGGCGGCAATTGGAATAACGATGGCTTGATCGCCAGCGATGGCAAGCTCAATCTGACCCTGTGGGGCAACTACAGCGGCAATGGTCGCACCAGCAGCCTCGGTGATTTGACGCTCAAAGCCAATCAACTGACCCTCGACGCGGCCAGCAGCATAGCCGGTGGTGGCAACACCACGGTTAACATCAATGGCGAGTTGAACAACCAGGGCCGTTTGACTTCCAGCGGCGACCTGATCATCACCGCCGCCAACCTTAACAACTACGGCACGATCGGTTCCGGTAAAGACCTGACCCTCACCACCGGCGCACTGCTCAACAGCCGCGGCCTGATTTCCAGTGGCGGCGATATGCGGCTGCTGCTGTCCAGCTTCACCAACGCCTATGGCCAGGTCTATGGCCTGAGCAACGTGCATATCGGCCGGGACCGCGACAGCGGCAAGGCCGACTTGCTGGACAACCGTTCCGGCGATATCTACAGCGCGCAGGACCTGACCATCAATGCCCTGACCGTGAACAACGTACGGGACATTCTGGAGTACACCGCGCATGAGAAAAGCTCGGTGGTTATCACCGAGCTGGATTGCAATCTGATCCCGATTGCGGGGTGCGACTTCCGTAGCGGATCGCGTCGTAACGGCCATTGGGAGATTGCCGAGACCGACCGCCTGAAGGTCACCGACAGCAGCGCGGCCGCGAGTCTGACCAGCGGCGGCAACATGACGATCAACGCTCAGGCGTTGAACAACACCAGCAGCACCATCGCGTCCACAGGCAACATCACCGTCACTGCCGACACGATCAATAACACCGGCCTGCAAGAGCAGGACATCATCACCAAGCGCACTTTCTGGAACTACGTCGACCAAATCTTTGCCACGGTTCCGGCGGCCGCGGCCTTCAACGATAGAAACAGTCCGACACCCTCGGCCACTGTCGAGTCGGATCTGAGCTATTTCATCAGCCTGCTGGGCGGTGGCATGCTGACCGAAAGCACCACCACGGTAGCGGGTTCCGGCAGTTCCTATGATGCGGTGATCCAGGCCGGCGGCAACATTTCCCTCAACGCGACGCAGACCATCGACAACAGCGTGGTGCGTCCGTATTACAGCTACGTCGCTGGCGGAAAGACCAACACTGACACGGGTGCCGGCAACGGCTACTCCACGCCAGTGACTATCAACGCGCAACTGCCGCCGGATCTTGCCCAGCAGCAAGTCAACCCGGTGGATCTGCCGGGCTTCAGCCTGCCCACCGGCCAGAACGGCCTGTTCCGTCTGAGTCAGGAAGGCAGCACCAACCCGACCGGCACCGGCCCACAAAGCTGGACGCTTACCGGCGGCAAAGTCACCGCCGGTGCATCGTCTACGCCGGTCACCATCAACCGCGTGCAAGGCCTGCCGAACAGCGCTGGCAAATCCCAACCGCACAAATACCTGATCGAAACCAACCCGGTACTCACCGACCTCAAGCAATTCATGAGTTCGGACTACCTGCTCCAAGGCTTGGGTTACGACCCTGATCAAAGCGCCAAGCGCCTGGGCGACGGCCTCTTCGAACAGAAGCTGGTCCAGCAAGCCGTGGTCGCCC
The DNA here is from genome assembly GCF_019956555.1 of Pseudomonas sp. A-RE-19. Lineage (GTDB taxonomy): Bacteria > Pseudomonadota > Gammaproteobacteria > Pseudomonadales > Pseudomonadaceae > Aquipseudomonas. The sequence goes on along the minus strand of NZ_JAHBDQ010000006.1, from coordinate 37,231 downwards.
GCACCGGCCAACGCTTCATCGATGGCCAGACCTCGGACGAAGCGGTTTACAAGTACCTGATGAACAACGCCATCGCCAGCAAGGACGCGTTGAACCTCAGCCTCGGCGTAACCCTCACCGCACAACAGGTCGCGGCGCTGACCCACGACATCGTCTGGCTCGAAGAGCGCGAAGTGAATGGCGAAAAAGTCCTGATGCCGGTGCTGTACCTGGCCAACGCCAACAACCGCCTCGCCGCCAACGGCGCGTTGATCCAGGGCAGCGACGTGACCCTCATCGCCGGCAAAGACCTGAACAACGCCGGCACCCTGCGCGCCAGCCAGAACCTGGAGGCGACGGCCAAAAAAGATCTGGTCAGCAGCGGATTGGTGGAGGCGGGGGAGCGGTTGAACTTGCTCGCCACCAATAACCTGACCAACAAGGCGGGGGGCATCATTGCCGGGCGAGACGTAACGCTCAAGGCCACGAACGGTGACGTCGTCAACGAGCGCACGGTGACCTCCCACGACAGCAGCGTCGGCGACTACAGCCACGCGCGCGACTTTGTGGACAGCGCCGCCCGCATTGAGGCCGCCAACAACCTGGTGATCAACGCCGGGCGCGATGTCCTCAACACCGGTGGTGTGTTGAAAAGCGGTGGCGACATGGCCATCGATGCCAAGCGCGACGTCAGCATCACTGCCGTGGAAGAGCGCCACTCCGACAGCCGTACCGACTTCCTCGACTCAACCCTCACCCAGCACGGCGCCAGCGTCAGCGCGGGCGGTGACCTGACAGTCAATTCCGGCCGCGACGTGACCGTGGTGGCGAGCAAGCTCGACGCCAAGGGCGACGTGACGATGGACGCCAAAGGCGACCTGCTGTTCGCCTCCGCCGCCGACGAACAACACAGCTACTTCAAGGACAAAAAAGAAACCCGCCAGGAAGACCACGTCAGCCAGATCGGCACCACCCTGGAGGCCGGCGGCAAACTGACCCTCAAGTCCGGCAAGGACATGACCCTGGTCGCCAGCGACATCAGCGCCGGCAAAGAAGCCTACCTGCACGCCGACGGCGACCTGCAACTGCTGGCCGCACAAGACCGCGACTACTCGCTGTACGACATGAAAAAAAGCGGCAGTTGGGGCAGTAAAAAGACCCAGCACGATGAGGTAACACAGATCACCCACATCGGTACGCAGATCAAATCCGGTGGGGACCTGACGCTGTCCAGTGGTGGGGATCAGCGGTATCAGGTGGCGAAGCTGGAGAGTGGCAAGGACATCACGCTGGACAGTGGTGGGGCGATTGTTTTCGAAGGGGTGAAAGACCTGCATGACGAGAGCCATACCAAAAGTGATGGCGACGCTTTCTGGACCTCATCGAAAGGCAAGGGCAATACCGACGAGACACTGCGCCAGACCCAGATGATTGCCAAAGGCAACATCACGATCAAGGCCGTCGAAGGTCTGCAAATCGACCTCAAAGAGGTGAATCAGCAAAGCGTCAGTCAGACCATTGATGCGATGGTCCAGGCCGATCCGCAACTGGCTTGGCTGAAGCAAGCCGAAGCACGGGGCGATGTTGATTGGAAGCTGGTTAAGGAAATCCACGAGTCGTTCAAGTATGAAACCTCGGGGCTTGGGCCGGCTTCTCAGCTCATCATTGCGATTGTCATGGCCGCTATTGTCGGCCCCGCCGCGCTGAGCGCTTTTGCCAGCATGGGGACTATCGGAGCCGCAGGCCTTGCCGCGGTTGCTACTGGTGCTGCGACGAATGCGACGACCAGTTTTATTAACAATGGAGGGGATCTTGGGGCGGTGTTCCAGGACGTGACGTCCTCGGATGCGCTTAAAGGCTATGTGATTTCGGGTGTGACGGCTGGTTTAACGGCTGGTGTCTTTGATGGCATTGTGAAAACAACGACCAACCCGATTACAGGCAAGGTAACCGTTGACCTCAGCAGCCTGGAAGGGATTGGTCGGTTTGCCGGTAATCAGGTATTGCAAGGCGGAACGTCCGCACTGCTGGGCAAGGCGTTGGGGGAAGACGTCAACGTTAGTGATGTGTTGAAAACTGCCTTGTTCAACACTTTGGCGGCAGCCAGCTTCAATGCAGTGGGTGATTACACCAAAAACGTGTTTGACGATGGTTCTGCAGTTAAAGTCGCCATTCACGCCGTGGTGGGTGGGCTGCTCTCAGAGATAACAGGTGGTGATTTTGCAACCGGAGCATTGGCTGCTGGTGCGAATGAGGCGCTCATCGTCGACCTGAATAAATTGGTCGGTGGTAACCCTGATCTGCTGTTGATGGCTTCGCAGATCGTGGGGGTGTTAGCGGCGTCAACGACAGGGGATGTTGATGCGGACACTTTGCAAACTGGGGCGTGGGTTGCCAACAATGCGACGCTGTACAACCTCATGGGACATCAGGACCTTGATGGCTTAGAGGACGAAGCCCGTGGGTGCCCAGCCAAAGGTAACTGTGAAGAAGTTAAGGAGAAATTTCGCCTTCAAAGCGTCGCTGATGATGATGCGCTAGCAGGGTTGTGCAACAGCAGTCCGGATCAGTGTCTTCAGCTTTTCGGTGATCTCTTGCATGATCGGAACAGCTTGCAGGAGCGTCTTGCTCGGATGTCCCTTGATGACAGCATTCCTTCGATGTTCAAGGAGGACCTGCATCGTTATCAGCTACAAAATACCACTGCCATCACTGCGCTGACCAAAGCACAGTCGCAACTGAACCTACTCAATCAAGGCGTCTCGCCTGAAGATGCAGGATGGTTCAGTGACCTACTTGCCGCGATGGGCGGGGGGCTAATTGGGAAGGGTGGGGGCACCAAAACTGGTCCAAAAGGCTCGACTAACATCAATTCTGTTCCTCGCAACGCAAATGATCTTGTTGGAGGTCCGCTTGAAAACGCTACTCAGATTAGCGGCCGCTTCAAGCTAGATGGTGGTCCTGCGAATGGAGCCGTGTATCGGGCCGATAATCAAGGAAATATCACCAGCTATGCTGTCTATGATTCAGCTGGGATGATTGTTAAGCGAGTTGATGTTACAGGTGCAGCTCATGCTGATGTGTCGACACCACATGTAATAGAATATGGTAGAAATACGTTGCCGGACGGGACAATCAGGGTTCAGTCGCCTTCTACTAAATTGGCTCCACGGCCTACCACTCCAGATGAGATTCCGTAATGAAGCTTAATACAATTAGACAATTTAGTGGCTTGAGCAGATACGAGTTATGGGCATCAAGCTGGGCTAAAAAAGATACTATTGATATATTTTCTTATCTGAGCGCCATGTGCAATCCTGAAGATTGCCTGCTATTTTGCAGGCTGTTGTTTCCTGATTTTTTTATTAGTCAAGGTGCGGTTATTTTAAATGCTAAATACGACCATAATGTTTTTGTTGTATGGCTAGAAAAATTTGATGGTGATGTGTGCGCAGTCGAAAAAATAATGAATCACACTCACTTGTACGATATTTTTTCAGGCTGCGCTGATGAGGTTGATGATGTTGTTTTTGAACAACTAGCTGAAATTGTTGCATTGTCATGGCGGTTGGTCTTGAAGGACAAATTTCCAGGAATCAAGTTTTCTGTTGATGTTTCGAATTCGGATCAGGATTACGGGCCTACTGTTACTTTTTATCAAGTGATTGATTAGGTGCAAAAGATGGGACGAATGCTTCCGGGAACGGCACTGGTGGTGTAAAAGGCGGGGTACGGGAGCCAGTAGCCAACCCGACACCTGCGCAGGTTGCCACTGCTGATAAGTTGGGTGTTGATCCTCGGTGGGTGAAGCCTGACGGAAGTCCCGATTGGCCAACAAAAGCAAATAATGGTTTTGACGGAGGGTTCAATGGGCCGCCGACGATTACTGCGCTTCAGCCGGGTCATACGTTTGACAGGTATGGTGGCCGTTTTGATGAGAAAGGTAACTTTACTGATCAGGGTAAATTTGTGGCCCCGATAGACGTGCCGTTTGATCAGCGCGCCTTGCCTGACTCAAGTCTGAAATCACCCTATAGGCAGTATGAGGTCTTAAAGCCTATCCCAGAGGTAAACTCTGGAAGTGCGGCTCCTTGGTTTGGAAAGCCTGGCATGGGGACTCAGTATCAATTACCTATGAGCATTGATGAGTTGGTGAAGGAAGGTTTCATCAGACCGATAAAATAACCTGAGGGTAGCAACAATGGATCTTGAGCAGTTAGCCGATTGTTTTTTCAAATATGCGCGTGAGCAGGGAAATCCATATGAGAAATTTCCTTTAGGAACTGAAGTGGATGAGTTTGGTGCTCCCTATATTGAGATTTCTGAAGCTGGGAAGCTGGCCATTGTTGCGAAAGATCGCGGTGAAGAATGTCTAAGGAAAGAAACGACGTCGCCGGAAGTGTTGGCCAAATGGGTGTATGAGATTTTTAATAAGGAATAATAAAGCGACTTAAAGGTAAGGAAAGGGGACGCCCATGATAAACGGGGACAGACCCTGAGGAATCCCCGATTTTTCTTATGTCCCGTCCTGAATAAGGTTTGAACAGCACCACTTGCCGCCTGTGGGAGTCCGCTCGCGAAAGTGGTGTATCAGTCGATATCCATGTGGAATGTTAGTCAGTCATCGCGGGCAAGCCCGCCCCCACAGGGATTGTGGTGTTCGTGGGGACTGTGGCTAATCCGGACCTAGTGAGAACGGGCCTTATCCCCCATGACAGCAACTGGCCGCAGCCTTGTCCTCATACCGATCGTGATGCCTCACCCAATCCATGATCTCCTCTTCATTACGCCCCTTAGGCGTGAGGTCCAGATAGTTGTAGGCACCGACCAGCAAATCCAGGCCACGTGCATAAGTCGAATAGGTATGGAAAATCTCCCCCGCTTCGTTGCGATAAAACACGCTGAGCCCTGGGAGTTCTTCCTCGGTGCCATCAGTTTTTTCGTAGTTGTAGGTGGCTTTTCCGGCGGCGACGTCTTCGGCCCGGGCGCAGACGCCGAAGTCGTAGTTGAAATCGCAGCCTTCGGACGAGACCCAGTCGAATTTCCAGCCCATGCGCTGTTTGAAGGGCTGGAATTCGGCGAATGGTGCGTGGGAAACCGCGACCACGGCGACGTCGTGGTGGGCCAGGTGTTGGTTGGCACCGTCAATGTGGTCGGACAGGAATGAGCAGCCGGGGCAGCCTTCATCCCAGCCAGCGGCGAACATGAAGTGATAGACGATCAATTGACTGCGGCCGCCGAACAGGTCGGCCAGGCTCAGTTCGCCGTTGGGGCCCTGGAAGCGGTAGGGTTTGTCGATTTTCACCCAGGGCAGGGCGCGGCGTTCGGCGCTGAGTTTGTCTCTTTCCCTGGTGAAGGCTTTTTCGTGTGCCAAGTGTTGTTTGCGGGCGGCGAGCCATTCTTCTCGGGACACGACCGGATGATTCTGAATGTTCATGGTGATTTCTCCTGCATGCTTTGGCGAAAGTCGATTCGCGCTGCGGGTTAAACCTTCTTACACAGCCTAGTCGTTTGGCCTGTGCTCAAATCGACAGACCGCCGGTCGGTAGGGCGAAATACCTCGGCTGAACGGCTGCCCTCCCTGTCGGTCACAACCTATGAAGGCCATTTCTCTCGCTGGCACTGGAGGTTGATCAGGATGACGACTTATAACTGGGATTTGATTGAACACTTGCTGCATGAGGTGCAGAACGGCGCTGGTCACAGTTTCACTCCACGGCCCTATGCCGAGCAGTATGCGGCGGAGAAAGCTGCCTCGGGTGAGCCGTTTGAGAACCTGGATCATCTGAAAACGGTGGCTGGAGAGTACGAAAAGTTACTGTTGATGCGGGGCTATATCGAGCCTCGGTCGGAGGATCAGGGTGGCAATGGCGAGAATTACATTTTGACGGCCCGGGGCTCGAGTTTGTTGAGCCTGATTGATAGCAGCATTCCGGGTAATGAGCATCCGCGGCAGGTGCTGGATGAACAGGAGGATGCGCTGGGAGAGTTGACGTTTGATGAAGTGGCGTCGAAGGCGCAGATTGCCTGATTTTGTGGCGACAGCAAAAGATCGCAGCCTTCGGCAGCTCCTACATGGACCGCGTAACCTTGTAGGAGCTGCCGAAGGCTGCGATCTTTTGATCTTCTAACCCTGCCGCGCCGCTCTCAGACATTTCAAATCAGAAAAATCCTTGCGCACCCCTTCAATCTTCCTCAGTAACCGCTGACGCTGAAACGGCGTGCTTTCGGCCATCAAGTCCACCAGCAACGCCCGAGCCTGGGCTTCGGTGTTGGCGTAAGCCTCACGGTAAGCGGGCGTCCATAAACTCTCGCGATTCACCAGAAGCGTCTCGATTTGCTGTGGGAATTCTGGACTGTGCCGTTGCGCGACTGCCGCGCTGAATTGCTGCTGCCAATGGGCGCGGTTGGCGATCCATTGCTGGTACTGGTCACCCAGGGCATTCGACCAGGCCATCACCCGTTGCTGTTGGGTCGGGCTGAGCGGTCCGAGCCAGGCATTCAGTCGTTTCTCCATGCGCATGCTCCGCTCATTGATCTGTTGCTCCAGAGTCGGTTTGAGGTAGGTTTCCTGGCGTTTGCGCTGGTCCTTGGCGAAGGCATCGTTCATTTCTGCGACTTGCTTGTCATCCAGGCCCTGTAACAGCTCGATGGCCGACGGGGTGATTTCCCGGGCGGATTCGGCGATGGCCTGTTTGGCTTCCTGGATGCGGGTTTGCAGCGCGGCGTCGGTGACTTGGTTGGTCTCGACCATGGTCTGCAAACGGTCCAGCCAGCCGAGGTAACCGGGCAATTGCGTCGTGCAGTGCCAGCTCAAGTGTTCCTTGAGGCGCTCGTTGAACCAGTCTTTTTGTACGTGGTTCATGTCCAGGTAGTCGCTGAGCGTCCAGGGAATGATCACGTCGAGGTTGCGGTAAGCCAGGCCCACGCGGGTGCACGCGGCGACGGTGAGACTGAGGGCGATGATGAGGGTGACTTGTTTCAACCAGTGCGACATGGCGAGTCCTTGCGAACCTGGTTTTTTGTCGGGTTCTTTTTATGTGATCGCGGGACGAACCAAGCAGTTCAGCCGATTAATAGAAGCTGTGTGCAGCCTTGAGCGTGACCAGGCTATCGCACTCGCTATTGTGGCCGGAATAGGCGGAACAATGGCTGCCACTAAGGTTTGAGTCACTGTAGATCAAGTCCAGATCGATGCCCATGAACGGCCGGGACAACTTCACTGACCAGTCGGTAAAGCTGCCTACATACCCACCGTCGACGGAGACCGGTGTGTTGAGATGATGGGTGGTGTATTTCAGGCTGATCCCGATGCCGAACGGCTGATTGCCACTGAGGTCGGCGAACAGGGTGCTGTTCTGTTTGTCCGGGTCGTTGCTGAAGGCAGCGCCAAAGCGGCTGTCCAGCAGTGTCAGGCCGCCGAAAAGTTCCTGGCTGTCGAGGGTGTCCACTTTCGGGTAGCTGTAATGGATCATGCCCACTTCGTAACCGAGGGATTGATCGAAGGGCTGTTTAAAGCCCATGTAGGAATCCACTTCAAGGTTGCTTGAAGGGCTCAGTCCCATGCTGGGGGACCATTGACCCACATAGAAACCGCTGTCGTGGCTAAGGTCGAGGCCACCGTGAAACGAGCCGGTCGTCGAGGGTTTGACCAGTCCTTGGGCCATGCTGCGGCTGGGGGTGGTGGCGAGTTTGAGATCGAAGTCGCCCAGTTCGCGCTGGAAGACTTGCGCTTGGGCGACCGAACACCACAGCAGGCTGCCGAGCAGGAAAAGAGAGGGCTTGAACATGCGTCACTCCATGAACAGCGAGGAGCAGGCCTTGAAAACCTGCTGAAACGCTTGATCCAGACACGTGCAAGCATACCGGCGAATGTTCGGCATCGAGGGCCGTTCGTCGATTTTTGAAATATTGATTTGTTTGATGGGGTATTGCGGGAGGGTTCCAGTCCAAGCGCTTCGAAGCCCAAAGCGCTTAGGGACCAGTTAACGCGGGGGAATTACTTCTTGCCCAGCGTGATCTGCTTGGACGGGCCGAACGTCTGGCCGCTGACGCCTTTGGCAATTTGCTGGATCTCGCCACCGGACTTGAGGAACGCAGCGATCTGGTTGTTGATCGATTCGCTGGTTTCAACGGCTGGAGCTGGCTTTGCTTTGCTGTTGGATGCTTTTACACGCATGGCGGCCATTAACCTGTAGAAATTAACTTGGCCAGGCATCGTACAGGAAATACTTGACAATTGCTTGGTAAATATCCTCCCGAAATGCACCTGGCAGGAACACGAACAATCGCAAGTTATTATTTTGAATAGTCTCCTAAGCTGCTGTTTTAACTAAGAACCTCGGTGAGTAAATAGCGTTTTTCAAATGGGTCAATCAAGCTGTGGACCATTCGAACGGCCTGACGAGCGGCCGAACGCGCACGGTAAATACCGGAAAATTAAGGCCTCGCGCGGATTTTCTCGCACCACCGGGCTGGCTGCTGAACGTCGCCCGCAAAACCGGGTAGAATGCCGCCCACGCAATGAGGGTATTGGACATGGCTTTAGTCGGGCGCTACAACAGTTTGCAAGTGGTTAAACACACTAACTTCGGTTTATATCTGGACGGTGGCGCGGATGGCGAAATCCTCCTGCCGAATCGTTACATCCCCAAAGATATTCCCAGCGAAGATGAAGACTGGCTCAACGTTTTTATTTATCTGGACAGCGATGACAAACTTATCGCCACGACCGAAAAACCGAAAGTTCAGGTCGGTGAATTCGCCAGTTTGAAAGTCGTTGAAGTCAACAGCATCGGTGTGTTCCTGGATTGGGGTTTGCCGAAGGATCTGCTGCTGCCGTATTCCGAAGAAAAGCGTCAGATGACGGCGGGCGAGTATGTCGTGGTGCACGTCTACCTCGACAAGCACACACGGCGCATCACCGCGACGGCGCGTCTGGACCGTTACCTGGACAAGACCCCGGCCAATTACACCCCGGGTCAGGAAGTTGATTTGCTGGTGGCCGAAGCGACTGACATGGGCTTCAAGGCAATCATCAACAACAAGCACTGGGGCCTGATCCACAAGAACGAAATCTTCAAGTTCATGCGCGCCGGTAAAGAAGAGAAGGGCTTTATCAAAGAAGTCCGCACCGACGGCAAGATCAGCCTGAGCCTGCAACCGGTGGGCGAAGAAGCCGCCACCAGTCTGAACTCGAAGATCCTCGCCAAGTTGCGCGACAACAACGGCACCTTGCCAGTCAGCGACAAGAGCGACCCGACGCTGATCAGCAGTATGTTTGGCGTCAGTAAGGGCAACTTCAAAAAGGCCATCGGTGCGTTGTACAAGAATGGCCAGATCGTTATTCACGCTGATCGCATCGAACTCAGCTGACCTCACGCCGCCCCTGTAGGAGCTGCCGCAGGCTGCGATCTTTTGACTCTAAAAGATCAAGATCAAAAGATCGCAGCCTGCGGCAGCTCCTACGACAGGCGTCGGGCGAAAAACCCCAGGCCCCACCCCTTCAAGTCTAAACAAGTGAGCCTGCTCGCGATTGACTGCGCAGCAGTCACCCATCTCTTTGTATACATAACGTCCTGCACCGTTTGCAGGCGCTGACGCCCTGATCATGGGCATTACCATCCCCTCTATTTCTTAAAGGCATTGCTCTGAACAGAGTTGAAAGCCTGCTCTGTCACACCTTTCGCTCATATGGCACGCATTCTGCGTAGCAACTCGTATACAAACCATGCCAGCTCCCGTACGCAGTGTGGTCGCCGCATCAGTCTCGGGGGCCGTGCCTGTACTTTCGAGGAGCCCTGTGATGACCGAGCAATTGCCCAACGGCTACAGCCCACGCCTGTATAACCAGGACCTGGGGCCGCTGCCGCAGAAATGGAATTGGTACAACATCTTCGCCTTCTGGATGAGCGATGTGCACAGCGTCGGCGGCTATGTGTTCGCCGCCAGCCTGTTTGCGCTTGGGTTGGCCAGTTGGCAGGTGTTGATTGCCTTGCTGGGCGGGATTTGCATTGTGCAGTTGATTGCCAACCTGGTCGCCAGGCCCAGTCAGCAAGCAGCGGTGCCATATCCGGTGATCTGCCGACTGGCATTTGGAGTGTTCGGGGCAAATATTCCTGCAGTCATCCGCGGCCTGATTGCAGTGGCCTGGTACGGGATTCAGACGTACCTGGCGTCCAGTGCCCTGATCATCGTCGTGCTGCGCTTTTTTCCTTCAATGGCGGCCTACGCCGAACCGCACTTTGCCGGTTTGTCCTACCTTGGCTGGTTCGGTTTCCTCAGCCTGTGGTTCGTCCAGGCGCTGGTATTCTGGACCGGCATGGAGTCGATTCGCCGTTTCATCGACTGGGCGGGGCCGGTGGTTTACGGCGTGATGTTCTTGCTCGCCGGCTGGATTGTCTGGCAGGCCGGCTGGAGCAATATCAGCTTCACCCTGGCGGAAAAGTCCCTGTCTGGCTGGGAAGCCTTCGGACAGGTGATCGTGGCAACGGCGTTGGTGGTGTCGTACTTTTCCGGTCCGACCCTGAACTTCGGCGATTTCAGTCGCTACTGCCGCAGCATGAACGACGTGCGCCGTGGAAACTTCTGGGGCCTGCCGGTGAATTTTCTGGCGTTCTCGCTGGTGACCGTGGTGATCGTCTCCGGCACCTTGCCGGTGTTCGGTGAAATGCTTCACGACCCGATCGCCACCGTGGCGCGTATCGACAACAGCGTGGCGGTACTGCTCGGCGCTTTTGCCTTCGTTACCGCGACCATCGGTATCAACATCGTCGCCAACTTCGTGTCCCCGGCGTTCGACTTCGCCAACGTCGCTCCGAGCAAGATCAGTTGGCGTGCCGGCGGCATGATTGCCGCCGTGGCTTCGATCTTCATCACCCCGTGGAACCTGTTCAACAACCCCGAAGTGATTCACTACACCCTCGACGTGCTGGCAGCGTTCATCGGTCCGCTGTTCGGGATTCTGCTGGTGGATTACTACCTGATCAAAAAGCAGCAGATCGACGTCGATGCGCTGTTTAGCGAAAGCCCGAGCGGGCGTTATTACTACAGCGGTGGGGTTAATTGGACGGCGGTCAAGGCGTTGATTCCTGCCACCCTCATGGGCGTTGCGATCACATTCACCCCGGTCTTGCAGCCGATGGCCAATTTTTCCTGGTTCACCGGCTGCTTCCTTGGCGGCGTCTTGTACTTCGCGCTGGCCAGGCGCGAGCAGGCACAGCAATCGGCGGCGTTGATCATCGCGGGATGACGCACGCGGCGATTTAAAGGTCTTTTGCAGACACCTTTTTCTGTCCATCTGGTTAATAATCGACGGCATAATTTTTCGCCCCGGCACTCTGCTCAGCCAGAAGGCCGGGGCTTTGCTTTTACTGTCGAGTCACTGCCATGGATTGTGTTGTCGAGGTGTTCCGGTGAGCGCCACCCGGCGTAGCGCCGATGGATTTGCCTTGCAAGTGATGGTCGGGCTGTGCCTGATCTGGGGTGTGCAGCAGGTGATGATCAAATGGGCCGCGCCCGACATCGCGCCGGTCATGCAAGCAGCGGGGCGGTCGGGTATTTCCGCGTTGCTCGTAGGATTGTTGATCTGCTGGAAGGGCGGCTGGGATCAGGTCGGTCATACCTGGCGCGGCGGTTTGCTGGCCGGCGCGTTGTTTGGCCTGGAGTTCTTCTTCATTTCCGAAGGCCTGCAACTGACCACGGCGGCGCACATGTCAGTGTTCCTCTACACCGCGCCGATTTTTACCGCGTTGGGCGTGCATTGGCTGCTACCGAGTGAGCGTTTAAGACCGGTGCAGTGGCTGGGGATTTTTCTCGCCTTCATCGGCATTGCCATTGCGTTTGCCGGTGGCGTGTCCTGGGGCAACCTCGACCACCGCATGCTGATGGGCGATGCCTTGGGCGTGCTGGCCGGGGCGTCGTGGGGCGCGACCACTGTGGTGGTGCGCGCCTCGCGTCTGTCGGAAGCACCGGTGACCCTGACGCTGTTTTATCAACTGATCGTCGGCTTCGTCGGCCTGCTGTTGATCGCGATCCTCAGCGGGCAGGTTACCCATGTCAGCCTGACCACTGTTGCCGTGGCCAGCGTGCTCTTCCAGGGCTTGGTGGTGTCGTTCTTCAGTTATTTGACCTGGTTCTGGCTGCTACGTCGTTATCTGGCGGCGAACCTGGCGGTGTTTTCGTTCATGACGCCGCTGTTCGGCGTCACGTTCGGCGTGGTGCTGCTGGGCGAAAAACTGAGCCTAAATTTCGTGATCGGCGCGGTGCTGGTGCTGCTCGGGATCACTTTTGTGAGCGCAGAGCAGTGGGTCCGCCGTCGTTTGCGCAAAGCACTTGGGCAACCCTGACCGGGCGCAGCAACAGGCCTCCAGCGATGATCAAACCGCTGCCGGCGATCAGCAGCGCAGGTTGCAAGCCACCACTGAAATGACTGCTCAATGCCGCCAGCAACGGCCCGCTGAGCTGACCCACAGCGAAGCACGCGGTCAGCAGCCCGGCGTTGCGCTGGGTGGCGTGGGGCGCGAGTTCCCGGGAGCGCTGCATCACCAATTGCATGCAGGCCAGAAACGGCCCGCCACACAGGATCACCCCCAGCGCCAGGCCGGCACCGCTGCCCAACAGGCAGGCGAAGACCCCGGCCGCCTGCAACCACAACGTTGCCATCAGCCAATGACGAGTGCTATTCGGGTTGTGCCGACGCAGGCTCACCAATACGACCCCGGTCGCGGCCGCCAGGCCGAAGCATGGCCAGAACAGATCGGCTTGCCATTGTCCATGAAACTGCGCGCTGGCCATCTGCGAGAGGAAAGTGGCCGGGATGATGTAGCCCAAACCGTACAACCCATAGATCACCGGTAAACGTCCGACACCTTGGGCACCCGACGTGGTGGCAGGCGGTGTTGCCGTAGAAGGACCGGCCGGCTGCGGCAGGAACGGCAGAATCCCCAGCAGCATGACCAGTCCGACACCGGCATACACCAGCCACAACGTTGCAGACGTCTGACCCAGCAGGTTCGAGCCCAAGGCCAGCAAGCCCGTCAGAAAAATCCCCAGACCCGGTCCGGCAAAGACCAGGGCACCGAGCCGTGGGCGACCAGCCGCTGCTGCCAGCGGTTGGCTCAGCGCGGTAATCATCACCAACACCCAGGCGCTGGCCACGCCCGTGCCGAAACGCAGCGCCAGATGCGACCAGAACCCGTTGGCCCAGAACGAGGCCAGGGTCAGCAGCACACAGAGCCACAAACCACCGAGCAGGCGTCGACGAACCTGATCGGGACGACGGGCGAACATCGCGTCCACCGCGCCGACGAAGTAGCCGAGGTAGTTGGCGGCGGCAATCAGACCAGCGGCAGTCAGGTCGATCTGGCCTTCGCTGAGTAAGTGCGGCAGTTGCGGAGTCAGGGCGAAACGCCCGATGCCCATGGCCATCATCAGGGCGATGAAACTGGCGGTTAAGCGAATCAGAGGGGACATAGTCTGAGTTCCGTTTCGAGGATCAATGACCGTCAGGCTAGGACTGATTGACTTTCTTTAAAAATGAATAATAGTGAGAAACTTGTTCTGATTTGGAGAGTGGCGTGGAATTCAGCCAATTGCGGATCTTCCAGGCGGTGGCGCAGGAGGGCTCCATTACCCGTGCCGCTGAACGCCTGCATCGCGTGCCGTCCAACCTGTCGACCCGGCTCAAACAGCTCGAAGAGCAACTCGGTGTCGAACTGTTCGTGCGCGAGCGTCAGCGTTTGCAGTTGTCACCTGCAGGAAAAGTCCTGCTGGACTACACCGCCAAGCTATTCGCCTTGCACGACGAAGCCCACGCGGCGGTGCAGGGCGGGCAACCGGCCGGGGATTTCGTCCTCGGCACCATGTACAGCACCGCCGCGATTCACTTGCCAGAGCTGTTGGCGCTTTATCACCGCCGCTATCCGGCAGTGAACCTGCAAGTGCAGTCGGGGCCCAGCGGCGAATTGCTCGAAGGTCTGCTCACCGGGCGCCTTGATGCGGCGCTGGTGGATGGCCCGCTGGAGCTGGCCGGGCTCGACGGCGTGCCATTGTGCGACGAACGGCTGGTGTTGATCAGCGAGGCCGATCATCCGCCGGTGCACAGCGCGCTGGATGTCGAAGGGCGTTCGGTGTTTACGTTTCGCCAGGGCTGTTCTTACCGGATGCGCCTGGAAGCCTGGTTCGCCCATGATCACGCGGCCATGGGCCGGGCCATGGAGATCGAGTCGTATCCGGGGATGCTCGCCTGCGTGATTGCCGGCTCCGGCGTGGCGCTGATGTCGGAGTCGATGCTCGCCAGCCTGCCGGGGCGCGAAAGTGTGGCGGTGCACCCGTTGGCCGAGCCGTTTGCCAGCGCGACCACCTGGCTGATGTGGCGCAAAGGCATGGTCGGAGCCAACCTGAATGCGTGGATCGAGCAGCAGCAGGCGGTGTATCCGTCGGCAGCGATTCAGGCCCAGGCAATTGTTTGAACGGGCGGTCAGGGATTTGGATCAATTCAGTAACAGATCATTGCGAACTTGGGCGAGCATTGCGTAGGACTTCGGACTATTATCAGTGCGAAGGGGCTACAGAACTTCGGCCGCTCGGCACTACCCTGAAGGGGGCACCATGAAAGAGAAAATCCAAAACTGGCTGCATGACCTGGGGGTCGCACTCGGTTTGATCGAACCGCCTCTGCAACCCGTGCCTATTCGCACTGATGATGAACAACGCCGCCGCCAGCAGCAGCGCCGCCGGTAAACGCTTGGGTCTATTTGGCAAGCGGGCTTGTTATGGCGAGGGGGCTTGCTCCTGCTGGGCTGCACAGCAGCCCCCCATTGATGACCACCGAGGCGTATCAGGCAGCATGCGAATCCTGGCTTCGCGACTGCTGCGCAGTCGAGCGGGAGCAAGCTCCCTCGCCACAAAAGCCTGCATTCTTGCCTTGGAGATGCGTTTCAACCCCTCTCAATACCGCCCGATCTCAATCAAAAACCGGTTCAAGTCGTCGACTGTAGTCGCAGTCTTGAACATGCGGTCTTCCTGGGCGGTAAATGCCGTCAATCCCAACTGATCTTCAAGATGGAAGATCAGTTCTTCGATATCTTCTTTATCCAGTCCCAACTGCACCAGGTTCATGGTGTCGTTGAAGTCATCCTGAATTTCCAGCAGGCGGCAAATGAAGTGATGCACGGCGGCACGAACGGCTGCTCTTGTCATGGTCATTCTTCTAGGGCGTTAATGATGTTCCTGGTGCTGAGTACAGCAGGCTTCAGGCGTGCCGACGCTGCCACTCGTCTATCATCGTGCGCAAATGCTCTCCGGATAAACTCCCGAAATGCTGAGCTGTTTGACCTCGAACCACTGATCGCGGCTGACGATCTTCATGGGCAGATTCCTTCAGGCGAAAAAAAACGGGTGTGGCAACCGACGCCACACCCGCCGAAGAAAGCATCAAGTCGCTTTAGAAACGTCAGGCCGCGCTCGCCACCACGGCCGGGCGACGGGACATCAGGCTGACCAGCACGAAGCTCACCAGACCCACGCCGAGGCTGTAGTAGATCGGGGTGTTGGAATCCAGACCATCCTTGAACATGAACACCAGAGCGGTGGCAAAGCCCATGCCCATGCTGGCGATAGCGCCTGCGGTGGTTGCGCGTTTCCAGAAGATTGCACCGATCAGCGGGATCAGCATGCCGCCCACCAACAGGTTGTAGGCCAGAGTCAAAGCACTGATCACGTCGTTTACCACCAGCGCGATACCCAGCACGGCGATGCCGGTCAGCAGGGTGAACAGGCGGTTGATGCCCAGGCTCGACTGTTTACCGCCGCGCAGTTTTGGCAGCAGGTCTTCGGTCAGGGTGGTGGCAGCGGCGAGCAGGCCGGCGCTGGCGGTGGACATCATGGCCGCCAGGGCCGCCGCAATCACCAGGCCACGGATACCGTCCGGCAGGGACAGTTTGACGATGGCGGCGAAGGCGTTGTTGACGTTGTCCAGGTCCGGGATCAGCACATGAGCGGCCATGCCGATCAGGGCGCAGGCCAGTCCGTAAAGGATGCAGTAGAAGCCTGCGAATGTACCGGCGACCTGAGCCACTTTGGCGCTTTTGACGGTGAACACACGCTGCCAGATGTCTTGGCCGATCAGGATCCCGAAGAAGTAGATCATGAAGTAGGTGATGATGGTGTCCCAGCCAATCGTGGTGAAGCTGAAGGCGGTTGCCGGCAGTTTCAGCACCAACTCATCCCAACCACCGACGCGGTACAGGCAGATTGGCAACAGGATGAACATCAGGCCCACGGTCTTGATGATGAACTGGACGATGTCGGTCAGGGTCAGGGACCACATGCCGCCGATCGCCGAATAGATCACCACCACGCCACCGCCGAGCAATATCGACAGCCAGAACGGCAGGCCGAACAGCACTTGCAGCACGGTGCCAATGGCCAGGATCGAGACCACGCCGATCATCAGCGCATACGCCAGCATGATCACCGCGCTCGCGGAGCGGGCCATGGGGTTGTAGCGTTTTTCCAGCACCTGGGTAACGGTGTAGATTTTCAGCTTCAGCAGCGGTTTGGCGAGGAACAGGTTCAGCGCCACGATCCCGCAACCGAGGGCCGCGCAGAGCCAGAAGCCGGAGATGCCATGGACGTAACCCAGGCGCACGGTGCCGACGGTAGATGCGCCGCCCAGAACGGTAGCGGCCATGGTGCCCATGTACAGGCTCGGGCCGAGGTTACGGCCAGCGACCAAAAAGTCTTCGTTGGTCTTGGCCTTGCGCATGCCGTAGTAGCCGAGTATCAGCATCGCGGCGGCGTAGATGAGTACGACGAATAAATCCAAAGCCATGATGGCGTGTCTCCGATTGTTTTTTTTATGGTGAAACAAAGATGGTTCTGCGGGTCAGGTCTCTGTGGGAGCGAGCCTGCTCGCGATTGCGATTTGTCAGTCACATCAATGTCGGATGTACCGCAGTCATCGCGAGCAGGCTCGCTCCCACAGGTGGATCTGTGTCAGGCGGGCTGACGTAGTTCAGGTTTTGCCATGGTGCTTGAGCCCTTGCTGCGTGAATCATTCGGGCCGAACACCGTGGCCGGCTCCGGGAACAGGCTCAGCAGCGTCAGGTACACCAGCGACGCCAGGCCCAGAGTGACAGGCAGACTGATGTCGATCCCGCCCGCCAGATTCCCGAGCGGCCCGACAAACTGCCCCGGCAGGTTCACGAAGCACAAACCCACCAGAGCACTCGGGATCCAGGCACCCAGGCCGCGCCAGTTCCAGCCGTGGGTGAACCAGTAGCGGCCACCTTTCTCGCCACGGGTGAACACTTGCAGGTCATCCGGGCAGTAGAAGCCGCGACGCAGCAACAGGCCGATGATCATGATCACCATCCACGGGGTGGTGCAGGTGATGATCAGCACGGCGAAGGTCGACACGCTCTGCACCAGGTTCGCGGCGAAGCGCCCGATGAAGATGAAGGCAATCGACATCACGCCGATCAGCAGCGTTGCCTTGACCCGCGACAGCACCCGCGGGAACACGCTGGACATGTCCAGCCCGGTGCCATACAGCGAGGTGGTGCCGGTGGACATGCCGCCGATCACCGCAATCAGGCACACCGGCAGGAAGAACCAGCTCGGCGAAACGGCCAGCAGACCGCCGACATAGTTGTTGGCCGCGATGTAGTCCGGTGCCTTGATCGCCACGATGGTGGCGGTGGCGAGCCCGAACAGGAACGGGATGAAGGTGGCGATCTGCGAGATCACTACGGCGGCCATGATCCGGAGCTTGGAGGTGTCACGCGGGATGTAGCGCGACCAGTCGCCGAGGAACGCTCCGAAGGAAATCGGGTTGCTCATGGCCACTAGCGCCGAGCCGATAAACGCTGCCCAGAAACCGGCCTGCCCCATGGTCACGGTGCCGGCGTATTGGCTGTCGAATGCAGGGGCGAAGGCGAAGATGCCCAGCAGGAACAACAGGCTGGCCGCCCATACCGCGATGCGGTTGACCCACAGCATGAAGCGGAAGCCGTAGATGCACACCGTCAGTACCAGCAGCGCGAACAGACCGTAGGCCAGGCCCAGGGTCAGATCGGTTTCCGGCAAGTTGATCAGGCGTTTGGCGCCGCCCACCAGCGCATCGCCCGAACTCCAGACGGAGAGCGAAAAGAACGCAATTGCGGTCAACAGTGACAGGAATGAGCCGACGATCCGCCCGTGCACGCCGAAGTGTGCACCGGAGGACACGGCGTTGTTGGTGCCGTTGATCGGCCCGAACAGGCCCATGGGTGCCAGAATCAGCGCACCAAGCACCACGCCCAGCACAATCGCCCAGACGCCCGCCTGGAAGGACAGGCCGAACAGTACCGGGAAACTGCCGAGCACGGCGGTGGCAAAGGTATTGGCGCCGCCGAATATCAGGCGAAACAGGTCGCTGGGCCGGGCGTCGCGTTCATTGTCCGGGATCTGTTCGACCCCGTTTGTTTCGATGCTGCTAAGGCTTTTTTCTTTGTTGTTGTTATTCATGATCTGCTCCGATCATAAAGGCGCGCTCATCGTGCGTGAGCGTCACCTGTTTGGCTAAGGGGGTGGCAGCCCTTCCGGCATGGCGGACAAATGTTCGTGGCAGGCCAGCCATAGGCCTTGTTGTTCTTGGCCAGACGGCTGTTTCTTGAAAACAATCGTCTCGCGCTCCTGGCTGAAGTGTTGCTCCCCTTGCATGAGCAGCTCAGTGGCCACGTCATGGATGAAAATCGCCACGTCACCCTGCAGGCTGACGAAGGCGTTGCTCGAGGTGCACGACAGCACCTCGAAGCCGTCTTCGGCGCGCCAGATGTCCCACAACGCCTGGTAGGCATCGCGCGACAGCAAGGGCTGCTCGAGGGTGTAGAACACGAAGCTGGCGTCGGCGCTGAATGCGCCGAAGTAGGCTTCGCGATCGTTACGGGCAAAGGCCGATACCAGCTCGGCGGCGGCGTTGAGTACCTGATCACGTTCGTTCATGACCGATCCTCAGCGATGGACCACGCCCGGCAGTACGCAGAGCATTTCGTACAGCAGGTTGGCGCCCAACAGCGAGGTGTTGCCGGTGGTGTCGTACGCTGGCGAGACTTCTACCAGATCGCAGCCGACCAGGTCGAGGCCTTGGCAGCCGCGCACGATTTCGATGGCCTGAATGGTCGTCAGACCGCCGATTTCCGGGGTGCCGGTGCCAGGTGCCCAGGCCGGGTCGATACCGTCGATATCGAAACTCAGGTACACCGGACCGCCGCCGACTTTCTCGCGAACTTCGGCCATCAGCGGTGCCAGGGATTTGTGCCAGCATTCTTCAGCCTGAACCACACGGAAGCCTTGATTGCGGCTCCAGTTGAAGTCATCAGCGGTGTAGCCCTGAGCGCGCAGGCCAATTTGCACCACGCGGTCGCAATCCAGAAGGCCTTCTTCCACAGCGCGACGGAAGGTGGTGCCGTGGGCGATCTTCTCGCCGAACATGTGATCGTTCACATCGGCGTGAGCGTCGATGTGCACCAGGCCGACTTTGCCGTGTTTTTTATGGATGGCACGCAGGATCGGCAGGGTGATGGTGTGATCGCCGCCGAGGGTCAGGGGGATTACATCGTGTTCGAGGATATTGTCGTAAGCCTCTTCGATGATCCGCACGGCGTCCAGCAGGTTGAACGTGTTGATCGCCACGTCACCGATGTCGGCAACCGACAGCGAATCGAACGGCGCGGCGCCGGTGGCCATGTTGTACGGGCGGATCATCACCGATTCAGCGCGAATTTCACGCGGCCCGAAACGGGTGCCGGGGCGCAGGGAAGTGCCGATGTCCAGCGGGATGCCGATAAAGGCAGCGTCCAGGCCAGCAGCGGATGGCAAATGGGGGAGTCGCAGCATGGTGGCGATGCCGCCGAAGCGCGGCATTTCGTTGCCGCCCAGTGGTTGGTGAAGAATCTTGTCCACGGGTAAGGCCTCATCGTCGTTGTTTTATTTATGTCGGTGGCACGCTCGGGGAGAGACGGGCACCGCTGTGGGCCGATTCTGCGAAATGCAGTGACCGGGAAGAATCGCTACGGGCAAATACTTAGTTCAGATTCTTCTAAACTAATGGTGATGGGGGAGATAGACTTCTTGCCTTGAGAGATGTGCTGTCTGGATGGGCCTCTTCGCGGGCAAGCCTCGCTCCTACAAGGGCAGCGCTGTTCTGTACTAGACCGTTTCCTGTAGGAGCGAGGCTTGCCCGCGATCGGTTGCACAGCAACCGCAATCCAGGCAACGCGGATTCCGCTGGAAATTCGACAGGTATTTGGAGCCCCCATGGCCAACGCTTTACCCGACCTGAAACTATTGCGCATCTTCGTCAGCGTGGTCCGCCATCAGGGGTTTGCCAACGCCCAGCAAGAGCTCAACCTCTCGACCTCGGCCATCAGCACCTACATGAGCCAGCTCGAAGCGGCACTCGGCCTGGTGCTGTGCCATCGCGGTCGCGGTGGTTTCAGCCTGACCAGCAAGGGCGAGTTGTTCCATCAGGAAACCCTGCGCCTATTGGCGGAGCTTGAAGGTTTCGAACAATACGCCGCCGCCCTCAAAGGCGAGTTGCGCGGCACCCTGAACTTGGGTGTGATCGACTCCACCGTCAGCGACAAGGCCTTACCCTTTGCCGAAGCCATCGGCGCCTACAGTCAGGAACATCCAGCGGTGCATTTGCATCTGTCGGTCATGAGCCCCTACGAACTGCAACTCGGTGTGCAGGACAACCGCCTCGACCTGGCCATCGGTGCCTTTTCCACGCGCATGAGCGGTCTGGTCTACATGCCGCTCTACCGCGAGCAGCACTGGTTGTATTGCAGCAGTCGTCATCCGCTGTTTAGCGAGCGGCGCATCCCCGAGCAGGTCATCACCCAGCAGCGCATGGTCGGTCGCGGTTATTGGAGCCAGGCCGAACTGGCCCGCCACGGTTTCAAACACAGCGCGGCAACCGTGGAAAGTATGGAAGCCCAGTTGATTCTTGTGTTGTCTGGCGCCTACATCGGTTACCTGCCGGAACACTACGCCCAGGCCTGGGCCGACAAGGGTGATTTACGCGTGCTACTGCCGGCGACGTTTGGTTATCAGGCGCCGTTTTCGATGATCGTGCGCCGTGGCCGCAGCCGCGAACCGCTGATCCAGACCTTTCGTGACTTGCTTAAAGCGCAGCTCAATCAGGCCGCTTAAAGGAAAAAGCAGCAATGTCCAGAATCCAATGCCCACGCTGTCTACGCCCGCAAACCCATTGCCTGTGCCCGTTGATACCAAGCCTCGACAGTCGCACTCGAGTGTTGCTGCTTCAGCATCCAAGCGAAGTGAACCACGCGCTGAACACTGCGCGGTTGGCGGCGCTGGGGTTGAATAACGCCGAGTTGATGGTGGGCGAGGTGTTCGAGGATTTGCCGACGCTGTTGAATCAGCCGGGCTATCAGGCACGGTTGCTGTTTCCCGGCGAGGAGGCGCAACCGATGCAGGCCTACACCGCTAATGATGAGCCGCTGCTGCTGGTGGTCCCGGATGGCACCTGGCGCAAGGTGCGCAAAATGCTGCACCTCAATCCATTGTTGGCGGCGTTGCCCAGAGTGACCCTGGCCGAGGGCGCGGTGTCGCGTTATCGATTGCGCAAGGCTCCAGGGCCGGGGGCGTTGTCGACGGTGGAGGCGATTGTGCAGGCGTTGCAGGCGCTTGAGTCACCGGTCAGTTTTGAGCCGTTGTTGAAGCCATTCGAGGCGTTGATCGAGGGGCAGATTGCGGCGATGGGGGAGGAGACTTTTCTGCGCAATCACGGGCCGAAATAGTCGTTGTTTTTGAGGGCCTCTTCGCGAGCAGGCTCGCTCCCACAGTTGATCTCCAGTGCACACAAAATTTGTGACCACTGCAGATCCCTGTGGGAGCGAGCCTGCTCGCGATAGCGGTAGATCAATCACAGAAAATTCCCGCCGCAGACTACCGCTCCCGCATCGCCTCAGTCCGCGCTTTCAACACCGGTTTAAGCAAATAATCGAGCACGCTTTTCTCCCCGGTAATAATGTCCACCGTCGCCACCATCCCCGGAATGATCAGCAGCGGTTTCACATCCCCACCCAGGTGATTCTTGTCGGTCCTTACTTGAATCAGATAAAAACTGTTGCCCTTGTCATCAGTGATGGTGTCGGCGCCGATCAGCTCCAGCTTCGCACTCAACCCTCCATAAATCGTGTAGTCGTAAGCGCTGAACTTGACCATGGCTTTCTGGCCCGGGTGCAGGAACGCCACGTCTTGAGGGCGGACCTTGGCTTCGATCAGCAGGTTGTCTTCCAGCGGAACGATTTCCACCATGTCGCTGCCCGGCTGAACCACACCGCCGATGGTGTTGACCTTCAGCGTTTTGATAATGCCGTGAACCGGCGACACCACGGTGGTGCGCGTCACCCGGTCGTCGATGGCAATGCTCGTAGCGGTGATTTTCGACAGGTCGGTGCGTTTCTCATTCAGCTCTTTCGCCGCGTCCGAACGGAAGGATTGTTCAGACTCGTCGATCTTGCTTTTGATCTCATTGATCGCCGATTCGGCACGGGGAATCGCCAGGGTCGTGGCGTTCAGCGAGCCACGGATTTCCACCGCGCTGCGTTTGAGCCGCAGGATTTCCACCGGCGAAACCGCCCCGGTGCCCACCAGTGGCGCAGACATGTTCATCTCTTGTTGCAGCAGCGCCAGGCTGGAACTGAACTGCCCTTGTTTAGAGCGGAATTCCGCCAGCTCCTGGGTCTTCTGCCGAAGTTGTTCGGTCAGCGTGCGCTGTTCGCTGGCCAGTCGGCGCTGACGTTGTTCGTACAGCGAGCGTTCGTCCTCGGCCACTTGCGGCGCTTTGGCAATCACTTCCGTGGACAGCTTGAATGGCCGGCCTTCCGCTTCGGCAGACAGCCGTTCGACCTGGGCGATCAGCGCATACCGGTCCGCTTCGCTTTCACCTTTATTCGACAGAAAACGCGTGTCATCCAGGCGCAGCAAGGTGTCGCCCTTGTTCACCATTTGCCCTTCGCGCACGAAAATCTCCGTGACAATGCCGCCCTCCAGGTTCTGGATCACCTGCACCTTGCTCGACGGAATCGCCTTGCCTTCGCCCATGGTCACTTCCTGCAACACGGCGAATTTGGCCCAGAGCAGCGCGCTGATCAGCAGCGTCGCCGCCAGCCACACGGTGATCCGCGACCAGCGCGGCGAATCCTGCAACGAGGCGCCGGCGGTTTCCGGCATGAACTCGCTTTCAGCGCTTTTGCTGAAGCTGCCGAAGTAGCCCCGTTGCTTCGAATTAGAGAGCGGCGCGTCGGACGATGAACCAGTCATGGGCAACTCCTAAACCGTCGCAGAGCCGACACGGCCCTTGCGCAATGCATCGATGACCGCTTCTTTCGGGCCGTCGGCGACGATCCGGCCGTTGTCCAGCACCACCAGGCGATCCACCAGGCTGAGCATCGAGGTGCGGTGAGTGACCAACAGCAGGGTTTTGCCCTGAATCCAGCCGTGGAGTTTTTGTCGCAGAACGTCTTCGCTGCTGTTGTCCATGGCGCTGGTGGGTTCGTCGAGCAGCATGATCGGCGGGTCGAGCAACAAGGCTCGCGCCAGCAACACCGCTTGCCGTTGCCCGCCCGACAACAACTGACCGCGTTCGCCCACCGGCCGGTCGAAGCCTTGGGGATGTTGGCGAGCCAGCTCGGTGACGCCCGTCAGTTCGGCGACTTCAAGCATCCGGGCATCGCTGATGTAGCGTGCGCCGAGGGTCAGGTTGTCGCGCAGGCTGCCGGCCAGCAACGGCAGGTCGTGGGCGACGTAGCCGATCTGTTGACGCAGGTCGGCGACATCCAGTTGCCGCAGGTCCAGGCCATCGAGCAGCAACTGGCCTTCTTCCGGCGCATAGAACCCCATCACCAGCCGCGCCAATGTGCTTTTGCCCGAACCGCTGCGGCCGATGATGCCGACCCGTTCGCCAGGTTTCATGCTGAAGCTGACGTTGGCCAGGGCCGGAGCATTCTGGCCGTTGTAGTGAAACGTCACGCCGCTGACATCCAGTGCGCCTTGCAATTGCGTGCGCTCCAGCGGCCGCTGTTTGGCGTCGCGTTCTTGCGGCAACGACATCAGCGCATCGGTGCTTTTCATAGTCAGTTGCGCTTGCTGGTAACGGGTGATCAGCCCGGCGATCTGCCCCAGCGGTGCGAGCACACGGCTGCCAAGCATGTAGGTGGCCACCAGCGCACCAACGCTGAGGTTGCCGGCGATGATGCTATAGACCCCGGCGACGATGGTCGCCATGCCGGAGAACTGCTGAATGAACAGCGTGCCATTGGTGGCCAATGCCGAAAGGTTACGCGCATGGCTATCGAGACGGGTGAGGGCGCCGTGGGTGCTTTCCCATTTGTGCTGGCGTTCGCTTTCGGCGCTGCACGCCTTGAGGGTTTCCAGGCCGCCGAGGGTTTCGATCAGCAGGGCCTGGCGTTCGGCGCCGAGGCTCAGACTTTTCTGCACGGTGTCGCGCAGACGTGCCTGAATCACCATGGCAAAGACGATCGTGATGGGGAAGGCCAACAGTGGAATCACCACCAGCCAGCCGCCGAGCAGGCCGATCACTACCAGCATCAACACCGCGAAGGGCATGTCGATCAGGCTGGTCAGCGTGACGGCGGTGAGAAACTCCCGCAGGCCCTGAAAATCATGAATGCTCTGGGCGAAACCGCCGATGGTCGCGGGCCGCGCCTTCATTGCCATGCCGGTGATGCGTTCGAACAAGGTCGCCGAAAGAATCACGTCGGTTTTTTTCCCGGCGGTGTCCAGCAAGTGTGCGCGAACCACCCGCAGCACCAGTTCGAACCCGGTGCCGATCAGCAAGCCGATCGACAGCACCCACAAGGTTGAAGTGGCCTGGTTTGGCACCACCCGGTCGTAGGTCTGCATCACGAACAGCGGCACCATCAACCCCAGCAGGTTGATCAGAAAACTCGCCAGAATCGCATCGCTGTACAGCCACTTCGACAACTTCAATGTGTCGCGAAACCACGCTTCGACTCGTGGCACCAGCGGTGCACGCAAGTCTTCGAGTTCATGCCGCGGCCGGGCGAACAAGGCCTGGCCGCTGTAATTGGCGGCCAGCTCGTCTGTGCTGACCCATTGTTCTCCGCCATCGGCTTCGCTCGGCAGAATCAGCGCCTGACCGTCATCGCCGAAGCGACGCAAGACCGCGCAGCGGCCATGGTTGAGGAGCAGCATCACAGGCAGGTTGAGCGCGGAGATTTGCCCCAGCTCACGGCGCAACACACGCGCCTGCAAGCTGGCCCGGGCCGCTGCGCGCGGCAGCAGGTCCAGGCTCAAGCGTTGGTGTGCCATTGGCAGCCCGGCACTCAGGCTGGCGCGACTGACCGCCGCGCCATGAAGTTTGCAGAGGATCAACAGACCGTCCAGAAGCGGGTCATCAAAGTTTAGACGCGGATCCACGCCAGTGTTGCCGGTTTCCATGCTGGTCACGATGAGCGCTCCTGTTGAGCTACGGCAATTGGCATGAATATCTACACATCTCCCTGTGTAGGACCTGCCGAAGGCTGCGATCTTTTGATTTTGCTTTTAAAGATCAAGATCAAAAGATCGCAGCCTTCGACAGCTCCTACACGGGGTTACTTCATTTCAGTTCAGGCAAGCGAGCTTCGTTTTTCACTTCGGTGGAGGCGATCGCATCGGCGGGCAGCACCACCCTTTGTTTGCTCAGCAACTGGCCCATGTTCGCCAGCACGCGGTACATCGAGAACTCCTCGGTGTAGCGCACTTCGGTGTAGCGGCGATTGGCGTTGTAGAGCTCGTTTTCACTGTCGAGCAAGTCGAGCAGGGTCCGTTGACCGAGGCCGAACTGGTCCTGATACGCGGCCCGAACGCGGGTGGTGGTTTCGGCGTATTCACGGGCGGTCGGGGTTTGCTTCTTGGCGTTGACCATGGCATTCCAGGCCAGGTGGATATTTTCGTTGAGCTGACGCAGGGCGTTGTTGCGGATGTCCATCGCCTGGTTGATCTGGTGCGCATCGGAGGCCAGCCGGGCCTTGTCGCTGCCGCCGCGGAACAGGTTGTAGTTCATCACCACACCCACTCGCCATTCGTTGTCGTGGCCTTCGTCGCCCTGAATATTGTTATTCGCGCCCACTGCCGCTTCAGCGTCGAAGCGCGGGTAGAACGGCGACTTGGCGACTTCGTACTGGCTCTCGGCCGATTGCACGTCAGCCTGGGCGGATTTCAGGTACGGGTTGTTTTCCACCATGCTCTGCTGGGCTTCCGGCAGGGTGGCGGGCAACTCGCCGCGAGTCGACGGCGGCGTTTCGAGTTCATCGGGCATGCGCCCCACGACACTGTAGAAATTCGCCTCGGCATCGGCCAGATCGACTTCGGCGGTGTCGAGGTTGTTTTGTGCCAGTGCCCGGCGAGCGTTGGACTGATCGGAGTCGGCGTTGCTGCCAACCCCGCGCTGGGTACGCAGGCTGATCTGATCATTGACCCGCATGTGGGCTTGCAGGTTGTTCTTGGCCAGGGTCACCAGTTCACGGCGCTTGAGCACTTCGAGGTACACCTCGATGGTGCGCAGGGCCAGATCCTGGGCGGTGCCTTGAGCGTAATAGGCTCGCGAGTTGGCCACGCCTTTGGTGCGCTGCACCTCGTTGGAGGTGTTGAAACCGTCGAACAGCATCTGCCGCAAACGCAGTTCCGATTGGGTGTAGGTGAGGATTTCGGTGTGGTGATTGCCCTGCGCCCGAGTAGTGGTGTTATCGCTGTAGCCGCGCCCGTAGCCGGCGTTCAAATCCACTGATGGATAAAAGCCCCCTTTGGCGACTTTAATCTGCTCGTCGGCCGAGAGCCGGGCATCAACTCGCGACGCCAATTCCGGGTGGGTCGCAATGGTGCTCTGGATCGCCTCGGTCAATGACATCGCCTGTGCCTGAGAAGCGCAGGCCATGGCCAGCAAAATCGCGCTGCAGAGGGGGGTTAAAACGCGCATGGATGCCTCTCCCTGATTCCTGATGGTACTTTGTGAATCGCCAAATATTTGACGTTATTTTTAAGTGAATCCGTCTCACGCTTGTTACAACAGAGCTAAGAACATCCTGAGGCGAAGCTAAGAAGGATTTCTCATAAGGCTTATGCCGAAAAAAACTTATGCGCTCTAAAAAATCCAGCACATTGTTCAATCTGAAAGCCTTTGTTTTGTGAGGCTCCAAGAGTTTTTACCGGTTGTAGGAAAGTTCCATTCACTTTTTGACACAGGGCGAAGAAGTGCTGGAGGGGAGGGAAGCGAGACGGTTTAGAGGCGACATTTTTTTGTCACTTGAGTGATTCAGAACCGTTACGCACCGCTCGCAGATCGGTTTTTCTGGACGTGGATCCCGATGCCATTGATAGCAGAGGGTTTTAATTCAGATCCAGCAACGACCCTGCGGGCGACATGCCAGGCAAGAATGTCGGGAGGCAGCGCTTACTTCAGGTAAATGCTCTTCTGCAGACGGTTTGCCCGGCAATCTGCCTGAGCCATGAGTACGTTCTTCGCGCAAACAGGATGCCGACGGCAGTTGGCAGCGGAGGAAATGCACATGGCAACGCTCATCGGTATCGTCAGTAAGGTCATCGGTCAGGTGTACGCAGTGGCGGGTGACGGCACCCGACGCACGCTGGTCGAGGGTGATCGGCTGTTTGCCGGCGAGCAACTGGTCACCGGGGCCGAAGGCGCGGTGGCGGTGCACCTGCAAAATGGCCAGGAGCTGACCCTGGGGCGTGAAAGTAGCCTGCAAATGACGGCTCAGTTACTGGCGCATCAGGTCCCCCATGTGGAGACCGCCGATGCGGTGACGCCAAGCCAGGCGCAATTGACCGATGTCGAGCGACTGCAAAAAGCCATTGCTGCGGGTGCCGACCCGACCCAGACCGGCGAAGCCACCGCCGCCGGGCCGGGCGCAACGGGCGCGCCCGGCGCACTGGGTGGCGGTCACAGTTTTGTCCTTCTGGAGGAAGTGGCGGGGCGGGTCGATCCCACGATTGGTTTCCCCACCGCGGGCTTCAACGGTATTCCCGAATTCCCTCTGGAGCGCCGGGATGCTGATCCGGGCAATGGCGATAACGGCATCGCGGGCCCGATTGTTGCGGACACGCCGAATAACCCGGTCACCCTCACTGGCCTGTCGGTGGCGGGAGGCGAACTGACCCTCAATGAAGCCAACCTGGCGGACGGTTCGGCCAGCAACCCGGGAGCGCTGACCCAGAACAGCACCTTTACGGTGTCTGCGCCCGACGGGTTGACCAGCCTGAGCATCGGCGGGATCACTGTGATCAGCAGCGGGGTGCCCGCCGGTTTTCCGCAGTCGATCACCACTCAACTGGGTAACACCCTGACGATCACCGGCTACAACCCGGCCACCGGCGTGGTGAGTTACAGCTACACTCTGGTCGGCAATGAAACCCACTCCGCCGGCGACGGTGCCAACAACCTCAGCGAACAGTTCACCGTGGTCGCGAGTGACAGCAACGGCGATACCGCCACCGGTTCGCTGGACGTCAACATCACCGACGATGTGCCCAGAGCCATCGACGACACCAATGCCAACACCGCCTCGGAAACCCTGCTGACCCTGACTGGCAGCGTGCTGCCCAATGACATCCAGGGTGCTGACCGCATTGCCGCTGGCCCCGACAGCGGGCCGATCATCGGCGGCACGTTCAACGGGACTTACGGCACGTTGGTGCTCAACCCCAACGGCACGTACACCTACACCCTGAACACCAGCGACGCCGATTTCAGAGCCTTGCATGGCGGCGGCAGTGCTACAGAAACGTTCATCTACACCCTGACGGATGCCGATGGCGATACCAGCACCGCGAACCTGGTGCTGCAAATTCACAACAACGACGACTCGGTGACCTTCGGTGGGCTGAATGGCGAAGGCGGTGAGTTGACCGTTTACGAGAAAAACCTCGCTGACGGCAGTGACCCCGATGCATCGGCGCTGACCCGAAGCGGCACGTTCACCATCACTGCGCCAGACGGCGTGCAAACCCTCAGCGTAGGTGCAATCAACGTGGTGCTTGGCGGTCTGGCCGCAGGCTTCCCGCAATCGATCGTCACGCCGCTCGGCAGTACGCTGACCATCACCGGGTTTGACCGTGAGACCGGCGTGATCAGTTATAGCTACACCCTCAACACTAACGACGTGCACCCGGATGGCAGCGGCGCCAACAGCCTCGCCGGGCAATTTGCGGTTCTCATGGTGGACGACAATGGCACCACCGCCCACGGCATTCTCGATGCGAACATCGTCGACGACGTGCCACAAGCCATAGACGACAGCAATGCCAATACCGCCTCGGAAACCCTGCTGACGTTGACCGGCAGCGTGCTGCCCAACGACATCCAGGGCGCCGACCGCATTCCTGTCGGCCCCGACAGCGGGCCTATCATCGGCGGCACGTTCAACGGGACTTACGGCACCCTGGTACTCAACGCCAACGGCACGTACACCTATACCCTGAACACCAACGATGCGGATTTCAAAGCCCTGCACGGTGGTGGCAACGGGACCGAATACTTTGTCTACACCCTCACCGATTCCGATGGCGATACCAGCACCGCGACGCTGGTGCTGAACATCCATAACAACGATGACCCGGTGACCCTCGACGGCCTGAACGTCAACGGCGGTGAACTCACCGTCTACGAGAAAAACCTCAGCGACGGCACCAGCCCCGACGCACCGGCCTTGACCCAGAGCGGCACCTTCACCGTCACTGCCCTCGACGGTTTGCAAACCCTGACCGTGGCCGGCATCGCGGTGGTCACCGGTGGTGTGGCCGCAGGCTTCCCGCAATCGATCGTCACCGCACTGGGCAGCACACTGACCATCACCGGTTTCGACAGCGCGACGGGCGTGGTCAGCTACAGCTACACCCTGGTGGATAACGAAACCCACCCGAACGCCGACGGCACCAACAGCATCACCGAGAACCTCAACGTCGTCGCCACCGACGTCGACGGCAGCACGGCATCGGGTCAGATCAACGTCAACATCGTCGATGACTTGCCCACCGCCAACCCTGATCACGCCACGGTGACCGAAGGCGCAACGGCCTCGGGCAACGTGCTGGACAACGACATCGGCGGCGCCGACGGTCCGGCACTCAGCGGCGCGGTGGTCGGCGTGCGTGCCGGCAGTGACACGTCGACTTCAGCCATCGGCGGCCTGAATACGCAAATCAACGGCACCTATGGCTACCTGACTCTGGATGCCAACGGCAACGCCGTGTACCACAGCAACCCGAACTCGGTCAGCGCACCGGGCGCCACGGATGTGTTCACCTACACCGTGCGCGATGCCGACGGCGACGAAAGCACCACCACCATCACCATCAACGTGGCCGACTGCACCCTCGTAGCGACCACCGATACCGACGTGACGGTTCAGGAGAAAGCCCTGGATTTGACCAAGGACGGCCAGGACCTGGCAGCGGGCACGGTGACCGGCAGTGAGCCTGGCAACACCGGCGAAACCGCCTCCGGCACGTTGGTCGGATCGGTCACCGGTGCCACCGGCGCGATCACTTACACCCTGGTCGGCAGCACTACCGGGACTTATGGACAAATCCTGCTCAACCCGGACGGCAGTTACACCTACACCCTGACCTCCGCACCCACAACCACGCCCCATGCCAACGACGGGCCAAACACCCTGAGCGAAAGTTTCACCTATCAGGCCACCGATTCCCTGGGCAACAGCACCACCAGTACCATCGTGATCAACATCGTCGATGACGTGCCAACCGCCCACGCCGATGCCGTTTCGGTGGCGGAGGGCGGGACGGTCAGCGGGAATGTGTTGGACAACGATGTGCTCGGCGCCGACGGCCCGGCCGTGGGGGGGGCAGTGGTTGGCGTGCGCGCCGGCAGCGACACCTCGACCTCGGCCGTCGGTGGTTTGAACACTCAGATCAATGGCACCTATGGTTATCTCACGCTGGATGCCAACGGCAACGCTGTGTACCACAGCAATCCGAACTCGGTCAGCGCGCCGGGTGCCACGGATGTATTCACCTACACCGTGCGCGATGCCGACGGCGATGAAAGCACCACGACCATTACCATCGACGTGGCCAACTGCTCCCTCGTCGTGGCGCCCGATACCGACGTGACGGTTCAGGAAAAAGCCCTGGATTTGACCAAGGACGGCCAGGACCTGGCAGCGGGCACGGTTACCGGCAGCGAGCCTGGCAACACCGGCGAAACCGCCTCCGGGACGTTGGTCGGATCGGTCACCGGTGCCACTGGCGCGATCACTTACACCCTGGTCGGCAGCGCTACCGGGACTTATGGACAAATCCTGCTCAACCCGGATGGCAGCTACACCTACACCCTGACGTCCGCACCCGCGACCACGCCCCATGCCAACGACGGGCCGAACACGCTGAGCGAAAGTTTCACCTACACCGCCACCGATGCGGTGGGCAACAGCGTCACCAGCACCATCGTGATCAACATCGTCGATGACGTGCCGACCGCTCATTGCGATTCAATCTCGGTGGTAGAAGGCGGGACAGTCAGCGGTAATGTGCTGGCCAACGATGTGCTCGGCGCTGACGGCCCGGCCGTGGGTGGCGCGGTGGTCGGTGTGCGCGCCGGCAGCGACACCTCGACCTCGGCCATCGGCGGTTTGAACAGCCAAATCAACGGCACCTACGGCTATCTCACACTGGATGCCAACGGTAATGCCGTGTACCACAGCAACCCGAACTCGGTCGGCGAACCGGGCGCCACGGATGTATTCACCTATACCGTGCGTGATGCCGATGGTGATGAAAGCACCACCACGATCACCATCGACGTGTCCAACAATTGCCTCGTAACGGTCACCGATACCGACGTGACCGTCTACGAAAAAGCCCTGGACTTGACCCAGAACGGCCAGGACCTGGTAGCGGGCACCGTCACCGGCAGTGAGCCTGGCAACACGGGCGAAACCGGCTCCGGTACGCTGGTCGGCTCGGTCACCGGTGCCACTGGCGCAATCACCTACACCCTGGTCGGCAGCGCCACCGGCACCTACGGGCAGATCCTGCTCAACCCGGACGGCAGCTACACCTACACGCTGACCTCGGCGCCGAAAACTTCGCCGAACGCCAACGACGGCGCGAACACCCTGAACGAAAGCTTCACCTACACCGCCACCGATGTCGTGGGCAACAGCACCACCGGCACCCTTGTGGTCAGCATCGTCGATGACGTGCCGTCTAACGTCGTCGCCTCGGAGCGTTCGGTGCCCGCGGTGCAGATCGACTCCAACCTGCTGCTGGTGATCGACGTGTCCGGGAGCATGGACGACCCCTCCGGCGTATCGGGCCTGTCGCGGCTGGAACTGGCCAAGCAGGCGATCAGCGCACTGCTCGACAAGTACGACAATCTGGGCGACGTGAAGGTGCAGATCGTCACCTTCAGCAGCAGCGCCACGGACCAGACGTCGATCTGGGTCGATGTGGCGACGGCCAAGTCGATCATCGCGACGTTGACGGCGGGTGGCGGGACCAACTACGACGTGGCCGTGGCGACCATGCAAACCGCGTTCGACACCTCGGGCAAACTCACCGGAGCGCAGAACGTCGGCTACTTCTTCTCCGATGGCAAACCCAACGAAGGCGACATCGGCACCGCGGACGAGACCGCGCTCAAAGCCTTCCTCGACGCCAATGGCATCAAAAACTACGCCATCGGCCTGGGCAGCGGCGTCAGTAATGACAGCCTCGATCCAGTGGCCTATGACGGCAGCACGCACACCGACACCAATGCCGTGGCGGTGACCGACCTCAATCAACTCAACTCGGTACTCTCGGGCACCGTGCAAGGCGCGCCGGTCACCGGCTCGCTGCTGGGCAAGGGCGAGGGCGGTACGTTCGGCGCCGATGGTGGCTTCATCAAAACCATCACCGTCGATGGCACCACCTATACCTATGATCCAAAAGCCAACAGCAATCAGGGTTCGCTGAACTTCAGCGGC
Source organism: Pseudomonas sp. A-RE-19 (assembly GCF_019956555.1). Classification (GTDB taxonomy): domain Bacteria; phylum Pseudomonadota; class Gammaproteobacteria; order Pseudomonadales; family Pseudomonadaceae; genus Aquipseudomonas. The sequence continues at coordinate 4,208 of NZ_JAHBDQ010000006.1, read as the reverse complement.
GGCGCCAACCACGGCACCTTCAACACCGCCAACAACACCCTGAGCATCGCCACCGACAACAGCGGCACCCTGGTGGTGAACCTTGACACCGGCGAGTACACCTACACCTCGCAGACAACCACGGCCGTGGCGATCAGCGAAAACATCGGCTTTACCGCCAGCGACAACGACGGCGATCTGGCCAGCTCCACGCTGGTGGTCAACGTGATTCCAAACACGCCACCGGTAGCGGTCGATGACCACATCATCACCAACGTGCTGTCGGGCAGTATTGTGGTGCCGGGCGAACTGCTGCTGGCCAATGACACCGACGTCAATGGCGATGGGCTCACGGCATCGCCGACCACTTTCAATACCGGATGGGGGGCCAAGGGCGCGGACTTCACCGGCACCAACTCGAGCTTCAGCTTCACCGGCAACAACGTCCAGGCAGTGACCATCGCCCGCAGCGCATTCGTCGCCAACGCCGCAGCCATGACGGCGGTGCTGGTGGTCAGCGGGGCGCTGGGGTCGGTCAGCGCCAACAACACCAACGATGAGGACAGCATCACCGTCAACCTCAAACAGGGTGAAACCCTCAACCTGGATCACAACCTGGCGGCCGGCCACGTCACTCTGGAGTACTCGGTCAACGGCGGCGCTTTCATTGCCATCGCTGACGGCCAGACCATCACCGCCACGGCGGACGGCACGTACCAGATCCACATCACCAACATCGACGACGGTGGTCCGGGCAACAGCGGGAAAGGGGCGGAAAACTACCAGCTGACCATGACCGTCAACTACGCCGGAGCACACGACACCACGCCGGATTTCCACGGCACCTACACCGCCAGCGACAACCACGGCGGCAGCGACAGTGCGGCTGTGAACATCACCTACCAGGACGGCCATACGCTGACCGGCACCTCGGGCGATGATGTACTGGTGGCCGGCACCGGCAACAACGTCATCAATGCCGGCGACGGCAACGACGTGCTCACCGCCGACTCCGGCAACAACGAAATGCACGGCGGCGCCGGCAATGACTTGCTGCTCAGCGGCGCGGGCAACGACCTGCTCGACGGCGGCACCGGCAACGACACGGCGAGCTACGCCCATGCCACCGCCGGGGTCACTGTCGACTTGAGCCTGCTCACCGCGCAAAACACCCTCGGTGCCGGCACCGACACCCTGACCGGCATCGAAAACCTCACCGGCTCAAACTTCAACGACAGCCTGACGGGGGACAACAACAGCAACATCCTCAACGGCGGTTTGGGTAACGATGCACTCAACGGCGGGGGCGGCGATGACTTCCTCATCGGCGGCCTGGGCAACAACACCCTCACCGGCGGCAGCGGCGCCGACACCTTCCAGTGGCTCAAAGGCAACAGCGGCCACGACCTCGTCACCGACTTCACCCCAGGCACCGACAAACTCGACCTGTCGCAACTGCTGCAAGGGGAAAACGGCACCGCGGCGTCGCTGGATGACTACCTGCACTTCACCGTCAGCGACAGTGGCGCGTCGGTGATCACCAGCATCGACGTCAGCGCCATGGCCGGCGCCACGCCGAACCAGACCATCGACCTGGCCGGCGTGAACCTGGCCAGCCACTACGGCGTAACGCCGGGGGCGGGTGGGTTGGTTGCGGGTGGCCATGACACGGCGACCATCATCAATGGCATGTTGAATGACCATTCGTTGAAGGTGGATACGGTGTGAGCTGAAGGTTGAAATGACAAAACCCGCTCTCCCGGTTAAAGGGGAGAGCGGGTTTTTGTTGTTCGGGATTTTGAAAGTCAAAAGATCGCAGCCTGCGGCAGCTCCTACACCGACCGAGTACATCGCAACTAACGGATAAACGCGATCCCGTAGGAGCTGCCGCAGGCTGCGATCTTTTGATCCACCAACCCTGTGCCCGGCACATCTGACACACCTCATGTGGCGAGGGAGCTTGCTCCCGCTGGGTTGCGAAGCGGCCCCAAAACCATTCACTGCAGTCTGTCAGTTAGACCGCATCTACCTGGATTGCGACTGCTGCGCAGCCGAACGGGGGCAAGCCCCCTCGCCACAGGCAAGCGCCTCGCCGTAGATCCGCGCTAGCCTTGCGGATCAAAATTATCCAGCATCCGGTTCACCGCCAGTTCACCCAACATGACGGACTGTTGAATGCCGAGCAGGGTGTGGCGCTGCGGGCCGTTCAACAGCCCCGCGAAATCGCTCAACATCACACTCGCTGACGCCAATGACTCACAGGCGCTGACCAGCAAGGTTTCGTTATCGACCTCGGTGCCGACATGGTAAATGGTGCTGGGTTTGCGCGGGGTGTCTTTGGGAATGACCGGTTTAAGGTAGTAATCGAGGGCGCGGTCGGCGGCTTCGTTGAGTTTTTTGGAGTCGGGGGTTTCGTAGGGGGAAACGTCGTCGGCTTCGGGTGGGTTGGGTGTGATTTTGAACATAGATGGAACTCCATATGTGATTAAAGGAGCCATCACCCTCGCTACCAAACGAAGGTGGCGGCCATACGAAGGTTGGTAGACCGGCCCACATGGAAAAACCGGCGCGCCCGAGGGCGCCCTGCGCATGGCCACCATAAAAACAATGCCAAAAAAGCACCTGCATAAGGTGACGCTATGCGACATGTGGACGGCGGGCTACCAAACCCGATCGCTGTTTTGCAGCGACCGGAAAACAATAGAGCCCGGCCCTCAGGCGCACAAGCCGGCGGATTCTGGCGCAGTCGTAGGCAACGACGCAAGGATGTGTAGCCTGAGTGAGTGTCTGGAGATGTATTTTAAACATCGCCGTTTATTTCTCACTCAGGTACCGCGGATGAAAGCTCGGACGGGTAAATAAATAGGTCCCCCGTTCTGCGTTTGATTGGCCAGCTACCGAATCTTCGGAGTCAGCTTAAAGAAAAAGCCTAAAACCCCCTCCAACACTGGAGGGGGTTTTAGGCAAAACAAACTATCTTGATTTTTTGGCCCCAAGAGAATTTAGATAGAACATTATCACCTGATTATTTTAAGCATAGCGCGTGAGAAGTAAAATCTGATGAGCTACTCGAGCTGAACCTTGGGATATGTGAGAACTGGTTGTTCTCAGTTAGATAAAGGAGGGAACTAATCGTCCCCGGGTCAATTCTCCCTGCATGCCAATGGTACATCCTGCCTACCGGTTGTTTATGGTCATACTTTACGGCAAGACGAGCATAGAAGTCGGGGTCCTCAGACTTACTTGTAAGAAAGGTTCCATTAACTGATTGAACCCATGCTTTTGCTAGAGCATTATTCAGCGGGTTCATATTATATAGAATCGTTCTGACATTCGACGCTGTAACGGTGATTGTTTTCTGTTGGTTGGCACTATCTTGGACGGTGATAATAGCTGTCCCATTATCCTCGCTGCGGATCCGCCCTTTGTCGTCTACAGAAACCACCGCAGGGTTGGATGACGTGTAAGTGTAGGGTAGTGCCCCGCCAGACGCCTCGCGTGTCGCAGCTGTTCCAGCTGGATCATTACCGGTTCTGGTCCAATTAACCGCTGCGTGGTTTATTGTGAAATTACGTCCGGACAAGGTGAGCGGTGAAGTGTCCACGATCAGTTCAGTGACCACGGTCAAGGTTTGCGCCTTCGATACCTCCCCGCTGCCATACAAGGCTTTGGCGGTGAAGCTGTGAGCCGCCACCGACAGCCCCGACACCTGAAGTTCCCAGATCCCCGTCGCCGGGTCAGCGGTGGGCTGGCCTTTGGACACGGCACCGTCAAGCACCTCGACTTTCTGGCCCTTGGCGGCAGCGCCGGTCAGTTTCACGCTGGTCTCGACGGTCATGCCGCCATCAGGGATTTCAACGTTGCTCGGCGAGCCTTTTACCGACGTGAGGGTCGGTGCGGTGGCCGCTGTCACGGTCAAGGTTCGCGCCTTCGATACCTCCCCACTGCCATACAAGGCTTTGGCGGTGAAACTGTGAGCCGCCACCGACAGCCCCGACACCTGAAGTTCCCAGATCCCCGTCGCCGGGTCAGCGGTGGACTGGCCTTTGGACACGGCACCGTCAAGCACCTCGACTTTCTGGCCCTTGGCGGCAGCGCCGGTCAGTTTCACGCTGGTCTCGACGGTCATGCCGCCATCAGGGATTTCAACGTTGCTCGGCGAGCCTTTTACCGACGTGAGGGTCGGTGCGGTGGCCGCTGTCACGGTCAAGGTTCGCGCCTTCGATACC
>NZ_JAHBDQ010000005.1 GCF_019956555.1 Pseudomonas sp. A-RE-19 | reverse complement strand
AAGGGCGCGAGGCCATCCTCAAGGTTCATCTCAAGAAAATCACCGTGGAGCCAGGGCTCGATGGCGTGCGTATCGCCGAGATCACCACCGGTTTCACCGGCGCCGACCTGGCCAACCTGGTTAACGAAGCGGCCATCGTCGCCACCCGGCGCGGCGCCGAAGCGGTCAGCCTGAACGATTTCACCGCGGCGGTAGAGCGCCTCATCGCGGGGCTCGAACGCAAGAGCGGCTTGCTCGATCCCGACGAACGCCGGGTAGTGGCCTATCACGAAATGGGCCATGCCCTGGCCGTCAGCAGTCTGCCAGCGATGGACCCGGTGCATAAAGTCTCGATCGTGCCCCGCGCCATTGGCTCACTGGGCTATACCTTACAGCGACCGACCGAGGATCACTTCCTGATCAGTTGCCAGATGCTCAAGGACCGGATCGTCGTGCTGATGGCCGGCCGCGCGGCCGAGTTCCTTGCCTATGGCCAGATCTCTACCGGAGCCGCCGATGATCTGGGCCGCGCGACTGATATTGCCCGCCAACTGATCACCCGGTTCGGCATGAGTGTCGAACTCGGACAATCGGTGCTGGAGCGGCAAAACGCAACGTACCTGGGAGACCGCATGGCCACGGTGGGCGAGAAGGATTATTCGGAACAGACCGCCCGGGAAATCGACCTGGGCATTCGTGCCCTGCTCGATGAAGCCTACCAACGGGCCAAGGCACTGCTTGAGCGTCGTCGGGCCGACCTGGACACGGGTGCCAGTCTTTTACTTGAAAAGGAAACCCTCACGCCCGAGGAGTTCCCTGCGCTCATGCCCCTCAAGCGCGCTTCGATAACACCCCGACCTACCGTGACGCTTCCCTAAAAATCAGGCTTTTGTCGGTGTCTTCGCGTGTGGATCGCACCGACCGCGTTTCACTGGAGGTACAGGATGTTCGCGGTCACGTTGATCAATACGCTGGTGGTGGTGGTCGTAGTGGTGATTCATTACGAATGCCTGTTACGCCTCAATGACTGGTTGCCGAGGCTTAAACTCTGGAGCCGTTTCAGGATCGTCGCCGGCGTGTTCGGTGCGTTGATGGCCCATGCAATGGAGGTCTGGTGCTTCGCGCTGGTCTATTACCTGATGGTGCGCTCCGGCGAATGGGGCAGCCTGATGGGGAACTTCGATGGTTCGCTGATGGACTGCGTGTACTTTTCATTCACCACGTACACCACAATCGGTTTCGGCGATATTTCGCCCATGGGCAACCTCAAGTACCTGACGGGCCTGGAGGCCCTGACCGGTCTGGTACTTATCACCTGGACGGCATCCTTTCTGTTTATCGAAATGCAGAAGTACTGGAAGAACAAATAACCCACCGCCCTGCCCTTGCGCCAGTTTTTCATTAGCGTCTGTCAAGATAACGGAACAGTTCCTCCTCCTGATCAAAGTGCAGTCGCACAAGGGTATCCAGACGAATCAACTGATGCTGAATCTCATCGGCGCAAGCCGTTGCAGGGTCGGCGCTGAAGTCAGCACTCATGCGCGCCAGCAAATGGATAAGGCGAAAGATCTCTCGGTGGGCATGACTCAGTGCTGACAATGGATCTTCACCCTGCATGCTTCGCGTCAGCAGCGGGTACAGCGTGTTTTCATCTTCTCGTTCATGGCTGGCCAGTGAGGCTTGCAGCTTATTGACCAGTTCGCCCAAGTCGGCCTGTGCCTGCTCAAGTGGACGCAGGGCAAAGTCATTTGCCATCTGATGCAGATCGCTCAGCACCGTGGAAAGCTGATCGTGTTCATCCTGCAGGCGATCGATATGCTCCCCGGCCAGCTTTTGGCGCAGACCACGCGATGGCATCAATGCACGCAAGGCATTAATAATGATCATCACGTCGATGCCCTCCTGCGCAATCGCGCCGATAAGCGGTGGCAGATAACCGAAGGCCGCCACCACCATGGCCAGCAGGGACATTCCCATGCCGACCAGCACGCCTTGGCGCGCGATGTGTCGGGTCCGACGGGCAATGTCCAGCGCCTCGACCAGACGATCCAGGCGATCCACCAGCAGCACAACACCCGCGGCTTGCGCAGAGGCAGTGGCACCGCTGGCCCCCATCGCCACACCGACATTGGCCGCCGCCAAAGCGGGGGCATCGTTGATGCCATCACCCACCATCAGTGTGCTGGCGTGCAGGCAGCCTTCCTGGACCGCACGCACTTTGTCTTCAGGGGTCAACCCGGCTCGCAGCTCGTCGATCCCGGCAGACAGCGCAATCATCTGGGCGGTTTCCAGGCGATCCCCCGTGAGCATGACGATCCTTTCAATACCTCTGTTGCGCAGTCGGCGCAGGGTTAGCGGGGTTTCCCGACGCAGGTTGTCCGAGAAAATCAGCAGACCGGCGAGCGCCCCATCCACTTCAATGAAACTGCCACTGCACGCCAGGTAATCCATGTGGCGCAGCATGGCTGCAGCCCAGCCAGTCACCGGTGTTTCTTCATGAACAAATGACAATGTGCCGAAACGCACCCGCACACCATCGACCCGCCCGCAAAGGCCAGCGCCCGGACTTTCCTCAACGTCCTGCGGCAGGCTGAGTGGCAATCCATGCTGATACGCCGCTTCGACAATGGCCTGGGAGATGGGGTGCGTCGAGGCCTGCGCCAGCGAAGCGGCCAGGCCAAGCAGACGCTGCGGATCGGCCGCTCCGTTGGTTTCAATCGACTGCAGACGGGCGTGGCCGCTGGTGAGCGTGCCGGTCTTGTCGAGAAACACCTGCTTGACCCCGGCCAGCGCCTCCAGGGTCACGCCGTCCTTGATCAGAATCCCGCGCCGCGCCGCCCTCGAGATACCTGACATGATGGCGATCGGCACCGCCAGAATCAAAGGACAAGGCGTGGCTACCACCAACACCGCCAGCGCTCGCAAAGAATCGCCACTCATGTGCCAGGCCATCCCGGCAATCAGCAACGTCAGCGGAACGAAGAGCAATGCATAACGGTCGGCCAGGCGCACGAAAGGCGCGCGCGAACGGCGCGCCGTTTCGGCCAGGCGCACCACCCCGGCATAGGTGCTCTGCGCTGCCGTTCGTGTGGCGGTCAGGAGAATGGGCGCACCGACATTGGTCACGCCACTGGGCAGTTGCTCCCCTGCCTGGCGGGTGACCGGCAGTGACTCGCCGCTGAGCGCCGATTCGTCCAGAACGGCTGTGGCACTTAACAGACGACCATCGACCGGTACCACCTCCCCCAAGCGCACAAGCAGTGTCTGCTGCGGCTGGATCTGCTCAACCGCAATCTTGCGTAAATCGCCCCCCTCTTGCAGCCACGCGAAGCGTGGTGCCCGATCGACCAGCGCACGCAGTTCGCGTTCGGCGCGTTGTTTGGTGAAAAATTCCAGGATACGTCCAGACGCCAGCATCAAGGCAATCACCGCGGCCACCAACATCTGTTCAAAAAACAGGGCGGCGGCAATCGACAGCAGAGCGATCAGGTCTACACCAGCCTCGCGCCGGGCCAGGCGCCTGGCAATCTCGACGAGCAGCACCAAGGCCATCACCAGACTGCCTGCGGCCCAGCAAATCGATGCCCACTCAGGCCTCTGAGCAAGCTGGGCAATGCCCCCGGCGAGCAGGGTCAGGGCGGTGAGCAGCAATAGCGCCGGGTCCAGCCACTTACTGAGCATCGATGTGAGTTCCTCGCAAAAAGCGCTTCCCGATGATGCGCTAGAAACAGGTGATACGAATGGGTAGAGCTTAGGACTCGAATGCCTTGCGTGTTCGTGCTGCGTGATCAATTGAGGCTGTGTTCATCGGGCTGCTGCCAACCCCCATCGCTGTCTGCCCTCTTTCTGATCTAAATCAAACAGGCTTTGGCCGTTCACGTAGAAATTAAGAGTCAGCGTTCGCACCGCCGTATCTGCGGTCTGCGCCCAATCTCTCGTCTCGTGGAGGCTTACCATGGCTACCCATCTGCAGGGCACGCAACCGATCATTCCGCCGACTGCACCCCAACCTCTTGCTGGCAGCTTGCGAAAACTGGAGCCCAAACGCCTGTCGTTGAGCCTGCTGATTGCTCTGGTGGTCGGATCGATGATCGGCAGCGGCATTTTCAGCCTGCCGCAGAACATGGCCGCCAGTGCGGGTGCCGGTGCGATCCTGATTGGCTGGCTGATCACCGGCGTCGGCATGCTGTCGTTGGCGTTGGTCTATCAAACCTTGGCCAGCCGGCAACCGGAACTGGACAACGGCGTGTTTGCCTATGCCCGGGCATTGGGTGGCGAATTTCTCGGTTTCAACTCCGCCTGGGGCTATTGGATCAGTGCCTGGGTCGGCAACGTCAGCTACATGGTGATTTTGTTTGCCGCGCTGAGTTATTTCTTTCCGCTGTTTGGTGAAGGCAACAATAAAGCGGCGATTGCCGGCGCGTCCGTGGTGCTCTGGTCCTTGCACTGGATGATCCTCAGGGGCATGCGCACCGCGGCCAGAGCCAACGCGCTGACCACACTGGCCAAAATCGTGCCTTTGCTGCTGTTTATCGGTCTGGTGATCGCGGCCTTTCGGCGCGAAACCTTCATGGTCGACTTCTGGGGTTCGCCTGCGCTGGGCAGCACCCTGGATCAGGTCAAAAGCACCATGCTGGTGACCGTCTGGGTATTCATCGGAATCGAGGGTGCCAGCGTGTTTTCCGCCCGTGCGGCGGAGCGCGCCAATGTCGGCCGCGCCACCGTCATCGGTTTCGTCATCACCTTGTTGCTGTTGATCGCGGTGTCCCTGCTGTCGCTGGGCATTCTCAGGCAGCCGGAACTGGCCGCCCTGAAAAACCCTTCGATGGCGGGCGTGCTTCAAGCGGTGGCCGGGCCATGGGGCGCGGTATTGATCAGTATCGGCTTGATTATCTCGGTGGGTGGCGCCCTGCTCGCCTGGACGCTGCTGGCAGCCGAATCGATGTTCACACCCGCCAAGGAAAAGGTCATGCCGGGGGCACTCGCCGTGGAGAATACCCAGGGTGTGCCGGCCAATGCTTTGTGGATCACCAACGGCTGCATCCAACTGTTCCTGCTGCTGACGCTGTATTCGAGCGCCAGTTACCTGGCCCTGATTTCCCTCGCCACCTCGATGATTCTGCTGCCGTACCTGTTCAGCGGTTTGTACGCGCTGAAGTTGACCTGGCAGGGCCAGACCTACGCCGGCCACCGAGGCCTGCAACTGCGCGATATGGCCATTGCCTCGGTCGCCACGTTGTATTGCCTGTGGCTGCTGTATGCCGCCGGGCCTAAATACATATTGCTCAGCGCTTTGCTCTACGCCCCCGGTTCGTTGATTTACCTGGGCACCATGAAGGCTCGTCAGGGGCAAGCGCTCAATGGCCCCGAGACGGGACTGTTGATCATTATCTGGGCAGCGGCAGCCATCGCCGGCTGGATGTTGTGGTCCGGGACATTGGCCTTGTAAGGGGCAATGTGGGGTTCTTGTTCTGTCGTGGTGGGCCGGCATATCGCCGCCCGCCTATTCACTCAGTGGAGAAATGAAATGACCGACTCTGCGAAAAAAGTACCCGTGAAGACCGAAGAAAAAACCGGTCTGCGCCCATCGACACCCGATCTGTGGCGGCCCTTTGAAAAGCTTCGCCAACAGGTGGATCACCTGTTCGAAGACTTCAATCGCGGTTCAGGGTTGTCGACATTCGGCCGTGGATTATTCGATGTAGACCCCCTGTGGCGCCGGGAGCTGCCAGGCCGCGGAATGCCTGCGGTGGACATCACCGAGAATGATAAAAGCTTCGAAGTCACTGCCGAACTGCCCGGTATGGATCAGAAGAACATCGAGATCAAACTGTCCAACGGCAGCCTGACCATCAAAGGGGAAAAGAAAGAGGAGAAGGAGGAGAAAAGGAAGGGCTACTACCTTAGCGAGCGTAGCTACGGCTCCTTCGAACGGATGTTCAACCTGCCCAAAGGCGTCGACGCCGATAAAATCGAAGCAAGTTTCAGCAAAGGTGTGCTGAAGGTCTCCCTGCCGAAAAAGCCCGAAGCCATGAAAGCGGATAAAGTCGTGCCGATCAAAGCCGATTGACTCTCTGGAAGTCCTGCCCCCTTGTCGGGAAACCGACGGGGGCTTTGTAGGGTGACGTTCATGAACACACCTTCCCAAGACATGCTGAACACACTTTACGGCTCACATGCACACATTGACGAGGCCTCCATCGCCCCGCTCTTGCGTCAATACGCCGAGCCCCTGCCGGAACTGGATTCACCCGCTTTTGGTGAAATGTTCGACCGCTACGCGGATGCGCGTGTGGTGATGATCGGTGAAGCCAGCCATGGCACCAGCGATTTTTATCGGACCCGGGCGGCGATTACCCAACGGCTGATCGAGCAGCATGGGTTCAACATTGTTGCCGTTGAAGCCGACTGGCCAGACGCCGGCCATGTTGACCGTTATGCCCGAGGGCTGGCGCATTCGGCGTGGACACGTCACATCTTCAGCCGGTTCCCGACCTGGATGTGGCGCAATACCGATGTGAAAGCGTTCGCCCACTGGCTGCATCAGTACAACCACAAACACGCGCCTGAACGTCGCGTCGAGTTTCGAGGCCTCGACGTTTACAGTTTGCGCAACTCGATTCATGAAGTGCTGGGTTATCTGGACCATGTTGACCCGCAGCTGGCACATGAAGCTCGGCGGCGCTATGGCTGTCTGACCCCCTGGCAGGATGATCCTGCGCTGTACGGCCACTTCGTCGAACGCGACGGTGTGATGCCCTGCGAACAGGCGGTGGTCGAACAGCTCAATGCCATGCTGGCCGAACAGTTGGCCGGGTTTATCAAGGACGATGAGGCGTTCTTCAATGCAACGCAAAACGCCCGGGTCGTCCAGGCGGCGGAACAATACTACCGAGCGATTTATCGAGGCTCGACCGCCTCCTGGAACCTGCGTGACAGGCATATGTTCGACACATTACGGGCGTTGCTTGAGCACCGAGGCCCTCAAGCCAAGGCTGTGGTGTGGGCGCACAATTCCCATATCGGCAATGCAGCCGCCACGCAGATGGGCTGGAGGGGGCAGTTCAATATCGGTCAGTTGTGCCGAAGTGCCTATGGACGCGATGTCGTTCTGATCGGCATGAGCACCGACCGTGGCCAAGTGGCCGCGGCCGATGACTGGGATGGTGAGATGCTCATCAAGGACATCCGGCCGTCTCGTCCAGACAGTTGGGAGCGTCAGTTCCTCAAGGCCGGCGTCCCGGCGTCATTGACCGACTGGCGAGATCCGCAGCGAAAAGACCTGCGTCGAGCCCTGTCCGAACCTCTGCTGGAGCGGGCCATCGGTGTGATTTATCGCCCCGAAACCGAACGCAGCAGTCACTACTTCGAAGCGGTGCTCGCCGAGCAATTCGACGCCATGGTCTGGATTGAACAGACGCAACCGGTGACGGCCTTGCCGTTGCCAAAAAGCCAGACGCTGGAACCGGAAGACGAAACCTTTCCATTTGGCGTATGACAAGCATCAGTCGGGGGTGGTCGACGCTGGACGACCACCGTGCAAATATCGCTCGAACCAGTCGCCAGCCAGCCTGGCGACTGCCTCGAGGGCGCCTGTTTCTTCAAAAAGATGGGTAGCGCCCGGCACGACTTCCAGACGTTTCTCACAGTGCAAGGCATGACTGCTTTGCACATTAAGACTGATCACCACCGGATCGTGCTCACCGACAATCTGCAGGGTCGGTGCCTTGACTCGGGCCAGCGCCGCACCCGCAAGGTCGGTCCGCCCTCCTCGGCTCACCACGGCATGCACCACGTCCGCCCGCTCGGCTGCTGCCAATAGCGCCGCAGCGGCACCGGTGCTGGCGCCGAACAGTCCGATCCGAAGCTGTTGCAGTTCGGCATCGTGGCCAATCCAGTCGATCACCTTCACCAGTCGCCCGGAAAGCAGCTCGATGTCGAAACGCAATTTCCGGGTCTGATTGTCCAGGCGTTGCTCCGGTTCGGTGAGCAGATCGAACAGTAATGTGCCCAGCCCCCGCCGGGCCAGCGACTCGGCGACTTGTTGATTACGCGGGCTTGAACGACTGCTGCCGCTGCCATGGACGAAGACCACCAGGCCGACAGCGTTCACTGGCAGACGCAGGTCGGCAGACAGCGCCACGTCCCCCAGGTCCAGCTTTCGATAGCGCGGCTCAATCATTTGAATCCTCCTGACCGGGAACACTCCCGCCGGATTCTCTGCGCCAGGCCCGTTGCAAAAGATCGATGACTTCATTGTCCGAGGTCTGGGAAAAGTTCATGTACCAATAACCGATCGACATCATCCACTCAGGAATGAGCGGGCAGATCACCTCGTCGACTTCGCCATACAGGGCTTCGAGCGTATCAAGCGGTGCCACCGGCACCGCAACGACGATGCGGGACGGTGCTTGCAAGCGTACCGCCTGTATCGCCGCCATCATCGAGGCGCCGGTCGCCAGGCCGTCGTCGACCAGAATCACCACCTGATCCTTGAGTTGCACCGGCGCGCGCGTCCCACGGTATGCATGCTCGCGACGCAACAGCTCCTGCGTTTCCCGTGCAACCACGTTATCGAACGTGCGTTGATCGATACGGTTTGCCCGCAGCGCATTGTCATTGACGATTTGGATGCCGCCACTGGCAATGGCGCCCATGGCGAACTCCTCATGGAATGGCACCCCCAGCTTGCGGACCAGCATCAGATCAAGGCGCACCTCCAGCGCCGTGGCCACTTCATAGGCCACCGGAACGCCGCCACGGGGTAAGGCGAGAACGATGACATCGGCTCTTTTAGCGTATTTAAGCAACGGTTCCACCAGGCGCCGGCCGGCATCTACCCGGTCACGCAAGATGGTTTGCGATGAGGGACCTTGAATCACTTGAACACCTCCCCGGGCGATCACGCCTGTCGGTTCGTATCACACCGCCCTGACCGTGGGCAGCCGTCGCGTCCTCACTGAATCAAGCATCATCCTTGGTTTAGATTCCGCTCCTGAAGTCTCCTTGTTGTTGATTTATATCAAGTCCCCGCGCAAGGTCGTCCAGTGGACCAACCTCCCAGGAATCTCGCACGTGCCCCAACACAGCCTTACGCTATGATTCACCCATCGGCTCTCGACGGGAGACTGCCATGCCGCCTCCACCTGCGGGTCAGCGATTGCGCTTGTACGACAGTGATGAACTCGATTCGGTGCTGCAGGCGATGGCGCGCCAGGCCGCCATACTGTTGCCGCCCGCCCAAGCGGCGCTGATTGGCATCCAACGCCGCGGTGAGCCTCTGGCACAGCGTTTACAGCAACACCTGTCACGTCAGACCGGCCAGCCGGAACTGCCTCTCTACCCCCTGAAGGTCAAGCGCTATGCCGACGACCTCAAGGTGCTGCATGCACACACGGAACTGACCGAGAACCCACTGCTCAGCACGCTGGACCTTGCCAACACCACCCTGCTGGTTGTCGATGATGTGCTGTTTGAAGGCCATTCACTTCTGCGCACCTGCGCGTACCTGGCGCAACTCGGTGCTCGTCGGGTCTACACGGCGGTACTGGTCGACCGGCATGTCTGCCAGCAGCCGGTCCATGCCTATATTGTCGGCGTGCACCTGCAAGTTGCTCCCCATGACATCGTCGAATGCAACGTGCCTCCCTACGAAATGGAGTTTTGCATTGAAGTGCTGCGTCATGGCGCCGCCCGCTGACGGTGCAATTGATCAAGGGTTGAAGTCAGGCAGCAGCAAGTGCCGGATACCGGCCGCACGTCAGCGTATTTGGCCAGGCGGTGTCGCGGGAACCCTGCGCCACGGTTCAGGACACTGGCGCACATAGGGGTAGTAGCCTCTGGCTGAATCGCAGTAATACCAATTGGGGGCTGGCTGGGCGGCGGACGGTGCTGTCCCCCCGGGCGGGGGGAGTGCCGGAGGCGATTCGATAATCACCGTGGGAGGACTGGCGGGGTAGTAGTAACCCGGTGCGGGGTAGTAATAAACCGGATAGGCCGGGTAGTAATACGGGCCGCGGATGTGCGCGGCCTCCCAACCCAGTCCCAAACCCAGACCTATTCCCCACCAGAATGGACCTGCGCCGCCTCTGTGCGAATCGGCATTGGCCGGTAATGCAAAGCCTGTGGCGATCAGGATCAGCCCTGTCAGCGCGCAACGTTTTACCGCGTCGATGTTCATGATGTTTACCCAATCGAACAGTGAGCAGCGCTTACTGTTTGCCTGTTTCGTCCTGGTCGCCGTCCATTTGCGGTCTGAACATGTGCATTGGCATCCGCGAACCGTCATAGCCGGAGTTGCGGTGATGCATCACCGTCCAGAACAGGTCGAATATGGTTTTCTGTTCAGTCTCCAGAGCGTCGTAGAAGGTTTTGGTACGCACCTGAGCAGCATCCAGACGCGCCAGATGCGCCTGCATCCAGTCGGTTTGTGCACGCAGACGCGCTATCCCTTTTGCCATTCTCTCCGGCGTCGTTTCATCCATCGGAGCTTTCTTTGCGCTTGCCATTTCGTCGTGCCCGGTTTTGTCCTTTTCCAGTTGCTGCTGGGCATCCGTGACGACCCCCGTGGCCCATGTATCCCAGGCGGGCATTTGCTCAGGCTTGAGATTGAGCTTGCCCTTGAGGTCATCCAGGGTCTGCTGCGTATGGTTGACCCAATCGAAATCCGGGAGGTGATGGAACATGCCACCTGGCGATGACATCGGCGGGTAGGCGAAAACGCTGGTAGAGGGCCACAGTAAAACGCTTGCCGCTATCAACAGGCATTGGCCGATCAGGCTTGATCTGTTCATTTTCAGCTCATCTCAACACCATGGGGAGTATTCGAGGATAGGAGCCAGTCAGGGGCAGAATCTGATCCACATCAGAAAACCGCCAGACAAGCGGGCCAGCGGATAGACGGTCGGTTGCGTCAGCAAATCAGCCGATCCAGCGGATCTCTGGCTCCTTGTGCGAAACGGGCAACGGTGCGGACTTCGGATGACCCACGATGATGGGCGCGACGGGCGTCCACTCGGCGGGAAGACCCAGTGCTTTCTTTCCATCCGGGGTATTGAGAAAACCTTGGGCGAAACCGATCCAGCAGGTGCCGAGTCCATCAGCGTACGCAGCCAGCATCAGATTCTCGGCGGCCAATGCGCAGTCTTCGACGACCCACTCACCTGGCGCATTCCCCGAAATCAGGATCAGTACCGGTGCGTGATAGAAGATGTGAAAGTTTTCATCATTGAGCATCGAACGAAAGTGTTCGGACCGGGTTCCCGAGGGCATCGTCGCGAGCATGTAGGCCTTCGCTTCGCGCGAGACCCGATCCAGCAGTCCTTGATCGCGTATCACCGTGAACGCCCACGGTTGTTGGTTGACTGCGCTGGGTGCATGGACCGCGGCGTTGATCAAACCACGAATGATGTGTTCATCAACGGCTTGTGTCGTGTACTCACGCGTCGAGCGACGGCCCAGGATCGCGTCGTTGATATTCATGTCGGCAACCTCCAATAGTGTCGTCTCACAAAGTCGCGCGCCGACGAGGATGTGCTATTGATTTAGATCAGATCAAGACGCAACCGGCCTCTCGTTTCGTCTGACCGCTCGCGCGCCTCTGAGCGGCTCCATGTCGCGCGAAATTGATCTGCATCAGAAGGACGATGTGCGCCCACCGCACACTGGATACGCCTCACGCTCGCGAGATGGATAAGGCGAGTGAACTTGGCTCACGCAGGAGCGCTGACATGTATGAAAAAATCATGGCGTGCATCGACAGCAGCGCCGTATGTCGGCGTCTGGCGTGCATCGTGCTGATGTGCCTCTGCGGGCTTGCCTGGGGGGAGGATGGAACCGCTCAGAGCGCCACGATCCTCGTTTACCACCGCTTTTCAGACACGGCAGACGACTCGATGACCGTGCGGATGAGCACGTTCGAAACCCAGTTGCGCGTCCTGCACGAGCAGGGTTACCACATCGTGTCGCTGCGTGAGGTTGTCGACTGGCTGCAAGATCCAAAAGCGACGTTACCGCACAAGCCGGTGGCGATCACAGTCGATGACGGGCATCGTTCGGTATTCGACAAACTGCTGCCCGTCGTACTGCGCGAGCGTTTTCCGGTCACCCTGTTTATCTACCCATCGGCGATCTCGAACGCCTCCTACGCGTTGACCTGGGAGCAACTACGAGCCCTGAGACAGACCGGACTCATCGACATTCAGTCGCATACGTTCTGGCATCCCAATTTCAACGTCGAGCGAAGGCATCGCACGCCGGCGGACTTCCAGCAATTCGTCCGTACACAACTCAACAAATCGCGCCAACGCATCGAGTCGCAAACCGGTGCGCATGTCGACATGCTCGCGTGGCCGTTCGGTATCTACGACGACGAGTTGATCGCACTCGCCGCCGACGAGGGTTACACCGTCGCCTTCACACTGCAAGCGCGCAAGGCAGACCGGCACGCGCGACTACTCGCCCTGCCGCGCTTTCTGATGAGTGATGCCTACGGCGCAAGCGCGTTCGCGCAGCTTTTAGGCGAACCGAATGCTCAGCCGACACCCGCCGTGGGGAACCGTCAATGACCTTCATCCGCGCATTGAGGCGCTATGCGATCCCGGCGCTACTTGCCGTCGCAGCCCTGCTGACCGAGCGAGGCGCACTGGCCGTCACCGGTGTCGTACTCGACTCAAGCACGCAGACTCCGGTCGCCGACGCAATCATCACGACATCGCTCGGCGTGATGCGTACCGATGAAAACGGACGGTTCGAGACGGCTCAGGCGGCCGAGCGTGTCGCGGCCCGCGCCCCAGGATATCTGCGTACCGAGGCTAAGGTGAACGACGAAACGCCCGTGACGCTCGCGCTGACCCCGTTTCGCCCCAAAGCGGTCTATCTGTCGGTGTTCGGCGTGACCAGTTCAACCCTGCGTAACAACGCCGTCAGCCTGACTGAAAACACCGTGATCAATGCATTGGTGATCGACGTCAAGGGCGACCGCGGCCTGACGCCGTATCGCAGTGCGGCGCGCGAGGCGATCGGCGCGGCAGCTCACGTGACTCAGCACGCCCCCCAGGCAAAAGATTTTCCGGCGCTGCTTGCCAGGCTGCATGCACAACACCTGTACTTGATCGCGCGCATCGTGGTGTTCAAGGACGATCCACTGGCCGACGCTCATCCGCAGTGGAGCGTGCACACCGCGGACGGCGAGCCGTGGCGGGATCGCGAAAATCTGCAATGGATGGATCCGTTTTCGCATGACGTCCGGGAGCACAATCTTGATGTCGCCGAGGAGGCCGCGCGGATGGGTTTCGACGAGATCCAGTTCGACTATGTGCGCTTTCCCGACAAGAGCGGGCTGCGCTTTGCCCTCCCGAACACCCAAGCCAACCGGACCGCGGCGATCATCGACTTCCTGCAGGCCGCACGCGCACGGCTCGCCCCCTACAATGTATTCATCTCCGCGGACATCTTTGGCTATGTCTGCTGGAATCTGAATGACACCGCGATCGGCCAGCAAATCGAACAACTGGGCGCGGCGCTCGACTATATTTCTCCGATGCTGTACCCCTCCAGTTTCACGTGGGGGCTGCCGGGTTTTACCAACCCGACTGCCGACCCCGGCCAGATTGTCAGGCGCACCCTGGCGGAGGCGATGCAGCGCACTCGACTGCCGGGTGTGCGCTTTCGTCCCTGGCTGCAGGCCTTTCGTGACTATGCGTTCGATCATCGCCCGTTTGATGCAGCGGCGATCAGTGCGCAGGTCAACGCCGCCGATGCCGCCGACACCGATGGATGGATGTTATGGAACCCGCGCAATCACTACGAAGCCGCCGATCTGCCACACCGTTGATCGGCGCACTGAAACGCTGGGCGATGCTGCTTGGCATGGCGACGGTGACGCAGATTGCGAGCGCCACCGACTTCGATGCGGTGGCGCGCTTGCAAGTCGCACAGATCGTCGAGGGCCAGATCGCCGCTGGGCGCATTCCGGGGGCCGTTGTCCTGATCGGGGACGCAACGCATGTGCGCTATCGCCAAGCGTTTGGACAACGCGCGACGGCGCCTTCCCCCGAACCGATGTCGCTGGAGACCGAGTTCGATCTCGCATCGCTGACCAAGGTCATCGCGACCACGACGGCGATTATGCAACTGGCCGAAGCGGGCCGTATCGACCTGGACGCACCTGTTGCGCGGTATTGGCCAGCCTTTGCGTCATACGGCAAAGACGCGGTGACGGTGCGCAACCTGCTTGCGCACACCTCCGGGCTGCGGCCAGACCTGCCTGCGCGGCCGGTACATCCGGGTCGGGAAGGTGTGTTGAGCGCTATCGCGGCGCAGCGGTTGCGCGACGCGCCAGGTGAGCACGTCATTTACAGTGACCTGAATTTCGTGGTGCTGGGCGAACTGGTCGAGCGCATCACGCACAGCCCGCTCAACGCGTATTGTCAGGTTCACATCTTCGGACCGCTGGGTATGCGCGACACGGTTTTTCTGCCGGACGCCCAGCGAGCGGCACGCAGTGCGCCGACGATTGTCAACCAGGCCGGCATACTCCGGGGGCGCGTGCATGATCCGACGGCTCAATGGATGGGCGGCGTCTCCGGCAACGCCGGGCTGTTTTCCACGGCGGACGACCTCGCACGTTTCGCGCAGATGGTGCTGAACCAGGGCCGTACAGGCACCCGGCAGATTCTGCGGCCAGCGAGCATCGCTGCCCTCGCGAGTGCTGCTTCGCCGCTCGACACCGTGCCGTGGCGTGGCCTGGGCTGGGAACTGGCCGCGCCGTTCGTGCCTGACCATGATCGCCTGCCGCCAATTGGCGTCATCGGCCATACCGGATACACCGGCACGGGGCTGTGGATTGATCGGGTGACGGGCCAGTTCATCATCATCCTGAGCAACCGGGTGTATCCGGACGACAGCGGTGATGCTCGCCCGCTTCGTGCACAGTTGCTCGCACTGTTGGCAAGTCGCGGGGCTTCGGTGAGCGTCGCGCAAATCGCGCGGGGGCTGCCCTCCGCACTGCCGGCATTGCGTGCCGCCGATCGCCTGCCGAGTTCGACGGGGCCGGTGCGGACCGGTATCGATGTGCTCCAGGAGCAGCAGTTTGCCCCGCTCGTCGGCATGCGCGTGGGCTTGATCACCAATCGCAGCGGTTTCGACGCCAACGGCCGGCGCACCGTCGACGTCCTCGCACACGCGCCAGGTGTCAGGCTGGCGGCATTGTTCTCACCGGAGCACGGGCTGAACATCGACGTGGATGAGCGGGTCGGCGACACACTCGACGCAGCAACGGGACTCACCGTACACAGTCTCTATGGCGCAACGCAGCGCTTCCCTGCAGGTTCGCTCAAAGGGCTGGATGCGCTGATCTTCGACATTCAGGATGCCGGCGTGCGCTTCTTCACCTATGAGACGACGCTCGGCTACGCACTTGAGGCCGCAGCTGCGCAAGGCATTCCTCTGTTCGTGCTGGACCGGCCCGATCCGCTCGGTGCACAGCGCTTCGGCGGACCGGTGCTGGACAGTCGCCGAGAATCGTTCACGGGCTATTTTCCTATGCCGCTACAGCCTGGAATGACGGTCGGCGAATTGGCGAGTCTGTTCAACCGCAACAAGCACATTGGTGCGGATCTGCGCGTCGTGCCGATGCAGGGGTACCAGCGTGCGATGACCTTTGCCGATACCGGGCTCGGTTGGGTGCCGTTATCGCCGAACCTGCGCACGCTGGCCCAACTCGACCTGTACCCGGATGTCGGCTTGCTTGAAGGCGCGAATCTGAGCGTGGGGCGCGGCACACCGCATCCGTTCGAATGGATTGGCGCACCGTGGATCGACGCGACCCGGCTCGCAAATGCGCTGAATGCGTTTGATGTCGGCGCGCATTTCGAGCCGGTCGACTTCGTCCCCACCGAGTCAACCTGGCGCGGTCGGCTCTGTCATGGCGTGAGCATCACGCGCGACACAATGCCCGCACAACGTCCCGTAGCAAACCTGGGACTGGCCCTGCTCGCCTCACTGCACACGCTCTATCCCCACGTATTCGATCTGGCGGCGACCCGTGATTCGATCGGCTCGCAAAGCGTGTGGCAGGCAATTGGCGACGGCGCGACGCCTGACGCGGCGCAGGCACTCGACGCCGTGCCGCTTGCGCGCTTCGCACGACTGCGGCAGGAGAACTTACGCTATTGATCGCCTCTTCATCTTCATCCATTGCGAATCGTGGGTTCGCCGACGCTGGATTCACCCTTTTGCATCAGATAGGCGACAAGCTTGTCCAGGGTGTCCACGTGTTGGTAATCGGTTTCAGGAATGACAATGCCCAGGCTCCGATGCAGGGCCTCGATGAGGCGAAGCCAGTCCATCGAGTCCAGATCTACCTCCTCGCGTAGCGACCGGTCACTGCGTAATTGCTCAGGCTCGACTTCAGGAGCGATGCCCTTCAAGGCGCTCAACACCTGATTGCGTACCGATAGCGGGTCCATAGGCTTACCTCAAAGGTTCTCTGGCGTTTGTAACAAGCGACGGACTTCCCCCAGAAAGCGTGCGCCATAGTGACCATCGCTGACCCGATGATCGGCTGACAAGCTGCTGACGACGGTGGGCATGACGCACAACTGGCCTTCGTTCACCCAGGGGCGCTCGCCGATACGACCGAAGCCGACCAGGGCGACCTGGGGCGGATAGATCACACCCAGGACGCTGTCTACGCCCTGATCGCCGAGTTGAGTCACCGTTATGCCCGCGCCACCGAGCTCGGAGCTGCGCAGAGAACCGCTGCGGGCGCGCTCCACCAGGCTGGCCAGTTCACTCATCAAATCGGTCAGGGTCGTGTCCGCCACATGACGCAGCACCGGGGCGACCAGCCCGCCCTGGCGCAGGGTGATTGCCACCCCAAGGTCAGTATCGAGCGCGGGTTCAAAGGCATTGTTCCGCCAGGAACCGTTGAGCTGCGGATAGTCGCGCAGGGCCAACGCCACCGCTTTGAGCAGCAAGACACTGGGCAACAGGCGTTCCTGTAATGTGGCTTGTGCGTTGTGTGCCTGCAGCCAGGCCATGGCTTTGCCCAAAGCAATGGTTTCGCTCAGGTAATAATGGGGAATCTCGCGTTTCGAACGGCTCATGGCCGCTGCGATCGTGTGACGCATGGCCTGGTTATGGTCAGGCGCCGGGGCCACACGGGCGGCAGCCTCGACATCTTCCAGGGTCACCACACCGTGGGGGCCATGGCCTTGCAATTGGCTGGCAATGAGCCCCAACTCGGCAGCGCGCTTGCGTGCAGCCGGAGAAATCCGCGGGCGTCTATCGGATAGGTTTTCTTCGGCGGTCGGCACCGGTGGGGTCGGTATCCGTCGCGCGGTCTGCGCACTTTCACCGGGCTCCAGCAACAGCGCGATGGGTGTACCCACGGGTACCTTGGCGCCGACGTCGATCAGCAGCTGCAGGACCGTGCCGTCGTGCCAGCACTCTACGTCGATGGCGGCCTTGGCCGTATCGACCACGGCAATCACCTGACCCGGCTTGAGCGCATCGCCCGGATGGATTTTCCATTCCAGCAACGTGCCTTCATCCATATCGGCCCCCAGGGACGGCAGTTTGAATTCGATCATGGTTGACCCTCCCGGCCCTGGGTTCGACACGTTGATGCCATCACGCTGACGTCCCCTGGCACAGCTCATGCGCGGCCGCGACGATCGTCGACACCTGTGGCAACGCGGCTTCTTCGAGATGCCGTGGGTAAGGTATCGGCACCTCGGCGCTGCACACGCGTGCTGGCGGAGCATCCAGCTCGAAAAAGCTCTGTTCGATAATCCGCGTGATGATCTCGGCGGCCAGACTGCCGCTGCGCCAGCCTTCATCGACGACAAGGGCGCGACGGGTTTTACAGACCGAGGCCATGATTGTCTGGTCGTCCAGAGGGCGCAGAACCCGCAGGTCGATCACTTCGCAATCAATGCCCTCCCCGGCCAGTTGCTCCGCCGCCGTCAGGGCTTTGCCGAGTGTGCCGCCGTACGTAATCAGGGTCAGGTCCTTACCGACACGGCGGACCTTGGCGGTACTGATGTCCAGCGTCTCCCAGTCGCCTGTATCACCCTCCATGTTGTAGAGCTGGGCATGTTCGAAAATCAGCACCGGGTCTGGATCCAGCAACGCTGGCCAGAGCATGCCGCGTGCGTCTTCGAGGGTCGCCGGAGCCAGAATTTTCAGGCCGGGAATATGCGCGTACCACCCTTCAAGACTGTGGGAGTGTTGAGCGGCGAGCTGACGTCCGGCGCCTGTCGCCATGCGCACGACCAGGGGAACGGAGAGCTGTCCACCGGACATGTGCCTCAGGGCTGCGGCCGTATTCATCAGAGGATCGAGGGCGAGCAGACTGAAATTCACGGTCATGATTTCTACAATCGGCCGCATGCCACCCAGGGCCGCTCCGATGCCGGCCCCCACAAAGCCTAACTCCGACAGCGGTGCGTCTCTAATGCGCTCGGGGCCGAACGCTTCAAGCAACCCCAGGGACACGGCATAGCTGCCACCGTATCGGCCGACGTCTTCGCCCATCAGAAATACCCGAGGGTCCCGCTGCAGCGCATCGCGCAGGGCCTCGCGCAACGCTTCGCGATACGTCATACGAGCGCTCATGACACCGACCTCGGGGTGTAAACATCGCGGGACAGATCCTCAAGCGGTTCCAGGCTCCCGCTTTCGGCATAAGCGACGGCGGCCTCCACTTCAGCGTCCACCTCGGCCAGGATCGCCAGAAAACCGGGCTCGTCCAAAAGGCCTTGTGCCTTGAGTTGTGCACTGTAGGTATGAATCGGTCCGCGCGTCTTCCATTGCTCCACCTCAACCTTGTCGCGATACAGCTGCGGGTCGAACATCGAGTGGGCACGAAATCGATAGGTGCGAAACTCCAGAAAAAAAGGTCCGTGCCCCTCCCGGATATGTTTAACCGCATCACAAGCGGCTTCGTACACCGCGATCACATCCATGCCATCGACGGATCGGGCATCGACCTTGTACGCCGAGGCTTTGGCACACAAGTCGGTTTGCGACTGCGAACGCTCCAGGGCCGTGCCCATGGCATACAAGTTGTTCTCGCAGCAAAACAGCATCGGCAACTGCCACAAGGCGGCCAGGTTGATGGCCTCATGAAAGGCGCCCTCCGCCATCGCGCCTTCACCAAAAAAGCACGCAGAGAGACGCGATCCACCCTGCATACGCTCGGCCAGTGCCAGGCCGACCGTGAGTGGCAAGCCACCGGCCACAATGGCATTGCCACCAAAAAAACGTGTGCCGGCATCAAACAAGTGCATTGAACCGCCGCGCCCTCGCGAGCATCCCTCCTGGCGTCCGTACATCTCGGCCATGATCGTCTTCATGGGCACACCCTTGATCAGGGCATGGCCATGTTCGCGATAAGTCGCGACCACCGCATCATCAGCTGCCAGTGCATGCAAAACGCCGACGGCGACCGCTTCTTCACCGATATACAGGTGCAGGAAGCCACGGATCTTGCCCTCCCCGTACAATTCGCCGGCGCGCTCCTCAAGGCGGCGGATGCGCACCATGTCCCGTAGCAAGGCGAGCGAAATACCCTGGGGCAACGATTGGAGGCTCATGACGGATTCTCCAGGCTGGAAGTATCACCTTCAGGCAAACCCAACTCCCGGGCCTTGAGCAGACGTCGCATGAGTTTTCCGCTACGCGTGTGCGGAAGCGCCTGCATAAACTCCAGTTCCTTTGGCGCGACCACGGCACCGAGGCGCTTGCGTCCATGGCCAAGCAACTCATCGTGCAGGGCCTGGCTGGCGGTGAAACCGCTCTTGAGGGAAATAAAGGCCTTCACGGTTTCACCCAGCAACGGGTCGGGCTTGCCAATCACCGCTGCCTCGGCCACCGCGGGATGTTCCATGAGCGAGCTTTCAACTTCGAACGGGCCGATAAGGTGCCCGGCCGACTTGATGACATCGTCGCCGCGGCTAATGAACCAGTAGTAACCATCGGCATCGCGACGCACCAGATCACCACTGAGGTACCACTCACCGACAAAGCTCTGTCGATAACGCTCGTCCTGCCCCAGATAGGCACGAAACATGGCTGGCCATGGCCGCTTCAGGGCCAGGTCGCCGACCTCATTGTCATCGAGAAATACCAGTGCACCGTCCGCGCCGCGCTCGACGATGGCGGCCTCGACGCCTGGTAGAGGTTTGCCCATCGAGCCGGGTTTAATGGCCATCGAAACGGTATTGGCAATCATGATTCCACCCGTTTCGGTCTGCCACCAGTTGTCATGGATCGGTAGCCCCAACACCTCTTTGCCCCACCAGACCGCCTCGGGATTGAGCGGTTCTCCGACGCTGGCAATAAAGCGCAGACACGCAAAGCGATGGCTGCGCGCCAATGCGTCACCTGCTTTCATCAAGAGGCGGATTGCCGTCGGGGCCGTGTACCAGACCGTCACCTGTTGTTTTTCGAGAATCCGGTACCAGCGTTCGGCATCGAATTCGTTGCCCTCGACCACGCTGGTGACACCCAGCAACAGCGGTGCGAAGATCCCGTATGAAGTTCCTGTGACCCAGCCCGGATCGGCACTGCACCAATAAATATCTTCGGGGTGCAAATCCAGGGCGTATTTAGCGGTGACACGGTGAGTCAACGCGGCGCCGTGGACATGCAACACACCTTTGGGAGTGCCTGTCGTGCCACTGGTGAAGTGCAACAGTGCCGGACTGTCGACCGTTGTCCGGGCGATGTCGAAAGCGTCATCGGCTTCGGCCAGCAGTCGATGCAAGCTGTGGGCGCCCTCCACAGCAGTCGTATCCCCACCCTCTGCGTCATACAGCAGCACATGCTTGAGCGCCGGCAAACGTTCACGAATAGCCGCAATCTTGCGCCGATAGAGCGTTTCGCTGGTGAGCAGCACGCTGCCTTCGCCAAGCCGCATGCGGGTTTCTATGGGCTCAGGGCCGAACGCGCAGAATAACGGTGAAACCACGCAACCGAGCTTCAAGCCTCCCAGCACGCCCAGATACAGCTCCAGCCCTTGGCCACAAAGCACAAACAATCGTTCGCCCGGGGCCACGCCCAATGTTTTGAGCACATTGGCAAATCGGTTGGTCAGCGTACTCAACTGCGCGTAGCTAATGTCGCGGTGCCCGCCATTGCGATCGAGGATGCGTAATGCCGTATGTTGGCGATTCCCGCCCATTGCATGCCGGTCCACGGCCTCATAGGCAAGGTTCAAACCTCCTCCCGGCAATCCGGCCAATCCGGCTGCTTCCACCTGCCACGAAAAGGCTTTGCGGGCTTGCTCGCTTTCCAGCCAATTGGGCGTAATCGACAAGTCGGCGAGTGTTTTTTTGATGATCGGCAAATGCATGTGATTCACCTCGGCAATACACGGCTGTTCAACAGCCAGTGGTCTGCCCGACAGCGCCTGCGGTGGTTCGAGCCGGTTTGAACAAAGCCGGCATCAGGTTTATTGATGCCGGCCCGCCCCTAGACCGCCAGAACGCTGCAAGGCACCTGATACAGGATATGTTCGGTCGTGCTGCCCACCAGCTTGTTCAAACCGTGAGACTGGACCCTGCCCATCACGATCACATCCACGTGTTGCTCGAAGGCGAACTCGCTCAGCGCCGAGACGGGATGTCCCAGAACGAAATGCCGACGGTCAGAGGGCACACCGTAACGGCCGGCCAACTTGAGGAACGATCTTTCCAGGGTTTTGCGCTGTTGCCTGGCCAGTTCCGACAGCGTCAGACCGCCGCCGCCCATATCACCCAGATAGTCTGTCGAAGTGTCGCAGGCGTACAGCAGGTGCAGCTCGGCATCACACTGCAGGGCGAGGCCGGAAG
The DNA here is from genome assembly GCF_019956555.1 of Pseudomonas sp. A-RE-19. GTDB lineage: Bacteria > Pseudomonadota > Gammaproteobacteria > Pseudomonadales > Pseudomonadaceae > Aquipseudomonas. Next base: position 158,281 of record NZ_JAHBDQ010000005.1, on the reverse strand, counting down.
CCTGCTGGATAATCCGGTCATTCAGCTCGCTGTCTGAAGGCTCGGTATCCGAAGCATCGACCGCCGCCACGACCTTGCGCGGCAAGGCATGGCCACTGGCGCCTACCAGATAGACCGGTATCGGACAGTGGCGCAGCAAGTGCCAATCCTGAGGGGTGAAGAGCGCACGCTTGAGCGCTGATTCATGCTGGACTTCCTTGATCAACAGGTCGGGCTGCATTTCCGTGACGTGATCAAGAATGTCCTGCTGCAGGTCATCGGCCCAGGCCACCTCCGTCGTCACCTCGATCCCCCGGCCACGGATATTCTTTGCCTGGCTCTGCAGCCAATCTCGATGGTCTTGCAGGTAGCCTTCCCGAGCTGTTTCCCGCACGCCCTCTTCCAGCAGCGACAGAATATCCAACGATTTTATCAAGGCAACGATATGCAAAGTCGCGCCGCTGGCCTTGGCCAGGGCCGCTGCATGGTGTATTGCGGGAGAATGGCGCAGGGCCGGGTTGATGATCAGTAATAACCGTTGATACTGGCTCATGATCTGACTCCAGACAGGTGGGCTTTCAACGCCTGCACTGCCTGGTGCGGGGGCAGCCGTTGCGTGCTCGCTGGATCAAGCACCAGCGTCAACCCAGATTCCTCCGTTGGCCTCTCCCTGGCGTTGATAAATATCAAATAGCTGTGCAAGGGGGCCGGTGCCGCTCAAACACCTCGGCAGGTCATTCAGGAAACGGTGGCTGGGCAGGCGATTCCTTTTCCGCAATATCGGTCATGGTCGCCTCGGTGAGCAGCAAGATGCTGGCCACTGAGACAGCGTTTTCCAGGGCTATGCGCACCACTTTGGTCGGATCAATGATGCCGGCTTCGTACATGTCCACATAACAATTGGCTGACGCATCGAAGCCAATGTTTTCCGGTTCTGCGAGCATGCGAGCAACGACCACGCCCGCATCCACCGCCGAGTTTTCAGCGATGATCCGGGCCGGCGCTTCCAGGGCCCGGCGGAGAATCTGCAGACCGGTTTTGACATCGCCCTCATGGTTCGCCTCCTCGGCCGCGATAATCGGCACAGCCTTGAGCAGGGCCAGGCCGCCACCCGGAACAATGCCTTCGGCGATCGCCGCCCGGGTCGCTGAAATCGCATCATCCAGCGCATCCTTACGTGCCTTCATCTCGGCTTCGGAAGGCGCACCGACCCGGATCACGGCGACACCGCCAGAGAGCCTGGCCAGTCGCTCCTGAAGTTTTTCACGGTCGTAATCGCTGGTGGTACTGTCCATTTGCACACGAATCTGTTGCACACGCGCCTCGATAGCCTCGCGTGTGCCTGCGCCGCCAATCAGCGCCGTGCTGTCTTTTTGCACAACGACCCGATGCGCTCGCCCCAACTGGCTCAAATCCACCTGCTCGAGACTGATGCCCATGTCAGCGGACACCACGGTTGCACCGGTCAGAACGGCTATGTCCTGCAGCATTTCCTTGCGTCGATCACCGAAGCCTGGCGCCTTGATCGCTACCGCCCGCAATACACCCCGGATCTGGTTGACCACCAGCGTGGTCAACGCCTCGCCTTCTATGTCGTCTGCGATCAGCACCAGGGGTTGCCCACTTTTAGCAATGAGTTCCAGCAAGGGGAGCAGGTCTTTGAGCACGCCGATTTTATGGTCACAGAGCAGCAGGTAGGCGTCATCGAGTTCGACCTGCATCTTCTCGGCATCGGTCACGAAATAAGGCGAGACATAACCACGGTCCAGGCGCATCCCTTCCATCACCTCGACCACTGTTTCCGTGGTCTTGGACTCCTCGACACTGACAACCCCTTCAACGCCGACTTTTTCCAGAGCATCGGCAACCAGTTGACCGATGACGGCATCGTTGTGCGCCGAAAGCGCGGCAACCTGGGCCTTTTCCTTGAGTGTGCTGACCGGACGCGATTGGGCAACCAGCGATTGCACGACCAGAAAAAGCCCCCGGTCCATGCCGCGTTTCAGGTCGATCGCACTGGCACCCGCGACGACATTGCGTATGCCGTCGGCCAGGATGGCGTGGGCCAGAATGGTTGACGTACTGGTGCCGTCCCCTACCGCCTCGCCGGTGCGCTCCGCGGCCTGACGCAGCATCTGGGCACCCAGATTCTCTTCGGGGTCGAGCAGGTCGATCCGTTTGGCAATCGTCACGCCGTCATTGCAGACCGTCGGATGACCCCATTTATTCTGAATCAGCACCGATTTCGATTTCGGCCCCAAGGTCACCCGGATCGCGTCCGCCAACTGTGTTGCGCCACTCAGGATTCTCTCGCGAGCGGCAGCACGAAAGAGGATTTTGGTGTGAGCCATGAGGTTGCTCTCCAGAGTATTTTTTATAGCAAGTACATCTTTACAAGTTCCCTCAAACGGCAGGTGTCACGTTGACTTTTATCAATAAAGTCGACGTCATCGAGCCCTTTCAGCGGCCCAGACCGACTGTCGGCTGTTGGCCCCGAGTTGACAAAAGTCAACCTGCCCTGCAACAAACCGAGTCCAAATGAAACCTTGAAATCCACGGTGCTATCAGCGGGCGAAACAGTTAAGGAGCCTTTTTGAAAGCACGGCTACGCGTGGAATCTTTATCCACTTCATTGGTGAGGAAAAAGGCCATGGACAAGTTTCAGCGGAGTCAGAAAGACAAGTTGTTCAAAACACCCTCCCATGACCCTTATTGCTTGCAGAAAGTCGAAGGTACCGCCATCTGCTCGCAGTGTGGAGCGGCTTATCAAGCAGGCAACTGGACCTGGAAAGTTCCTGAGAACACGGTGATTCATGACGCGCAAACGGTAACCTGCCCGGCCTGTCGGCGCATCGAAGACAATCAGCCAGCGGGTACGCTGACGCTAACGGGCAGCTTCTTGCTTGAGCATCGAGGCGAAATCGTCAACCTGATTGAAAACACCGAAAAACTCGAAAACGCCGATCATGCCCTGGAGCGCATCATGAGGCTGACCGACTCTGAGGGGGCGCTGGTCGTGACCACCACCGGCATCCATCTCGCGAATCGCTTGGGCCATGCACTGAAAGCTGCTTTCAAAGGGCACACTGATTACCAGTACGGCGATGACGAGTACCAGTTGAGCGTCAACTGGACACGTGATGAGTAAAGACACCAGAAACCGGGCGTAGCTTCTCACCTGAATGCGGCAGCCAGAACATCTGGCTACCGCGTCTGTTCGTCATGACTGCAACAGTTACACCGCGTTGATTGCCTCTACCGTGGACTAGAAAAGTACAACGACAAAAAAGCCCGGCTTGCCGACGGTAGCGTCTTGAAGATCGCTATCGCCGGCAGGCCGGGCTCCTAAAGCAGAATGCTGCTTAAATGTTTTACCTCAACAGCATTTCGGTCCCGCCTTGCTGCCGTAACGAGCCTCCTGACGTTCCCGAAAGAACACCTCGTAGCTCATCACCGGTTTGTCCGGGTGTTTGGTTTGCATGTGCTCAACGTAGGTGTCGTAGTCAGGCATGCCGACCATCAGGCGCGCGGCCTGACCGAGGTATTTACCGAGGCGACTCAGGTCATTGAACATGGTGCACTCCTCGATCACGCATTCGGCAGCGCCTGGAATGGCGCTTCTTTATCCGTACGTTCTTTGGTGCCCCAGGCGGCAATGCCGACCTTGAGCGCAAAGAACAGGATGCTGAACACTACAAGCAAAAACAGCACGGTCAGCGTCGCATTGGTGTAGGCGTTGTAGATCACGTGCTGCATCTGCTCGATGCTTTTGGCCGGCGCGAGGACCTGCCCGTTGGCCAACGCATCGCTGTACTTCTTGGCCAGCGCCAGGAAACCGATTGCCGGGTTGGCGTCGAACAGCTTGATGAAGCCTGCGGTGGTGGTGCAGATCAGCAGCCAAATCGCTGGCAGCATGGTGACCCAGACGTAGCGTTGGCGTTTCATTTTGATCAGCACGACGGTCGCCAGCATCAGCGCGATTCCGGCCAGCATCTGGTTGGAAATACCGAACAACGGCCACAAGGTGTTGATGCCACCCAGCGGGTCGATTACGCCTTGATACAGCAGGTAACCCCACATCGCCACGCAACCGGCCGTTGCGATGAGGTTGGCGGTCCAGGATTCGGTGCGTTTGAGCGCCGGCACGAAGGAGCCGAGCAAGTCCTGCAGCATGAAACGTCCGGCACGGGTACCGGCGTCGACGGCGGTCAGGATGAACAGCGCTTCGAACAGGATCGCGAAGTGGTACCAGAACGCCATGGTGTTTTCACCCGGCAGAACGTGGTGCAGGATCTGCGCGATACCGACCGCCAGGGTCGGCGCACCACCGGCACGCGCCAGGATGGTGGTTTCACCGATGTCCCTGGCCACCGCTTGCAGCGCTTCCGGGGTAATTGCAAAACCCCAACTGCTGACCGTCTGAGCCACCGAAACAGCATCAGCGCCAACCACGGCCGCCGGACTGTTCATGGCGAAGTACACGCCCGGATCAATCACCGAGGCAGCGACCATCGCCATGATCGCCACAAAGGACTCCATCAACATGCCGCCGTAACCGATGTAACGGGCGTGGCCTTCGCTGGCGAGCAACTTCGGCGTGGTGCCGGAAGCAATCAGTGCGTGGAAGCCGGACACCGCGCCACAGGCGATGGTGATGAACAGGAACGGGAACAACCCGCCCTTCCACACCGGCCCGGTGCCGTCGATGAACTGGGTCAATGCCGGCATTTTCAGCTCGGGCATGGTGATCAGGATGCCGATGGCCAGTGCAACGATGGTGCCGATCTTGAGGAACGTTGACAGATAGTCACGCGGCGCCAGAATCAGCCACACCGGCAGTACCGCCGCGACGAAACCGTAGCCGATCAGCATCCAGGTAATCTGAAGTCCGGTGAAGGTAAAGGCTTTGGCCCAGACCGGGTCAGCGGCAATCTGCCCGCCCAGCCAGATCGAACCCAGCAACAACGCCACGCCGATCACCGAGATTTCACCGATGCGGCCCGGGCGGATGTAGCGCATGTAGATGCCCATGAACATCGCGATCGGGATGGTCGCCATCACCGTGAAAATACCCCACGGGCTTTCGGCCAGGGCCTTGACCACGATCAGCGCCAGCACCGCGAGGATGATGATCATGATCAGGAAGCAGCCAAACAGCGCGATGGTCCCGGGGATGCGGCCCATTTCTTCACGAACCATGTCGCCCAGGGAGCGGCCGTTGCGGCGGGTGGACATGAACAGCACCATGAAGTCCTGAACCGCACCGGCCAGCACCACCCCGGCAATCAGCCACAGCGTACCGGGCAGGTAGCCCATCTGCGCCGCCAATACCGGCCCGACCAGCGGCCCCGCGCCAGCGATGGCTGCGAAGTGGTGACCGAAGAGCACGTGTTTGTTGGTCGGCACATAGTCCAGACCATCATTGTTGAGTACGGCGGGAGTGGCTCGATTAGGATCGAGCTGCATCACCTTATTGGCGATGAACAGGCTGTAATAGCGGTATGCGACGAGATAAATAGCGACTGCTGCGACTACGATCCAGAGGGCGTTGATGGCTTCGCCGCGGCGCAGGGCCACGACACTCAGCGCAAACGCTCCCAGGACAGCCACGGCAAACCAGGCGAGGTGTTTAGCCAGACGGGGCATAGCGTGTCTCCTGCCGACAGCCAGTGGACTGCGGCGGTAATTTTTATAATTGTGTCCGCTGTGCGGAGCGAGCCCAATATCCGCGCATGTTGTCGACAAATAAATCCGCGTTACTACGTACGCGGCGTCTACGTAGTTCTACGTAGATGCCGCAAACCCTGTGGGAGCGAGCCTGCTCGCGATAGCGGTCTGACATTCACCGTCGATGTTGACTGTGCCACCGCTATCGCGAGCAGGCTCGCTCCCACAGGGTTTTGCATTTCTGCATCGCTGCGGGTCATTCTGTCCAGCACCGCTACTGGGCGCGCGTATCTTTGGCATATGATGCCGGGCCATCGCCTTCCCTCGGTCTGGCCAGGAGTAGAGATGCAGCTCAAACACAAAATCGTCGCGCTCGGGATTCTGCCGCTGGTGCTGGCGATCGCGGTCATCTGTGCGCTGGTGATTTCCCTGAACCGTCAATTGGGTGATCAACAGGCGCAACTGATCGAAGACAGCATTCTGGCCAGCAAGCGTGCAGAGCTGAAAAACTACGTCGAAATGGCGCAAAGCCTGATCGCGCCGCTGTACGACGACGGTCGGGGCGATGAGCGCGCGCAGCAACAAGTGCTGGAAGAACTGCGCAAGCTCAGCTTTGGCATCAATGGCTACTTCTTCGTCTACGACCGCGAGGGCCGCAGTCTGATGCACGCGCGCCAGTCAGAGCTGGTGGGCAAATACCTGTGGGACATGACGGACCCTCACGGCTTGCCGGTGATCCAGGCGTTGCTCAAAAGTGCGCAATCGGGCGAAGGTTTTCAACGTTATGCCTGGAACAAACCCTCTTCCGGCCAAGTGACCGACAAACTCGCCTACGTGGTGATGCTGGATCGTTGGGGCTGGATGCTCGGCACCGGCATCTACCTTGAAGACGTTGAACGCGCCACTCAGCAAGCGCGTGCCGAAGTGGCTCAGGGCATTCGCAAAACCATGCTGGCAATTGCCGTGGTGGCCCTCGTGGCGGTGCTGTTTGTATTCGCCAGCGGCATGACGCTGAACGTCAGCGAACATCGCCTGGCCGACAAAAAACTCCAGCGCCTGACCCAACGCATCGTCAGCCTGCAGGAGGAAGAACGGTCCCGGGTTTCCCGAGAACTGCACGACGGCATCAGCCAGCTATTGGTGTCTATCAAGTTTCAGTTCGAACTGGCCAGCCATGTGCTGGAGAACGGGCAAGACAAGGGGTTGAGCATTCTAAGAGACGCCACGGAGCGTCTGGGGGAAGCGATTGGCGAGGTTCGCAGCCTCTCTCACGACCTGCGTTCATCATTGCTCGACACCCTTGGCCTGCCGGCGGCGATCGGTCAACTGGCCGCCGAATTCGAGCAACGCAGCGGTCTGGTCGTGACCTTCAACGATAACGAATTCGACTGTCACCTCGTCGATGGCGCCGCCGTCTCGTTGTTTCGCATCGTGCAAGAAGGCCTGACCAATATCGAACGCCACGCACAGGCAAAACACGTCATGATTACCCTGCACGGCTCTGAAAAGTCCGTCCGGTTGACGGTGGTCGATGACGGTATCGGTTTCAACGTCGCCCAGGTCGAGCGTCGTCACGCCGGCATTGGCCTGCGCAATATCCGTGAACGTGTCGAGCATTTTGGCGGTCGATTCGACCTGACTTCAATGCCAGGAAGAAGTGAGCTGGACGTGCTGCTACCGATGAAACCGCCCGGTACAGAACGCTGACTCACCCCATAACAATTAGAGTGAATGCCTGCAATGAACCTGCCCTACCCGATCCGCGTCGCCCTGGTCGATGATCACTCCCTGGTCCGTGACGGGATCAAATCGCTGCTGGCGGTCATGGCGCCGCTTGAAGTGGTGGGAGAAGCCGAGAACGGCGCCGATGCCATTGAAATGGTCGGGCGCTGCCAGCCGGATCTGTTGCTGGTCGACATCAGTCTGAAGGACATCAACGGCCTCGAGCTGACCCGGCTGTTACGCAGCCAGTACCCGTCGCTCAAAGTGCTGGTGCTGAGCATGTACGACAACTATGAATACGTCAGTGAGTCCGTTCGCTCGGGTGCCAGCGGTTATGTACTGAAGAACGCGCCTTCACGGGAAATCATTGCGGCGATCGAAGCCATTGTCAGTGGCGGGACGTTCTACAGCGCCGAGATCGCCCAGCGGCTCATCGCCGATAAAAGCACCGACAACGAACTGACTCCACGGGAAAGCCAGGTGCTGTACAAGATGGCTCAGGGGCTGAACAACAAGGAAATGGCTCGCGAACTGGACATCAGTGTCCGGACGGTAGAAACCCACCGCCTGAGCATCCGTCGCAAGCTCAACATCGACAAACCCGCCGCCCTCGTAAAGTATGCGATCGATCACGGGATCATTTCCCGCTAGAAGGGCTCCTGTTCACGAGTAATGAATGGCTTTCCGAAGCGTAGCGGTTGGTCGATCCGATGATCGTCCAACATGACCTTGTATTTGTCGGGGCTGTACTAACCTAAGCGAACCGGTTCAAGTCTCAATAGCAGGCCATTCCAATACCAGGGACGCTCGGATGATGTTTTCCCGTGATCTACTTGTTGTGCAGCGATGCTGACGCGCTCGGGCCGGCTACTTCTGCTGGGGGCTCTTGGCCTTGGCGGCTGTGTCCGTCTGGGGCCGGATTTTCAGGCCCCCGGCGAGGCCTGGGCAAAACTGTGGAGCAGCCCTGCACTTGAACAGGCCAGCCAAAGACGCCTGTATCCCGATGTTCGCCAATGGTGGCAAGTGTTTGCCGACCCGGTCCTCGATGCGTTGATTGCCGAATCGGATGCGCACAATTCAAGCCTGAAAATTGCCGGCATTCGCGTCATGGAAGCCCGTGCCCAGTTGGGGATTGCGCAAAGCGGACGCTATCCGCAGCTGCAACAGGCCAGCGCTGAAAGCCTGTACTTCAACCGCCGACAATCCGGCGGCAGCAACCCGCAAGACAGCCACTTCTGGCAACACAGCGCAGGTTTTGACATCGGTTGGGAACTGGACTTCTGGGGGCGTTTCAGTCGAGCCATCGAGTCGTCCGATGCCAGTTACTTCGCGGCTCAAGCCAACTATGAAGATGTACTTGTCCTGCTGCGGGCTCAGGTGGCCGATACTTACTTCTCGTTGCGCACCACCGAAGCGCGATTACGCGTTGCGCGAGAAAACGCCGAACAGCAAAAGCGCAACTTTGAAATCACCGAGAAACTCTTCAACAGCGGCCAGAGTGCCGAACTCGACTTGCAACAAGCCAAGACCCAGTACCTGGGCACCTTAAGCAGCATTCCGGACCTTGAGGCGCAAGTACTGCGCACCCGCAACGCGTTGGCCGTGCTGATCGGCCGGCCGCCCAGCGCCCTGCCCCAATTGCTCGAAAACACGGGGTTGATCCCGCTGGTTGACCGGGCCGTGCTGCAAGACGTACCGGCCAGCCTGTTGTTGCGTAGACCGGACGTGCGCGCTGCCGAACTCAATGTCGCCGCCCAGTCGGCACTGATCGGTGTGGCGGAAACCGACTTCTACCCGTCGCTGACCTTGCTGGGCAGCATCGTCTGGACGACCGATTCGCTGAAAGGCAGCTCCAACAGCCTGGACCTGATCGGCGGTCCCAGTTTGCGCTGGAACCTGTTTGACCACGGCCAGATCAGCAACAACGTGCGAGTGCAGGATGCGCGGTTGCAGCAGCTGATCGAGGTTTACCGCGACAAAGTCCGCCAGGCCGCGCGCGAGGCCGATGATGCCGCCAGCGGTTTGACCAAATCACTGGAACGCGAACGCATCCTGGGTGAGGCGCAGATCGCCGCCAAGCGTTCGCTGAGCCTGGCCAGCACCCAATACCGGGAAGGCTACTCGGACTTCCAGCGCGTACTGGATGCTCAACGCGCCCTGCTCGAACAGCAGGACAATTACCTGCTCAGCCGCAGCAATGCCGTGAGCAACCTGATTGCCCTGTACAAAGCCCTGGGCGGTGGGTGGTACAGCGCACGACCGCTAATCGATCCAGGCACCCGCCAGCAAATGGAACAACGCACGGACTGGGGCAACCTGCTGAGTGAGCCGGCCCCTTCGCAAGCCTCCTATCCCGAGCCAGAAGGTCAAAGCCAATGACTGAACCCTCGCCGCCCGTCACTGAGGCGCCCTCTCCCAAGGCACCCGAGCCTGCCGCCGATTCCGCAAAAAAAGGCATCAAATGGGTGATGCTGCTGATCGTATTGAGTCTGGCCTGGTACTTGTTGGCTGACCGTTTCACACCGTATACGCAACAGGCTCGGGTGGGAGCTTTTGTCATTCCGGTGGCCGCCGAAGTTGCTGGCCGGGTGACCCGTGTGAATGTGCGCAACAACCAGGACGTCAAGGCGGGCGAAGTCCTGTTCGAGGTGGACCCGCAGCCGTACCAAATTGCTGTCGACCGTGCACGCGCGGACCTCGAATCGACACGCCGCCAGATCGGTGCCAGCACCGCCGGTATTGCTTCGGCTCAAGCCAATTTACGCGCCGCCCAGGCCAATGAACTCAAAGCCCGGCAGGACAATCAGCGTCTTGAAGGCTTGTACCGCGAAGATCCCGGCACCATTTCCGTGCGCCTGCTCGAAGTCTCTCGGGCCACCCGTGAACAGGCCGTCAGTCAGGTCGCCGCGGCCCGTGCCGAAGTTCAGCGGGCACGGGAACAGGAAGGCGGCAGCGAGGAAGACAACGCGCTGTTGCGTAGCGCTGCCACGGCGTTGTCAAAAGCCGAACTGGACTTGTCCAACACGCAGATACGCGCGCGGTCGGCGGGACTGATCACCGATCTGCGCACCGATGTCGGACAGTTCGCCGCTGCCGGCGGCCCGGTCATGACCCTGATTGCCATCCACGATGTATGGATCAGCGCGGACATGACCGAAAACAACCTCGGCCTGGTCGAGGTCGACACGCCTGTTTCGATTGTTCTGGATGCCCTGCCGGGGAAGATTTTCGAGGGCCGTGTGCGCAGTGTCGGCTACGGTGTCAGCGTCGGTCAGCCCACGTCGCCCGGCAGCCTCCCCAGTGTGCAGAACAGCCGCGACTGGCTGCGTCCGGCCCAACGTTTTCCGGTGATCATCGAGTTTACCGAGGACTCCATGAACACGTTGCGCGACAGCCGCGCCATCCGTTCCATCCGTGCTGGTGGGCAGGCTGAAGTGATGGCGTTCCCAACCCAAGACAACCCGCTGAACCTGCTTGGGCGTTTGTTTGTGGGGCTAATGAGCTGGCTGAGCTATGCCTATTAAGAGCGTGCCTGCCAAGCGCACGCCCAGGGTTCAGCGCGCGCTACGTCTGGCCACAGGCACGGCGCTGTGCCTGGCGGCCAGCTTCGGCCTGGGTTTGCCGATCCCGTTTCTCGCGCCGGTGCTCGCCGTGTTGCTGTTGGCCACGCTCAATCGGCCTCTGCCGTTCAAGGCCGGATTGATGCTCGCACTGATCGCCATGTTGACTACTGGCGTCGGCCTGTTGTTGATTCCTGTCCTGCGTTATTACCCGGTCAGCGGCGTGCTGCTGATTAGCGCAAGTCTGTTCCTGGCCTTCCTTTTTGGTTTGCGCGGCGGTAGTAACCTGGTCGTCACGTTCCTGGTGATTGGCCTGACCATGATCTCCTCGGCCGGCGTTGCCGATTTCGACCTGGCGATGATGGTCATCGGCGCACTGGTCAAGGGTTTGCTCCTCGCTGTCATGGTATCGGCTTTAAGTCACTGGCTATTTCCCGAACCGGTCGATGCCCCACCGCCACCCGCCGCCGCTACCCTGCCGGCCGCAGACGTTGGCCGGTTGGCACTGCGTGCAACCCTGATTGTGCTGCCGACATTCATCTTGGTGCTGATCGACCCGGCCAGTTATCTACCCATCATTCTCAAGGCTGTCAGTCTCGGTCAGCAGAGTTCGACAATGACCGCCCGCAATGCCGGTCGTGAACTGGTGGGTTCAACGTTGTTCGGTGGTCTGCTGGCAATCCTGTTCTGGTGTGCCCTCAGTCTGTTTGTTCACCTCTGGATGTTCTTTTTGTGGATGCTGCTATTTGGCCTGCTACTGGCGCGCAAGCTGTATGCCTTGAGCCCCACGCGATTTAGCCCCGGGCTCTGGCTCAACAGCCTGATGACGATGATTATTCTATTGGGTCAGTCCGTTCAAGACAGTGCTGCGGGCAAGGACGTGTACACAGCCTTTGCCGTGCGCATGGGGCTATTCATCGCCGTAACGCTCTATGCCTGCCTGATGGTTTATCTACTCGATCGGCGGCAGCGCAATCCGGGCGTCACTGACACTCACGGGGTGACCTGATAACCCCGCCCTTGCAGGCAACCGGTATAGGCCGTTGAACTGGCTGCCGCGTTGGTCTGTTCCTGCGCCCGGCGCTCCTGCCGCTGACGCGAGCCACCGACCACCGCGCCCGCCGCCGCGGTTTGCCCGGCACGGTTCTGGCGATAGTCCTGTTTCGCACTGTCGTCGGCCTGTTCGTAAAACTCATCATGCTGACGTCCTCGCACCTCGGCGCCCGCAGCGCCCGCGGCGGCACCCACCGCAGCACCGCGCAGGCGCCCGCCCGAAGGTGGCGGACTTGAGGCGCTCTGACTGGCCGCAATATTGCGGCAATCGTTGATGTCCAGCTGGATTTGTTGCGAAGTCTGCCCTTTCAAGGGCGTGACCGTTTCGGCCTGAACCTGCGTATAGACCATCGACATTACGAAACACAAGCTGAAAGACGATAACCGACTCATGATGACCTCCGACAAGGTCCACTGTGTTTGCGGGCGAGCGTTTGGCTGGGAAGTTCCTGGAACAACGCTCGATAACTGCTGGAAAATCGCCCCAAATGCCAGAACGACCAATCCATCGCCACTTGCGCGACCGTCGTTTCACCGGCCGTTCGGCTGAGTAACTCACGGCGCGCGCTGTTGAGCCGACGCAAGCGCAACCAATGCGTGGGTGTCATTCCGGTATAGGCCTTGAACGCATGCTGCAACTGACGCAGCGAAACCCCGGCCACCTGGGACAACTCCAGCAAATTGAGGGTTTCTTCCGGGGTATCGGCGGCCCATTCGGCGACGCGCTTCATGATCTTTCGCTCTTCGGCCCGGCGCTGCAAGCTGGCGTGATCCAGGCACACGCAGGCGTTATCGAGGATGTACAAACAGTCCTCCAGCAGCTGCTGGGTCAACGCCTCTTTGCTCGGCGGATCCAGCGTCTGCGTCAGCCGTGTCAACGTCCCGCTCAACCAACGGCTGAAGAGCGCGTTCTGCCCTGAATTGAGCGGTGCCATGAACAAGCCTTCGAGCCGCGCCATGTCCAGACCATGCCGTTGAACGAATTCAGGACCGAACACCACGGCGATTTCCTGATAGTTCTCCGGAGTGATCCAGATGTTGCGACTTTCACCGTTCAACACATAGAGCGAGTTGTCGCTGCGATCGAAGCAGAACGCCAGCGAGCCTTCGGGGGCGCTGAAATTCTGCTCCACACGGGTGTTCATCTGTTCCTCGTAAATCTCTACCCCTTGCAGGTCCAGATAGCGCACCCGCCCGGCGAAATGCCCCGGCGACATTTGCTGATAGTGCTGCACCCAACCCGGTGTGGCGCGGATCTGCTCGGCCACGTCGGCGGTGTTGAACGCTTGAACCTGTAACGAATTGCACGCTGTCATGGGGTGACCTTGCGCACTCTTTTGGTGCGCTTTGGTGCTGCTTAAAGTGGATAGATGGAACGGCGAGGCTCACCCAAGATAGTCGTCAACGCGTCACAGGGGAAGTGTTCGGTGGATGAAGCTGCCTTCTCCCGGCGTCAATCAAACCAACAATGAGGTCTTTATGAATGCCCCTTTCGATCAGCTGCTCACATGGCTGAAAGATCACAAGATTACCGAAGTCGAGTGTGTGGTCAGCGACTTGACCGGCATTGCTCGCGGCAAAATTGCACCCACCAACAAGTTCCTGCATGAGCGAGGCATGCGCCTGCCGGAAAGTGTGTTGTTGCAAACGGTAACCGGGGACTTTGTCGACGACGACATCTACTACGACTTGCTCGACCCGGCCGACATCGACATGGTCTGCAAGCCCGTCTCCGACGCGGTTTACGTCATTCCATGGGCGATCGAGCCGACCGCCATCGTGATCCATGACACGTTCGACAAGTTCGGCAATCCCATTGAGCTGTCGCCACGCAACGTGCTGAAAAAAGTCCTGCAGCTCTACACCGATAAAGGTTGGCAGCCGATTGTCGCGCCGGAAATGGAGTTTTACCTGACCCAACGCTGCGAAGACCCGGACTTGCCGCTCAAAGCGCCATTGGGACGCTCGGGCCGTGCGGAAAGCGGTCGCCAGTCGTTTTCCATCGACGCCACCAACGAGTTCGATCCTCTGTTTGAAGATGTCTACGACTGGTGCGAACTCCAGGGCCTGGACCTCGACACGCTGATTCACGAAGACGGCCCGGCGCAGATGGAAATCAACTTCCGTCACGGCGATGCGCTGGATTTGGCGGACCAGATCACCGTGTTCAAACGCACCCTGCGCGAGGCGGCACTCAAGCACAACGTCACGGCGACTTTCATGGCCAAACCCATCGGTGACGAACCCGGCAGTGCCATGCATATCCATCAAAGTGTGGTCGATATCGCCACCGGCCAGCCGATTTTCGCCGATGCCGACGGGCAGATGAGCGAGCTGTTCCTGCACCACATCGGCGGCCTGCAAAAGTACATTCCCAAAGTGCTGCCGATGTTCGCGCCCAACGTCAATTCGTTCCGCCGCTTCCTGCCCGACACCTCGGCGCCGGTCAACGTCGAATGGGGCGAAGAAAACCGCACCGTCGGCCTGCGCGTGCCGACTTCCAGCCCTGAGGCCATGCGCGTGGAAAACCGTTTGCCGGGCGCCGATGCCAACCCTTATCTGGCGATTGCCGCGAGCCTGTTGTGCGGGTATCTGGGGATGGTCGAACGCATCGAACCGAGCGCGGCGGTACAAGGCCGCGCCTATGAACGTCGCAACCTGCGCCTGCCGATCACCATTGAAGACGCACTGACGCGCATGGAAGAGTGCGAAACCATCGAGCGTTATCTGGGGAGAAAATTTGTCCGGGGTTACGTCGCGGTCAAACGCGCCGAACACGAAAACTTCAAACGCGTGATCAGTTCCTGGGAGCGGGAGTTCCTGCTGCTTAGCGTCTAGTCCGTAACGGCCCCATCGCGAGCAGGCTCGCTCCCACATTTGAAATGCATTCCCCTGTGGGAGCGAGCCTGCTCGCGAAGACGGTCCCCAGAACATCAAAGAAGCGCCTGAAGAAATTCAATAACTAAAAGAGGTGTCGATATGCGTCTATTGAAATCCGTGGTTCCGGTCGCGCTGGCGTTGCTGTTCAGCGCCACTGCGCAGGCTCAGCCAAGTGTGAGCGTCTACAACTGGACCGATTACATCGGCGAGACCACCCTCGCCGATTTCCAGGCAAAAACCGGGACCAAGGTGATCTACGACGTATTCGACTCCAACGAAACCCTGGAGGGCAAACTGCTCGCCGGCCGCACGGGTTATGACGTGGTGGTGCCTTCCAATCACTTCCTTGCACGTCAGGTGAAGGCCGGCGCATTCCTCAAACTGGATCGCTCGCAGCTGTCCAACTGGAAAAACCTCGACCCGAAACTATTGGCCTTGCTGGAGAAAAACGATCCGGGTAACGAACATTCGGTGCCGTATTTGTGGGGCACCAACGGCATCGGCTACAACGTCGACAAGGTCAAGCAGGTGTTGGGCATCGATCGCATCGATTCCTGGGCGGTGTTTTTCGAGCCGCAGAACCTGAAGAAGCTCAGTCAGTGCGGCGTATCGATGATGGATTCGGCGGATGAAGTGTTCCCGGCGGTCCTGAACTACATGGGCATGGACCCACGCAGCGAAAATCCCGAGGATTTTAAAAAGGCCGAGGCCAAACTGCTGACCCTCCGGCCTTACATCACCTATTTCCATTCGTCCAAGTACGTGTCGGACCTGGCCAACGGTGACATCTGCGTTGCCTTCGGTTACTCGGGCGATGTGTTCCAGGCGGCGAACCGGGCCAGGGAAGCGAAGAACGGTGTGAGCATCGCCTACTCGATCCCGAAGGAAGGCAGCAACCTGTGGTTCGACTTGCTGGCGATCCCTGCCGACGCCAGTAACCCGAAAGAGGCTCACGCGTTCATCAACTACCTGCTGGACCCGCAAGTGATCGCCAAGGTCAGCGCCTCGGTCGGTTATGCCAACCCGAACCCGGCGGCCAAACACTACATGGACCCTGAGTTGGTCAATAATCCTGAGGTCTATCCGCCCCAGGACGTCCTCGACAAACTCTACATCTCAACCACCCCGCCCCAGGCGATCATGCGTCTGATGACCCGCTCGTGGAGCAAAGTGAAGTCCAGCCAATGAATCAGTACGACAACGAACATACGCATTCCTATTACGCGGCGTCGGCCAAGGACATGACGCCCTATCCCATGCTGGACTCGGATATCGAGGCCGATGTCTGCGTGATCGGCGGCGGTTTTACCGGGGTCAACACCGCGATCGAACTGGCGCAGCGTGGGCTCTCGGTGATTCTGCTGGAAGGCCGGCGGATCGGCTGGGGCGCCAGCGGACGCAACGGCGGGCAGTTGATCCGTGGCATCGGTCATGACGTCGAAGGGTTCGCCCGCTATGTCGGTCAGGAAGGTGTGCGCTATTTGGAGCGCGCGGGCATCGAGTCGGTGGAACTGGTGGGCAATCGTATCCGTGAGCATGGGATCGATTGCGACCTGCGCTGGGGTTTCTGCGAACTGGCCAATACCCCGACGCAGTTCACTGCGTTCAAGGCTGAACGGCAACGCCTCGCCGAGCTGGGCTACGCCCACGAAACCCGACTTGTCGGCCCCGAGCAGATCCGCCAGCAAGCAGTAGGCTCTGATGTTTATGCGGGAGGCCTGATCGATATGGGCTCGGGTCACTTGCATCCGCTCAATCTGGTGCTCGGCGAAGCGCGGCTGGCGCAATCCCTCGGGGTGCGGATCTTCGAGCAGAGCCCGGTGCTGGAATTGGTCCACGGCAGCACCGTGCAGGTTCGCTGCGCTGGCGGCACGGTGCGCGCCGGCAGTCTGGTACTGGGGTGTAATGCGCATCTGGAAGACCTCGAACCGCGCCTGAGCGGCAAGGTACTGCCGGCGGGCAGTTACATCATCGCCACCGAACCCTTGGCGCCCGAGGTGGCCGCGCAATTGATCCCGCAAAACCTGGCGCTGTGCGACCAGAAAGTCGGCCTCGATTACTACAGGCTCTCGGCGGATCGACGTTTGCTGTTCGGCGGTGCCTGCCATTATTCGGGGCGTGATCCGGAGGACATCGGCGCCTACATGCGGCCAAAAATGCTCAAAGTCTTCCCGCAACTGGCGGATGTGCGCATCGACTATCAATGGGGCGGCAAAATCGGCATCACGGCCAACCGCTTCCCCCAGGCCGGGCGCCTGAGCCAGTACCCGAACGTGTTCTATGCCCAAGGTTATTCCGGTCATGGCCTGAACGTGACCCACTGGTGCGCACGGCTGCTGGCCGAAGCGATTCATGCCGGACATAGCCAGGGGCTGGACGTTTTCAGCGCCGTGCCACACATGACCTTCCCCGGCGGACGAGTCCTGCGTTCGCCACTGCTGGCCCTCGGCATGTTCTGGTATCGCCTGCGCGAATTGCTTGGCTGACCACCCTTCTTACAGCTGCCGCAAATGGCCCGGCTGACTACGTCCCTGTAGGAGCTGCCGCAGGCTGCGATCTTTTGACTTTTAAAAGCAGGATCAAAGGATCGCAGCCTGCGGCAGCTCCTACAGGGACCACTTCGATTCTGAATAGCCTTTTAATTTGCTCAATCGCAAGTCACTTCTATATTGAGGGAGTGCTCTGACTTTTCTGCCTCCTGGCGAGTGCGGTCTATGGCTACGACTGACCAACTGATCATCTGCGAGCACTGCGACTGCGTGTATGAAAAAGTCACGCTCGCCAAACATCAGAAAGCCCTGTGCACACGCTGTGGCGGCGTGCTCCAGCGCCACAACGGTTTGTCGGTGCAACAACGTCTGGCGCTGAGCATCACCGCGATGGTGTTGTGGATCTTCTCCAACTTCTATCCGGTCATGAGCATCAGCATGAAGGGCCTGAAAAACAGCGCGACCCTTTGGGACTCGGTTGTTGCGCTGAGCCAGGGGCCAATCTTGTTTATTGCGCTAGTGGCAGCGATTGCCATCATCATCGCGCCGGTGTTCCAGCTGGTCCTGCTGATCTGGGTGTTGGGTTTCGCCCTCACCTCCCAACGCTCGCCCGGCTTCAAGCTGTGCATGCGCTGGCTGGAGACCCTCAGGCCCTGGAGCATGCTGGAGGTCTGCCTGCTGGGCGCCATGGTCGCGGTGTTCAAACTCGCCGGGTTGCTGGATGTAGTTCCCGGCATCGGCCTGTTTGCCCTGGCCGTTCTCAGCCTGCTGTTGATTCGCATCGCCGGGCGCGATGTGCGTGATTTGTGGGACAGCCTGTGAACAGGCCACCGCTCGCCAGCGAGCTCAATCTGTGCCTGTGCCACAGCTGCGGCATGGCCTGCGACATGACGGATAAACCTCACGAGTGCGAACGCTGTGGCGCACCACTGCATGCCCGCAAAACCAACTCACTGAACCGTACCTGGGCCTATCTGCTGGCCTCACTGGTGTTTTATATCCCGGCCAATCTGCTGCCGGTCATGAACACCAGCCTGTTCGGCAACGGTTCCGACAGCACCATCATGAGTGGTGTGCTGGAGTTCTGGGCACACGGTTCGTGGGACATTGCCCTGATCATTTTCATTGCCAGCATCGCGGTGCCGGGCATCAAGTTCGTTGCCCTCTCCCTACTGCTGATCACCGTGCAACGCGGCAGCCTTTGGGCTCGCAAGGAACGTTCGAAGCTTTACCGTTTCGTCGAGCTGATCGGCTACTGGTCGATGCTCGACGTGATTGTCGTCGCGCTGGTCGCGGCACTGGTGAAATTCCAGGCCCTGGGCGATATCGAACCGCGCATAGGCATTCTGTTTTTTGGTCTGGTGGTGGTGTTTACCATGCTGTCAGCGATGAGTTTCGACCCGCGGCTGATCTGGGATGAAGAGCGGGATACAGAGCACGAAGAATTGGATAACCCACCCAACGAGGAGCTCACGGATGAAGTCGCAAGCCACTGACGGGCCGCAAGCCCCCGGCCAGGCCACTATCAAGACCCGTCGCTTCAGCGTTTCGCTGGTATGGATCGTGCCGATCGTCGCGGTGTTGGTGGGGATTTCCCTGGTGGTACACAGCTGGCTGCAGGAAGGTCCGACTATTACCGTCATGTTCAAGACCGGTAGCGGTCTCACGGCCAACAAGACCGAGGTCAAGTATCGCAACGTGGTCATCGGCCATGTCTCGGAGGTGAAACTGAGCGGCGATCAAAAGAGTGTCAACGCCACGATCCAACTCGACAAACAGGCTGAAAGCTTCACCCGAGAAGACTCGCGATTCTGGGTCGTGCGGCCGCGCATCGGTGCCGGCGGCGTTTCGGGCATCGATACCTTGCTGTCGGGCGACTACATCGGTGCCGACATTGGCCAGGCCAATGCCCGTTCCAAACACTTCACCGGTCTGGAAAACCCGCCGCCCATTACCTACGGCGAACCGGGTAAACGCTTCAACTTGCACACTCAGGACCTTGGTTCGCTGGATATCGGTTCACCCGTCTATTACCGCAAGATTCCGGTCGGGCAAGTGGTGGCGTATGCACTGGATGCCGACGGCAAAGGGGTGGACATCGAAATCTTCGTGCATTCGCCCAATGATCTTTACGTCACTGAGAACACCCGGTTCTGGAACGCCAGTGGTATCGATGTGAGCGTCGGTGCCAATGGTTTTGCGGTGAAGACCGAATCCCTGTCTTCGTTGCTGGTGGGCGGCATCGCGTTTCGCGCGCCGGACTACAGCCCCAACGATCAGTCGGCCAGCGAGGATAAAACCTTCGACCTGTTCGAAGATCAGCAAACCGCCCTCGCCCCGCCCAACGGTAAGGCACAGTACCTGAGCCTGCGTTTCGATCAGGCCTTGCGCGGGCTCAAGGTCGATGCACCGGTGGAATTCCTCGGCGTCGAAATTGGCAAAGTCGTGGCGATCAATCTGGATTTCGACGCGAAGAAACGCAGCTTTCCGCTCAATGTCGGCATCGTGATCTACCCGCAACGACTCGGCCAGGCCCACACCAAGATGCTTAAGGCCTTGAATCATGATCCCAATGACGAAGCCGCCAGCATAAAGCTGATGGGCAGCTTCATCGACAACGGCCTGCGCGCCCAGGCCCGCAACGGCAATCTGTTGACCGGTCAGCTTTACATCGCGCTCGACTTCTACCCCAAAGCGGAGAAAGTCGTGTTCGATCCTACTGCCCGTCCTGTCGTTATTCCCACCATTCCTGGCAGCCTTGAGCAGTTGCAGGAAAAACTGGAGAGCATGGTCAACAAGATCAACCAACTGCCCATCGAACGCATCGCCGGCAACCTCGACAGCAACCTCGTCGAACTACGCAAGGGCCTCGTACAGTTCAATGCCAGGACCCTGCCCGGCGTGCAGACCACCCTGGCGGACGTCAGCAAGACCTTGCAATCGGCCAGTTCGACCCTCGCCGAGGATTCGCCGCAACGGGAACAACTGACTCAAACCCTGGACGAACTCGGGCGCATGTCACGCTCACTGCGTGAGCTCTCGGATTACCTGGGTCGGCATCCGGAATCGCTGATTCGCGGCCGCCCCGACAACGCCGCGCCGATGGACTTGCAGCCGCCTCCGCGTAACTGAGCACAGGAGCAACACCCATGGCTTTTTCGCTGAAAATTACGTTGGTCACTGCGCTATTGTTGCTCACCGCTTGCCGCAGCGAGCCGATTCAGTTCCACACCCTGACCCCGGCTCAACCGGGCGGCGCAAGCGGGGGCGGCGCGGACATCCAGATCGAAGCCGTCACCGTGCCACCTCAAGTGGACCGCCCGCAGATTGTCATTCGCCAAGGCAACAGTGGCCTGGCAATTCTCGAAACCCAATGGTGGGCGGCGAGCCTGACGGACGAGTTGCGCAGCGCCCTGTTCGATCAGTTGGTCAACAGTAACCTGCAACGCCGAGTGTCATTGCGCCTGGATGTCCAGCGTTTCGATTCGATTCCGGGGCAGTACGCGTTGATCGACGTCAAATGGCGCCTGCGCATTTTCGGCAGCGGCGATGCCGCACCGATCACCTGCCGTAGCACCTTGCAGACCCCTTCCGGTGCGAGCATCGACGACCTGGTGATCGCCCATCAGAACAATGTGAAACGGTTGGCCGCCGCCATCAGTCAGACCGTTGCCGCCGGAACATCGAGGGGCTGTCCAACGGCCAGATAAAAGCAATCACGCGCCTTCCAGCTTAACGGTGAAACAACAGCCGTTGGGCTGAAGGCTACTGAGTTCCACTCGCCAATTCTGATGAGTACAAATTCGCTGGACCAGTGAAAGGCCTAGCCCCAGCCCTTCTCCCCGGCATTCGTCACCGCGTACGAAGGGTTGAAACATCGCCTGGCGTTTTTCTTTCGGGATACCTATGCCACTGTCTTCGACGCTGAAACCGTGCGTGCGCAGGGTCAGGCGAATGTAACCGTGGTCGGTGTAATGCCAGGCATTGCGCAGTAAATTGCCCATGACCGATTGCAGGAACGTCAGGTTATGACGCTCCGACGAAGCCTGTTCGTCGTCATAGATGAACTCGATGCCCTTTTCCCGGATCAACGGCCCCCAGATGTCCACGAGAGCGTCAGCAACCTCTTTCATCGTCGCGCTTGCCGCAGTTGCACAGTCTTCTCGGTCGCGAGCCAGCATCAGAAAGGTATCGACCAACTGCCGCATTTCGTTGCTCGCGCGGGTGATTCGGCTGACCTGAGCCACGGAGCGCCGGTCAAGCGAGGGATTAGCGAGCAGCAATTCACAGGAACTGGTCAATACCATCAACGGCGTGCGCAGTTCGTGGCTGACATCGCTGGTGAACAGTTTTTCCCGGCCCAGTGCCTCACGCAACCGGCCCAGGGTCTGATCAAAGGAAAGCGCCAACTCTCCCACTTCGTCAGCCGCGTAGTCAGGATGAAGCGCAGGGGCCAGTTCCAGCAACTGATCACGATGGTGCACCTGGCGCGCCAGACGAATAACCGGCGCCATAACGCGCCTGGCCAGCAACCGGCCCAGCAAAACCGCCAGCAGGACACTCAAGACGAACCCGACGACCAACACCGAGAACAGCGCGTCCTCGCGCCGTTCGAGGCTTCGTTTGTCTCGCAACAAAACGTATTGGCGAGCACCCACCCTGTTCACCATGGCGTAGTACTTCGAACCCGCGTAGAGGATTTCCTGAAAACCCGGTGCCAGCGCCGCCAGTTCCGTATCCAGCGCCATGGACCCCGACCCGCCCTGAATGAAAAACAGTTCGTCTTTCTCCGGTTGATGACTCCACTGCGCGCTGTTCTCCATCAACAGCAAGCGGTGCAGCGCTCCTCCCAGGCGGGCGGCCGTGAGTTTTCGCTCCACCGTATGCACGGTGACGACGATGCCTACAGCAAAAACGCCGGCGACCAACGCGCTCATCAAGGCAAATACAATGACAATCCGCTTAGTCAGGCTCTGCTTTAAATCCATTCTGTTCTGGGTCCACTGCCGGTTCAAACCACGACATCTGTTGACTCGGGCCGATTGCCGCAGAGCCGGGGTGCGCACCAAAGATAGACCACTGTGTGTGAAGTACAAGATAACGGCTTGCAATAACGAACTAAATGGACGTTGATATTTTTCTGCGCAAAATTTTCACATCCCCTTCACTACTCCGACACCTGCCTTGATCTACTATCTGCGCCATGACCTTTAAATGTTGCTCAGCGAGGTCGTATTTGAAAGTTATTCTCTATTGCGCACTAACGGGTAAACACGAGTGGCTAATTTTTTTCCACGAATCCTTGCCTCGCGGCTCATCAAACTGGTCTCGGTAGCGGCAACTCTGGTCATCGCTACGCTGGTGATGGGGTTTGTCTTGTGGCCCAGATCCCCCGTCAATCTGGGGACTGCCGGCCCCGAAGTGACCAACAGCCTGATCGATCGCTGGCAAGCCGGCGAAGTGGTGGTGCTGGTTCGCCATACCGAACGCTGCGACCAATCCAGCAACCCGTGCCTTGGCCCTCCCGATGGCATTACCCGAGTCGGCAGCGATGCTGCTACGGCCGTGGGCCAAGGCTTTATGCACTTGGGCATGGCACAGACCGATGTCTTGAGCAGCCCGGCCACCCGCACGGTGCAAACCTCACACTACATGTTCGGTCAAGATGCGGTGACCCAGGAATGGCTAGCCATTTGTGGCGAAACCATGCGTAACGATGTGGTGAAAAACAAGCATGCCCATCGAAATCTGGTGCTGGTCACCCACAGCGGTTGCATCAGCGATTTCGAAGCCCAGACCGGTTTCGAGCACGCGAAGACCAGTGAATATGGCAGTGCTTTGTTCGTCGCCATTGCCGATGGGCAACCTCAGGTGCTCGGCATTGTAAATGCCACTGACTGGCATTCCCTGTTGAGCGGTAAAATCTTGAAACAATAACCGCTGCAAAAAAACCTTGGCACTTAGAGAGCTTTTTATATGGGTTGACTATAACTTTCCCATAACAACTAGATAGCTGACGCAACTTCTGTAGTCTAAATCGCTATTGCGTTCCGTTATGTAAGAAGTTTCGCTCTCGCGCAAGTGCACCGCGCGCCATTAAACCGAGCAACATCTTTCCGCACCAAGGTCGAGTCATGACGTCCAACAACCTGTTGCCCCAGCCTGCCGGCTCTTTATCCCATAGCACCCTGCGTGCGCTACCCGTTACCGAACGCTGGATAGTGCCTGGCTTGCTGCTGGCGTACGTTGTTTTCTATCTGTTGCCGCTCATGACCCATGGTCTATGGATTCCCGACGAAACCCGCTACGGTCAGATCAGCCAGGAAATGCTGCTGAGCGGCAACTGGGTCTCCCCGCATTTCATGGGCATTCGTTACTTCGAAAAACCGATCGCCGGTTACTGGATGATCGCCATCGGTCAGGCGGTATTCGGCGACAACCTGTTCGGCGTGCGTATCGCTTCGGCACTCAGCACCGGGCTGAGCGTCTGGCTGACCTACCTGATTGCCCGCCGCGTCTGGAATGACCCGCGCAAAAGCGCTGCCTGCGCACTGCTTTACATGAGTTTCGGCCTGATTGCCGGGCAAGCCGGATACGCCAACCTCGATCCGCAATTCACGCTCTGGGTCAACCTGAGTCTGGTTGCGCTATGGTTTGCCATCAGCAGCCATTCTTCGCGCGGCAAACTCGGTGCCTGGATGCTGTTGGGATTTGCCTGCGGCATGGGCTTCATGACCAAAGGGTTTCTCGCCTGGCTGTTGCCGGTGTTGATCGCCCTGCCCTACATGGTTTGGCAACGACGCCTGGGAGAGCTGTTGCGTTACGGGTCGCTGGCGGTAGTCGTGGCCGCAGTGGTTTGCCTGCCGTGGGTGCTGGCCATTGATCAACGGGAACCGGATTTCTGGCGGTTTTTCTTCTGGCACGAACACATTCGCCGTTTCGCTGCCGATGATGCGCAACACGCTCGCCCGTGGTGGTTCTATCTGCCGTTGCTGGTCGCCTCAAGCCTGCCGTGGGCCGCCTTGTTACCGACGACATTTGTCCAGGCCTGGCAGCAAAAGCGCCAACCCGCGATCGGTTTTCTGTTGCTCTGGTTGCTGCTGCCGCTAGCATTTTTCAGCTTGAGCCGCGGCAAACTGCCGACCTACATCATGCCGTGTCTGTTGCCCCTGGCGTTGCTGATGGGGAACGCGCTGATAGCGCTGTTGAATCAAGGCCGAGGCCGGGCCATTCGCCTCAATGGCGTATTCAACGTCGTCATCGCCACCGGCGCCCTGATCGCCCTGCTTTATCTGCAAGCCACCAAAGAGGTCTACGAAAACACCGAGATGTTTGCCTTGTCTCTGGTGTTCATCGTGTTGTTCGGCTGGATCATCGCCAACGCCTTGCAGGTGCTGCGGCCCCTGGTGTTCTGGGCCGTGCCGGCGCTGGGTATCTGGCTGTTGGTCGCGCTATTGCCGGCGGCGATGCCGAGCCAGATTATCGATAGCAAGATGCCCGATCAGTTCATCGCCGAGCATCTGGATGCCTTGAGTCAGACCACATCGTTGCTCAGCAACGATCTCGGCGCGGCGTCAGCCTTGTCGTGGCGCTTGAAGCGGCCTCAGGTCGATCTTTTCAACACGATTGGCGAACTGAAGTATGGCCTCGACGACCCCGCCATGGCCTCACGTAAAGTCACCATGGACAACGTCGGGCAATGGATGACCGAGGCCCGAAAAAAAGGCGCGGTCGGGGTGGTGATGCGGGTTAACAGCGTCGCGGAAATGCAAGAAGTCTTGCTATTGCCAGTCGATGGCAAGCGTTATCAGCGCGGCAACCTGGAGATTCTGATTTTTCCTCAAAGCCAACCCTGACGCCGTCCTCCTTACAGGAAACCCTCCATGAAATTTTGGGCAAGTGACAGGGGCGCGTTGGCGCTCCTGCTAGGCGCGTGCGCGCTGATTCTGTTGCTTGGGCTGGGCACGCGGGAGTTGTGGGGGGCGGAAACCCGTTGGGCCAACATCGCGTTGCAAATGCTTCAGAGCGGTGACTATTTCGACCCTTACCTCAAGGGCGCAGCGTATTACGACAAACCGCTGCCCTCCTATTGGCTGATCACTGCCACCGCCTGGCTGACGGGTGGCTTGGGGCACTGGTCATTGCGCCTGTCTTCGGTGATCGCCGCGTGGCTGAGCGTCTGGCTGGTGTACCTGATCGGTGAGCGGCTGTACCGCAAAGGCACCGGGCTGATTGCCGGCTGGATGCTGGCAACAACGTTCTATTTCGCCTTTTGGGCACGGGTCGCTACTGCCGACATTCTAACGGTGTGTGGTGTGCTGGCGGCGGTGTGGTGGTATTGGCGCGGGCCCGACGACACACGCTTCAGTCGTTACCTGGTGTTTTTTCTGCTGCTGTCTCTGACCTCACTGTTCAAGGGGCTGATCGGCTTCATTCTACCGGGCTTGTTACTGTTGCCCCATGTGTCGCAGGACGGGCGCTGGAAACGCCATCTCAACCTCCGACTGTGCATGGCCCTGATGGTTGCCGGGGCGTTCTACATGACACCGTTCGTGTTGTCGCACGTCTACGGTGCGCCAACCTATGGCGAGAGCGGCCTGGGTCTGGTGCTTCGGGAAAACGTCGTGCGTTTTTTCCAGCCCTTCGACAACATCGGTCCGATTTACACCTACCTGCTTTATCTCCCCGTCTACACCTTGCCGTGGACACCCTTTTGGCTACTTGCATTGTGGTGTGCACTGCGCAACTGGCGAATCATCGAACCCGATACACGCTGGCTGATCTGGGGCCTGGGCCTGTTGATGCTGTTTTTCACGGCCAGCGGCAGCCGGCGCAGTTACTACGTATTGCCGCTGGTGCCCTTTGCTCAGTTGCTGGGCGCCTGGTGGGTCACCCGGCGAATGGCTGAACGCAAGGCGCCTGGCAGGTTCGGTGGTCGTGGGTGGAAGATCGGTTTCGGCCTGACCACGGGGTTGTTACTGGCGGTGTTGGGTGTGCTCTATCCCTGGACCAACAGTGGTGGCGGCGTGGTTCAGTTCGGTGAGACGGTCAGGTTCGAGGCTGGCAAGCGAGCGCCGTTGAGTCAATGGCATATGGTGATGATCGAAGTGGACAACAAAGTCCCGATGTACCTGCAAACCGGCGGCGCGCCCTTCTATTACGTATCAGGAACCCAGGACTTTCCACGCACGGGTGATACCGCAGCGCTGATGACCTGGCTGGACAACACCAGTGGCCGGCACTGGGATCCGCAGCGCACCATCATTGTCGCCCAGTACCGCAATGGCGACGCGCTGCCGCTGAACTACCTGGGTGTCGACCATCAGGTCATCACCACCACACCCACCAACGGCGAGCGAATATTCCACGCCCGCGAAGAACAGAGCGTGGCGTTTATTCCCCGGGCCGAATAAGCGTCAGTGCATGCTTTTGCTGTCGATCTTTGTCGCCAGGGTATCCAGCGCCGCGGAACACGCCGCCAGATCCGGCACCCCGGTCCTGACTTGTTTCAACGCTCTGTCCAGGGACTTGTCGATGGAGGTCCAGCCTTCAGGATCAATTGCTCGCAGCTTTTCCTCGTTTTGGTCCCAGGTGCTTTCCAGCTCGGTGATCCTGGCCCGTGCGCCTTTCATGTCGCCATTGCCGAGCAGCTTTTTGGTGTCGGAAATGATGACCTTCAGGTAGGACAAGTCGCCCATCGACCCGGCGGGAGTTGCCGCTATAGGGATGGCGGCACTGATCTGCTGGTTATCAACTTTGGCCAGCAGGGTATTCAGGGCGTCGGCACAGGCTTTCGGGTCCGGTTTGCCGGAGCGCAATTGGGACAGCGCGCGGTCGATCGATTTGTCGACCGACGTCCAGGATGCCGGCGACTTTGGCTGCAAGGTTTCTTCGGCCTGATCCCAGGCTGTTTCCAGGTCGGTGATGCGGGCCTTGGCCGCCTTCAGGTCACCGGCGTCCACTAAGCGGGCGGTGTCTACGATAATCGTCCGGAAACTCGACAAGTCGCCGAGTGAACCGGCTGCCGTCGAGGCGCTGATCTCCGTTTTGCCCGCCGTTGCCTGGGCCGGCACCCAGAACCATCCACCGACTCCGACCATGCAGACGGTCAGCAGTGCCCCCAGGAACGGCGTGGACGCCAGATGCGGGATGCGTTTGGCGCTGACGTTCAACGTCGAGCCAACCTTCGCCACCTGAAGTTTCCGCCGGGACAGCGTCAGCCAGATAGCGCTGGACATGAAAATCGACGACACCGCACCGGATATCAGGCCCAGCACCAGTGCGAGCGAGAACATCTGCAACGGTTCACAGGCAAACAGATACAGACAGGTCGACGCCATGACCACCGTCAGCACGGTGTACAGCGAACGCCCCAGCGTCTGGCTGATGCTCAGGTTGATCAAACCCCACAAGGCCACTGCATCCATTGGCGGGGACTTTTTCACGTTTTCGACAATGCGTCCGAAGATCACAATCTTGTCGTTCAGCGAATAGCCGATGATCGTCAGCAATGCCGCGATGTAGGTGACGTCGATCTCGAACTTGAACAGCGAGAAGATCGCCGAGACGATGAGGATGTCCTGAACGATCGGCAGCAAGGTCGCCAGAGCGATGGCCCAGGAGAAACGCAGGCCGATAAAGATCGCGATGCTGGCGAATGCCGCAATCACCGCATAGATGGCCCGAGTGGCAAAATCCCGTGCAACGCCGGGGTCTGCGGTGTTTTCCTCGTACTCTACGGTCTGATACCTGCCTTTGAACGCGGTAATGATCTGCTTCAGATCAGCCGGCTTGAGCACTTCATCAAAGCGCACGGCGATATGCTGATTCTGTGCGCCTCCCACGGCCACGGTGGCCGGAATAGTGCCCGCCCCGGTCATGATTTGCGTGGCGGTTTCCTGAGTGATTGTACGGTCGACGTCGATGTCCAGCGCGGTGCCGGCGGTAAAATCGATGTCCAGGTTCAGGCCGTGAGCGCGGTAGTACAGCGAGCCGGAAACGATGGTCAGCAACGAGACCACAATCGCCATTTTCCCCAGGCCCACGAAGTTGAAACGGCGGGCTTTGGTGGCGCGCGGCTTGCCCTTGCCGATCAACCAGCGCTGGCTGACCCACTGGGTATCAACCAGCCACAGCATCAACCGGCGAATCAGCAAGTAGTTAGTGGCGACACTGATCACGATGCTCACCAGCAGGGTCAACGCAAATCCTTGAATCGGCCCGATGCCCGCCGCGAATAAGGCAATCATCGCCAACGCGGTCACCAGGTTTGCATCACGTATCGTCGACAGCGAGCCGTTGAAGCCGTTTTCCACGGCTTCGCGCAGAGACCGACCGAGGTCGATTTCCTCACGCATACGCTCCAGGCAAATGATGCTCGCATCCGCCGCCATACCAATGCCCAGCACAAACGCCACCACCGCCGACAGCGACAAGGTGGCACCCGAGACGGTGAACACAATCAGCAATAGCCACAGGTAGACCAACGTACAAAACGCGGCGATCAAACCGCCGGTGCGGTACAGCCCCACCAGCAGCAGAAAAATACAGGCGATGCCGATCAGACCTGCCTGAACGGTTTCTGCCAGAGCGGTTTTGCCCAACACGCTGCCGACGGTCTGGGTGTATTTCTCGGTCAACTGCGTGGGTAACCCCTGCGAACTGCCGAGCAGCGAGCGTGATTCTTCGGCGGACGTCAGGCCTGCCAGTTTCACCCGAATATGGTTGGCGCCCTCGACGCGGATGTCCGGCTCGGTAATACCAATGCTGTCGGCACGTTTACTCAGGATCGCGACCGTCTGCAACAGGTCATCCTTGCCGAGCAGGGTCTTGCCCGGTACCGGGTTCACAACGTAATAAATCTCGTAACCGCCGCGAAACTCCAGCCCGAAGCGCACATGAGTGGCCAGGCTGGAAAATGTCGCGGCCATCAGACAGGCCAGAAGCCCCGTCAGGAGGATGAACGACAGGCGTCGACTGGAAAGGCTCATGGAAGAAATCCAGATAAGGGACTGAAAAGCGAATCGAAGCCGAAGGGCATGTTCACCACTGTCGGGCAGTCTAAAGAGGCGAAAATGAACCGCTTGTTAACGAAGTCGTATAGCTGTGCGACGGCTTGCCAGCGCGTGCCGGACATGCCATGAATGCACGCCTGCATGCCTGTTCAGAGAGCGAGTGATGAAGGTTCTGGTGGCCGAAGACAATGCCCTGCTGGGTAACAGCATCAAGCGCGGGCTTGAGGAAGAAGGCTGGGTGGTGGATCTGGCCAGGGACGGCAAAGAGGCCATGTACTATGCCGATGCGAGCGAGTACGACGTGTTGGTGCTGGACTGGATGCTGCCGCAAATGTCTGGTCTGGACGTACTCAAAGTGCTGCGCGGCAAGGGCAACGAAGTGCCGGTGATCATGGTCACGGCCAGAAGCGAGGTGGTGGATCGGGTGCAGGGGCTGGATCTCGGCGCCGACGACTATCTGACCAAACCTTTCGAAATGATCGAGTTGGTGTCGCGGCTCAATGCCCTCTATCGACGCTCGATCGCCCGTGGATCGAAATCGCTGACACTGGGCAATTTGAACATCGAACTCGACACCTTGCGGGTCAGCATCGGCGACCGTCCGCTGGAGCTCACGGGCATGGAATACGACCTGCTGGTGGCGCTGGCCGGCAAGGCTAATCAATTGCAGACCCGCACGGTATTGCTGGGGCTGCTCTACCCTTTCGACAGCGAGCCGGACAGCAACAGCCTGGACGTGCTGCTCAATCGCCTGCGACGCAAGTTGGCGGGTGCCGACGTCGAGATTGAAACCATTCGCGGCAAAGGGTTGATCCTTCGTGTGGCGTAACCTGGCGCTGAACATCAAAATCGCGCTCACACTGTTCGTGGTTCAGGCGTGTGTGTTGCTCATCGGCTATGTGTGGCTGAGTCATTGGGTGCAAACCACCCGGCTCGATGAACTTCGGCACCATCTCGATACCCAGTCGGACGTCATCGAGTCGCTGATCAGCGTCGAGAACGCGCAGTTGGTCTATCAGCGCCAGGGTGAATTCGCCTCGGAACTGGATCACGATCACGACCTGTACTTTGACCTTTCATCGGCATCGGGCGAATTGCTGCAAGATTCCAGGGGGCCGACGCTGCCAATGCGCAAAGCGCTTCGCGAGGCCATGAGTCAGGTTCGCGCCGGCGACGAAGAGACGTTCCTGTTCGATGTCGGTAACGAGAAATGGATCGCGCAGATGGGCGACCTTGAACGCGCCAGCCCCAAAGGACCGCTGAAGGCCAGGTTGTTGGTGGCCACCAACGCGCAACCGGTACTCAATGCGGTCGCGGCCTTCAAGCGTGTGGTGGCGCTGGCCGCAATAGGGATACTGCTGCTGACGACGCTTGGCAGTTTTATCGTGGTGTCGCTCTCCACCCGCAACCTTCGCCATTTCGCTCGACAACTTCGCACATTGAGGCCACCGGAATTCACGCGCCGGGTAGTGTTCGAGGCGCACTCGGCGGAAGAGAAACTGCTGTTCGACAGCTACGCGCAAATGGAAACGGCGGTTCAGGAAGTGCTGGAACATCAACGGCTGTTTATCGCCAACGCCTCCCATGAACTGAAGACGCCGATTGCTGCCGTGACCGCTGCGCTGGAGGTCATTCTGGCGCGGCCACGGCACGCCGAAGATTACGCCCAGACCTGTCGTGATGTACTGGCCGAAATGCAGGTGCTCAAGCGCCTGTCTCTCGGCCTGTTGAACCTTGCGCAACTGGAAGGCACCGCAGACATTGGCGGGCAGTCAAGCGGGTTGAATGACAATGCGCTCAATGCCGTCGAGCGCTGGCGCAAGGCCGCCGAACTCAAAGGTCTCAGCCTCTCCCTGCATCTGCTGGAGGACTATCAGGTTCAAGTCGCCGGAAATCAGGAACAATGGGAAGTGGTGTTTGGCAACCTGCTGGACAACGCCATCAAGTACACCCCGGCCGGTGGCGCTGTCGACGTCACGCTGGACGAACAACCCGGCACCGGTTTGATCATCCGGATCACCGATAACGGTGCTGGTATGTCCGCGCAAGAGGTCCGACAGTTGGGGCACGTGTTTTTTCGTGCCGACGCTGCACGGTCGCAACCCTCGTCGTTCGGGCTTGGGTTTGCCCACTGCAAGCGGATTGTCGAAAGACTGGGTGGACATCTGACGGTTCAAAGTACGCCGCAGACAGGGACCCGTGTGACCGTTGCCATTATGCGTTATAAGCCCCGGTAGGTTTGCAGCCGCGCCCAAAACCCTATTCTGATCGACGATATCGTTTGATAGTTGCCCACCACAGCATCGGTTCGGGCTTTCCGTCGACATTAAAATGACATCTATTAACGGTTTTTTTGACGTTTTTTTCTCATATTGCGCTCTACATTCGCTGCGCCTCAAACATGCAAATGATTCGCATTGTTCCGCTAATGAATCTGCGCGAGCGTACTAAAAAGACAGGAGCCGTCGACCGAATGATTTCCCGCATCCCCTCGTTCCTTAAAACAGCGTTGCTGACCACAGCTTTCCTCGGCGCCGGTCACGTGTATGCCGCCGCGCAGGCTGACGGTATCGTGGTCTACAACGCTCAACACGAAAGCCTGACCAAATCCTGGGTCGAAGGTTTCACCAAGGAAACCGGCATCAAAGTGACCGTGCGCAATGGCGACGACACCGAGATGGGCAATCAGCTGGTGCAGGAAGGTGCAGCTTCCCCGGCCGACGTGTTCCTGACCGAAAACTCCCCGGCAATGGTGCTGGTCGACAACGCGGGGCTGTTTGCACCGGTTGCGCCGACCACGCTGGAACAAGTGGGCGCGACCTATCGTCCGGCGCATGGCAAATGGGTAGGGATTGCCGCACGCTCCACGGTGTTCGTGTACAACCCGAGCAAGCTGGCCGAAGCAGACTTGCCAAAATCGCTGATGGACCTCGCCGCACCGAACTGGAAAGGTCGCTGGGCCGCTTCGCCGGCCGGTGCCGACTTCCAGGCCATCGTCGCTGCCGTGCTGGAACTCAAGGGGGAAGCCGCTACCCTCGACTGGTTGAAAGCCATGAAAACCAACTTCACCGCTTACCGGGGCAACAGCGCCGTGCTCAAGGCGGTCAACGCCGGTCAGATCGATAGTGGCGTGATCTATCACTATTACAGCTTCGTCGATCAGTCCAAGACCGGCGAGAACAGCAAGAACACCTCGCTGCACTACTTCAAACACAAGGATCCAGGTGCGTTTGTCAGTCTGTCCGGTGGCGGCGTTCTGGCCTCCAGCCAACACAAGGAACAGGCCCAGGCATTCCTGAAATGGATTACCGGCAAAGACGGCCAGGCGATCCTCAAGAACGGCAACTCGTTTGAATACGCCGTGGGCAAGAACGCAGAATCCAACCCGAAACTGGTACCGCTGCAGCAACTCGACGCCCCGGCTGTCGACGTCTCGAAACTCGACAGCAAAAAAGCGGTAGAGCTGATGACCCAGGCAGGGTTGCTCTAATTGCTTCCTGAAACTCTACCGGTGGAGGTCGCTGCGGCGCCCTCTGCAAACTTGCGCACACGCTCTCGCGGCCTCTTCGCGGGCCGCGGTGGTGCATGGGTGATTGGTTTGTCGGTGCTGGTGTCATTGCTGGCGTTACTGCCGATTGCTTTCGTCATCGGCGTGTCGGTACAGACCGGCTGGGCGACGCTTGTGACGCTGGTATGGCGCCCACGTGTCGGCGAGTTGGTGATCAACACCGCGTTGCTGGTGTTGCTCACCATTCCCTTGTGCATCGCGCTAGGGCTGGCGCTGGCCTGGTTGACGGAACGCACCAACTTGCCGGGGCGGCGTTGGTGGTCGCTGTTGGCGACGGCGCCGCTGGCGGTGCCGGCATTCGTTCACAGCTATGCCTGGGTCAGTCTGGTCCCACCGATTCACGGGCTGTTTGCCGGCGTTCTGGTTTCGGTCATCGCCTATTTCCCGTTTCTTTACCTACCGATAGCGGCGACGTTGCGCCGGCTCGATCCGGCCATCGAAGATGTCTCCGAGTCGTTGGGGCTCAAGCCCTGGGCGGTGTTTTTTCGCGTGGTGCTGCCGCAATTGCGCCTGGCCATCTGTGGCGGTGCCTTGCTGGTGGGGCTGCACCTGCTGGCTGAGTACGGTCTGTACGCGATGATCCGCTTCGACACCTTCACCACGGCCATCTTCGATCAGTTCAAGTCCACCTTCAACGGGCCTGCCGCCCATATGCTGGCCGGCGTCCTCGCACTCTGCTGCCTGGCCATGCTGACTGCCGAGTCGGCTGCCCGCGGCACGGCGCGTTACGCCCGGGTCGGGTCGGGAAGCGCGCGCGAACAAAGGATCGTGCGTCTGAATTTGCGCACCACCCTGCTCGCGTTCATGCTGCAAGGCATGACCTGTGCTCTGGCACTCGGTGTGCCGTTGATCACCCTTGGTAAATGGCTGATCGCCGGTGGCGCACAAGTCTGGCAACTGAGCGAACTGCTGCCGGCGCTGGAACAAACGCTCATGCTCGGGGCCGCTGGCGCGCTCATTACTACATGCGCGGCCATCCCGATTGCCTGGCTGTCGATTCGCTCGCCGGGCCCGTTGCAGCGCGTGCTGGAAAGCTGCAACTACATTACCAGCGCGTTGCCGGGGATTGTCGTCGCGCTGGCATTGGTGACCCTGACGATTCATTTTGCCCGGCCGATTTACCAGACCACCTTCACAGTGCTGCTGGCTTATTTACTGATGTTTTTGCCCCGCGCCCTGGTGAGTTTGCGCGCAGGCATCGCCCAGGCGCCGGTGGAGCTGGAGAACATGGCCCGCAGCCTCGGCCGTTCGCCCGCTCGGGCGTTGTGGCTGATCACTTTGCGTCTGGCTGCACCCGGTGCTGCCGCTGGCGCTGCGTTGGTGTTTCTGGCGGTCAGCAATGAGTTGACCGCGACCCTGCTGCTCGCCCCCAATGGCACGCGCACCCTGGCCACCGGTTTCTGGGCAATGACCAGTGAAATCGACTATGCGGCCGCGGCGCCCTATGCCTTGCTCATGATTCTGCAGTCGCTTCCGTTGACCGGACTTCTTTATCACCAATCCAAACGCACGGCTGGCCGATGAACGCTCTTGAACTCCACTCGATCTGCAAGTCCTACGGTTCTCACCGAGCCCTGGAGAACATCAACCTGTCGGTGCCGACAGGAAGCCGTACGGTTATCGTCGGCCCGTCCGGTTCGGGCAAGACCACCTTGCTGCGAATGATCGCCGGTTTCGAATTCCCGGACTCGGGCAGCCTTTCGCTCAATGGTCAGACGCTGGTCGACAGCAGCCACGAGGTACCCGCGCATCAACGGTTGATCGGCTATGTTCCGCAGGATGGCGCACTGTTCCCGCACATGACCGTAGCCGCCAACATCGGTTTCGGGCTTGCGGCCAAGGGCATTGCCAAACAGGAGCGTATCGCTGAGTTGATGGACAGCGTGGCGCTGGATGCGAGCATGGCCAATCGTTGGCCGCATGAACTCTCCGGCGGCCAGCAACAGCGTGTCGCGCTGGCCCGGGCCCTGGCGCAACAGCCACGATTGATGTTGCTGGACGAGCCGTTTTCGGCGCTCGATACCGGTTTGCGCGCCGCCATGCGCAAATTGGTCGCACGGCTTCTGGCAGACGCCGGTGTCACGACCATTCTGGTGACACACGATCAAAGTGAAGCGTTGTCGTTCGCCGATCAGTTGGCGGTGATGCGTCAGGGCCGGTTAGTCCAATCCGGACGTCCGCTGGACCTTTATCGCTATCCCGCAGATGAACAAACCGCCCTGTTTCTCGGGGACGCCGTGATCATGCCGGCCAGAATCGAAGCAGGTTGGGCTCATTGCGATCTGGGTCGCATACCGGTCGACAACCACAGAAACAACGGATCAGCGCAAATCATGCTGCGCCCCGAGCAACTTCAGCTGATCAGCGCACCCCACGGCCTGGCGCAACCGGACGGCTGTCGCGGTGTGGTCACCGAGTGCGATTTCGGCGGAAACACCTGCACCTTGACCGTGGAATTGCAGTCGTTGGCGGCGGATGAACGTCCGGGGCGTTCATTGCTGGTGCGCAGTTCCGGCATGCACGCGCCACCCGCTGGCAGCGAGGTTCATGTGTCGACCATCGGCCATGCTCATGTACTGAGCGCTTCCACAGGTTCCGTGCTTTAACGGACTGGCACCAGGGTCAACAGGTTGGTTTTTGAAGCTTTTGAATCGGTCAATCAAGCGAAATCGCTTTGAATGAAAACAGTTCAAAAAACAACTAAGCAATGCAGCACAAGTCCATTAAGGCGGGCACTTGTGTACGCCTTCCCCTATAAAAAGCGCGATGAGCGGCAGCAGCCTGAACAGTGGCTGTATGAGCTCGAGATAAACGAATCGCCCACCGGTTTTTCATATTCCTTTCACAAAATCACGCTTAACCTCAATGGGGTCCGAGATGACGCCTTTGTGGGCGTCCAACGTGCTGACCATGACACGAGAAATCAACCGATGTAATTTGTCACAAATTTCCGGCAACTGCTTGATGCAGCTTTTGTTTTGGCGTCTACTCTGCCATTGGATCCAGTGCTTTTAACCTTCATGGTTATTCATTTTCAAGTTCCGAGGTGCTCATGAGTCAGGCGTTTCTACCCTTCTCCCGCCCCAGTATTGGCGATGAAGAAATTGCTGCCGTAGAGCAAGTACTGCGCTCTGGCTGGATCACTACCGGCCCGAAAAACCAGCAACTGGAAGAACACTTCGCCCACTATGTCGGCTGTCGTCATGCCGTGGCATTGTCCTCGGCCACCGGCGGCATGCACATTACCTTATTGGCCTTGGGCATCGGTCCCGGCGATGAAGTCATCACACCGTCCCAAACCTGGGTGTCGACCGCCAACATGATCTGCCTGCTCGGCGCGACACCGGTTTTCGTCGACGTTGACCGCAACACGTTGATGAGTGATCTGGCGAGCATCGAAGCGGCGATCACGCCACGTACCAAGGCCATCGTTCCGGTACATTACGCCGGCGCGGCGTTCGACCTGGACCCACTCTACGCACTGGCCGACAAACATGGCATCGCCGTCATCGAAGATGCGGCTCATGCAGCAGGCACTTTCTACAAAGGTCGTCACGTCGGCGCCCAAGGCACGGCGATCTTCTCGTTCCACGCGATCAAGAACATGACCTGCGCCGAGGGCGCCATGTTTGTCAGCGACGATGATGCTTTGGCCACTCGTGTGCGCATGCTCAAGTTTCATGGCCTGGGCGTTGACGCTTACGACCGCCTGACCCACGGCCGCAAACCCCAGGCCCAAGTGATCGAACCGGGCTTCAAGTACAACCTGGCCGACATCAATGCCGCCATCGCCCTGGTACAGCTGGAGCGTCTGGATGCGATCAACGCCAGGCGCACGGAACTGGCCCAGACCTATTTGCAACGCCTGGAAGGTTTGCCGGTGCAACCGCTGGCCATTCCGGAGTATGCACAGCAGCACGCCTGGCACCTGTTCATCCTGCGCATCGACGCCGAACGTTGCGGGCTGGACCGCGAGGCGTTCATGAAGGCTTTGCAGGAACAGAACATCGGTACCGGCATTCACTTCATCGCCACCCACCTGCACACTTACTACCGGCAGCGTTTCCCCAACATCTACCTGCCCAACACCGAATGGAACTCGGCGCGGCTGTGTTCGATCCCGTTGTTCCCCGACATGACCTGCGATGACGTCGATCGTGTCGTCGGCGCCATTGAAAAAACACTGGACAGAAGCCTGTGAAACCTTATCCGATCCGTTGCGTATCAATCGTCATCCCGGTCTACAACGAGCAAGACAGCCTGCCCGAGTTGCTCCGTCGCACCGAAGCGGCGTGCCGGCAACTGCACCATGATTACGAAATTGTGTTGGTCGATGACGGCAGCCGCGACAACTCTGCGCAAATCCTCGAGGACGCTGCCAGTCGCGACGGCAGCCCGGTGGTGGCGGTCATTCTCAACCGCAACTACGGCCAGCACGCGGCGATCATGGCCGGGTTCGAACAGTGCAAGGGCGATGTGGTCATCACCCTCGACGCCGACCTGCAAAATCCGCCTGAAGAAATCCCGCGGCTGGTGGCTCAGGCCGAACTGGGCTACGACGTGGTCGCCACGGTGCGCAACAACCGTCAGGACTCGGCCCTGCGTCGCTGGCCGTCGAAGCTGATCAACCTCGCCGTGCAGCGCTCCACCGGCGTTGCCATGAGCGACTACGGCTGCATGCTGCGCGCCTACCGCCGGACTATCGTCGACGCCATGCTCGCCTGTCGTGAACGCAGTACGTTCATTCCGATCCTGGCCAACAGCTTCGCCCGGCACACCACCGAAATTCTGGTGACCCACGCCGAGCGCGAACACGGTGAATCCAAATACAGCCCGATGCGCCTGGTCAACCTGATGTTCGACCTGATCACCTGCATGACCACGACTCCGCTGCGATTACTGAGCATCGTCGGCTTCTGCATGGCGACGCTCGGAGTGCTATTCGCCATCGCGTTGGTTGTGCTGCGCCTGGTTTTCGGTGCCGGTTGGGCCGGTGGCGGCACATTCGTCCTGTTCGCCGTGCTGTTCGTTTTCACCGGCGGCCAATTCATTGGCATGGGTCTGTTGGGTGAGTACCTGGGCCGCATGTACAGCGACGTCCGGGCGCGTCCACGGTTTTTTATCGAAAAGGTTTTGCGTAGCACCCCCTCTGTTCCTGCCCCCGCTGTCACCGTTGACGGTCTCACTTCCACTTCTTCAGATCAGGTTCTCTCATGAGTGCAAAAGCTGTTGTTTTCGCTTATCACGATATTGGCTGTGCCGGCATCGAAACCCTGCTTGCCAGCGGTTTCGAGATTGCCGCCGTGTTCACTCATCCCGATGACCCGAAGGAAAATGCGTTCTATGGCTCGGTTGCACAGCTGTGTGCCCGCAAAGGCATTCCGGTGCATGCCCCGGAAGACGCCAACCATCCGCTGTGGATCGAGCGCGTCAGCAAGCTCAACCCCGATTACCTGTTTTCGTTCTACTACCGCAATCTGTTGAGCGAACCACTGCTGGCCACGGCCCGCAAAGGCGCGTTCAACCTGCACGGCTCGTTGCTGCCACGCTACCGTGGCCGCGCACCGGCGAACTGGGTGTTGGTCAACGGTGAAACCGAAACCGGCGTGACCCTGCACCGCATGGTCAAACGTGCCGATGCCGGCGCAATCATTGCTCAGCAACGGGTGGCGATCGAGCGCACCGACACCGCGCTGACCCTGCACGGCAAATTGCGCCAGGCCGCCAGCGATCTGCTGCGAGACACTTTGCCTGCACTGCTTCAAGGCAAAATCAGCGAAACCCCACAGGACGAATCCAAAGCCACAGTGTTTGGTCGTCGTACTCCAGCGGATGGCAAACTGGTCTGGAGCAAACCGGCCGAAGAACTGTTCAATCTGGTGCGTGCCGTGACCCAGCCTTATCCGGGCGCGTTCTGTGCCGTGGGCGAGCACAAGTTGATTGTCTGGAGCGCGGATGTCGTCAAGGGCAACGAAGGTCAGGCACCCGGTCGGGTCATCAGCGTCGATCCATTGCGAATCGCCTGCGGTGAAGACTCACTGGTAATCAACGCCGGTCAGCGTAACGACAATGGCCTGTACCTGAGCGGCCCGCAACTGGCCAACGAGCTGGGGCTGGTCGATGGCTCGGTGCTGCGTGGCGCCGAGTCGGGTCGTGCCCCCCGTCGCACCCGGGTGCTGATCCTTGGCGTCAACGGCTTTATCGGCAATCACCTGTCCGAGCGCCTGCTGCGTGACGACCGGTATGAAGTGTACGGTCTGGACATCGGCTCGGACGCCATCGAGCGCCTGCGCAGCCATCCGAATTTCCACTTCGTCGAAGGCGATATCAGCATCCACTCGGAGTGGATCGAGTACCACATCAAGAAATGCGACGTGGTTCTGCCGCTGGTGGCGATCGCCACGCCGATCGAATACACCCGCAATCCACTACGGGTGTTCGAACTGGATTTCGAAGAGAACCTGAAACTGGTTCGCTACTGCGTCAAATACAACAAGCGCGTGATCTTCCCGTCGACCTCGGAAGTCTATGGCATGTGCCAGGACACCAACTTCGACGAAGACAGTTCCAACCTGGTGGTCGGGCCGATCAACAAGCAACGCTGGATCTACTCGATCTCCAAGCAGTTGCTCGACCGGGTGATCTGGGCTTATGGCCAGAAAGGCCTGAACTTCACCCTGTTCCGTCCTTTCAACTGGATGGGCCCACGCCTGGACCGTCTGGACTCGGCGCGCATTGGCAGCTCCCGGGCCATCACACAGCTGATCCTGAACCTGGTGGAAGGCACACCGATTCGTCTGTTCGATGGCGGCGAGCAGAAACGCTGCTTCACCGACATCGCCGATGGCGTCGAAGCTCTGGCGCGGATCATCGACAACGAGAACGACGCCTGCAACGGCCAGATCATCAACATCGGTAACCCGGACAACGAAGCCAGCATTCGTCAATTGGGCGAAGAGCTGCTGCGTCAGTTCGAGGCTCATCCGCTGCGCGACAACTTCCCGCCGTTCGCCGGTTTCCGCGATATCGAAAGCAAGGCCTTCTACGGCACCGGCTATCAGGACGTGTCTCACCGCAAACCGAGCATCGCCAACGCCAAGCGTCTGCTTGACTGGGCACCCACGGTGGCGATGAACGAGACCATCGGCAACACGCTGGACTTCTTCCTGCGCGAAGCCATGCTCGAAATCGCGGACAAAAAACGTTGATGCAGGCAGGCCTTCGAATCGATGTCGACACTTACCGAGGCACCCGTGAGGGCGTGCCTCGGTTGCTCGAAATGCTCGATGAAGCACAGGTCAAGGCGACGTTTTTCTTCAGCGTCGGGCCAGACAACATGGGGCGCCACTTGTGGCGCCTGATCCGTCCGCAGTTTCTCTGGAAGATGCTCCGCTCCAATGCCGCCGGCCTGTATGGCTGGGACATTTTGCTGGCGGGCACCGCGTGGCCGGGCAAACCGATCGGTCGCGACCTCGGGCACCTGATGCGTCAGACCCTGGCGGCCGGGCATGAAGTCGGCCTGCACGCCTGGGATCATCACGGCTGGCAGGCCAATGCCGGACGCTGGAGCGACGCGCAACTGATCGAGCAGATTCGCCGTGGCGTTGACAGTCTCAGCGATATCCTTGGAAAAAAGGTAGAGTGCTCGGCGTCCGCCGGCTGGCGTGCGGACGAGCGCGTGATCGAGGCCAAACAGGGTTTCGGCTTTCGCTACAACAGCGATTGTCGGGGCCAGAGTCTGTTCCTGCCGACGTTGGCCGATGGAAGTCCAGGTACACCGCAAATCCCGGTAGACCTGCCGACTTTCGATGAGGTGGTCGGTCCGACCGTTACGGCCAGGGACTTCAAT
Organism: Pseudomonas sp. A-RE-19; assembly: GCF_019956555.1. GTDB lineage: Bacteria > Pseudomonadota > Gammaproteobacteria > Pseudomonadales > Pseudomonadaceae > Aquipseudomonas. The sequence goes on along the minus strand of NZ_JAHBDQ010000005.1, from coordinate 117,500 downwards.
ACTTTCATTCTTGAGCGGTTCACTGCGCAAACACTCAACGTCTACACGATCCATGCCGAAGTAGAAGGGATTCTGATGGCCAACGATTTTCGTCAACTGCTGGCCGATGCGCGCCGACAGGACATTCATTTCCAACCCCTGGGCGATCTGCTGCCCGAGGCACCCGCCACGTTGCCCATGGGCCATGTCGTGCGCGGCACCCTCGAGGGCCGAGAAGGTTGGCTGGGGGTACAAGGCGCATGAGCAAGCGCTGGGCATTGCCGTTATTGCTGGTCGTTCTTGCGCTGGCGTACTTGCTGCCGCTGGGCACCCACGGCTTATGGATTCCCGATGAAACCCGTTATGCCCAGATCAGCCAGGACATGCTCCTGAGCGGTAACTGGGTGTCACCACACTTCATGAGTCTGCGTTACTTCGAAAAACCGGTGGCGGGCTACTGGATGATCGCCATCGGCCAGGCGCTGTTTGGCGACAACCTGTTTGGCGTGCGTTTCGCCTCGGCGCTGAGCACCGGGCTGAGCGTATTGCTGTGTTACCTGATTGCCCGTCGGTTGTGGAACGAACCGCGCAAGAGCTTTGCCTGCGCGCTGCTGTACATGAGCTTCACGATCGTCGCCGGGCAAGCCGGCTATGCCAACCTCGATCCGCAATTCACTTTCTGGGTCAACCTGAGCCTGGTGGCTTTGTGGTTTGCGCTGGACAGCGTCGGCCGTGGCCCGCGTCTGCTCGCTTGGGCGATGCTGGGGCTGGCCTGCGGCATGGGCTTCATGACCAAGGGTTTCCTCGCCTGGCTGCTGCCGGTGCTGATCGCCCTGCCCTGGATGCTCTGGCAAAAGCGCTGGAGGGAATTACTGACCTACGGCCCGGTGGCGATTGCCGTGGCCATCGCGGTGAGCCTGCCGTGGGCTTTGGCAGTACACGCACAGGAGCCCGATTACTGGCGGTTCTTCTTCTGGCACGAACACATTCGCCGCTTCGCCGGTGATGATGCTCAACATGACGCACCGTGGTGGTTCTACCTGCCGCTGCTGGTGGCATTCAGTCTGCCGTGGGCGGCGTTGCTGCCATCAGCGCTGAAACAGGCCTGGCAGACCCGGCATCAAGCCAGCATCGCCTTTCTGTTGCTGTGGCTGCTGATGCCGTTGGCGTTTTTCAGCCTGAGCAACGGCAAATTGCCCACTTACATCATGCCTTGCTTGCTGCCCCTGGCGTTGTTGCTGGGCCATGCCCTGGCGGACCGCCTCAGGCTGGAACAGGGCCGCGCACTGGGAATCAATGGCCTGCTGAATTTGACGCTGGGCCTGATCATTCTGATTGCGCTGATCTATCTGCAATTGAAAAAGCCGCTGTATACCCATGAACTGCACAATCTGATGCTGGTGTTTATCGGGTTGATCGGTTGGATCATGGCCAACCTGCTACAAGCGTTCCGCCCGTTGCAATGCTGGGCGGCACCGGCCTTCGGCAGTTTGTTGCTGATCGGCGTGCTACCGGCCGGGCTGCCCGATTCGGTGGTGGCGAACAAGATGCCCGACCAATTCATCCTCCAGCACATCGGGGAACTGGCGCAGAGTGGCAAGCTGTTGAGCAACGACCTGGGCGCCGCTTCGGCCCTGGCCTGGCGCCTGAAGCGCCCTGACGTGGCGTTGTACAACACGATAGGTGAATTGAAATACGGCCTCGGATATCCTGACGCAACAAAGCAGCGAATCGACCCGGACAAGGTGCAACAGTGGATGCGCGAAGCCCGGCAGAACGGCTCGGTCGGCGTGGTGATGCGGGTCAAGGGCGATGACGAGTTGCAAGAAATCGAACAACTGCCCAAAGATGGCAAACGTTATGAACAAGGCAACCTGGTGATTCTGATCTTTCCTCAGGGGGCGTCGTGAGTCTGCTGCTGCTTTTGGTCGCCTGCCTGCTGACTTGCCTGGGCCAGATCGCCCAGAAGTACGCCGTGGAAAGCTGGCGCGGCAAGACGTCGGGCTGGGGCGAGAAACTGCGTTCGCCGTGGCTGTGGCTGGCGCTCGCCTCTCTGGGATTGGGTTTGCTGGTCTGGCTGCTGGTGTTGCAGCGCCTTGAAGTCGGTATCGCCTACCCCATGCTGAGCCTGAATTTCGTATTGATCACGCTGATCGCACGCTTCGTCTTTCACGAAACCATCGACCGTCGTCACTGGTTGGGCGTGGCGCTGGTGATTGGTGGTGTGGCGCTGCTGGGGCAACACGCATGAGCCTGCGTCGCGGAATCACCTTCGCCCTGATCAGCGTGCTGCTGGGCAGCGCCGCGCAGTTGGGCATGCGTTGGAGCATGACCCGCCTGCCCCATCCCGAACAATGGTTATCCGCCTTGAGCAACCGCAGCGTCGATGTCTCCGCCGTGGCGGTCGTATTGGCTGCCATCCTTGCCTATGCCGTGTCGATGCTCACCTGGCTCGCCGCCCTGCGGGATTTGCCCCTGGGCCGGGCTTACTCGCTGCTGAGCATCAGCTACGCGCTGGTGTATGTACTGGCCGCCAGCCTGCCATTATTCAACGAAACCTTCAGTCTTTCGAAAACACTGGGGGTGGCACTGGTCATCCTCGGTGTTATCACTATCAACTCTCGACCTGCTCGTGCGCCCGAATTTAGGAGTGCTTCATGAAAATCAGTGTATTTGGTAGCGGTTATGTCGGCCTGGTGCAAGCCGCCGTCCTGGCTGAAGTCGGCCACGACGTGGTGTGCATGGACATCGACGAGAAAAAAGTCGCGTTGCTGCAACAAGGCCATGTGAGCATCTTCGAACCGGGGCTGGCCAGCCTGGTGCGCGAAAGTCTGGATGCCAAGCGGCTGCAGTTCACCTCGGACGAAAAATTCGCGGTGCAGCATGGTCAGGTGCTGTTCATCGCCGTCGGCACGCCGTCCCGGGAGGATGGTTCGGCGGACTTGCAATACGTGTTGTCCGTAGGTGACGCAGTGGCGCGTCACCGTGAGCAGCCGGTAATTCTGGTGGAGAAATCCACGGTGCCGGTGGGCACGGGCGATACGCTGCGCGCCCATATCGACAAGTGCCTGGCCGGTCGGGCATTGCAGTTCGATATCGTCTCTAACCCCGAGTTTCTCAAGGAAGGTTCGGCCGTGGCCGATTGCCGACGCCCGGATCGCATCATCATCGGCTGTGAAGGTGATGAGGTGCGTGACGTGATGCGCGACCTCTACGCCCCATTCAACCGCAACCATGACCGCGTCATGTTCATGGACCTGCGCAGCGCCGAGCTGACCAAATACGCCGCCAACTGCATGCTGGCGACCAAAATCAGTTTCATCAACCAGATCGCCGAACTGGCCGAGCACCTGGGCGCCGACATCGAGTCGGTGCGGTTGGGCATCGGTGCCGATTCGCGCATCGGTTACCACTTCATCTATCCCGGTTGCGGTTACGGTGGCTCGTGTTTCCCCAAGGACATGCGCGCACTGATTCACAGTGCTCAAGAGGCCCACTGCTCCAGCGACCTGCTGCAAGCAGTGGAAGCCATCAACGAGCGGCAGAAACACAAACTGTTCGACCGCATCAACGCCTTCTACAAAGGCGACTTGCGTGGCAAAACCTTTGCCGTGTGGGGCCTGGCATTCAAGCCCAATACCGACGATATGCGCGATGCGCCGAGCCGGGTGCTGCTCGAATCGCTGTGGGCCGCCGGGGCCAATGTGCGGGCATTCGACCCGGAAGCCATGCAGGAAACCCAACACCTTTACCCTGATGAGCCGAAGTTGATGCTCATGGGCACACCGGAATCGGTGCTCGCAGGGGCCGATGCACTGATCATCTGCACCGAATGGCAGCAATTCAAGGCACCAGACTTCGAGCTTATCCAGCAACGGCTCAATGCACCGGTGATCTTCGACGGGCGCAACCTGTACGATGCCGAGCGCCTGGCCCGTAGCGGCTTCCTGTATTTCCCGATGGGCCGCGGTGAATCACGCAAGCTGCCGATTCCGCTTCAGCAATGGCCGGCAGCCTCGGTCGTCGCGTGATCACGGCATCACCTGGCATTCGTCGGCAGTCCCTGGGGGTTGGGCTGCTGGCGTTAATGCTGTTCATCGCCGGGGTTTATCAGCAAGCGGCGATCGGTTTCGATTCGCGGTTCGTGCTGTTCGCCCAGGAAATGTTGCGTCATGGGCTGTCGTTTTTCCCGACCACCTATGGCCAGCCCTATGCCGATTACTCGGCGGTGTCGACCCTGTTCATCTGGTTGCTGTCCCTGCCCTTCGGGCAGGTCAACAGCCTCAGCGCCTGGTTGCCAAGCGCCATCGCCGCCGCCGTGATCGTCACGTTGATGTACCGGTTGCTCGCGCCGTACTCCAGACGCTGGGCCCTGCTGAGCATCGCCCTGATGCTGCTGACCAGTACGTTTGTCACTGAAACCCGTGCCGTGTCCCAGGACTTGATACTGGCGGCCGTCGCTTTTTCAGTGTTCTACCTGGGTTACGTCACCGATCATTTCGCAGCGCCCCGTCGGTGGCCGCTGATCTTTGCCTTGTTGCTGCTGGGCTTCGGGGTTCGTGGGCCGATCGGGCTGGTGATACCCACTGGCATGCTGTGCAGCTATTACGTGCTCAATCGCCAATGGTCGCGGTTGTTCGGCTTCGGCTTGCTGGCGGCTGTATTGTTGGCCGTGTGTGTTGGCGCGCTGCTGTGGCTGGCTGAAACCAGTGGTGGACCGGCCTTCATGCAAGACGTGGTGCGCATGCAGTTCATGGGGCGCATGGACGGCAGTGAAGGTGTCAGCGGTTCGCTGTATTACTTCACCAGCTCGCTGGGCAACTATGCACTCGCCTATCCGCTGGCACTGCTGGCGTTGGCTACGGTCTGGCTGACGAATCCGCGGCAGGCCGGTCCGACATTGCGTCTGTTGCAGTACTGCACGGCGGCCGGATTGATCGTGATGATTGGTTTATCGATTCCCCAGGCAAAAAAAGCCCGCTATCTGCTGCCGATGTTGCCCATGGCGGCGATCATTGCGGCGTACCCGTTTCAGGTGACGCAGGGTCGGGTGTTCGGCTGGTTACGGGGCTTGATGCAAGGGCTGTGGTTGCTGATTCCGGGGCTGTTGATTGTCGTATTGCTGGTCGCTCAGCGGCGTCTGCCCACGCAACCGGCTGCCTTTGTGCCCGTTCTGATCGTGCTTGCGGCCCTGCAAATTATTGCGCTGGCGGCGTGGTTCCGGTCGCAGTGGCGGGCCGAGGTATTGGCCTGTTGCGCAGTTCTGGCGCTTTGGTCGGTTTACATCCTGGTGTTTGAACCGGTCGAACGTCAGCTTTACGATACGCAAACCTTCAGCCGAGCCGCATTCGCACAGGTTCAGAAAGACCCGGCGCCGCTGGTGCTGTACGGCATGGGCAAGGACGCCAAGGCGATCAAGTTCATGGTCAATATCGAGCAGGACCTGCAACCGGTGTTCACCGAATCCATTCAGGAACTGGAGGCCCTGCCCGGCCCGGCCTGGTTGATGATGGACCGCAACGACCTGAAGGCCCTGCAAGGCACTCGCCTGAGCAACTTGCAACCGGTATTGAGTGGGCGTTTCGATAAAAACGATTTCGTGTTGCTGCACACGTCCCCCTTGTAGGCGCTGCCGAAGGTTGCGATTTTTTGGCCGCTTCGATGTTGCTGAAGATCAAGATCAAAAGATCGCAGCCTGCGGCAGCTCCTACATAAAGCCCGGTATGGAGCTACATATTCACGAACTGTCCGTCAGCCAGCAGTTTCAGGGCCAGGGCGCTGGCCGCAAGTTGTTGTTAACGGCACTCGAACACGCAGACAAACGGGAACTCCACTCTCTGACTTTGACCACGTTTCGCGACTTGCCCTGGAATGAACCGTTTTATCGGCGGTTCGGCTTTGAAACATTGAGCCCGGCTGAAATCAGCCCACGGTTAACGACGGTGTTGAACAACGAAATCAACCACGGCTTGCCAGGGGAGCGACGCTGTGCAATGCGTTTGAAGCTGCGTTAGCCTCAAACCGGCGCCTTCAAATCCACCCCCAACGCCTGGGCAAAAGCCTTCACCAGCGGACTGCGCACGGTGTTGTGGCGCAGGATCAGATTGAACGGCGTGACGATGTTGATCAGGTCGGGCCGCACCGTCCGAAACTGTCCTTGGGCCACCAGGGTTGCGGCGTAATGCTCGGGCAGAAAACCCACGAAACGGCCGGTCTTGACCAGCAGCGCCACGGCTTCCACTTGAGTTGCCGAGGCCGAAAAGCTGTCGTAGCGGGCAAAATTCAGTTTGTCCCGATGGATCGCGTAACGGTGGTTGATGCACTCGTAATCCTCCAGCACATTGCCGCCCATGTCCGCCTCTGGCATTGAGAACAGAGGATGGCCGACGGCGCAATACACGTACGAGCGTTCTTCATAAAGCGGGAAGTAATCGAACTCTTCTCGTTTCTGATAAACCGGCACGATCCCGGCCACTAACCGCCCCTCGACTACGCCTCTTTCCACTTCATCTAACTGAGACGCCTGAAGTTGAAATCTTACCTTCGGCGACTCTTCATTTATTTTTCTAAGCGCAGCAACTAACGGTGAATTTGAATCCGTGATCGTATTATCAATCACGCCTACCCCAAGGTCGCCAATAAGTTCGTTCTGCGCCGAACTAAGCCGATCACGAAAGTTATCGACCGAGGCAAATAAATCAATCGAGGCCTGATACACCAGACGCCCTTCTTCGGTCAGATGAAAGCCTTCTCGGCCTCGAGTACACAGACGCATGCCGATGCGGATTTCAAGGTCGGAAATCTGTTTACTGATGGCCGCCAGGCCCACATTCAGTTCGTTCTGGGCGGCACTGAAGCCACCGGCCTCGACCACGGCCTTGAACACCTTGAGCAGTTTAAAGTCCAGACCGCTGAGGGCCAGCGGTGCCCGATGTACCGTTTTTGGCGGCGGGTTTCCAGAATTGGAAAGTGGGGTTTCCATAATGCTTATTTACCTCAGGTGCCCTATTCAACAATCTGTGTCCAACAACAAAAACATAGCCGACCAATAATAATGAACACAGAAAACAAGGCTTGGCAACCGTTAATAAATCCCACGGATCAGTGCCAACTCACTGATTTCGAACTATTAAAAGCTGACACTTCGATCAGCTCTCGCCATTTAGCAACTGCGCTTTTCCCCTGCCCTTGAATTTGATTGAGCCGAACCACGCCCGAATGATTTTCGGCGGGTGTTTCGGGCTCGGTATACCGATTTCAATTTGCTCTACGATGAGGAAAACAACAATGTCTCAAACCACCGACCGTCTCTGGGGTGCCCGCTTCAAGAGCGGCCCTTCCGAAGCCCTCGCGGCCCTGTCCCGTTGCCCCGAGCGCTACTTTCGCCTCACCCCGTACGACCTCGCCGGCTCCAAGGCGCATGCCCGGGAATTGCAGCGCGCAGGGCTGTTGAGCGAGCAGGAAACCCAGACCATGCTCGATGCTTTGGAACGCATCGGTGATGACTTCCGTGCCGGCAGCATCGCGCCGACGCTCGACGACGAAGACGTCCACACCTTCATCGAGCGCCTGCTGACCGAACGCCTCGGCGCACTGGGCGGCAAGCTGCGCGCCGGCCGCTCGCGTAACGACCAGACCGCCAACGACCTGCGCCTGTTCCTGCGTGATCATGTGCGCACCCTGGCTGTCGAAGTCCTGGCCTTGCAACAAGCACTGGTGGATCAGGCCGAGCAGCACATCGAGAGCATCTGCCCTGGGTTCACCCACCTGCAGCAGGCCCAGCCGATCGTCTTTGCTCACCATTTACTGGCCCACGCCCAATCGATGCTGCGCGATGTGCAGCGCTTGGTGGACTGGGACGTGCGCACCTCGCTGTCGCCACTCGGTGCGGCGGCCATGGCCGGTTCCGCCATCGCTCGCCTGCCGCAGCAATCGGCCAAGGAAATGGGCTACAGCGGCGTCTGCGAAAACTCCATCGACGCCGTGGCCAGCCGCGATCACGTTGCCGAGTTCCTGTTCATCGCCAGCATGTTGGGGATCAATATTTCCCGCCTCGCCGAAGAGTTCTGCCTGTGGTCGTCGCGGCAATTTCGCTGGGTCGCGCTGGACGATGCCTACGCCACTGGCAGTTCGATCATGCCGCAGAAGAAAAACCCGGACATCGCCGAACTGGCCCGGGGCAAGGCCGGCCGCCTGATCGGTAACCTGACAGGTTTGCTGTCGACCCTCAAATCCCTGCCGCTGTCGTACAACCGTGACCTCAGCGAAGACAAAAACGGTGTGCTCGACAGCGTCGACACCCTGCTGCTGGTGCTGCCGGCCATGGCCGGGATGGTTGCGACCATGAAAGTCAACGTTGAAGAGCTGCGTCGTCAGGCACCGTTGGGCTTCACCCTCGCCACCGAAGTGGCCGACTGGCTGGCGGTGCGCGGCGTGCCGTTCAAGGAAGCACACGAGATCACCGGCGCACTGGTCCAGGCCTGCGAGAAGCATGACATCGAATTGTGGGAAGCATCCCCGGCGCTGCTGGCCGAGATCGATCCGCGCCTCAAGCCTGAAGTGCGTGACAGCCTGACCCTCGAAGCCGCTATCGCCGCCCGCAGTGGCTGGGGCGGTACCGCGCCGCAACAGGTGCGTGAGCAGATCGGCCGTTTGAAGACTGCCCTCGCCGCCCAGCAGCAATGGACCGAGAACTATCAGGGTTTCCGGCTCTGAATCAACGCCACCAAACCTGTGGGAGCGAGCCTGCTCGCGATAGCGGTATTACATTCAACATCCATGTTGACTGATCCGCCCCCATCGCGAGCAGGCTCGCTCCCACAGGGATTGCGCTTAACCTGAAAAACCACACGCGCCGTCTTTATTGAGCGCGGCGTACGGAGAAACAACATGAGCCAGACTCAGGCAGAACGACTCCAGGCGGAGCGCAAACTGGCGGAAAACCAGTTCGATATCACCCAGTACCAGCACGTGCCACGGCGTTACTACGGACGGATTTTTTTCGCCACCGTAATCGTCATCGCGATCATAGGATTGGTGCGGGCCTTCGCCGAAGGCAAGATCGAATGGTCGTACATCGGCCAGTTCCTCACCTCACAGGCCATTATGTGGGGCCTGCTCAACACCATCGTCATGGCAGTGCTGGCGATGGCGTTGGGGATTGTCTTCGGGGTGATCACGGCGATCATGCGCATGTCGGCCAATCCGATCCTGCGCTATGTAGCGTTGACCTACACCTGGCTGTTCCGCGGTACGCCGCTGATTTTGCAGCTGCTGCTGTGGTTCAACCTGGCGCTGATCTTCCCCACCATCGGCATCCCCGGCCTGTTCGAAATGGACACCGTGAGCCTGATGACGCCGTTCGTGGCCGCCCTCCTCGGCTTGAGCATCAACCAGGGCGCCTACACCGCCGAAGTGGTGCGCGCCGGTCTGCTCTCGGTGGACACCGGGCAGTACGAAGCCGCCAAGTCGATCGGCATGCCGCGCCTGCAAGCGCTGCGCCGGATCATCTTGCCCCAGGCCATGCGGATCATCATTCCGCCGGTGGGTAACGAGTTCATCGGCATGGTGAAAATGACTTCCCTGGCGAGCGTCATCCAGTACTCGGAATTGCTCTACAACGCCCAGAACATCTACTACGCCAACGCCCGCGTGATGGAGCTGCTGATCGTCGCCGGTATCTGGTACCTGGCCACCGTCACCGTCCTGTCCTTTGGTCAAAGCCGTCTGGAGCGTCGTTTCGCTCGCGGCGCCGGCAAGCGTTCTTGAGGAGCCCCACATGAGAAGCATCGTCAAGGCCGTGAGCCTGAACAAGTATTACGACCATTTCCACGCGCTCAAGGACATCAACATCGAGGTCGAGCAAGGCGAAGTGCTGTGCATCATCGGCCCGTCCGGCTCCGGTAAAAGCACCCTGCTGCGCTGCGTGAATCAGTTGGAAAAGATCGACAAGGGCGGCCTGTGGGTCGACGGCGAACTGGTGGGTTACCGCATTGCCGGCAACAAGCTGCACGAGCTCAACGAGTCGCAGATCGCCCGTCAACGTCTGGCCACCGGCATGGTATTCCAGCGTTTCAACCTGTTCCCGCACATGACCGTGCTGCAAAACATCATCGAAGGGCCGTGCCAGGTGCTCAAGCGTTCGCCCAAAGAAGCGCACGAAGAAGCCTTGGAATTGCTGGCCCGCGTCGGCCTGGCCGACAAGCGCAACAGCTACCCGATCGAGCTGTCGGGCGGCCAGCAACAACGGGTGGCGATTGCCCGCGCGCTGGCCATGCGACCCAAGCTGATGCTGTTCGATGAACCCACTTCGGCACTCGACCCGGAACTGGTCGGTGAGGTGCTGTCGGTGATGCGCGATCTGGCGCAGACCGGCATGACCATGATCGTCGTCACCCATGAACTGGGCTTCGCTCGCGAGGTTTCCAACCGCATGGTGTTCATGGACGGCGGGCAGATCGTGGAGGCTGGAAGCCCCGAAGAAATACTAATAAGTCCACAAAACCCACGCACCCAAAGCTTCATTTCTGCCGTTCGAACCTAAGCGCCAGTCTCAGAAATCAAGAGCGGCGTAACAACACTCATAAGAGAACGACCATGAAGAACTTCGTTATTCCAGCAGTACTCGCAGGCGTTATGGCTTCCAGTTTCACTTGGGCCGCCGAGCTACCGGCCAGCATCAAGGACAAAGGCGAGGTCGTTGTGGCAATCATGCCGAACTACCCGCCGATGGATTTCAAGGACCCGGCCACCAACACCCTCACAGGGCTCGACTATGACCTGGGCAACGCCTTGGCCGAACGTCTGGGCGTGAAGATCAAATGGCAGGAAACCGGCTTCGAGCAAATGATCAACGCGCTGACCACCGACCGCGTGGACATGGTGATGTCGGGCATGACCGACACCGCCGAGCGTCAGGCCAGCGTGACCTTCGTTGACTACTTCACCAGCGGTCCGCAGTTCTACACCTTGCAGAAAAACAAGGAAACGAACGAGATCATCGACCTGTGTGGCAAGAAAGTCGGCACCAGCCGACGTACGACCTTCCCGGCGGAAATCGCCGAGTGGAGCAAGGCCAACTGTGAAGCCGCCGGCAAACCTGCGATCAACGTGATCGGCACCGAAGGCTCGGCCGACGCCCGCGCACAACTGCGTCAGAGCCGCATCGACGCGGCCATGCAGGGCAGCGAAACCCTGCCGTACCTCAAGACCCAGGAAAAGGATATGTACAAAACCGTGGGCCTGCCGATTTCCAAGCAGTTCACCGGGTTGGGCGTGAGCAAGAAAAAGCCTGAGCTGAGTGAAGCGGTGAAAGTCGCGTTGCAGAGCATGGTCGATGACGGCAGCTACCAGGCGATCCTGAAGAAGTGGGACCTGGAACTGGGCGCGATCAAGACCGTGACCATTAACGCCGGCAAATAATGGATCGGTGTGATGCCTTTGTGGGAGCGAGCCTGCTCGCGATAGCGGTCTGTCAGATGACATAGATGTTGAATGCACCGCCCTCATCGCGAGCAGGCTCGCTCCCACACTGAACCCGGGTCGATCACAATTTTGTGGCCAACCGAAAAACCTGTGGGAGCGGGCTTGCCCGCGATAGCGGTCTGTCAGGCGACACGCAGGTTGAATGTACCGGCCTCATCGCGAGCAAGCCCGCTCCCACAGGGTCTGGCGTTTACATATAAATAGTTGGAGCACCACATGTCCTCCTCGCTACAACCGACCTGGCCGGACCAGCACACAGCCTGCCTCGCCCTGGCCTTCGACCTTGATGGCCCGACCGGCGATGCGATGCTCAACGGCTCGATCTGGCGCAAGCCCGAGTATTTCGGTTTTGGTGGTTATGGCCCCTATCGGGCGCTGCCGCGGATTCTCGACGTGCTGGATGAGTTCCGGATCCCGACCACGTTTTTCGTTCCGGCCTGGGTCGTGGAAAACTGGCCGAAACAGTGCCAGGCGATTGTCGAGCGCGGACATGAGGTGGCGTACCACGGCTACAAACACGAATCCTTTTACGCCCTGACGCTGGACCAGCAGAAGGACGTGATGAACAAATCCCGCGAGGTGTTCTGGAAGCACCTGAACATCCGCGCCGAAGGTTTCCGCACGCCGTCCGGCGACTGGCGAGCCGAAACCCCCGCCATGCTGGTGGAAGCCGGCGTGACCTATTCCAGCAGCATGCGCGGCGATGATCGGCCTTATCTGGTGAAAGTGCCGGGTTTCGACACGCCACTGGTGGAAATCCCCGGTCGCTGGGAAATGGACGACTATGCCTCCCTCGCCTACACCCGCGCGCCAGACTTTCCCTCGGGGCTCGACCGCACGGCCAGCTACGCGCTGACCCTCGACAACTGGTGCCGCGAGTTCGACGGTGCCATGGATGAAGGGCTGTGCCTGACCACCCTGTTCCACCCCAAGATCACCGGCAAACCGGGACGCATCCTGTTGCTGGAAAAACTCTTCGAACACATGCGCCAACGCGACGACGTCTGGTTCGCCACCTGCCGCGACGTCGCCCACTGGTGGCTGAAGGAGCATCATCATGGCTGATTCCACTGTCTGGCCTGACGGCTACCGCTGTGCCGTGGTGCTGACCGTTGATTACAACGACATCCACGGCATCCTCACCCAAGCCCCGGAAGTCGCCGGGCGCGACAAGACCTTATCGGTGTGGCGCTACGGCACGCAACGCGGTGTCGAGCGTTTGCTCGGATTGTTCGAAGCCCTGGGCGTTTCCAGCAGTTGGTTCATTCCCGGCATCGTCGCCGAGGAAAACCCGGAGCACATCCAGGCGATCCTGGCCGGCGGGCATGAAATTGCCTGCGCCGGGTATCGCCATCAGCACTACGACAACCTGACGCTGGCCGAGCAAAGCGCCGAAGTCGCCAAAGGTTGCGCGGCCCTGAGCGCGCTGACCGGTCAGCGTCCGACAGGCTTTCGCATCCCCGCCGGCAACGGTGCGCCGGGCTTCATCGAGGCGTTGCGCGATCACGGCATCCGCTGGGATTCGTCATGGCGCGGTGATGATTTGCCCTTCGCTCACCCGACGGCAGCCGAAGTGATCGAGCTGCCGTTGCACTACGAACTGGAAGACGAACCCTACTTCGCCTTCAACCTCAGCCCGGCGGTGCCGCCCGCGCAATCGCGCATCGCCTCCTACAGCCACACCTTGGGCAACCTGCAAATGGACTTCGCCGGGTTTCATCGGTTCGGGCTGTGTTACGTACTGCGACTGCACCCCGAAATCATCGCCACGCCTGGACGGATCGGCGTGTTGCGGGAATTGCTGCTGAGCATTCAACAGCACGACGACGTCTGGATCGCCACCGGGGCCGAGGTCGCCCGATGGTGGGCCGAGTCGGCAGCGCCCGTGAGCGAGGATCACCCGGCGGCGGTGTACGAACATCATTATCGGGATTACGGCGTATGAAAGATCAAGAGATCGCAGCCTTCGGCAGCGCCTACGATGGGGTGATGCGGATGGAGCGCCTGGCGCAGTTTTGCGTCGATACTCGCTTTGAAGATTTACCACCCGCGTTGGTCGCACAAGCCAGGCGGCACATCCTCGATACCTTCGGCGCGGCGCTGGCCGGGGCTGACAGCGATGTGGCGAAACAAGCGCGTCAGGTCTTCGAGGGAGAAGCCGGCAGCACGCTGATCTGGGGCACTGATCAGCGGGTCGGCGCGGCGCAGGCCGCCATGCTCAACGGCATCGCCGCGCATGCCCTGGAGCTGGACGACACCGGCGGCTGCGACCATTCCGGCGCGGTGGTGCTGCCGGCGGTGATGGCTGCTGTGTCGATGTCTGAGCTATCGATTTCTGAAACACCGGTCACTGGCCGCGAGTTGATCACCGCGGTAGTGATCGGCTATGAAGTCGGCCGTCGGGTACTCGAAGCCTGCGGCAGTTACTCGGCCCATAACGGCGCCGGTTGGCACTCCACCGCGACGTGCGGGGTGTTTGGCGCGGCGGCCGCCAGTGCGCGAATTCTGGGGCTGGATGCCCAGCAAACTCTGGCGGCCCTGGGCATCGCCGGCAGCTTCAGCGGCGGTCTTTGGGCCTTCATTCATGACGGTTCGCAAAGCAAAAAGCTCCACAGCGGTCGGGCCGCCGAAGGCGGATTGCTGGCGGCGCGGTTTGCTCAACAAGGCATCACCGGGCCGACAAAATTGTTCGATGATGTCTGGGGCGGTTTTCTCAAGACCCTCGCGGCGGATACCGCCGTGCCCGAGGCGCTGGATGCCGAGCTGGGGCAGGTCTGGAAACTCGCCCGCTGCTCGATCAAACCCTACGCCGCATGCCGGGGAACGCATTCGGCGATCGATGCATTGGGCCTGTTGCTGGATCAATTGCAGGTCAGCGCGGATCAGGTCGAGGGCGTTGAGGTTTCGTTGTGCGGATTCCTGCAAGACATGTGTGGCGGTCAGGACATCAACAGCCTGGCGGCGGCGCAGATGAGCTTGCCTTATGCCCTTGCGGCCCGGCTGGTCCATGGTCATTGCCGGTTGGAGGCCTACGACGACGAACAGCGCCGCCACCCGCGGATTGCGCACTGGATGTCGCGCATTCGCCTTGAAGTCGACCCGCGACTGTCGGAGGATGGCGAGCCTGTGGTCAGCGTTCAGACCGTGGATGGTCGGCACGCTGGTTTGTGTGTTGAGGTGCCGTTGGGTGCGCCGGGCAATCCGCTGAGTGATGGCGCGCTGGAGGAGAAATTTTTCAGTCTGGCGGGGCGGGTGATGCCGCGACAGCGGGCGGAAGGATTGCTTGCGCTGTTGTGGCGGCTGGAAGCGCTTGAATCGGTGGCTGACTTGAATGTTGCGATGTCTGTGCGGGCCTCTTCGCGGGCAAGCCTCGCTCCTACAAGGTTCACGTCGAGCCACGATTAAATGCTCGACACAACACCTGTGGGAGCGGGCTTGCCCGCGATTGGCAGCAACTCGGTATCGCGTCGATACCATAGAATCTGAATAAGGACATTTGCCCCCACCGTGGCCACTTACTCCCTCGTCATTCGCCGCTTGATGATCGTTTCGCTGACCATCGTCGTCAGCCGCGCCATTACCAGCCCGTTGCTCACCCTGTTTCTGAGCAACAAACTCGGCCTCAACCAACAGGACGTCGGCCTGCTGCTGGGCATCGCGGTGTTCATCGCCACCCTGCTCGCCCTTTACGGCGGTTACATCATCGACCGCCTTGAAAAGCGTCGACTGCTGATCCTGGCCATGCTCTCCAGCGCCATCGGCTTCGTGTTGCTGACGTTCGCTCAAAACCTGTACCTGACCACCGCCACCCTGGTGATCACCGAAACCGCCTCGGCGCTGTTCCTGATAGGGTCCAAGGCGATTCTCAGCGAAAACCTGCCCGTGGGTCAGCGCGCGAAAGCCTTTTCGCTGCGCTACACCCTGACCAACATCGGCTACGCCACCGGTCCCATGCTCGGTGTGGTGATCGCCGGGGTGCAGCCGCTGGCGCCGTTCCTGATTGCCGGTGGCATCGCCTTCTTCAGTATTTTCCTGATGAGCGGGATTCCCAAAGACCCGGCCCAGACACCCGTCATCGGCCAGCCCCAGAGCTTTCTCAAAACCCTGATCACCCTGAAGAACGACCGCACGCTGATCATGTTCACTTGCGGCTGCCTGCTCAGCACCGTCGTGCACGGTCGTTTTACCCTGTACCTGTCGCAATACCTGCTGGTGACCCACGATTCCAAGCGAGCGCTGGAAACCATGGCCGCCCTGCTCGCCTGCAACGCCATCAGCGTGATCCTGCTGCAATACCAGATCGGCCGGTTCCTCAAACGTGAACAACTGCGCTACTGGATTGTCGGCGGCACCAGCCTGTTCATCCTCGGGTTGATCGGTTTCAGCCTGGCCGACAGCCTGGTGAGCTGGTGCGTGGCGATGTTCATTTTCACCCTCGGCGAAATGATCATTTACCCCGCCGAGTTTCTCTTCGTCGACACCCTGGCCCCGGAAGAACTGCGCGGCAGCTACTACGGCGCGCAGAACCTCGCGGCCCTCGGCGGTGCGCTGAGCCCGGTGATCTGTGGCTATCTGTTGATGCACACGCCTGCGCCCACCATGTTCTATGCGCTGAGTGCGTTGACGGCAATGGGCGGTTTTCTCTGCTTCATGAGTGGTCGGCGGGTGGCCATACTGCAAAAATAATGCACTGAAACTGCATTAATATGAATTTGTCAGTACCTGGAATGATCGGCACACTGTGCGGCGTTCCTCCCCCAATAGTTGGAACGACTTCAAGGGCTTTCTGGGTCTCCCAGCTAAGCCTTTTTTTTGCCTCGATTTTTCTACGGATCGTTTGCCTCATGTTCGCTCGCTGGTTACCTGCCGCCATCAATACCCGTCCTTCAGAATGGAGCCGCGCCGCGATCGGCATGTCGCTGGGCACGATGTTCAGCGTCTGGCTCTGCAGTCAGGTATTCGGCATGCAAGTGGCGCAGCACCTGATCGGCCCGCTGGGTGCATCCGCGGTATTACTGTTTGCTGTGTCCTCAGGCGCCCTCGCCCAGCCTTGGTCGATTCTTGGCGGCTATTTGAGTGCCGGGGTGGTCTCGTTGCTGGTCGCTCACGTGCTCGGGCGAACCCTGGGCAGCGCCTGCCTCGCGGCGGGCATGGCGCTGATTCTGATGTGCTGGCTGCGTTGCCTGCACCCGCCGGCCGGCGCGCTGGCATTGCTGTTGGTGCTGGCGGACCCGGCGACCATTGCCCTGGACTGGAAAGCCCTCGGCCCGGTGATGCTCAGTGGCTCGACGATGCTGCTCAGCGCGCTGGCGTACAACAACCTGACGCGCATTCGTTACCCAAAACGTCCCGCTGAGCCGGCACCGATGATGCCCGCTCCCGACAGCCAGGCAATCACTGCCGCGGATCTGAAACTGGCCCTCGCCGACATGGAGGCCTTCTACGACGTCACCCCCGAAGACCTGGAACAGCTGATTCATGCCAGTGAGTTGCATGCCAAGCGGCGTAGCATCGGGGATGTATTTTCCAAGGGTTGAAGATCAAAAGAAAGATCAAAGGCAAGATCAAAAGATCGCAGCCTTCGGCAGCTCCTACGCGCCCTGGGGGGCGCTGCCGCAGGCTGCGATCTTTTGCATTTACCTTAAGGTAAAAATGCAGACGGAACCTGCACGTATCCCGGTTGTACATCACAAATTTGCACTGTTACGATCCAGCATCGCTCGCGCGCGAGCTTCTCTATAAAGAACAATAAAAGCAGGGAGTTAGTGATGACTGCTCAGGTTTCATCCCCGGAAACACAGTCCATGGATGCCACGCAAAACGAAGTGTTGGCCGAGGTTCGCAATCACATCGGGCACCTGACCCTCAATCGCCCCGCCGGCCTCAACGCCATTACCCTGGACATGGTCCGCAGCCTGCAACAGCAGCTCGATGCCTGGGCACAGGATTCGCAAGTGCATGCGGTGGTGTTGCGCGGCGCTGGCGAGAAAGCGTTCTGTGCCGGCGGCGATATCCGCTCGCTGTACGACAGTTTCAAAAGCGGCGACACCCTGCACGAAGATTTCTTCGTCGAGGAGTACGCCCTCGACCTCACCCTCCATCACTATCGCAAACCGGTCCTGGCCTTGATGGACGGCTTCGTGCTGGGCGGTGGCATGGGGCTGGTGCAAGGCGCCGATTTGCGGGTGGTCACCGAGCGCAGCCGTCTGGCGATGCCGGAAGTAGCCATCGGTTATTTCCCGGACGTCGGCGGCAGCTACTTCCTGCCACGCATTCCCGGCGAGCTGGGCATTTATCTCGGGGTCAGTGGCGTGCAGATTCGCGCAGCCGATGCGCTCTATTGCGGCCTGGCCGACTGGTATCTGGACAGCGCGAGCCTGAGCACGCTGGACGAACAACTCGATCACCTCGAATGGCACGATACGCCGCTCAAGGACCTGCAAGGCTTGCTGGCGAAAGTCGCCGTGCAACAACTTCCGGCAGCGCCTCTGGCGGCGTTGCGGCCGGCCATCGACCACTTCTTCGCCCTGCCCGATGTGCCGAGTATGGTGGAACAACTGCGTGCAGTGACCGTCGCCGACAGCCACGAATGGGCCATGGCCACCGCCGACCTGCTGGAAAGCCGTTCACCGCTGGCCATGGGCGTGACCCTGGAAATGCTGCGGCGCGGTCGGCACCTGAGCCTGGAGCAGTGCTTCGCCCTCGAACTGCACCTGGATCGTCAGTGGTTCGAACGCGGCGACCTGATCGAAGGCGTGCGCGCCTTGCTGATCGACAAAGACAAGAAGCCGCGCTGGAATCCGCCGACGCTGCAGGCGCTGGACGCCGAGCACGTGGCGAGTTTTTTCACCGGGTTCGACCCAAGCTGGAGCTGAGCCATGCACGATATCGAATTGAGCGAAGAACAAGTGATGATCCGCGACATGGCCCGGGATTTTGCCCGCGGCGAAATCGCGCCCCACGCACAAGCCTGGGAAAAGGCCGGCTGGATCGATGACGGTCTGGTGGCGAAGATGGGTGAACTGGGTCTGCTGGGCATGGTGGTGCCCGAGGAATGGGGCGGCACCTATGTCGACTACGTCGCCTATGCGCTGGCGGTGGAAGAGATTTCCGCCGGTGACGGCGCCACTGGCGCACTGATGAGCATCCACAACTCCGTGGGCTGCGGGCCGGTGCTCAACTACGGCACCGAAGAGCAGAAACAGCAATGGTTGCCGGACCTCGCCAGCGGCCAGGCCATCGGTTGCTTCTGCCTCACCGAACCCCAGGCCGGTTCCGAAGCGCATAACCTGCGCACCCGCGCCGAACTGCGCGACGGCCAATGGGTGATCAACGGCGCCAAGCAATTCGTCAGCAACGGTAAACGGGCGAAACTGGCGATCGTCTTCGCCGTGACCGATCCGGAGCTGGGCAAGCGCGGCATCTCGGCGTTCCTGGTGCCGACCGAAACCGCGGGTTTCATCGTCGACCGCAGTGAACACAAGATGGGCATCCGTGCTTCCGATACCTGCGCCGTCACCCTGAACAATTGCACCGTTCCCGAGGCCAATCTGCTGGGCGAACGCGGCAAAGGCCTGGCCATCGCCCTCTCCAACCTCGAAGGCGGCCGCATTGGCATCGCCGCGCAAGCCTTGGGCATCGCCCGGGCGGCGTTCGACGCGGCGCTGGCCTACGCGCGGGATCGTGTGCAGTTCGACAAGCCGATCATCGAGCACCAAAGCATCGCCAATATGCTGGCCGACATGCACACCCGCTTGAACGCCGCGCGCTTGCTGATCCTGCATGCCGCCAGGTTGCGCAGTGCCGGTAAACCGTGTCTGTCGGAGGCCTCACAGGCCAAGCTGTTTGCCTCGGAGATGGCCGAGAAAGTCTGCTCGTCGGCGATACAGATCCATGGCGGGTATGGGTATCTGGAGGATTACCCGGTGGAGCGCTACTACCGGGATGCGCGGATCACGCAGATTTATGAAGGGTCGAGTGAGATACAGCGGATGGTGATTGCCCGGGAGTTGAAAAACTATCTGGTGTGACCTTTAAAAGCATCGCGGGCAAGCCTCGCTCCTACAGGGGAATGCATATCCTTGTAGGAGCGAGGCTTGCCCGCGAAGACGTCCGTGAGAACGCTACATCACTTACCCTGGAACTCCGCCTCACGCTTGGCAATAAACGCCGCCATCCCTTCCTTCTGATCCTGCGTCGCAAACGCCGCATGGAACACTCGACGCTCAAAACGCACGCCTTCCGACAGGCTGACTTCAAACGCGCGGTTGACGCTTTCCTTGATCATCATTGCAATCGGCAACGACTTCTTGGCAATCAGCGCCGCGACTTTCAGCGCTTCGTCCAATAGCTCATCGGCCGGCACGATCCGCGCCACGATCCCGCAACGCTCCGCTTCCACCGCATCGATCAAACGCCCGCTCAGGCACATTTCCATGGCCTTGGCCTTGCCCACCGCGCGGGTCAGGCGCTGGGTGCCGCCCATGCCCGGCAGCACGCCGAGATTGATTTCCGGCTGACCAAACTTCGCGTTGTCGCCGGCCAGAATGAAGTCGCACATCAACGCCAATTCACAACCACCGCCCAAGGCGAAACCGTTCACTGCGGCGATGATCGGCTTGCGGCGGCTGGCCACACGATCGCTGTCGCTGAACAGGTCATCGAGGTAGATCTGCGGGTAGGTCAGCTCGGCCATTTCCTTGATGTCGGCACCGGCGG
This sequence comes from Pseudomonas sp. A-RE-19, assembly GCF_019956555.1. Lineage (GTDB taxonomy): Bacteria > Pseudomonadota > Gammaproteobacteria > Pseudomonadales > Pseudomonadaceae > Aquipseudomonas. The sequence continues at coordinate 97,319 of NZ_JAHBDQ010000005.1, read as the reverse complement.
CGAAGGCCTTTTTCGAGCCGGTCAGCACGATGCAACCGATGTTCGAATCGGCTTCCAGGCCATCAAGGGCGTGGTTCAATTCGCTGACAAGTTGGGCATTCAACGCGTTCAGGGCTTGCGGGCGGTTGAGGGTGACCAGGCCCACACGGCCGTGTGTTTCCAGCAAAATCGTTTCGTAATTCATAGATGACTCCTGATAAACACTCGATCCTCCGTAGGAGCTGCCGAAGGCTGCGATCTTTTGATCTTGCTCTTTAAAAACAACATCAAAAGATCGCAGCCTCGTTTCACTCGACAGCTCCTACAGGTTCATTCTTAAAGATTGCGTGAGATGACCATGCGCTGAATATCGCTGGTACCTTCATAGATCTGGCACACCCGCACGTCGCGGTAGATCCGCTCCAGCGGGAAGTCGTTCAGGTAACCGTAACCGCCAAGGGTTTGCAACGCCGAGGAGCAGACCTTCTCGGCCATCTCCGAAGCGAACAGCTTGGCCATGGACGCTTCCACCAGCGCCGGTTTGCCGCTGTCGCGCAATGCCGCCGCGTAATGCACCATCTGCCGGGCCACAGCGATCTGGGTCGCCATGTCTGCCAGGCGAAACGCTACCGCCTGGTGTTCGATGATCGGCTTGCCGAAGCTCTCGCGTTCACGGGCATAGTCGCGGGCCGCTTCAAACGCGGCGCGGGCCATGCCCACCGATTGCGAGGCGATGCCGACGCGCCCGCCTTCGAGGTTGGCCAGGGCGATCTTGTAACCTTCACCCTCCTCACCCAGTCGATTGGCCACCGGGACTTTCACATCCTCAAAGAGAATCTGGCAGGTATCGGAAGCATGCTGACCGAGCTTGTCTTCGACTCGCGCGACTTTATAGCCCGGCGAATCGGTGGGCACGATCAGCGCCGTGATCCCGCGCTTGCCGGCACTCGGGTCAGTCACCGCAAACACAATCACCACCCCGGCGTTTTGCCCGGAGGTGATGAACTGCTTGCAGCCGTTGAGCACGTAGTGATCGCCATCGAGCCGGGCACGGGTTTTCAGGCTGCTGGCGTCGGAGCCGGCTTGCGGTTCGGTCAACGCAAACGCACCGAGCATCGTGCCGCTGGCCAGTGGTTTGAGGAAGCGCTCTTTCTGGTCGTCGTTGCCGAACTTGAGGATCGGCACGCAACCCACCGAGTTGTGCACGCTCATGATGGTCGAGCAGGCGCCATCGCCGGCAGCGATTTCTTCCAGGGCCATGGCGTAGGCCAGGTAACCGGTGTCGCAACCGCCCCACTGCTCCGGCACCAGCATGCCGAAAAAGCCCAGGTCGGCCATCTCGCCGATGGCTTCTTTGGGGAAGCGATGTTCACGGTCCCATTCGGCGGCGAACGGTTTCAGCCGTTCCTGGGCAAACTGCCGGGCCGCGTCGCTGATCTGAAGTTGTTCGTCATTGGGAATCATGCCAAGTCCTTAAAATGTAATTGCCCCCGTAGGAAACCATGCGGGCCTCAGTACAGGCATTCCACAGCCATGGCCGTCGCTTCACCGCCGCCGATGCAGATCGCTGCAACACCGCGCTTCAGGCCTTTCTGGCGCAGGGCCGAGAGCAAAGTCACGAGGATCCGCGCGCCGGACGCACCGATCGGGTGGCCCAAGGCGCAGGCACCGCCGTGGACGTTGATCTTCTCGTGGGGGATTTCCAGTTTGGTCATGGTCACCAGACTGACCACCGCAAAGGCTTCGTTGACTTCGAACAACTCGACTTCGTCCAGGGACCAGCCGGTTTTCTTCATCAGCTTCTTGATCGCGCCCACCGGAGCCACCGGGAACAGCCCCGGCGTGTCGGCAAACGCGGCATGGCCGTGAATCACCGCCAATGGTTTCAGGCCTTGTTTCTCGGCTTCGGAGCGGCGCATCAGCACCAGCGCCGCCGCGCCGTCGGAGATCGAGCTGGAGTTCGCCGCCGTCACGGTGCCGCCGTCGCGGAACGCCGGTTTCAGCGAGGCAATCTTGTCCAGCTTGGCTTTCGGTGGCTGTTCGTCGTGGCTGATCAGCACCTGCTCTTTGCCGACCGTCACCTGCAGCGGCACGATCTCGGCGTCGAAACTGCCGTCCTTGATCGCCTGTTGGGCGCGGGTGGTCGAAGCAATGGCAAACGCGTCCTGATCTTCGCGGCTGAAGCCGTTGGTTTCGGCGCAATCCTCGGCAAAGGTGCCCATCAAGCGGCCCTTGTCATAGGCGTCTTCAAGACCGTCGAGGAACATGTGATCGAGCACCCGACCATGGCCCATGCGGTAACCGCTGCGGGCGCGGTCCAGCAGGTATGGCGCGTTGGACATGCTTTCCATACCGCCAGCGACCACCACATCGGCACTGCCGGCGATCAGCATGTCGTGGGCCAGGATCGTGGCTTCCATGCCCGAGCCGCACATTTTGTTCAGCGTCGTGCAGCGGGTCGATTTATCCAGCCCGGCGCCCAGAGCCGCTTGCCGCGCCGGGGCCTGGCCGAGGCCGGCGGAGAGTACGCAGCCGAACAGCACTTCTTCTACGGACTCAGGGGCGATACCGGCGCGTTCGACGGCAGCACGAATCGCTGCCGCGCCCAGTTGTGGCGCGGTCAGGCTTTTCAGATCACCCTGGAAACCGCCCATCGGGGTGCGGACGGCGCTGACAATAACAATCGGATCGTTGGACAGTGTCATGACAAATCCTCCTTATTTGGCGGCCATGCGCAAGGCACCGTCGAGACGGATCACCTCGCCGTTGAGCATGCTGTTTTCTATGATATGCCTGACCAGCGCGGCGTACTCGCTCGGCTTGCCCAGGCGCGGTGGAAACGGCACGCCAGCGGCCAGGGATTCGCGCACTTGCGGGGTCATGCCGGCCATCATCGGTGTTTCGAAAATGCCCGGTGCGATGGTCATCACGCGGATGCCGAAACGTGCCAGTTCACGGGCAGCGGGCAAGGTCAGGCTGGCGATCGCGCCTTTCGAAGCCGAATACGCGGCCTGGCCGATCTGGCCGTCGAAAGCTGCGGCCGAAGCGGTGTTGATGATCACCCCGCGCTCGCCCTCTTCATTGGCTTCGGTTTCGGCGATGGCTGCCGCCGCCAGACGCAGCATGTTGAAACTGCCGATCAGATTGACGTTGATCACCTGGCTGAAACTGGCCAATGCGTGGGGGCCGTTCTTGCCGAGGATCTTCTCGCCACGGACGATGCCGGCGCAATTGACCAGACCATTGAGGCCGCCGAACGCTTTGACCGTCGCTTGCACCGCAGCCTCGGCCGCCGCTTCATTGCTGATATCCGCCACCACACTTTGCGCGCCGAGACGTGCAGCCTGGGCCGCGACGGCTTCGGCGTTCATGTCCACCAGCATCACTTTGGCGCCAGCAGCCACCAGCATTTCAGCAGTGGCGGCACCGAGGCCGGACGCACCACCGGTGACGAGAAAAACCTTGTTTTCGATCTGCATCATTGTTTCCTTGGATTCAAGCTGAAACGTTCTTCGCGGCGGCCTCTTGAGCCTTGGCGATTTCCTGGTTGCGCAAGATAAAGCGCTGCAATTTGCCGCTTGGGGTTTTCGGCAACTCGCTGACAAATTCGATTTCACGGGGGTACGCGTGCGCCGCCAGACGCTTGCGCACGTGTTGGCGCAGCTCTTCGGCGAGCGCAGGTTCGGCACGGTATTGCGGGCTGAGCACGACGAAGGCTTTCACCAGCTCGGTGCGCTCCGGATCGGGTTTGCCGATCACCGCGGCTTCGACCACCGCCGGGTGTTCGATCAGCGCGCTTTCGACGTCGAACGGGCCGACGCGGTAGCCGGAGGTGGTAATCACGTCATCGCTGCGGCCGACGAAGCTGATGCTGCCGTCCGGGTTCCACTCCACGGTATCGCCGCTCAGGTAATAGTTGCCGACGAAGGCCTTGGTCGGCGCACCTTCGTAGCCGCCAAACCAGCACATCGGCGACTGGGTGCGGTCGATGGCCAGAATGCCTGGCTGGCCGACGCCCAGTTCTTGGTATTCGTCGTCGAGCACCACGATGCGGTGGCCCGGCGAAGCAAAACCGGCTGCTCCCATGTGGATCGGATGCTCCAGACCATGGTGATTGCACAGGACCATGCCCAGCTCGGTCTGCCCGTAATGGTCATGAATCACCACGCCGAGGTTATCGGCGAACCAGCGGATCACTTCCGGGTTCAGCGGCTCGCCGGCGCTGCTGACGATGCGCAGCTTGCCCTTGATCGAACGGGCGAATTCATCGCCACCGGCAATCAGCAGGCGGTAGGCCGTCGGTGAACCAGTGAGGTTGGTGATCCCGTATTTGTTGATCACCCGGCAGGTGCTTTCGAGGGTGAACGGGCCATCGTAAAAAGTAATCGGATGCCCCATCGACATCGGCCCGGTGACACCGAAATAAATGCCGTAGGCCCAGCCCGGATCGGCGACGTTCCAGAACGCGTCTTCGGGACGCAGGTCCACCGCGTCACGGGTGTAACTCTGGAACGCGACGATAGCCTTGAGCGGCACCGACAGCGCTTTCGACGGGCCGGTGGTGCCCGAGGTGAACATCAGCAGGAACGGGTCTTCGCCGGTCAGCAATACCGGTTCGCACTCGGAAGAATAATTGGCCAGTTCGGCCCAGAAACTGAAATCGCCACGCACGATGCCCTGCCCTTTGGGGCCGCCAACGGTGACGATGGTCGGGCAGTCGGCTACTTCAGCGAGTTTCGGGCGATTGACCGCATCGGTCACCACGACGGCGGCGCCGGAGCTGTTGAGGCGATGTTCGATGGCTTTGGGGCCGAAAGCCGTGAACAGCGGCTGATAGACCGCGCCGATGCGCCAGGTGGCGAACACAGTGATCAGTAATTCGATATTGCGGGGCAAGAGGCCGGCGACTTTATCGCCCTTCTTCACGCCCTGGGCCAGCAGGAAATTGGCAAACCGCGCGGCTTTGTCCTGCAAGTCGCTGAAGGTGTAGGTCGCGCTGGCGCCATCGCGGCCTTCCCAGAACAGCGCGATGCGCCCCGGCAAGGCATGCCGGTCGCAACATTCGACGCAGGCGTTGAGCGCGCTCAACGACCCGGTGAGCGCGGCATCGACGGTGTGCTGATAATTGAACTGTGAAGTGGCAGACAGGTAATCGCGCATTGCCAGAATCCCTCTGTGTTTTTATTAGGTTGGGGGAACCGTAATCAACAGGGAAATACTCGCTCTGCGCGGGGAGCGGGACAATGGTCAAAGTTATCAAGTTGTGTGACTGGTTTGGCCAAGGTTCAGCGGTGCGGTGCCTGAGAGGGCCTCATCGCGAGCAGGCTCGCTCCCACAGGGATTTGGGTGTGGCATAGAGAGAGTTCAAACCGCAGATCCAATGTGGGAGCGAGCCTGCTCGCGATGGCATCCTTCCCGACGACAGAGACCTCGGATCAGTCGGCCTCGTTAAGAATCAAACTCCGATAATGCCCCGGATTAGACCCCGACCACTTGCGAAACGCCTTGTAGAACGAACTCGCATCGGCAAACCCCAAGCGGGTGGCGATTTCGGCAAAGCTGATGGTCGGTTCGGCCAGCCAGACGATGGCCAACTCCTTGCGCACGCTGTCCTTGAGCCCCTGATACGTCTGGCCCTCTTCGGCAAGGCGTCGGCGCAGGGTCGAGGCCGACATGCACAGTTGCTGCGCCAGCGCCTCGGTTTCCGGCCAATGCTCGGCAGGCAGTTGCCGCAGATCGTGTTTGATCCGGCTGGCCAGGCTCTCGGGGTCGCGATACTTGACCAGAATGTTTGCCGGCGCATGAGCGAGGAATCGCTTGAGCTCTTCAGGGCTGCGCTTGATCGGCAAATCCAGGCAATCGGCCGAGAAAATCATCCGCGTGCGCGGCCGGTCGAACCGCAGGTTCTCGGAGAACATCACCCGGTAGTCATCGCAAAAGTCCGGCGCCGAGCAGCGCAACTCGATGGCCAGGATCGGAATCCGCCGCCCCGCCAGCCAGCAGGCCACGCCGTGCACGATCATCCAGTAAGTGAAGTAGGTGAAGGCACGACGCGGCTCTTCGTCGTCCTCCAGCAGGACGATTTCCGCCAGGCTTTGCTGACGAACCAGTTGCGCGGGCAGGTGTTCGAGCATCAACGACAGAAAGCTCAGGCCCGAAGTCAACCCGGCGGCCAGGCTCGGCTGAACCATCGAGCAACGACACAGAAACTCCAGGCTGCCGGACTTGAGCTTGCGCGGGTCCATGCCAAAAAACTCATCGTCTTCGCGCCGGGCCAGCAAGCGCCACAACCGCGCATAGGCGGTGGCCGGGACACGGGCGTCGGAGGTATCCAGCAGCGTCGGATCGATGCCGACCTTGTTCAACACCTCTTCGGTGGCAGCGCCCGGGGCGCAACTTTGCAACAGCGCTTCACGCACCAGTTGAATGGAGATGGTGTCTTTTTCCGACATTGACCGTGGCGAGCCTTGTTCTTGTTTAAGTGGTGGGCATATTAGCGCAGCCATTAACCCGGCGCAGATCCCTGTGGGAGCGGGCTTGCTCGCGAAGGGGCCATAACAGTCAACATTGATGTCGTCTGACACACCGCTTTCGCGAGCAAGCCCGCTCCCACATTAGATGGGTGTCGGTCTCAAAAAGGTGCTTACCATGAACTCGAGGGTTGTTCAGCTTAGGTTCAGCTAAATACCAATGCCTTACATATGCGAATGAGTGTCATTATGCTACAACTTAGCACCCTATCTAGTTCCCCTCCGGTGCTGAATGCTCGTTCCTTTTCTGATCATGCTGCGCGAAGGCATTGAAGCCGCGCTGATCGTTGGCATCATCGCCAGCTACCTCAAGCAGACCGGTCGCGGTCAATGGATGCCTGCCGTATGGATCGGCGTATTCCTCGCCGTCGCTTTGGCCCTGCTGGTGGGCGGTGGCCTGGAAATGGTCAGCGCCGAATTCCCGCAAAAGCAACAAGAACTGTTTGAAGGCGTCGTCGGTCTGGTGGCCGTCGGCATCCTCAGTTCCATGGTGTTCTGGATGCGCAAGGTGGCGCGTTCGATCAAGCATTCGCTGCACGCCTCCCTCGATCATGCGTTGACCGGTTCCAAACACCAGGTCACCGCGCTGATCGCCATGGTGTTTTTCGCCGTGGCCCGGGAAGGCCTGGAAACGGTGTTCTTTCTGCTCGCGGTGTTCCAGCAAAGCGAAGGCCCGGCGGCACCGATCGGTGCCCTGCTCGGTTTGATCCTGGCGATCATCATCGGTTTTCTCATCTATAGCGGCAGCATGCGCCTGAACCTCGGCGCGTTCTTTCGCTGGACCGGTCTGTTCATCCTGGTGGTGGCCGCCGGGATTCTCGCCAATTCAGTACAAGCCCTGCATGAAGCCGGCGTGTGGAATCACCTGCAAACCGTGCTCTTCGACTTCAGCGTCACGCTGCCAATGGATGGCCCGTTGGGCTCGGTGCTGGCTGGCATGTTCGGGTATCAGGACGCACCGACCGTCAGCACCCTCGGGGCGTATCTGATTTATCTGCTGGTGGCGCTGGTGATGTTTTTTCTTCCGGCGGCCGCACCCGCTCAAACACCCTCTTCCGTTTCCAGCCAGTAAGGGCCTTCATGTCAACGCCTGTTCCTCCAGTGGCTTCCCCTCCCCGCGCCTTGCGCTGGGCGGTGGCCGGTTCGGTGATCGTAATGATCGCCGCCGGCGGCCTGTTCTACTACGCCTCGAACATGGCGTCGGCCAAGCGCCAGACCAACCATGACGAAGTGGTCGTGACCATCCACCCGCACAGTTGCGAGCCGAATGCACTGACCGTCCCGGCCGGTCGCGCCAGTTTCCGCATCGTCAACCGCTCGGACCGTGCTGTCGAATGGGAAATCCTCGACGGAGTTCTGGTGCTCGAAGAACGGGAGAACATCGCGCCCGGCCTGAGCCAGGTGATCAACGCCAACCTGCTGCCCGGTGACTATGCAATCACCTGTGGCCTGCTGAGCAATCCGCGCGGCACCTTGCATGTCACTCCGACTGCCGCTTCCAATGCGGCTGCCAAAGCGCGTCCATCGATGGTGGCGTTCATTGGTCCGCTGTCGGAGTTCCGTGTCTACCTGAACAGCCAAAGCAACACGCTGATCAAAGCCGTCACCGCCCTCGGGCAAGCGATCGAAGCCGGCGACCTGAGCCAGGCACAAGCCTTGTATGTGCCGGCGCGCGCGGCCTATCAACGGTTGGCGCCCGCGGCCCAGCGCCTGGCGGAACTGGACAACGCAATCAATGCCCGCGCCGATTACTTCGACAAGCGCGAGCAGGATCCGGGTTTCGTTGGCTTCCACCGTCTTGAATACGCGCTGTTCCAGCAACGTAACCTCGATGGTTTGACGCCTGTCGCCCAGCGCTTGATCAGCGATGTCACCGCCCTCAAACAGCAACTGCTGGCCCAGTCGCTGCCACCGGAGCAACTGGTGAGCGTTCTGGTGCGCAACCTCAACAGCCTCGCCGATGTACGCGCCGGCAGCGGTGAAGAGGAACGCTACAGCCACACCGATCTGAACGGCTTTGCCGCCAACCTCGACGCGACCCGCAAAGTCGTCGACCTGTTGCGGCCGTTATTGAGCAAATCCGCCGCCGAACTGCTGCCGACAATCGACAGCGCGATCACGGCTTTCGATGCCGAACTCAATGGCTTCAAGGTCAAGGATGGCTACGCCAGCTACGACACCGTCAGCCCCGAGCAACGCAAGCACATCACCGACAAGGCCAAGACTCTGGCCGACGCACTCGATGGAATCGATCCCGCCCTTGGCCTTTCCGGCCTGTAAGCAGAAGACCACTTTCACATGAACGACTCAGAACAGTTTTCAGCGCAGCGCCGTCGCATATTGATGGGCATGGGCGCCGCCGGTGTGGCATTAGCCGGTTCTGCCTTGAGCTGCCCGGCCATGGCCGCGAGCCCCGCGCAAGTCACCGAAGCACCGAGCAGCGACAAGACCGAGGACCGCCACGCGTTCCACGGCAAGCACCAGACCGGCATCGTCACCCCACGCCCGGCGTCGGGCATGCTGGTGTCGTTCGACGTGCTGGCCAGCGACCGTGAAGATCTGGAGCGGCTGTTTCGCACGCTCAACGCACGCATCGCGTTCCTGATGCAGGGCGGCCCGGTGGCGCAGGTCGATCCGAAACTGCCGCCGCTGGACTCGGGAATTCTTGGCCCGGTGGTGACGCCGGACAACCTGACCATCACCGTGTCGGTAGGCGAGTCGCTGTTCGACGAACGCTTCGGTCTGGCCGACGCCAAGCCGAAGCGGCTGATGCGCATGGTCGGTTTTCCCAACGATGCGCTGCAAGCCGATTGCTGCCACGGCGACCTGAGCTTGCAGTTCTGCTCCAACACCGCCGACACCAATATCCATGCCCTGCGCGACATCGTGAAAAACCTGCCGGACCTGTTGCTGGTGCGCTGGAAACAGGAAGGCAGCGTGCCGCCGCAAGCCCCGGCGAAACCCGGTGTACCGGCGCAAAGCGCGCGCAACTTTCTGGGTTTTCGCGACGGCTCGGCCAACCCCGATTCCAACGATGCCAAGGCCATGGACAGCATCGTCTGGGTGCAGCCCGGCAGCGACGAACCGGCCTGGACGGTCAACGGCAGCTATCAAGCCGTGCGGATCATCCGCAACTTCGTCGAACGCTGGGACCGCACGCCGCTGCAAGAACAGGAAAGCATCCTCGGCCGGGTCAAGAGCACCGGCGCGCCCATGGGGGGCGAGCATGAATCTCAAGTCCCGGACTATGCCAAGGACCCGCAAGGCAAGCTGACCAGACTCGACGCCCACATCCGCCTGGCCAACCCGCGCACCGCCGCGACCCAGGCCAACCTGATCCTGCGCCGGCCGTTCAACTACTCCAACGGCGTGAACAAGAACGGGCAGCTGGACATGGGTTTGCTGTTCATCTGTTACCAGGCGGACCTGCAAAAAGGCTTCATCACCGTGCAGACCCGACTCAATGGCGAGCCGTTGGAGGAATACCTCAAGCCAGTCGGCGGCGGGTACTTCTTCACCTTGCCGGGCGTCACCGGCGACCAGGATTTCATCGGTCGCTCGCTGCTCAACGCCACACACCCCAAAGCCTCAGTCTGACCCTCGATAACCTCACGGAACCGTCCCATGAAAAAATCGCCCCTCGCGTTACTGCTGACCCTTGGTTTGCTCAATATCCCGCTTTCGGCGTTTGCGGCGACGGCGCCGCTGGAGTTGGTGGGGCCGATCTCGGACTACAAGATTTACGTCACCGAGCAACTGGATGAACTGGCCAGCCACACCCGGCAGTTCACCGATGCGGTGAAAAAAGGCGACCTGGCCAGCGCAAAAAAACTCTACGCGCCGACCCGGGTTTACTACGAATCCATCGAACCGATTGCCGAGCTGTTCAGTGACCTCGATGCGTCCATCGACTCTCGGGTCGACGACCACGAAAAAGGTGTGAAGGCCGAAGATTTCACCGGTTTCCACCGCCTCGAATATTCACTGTTCTCGGAGAACAGCACCAAGGGCCTGGACGAGTTGGCCGACGGCTTGAACAAAGACGTGAAAGACCTGCAAACCCGGGTCGCCGGCCTGACCTTCCCACCGGAAAAAGTCGTCGGCGGTGCCGCCGCGTTGCTTGAAGAAGTGGCCGCCACCAAGATCTCCGGGGAGGAAGATCGCTACAGCCACACCGACCTTTATGACTTCCAGGGCAACATCGACGGCGCGAAGAAAATCGTCGACCTGTTCCGTCCGCAGATCGAGAAACAGGATGCTGTGTTCATGGCCAAGGTCGACAAGAACTTCGCCACGGTGAACAAGACGCTGGCCAAGTACAAAACCACGGACGGTGGTTTTGAGACGTATGACAAGGTGAAGGACAGTGACCGCAAGAGGCTGGTGGGGCCGGTGAATACGTTGGCTGAGGATTTGTCGATGTTGCGGGGGAAGTTGGGGTTGAATTGAGTTTTGTGGCGTCTGCGCTATACCCATCGCGAGCAGGCTCGCTCCCACAGGGGATTTGTGTCGATCACAATTCCAATGTGGGAGCGAGCCTGCTCGCGATGGCATTTGGGCAGGCACCACACCCGCCCCGCCGTGTTACCCCTTACAAAATCCGATACAACAACCGCTCGATCCGTACCCGACTCACACGCTTGAGAAACTTGGCCACCCCCGCCGGGTAATCCGGCAGCGTTTCCAGTTCCTGATAACGCTCAATGCGGCGGGTGTGCCGGAAAATCTCCGTCAGCTCATTGCCGCGAGGCTCCAGCAACTCACCTTTCGGATCATCGATCAGCAACGCATTTTCCAGATCGAGACGGAACGCACGCGGGTTGAGGTTGTTGCCGGTCAGCAAGGTATAGCGCTGGTCGATCCACATGCCCTTGAGGTGATAGGTGTTGTCGCCATCCTTCCACAAATGCAGGTTCAACTTGCCGCTGTCGATGCTGCGCTGATGGCGCTTGGCGAAGCGTCGCAGGCTGATCTCGTAAAGGTATGGCAGCGCCGCAATCACCTTGAACGGCTCGCTGGGCGGAATGTAGAAATCGTTGGCTGTCTTGTCGCCGACGATGATGTCGATTTTCACGCCCCGCGCCAGCGCCCGGTTGATTTCCCGGGTCACTGCCAGCGGCAGGTTGAAGTACGGCGTGCAGATGGTCAGCTGATGCCGGGCGCTGGCGATCAGCTCGCAGATTACCCGACTCAACGGGTTGTTCTTGCCCACACCGAGCAAGGGGCTGACGGATAAACCGTCCTTCACTGTGCTGCCTGCGGTGGTGTCGTACGCCGCGTGCTTGAGACGGCTGCGCAGGTCGCCGATGTCGCTGCGCAAGCTGCGGGTGGTCGGCAGGTTCGGCAGGTCGAGGCGATGCACCGCTTTGGAGGCGATCAGGCCATGCTGAATCAGGTGCTGCATCGAGTCGGCCAGCGCGTGGTTCTGCAGCAGGTGATAACGGTCGAAGCGGTACTTGTCGAATCTGTGCAGGTAAACGTTGTTCAGGCTCGCGCCGCTGTAGAGCACACAATCGTCGATCACGAAGCCTTTCAAATGCAGCACGCCGAACAGCTCGCGGGTTTGCACCGGCACGCCGTACACCGGCACAACGCTTTCGTGGGTGCGGGTCGCTTCCTGATACCAGGCGGCGTTGCCCGGCTGTTTGCCGGCACCGATCAAACCGCGCTGGGCGCGCAGCCAGTCCACGACCACCACCACGTCCAGTTCCGGGCGCGCCCGTTTGGCGGCGTGCAGGGCATCGAGGATTTCCTGCCCGGCTTCGTCCTCTTGCAGGTACAACGCGACGATATAGATGCGCTGGGTGGCCTGAGCGATTTGTTCCAGCAGGCAACGACGAAACTCGGCGGCGCCAGAGAGGATGGTGACGGCATCGGCGGTCAGCGGAAAACTGCGCAGTTTAGGCAGCAGAGAGCGTTTGAAAAGCGACGGCATAGGGCTCGCAAAAGGGTCGAATCCGAAGAACCCGAGAGCTTACACCATGGATGGGTTTGGGTCTTGTTAGTGTCTGTAAAGATCCTATCGCGAGCAGGCTCGCTCCCACAGGGGAATGCATTTCAAATGTGGGAGCGAGCCTGCTCACGATGGCAATTTCACGGTCAACACAAATAACTTCTTGACCAAGGAGAACGATCATTCTACTGTTGGCCACATGAACGAAATCACTAGCAACGACACACGCGACATCATTCTGGATGTCACCGAAAAGTTGATCTACAAAAGTGGCATCGCCGCCACCGGCATGGATCTCCTGGTGAAAACCGCCGGCGTCTCCAGAAAAAGTATTTACCGCTACTTCGCCAACAAGGAGGAGCTCACCGTCGCGGCCTTGCAACGCCGCGATGTGCGCTGGATGCATTGGTACCGAACGGAAGTCGGCAAGGCCCAAACCCCGGCCGACAGGCTGCTCAACCTGTTTACCGTGCTCAAGGCCTGGTTCGCCTCCGAAGGCTTTCGCGGCTGCGCATTCATTAACACCAGCGGCGAAACCGGCGACCCGCAAGACCCGGTTCGCCTGGTCGCCAAAGACCACAAACAGAAGCTGCTCGACTACGTGCGCGAGCTCTGTACCGAATATGGCGCAAAAGACCCGGAGACGCTGGCCAAACAGCTGCTGATCCTGATCGACGGTGCCATTACCGTAGCGCTTGTGATGGGTGATCACAGTGCCGCCGATAATGCGCAATGCATGGCGCGAAAGTTATTGGACCTGTAACACTTTTAACAAGCCCGACAACTTGCCAGAACGTTAATTTGATAGGGAGACTTGATATGTCTACTGCCGAAGTTCGTCCGCCATTACCGCCGTTTACCCGTGAATCGGCCATCGAAAAAGTTCGCCTGGCCGAAGACGGCTGGAACTCCCGTGACCCGGAACGGGTGTCCCTGGCCTATACCCTGAACACCCAATGGCGTAACCGCGCCGAGTTCGCCCACAACCGCGAAGAAGCCAAAGCTTTCCTGACCCGCAAATGGGCCAAGGAACTGGATTACCGGCTGATCAAGGAACTCTGGGCCTATGGCGACAACCGTATCGCCGTGCGTTACGCCTACGAATGGCACGACGACTCGGGCAACTGGTTCCGCTCCTACGGTAACGAGAACTGGGAGTTCGATGAAAACGGCTTGATGTTCAATCGTTACGCTTGCATCAACGACATGCCGATCAAGGAAAGCGACCGCAAGTTCCACTGGCCGCTGGGTCGTCGGCCGGATGATCACCCGGGCTTGTCCGACTTGGGTCTGTAACCTCAATCCCCTGTAGGAGCTGCCGAAGGCTGCGATCTTTTGATCTTAAAAAGGCAACATCAAAAGATCGCAGCCTTCGGCAGCTCCTACAGGGGCCGTGTGCAATCAGGCTACTGCAGCGGTCTGCTTCAGCTGAGCTTTGGCCTCCAGCTCCCGCACCAACGGCAGCACTCGTTTACCGAAGTATTCCACCTCTTCCTGGAAGTGCAGAAACCCCGCCAGCACCAAATCCACGCCCACCGCCTTCAATGCGACGATCCGCTCGGCAATCTGCTGCGGTGTGCCGATCAGATTGGTCTTGAAGCCATCGTTGTACTGCACCAGATCTTCAAAGGTCGATTTGGCCCAGTTGCCCTCGCCCTCGGGCGACGCCCTGCCCGCCTGTTTCGCTGCATCGCCAAAGGCGTTCACAGCTTGCGGGTCGGCCTGATCGATGATCTGCGCCAGCACCGCCCGCGCCTCCTCTTCGGTGTCGCGAGCGATGACGAAAGCATTCACCCCGACCTTCACCGGATGATTGTTCGCGGCCGCTTTCGTGCGAATGTCATCGACCTGGGCCTTGATGCCTTCGGGGGTGTTGCCGTTGGTGAAGTACCAGTCCGAGACTCGCGCCGCCATGTCCCGTGCCGCGCGGGAACTGCCGCCCTGAAAGACTTCCGGCTGGCCCAGCGGCTTGGGTTTGAGGCTGTAGTTGTCGAAGCGGTAGAAGTCGCCGCGAAAGGTGAAGTTGTCCTGCGTCCAGATGCCCTTGAGCGCACGGATGAACTCTTCGGAGCGGCGGTAGCGCTCATCGTGCTCCAGCCAGTGTTCGCCAATAGCCTGAAACTCGCCTTTGAACCAACCACTGACAATGTTGACCGCCACCCGGCCGTTGGTGAGTTGATCAATGGTCGCCAGTTGCTTGGCCGCCAATGCCGGTTGCCATGGCCCTGGCAGAATCGCCGCAATGACTTTCAATTTGGTGGTGGCGGCCAGCAACGCATGGCTGAAGGCAACCGATTCATGCTGGAACTCGGCGCCATAACCGGCGGTGAAACGAATCTGGGTCAGGGCATATTCGAACCCCGCCTCTTCGGCCAGTTGCGCCAGTTTGCGGTTGTAATCGATGCCCCAGTGGGTGCGCTGCTCGATCTTGCTGACCACCAGCCCGCCGCTGACGTTCGGCACCCAGTAGGCAAATTTGACGGCTTGCTGACTCATTGGCATGTCCTCGGGTTTTCAGGGTAGTCCTGAGGCCAGAGCAGCAACCGTGCCAGTGCTGAATCTTGAGGCGCGCGCGAACTGTGACGAGGGGGCTTGCCCCCGTTGGACTGCGCAGCAGTCCCTTTTTTGGGGCCGCTACGCTACCCAACGGGAGCAAGCCCCCTCGCCACAGAGTGGCTGTGCCCGGGGCAATTTGCTGATGCACTGTTGGTGCGGCAACAGTTGCAGTGGGGGCAACCCACGTACCAACCCGCAATGACAGGCCTATGGATTTCGGCATGGACCGTGCAATCGACTATGGTACTCACTGCCGTTCCAAGGAGCTGTCCCATGACCGAACATCAAGTAATCAACCCACTGTCCACCGGTACCGACTATGAAGCACTGGCCGCGCGCTTTCGGCCGATCTTCCAGCGCATCGCCGCCGGTGCCGTCGAACGCGAACAAAGCCGCAGTCTGCCTTATGAACCCATTCAATGGCTCAAGGACGCTGGCTTCGGCGCGGTGCGGGTGCCGGTTGAATACGGCGGTGGCGGCGCCTCCCTGCCGCAGTTGTTCGAGCTGCTGATCGAGCTCGCCGAAGCCGACTCCAACGTGCCCCAAGCCCTGCGCGGGCATTTCGCCTTTGCCGAGGATCGTCTGAACGCGGCGCCAGGGCCTGCCCGGGATGTCTGGTTCAAACGCTTCGTGGCAGGCGACATCGTCGGTTGCGCCTGGACCGAAATCGGCAGCGTGGCGATTGGCGATGTGATCACCAAGGTCTCGCCCCACGGCGATCAATGGCGGCTCGATGGCGAGAAGTTCTACAGCACCGGCAGCATTTTTTCTGACTGGATCGACGTCTATGCCCAACGCAGCGATACCGGCGGCGATGTGATCGCTGCCGTCCGCACACGCCAACCGGGTATTGTGCAGAGCGATGATTGGGACGGTTTCGGTCAGCGCACCACGGGCAGCGGCACTTCGCGGTTTATCGAGGCTGAAGTGGACGCCGAGAACATCATCGACTTCGCCACCCGCTTCAAGTACCAGACGGCGTTTTATCAATTGGTGCTGTTGGCGACCCTAGCCGGGATTGGCCGCGCCGCGTTGCGCGATGTGGCGCATCAAGTGCGCGAGCGCAAGCGCATCTATAGCCACGGCAATGCGCAGCGGGTCAGCGAAGATTCCCAAGTGCAGCAAGTGGTGGGTGAGATTACCGCGTGGGTGTACGCCGCAGAAGCCAGTGCGTTGAAAGCTGCGCAACCGGCACAGAGGGCGTATCTGGCGCGGTTTTCGGGAGATGAAGCGCTGGAGCGCGCGGCGAATGTGGCAGCGGAAATCGAATCGGCCAAGGCTCAGGTGGTGGTTTCGGAGTTGATCCAGCGGGCGACCACTGCGCTGTTCAATGCCTTGGGCGCTTCGGATGTTCGCGAAGGCAAATCGCTGGATCGCCATTGGCGCAATGCCCGGACCGTGTCATCGCACAATCCGGTGATTTACAAGGCGCGGATTGTCGGGGATTGGGCGATTAACGGGACTGAACCGCCGTTTGTGTGGCAGATCGGTAATGGACCTGAGCGCAAGTGATGTGTCGTCGGGGCTGACGCCTTCGCGGGCAAGCCTCGCTCCTACAAAGACATTACATTCCCTGTAGGAGCGAGGCTTGCCCGCGAAGACGCCAGATCGGTCGCCGCAGAGTTTGGATATGGGTAAGATACCGGCCTTCCCCGCAGCCCCTCTTCTGCGCCCTGCCGAATAAGCCCCTTCCATGCCTTTCGAACTCAGCGTTGACCTCACTACCCTGGCCGTTCTGGCTCTCGTCGCTTTCATTGCCGGTTTCATCGACGCCATCGCTGGCGGTGGCGGCCTGTTGACCACTCCGGCGCTGCTGACCGCCGGCCTGCCACCGCACCTGGTGCTGGGCACCAACAAACTCAGTTCGACCTTCGGCTCGGCGACCGCCAGTTTCACCTTCTACCGGCGCAAGCTGTTCCATCCTCGGCAATGGATGCACGCCATCGTTGGCACGTTGGTCGGCGCACTCACTGGCGCCATGGTCGCTCAATACTTGCCGGCGGAATGGCTGAACAAGATGCTGCCGGTGATCGTTTTCGCCTGTGGCCTGTATCTGTTGTTTGGTGGCACGCCGAAGGCGCCGCTGGACAGCGACGCGCCAATCAAGAAAAAGTGGCAATCGACCCAAGGCTTCAGCCTCGGCTTCTACGACGGCGTGGCCGGCCCGGGAACGGGTGCGTTCTGGACCGTCAGCAGCCTGTTGCTCTACCCCATCGACCTGGTCAAGGCCAGCGGCGTGGCGCGCAGCATGAACTTCGTCAGCAACATCGTGGCGCTGTCAGTGTTCATATTTTCCGGGCAGGTGGACTGGATCATCGGCCTGAGCATGGGCCTGTCGGTGATGGTCGGCGCCTTCTTCGGCGCGCGCACCGCCATCAGCGGCGGTGCGAAATTCATTCGCCCGGTGTTCATCACCGTGGTGCTCGGCCTGACCGTCCGCTTAGCCTGGCAGCACTGGTTCAGCGTGGCCTAAGCGCCGCGCCACATAGACGTCGATCAGATAACGGGCAATCGAGCGTGACGCCGGCAACGGCGGCAGCTCGTGCACGTTGAACCACTGGGCATCTTCAATCTCGTCTTCCTGACAGACAATCTCGCCCCCGGCATATTCGGCGTGAAAACCGAGCATCATCGAGTGCGGGAACGGCCAGCATTGACTGCCCATGTACTGGATGTTCTTGACCTCGATCTGCACCTCTTCTCGAACCTCACGAATCAGGCAGTCTTCGGCCGACTCACCCGGCTCGGCAAACCCCGCCAACGTGCTGTAGACCCCGGCGACAAACCGCGGCGAACGGGCCAGCAGAACCTCGTCGC
Source organism: Pseudomonas sp. A-RE-19 (assembly GCF_019956555.1). Taxonomy (GTDB): domain Bacteria; phylum Pseudomonadota; class Gammaproteobacteria; order Pseudomonadales; family Pseudomonadaceae; genus Aquipseudomonas. Next base: position 79,484 of record NZ_JAHBDQ010000005.1, on the reverse strand, counting down.
CGCGGGTGACCAGCACGATCATGCTCGGTGAAATGCGCGGATAGTGGCGTAGATCACACGGTTCACAGTACATCGCCCGCTCACGCGGCACCTGGCTCATCACCTGCCCGCAGTTGCCGCAAAAACGGTGTTCACGGGCCCAGGTACCGATTTGCGCGGCATACCCGAGAACCTTGTAGACGGTGTGATCGCCATCGAACATGAACGCCCGCAGGCCTTTCCAGTTGCAGCCCGGCACTTCGCTGTGACTGCGCAGCTCCAGCAGGTAGACCGGTTCGCCATCCAGGTGACCGATGCCGTGCTCGGCGAGAATCGACAGGTCCTGACGCTTGAGCCATTCCCGTGGAAACAGCGCGCCATTGTCATCGAACAAAAAACCTTCGGGGCTGCGCGCCACGGCCCAGCCGCCGGGTTGATCAGTGTCCAGTACTGCAGTGGTCCAGCGTGAAGTCATGGTTAATCAGTCCAGAAAATCGGGTTTCTGTTTGCTCATATGGGCGGCCATGGCCACGCGCAGATCGGTGGATTGCAGCATGGCGGCGTTCCAGGTGGCGACGTATTCGAGGCCATCATCGATGCGATGATCGCGCATGTAGCTGATCATCTCTTTGGTGCCGGTGACGGCAATCGGCGACTTGCCGGCGATCTCGCGGGCAATGCCCATCACGCCGTCAAGCAGGCTGGCGGTATCGCTGTAGACGCGATTGACCAGGCCGATGTTGCGCGCTTCGTCGGCACCAAAGGTGCGACCAGTGTAAGCCAGTTCACGCAGCATGCCGTCACCGATTATCCGTGGCAAGCGTTGCAAAGTGCCCACATCCGCCGCCATCCCGATATCGATTTCCTTGATGGAAAATTGCGCGTCCTCGGCCGCGTAACGCATGTCGCAGGCCGAAATCAGGTCAATGGCGCCGCCCAGGCAATAACCCTGGATCGCCGCCAACACTGGCTTTCGGCAATTATCAACGGCATTGAACGAGGCTTGCAGCGCGAGGATCTTGCGACGCAGCAGACGCGCGTTGCGGCCCACGTCCTTGCCCAGTTCGTTGGCCACACCGGCCAGCATCATCAGGTCGATACCGGAAGAAAAATGCTTGCCGGCGCCACTGAGCACCACCACCCGAACTGCATCGGTATCGTCGACCCACTGGAAAATTTCGATGATCTCGCTCCAGAACGCGGCGTTCATCGAGTTGATCTTTTCCTGGCGGTTGATCTGCACATGGGCGATGTTATCGGCCAGTTCGACGCTGAAGGCGGTGTATTGAGTCATGGCAGTGATCCTTTACCGGGCAGAAAATGAGGCCCGAACTATAACAAGGCATCAGTGCCGGCAGTAAGGCAGCGGTTCGGCCAAATGCGGGACTGGCTTCTGGGTATTTAGCGTCTGGGCTGACCTCATCGCGAGCAGACTTGTCGCTATGCTTGCGTCGGACTTTCCAAGGAGGAACCCAACCCATGCCGATTTCTTTACGTGCAGCCTTGCTGGTGATCGACGTACAGAACGACTTCATCCCCGGCGGTCAATTACCGGTGCCTGAGGGCGACCTGATTGTGCCCTTGATCAACCAGCTCGGGCGCCAGTTCAAACAGGTCATCATCGCCCAGGACTGGCACCCGCCCGGTCATGCCTCGTTTGCGTCCAGCCACCCCGGCCGCAAGCCTTACGACGTGATTCAGCTGCCTTACGGTGAGCAGACACTCTGGCCTGAGCATTGTGTACGAGCCACACCCGGCGCCGAGTTCCACGCGGAACTGGACCTGCCCCATGCCCAATTGATCATCCGCAAGGGCTGCAATCCGGACATCGACAGTTATTCGGCGTTTCTGGAGGCGGATCGAACCACGACCACCGGCTTGGCCGGGTATTTGAAAGAACGCGGTATCGACACGGTTTACATGGTCGGGCTGGCACTGGATTTCTGCGTGATGTTTTCCGCCCTGGACGCGCGGGCGGCGGGGTTCAATGCGTTTGTGGTGATGGATGCGTGTCGGGCGATTGATCTGGATGGATCACTGGCGGCAGCGATTGAGCGGATGCAAGTGGCTGGGGTCGGGCTGATTGAATCAACCGAATTACTCGACTGAGCTCTCAAAAACCTGTGACTGGCAGCTCCTACATTTGGATCGCAAACGCGAATCGTCTGAAGGCATGCCTTTAAACCGGAGTCGGCAACCATAACCTGAACCGCGCGCCACCCAGCGGCGACGCTTGCGCGGTGAGTGTGCCGCTCTGTGCTTCGAGCGCCCGGCGACTGATCGCCAGGCCCAGCCCAAACCCGCCAGTGGCGCGATCCCGGCTGCGATCCAGTCGATAAAACGGCTCGAAAATCCGCTCCCGCTCATCCTCTGGAATGCCGATGCCATCGTCATCCACCCAGATTTCACAGCCCTTGGGGCATACCTGCACACCAATCTGAATGCGCTTTGTGCAATACCGCATGGCGTTGCGCAGCAGGTTCTGGATGGCCCGGGCGGTCAATCGCGGGTCCAGCGAGAAGCGTTCGAGCTGGCCGCCAAGCAACACATCAATGACGATTTCCGGTGATTCGAGCTCTTCATCGACGCTGCCCAGAATACTGTCGATGAACTCATCCAACGAGACTTCGACCTGTTCCAGCAGCCGCGCCGGATTCTGCAGGCGGCTGTAAGACAGCAATTCCAGCACCAGCTCATCCAGTTCGCGAATGTGCGCGACCAAGCCTTGCAGACGTTCGCGACTGGCGGCCGGCAAGTCGTCGGACAGCGCCAGGGCCAGGCCGAAATCCAGCCGCGTCAGTGGCGTGCGCAACTCATGGGACACGGCGTTGAGCAGATCGCGTTGCTGGTTGAGCAGGTTTTCGATGTCGCCTGCCATGGTGTCGAACACGTTGGCCAGGCTGCCGATGTTGGAGCTGGGGGAAATCTGTGTGCGCTCGCTCAGGTGGCCCTTGCCGAAGCGTTCGGCGGTGCCTTTGAGGCGTTCCAGGTCACGCCAGTGCGGGCGCAACCACAGCAACAGACACGCGAGCATGGTCGCGCCGATCAGCACGTTGATGCTCCAGTACAGCCAGCTGACGTCCGTCGGGTCCGGCGGCACGACCATTTCCACCACCATCTGCTCGTTCAAGGGCGTCACGGCCAGGGTGCGCCAGCCCCAGTCACCGATACGCACAACATTCTCGCCGCGCTGCAAGCGTTCACGCTCATTGGGGGTGAATTCGGCATCGTCGTTGCGGGTCAGCACGATGTGCAGCGGCTGGAATTCCTTGTCCATCTCGGCCGCCAATGCCGGCCATTGCTCGACAGGTACTGCGTGAAACTGCTTGACGATCAGCGTTTGCAACCCTCGGGAGTAATCGAGGTTGTAGGTCATGAAGCGTTCATGAAAGACCTGGATCACCAGGTCCGGCACCAGGTAGATCGCCGCGCTGAACGAGACGATGGTCACCAGATAGAGGCGAAACAGGATTCTGAACATCGACTCAGCATTCCCACTCGGAGCGGCTGAACAAGTAACCCTTGCCCCACACGGTCTTGATCTTGCGCGCTTCGCCGGCGTGATCATCGAACTTGCGTCGCAGCTTGGAAATCGCCACGTCCACCGAGCGGTCGGTGCCGTTGAATTCGATACCGCGCAGGCGTTGCAGTATCTGGTCGCGGCTCAGCACTTCGCCGGCATGCCGGGCCAGCACCACCAGCAGGTTGTATTCGCCGCTGGACAGTTCAACCAGCTGCTCGCGCCAGGTCACGGTACGCTCGGACAGATCGATGCACAGATTGCCCATGAGAATACGGTCGTTGGCGGTCTGCGGGTCGCTGAGGCTGCTGCGGCGCAGCAAAGTGCGCACCCGGGCCAGCAACACCCGTGGCTCGCAAGGTTTGGTGACGTAGTCGTCGGCGCCCATTTCCAGCCCCAGCACCTGATCGTGGCTGTCGTCGCGGGCGGTGAGCATCAGGATCGGCAGGGTTGCCGAATCGGCCCGCAGCAAACGACAGACCTGCAAGCCGTCGAGCCCCGGCAGCATCAGGTCGAGGATCACCAGGTCCGGCGGATTGACCCGCGCCCGTTCGCGCACATGATCGCCACGGCTGATCACGCTGACGCAATAGCCATTGCGTTCCAGATAGCTGGAAATCAGTTCGGAGAGCGCGGTGTCGTCTTCGACCAGGAGGATGTTGGGCATGGGTGTTTCCAGAAAGTGCTGTGGCGCCTGTCAGGGCCTCTTCGCGAGCAAGCCCGCTCCCACACTGGATCTGTGTCGCACCAAAGATCGAATGTGGGAGCGGGCTTGCTCGCGAAGGCGGCATAACAGTCGCAATAAGTTTCAAGCTGCGAAGGATATACGCCCTCGCATGCCCATGAGCAAAACCCTTACACAATTTCACACAGCGCCTACAAAGCTTCACCGCTACCCTCGTCGGCTCCCCGTAGGATGCGGGAGGTCATTATTGGGGTACTTACATGTCAAAGAAACTGCTTGCCACCCTCAGCCTGATTGCACTGGCCTTGACGCTGAGCGCTTGTGACAAGTCCTCGAACGCCGAAGAGCAAACACCGCTGGCCACCGTGCGCATCGAAACCATCGAGGCCCGCCCCTTGTCGATCAGCAGCGAACTGAGCGGGCGGATTGCCGCGCCACGGATTGCCGAAGTGCGTGCCCGTATTGCCGGCGTGGTGTTGCAGCGGGCCTTCCGTGAAGGCAGCGACGTAAAAAAAGGCGACGTTCTATTCCGTATCGACCCGGCACCGTTCAAGGCCGACCTGGACAGCGCCGAAGCCGCATTGCGCAAGGCCGAAGCCAACGCGTTCCAGGCCAGGCTGCAAGAGCAGCGTTACGCCCAGTTGATCGAAGGCAACGCCATCAGCGGCCAGGATTACGACAACGCTCGCGCCAATGCCCGGCAGACCGCCGCCGATGTCGCCGCCAACAAAGCCGCCGTGGAACGGGCGAAACTGAACCTGGGTTATGCCACCGTCACCGCGCCGATTTCCGGGCGCATCGGCCGGGCGCTGGTGACCGAAGGCGCGCTGGTCGGGCAGAACGAAACCACCCCGTTGGCGCTGATCCAGCAGTTGAACCCGATCCACGCGGACCTGACGCAATCGACCCGAGAACTCAACGACCTGCGCCGAGCGTTTCGGTCCGGCCAGTTAACGGAAGTGGGCCAAGGTCAGGCCAAAGCCACATTGATCCAGGACGACGGCAGCCTCTATCCATTACCGGGCAAATTGCTGTTCACCGACATCACCGTCGATCCAGGCACTGGTCAGATCATTCTGCGCAGCGAGTTCCCCAACCCGGACCTCGACTTGCTACCGGGCAGCTTCGTTCGCGTGCGCCTAGAGCAAGCGTTCAATCAGCAAGGCATCAGCGTGCCGCAGCGGGCCATCCAGCGTGACAGCGCCGGCGTCGCCCAAGTGCTGCTGCTCGACGCCGAGCAGCGGGTCGGCCAGCAACCGGTCGAACTGGGCACCGTGCAGAACGATCGCTGGATCGTCACTCGCGGCCTCAAGCCCGGCGACCGCATCGTCATTGAAGGCCTGCAACACGCGCGCCCCGGTGAAAAAGTCCAGATAGACGACACCCCTCTTCCACTTGCCCAGGTTTCTGGTCAGTAAGCAGGACGCTTTTTTATGCCGCAGTTCTTTATCGACCGCCCGGTGTTCGCCTGGGTGATCGCCTTGTTTATCCTGCTGGCCGGCGCGCTGGCTATTGGCCAATTGCCGGTGGCGCAGTACCCGAACGTCGCGCCACCGAAAGTCGAAATCAATGCCACCTACCCGGGCGCTTCGGCGCAGACCGTGGATGAAAGCGTGGTCAGCCTGATCGAGGAAGAACTCAACGGCGCCGACCATCTGCTGTATTTCGAATCCCAGAGCAGCCTCGGCAGCGCCACCATCACCGCGACGTTCCAGCCCGGCACTGACCCGGAAATGGCACAAGTCGATGTGCAAAACCGCCTCAAAGTGGTCGAGTCACGTTTACCGCAAGCCGTCACCCAGCAGGGCTTGCAGGTGGAGAAAGTCTCTGCCGGCTTCCTGCTGCTGATCACCCTCACCTCCAGCGACGGCAAGCTCGACGACGTGGCGCTCAGCGATTACCTGGCGCGCAACGTGATGAACGAGATCAAGCGCCTGGACGGCGTCGGCAAGGCCCAGTTGTACGGTGCCGAACGGGCAATGCGAATCTGGATCGACCCGCAGAAGCTGATCGGCTTCAACCTGACCCCGGCCGATGTCAACGCCGCGATCGTTGCGCAAAATGCCCAGGTTTCGGCGGGCAGCATCGGCGACTTGCCGACCCGCACCACGCAGGAAATCACTGCGACCATTCTGGTCAAAGGCCAGTTGTCGACACCTGAAGAATTCGCCGACATCGTGCTCAAGGCTAATCCTGACGGCTCCACCGTGCGCATCGGCGACGTGGCGCGCGTCGAGATCGGCAGTCAGGAATATCAGTTTTCCACGCGGCTGAACGGCAAACCGTCGACCGCCGTCAGCGTGCAACTGTCGCCGGGCGCCAATGCCCTGAGCACCGCGACCCTGGTGCGGGCGAAGATGGATGAACTGGCGCGCTACTTCCCGGCCGGTGTCGAATACAAGATTCCGTACGACACCTCGCCCTTCGTCAAAGTCTCGATCACCAAAGTGGTCTACACCCTTATCGAGGCGATGGTGCTGGTGTTTGCGGTGATGTTCCTGTTCCTGCAGAACATCCGCTACACATTGATTCCGACGCTGGTGGTGCCGGTGGCGCTGATGGGCACTTTCGCAATCATGTTGGCGCTGGGTTTCTCGATCAACGTGCTGACCATGTTTGGCATGGTGCTGGCCATCGGCATTCTGGTGGATGACGCCATCGTGGTGGTGGAGAACGTCGAACGGATCATGGCCACCGAGGGCCTGTCACCCAAGGACGCGACGCGCAAGGCAATGAAGCAGATCACCGGGGCGATCATCGGCATCACCCTGGTGTTGGTGGCGGTGTTCATTCCGATGGCGTTCATGCAGGGCTCCGTCGGGGTGATTTACCGGCAGTTCTCGCTGTCGATGGCCACGTCGATTCTGTTCTCGGCGTTCCTCGCCCTGACCTTGACCCCGGCGCTGTGCGCGACGCTGCTCAAGCCGATTGCCAAGGGCGAACATCACGCCAAGGGCGGCTTCTTCGGCTGGTTCAATCGACGCTTCGAACAACTGACCGAGCGCTATCAGGGCTGGGTCGCCTATGCACTGAAACGCACCGGGCGTTACCTGTTGATCTACGGCGTGCTGCTGGTCGGTCTGGGGCTGTGCTTCAGTCGCCTGCCCTCCTCGTTTTTGCCGGTGGAAGACCAGGGTTACACCATCACCGACATTCAACTGCCACCGGGTGCAAGCAAGAACCGCACGGTGCAGGTGGTCGAGCAGATCGAAGCGCACAACGCCACCGAACCGGGTGTCGGCGACAGCACGGTGATTCTCGGTTTCAGCTTCTCTGGCAGCGGGCAGAACGCCGCGCTGGCATTTACCACGCTCAAGGATTGGTCGGCTCGGGGCAGCGATGATTCGGCGAGTTCGATTGCCGACCGCGCCAACATCACGCTAAGTCAGATCAAGGACGCCATGGCCTTTGCGATCCTGCCGCCGCCGGTCGATGGCCTGGGGACTTCCAGCGGTTTCGAGTTCCGCCTGCAAGACCGTGGCGGCCTTGGCCATGCCACGCTGATGCAGGCGCGCAGCCAGTTGCTGGCCGCCGCCGAAAAAAGCCCGATCCTGATGAACGTGCGCGAAAGCGCCCTGGCCGAAGCGCCGCAGGTGCAGCTGGAAGTCGACCGCAAGCAAGCCAACGCCTTGGGCATTTCGTTTGCTGACATCGGCAACGTACTGTCCACCGCCGTGGGCTCGGCCTACATCAACGACTTCCCCAACCAGGGACGGATGCAACGGGTGGTGGTCCAGGCCGAAGGTGATCAACGCAGTCAGGTCGCCGACCTGCTGAAGATTCACGTGCGCAACAACGCCGAGAAAATGGTGCCATTGTCGGCCTTCGTCCGGGCCAACTGGACCCAAGGCCCGGCGCAGTTGACCCGTTACAACGGTTACCCGGCCATCAGCATTTCCGGCGAACCGGCGCCCGGTTACAGCACCGGCGAAGCCATGGCGGAAATCGAACGGCTGGTGGCGCAAGGCCCGGCCGGGTTGGGTCAGGAATGGACCGGGTTGTCGTTGCAAGAACGCTTGTCCGGCAGCCAGGCACCGATTCTGCTCGGGCTGTCGCTGCTGATCGTGTTCCTGTGCCTGGCGGCGCTGTACGAGAGCTGGTCGATTCCGACGTCGGTGCTACTTGTTGTGCCGCTGGGTGTACTCGGTGCGGTACTGGCCGTGACCCTGCGCGGAATGCCCAACGATGTGTTCTTCAAGGTCGGACTGATTACCATCATCGGTCTGTCGGCGAAGAACGCGATCCTGATCATCGAATTCGCCAAGAGCCTGTACGACGAAGGCCACGACCTGATCGACGCCACCCTGCAAGCCGCACGGCTGCGACTTCGCCCCATCGTGATGACCTCGCTGGCATTCATCCTCGGCGTAGTGCCGCTGGCCATTGCCACCGGCGCCAGCTCGGCGAGCCAGCAAGCCATCGGCACCGGCGTGATTGGCGGGATGATCACCGCGACCCTGGCGGTGGTGTTTGTACCGGTGTTTTTTGTGGTGGTGATGAAGCTCGTGCGCAAATCCACCAAACACCACTGATCCCACCTGTAGGAGCTGCCGAAGGCTGCGATCTTTTGACTTTGCTTTTAAAGATCAAGATCAAAAGATCGCAGCCTTCGGCAGCTCCTACAAAAGCGCTGTTGCGTGCGCTATGGTGCAGAGACGCGCCATCAAAGTGAGCCTCCATGCCCCTACTCGCCCGCACCCACCCTCGCCTGTCCGCCGCTGCCACATTCGGCGTCGCGGTGGGCATTCTGGCTCCAGCCGATTCGATCCTCGGCAAAATCCTCATCGGCTGGAACGCCGGGGTCTGGACGTATCTGGTGCTGATGCTCTGGCTCACCGTGCGCGCCAAGGCCCCGGACGTCAAACGCATTGCCGAAGTCGAGGACGAAAATGCCGGTCTGGTGTTGCTGCTGGTAAGCATCGCGGCCCTGGCCAGCCTCGGTACCATCACCTTCGAACTCGCCGGCAGCAAGGACCTGGAAACCACCCGCAAACTGCTGCGCTACGGTTTCACTGCGCTGACGGTGATCGGCTCATGGCTACTGATCGGGGTGATTTTCTGCGTGCACTACGCCCGGCTGTATTACACCTGGGACGGCAAAGAACCGGCACTGCGTTTTGCCGAGGGGCTGACAACGCCCAATTACTGGGACTTCCTGTATTTCTCGTTCACCATCGGCGTGGCGGTACAGACCGCAGATGTGGGCGTCGCCACTCGGGATTTGCGCAAGATCGTGCTGGCGCAGTCGTTGATCGGGTTTGTGTTCAATACCGCGATTCTGGGGTTTTCGATCAATATTGCGGCGGGGTTGTTTGGCTAATGGCTGCACAAACCTTCTAGCCACTACGTTCGGTGGAGCGCTAAATTATTCTGCAAAAAATCACATTAATCGTGCCCTGTAAACTAACAAGTCTGACAGTTTACAGGCCCGCTCCATCAGCGGTTTGATACGTCATCCCGGAAGCTGTCTTTAATAGCGGGATACCTGTCATGACAATGGAGACCGCATTAATGAACACGATCACGCAAAAAATCAAACAGGCTGTGAAAACCGGTACCTGTAGCGGAACGATCAACAGCGCAGAAACATTTAACGCAGGTCTGGTGGAGCTCGAGGAGAAGGTCTTTCCACCACAACACAACGAGGCTTACGTTATGTTTGCGCGGCAACGTGCCGGGGAACCGGATTACACGACAAAAGAAATCACACTCTCCTTTTCAAAGGGGCAAAGCAATGGCAGCTACGATTTGACGCCGGCAGCGTATATTGTCCGACTGACCTTCGCTGATAATAGCGATCCCGCCAAACCTGTTATTTACACCCAAAGCGGGGGAAAGGCCGAGCTGGAATATGACGCCGCCAACGATGTTTTTTCTGGCAAGCTGATTAGCGCTGTTGTTGAAAACCACGATGACGACGTCGCTAAAACATTAACGATTGATGTGGAATTTTTGGCAAAAAAAAATAACGCAACCTCCAGCCGTTCACGCACTCGCGCGGTAGCTGCGTAACCGATTGATAAATCAGCAATAGTAAAAAAGGAAGCACAAGCTTCCTTTTTTTACATTATTGAACAGGCGTACTCACCACTCATAACGAACGCCAACGTTGACACCAAAAGGCTGCTCAAAATTCCGGCCGCTGCTGTAGTCAAAATCCGCGTGCATGTGGAAATTTGACGTCATCGAGACAGCTACCCCGGTACCCAATTCAGCCCGAGAACCGGACAGATCGTTATTGAATACATTGTTGTTGACCTGAACCTCATTGCTCTTCGCGAACTCATGAGCCCACGCGGCGCGCAGGTATGGCTGAATCACGCGCCCATGTTCCAGTGCAATGTTTCTCCCTGCGGTCGCCCCCACCTTACCGATAAAGGAACGCGTGCGGTCCCCTTCAGCCTGCATATCGTTGTCCAGCGAAAAGTCCTTGCCTTGAATGACCACCGCGGACCATTGAGTGAAAGGTTCAAGGAAGTTGCCGTTGGCGAAGTTGATATGGCGTCCGAACTCAATGGAGCCTCCCAGGCCTGAGTTGTCATAGTCGCCCTTGGCTCGGGCTCCATCGCTCAGACCGACTTTCGCTTCATTACGAAAACGGTTCGCCTTCAGCACGCCGTCGAAATAATAACCGGTCCGGGGATCGAGCCAGGTGGCGTAAGTGCCCAGGTAGTAACTGTCCACACGGCCTGAGGTTCCAGCGGTCAAATCGAGGTCGGATTTACTGTGACCGGCCATCACACCCACTAGCCATTGGCCGTCTCCGAAAGGCAGCGGCGCATCTGCGCCCAGGGTGAAACCTTGCTGGGTTTGCTGATATCCGACACCCGAACCATCGGCGATGTTGTATTTGTTCGCGTATGTGCGACCCCAGGCACCCGCTTTACCGCCATTGAAACGCAATTCCCCCATGCGGGTGCGCAACGAGGTCAACTCGCCTAACCATACAGTCGATGCCGTATTGAAGAGCGCAAGCACCGAACGTGTGCCCGGACTGACCGTGCGAGTGCTCGGATCAAGTATCCAGTCATTGCCACTTTTTTCCAGCCCGTAGGAATAGGTCCCAAGATCGACCGCTTTGCCCAGGAAGAATTGCGCATCTCCTCCCGCTGTCTGAACCACGCGAATCGGGCCGGCGGGATCAACACCACTGCTCGTAATAAACAATTCATGACGACCACTGGCGGTCCCCGTGACATTCAGCAAATCGGTCTGGCCCATGGAGAGATTTGTGCCCATCACAAACCGGCCATTACCCGACAAATTGGTCACGTTCAATTGATAGAAGGCATTGTCAGCACCAAATACTACCGAGCCGCCATTGTTGAGAGTGAGCGTGCCAACGTTGCTGTTATCTACCAGTACCCATCTGGAACTGTCATTGATGGTGGCGCTGGCCACATTTTCCAGGCGGCCGGTCAAGACTGAATCGTTCTCCAGGGTCAGTTGGGTGGTACTGCCTTGCTCGGTAACGATGTTACCGGTCAACGTGCTGCCATTAACGGTCATGGAGGTGTTGGCACCGCCTCTGACATCCAGCAGCGTTTCATTGCCGGCCAACAGTCGAGAATTGTTCAGCGCGATGGTGGCAGTGGAGGAACTTGCATTGGCGAAGTCAACCTGGATGGCGGAGCCGGTGATTCCCTGAACAGTCGTATTGTCGAGATCCAGTGTAGCGGGCTGAATCGCGGTCACATCGAGTCCGATGGTTATCCCGTCCTTTCCGCCAATGATCGTGCTGTTAGTAGCCGTGGCTTGACCACTCGCCAACCTCATCCCATAGCTCGTGGCGCCGGAGCCCTGAATCGTTGAGTCGGTTACATCCAGACGACTGAATGCACTCACCAATGCTCCCCCTGTAGCGCCGCTGATTGTGCTATTACCACTCACGGTTGCGGTTGAACCGGTTTGCGTACTGACTTCACGCACCACCTGCAGCCCTACGCGATTGCCAGTAATGCTGCTGTTATCAATGCTGCCTTGACTATTGACCAGCACGACGGCCGCCAGGCCGCCAACGCCAGAGACAGTTGCCCCCGTCAGGTTCACTTGAGAGCCATTGCGTGCCGTTATCTGCTGGGTGGTGCTTCCTGCATTGACGTTAAGTGTTGAACTGTCAGAGGTGATGAACAGCGTCTGGGCTCCGTTGACGTTTAATGTGGCATTTGAACTGAGACTCCAACTCTCAGGAACACCACCCGTAATCGTCGTGGTTCCTCCAACGATAGGCGCTGCGGTTGTGGACGACGAGAGAAATGCCAACACGGGTGAGCATATCAATACCCACCGGGTGGCGGTGTTGGAAACAAACGAAAACTTATCTGGCATAGTAGACACCTGCTTAATAAAACTGGACTTCTGCCACTCGCCTATAGGAATGGCCAGACAAATGAGGGTCGCTAGGCTAGCGGGGTGCCACGTATATTTATGTAGGACTTATCTGTTTTTTGGCGTCGAAAAATCGTTAGCTGGAATCGTTTTTTTTTAACATGCCGAAACAATAAAAAACAGTGCGACTCAAACCGCCTGGTCGCACTGTTTATACAAGGCGTCATGGAATCGGGTATACCTCCTCGCAGTACTGCGCCTCGCTATTCGTAACAAGTATAAAGTGTTTTGCCTGCGCTGAAGGCGGTGTAGGCGTAGTGCCTGTCCGGGTAATGGTGTAACTGAGCACACCGTTGGCGCGGTTCGCCGGCTTGAAGTGTTCCTCATATGTGCCGATATTTATCAGAGCACCGGCATCGGGAAAGGTACCCGTGATTGGATAACTAGCTGTGGTCTCTGTGCCAGGGATAAGTACCGGTATGGCTTCATCGGAATACGCTGCCCAGCTTAAAGTAATGGTTTCCCCGTCAACAGTGTATGCGCTTTTAGGGATACGCACCTTCAGGTTGCGTCGAGACGTGCCATCGCCTGGAGGAACGAAGTTCAATGTCGAACAACCGATTCTCTTGAGTGGGCCTGCAAGATCCTGTACCTCGGGTGCGAGTGTCTGAATAGGAAAAGCCGCTACAGGAATATCTTTGGGAGGACAACCAATCGGGTTAGGATTTGCCGCTGTATAAAGTACCCAGCGCAAAACCTTAGTCCCTATTCCTTGCTCAAAAATTGTTTCCCAGGGAATTGGCCGTGTGAGGGTGGTGCCTTCTTGACCCGTCGTTAAGCGGACGGTCTCACCGATCTTTTTGTCATTATAAAAAATGTCAATCAACCATCCTTCTTGAGTAGGAGGAGTTGCAAACAGATCAATCGAAATTTCTGCGTCGTTTCCATAATCCACTTCGTTTACTTCATCAGTGCTGCCGCCTGCAAACTTCAGTACCGCAGGATTCAGAGCAGGGTTTACAGGGTCCGGCTCATTCGGGTTCGGCGGACCGATATAAAAGATATTGACTTTTATGACATCTTCATTGCCGCCGATGCGACGGACGCCTCTGAACATGCCATAACTGATAGTGGTGTCTTCATCACCATCCGTATTGCCATATACTTTTTTGATGATGGCAAAAGAAACATTTTCCCAAGTCAACTTGCCATCGACACTCTCTGATACCCGCTTCTCGCCAAGTTCCTCTCCCCCCCAGTAAGCCATGATGGTGTCCGTGGGAGCATTCGGCGTGGGCACGATAATCTCAACTGACACCCCCTGATGACAGTCAGCCAGATCAATCAGACCGTCGCCGTCCGGACCATTGGCCAATGGCACCACGGGTTTTTCAAATACAGTAGGATCGGCAATACGCTTGACTTCGCGTGAGGCCGGATTGGAGCGTTTCCCGATGTTCTTCACAAGGTCTGTCACCACATAAATTAATGTGTTGAGACCTTCTACGGAGTCTATGAACTTTTGAATCGGAACGGTGACTTCAAAGTCTGCAGGCAACAAGCCCTCAAATGCAGGCTCGTCGCGGTCTGGATCCGGGGCTATACCCCAGAAAACCTTGATCGTGTCTGTCGCATGATAGCTTCCATAACTGGCGGCCTTGATCTTGATTCCGGATGGGTTATTGCCGATATAGGCCTCATCGATAGGATCGGTCGGCCCGAGATCCGCAGGGAAAGTCGCTGCGCCCGGGGAATAGTTTGACGGCGGTTCCTTCACTCGGTAAGGCGCCGTGCGGTCAATCGCGTACGTAGTGATGTCCGAATAGCCCTCGTTCACGGCGCCATACCAGTAAATATACCTAACCTCATATTCGGTAGGCGTTTCGGGGGTTGAATCCTCTACCAGGTATGCCAACGGTATCGTCTTTGGCAAAGGCCATACCCTGTCCGCTACAGGACCCAACTCGAGGTAGGGCTCGATTTCCGTCCAGTCTAGAGCGCCTTTCTTGCGGATTTGGAACTCAATCAAATCATCTGGATCCTGAGGCTCGGTAGGCTGAGGAATGGTATATGCAAGTGGTGCAGACAAAGCTGCTATAGGTATGCGCAAGTCCGACGGAAGCGTTTGCGCTGTAATAGTAACTTTTACAGGATTTGCGCGCTTGCGCCCGACTCCACCCATTCCCTGAAGAACAGCTCTTCTGGACAATATGGCTTTTTCAATTTTGGACAATTCGATTTTTTCAACTTTTGCATTCATCTTGAACATCTCCTGCAATCACAATTGATAGCACCTGAATTAAAAATCCAACTAACCACTTCACACTCTTCTGTACAACACCAATCTCCATGCTTCCTCAAGGCCCGCAGGCAAGGTCTTTACCATCTTCACCAGGTATAATCCTGTCTATCTTTACCACTGCAACCTTTGACTCCCCTACAAGTTTCATACCGCGATATACCTTATACCCAACGGTGGCGGAGGCGTTGTCCACCATTGGTTTTATATGAGGGTCGTAAGGTTCGATAACCAAGGAGTATCCTTCGCGGACATCCTGGTCGGTCAAGTTTGGGCGAATAACGTTTTTTCGAGTTCCGCTGATCTCAGGGCCACTGCCGTTAAGGCTTGAATAACCTTTCCAGAGCACCTCGCAACGATCGCCAACATTAAATCCCGATAGTGCCGGAATCTTGATTGTGACACCGTCCCATAACGGAGGGTCAGTGTCGCAATTTAGATAACCTTCTTTATTAGCATGAGGAAACTCGGCTTCCTTAAGGTCGCTGGGAATAGGCGTATGATCAATAGTCAGTTTTCGAGGAAATGAAAAAGAAGGATTATCGGCAGAGTCAAGAAGGTCATACCATAACTCGCCCACACCATTATTCTGCAGATACTCCGGGACGATATGAAT
This sequence comes from Pseudomonas sp. A-RE-19, assembly GCF_019956555.1. Taxonomy (GTDB): domain Bacteria; phylum Pseudomonadota; class Gammaproteobacteria; order Pseudomonadales; family Pseudomonadaceae; genus Aquipseudomonas. The sequence continues at coordinate 64,057 of NZ_JAHBDQ010000005.1, read as the reverse complement.
AATGAATTCGGATTTCATATCCTCAGGCAAGTAAGTATTTTCGATTTTTACCGGTTCTTGCCCTGGCTGTTCAAAACGGACTGTCAGAATATCTCTTTCACCTGGATCCTTCGCTGGTTCGGGCCACAAAGGAACTACCACATCAATTCCCGTGCGCAACAACTCAAGCGGAATATGCCCCTCTGGATCAACATCAGGATCTGCCACCCCGTTGACTTTCGGCGCATTGAATGTCAGTGGTCCAGTGGCCGCCATATCGTAACTCCTTCACCTGTTCGCGGAATTGTTCTTTGTTGTTGTAATAAATTAAGCGCTGACTTAACTGTCTTGACTACTGTCATATCTGACAGGTAAAGCTACCGTTCGTCGGCTTTTCCCTAGGCTTTGAGGCTTCACTGGCTTGACGCGTTCTCGTTAATGGTGTCTTCTGAAACCGGTTTCAAAGCCAGCCTGCACAAACTCCAATAACAAGGTTAAACACCGTGAACGACTTCTCCGCCGCCCAACGTAGCCGCGTGACCATGCTCGACGTCGCCGAACACGCGGGCGTCTCCAAGGCCAGCGTCTCGCGCTTCATCGGCGATGACCGCGCCCTGCTCTCCGATGCCATTGCCTTGCGTATCGAGCAGGCGATCAGCGAGTTGGGCTATCGCCCGAACCAAATGGCCCGTGGCCTGAAACGTGGGCGCACGCGCCTGATCGGCATGCTGGTGGCCGATATCCGTAACCCTTATTCGATTGCCGTGATGCACGGGGTGGAAACCGCCTGCCGTCAGCACGGCTACAGCCTGGTGGTGTGCAACACCGATCGCGATGACGAGCAGGAACGTCAGCACCTGGCGCTGCTGCGCTCATACAACATCGAAGGCTTGATCGTGAACACCCTCGGCCATCACCGCGATGAGTTGCGTGAGTTGCACCGGGAAATGCCCATGGTGTTGGTGGATCGCAAGGTCGATCAGCTCGAGAGCGATCTGGTGGGGCTGGATAATCCGACCGCCGTCGAGATGGCCGTTGCGCACCTTGAAGAATGCGGTTATCGCGATGTGCTGATGGTCACCGAGCCTTATGACGGCACCAGTTCGCGGATCGAGCGGGTCAGCAGTTTCAAGGCGCAGATCGGGCAACGTCCGGCGCTCTCGGGCGCGGTGGTTGAAACCGGCGGCGATCTGACCGCCCGCGTGAACACCTTTTTGCAAACCCCGGGTCCCGGGCCGAAAGCGCTGTTCTGTGCCAACGGTATTGCTGCGTTGGCCAGTACTCATTCGTTGCGTGAGTTGAAGTGCAAGCTGTTTGAGGATGTCGGACTGATCGCTTTGGATGATCTGGATTGGTACCCGCTGGTGGGCAGCGGAATTACCGCCCTCGCCCAGCCAACGGCGGAGATTGGCGCGAGTGCGTTTGAATGTTTGCTCAAGCGACTGCGTGGCGATGACGGGCCGGTGCGGACGCTGGATTTTTCGGCGCGGCTGATTGTTCGGGGGTCGACCCTGGGGAATCTTCGGTGAATGTTCGGGCCTCTTCGCGGGCAAGCCTCACTCCTACAGGTTTTGTGAACGCCATAGACCCCTGTAGGGGCGAGGCTTGCCCGCGAAGAGGCCCTGACAACCACCACATAACTCAACATCACTATTTTTTTGACCAAAAATGAAACCGGTTTCAGAGGTGCATAACAATGAACAAACCACCCGTTTCCATCAGCCTGTCCAGCTACGGCGCGGACCTTGTCCGTCAACGCGGCCAAGGCAGTTTTGTCGAGGTGCTGGCCGCGGCCCATGCCACGCACATCGAATGGCGCGAAGAGCTGCTGACCCTCGAAAACCCCGCGCAACTGACTGAAGCCACGCAATCCCGGGGCCTCGACAGTGTGTATTCCTCACCGATGGAATTGTGGCTGGCCGGACACTCGACACCCAATCCTGAACTGCTATCAACCCTGAAGCGCGCCGAGGCGTTCGGCGCCAAATGGTTGAAAGTCTCCTTGGGTTATTTCACCGACAACAATGATCTGCAAACACTGGCGCTTGCGTTACAACAGAGCCCGGTGCAACTGCTGGTGGAAAACGACCAGACCTTGCACGGCGGCCGAATCGAACCCTTCCAGCGTTTCTTCGCCGAAGTCGAGCAGCACCACCTGCCGATCAAAATGACTTTCGATATCGGCAACTGGCAATGGCAGGACCAGTCCGCCGCCAGCGCCGCGCGGCTGCTCGGTCGGCACGTCGGTTATGTGCACTGCAAAGCGGTAGCGCGCCGGGCCGACGGCAAACTGGTGGCGGTGCCGCCCGCCGCCACTGATCTGCATCTGTGGGAGCAACTGCTGCGACACATGCCCCAGGGCGTGATGCGTGCGGCGGAGTATCCGCTGCAGGGCGATGACCTGGTGCAGCTGACCACTGAGCATGTCGCCACCCTCTCCCGCCTTGGCCTGTCCCATCTGGAGCCTGCTCATGTCTGAGATCGATATTCTGTCGTTCGGTGAAACCATGGCGATGTTCGTCGCCGAGCAGAACGGTGAGCTGGCCGACGTCGACCACTTCCACAAGCGCATTGCCGGGGCTGACAGCAACGTTGCCATCGGTCTGTCACGGCTGGGTTTTAACGTCGCCTGGCTGAGCCGGGTGGGTGCGGATTCTCTTGGCAGGTTCGTCATCGATACGCTGGAGAAAGAAGGCCTGGACTGCAGCCACGTCGACATCGACCCCGCGCACCCCACCGGGTTTCAACTCAAGTCTCGCACTGACGATGGCAGCGACCCGGTTGTCGAGTATTTCCGCCGTGGCTCGGCGGCCAGTCATTTGTCGGTGCGGTCCATTGCTCCGCCATTGCTCACGGCTCGGCACTTGCACGCCACGGGCATTCCACCGGCGCTGTCTGCCTCGGCCCGGGAAATGTCGTTCGAGCTGATGACTCGCATGCGTTCTGCCGGGCACAGCGTGTCGTTCGACCCAAACCTGCGCCCAAGCCTGTGGGCCAGCGAGCAACAGATGATCACCGAGATCAATCGCCTCGCCGCCCTCGCCCATTGGGTGCTGCCGGGTTTGAGCGAAGGGCGTTTGCTGACCGGGTTCGAAGACCCCGCCGACATCGCTGCGTTTTATCTCGGCCAGGGCGCTGAAGTCGTGGCGATCAAACTTGGGCCGCGCGGTGCGTATTACCGCACCCATCTGGACGAAGGTTTCGTTGCAGGCGTGCCCGTGGAAACAGTGGTCGATACGGTCGGGGCCGGTGACGGGTTCGCTGTCGGCCTGATCAGCGCCCTGCTGGAAAACTACAGCGTTGCCCAAGCGGTGCAGCGTGCCAACTGGATCGGTAGCCGCGCGGTGCAGAGCCGTGGGGATATGGAGGGGTTGCCCGATCGGGCTGAGATGTATGCCGAATTCGGGGCCCCCAATCGCGAGCAGGCTGGCTCCCACATTAAATCGGGTTCAAACACAGATCCCCTGTGGGAGCCAGCCTGCTCGCGATGAGGCCATAACAATCACCGCAAAAAATTGATTCAGACCCGTTACCTGCTGCGACAAAAACAACAAGCTCAGGAGCATCACTATGAAAACCGCGACACTGGCCACCCGCCGCTGGTGGTACATCATGCCCATCGTGTTCATCACCTACAGCCTGGCGTATCTGGACCGCGCCAACTATGGGTTCGCCGCCGCCTCCGGCATGGCCAAGGACCTGATGATCACGCCGGGGCTGTCTTCCCTGCTCGGCGCACTGTTCTTCCTTGGTTATTTTTTCTTCCAGATCCCGGGAGCGATCTACGCCCAGAAACACAGCGTGAAGAAACTGATTTTCGTCAGCCTGATCCTCTGGGGCGGGCTGGCGACCTTGACCGGGATCGTCTCCAACGCCTACTGGCTGATCGTGATTCGCTTCATGCTCGGCGTGGTCGAAGCCGCCGTGATGCCGGCGATGCTGGTGTACCTGTGCCATTGGTTCACCCGTGCCGAACGCTCGCGTGCCAACACCTTCCTGATCCTCGGCAACCCCGTGACCATGCTCTGGATGTCGGTGGTGTCGGGTTACCTGATCCAGCATTTCAACTGGCGCTGGATGTTCATCATCGAGGGTTTGCCGGCGGTGCTGTGGGCGTTTATCTGGTGGCGGCTGGCCGATGATCGTCCGGCTCAGGCCACGTGGCTCAATGACCAGGAAAAGCAGGACCTGGAAAGCGCCCTGGCCGCCGAACAGGTCGGCATCAAAGCGGTGAAAAACTACGCCGAAGCCTTCCGCTCGCCGAAAGTGATCATCCTTGCCTTGCAGTTTTTCTGCTGGAGCATCGGCGTCTACGGTTTCGTGCTGTGGCTGCCATCGATCCTCAAGGCCGGTGCACAGATGGACATGATCGAAGCCGGTTGGCTGTCGGCGTTGCCCTACCTGGCGGCGGTGATCGGCATGCTGCTGGTGTCCTGGGGCTCGGACAAACTGCAAAAGCGCAAACGCTTCGTCTGGCCGCCGCTGCTGATCGCGTCGATTGCGTTCTATGGCTCCTACGCTTTGGGCGCGGAGCATTTCTGGTGGTCCTACACCCTGCTGGTGATTGCCGGCGCCTGCATGTACGCCCCGTACGGGCCGTTTTTCGCCATCGTCCCGGAAATCCTCCCGGCCAACGTGGCCGGTGGCGCCATGGCGTTGATCAACAGCATGGGCGCGCTCGGTTCGTTTGGCGGCTCTTATCTGGTCGGTTACCTGAACAGCTCCACCGGATCGCCCGGTGCCTCTTATCTGCTGATGAGCGGGGCCTTGATGCTGTCGGTGGTGCTGACGATTTTCCTCAAGCCTGGCGCCAGTGACCGGGTCGTGGCCAAGGCCGTTGTGCAACGGCCGAGCGCTGCTCATTCCTGAATTGAAGTTGAGATAACGATGATGAAAAAACAGGTCGTGCTGTACAAGAAACTCTCGCCGTTGCTAATGGCTCGCCTGCACGAGCAGACCGAAGTGACGCTGATCGACAGCCTCGACGCCGAGGGCCTGGCGCAGTTGCGTCAGGCCCTGCCCCGCGCCCACGGGCTGCTCGGTGCCAGTCTGAAGCTGGATGCCGGCTTATTGGATCTGGCGCCCAACCTGGAAGCCATTGCCAGCGTCTCCGTCGGCGTCGACAACTACGACATTGATTACCTGACCGAACGGCGAATCCTGCTCAGTAACACGCCCGATGTATTGACCGAAACCACCGCCGACACCGGTTTCGCGTTGATCCTGGCCACCGCCCGGCGAGTGGTGGAACTGGCCAACATGGTTCGCGCTGGCCAGTGGAACCGCAACATCGGCCCGGCGCATTTCGGCAGCGATGTGCACGGTAAAACGCTGGGCATCATCGGCATGGGGCGGATCGGCGAAGCCTTGGCGCAACGTGGGCACTTTGGTTTCGGCATGCCGGTTCTGTATCACAGTCATTCGCCAAAACCGGCGGTGGAGCAGCGATTCAATGCGCAATACCGCAGCTTGTCGCAGCTGTTGCAGCAGGCCGATTTCGTTTGCCTGACCTTGCCGCTCACCGCTGAAACCGAAGGGTTGATCGGCGCTAAACAGCTCGCCCGGATGCGCCCCGAGACGATCTTCATCAACATCTCTCGGGGCAAGGTGGTGGACGAAGCGGCGCTGATCGAAGCATTACAGCAGAACCGGATTCGCGCGGCGGGGCTGGATGTGTTCGAGCGTGAGCCGCTGGGACATGACTCGCCGTTGTTGCAGTTGAACAACGTGGTGGCGACGCCGCATATCGGCTCGGCGACGCATGAGACGCGGGAGGCGATGGCGACGTGTGCGGTGGAGAATCTGTTGGCGGCGCTGGCTGGGGAGCGGCCGGCGAATCTGGTGAATGCCGGCGCTTGGCGGGTTTAAGAAATTTAGCGTTTGTCAGTCAGCCATCGCGGGCAAGCCCGCTCCCACAGGGTTTTGTGAACGCCACAAATCCCTGCAGGAGCGATGCTTGCCCGCGAACAGGTCATCAAATTCAGCATAAATCGATCAGGCCTTTTTATCAGAAGGCAGGTAGATCGCCGCGCACCAAACACTCAATGGTACGCTCGATGTCGGATATTGATGGCCAGATCACAGGGAAACGCCAGGGACGCGATTAGATGCTCCGTAATTGCCTGCTTGACCGCGAAATATTCTGCCGCATGGTGAATCTGCCGATCGATGAGCGCCAATGCAACGGTGAATGTCATCCTGTCGCCAACCCGCGCGCCCATGATCTTGTAGTCGTCGCCCGCTGCCGGAAACCGCGCTTGGAACGCGGCCGAGTGCAATAGCGCCCCCAGTTGCAGCACTTGTTTTTCGAGGGGCGAGTATGGCGAGAAACCAATGCCGAAGGAGGTGTCGTTGGCCAAGGCGTGGGACATCCCGCGCCCGAAAGCCTGCTGCAGATTGGGGCTGCCGCTGCGTACCGCACATTCGATTTCGAACAACGCCGGATCGCAGCGCAGGTTTTCGGACAGATAGCGGTGTGCAGCGCTCCGCACCAATTCGGCCAGCCCGGCGTTCGGCAAGGGACTGGCTCGACCACACAGAATCAGGCGCATCGGCGTCAACGCCTGTCCACCGCCAAAGCGCGGCTGGCTCTCGCCGCCGATCAACAAGGCCTTGTCGACGTTGTAGCAGGTAGGCATGGTTGAGGGCCAGCGACACGGCTTCCGCGACACCATTGCACAGGCTGTCCGGATGACCGATGCCCTTGTGTTCGCACATCTCGACTTCGCTCATTCGGTGCAAGCGTTTGCAGGCAGTGATCACGAACCGGGTCGCGTCGGTCATGTGCCCTCCCGCGTCACCTTTCGATTATCCATTTAAAGTCATGGAGCAAGCTCCTCGATGGCTTGTCCAACCAGCTCGGACAGATCGATGGTGTTGCTGGCGTGCGAAATGCTATTGCTAGTGAACGCCTGAATGCCGGCCGCTTGCAGATCACGTTCGGCGTGTTCTGCATAGACTCCATGTACCGCCAAGGCCACCGGTGGGCGCATGCCTGCTCGTTGCAGATGACCGGCGGTTTCGAGCAGGGTACGCCCCGTCGAGATGATGTCGTCGATCAGCACCGGAGTGTGTTCACGCCAACGCTCGATATCGGGCACGGAGACCGAGACCTCCCGATCGCCGAGCCGCACTTTCTGCAGCACGATGAATGGCGCTTTCGCCAGCCGGGCGACCTCCGACACCCATTGCTCACTTTCGCTGTCGGGACCGATCAACAATGGCCGGGGGATCTCGCTGGCGACCCAGGCTGCCAAGGCCGGCGCGGCCTGTACGACTCGATGCGGTACCGGGTATAGAGTGCCCAGATCATGGATGCGGTGCAGATGCGGATCCACCGTCACTAACCAGTCGATGTGCGGAGCCAACAAGGCAGCGAACAGGCTTGCGCTGACGGCCTCTCCCGGATGAAAACGCTGATCTTGGCGCATATAGGCCAAGTAGGGAGCAACCAGGCCCACGGAACGGGCACCCAACTCACGCAGGGTTTCCATGAGGAAGCACAGCGGTATGAACAAGTTGTCCGGGCGGCGCAGGCTGCACAAAACCACCGCGTCGCGGTCCTGCACGTCGCTTAACACACGCACGTAGCTTTCCTCGTCGGGAAACTGCCGCAGTTGGCAGGCGGCGGGTTGCAGCCGCGCACGGGCCGCGAGCCCGGTCTGTAAGGCCAGGTTACCATCGAGACAAAACAGCAGGGGATTCATGGCGCGTCCTCCTCGATGAAGAAGAGTTCCGGGTGCTGCTGCGCATACTCCAACGCATAGGCCAGTTCGCCCGGGCTTTCGGCATGCACGGTATAGAGCGGCTGATCGGCCTCGACCCGTTGTCCGAGCGCCGTACCGAGTACCAGCCCGGCTGCGGGGGCCGCCGGCGCCCCAGCCAATTTGCCGATGCGCGACAGTACGCGGTTGTCGATGCGGCACACACGGCCGTCGCGGCTGGCCAAAACCGGGTGCCGATAGCGCGCCTGCGGCGGCTCGCGCAGCCCGCCTTGGGCGTTCGCGATGGCCTGGAATTTCCGCCAGGCGCTGCCACTCGCCAAGGTTGCGGCGGCGAGCGTATAGCCACGGCCGGTCGGCACCTTGCCGGCCATTTCCAGCAACAGGCCGGCAAGGTCGAGGGCACGCTCACGCAAGTCCTGTGGCGCCTGCGCATCGCCGCGCAGCACCGCCAGCACATCGCGTGCTTCCAGTGCCGGGCCAATACCCAGCCCCACTGAGCCATCGCCGTTCGAGACATGTGTCTGGACGTTGAGGCCAAGCAGGCTGCCGACTTCGGCCAACAACGTTTGCAGTTGGATCGCCGCTGGCATATCGCGTACTTTCGCGGTAGCGCCGACGGGGATGTCGATCAATACATGACTCGCACCGGCCGCCAGTTTCTTCGACAATACCGAGGCTACCAACTGGCCCTGGCTGTCCAGGTCCAGGGCTCGTTCGACCCGGATCAGGACATCATCGGTCGGGCTCAGCTGCACGGCCCCGCCCCAGACGACGCAACCGCCCTCTTGCTCCACGACCCTGCGCATCGTTGGCAAATCGAGATCTACCGGGGCCAGGGTCTCCATGGCGTCGGCCGTGCCCGCTGGCGAGGTAATCGCTCGCGAGGAAGTCTTGGGTATGCACAGGCCGTTGGCCGCGACTATGGCCACTACAATGGGAGTGGTCCGATTCCCCGGCAGCCCACCGACGCAGTGCTTGTCCAGAATCAGCGGTCGGTCCCAGTGCAGACGCTCGCCGGCGTCAACCATGGCTTCGGTCAGATAGCGGATTTCGGTGAACGACATTTGGTTGCCGGCGCAGCCGGTCAGAAAGGCCGCCAGCTCCACGTCGCTGAATCGGCCGGCATCGATGTCATTCACGATCGTAGTCAGCGCCTCCCGCGACAGCGCACTTCCATGGATCTTCCCGCGCACGGCGCTCATCGACTCTACCGGCGCCGGGTGATGCACAGCAACGCTTTCGCCCTCCTGCGCACCGAGCAGCCGCCAGGCCGACTCCGATAGCCCAACCTCACCGCCACCTATCCACCGTCCATCCACCACCATCAGCGTCGCGATCACGTGACGCGTGCCTTTGATCAGTTCGATGCGTGACAAGGCGGAGAAACCTTCCGAGCGGCAGACATGGCAATCGCGCGGCATGAACGCCACTGGTTGTTGGTGGGTATCAATGCCGAGCCGGCGGACGCGTAATTCAAGAACACTGTGTGTCGGCATAATCACGCTCCCTTCGGCGGCTTGCCGAGGCAAGTCGATTCACTGATGAAGGCACTGTCCCGGAATTTATTCGCCGTACGGGTGCCCTCACCGCTCGCTGCCAGTATGCGGTATACGGCACGGCCCTCATGCCGGGCGGTCTGGGCGTTGCGTCACGTCGTTCAGCTGCCTGCCTGGTTCGGGCGCATGGCCAGCGTGATCGTCGCGGTGCTGGTGGCCGCAGCCGCCACTGTGCGCGTCATGCTCACCGCGATCAACCTGTTCGTGTCCGCCATGCCCCACGTGTCCATGATGCATAAACAGATGCATCAGCGGACAGGCCAGCAACAGCAGGAATGGCAAGTAGGGAACGACGTGGGCCCGGTGCTCGGTCAACAGGAAGTATGCGGCAATGGCAAGGAAGCCGAGGAAGAACCAGTTGACACGGCCGGCGCTGCGAATGGGAACGTAATGGGGTTTCATGGCAGGTTCTTCCTTTGCAGTTTGCGACGGGCCTCGGCCATGTCCTTATCAAATTGACGGACACCGCGAAAAAGTTGCACCCCGACCAAGACCGGGCACAGCAGGAAAATCGCTGCTATAGCCAACGATTTGCCAGTCAGCCCCAACAGATAAACCACCGTTGTAATGCCCACGATACTCACCAGGAGGCAGATAATTAAAACTTCGCGGTTCATGATTTAGGCTCCTGACTCAAGCCGATACGGGCACGTTTCAGCGTCGCGGAATTGGCGATTACCGACAGGGAGCTGAGTGCCATCGCGGCGGCAGCGATGATGGGATTAAGCAGTCCGAAGGCCGCGATTGGAATGCCGATACTGTTGTAGATGAATGCCCAGAACAGGTTTTGTTTGATCTTGACCATCGTTGCGCGCGACAGCTTGATCGCGGTGACCACGTCGCGTACATCGTTCTTGAGCAGGATAATGCCGCCGGTTTCCTTGGCTACATCGGAACCCGAGCCAATGGCGATGCCGATGTCAGCGGTGGCCAGGGCAGGTGCATCGTTGACACCATCGCCAACCATGGCCACGACCTGCCCTTCGCTTTGCAATTGACGGATCACTGCGACCTTGTCGTCCGGCAAGACCTCGGCAATCACTCGTTCAATGCCGACCTGTCGCGCGACCGCTTCGGCAGTACGGTGGTTGTCGCCGCTCAGTAGCACGACCTTGATGCCGCTTGCCTGCAATGCCGCAACGGCTTCAGCCGCTTCAGGTTTAATCGTATCGGCCACCGCAATCACCCCAACCAAACGGTCGTCGACACCGATCAGCATGGCGGTCTTGCCATCGGCTTCCAGGCGGATGAGGTGCTCTTCGGCAGCCTCGGTCGCAATGCCTTGGCGAGCGAACAAACGCCGGTTGCCCAGCCAGACTTTGCGACTGTCGACAGTGCCTTCGATGCCGTGACCGGCGATCCCGTTGATGCCGGTCGCTTTCGGCAGGCTGATGTCGCGATGCCGGGCGGCGCGCACTATCGCTGCCCCAAGTGGATGTTCTGAACCGGACTCCACGGCGGCGGCAAGCATCAAGACCTCGTTTTCCAACGCTGTGCCCAGCGAAATCACATCGGTTACATCGGGTTCGCCTCGGGTAATGGTGCCGGTCTTGTCGAACACCACCGTACTCAGTTTTTCTGCCCGTTCCAGTACTTCGCCGCCGCGGATAAGGATGCCGTTATCAGCCCCCTTGCCGACACCGACCATTAACGCCGCGGGCGTCGCCACGCCCAGTGCACAAGGGCAGGAAATGATGAGAACCGCGATAAAGGCCAACAGTCCCTGCGGAAAACTCCCCGCAAGAGACCAGCCGACCAGGGCCAACAGCGCGACTGCCACCACTGCAGGCACGAAATAGCCAGTGACCTGATCGGCCAAGCGCTGGATCTGTGCGGTGCTGCCCTGTGCCTCCTCGACCATCTTGATGATCTGCGCCAGTGCGGTATCGGCACCGATCCTGCTCGCTTTGAAAGTGAGCACACCACTGCCATTGAGCGTACCTCCGATCACCGGACTGCCCGGGTGTTTGTCGACCGGCATCGACTCGCCCGTCAGCATGGACTCATCTACCGTTGACTGACCTTCACTGACATCGCCATCGGTGGGGATTTTTTCGCCAGGCTTGACTACCAGGAACTCGCCGGCCATGACGTTTTCAGCGGGCAAGTCGACCTCCTCCCCATCACGAATCACATGCGCGATCGCCGGTTTGAGATCAAGTAAGCGCCGGACTGCGGCCGAAGACTTTTTCTTGATGATCTCCTCCATGTACCTACCCAGCAGTACGAAGGCGATGATCACCGCCGACACTTCGAAATAGACGTCGCGCTCGGCCACCTTGACCGGCAGGACGTCCGGGAAGAACAGCACCGCGACACTGTAGAAATAGGCGACCGACGTGCCGAGGGCGATCAGGAAATCCATGTTGATGTTACGGGTGCGAATGGCGTTCCACGCTCCCTTGTAGAAACTCCAGCCACCGATGAACTGCACCGGAGTGACCAACAGGAAAAGCCATATTCCCCACGTGAACCAAGGGAGCGCCGGGATCGGCACCCAAGTCAGTAGCGTGGCACCGGCGGCCAGCGCGATGAAGGCGCCCGCACGCAGAAGCGCCAGGGCCAGTACACCGGTGAGGGCGATAGTCACGCGGGTTTTCATCGCCTTCAGTTCTCTTTCTGGCGATTCGAAGGTGCGCAGGCAGGTGTCGCTGCAAAAGTAATAGCTGCGCCCGCCACGTTCCCGTGACAACGCTGTGCTCTTATCGACCATCATTCCGCAGATCGGATCTTTCGCCATTTTCCCTGATGCAAACGCTGGCTGGTGCTGGCTGTGCTGCATGTGTGATTCATTCATCACTGTCTCCTGCCTGAAGCGGCTATCAAGACTTGCCACGGAGCTTGCCGGACAGCCAGGCAAACAAGGTGCCGACCATCGCGCCCCATACACTCAAGACCAGCAGTGGCCCGACGAAAGTCGCCACACTGTAGTCTTGGGAAGCTTGAAGGCGACCAAAGTCGAGTCCATGGAACAAAGCGCTGAGAAAAGCGACACCTTGCGCCGGCCATAGCGCATAGAGCAGCGCACAAACGGTGTAGGAAATAGCCATGGTCAGGGCCAGAGAAATGCCAGTTTTCCAGGGAGCGTTCATGATTGTTTTCCTGAACTCGGAGGGGCGTCAGTAGGAGTGTTGGGACTGTGGGGGGTCGACCAGGGCAGGAACGCCGGAGTCTGTTCGCAGTAAGCGCGGTAGGCGTCGCCGAAGTGCGCGAGCATCTCCTGTTCTTCCCGCTTCGCCAGCTTGGCGTAGACCAACAGGAGGATTGGAAACATCACCAAGGTGATCAATGTCGGCCACTGCAACAGAAAGCCAAACATGATCAGCACGAAGCCAACGTACTGCGGGTGACGGATCCGCGCATAGGGCCCGTCGAGCGCTAGTTGCCCAGTACCTTGGGCGTTATAGAGCACACGCCAGGCGGCCGCTAATAACCAGAAGCCGCCGGCGATCAGCAGGTTGCTGATAATGTGGAATGGACCCCAGTGCGGATTGACCTTCCAGCCCAGAACCGTTTCGAGCAAATGCCCTGCGTCGTGCGAGAGGAAGTCGATGCCAGGGAAGTTACGAGTGAGCCAGGGCATCAACAGGTAGATCGTCAGCGGGAAACCGTACATCTCGGTAAACAGAGCCACCAGGAACGCCGAGAACATACCAAAGGAACGCCAATCGCGGCTCGTCTTAGGCCGGGTGAAGCTGAAGGCGAACAAGATAAACACCAATGAGTTGATGATGACCAGCGACCAGAGACCGTAGGCCGATTCGGTATGGTTCATGGTGGGTACTCCTCTTTGCCCGGTGTTTTTGCTGTTCGCCTTTTGCTGATGGTCGTCGTGGTGCATAACAGGTGCACACGTGGGCAGGTTGCCAAGTGCAGGCAGCGCTACTGCACATTTACTTGTTCATTGGCATTTCCATCATCGACGACTGCTGTTCCATCATCTGCATCATCATGCCCATCATGCCTTTGCCTGCGCTGTCCTTGGCTCCAGACATGCCCATACAACCCATTGCACTCTGCTCCTTGCTCATCATGGCCATGCTGTCCTTCATCACTTTCATGCCTTCTTGCATGGCGGCCTGGCGTTCAACAGGCGTTTTAGCCGCTGCCGCTTTGTCATGTGCTGCCTGCATTTTCTGCATTTGCTCGGTCATGGCTTTTGTCATGGCTGTCGATGCGGGAGCTGTGTTCTCGGCTGAGTCAACCGGCACGTCGGCTGGGTGATGTGCGTCCTCGGCAGAGGCAATGAGTGCGCTGCTAGCCAAGATGGCAGCTAGAACGAATTTAGAATGCATTTGCATGGTGAAGTCCTGAGATTGTGAGGGGGACAAGCAGGAATAACCGAGCCGCAAAAAAGCGACGCAGCAGGACAGAGCAATCAGTGCTCTGCCACTCTGAGGCAGGGGGTTAATCGTTGAAACGTACGAAAGTCAGGCGGGCTGGGACTTCCGGCGGTGCGGGGCGTTTCAGTACAAGAGTGGCGAAGGAGGATTTTTTCGCGGGGTCAAGCACCATCATTATTACTGCCGTAGTTAACAGCAAAAGGACGGCCCAGTTGGTGGAATCTAATGCTTGAGTCTGCGATGCAGGTTTTATCGCCGTGGCAGTGTCCTCACAGTTTTGAAGGCAACCACTGGTGTGGAGGGCATGACCATCCACACCATACTGCTCGACATTGTGTGATGCGGCTATATTGTGATTCGGTTGCACCAGACAACCGTGGATTGCCATCACGGCCACAGCTAACACCCACACCGTGAGGATAAGGTGCAATAGGCTTCGACGGTGACGGCGGAACCAGTACATGAAGCACAACCTCGACTTATTACGTCGTATTGATTTTCAGTCTAGCTAGCAAAGCAATGGAGAGGTTGATCAAAATCAAATTAATGGATGACTCGATCGAAGTCGGCCTCGATGTCCATGACAAGACGCTGGGCACGTGCAGTGGAGCATCTGTTGAATACCAGGGCGTGGAAGGCTGAGGACGTTCGGCGTCTGTGAGTCAGTCTTCGCGGGCAAGCCTCGCTCCTACGGTATTGGTGTCATGCGCGCGGCATGTGATCGACACTAAACCCGGAGCGAGGCTTGCCCGCGAAGGGCGCATCAAATTCAGCACAAATCCATCAGGCCCGCCGCTCCTGCAGCAAATCCACCGCACACAAGGCAATCCGCCGGCACGCATCCGCCAGCCTCTTCTGATCCACCACCAAGCCAATGCGAATATGCCCCGCCGCACTCGGCCCGAAGGCTTCACCGGCCAGCACCGAGACGCCGTAACCTTCCAGCAGCCGCTCGGCAAAACCTTGTGCGCCAAGGCCGGTCTGGCGCACATCGACCATCACGAACATCCCGCCATCGGGCTTGATCGGCCGAATGCCCGGGCAACCGCTCAAGCTCGCGCACACCAAGTCGCGACGCTGGCGATATTCCTCGCGCATCAGCGCCACTTCCGGCAAGTCTTTATCGAGTGCCACCTGCGCGGCGTTCTGGACGAAATCCGGAATCCCGAACAGCATGCACAACGACAGATGCATCACGTGGTCGGCCAGCGCTTTGGGGCCGATCATCCAACCCACTCGCCAGCCGGTCATGGCATGGGATTTGGACAGACTGTTGACGGTCGCCGTGCGCTCGGCCATGCCGGGCAGGCTGGCCGGGCTGATGTGTTCGCCTTCAAATAACAAATCGCTGTAGACCTCATCGCTGATCAGCCAAAGGTCATGTCTCACGCACAACGCAGCCAACGCCTGCCAACTTTTCAACGACAGACTGGCACCGGAAGGATTATTCGGGCTATTGAGCAGAATGGCCCGGGTTTTAGGGGTGATCAGCGCCGCGACATCCACCGGTTCGACCCGAAAGCCGTTCTCCGGACGCACGGCCACCGGCACCACGCGAGCCCCGCAGGCACCGAACACCCCTTCATAAGTGACGTACATCGGCTCGGCGACGATCACTTCGTCGCCTGGATCGAGCAGGCATTGGGCAACCGAATACACCGCGCACTGCGCACCGGGCAGCACGATCACATGGTCGGCGTCCACCTCCTGACCGCTGCGCCGCTGATGACGGCGGGCGATGCTGCTGCGCAGTGTGTGGGAGCCGCGTACATCCGAGTAATGGGTGTCGCCGGCCAGCAGGCTGTCGATGGCGGCGTGAATGATTGGCATCGGGGTGTCGAAATCCGGATCGCCGATCGACAGCAGCAGCACGTCGATGCCCTGCTCGCGCAATTCCAGCGCTCGATCATGAATCTTCCAGGCTGCGGCTCCGTCACCAGCGATTCGTTGGGTCAAGGCTGAATAGCGCATGTACTTCTCCTGACGCGCGAGTTCCAGATTCAACCCTATCTCAAATCACGGAACATTCCAGTGGTGGTCAAGTGGGTCTTTTTTCAACGCAGTGATCAAACCTGCCTTTAGTACCTATCAGATCTGTCAGTAGCGCCATTACATGTCGGATTGTTTAATCGGGATCACCCACTGTGGGTTGTCATTACGACGCTCTTATCGAGGATATCTGAAATGAACAAATTACCGGCGTTTCGCATCGTCGATGCACTCAGTAGTTACCCATCCGAAGGTATTCCGTTTTATCCGCAAAAAAACCTGTTGCCGGACCTGGCCACACAGTGCGATCTGCGTCTGCAAATTGATCAACCCTGGGCCGAGTCTGCGGTTCATGGTCGCATAGACACTGTCCTGCTCTCGTTGACCACCCCTGACGGAACAAGGAAACGAGTGAAAACCGTCAAACTGGCGGGTCCGATTACCTTTCCGCTCATCCTGACGCTGGGCAAACAGCATCTTGTGGAAGGCGAAAGCATCATTGAGTTCAAGGTGCGCAGACACGACGGAGTGACTTTTACGTCTGAACCCGCCACGTTCACGATCGATAAACGCATTCCCTTGAACGGTGCGACACCACTCAAGCCCGTTATCGACGACGAGCTGACTTACGAAGATGGCGTCACACCCGAGTATCTGAAACACCATTGCGACATGGTGAAAGTCACCATCGAGCCGTACTCCGACCAAGCGGCCGGAGACACGATTACTGTCCATTGCGGTGGCGTGGATGCCCCGCCGGTGGCTGTGGGCGTGGTGCGTTCCTCTGATGCTGCCACCGTGGTGGCGATTCCGGGCTACGTCTTTACCACGATCGACGATGGCACCCACCTTATGTACCACCGAATCGGCAGTCGAGCCGGGATTCAAACGGTTAACTCCAAGGGGACGATCATTCGTATTGATCTGATCGCGAACGACAGCCAAAAAAAACCAATCCCCCGCTCGGCATAGCCATGCAAGAGCGAAAGGCTAGATGACAAACCGCGCCACCATCGCATTCAAATCAACCGCCAGTCGCGACAGTTCGTGGGTGGCGGCGCTGGTCTGGTTGGCACCGGCGGCGGACTGGGTGGCCAGGTCGCGGATGTTCACCAGGTTGCGGTCGACTTCACGGGACACCTGAGCCTGTTCTTCCGAGGCGCTGGCGATCACCAGGTTGCGTTCGTTGATCAGTTGAATCGACTGGGTGATCTGCTCCAGGGCGATACCCGCCGCGCGAGCCATCTCCAGGGTGCTTTGGGTGCGCTGATTACTTTGTTGCATCGATGAGACCGCTTCGCCGGTGCCGTTCTGGATGCCGGCGACCATTTTCTCGATTTCCTGGGTCGACTGCGCTGTGCGATGGGCCAGCGCCCGGACTTCGTCCGCCACCACCGCAAAGCCCCGTCCGGCCTCCCCGGCACGGGCGGCTTCGATCGCGGCATTGAGGGCCAGCAGGTTGGTCTGCTCGGCGATGGCGCGGATCACGTCCAGCACTTTGCCGATGTCGCGGCCCTGAGCGGCCAGGCCCTCGATCATCAACGCGGTGTTTTGCACATCGTGGGTCATGGTCTGGATCGCGTCGACGGTTTCCACCACCCGGTCACGACCTTGGCGGGCGGCCTGAGTCGACTGGTTCGACGCTTCGGAGGTCGATACCGCATTGCGCGCCACTTCTTCCACGGCGGCGGTCATTTCGTTAACGGCGGTGGCCGCCTGTTCGATTTCGTTGTTCTGTTGTTGCAAGCCACGGGATGCTTCTTGGGTTACGGTGCTGAGTTCTTCAGCCGCCGCGCCCAGTTGCGTCGCGGAGCCGGCGATCTGTTCGATGGTTTTGCGCAAGTTGGTTTGCATGGTGGCCAACGCGCTGAGCAGACGCGCCGGTTCGTCGTTGCCGTCGACTTCGATGACCTTGCTCAGGTTGCCGCTGGCAATGGTTTCGGCCGCGAGTACCGCACGGTTCAACGGTGTGACGATGCTGCGGGTCAGCAGCCAGGCCAACAGCACGGTCAGCAGCGAAGCCATTACCGCCACCGTCACGATGCCGGTAAAGGCTTCGCTGTAGTGCTCGCCCGCCTTGGCCGAGGCGGCTTTGGCATCGGCGGTGTTGATCGCCACCAGTTTGTTCAACTGCTCGCCCATCTGATCAGTACCGTCCTTGATCCGCGTGTTGATCAGGGTGCGCATCTCATCGATTTTGTCCTGTCGCGACAGGTCCAGCATCTGGCTCTGGGCCTGCAGGTAGTTGTCGAGGGTTGTCGAGAAGGTTTTGTACAGCGCCGCCTCTTCAGGGCCGGCCGGCAAAGCGGCATAACTGGCTTGGGCGCTGCGCACCTTGTCGATGAGCACGCCGATACGGGTCTGGGCTTCCTGCAACGCCGCCGGATCCCGGTTGACCAGCACGCGGAACGAGAGAATCCGCAGCCGCAAAACGTTTTCCGTCACGTTGCCCAGAAACCCGATGCTGGGTAACTGCGTCATTTCCATATCGACAGAGGCCTGACGGATGATCGTCATGCGGTTCACGGCAAACACCCCCAGCACGATGACCAGCAAGGCAATGAAGGCGAAACCCAGGAAAGCTCGAGGCGCGATATTCAGATTACGCAGTGACATAGGATGATCTCGGTAATTGAGGCGACGAGCATCCTTGCCGTAATCACTGTCGGGCGGGCGATGGCGCGCACCGTTCAGTTTGGCGCCACTGTTGTAATAGGTTTGTGTGCGCCTATACGTTGTATCGGCCGGGGTTCAGGTTTTTTGCAGGGGTTGGAGAAATATTTTTCGAGGGAGGCAGACGTGTTTCAGTGGTGAAACACTCACCCGTCAAGACGCGGAATTTGTGGGAGCGAGCCTGCTCTCGATGACGGCGGCACCTTCAGCACCAATGTCATCTGACCCGCCGCTATCGCGAGCAGGCTCGCTCCCACAAGGGCCGCGGTGTTTATTAGGCCTTGCGCGCCGCCGCCCGCCACACCCGCGCAATATCCCTGGCACGATCGCGCAACAAACGCGGTGCCTCGGCGCAGGCCTGCTCCAGCGTCATCGGCCCGCTCGCCAACGCGAATGCCGCATCGATGCCATGCTCGTACAAGGCCTGATAGCCTTCGCCCAAGGTGCCGGCGATGACAATGACCGGCACGCCGTGTTGCCGCGCAATGCGTGCCACGCCAAACGGGGTTTTGCCGCGCAACGTCTGCGCATCGAAACGCCCCTCGCCCGTGATCACCAGGTCGGCACCGTTGACCGCCTCGGCCAACCCCACCAGTTCGGCAACCACTTCCACCCCGGCCTGGAATTGCGCGCCCAGAAACGCCTTCGCGGCAAACCCCAGTCCGCCAGCCGCGCCGCTGCCCGGTTCGTCGCGCACGTCTTTGTCCAAGGCTTGCGCGCAGAGCTCGGCAAAGTGCCCGAGGGCCTGGTCCAGTTGCTCGACTTGCTCGGGTGTCGCGCCTTTCTGCGGGCCGAAAATCGCTGAGGCTCCGTGAGGACCGCACAGCGGATTATTAACGTCGGCGGCGATGTCGAAACGCACCTTGGCCAGACGCGGATCGATGTCGCTCAGATCGAGGCGGGCCAATTGCGCCAGGGCCAGACCGCCGGGCACCAGGGTTTGGTCCTGAGCGTCCAGCAGTTTCACCCCCAAGGCTTGCATCGCCCCGGCGCCGCCGTCGTTGGTGGCGCTGCCGCCAATCGCCAGAATCACCCGTTGCGCGCCGGCATCCAGCGCGGCGCGGATCAATTCACCGGTGCCGTAGGTGCTGCTGGTGCACGCATCGCGCAGGTTCAGCGGAACCAATTGCAGGCCACTGGCCTCGGCCATTTCGATGATCGCGGTGTGATTCTGTGGCAACCAGCCCCACGCGGCATCGACCGTGGCGCCCAGCGGCCCGCGAACGTGGGTACGGCGCAGTTCGCCGTCGCACGCGGCCAGAATCGATTCGACCGTACCTTCCCCGCCGTCAGCCATCGGGCACTTGAGCAAGTGTGCGTCTGGCCAGACTTCGGCCAACCCCAGCGCAATGGCCTCGGCCACACCTTGGGCACTCAGGCTGTCTTTGAACGAATCGGGGGCGATGACGATTTTCATGCGAATTCTCCAGTTCCAATGCGTCCATGCTGCCAGCCGCCATGAACAATAACGCCGGTCCGCTGCACAAGCGGCCAAGAGGATTATTGTTCATTTCCACAAAACCCACTGCCTACACACATTCTCAACGTAGGAGCTGCCGAAGGCTGCGATCTTTTGATCTTGATCTTCAGTGAGCCCGAAAAGATCAAGATCAAAAGATCGCAGCCTTCGGCAGCTCCTACGTTTGAACGCGGGCGAATGAATGCACGTGATCGACCGGTGGGATTGTGTGTATCAGTCGGTTGGGGGCAGCAGCTGAACGCCGAGGTACAGCGCGAGCATTCCGTCCAGTTTTAGCGGGTCGACACCACTGAGTTCGGCAATTCGCTCCATGCGATAACGCAAACTGTTGCGATGGATACCCAGCGCATCGGCGCAGGCCTGGCTCTGGCCGTCGTGTTCGCACCAACTGCGCAGGGTCGCCAACAGTTGGCCGTTGCCATCCTTGGCGATGACTTGCCGCAGCGGCCGCAGCAATTCATCCAGCGCATCGTCGTTGCGGTGCCGCCAGAGCATCACCGGCAGCCGATAACGGTTCAGGGTCAGCAAACGCGAATGCGGCAACACATCCCGTCCGTAAGCCAGCAAATCACCGACCCGCCGATAGCAGCGGCGCAACCCCGACAATCCATCGGCCTGCCCGCCCACGGCGACGCGCAAAATATTCCAGCCCA
Organism: Pseudomonas sp. A-RE-19; assembly: GCF_019956555.1. GTDB lineage: Bacteria > Pseudomonadota > Gammaproteobacteria > Pseudomonadales > Pseudomonadaceae > Aquipseudomonas. The sequence continues at coordinate 43,660 of NZ_JAHBDQ010000005.1, read as the reverse complement.
GGCCATCGAGCCTCTCCAGCAGCCGATCATTCTCGATCGCAGGCGTCGCCGGTCGGCACCACAACAACGAGGACTTGGCCGAACTCACGCACCAACTGTCCGGATAACGTGACATCAACCAGGCGCTGAGCGCTTCGACGGTCTGGCCCGGGCCGTGTTCCATGCCCAACTCGAACAGGTACGGCACTCGCGTCAACTGCGGTTTGAGCCCCAGTTGCTGCGCTTCGTCCAGCAACCGCGGCGAATCCCCCGCCTCGCTGAGCAGCAGCGCCAGCAGATCGTCGCAACGCTGGCGCCGCCATTGCTGCTCGGCCTGCTGATTGCGCTGGCCCACCAGCATCTCGGCGGTCATGCGCACCAGTTCGGCGTAAGTGCGCAATTGCTCGGGTTCGCCGGTGATGCCCAGCACCCCAATCAAACGCTGATCGAGCAACAGCGGCAGGTTGATCCCCGGTTGCACGCCTTTGAGATGAATCGCGGTCTGCGCGTCGATTTCCACCACGCGCCCGTTGGCCAACACCAGTTGCGCGCCCTCGTGGCGGGTGTTGATGCGCTCCGGTTCGCCGCTGCCGAGAATCAATCCCTGACTGTCCATGACATTGACGTTGTAGGGCAGGATCGCCATCGCCCGGTCGACGATGTCCTGGGCCAGGTCGTGATCGAGTTCGAACATAGCGCGGTTCCTTGAAAACGTGATGGGACAGGTTGTTCACCCGCACAGGCCTTGGTCGCAAACCCTGTGCTCAGGCACAAAGACAACCACCCAAGGGGTGGCCGAGACTCACTGGGCGATCAACGTTACCCTCGCATCGCAAAAAATCATAATAAAGAGAGAGCCCGCCATGTCACAGAGCGCCGCAGCTACCCTGGCCACCGCTGACGACAAAAACGCCGTCTACAAACGCATTACCCTGCGTTTGATCCCCTTCATTTTCATCTGCTACCTGTTCAATTACCTCGACCGGGTGAACGTCGGGTTTGCCAAACTGCAGATGCTCGACGCGCTGAAATTCAGCGAAACCGTGTACGGCCTCGGTGCCGGGATTTTCTTCATTGGCTACGTACTGTGCGGCGTACCGAGCAACCTGGCCCTGAGCAAATTCGGCCCACGCCGCTGGATCGCGCTGATGATGATCACCTGGGGCATGCTGTCGACCTGCCTGCTGTTCGTCACCACACCGACCGAGTTCTACACCCTGCGCCTGTTTACCGGTGCCGCCGAAGCCGGGTTCTTCCCGGGCGTGGTGCTTTACCTCTCGCAGTGGTTCCCGACGTTCCGCCGTGGTCGCATCATGGCGCTTTTCATGTCGGCGATCCCGGTGTCCGGCCTGCTCGGCAGCCCGTTTTCCGGCTGGATCCTCAACCACTTCGGCGCCGGCCAGGCCGGTTTGGCGGGTTGGCAGTGGATGTTCCTGCTGCAAGGCATTCCGACGGTGATTCTCGGCGCCCTCGCCTACTTCCTGCTCAGCGACAGTTACGCCAACGCCAAGTGGCTGACCCCTTACGAGCGCTCGGTGCTTGAGGCCGATCACGCTGAAGACCTGGCCAGCAAACCAAAAACCGCCACCGATTCGCTGTTGGCAGTGTTCAAGAACCCGGCGATCTGGGCCTTCGGCCTGATTTATTTCTGCATCCAGAGCGGTGTCTATGCGATCAACTTCTGGCTGCCGTCGATCATCAAGAACCTGGGTTTCAGCGATAACCTGGTGATCGGCTGGCTCAGTGCGATTCCGTACCTGCTGGCGGCGGTGTTCATGTTGATGGTGGGTCGTTCGGCGGACCTGCGCAAAGAACGCCGCTGGCACTTGGTGGTGCCGATGTTGATGGGCGCGGTGGGCTTGCTGATTGCGGTGAACTTCGCCGCCAACCCGGCCATCGCCATCCTCGGCCTGACCCTCGCCACCATGGGCGCCCTCACCGGCCTGCCGATGTTCTGGCCTGTGCCGACGTCCATGCTCAGCGCTGGTGCGGCGGCGGGTGGGTTGGCGCTGATCAACTCCATGGGGCAGATGGCGGGTTTTCTGAGTCCGTATCTGGTGGGTTGGGTCAAGGACAGCACCGGGTCGACCGATGCGGCGCTTTACCTGCTGGCGGGCGTGATTGTGTGCGGGAGTTTACTGGCGTTGCGTATGACGCGGACGTTGCGGGCGTAACTCGAAAATCAAAAAATCGCAGGCTGCTCCAGCGCCTACGGTAGGTCGTTTTTACACGATCAATGGAGCTGCCGAAGGCTGCGATCTTTTGACTTTGATCTGAGCTAATGAAGGGCAAGATCAAAAGATCGCAGGCTGTGCCAGCGCCTACGGTAGGTCGTTTTTACACGGTCAATGTAGGAGCTGCCGAAGGCTGCGATCTTTTGACTTTGATCTGAGCTACTGAAGGGCAAGATCAAAAGATCGCAGGCTGCGCCAACGCCTACGGTAGGTCGTCTTTACACGGTCAATGTAGGAGCTGCCGAAGGCTGCGATCTTTTGACTTTGATCTGAGCGACTGAAGAGCAAGATCAAAAGATCGCAGGCTGTGCCAGCGCCTACAGGGCCGGTTTGTCAGGATTCCTGCGGATCGAAATTATCCAGCACCCGATTGACCGCCAGTTCACCGTTCATCACGACCTGTTGTATCCCGAGCATCGTGTTGCGATAGGGCTCGCCCACCAGTGCAGCGAAATCACTGAGCATCACGCTCGCCGAGGCCATGGATTCGCAGGCGTGGGCCAGCAGGCTTTCCGAATCGACATCCGGTGCAACGATAAACATCTTGCTCGGTTTGCGGGCAGCATCCGGTTCTTTGGGGGGCTTGAGGTAATGATCGAGGGCGCGGTCGGCGGCTTCGTGGAGCTTTTTTGAATTCGGGGATTCGTAGGGGGACGTCGGATCTGATTCCGGCGGATTGGGTGTTGGTTTGAACATAGATGGAGCTCCAGGTAAGAGATTAAGGAGCCATCACCCTCGCTACCAAACGAAGGGTGGCGGCCATACGCAGGTTGGTAGACCGGTTACCTGGTGCAAAACCCGGCGCATCCGAGGATGCCCTACGCATGACTGCCATAAAACAGAAGACGAAAAAATCTCTGCATTACGTTGCGTTATGCGACAGGTAACCGGGCTACCAAACCCGATCGCTGTTTTTCAGCGACAGGGAAAACGATACAGCCCGGGCCAAAGGCGCACTAGCCGGCGGATTCTGGCGTAGTCGTAGGCAACGGCGCAAGACGTTGTAGCCTCAGGGAACATCTTGAGCCGCCGTTTAAACATTACTTTTTATTACTCACCTCAGCTTGCTAATCAAGGAAAAATCCCGGTAAAAAAGCAGGATCTTTAAAGGATTTTTACCAATGAGCTCGATCCTCGATCTGGAGATCTTCGTCCGCACCGCCGATTCCGGAAGCATTTCCGCCGCCGCCCGTACCTTGGAACTGACCCCCGCCGCCGCCAGCATCGCCCTCAAACGCCTCGAAACTCGCCTCGGCATCCGCCTGCTGGCGCGCTCGACCCGCAGCATGCGCCTGACCGAAGAAGGCCGGCGTTATCTGGAAAGCGTGCGTCTGGCGCTGGCCGCTCTGGATGCCGGCGAGCAAGCCCTCAAGCAACAGACCCAAGGCTTGAGCGGTGTGTTGCAACTGGCGGCGCCGTCGGACTTCGGGCGCAACGTGCTGTTGCCGTGGCTGGACGATTTCAAGCGCCAACACCCGAGCATTCAATTGCAGTTGCTGCTCAACGATCGCCATGCCGACCTGTTCCGCGAGACAGTCGACGTTGCCTTGCGTTTCGGGGTGCCCAGCGATTCGACGCTGGTGGCGTTGCCGATCCTGCCGGAACATCGTCGGGTGGCCTGCGCCAGCCCCGGGTATCTGGCCCGGTGCGGCACACCGCAAACCCCGGCCGACCTGAGCGGGCACAGCGCCCTGCTCTACTTGCGCGATGGCCGGCCCTACAGCCATTGGCGTTTCAGCCGGGGCGATGAAGTGATGGACGTTCAGGTGCACGGCGACTACCTCAGCGATGACGGTGAAGTCGCCCGCCGCTGGGCCTTGGCCGGACACGGCATCGCCTACAAAGCCTGGCTCGACGTCGCCGCCGATGTGCAGGCCGGACGCCTGGTGACGCTATTCGACGACTGGCAAGGGGAAAGCGTGCCGTTCAATCTGCTGTGCCCGCACCGGGTTCAAGTCTCGGAGCGGGTCAAAGTGCTGCAAGCGTTCTTGCGGGAACGTTGCCAGGCACTGCGTCGATAATTCAGCCTTGCTCCGCGCAGCGGTTCTTGGTATTTGATTGAGGCTTTCCCACCGGTAAAAGGATTTCGTCATGAGCTATCGCACGCTGGGTCATTCGGGTTTACAGGTGTCGACCCTCACATTGGGCACCATGATGTTCGGCGAACAGACCAGCACCGAAGATTCCCTGCGAATCATCGACAAGGCCTGGGACCAGGGCATCAACTTCATCGACACCGCGGACGTGTACACCAACGGCCGCTCCGAAGAAATCGTCGGCGAAGCGATTGCCGGCAACCGTCACGAATGGGTGCTGGCGACCAAGGTCGGTTTCGGCCCGGTGGACGGTGTACCGAACCGCAGCGGCCTGAGCCGCAAGCATCTGTTCAATGGCATCGATGCCAGCCTGACGCGGTTGGGTACCGATTATCTGGACATCTATTACCTGCACCGCGAAGACCACAACACACCGCTGGACGTCACGGTGTCGGCCATTGGCGATTTGATCCGCCAGGGCAAGATTCGCTACTGGGGGCTGTCGAACTACCGTGGCTGGCGCATCGCTGAAGTCATCCGCATCGCCGACAAACTCGGTGTCGACAGGCCTGTCATCAGCCAGCCGCTGTACAACATCGTCAACCGTCAGGCGGAAACCGAGCAAATCACCGCCGCGCAAAACTATGGCCTCGGCGTGGTGCCTTACAGCCCGCTGGCGCGCGGCGTGCTCAGCGGCAAGTACGCGCCGGATGTGACACCGGACGCCAACAGCCGCGCCGGCCGCCAGGACAAACGCATTCTGGAGACCGAATGGCGCGTGGAGTCGTTGCGCATCGCCCAGCAGATCCAGGAATACACTCAGGGCCGTGGGGTGGGCATCGTCGAGTTCGCGATTGCCTGGGTGCTGAATAATGGCGCCGTCACCTCAGCCATCGTCGGCCCGCGCACCGAAGCACAGTGGGACGCGTACACCAAGGCCCAAGCGGTGAAGATCACGGCGGAGGACGAAGCCTTTATCGATTCGCTGGTGACACCGGGGCACGCATCGACACCGGGGTTCAATGACGTGAGCCACTTTGTGTCCGGGCGTAAACCGCGTACGGCTTGAGATCGATCGCGAGCAGGCTCGCTCCCACAGGGTTTTGTGTGGACCGCAGGTATTGAGTACAACCCCGGCCAACTGTGGGAGCGAGCCTGCTCGCGAATTCAACATGGATGTTGGCTGGTCGACCGCTTTCGCGGGCAAGCCCGCTCCCACAGGGTCGTGTGTGGACCGCAGGTATTGAGTACAACCCCGGCCAACTGTGGGAGCGAGCCTGCTCGCGATGGCGGTTTCACATTCAACATGGATGTTGGCTGGTCGACCGCTTTCGCGAGCAAGCCCGCTCCCACAGGGTTGTGTGTGGACCGCAGGTATTGAGTACAGCCCCGGCCAACTGTGGAAGCGAGCCTGCTCGCGATGGCGGTTTCACATTCAACATGGATGTTGGCTGGTCGACCGCTTTCGCGGGCAAGCCCGCTCCCACAGGGTTTTGTGTGGAACGCTGGTATTGAGTACAGCCCCGGCCAACTGTGGGAGCGAGCCTGCTCGCGATGGCGGCTTTGCATCCACCATTTGCCTATGCTTCTGCCACACTCGATGGGTGTTGATCGTTCGGACAATATTCGGTTCGAAAACCACGTATCCTCCGCCCCCCGTTTCACGTTCAACCTCGCGAGGGCAGTTTGTCTAAAGGTATCGCTCTATCGGTTTCGGCCTCGATGCTGTTCGCCGTCATGTATTACTACACCTCGCTGCTCTCACCCTTGAGCGGCGTGGAGATTTTCGGTTGGCGGATGCTGCTGACCGCGCCGTGCATGACCGTGTTCATGGTGGTGTCCGGCGAATGGAAGCGCGTGGTCGAGATTCTTCGGCGGCTGGGCGGCATGCCAAAACTGCTCGTCGGCCTGATCGGCTCTTCGACGCTGCTGGGCCTGCAGCTCTGGTTGTTCATGTGGGCGCCGCTCAACGGCTATAGTCTCGACGTGTCGCTGGGGTATTTCCTGTTGCCGCTGTCCATGGTGCTAACCGGGCGAATCGTCTATGGCGAGCGTCTTTCCTACCTGCAGAAAATAGCCGTGTTCTTCGCCAGCCTCGGCGTGCTCAACGAGCTGTATCAGGTCGGCGGTTTTTCCTGGGCGACCTTGCTGGTGGTGGTCGGTTATCCGATCTATTTCATCCTGCGCAAGCGCCTGGCCACGGACAACCTTGGCGGGCTCTGGCTGGACATGGCGGTGATGCTGCCGATAGCACTCTGGTTCGTGCAGGGCGGTGAACAAGGTTTTGGTGTCTTCGAGCAACATCCGTGGCTGTCGCTGCTGATTCCGCTGCTCGGCGTGATCAGCGCTTCGGCACTGGTGGTCTACATCATTGCCAGCCGGCTGCTGCCGTTCAGCCTGTTCGGGCTGTTGAGTTACGTCGAGCCGGTGCTGTTGCTTGGCGTTGCGTTGCTGCTGGGGGAAAGCATCAAGGCTGGCGAATGGCTGACCTACATTCCGATCTGGTTGGCGGTGGTGGTGTTGGTGTTTGAAGGGTTCAAACATTTGATGCGTCATCGACGCCCATAACGCAAAAGATCGCAGCCTTCGGCGGCTCCTACATTGACCGTGTTCACCGCGATATTTGCGGATGAACACTCACCTGTAGGCGCTGCCGAAGGCTGCGATCTTTTGATCTAAAAAAAGCCCGGTCAACGACCGGGCTTTTCTACAGCTGAACCGCGTTAATCAGTGGCGAGCACGCCCCGACGAACCTGATCACGCTCGATCGATTCGAACAGCGCCTTGAAATTGCCTTCGCCGAAACCATCGTCGCCTTTACGCTGGATGAATTCGAAGAACACCGGCCCCATCAGGGTTTCCGAGAAAATCTGCAACAGCAGACGCTTGTCGCCCGCTTCGGACGAGCCGTCCAGCAAAATGCCTCGCGCTTGCAGTTGATCGACCGGCTCGCCGTGGTTCGGCAAACGGCCTTCGAGCATTTCGTAGTAGGTGTCCGGCGGCGGTGTCATGAAGCGCATGCCGATTTTCTTCAGACGGTCCCAGGTGTCGATCAGGTTGTCGGTGAGGAACGCCACATGCTGGATGCCCTCGCCGTTGAACTGCATCAGGAACTCTTCGATCTGCCCGGCGCCCTTGGACGACTCTTCGTTCAGCGGGATACGGATCATGCCATCCGGCGCGGTCATCGCCTTGGAAGTCAGGCCTGTGTATTCGCCTTTGATATCGAAGTAACGGATTTCGCGGAAGTTGAACAGCTTCTCGTAGAAGTTGGCCCAGTAGGCCATGCGACCGCGATACACGTTGTGGGTTAGGTGATCGATGATCTTCAGGCCCGCCCCTTCCGGGTTGCGGTCAACGCCTTCAATGAACACGAAGTCGATGTCGTAGATCGAACTGCCTTCACCGAAACGGTCGATCAGGTACAGCGGCGCGCCGCCAATGCCTTTGATCGCCGGCAGGTGCAGTTCCATCGGGCCGGTTTCGATGTGGATCGGCTGGGCGCCGAGTTCCAAGGCACGCTTGTAGGCTTTTTGCGAATCCTTGACGCGAAACGCCATGCCGCACACCGACGGACCGTGCTCGGCCGCGAAGTAAGAGGCCACGCTGTGGGGTTCGTTGTTGAGGATCAGGTTGATCGCGCCCTGGCGATACAGGTGCACGTCTTTGGAGCGGTGGGTCGCGACCTTGCTGAAGCCCATGATCTCGAAGATCGGCTCCAGCGTATTAGGGGTCGGCGATGCGAATTCGATGAACTCAAAGCCCATCAGGCCCATTGGGTTTTCGTATAAATCTGCCATTTTGGCGCCTCATCATTTCTTATCAATTAACGGATCGTTAGTTGCTAGCAATGCTGAGACCGGCGGGTGGCGCGCAGGAGATGCCACGCACGCTGCGGGCGAGGAAGTCACCGTAGATCAGTTGGAACCCAAATATCTTCATTGTCGACCCAAGGCTTTTGCGGGCGAGGCTTCTGCTGCCAGAAGACGATTATTCTTATATGCGTAACCGGATTCTACACAGCGTAAATAGGTTTGTCCGCCTTCTTATAAAATCCCCTTTTTCGTGGCCCGCGCAAGCGGTTTGTTGCACAGAAAAATCCCGGTCAGGATCAGCCCGCCGCCCAGGCACATCGCCAGTGTCAGTTGTTCGCCCAGCAGCAACGCACCGAAGATCACAGCCGTCAGCGGGTTCAAGGCGATAAACACCCCGGAACGCGTGGCGCCGATTTTGCGAATGCCATCGTAATAACCAATATAGGCGAGTGCCGAGCCCAACACGCCCAGGTACATCAGGCTCAACCATTGTTGCGCGCCAAGTTCGGCGAGCGCCGCGACACTCAGCTCTCCCCTCACGGCACTGGTCACCCAGAGCATCAGCGTGCCCAGCAAAATCGAATACGTCACCGTCTGCACCGGCCCCAGCGTCTGGTTCAGGCCTTTGGAGAACAGCGAATAAATGCCCCAGCCGAGCACGCAACCGAAGGTCAACAGATCGCCGATCCAGGCATCGGCACTGCCGGCCAGTAGCTGCGGATTGCGACTGACGATCACCAGGCCGGCGCCGGCAATGCAGATCGCGATACCTGCCACTTTCGCCCCGCTCAGTCGCTCCTTGAACAGCAGCCACGAGGCCAGGCCGATCACGGCCGGATTCAACGCCACGATCAAGGAGGCCCGTGACGCGTTGATGTAGTGCAGCCCGTAAAAGAAGCACAGGTTGTAGAAGAAAATCCCGAAAAACCCCAGCAGCGCCAGTTGCAGCCATTGCTTAGGGCTGGGACGCACCAAAGGCACGCGCGCCAGCAACAGAAACAGCAGCAACGCAACGCTGGCCAGCAAGAACCGCAGGCTCGCGGCCAATATCGGACTGAGGCTGTCGGCCAGAAACCGCCCCGCAACGAACGTCCCGCCCCAGATCATGGTGACTGCTGCCAGTTTCAGGTAAACCGGTACATCCGAGGCATTCGCCAGGGTCTGTTCACACGTAGTCATAAGTATCCACCATCAGAAATCGGGCACATGGCGTATCATCCGGCTAATGATCGATCATCGTAAAATGAGTAAATACTCATGACCCTGACCCAACTGGAAATTTTCTCGCTGGTGGCCGAACTGCACGGCTTTACGGCGGCCGCCCATCGTTTGGGGATTTCCCAGTCCGCGGTTTCTCACGCGCTCAAGTTGCTAGAACAGGAATTGGGCGTTGAATTGCTGCGCCGGCATCAGTCCCAGGTCGAGCTGAGTGACATCGGCCAGCAACTCCTGCTGCGCGCTCGAGCAATGCTCGGGCTGGCCAACACGCTGCGCCAGGAAGCGGCCGATGCTCGTGGAATGAAACGCGGCACCCTGCGCATCGGTTCGTTCGGCCCCACGTCATCGATCAAATTGTTGCCAAGGATCTTGCAGCACTATCGCGCCGCACACCCGGGCATCGAGGTTCACATCGACGAAGGCCCGGACCGCCAGGTGATCCAGTGGCTGGAAGAACGGCGTATCGACATCGGCTTCGTGGTGTTGCCCCAGGAACGTTTCGACACGGTGGCACTGATCGAGGACCAGATGGTCGCGCTGCTGCCTGCCAGTCATATGCTGGCCGGTCGCGACTGCTTGCACCTGAGCGACTTGTGCCACGACCCTTTTGTGCTGACCGAAGCCGGGTCTTCGGAGCTGGTGTCGCGCCTGTTCAATGCCGCGCGGTTGACGCCGAATATTCGCTATCGCTGCTCGCAGTTGCTCAGCACATTGGACGTTGTCGGCCGTGGCGATGCCTTGACCGTCGTCGCCGAAAGCTCATTGCCTGACGACAACGACAACCGCTACGTAAAAAAACCGCTGTCGCCCCCCGTCAGCCGCCAGGTCGGTCTGGCGGTGCTCGACCAGCGTCAGTCATCACCTGCGACGCTGGCCTTTATTAAACTGGCCTCAAGCTTGATTAAAGGTTGAGCGGCATAAGCGCCGATAGCCAACTATCATGGCTGAACTCTTTTGGGAGGCATGTCGACCTGCCAACCTTTGAGAGCCCTCTTTTATCGCGATGGATTTGCGAATGCCACTGAACGTCAAAAGTCGCCGCAAGCGTGGCGCCCGGATAGCTGTGACTGTTTTGAGCGGATTGGTTCCGGTGTTGCTGGGAGTCGCCATTCTCTATCTGCAGGCTGAACGTACCCTCAAGCAAAGTACTGAACTGACTGGCGAAGAATCCATTCGCCAGTTCGAACTGATGCTCGACAACACCGCCCAAGCTGCGCAAGAGCTCCTGCCGCTGGCTGGCAAAAACTGCAATGACGTCAAACTGGCCTTGCGCGAACAAGTCACGCGCCGGCCATTCGTGCGCTCGACCAACCTGGTGTGGGACAACAACCTCTATTGCAGTTCGTTGTTCGGTGAATATCAGGAAAAGGTCAATCCTGGCGACTACACCCAAGGTCAGTTATGGCTCATGAATGGCAACCCGGTTACGCCCAATACCGCGCTGTTGGTGTACCGGCTCAGCGAAGGAAATAAAGGGGCATTGACCACGCTGAACGGTTATCACCTGAGCAACGAATTGCGCCTGATCGGCCGCAAAACATTACTGTTGCTGCAAGTTGGCCCCAACTGGTTGTCTGCCGACGGCAAGGTTCACGACGACGCCCTGCCCGCCTTGCCGGTAGCACAAAGTACGCTGACGTCCTCGCGTTATGCCTTTACGGTGGCCGCCGGTTTCCCCGAAGGAGAAACCTGGCGTTACATGCGCAGTGAATACCCGCCACTGTTCAGTCTGTTGATGTTCTTCGGCGTGGTGTCAGGTTCCGTCGGGCATGTGCTGCAGAAGCGCTCGATGTCGCCCAGCCGTGAAATGCAGCGGGCGCTGGAGGCAGCAGAGTTCATTCCTTACTTTCAGCCCATGGTGCATGGCGACAATAAGCTGTGGTCCGGCGCCGAAGTATTGATGCACTGGAAACATCCCAGAGAAGGCCTGGTGCGCCCGGATCTGTTCATCCCGTTTGCCGAATATTCCGGGCTGATCGTGCCGATGACTCGCTCGTTGATGCAGCAGACCGCCGCGTTACTGGCGCCCTTGTCGGCGTCGTTCGACGGTCCGTTTCACATTGGCATCAACATCGCCGCCAGTCACTGCCGGGATCTGGACCTGGTCGAGGACTGCCGTGAATTCCTCGGCGCCTTCGCACCGGGCAGCGTCCACCTGGTGCTGGAATTGACTGAACGCGAACTCATCGAGCCGACCGATATCACGCTGCAGTTGTTCGAACAGCTTCACGCATTGGGTGTGATGATCGCGATCGACGACTTCGGCACCGGCCATTCAAGCTTGGGTTACTTGCGTCAGTTCAATGTGGATTTTCTGAAAATCGACCAGAGTTTTGTCGCCATGATCGGCGCCGATGCACTCTCCCGACACATACTGGACAGCATTATCGAACTCTCGGCCAAACTCGACTTGGGTATCGTCGCCGAAGGCGTGGAAACCATGGAGCAAAGTGACTATCTGACGGCCCAGGGCGTGAACTTTCTGCAAGGTTATCTGTTTGGCCGGCCGATGCTCGGTGCAGAATTCATTAGAGCATTAAGTGATCATTAACTAACCACTTTAAGCATCGACGCCACGATGATGCGCACCAAATTGAATCAAAAGACTACTCCCGTTACATGAAGAAAAAGTCAGGATTTACTCTTGACCGATTAACTACTACAATTTTTAATACCTGTGCAGAATTGGCAGGTGCGCCATTATCACCGAGTCGCTTCAAGGCTCTTGGCTTATAGCTTTGTTTGCGGTTGGTATCAGCCAAACACACTATTGGAGTAAAGATATTGTCCAGACTCGCTGAATTCCGTGCAGCTGAAAAGGCCCTTCAAGAACAGCTCAAGCAGTTGGAATCTCTGAAGAACGATGCCGGGCTCAAGAAAGAAATCGAATTCGAAGAAAAGCTCCAGGGCCTGATGAAAACCTACGGCAAGAGCTTGCGCGACATCATCGCCATCCTCGATCCGAACCCGGCGAAATCCGGCCTGCAACAGGCAACAGCGCCTAAAACCCGCCGCGCTCGCGTGGTCAAGGTTTATCAGAACCCACACACCGGCGAACTGATTGAAACCAAGGGTGGCAATCACCGCGGCCTGAAAGCCTGGAAGGAACAATACGGTGCCGCCACCGTTGATTCCTGGCTGCGTGGCTAAGCACTCGCGGTAATAAAAAAAGCCCTGCCAATGCAGGGCTTTTTCATGGATAGCGTCTAAATGCAACGATAGTCGTCGATCAACTCATTACATGCCGACGAACTTTATGCTTAATCCTTTTGGCTATCTAAAAACGCCGAGTGCGCTGAAATCTACTGATACGCAAACCTTAAACTAAAGTTTCAAGCTGTTTCGAGCAGCCTGTATTTCGTCCTGGCTTGCCTTATAAACCTCAGCCTGCCCCGCGCAGGAAAAAACATAGGCCTTATCGGCATCCACCGCAGCGACCAATGTTTGAGACAACACATGTCGGCCGTTCTGCGTAATCGTGCAAGTAGTTTCCAGCGCCGATAGACGGCTCAAGGTAGTCGGGTGGATTTTGCTGCAGACGCTCTGATATCCCCCCTGAAAAAAGTCCTTCTGCACCGACTTGCGCATTTCCAGCAAAACACCTTCCAGATTCACTTGGTGACCACTTTCCACTTGAGTCATGGTCAATTCCATCACCATTACCGGTGTACCTTCCTGATCGTTTTTTACCGCACGCTGACGGGAAACCTGTGGCTTGGTCTCGTCTTGCGGGACGTCCTCGACTGTCCACCCGTTTGGCCAGGTTACGGCTGGAGGCTCTGCGTGAGCACTGGTAATTCCTGAGAGCAGACACATCAGGACGAACATCAATTGACAGGATCGGATCATTGCAATGAACACTCACAGACTGAGGCGCAAAGTCTGAGCTTCGCCCGGCTGTCAGGCAAGCCTGCGGTTTTGGTTTGGTGATGCCGGAGCCCTTGCGTATCATTGTGGCCATTCTTAGCCCAACTTGTTTTCCGGAGGGCCCATGAGCCTGCATGAACTCAATACATTTCCCGGTGTGACCGCGCAACCCGACACCGCCACCCAGAAGTTCGTCTTTAACCACACCATGCTGCGGGTCAAGGACATCACCCAGTCGCTGGATTTCTATACCCGCGTCCTGGGTTTCTCGCTGGTGGAAAAACGTGATTTTCCGGAAGCCGAGTTCAGCCTGTACTTCCTTGCTCTGGTCGATAAAAACCAGATCCCGGCCGATGCCGCTGCGCGCACCGAGTGGATGAAATCGATCCCCGGCATTCTCGAACTGACCCACAACCACGGCACCGAGAACGATGCGGACTTCGCCTATCACAATGGCAACACCGACCCGCGCGGCTTCGGCCATATCTGTATTTCGGTGCCGGACATTCGTGCCGCGTGCGAGCGCTTTGAAGCGCTGGGCTGCGATTTCCAGAAACGCCTGAACGACGGCCGCATGAAGAGCCTGGCCTTCATCAAGGACCCGGACGGTTACTGGGTAGAGATCATTCAGCCTGCCCCCATGTAAAAAGATCGAAGCCTTCGCCAGCGCCTACAAAAGCCAAGCCAGGCTTGATTCTGCGAGAGCTGCCGCAGGCTGCGATCTTTTGATCCACCTACAAAAAACCCCATGATCGCTCATGGGGTTTTATGTTTTCAGCGTCGGCGTTTATGCCGGCGCCGAGGTGCGGATCAAGTGATCGAATGCGCTCAGGGAAGCCTTGGCGCCCTCGCCCACCGCAATCACGATCTGCTTGTACGGCACGGTGGTCACGTCACCGGCCGCGAACACGCCGGGGATCGACGTTTCACCACGGGCATCGACGATGATCTCGCCGCGCGGCGACAGCTCAATGGTGCCTTTGAGCCAATCGGTGTTAGGCAACAGACCGATCTGCACGAAGATCCCTTCCAGTTCGACAGTCCGTAATTCATCCGACTGACGATCCTTGTAGCGCAGGCCGTTGACCTTCTGACCGTCGCCGGTCACTTCAGTGGTTTGCGCATGGGTGATCACGGTGACATTCGGCAGGCTGTGCAACTTGCGCTGCAACACCGCGTCGGCGCGCAGTTGTACGTCGAACTCCAGCAGGGTCACGTGAGACACGATTCCGGCCAGGTCGATGGCCGCTTCGACGCCGGAGTTACCGCCACCAATCACCGCCACACGCTTGCCTTTGAACAGCGGACCGTCACAGTGCGGGCAGTACGCCACGCCCTTGTTGCGGTACTGCTGCTCACCGGGAACGTTCATTTCACGCCACCGGGCACCGGTCGCCAAAATCACGGTCTTGGCTTTCAAGGAGGCGCCGCTGGCGAAATGGATTTCGTGCAGTTCGCCATTTCTGCCCGGCACCAGTTTGTCGGCGCGTTGCAGGTTCATGATGTCCACCTCGTACTGCTTGACGTGTTCTTCCAGTGCCACGGCCAGTTTCGGCCCTTCGGTTTCCTGCACGGAGATGAAGTTCTCAATGGCCATGGTGTCGAGCACCTGACCACCAAAGCGTTCCGCCGCCACACCGGTGCGAATGCCTTTACGAGCAGCGTAGATCGCCGCCGAAGCACCGGCCGGGCCACCGCCGACGACCAGCACATCAAAAGCTTCTTTGGCGCTGATTTTTTCGGCCTGGCGCTCGATGCCGCTGGTGTCGATCCTGGCGAGGATTTCTTCCAGGCCCATGCGGCCCTGGCCGAAGTTCACACCGTTCAGGTAAACACTTGGCACGGCCATGATCTGACGTTCGTCGACTTCAGCCTGGAACAGCGCGCCGTCGATGGCGACGTGGCGGATGTTCGGGTTGAGTACGGCCATCAGGTTCAACGCCTGGACCACGTCCGGGCAGTTCTGGCAGGACAGCGAGAAGTAAGTCTCGAAGCTGAACTCGCCTTTGAGCGAGCGGATCTGTTCGATCACCTCAACACTGGCCTTCGAGGGGTGGCCGCCGACTTGCAGCAGGGCCAGCACCAGCGAAGTGAATTCGTGACCCATCGGGATACCGGCAAAACGCAGGCTGATATCGGCCCCTGGGCGGTTGATCGAGAACGATGGTTTGCGCGCATCATCACCGTTATCGAGCAACGTAATCTGGGTGGAAAGACTGGCGACGTCTTTGAGTAATGCGAGCATTTCCTGGGATTTCGCACCGTCGTCGAGGGAGGCAACGATCTCGATCGGCTGGGTGACCCGTTCCAGGTACGATTTCAACTGGGCTTTAAGATTGGCGTCCAACATACGGGCGATTTCCATGTATTTGATAAAAAGAAGTCGAAAAAAAACGCCCGAGCGAATCTCGCCCGGGCGTTTTTCAAGGGCGGTGCAGCTTACTTAGGAGGTGCGGAGCTCCGCCCTGATGCAGCGCGTCACAGACTTAGATCTTGCCGACCAGGTCCAGGGACGGAGCCAGAGTGGCCTCGCCTTCTTTCCACTTGGCTGGGCACACTTCGCCCGGGTGAGCGGCGACGTACTGAGCAGCCTTGATTTTGCGCAGCAGCTCGGAAGCGTCACGACCAACACCGCCATCGTTGAGTTCAACGATTTTGATCTGGCCTTCCGGGTTGATCACGAAGGTGCCACGGTCAGCCAGACCGGCTTCTTCGATCAGCACGTCGAAGTTGCGGGAGATGACATGAGTCGGGTCGCCGATCATGGTGTATTGGATTTTGCCGATGGCTGGCGAAGTGTTGTGCCAGGCAGCGTGGGCAAAGTGGGTATCGGTGGAAACGCTGTAGATCTCGACGCCCAGCTTCTGGAACTCGGCGTAGTTGTCGGCCAAGTCTTCCAGTTCGGTCGGGCAAACGAAGGTGAAGTCAGCCGGGTAGAAGAAAACGACAGACCACTTGCCTTTCAGGTCAGCGTCCGACACGTGGACGAAGTCGCCGTTTTTGTAGGCGTTGGCTTTGAACGGTTTAACTTGGCTGTTGATGATAGGCATCGATGACTCTCCGTCAGGGGGTTAAGAAGTTGATGAAGTGAATCCTACCCACCCGATCGCCGGTTGGCTCATTGGCAAACCTGATGCTGCTGATTTGTTTTCGCTATTAGCTGAACGTATTAATAGAAGAAAACGTAATCTACGGCGCCAACGGCTTTTCAGCGATACGGGTCATCCCGAGAAACGGGCTGGCTTCAACATAGCGCATGGCTGACTTCATATCCTTCCAGCCCACATAACTCATCAACGACTTCAGATCCCAACCGCTCTGATGAGCCCAGGTGGCAAAGCCCCGGCGCAAGGAGTGACTGGTGTAGTGCTCGGCCGGAATGCCGGCGCGCTCCAGTGCCTGGCGCAACAACGGGATCACGCTATTGGCGTGCAACCCTTCCTCGCTCAAATGCCCCCAACGGTCGATACCCCGAAACACCGGCCCGCGGACCAACGCCGCTTCAGTGATCCATTGGATATACGCCTGAACCGGACACAAGCGCTGCAAGGCCGGCGTCTGGTAAGTCTGGCCGAGGTTTTCGCGGTCGCTCTTGCTGCGGGGCAGATAGAGGGTGATGCCAGAGCCGGCGCTGGCCTGCACATGTTCAATCTGCACGCGGCACAACTCATCACTACGGAAACCGCGCCAGAAGCCCAGCAGGATCAGCGCCGTGTCGCGCCGGGCCCGCAGCAATCCGGGTTGATCGCCCTGCGCCTTGGCGGTTTGCGCTTCCTGCTCCAGCCAGGCAACCACTTGCTCCAGATGCTGAAGTTGCAACGGCTCGGCCTGTTTCTCCTGCGCCGGGTGCAGCGCGCGAATGCCCTTGAACACTTTGCGCACCACGGGTGCCTTGGTGGGATCAGCGAAACCCTGACTGTTGTGCCACTGCGCCAATGCAGACAAGCGCAACTTCAAAGTGTTGATCGACAGTACGCCCGCATGGGCGACCAGATACCGCGCCACGCTGTCACTGGTCGCCGGCAGGAACCCGCCCCAACTGACTTCGAAATGCTCGATGGCCGCGCGATAGCTGCGACGGGTGTTGTCGCGCGTAGCGGCTTGCAGGTAGCGATCCAGATCGGTCATGGGCTCAGTTCTCGAAAACGTACCGCTCTGGCGGATGAAACCCGAATTACAGCGCATCACACGGGGTAATACCAGTATATCCCGCATGATAGATCATAAGATTTTAACTTTATTACTGTCATGGTACATTGCGTATATTGGTGGTACGTACCACAGTATTAAATCGTAGGAGAACACATGGCACGTGGCGGCGTAAACAAGGCACTGGTGCAGGCGGCACGCTTGGCAATCCTCGCCCGGGGCGAACACCCGAGCATCGACGCGGTGCGGATCGAGATGGGCAATACCGGCTCGAAAACCACGATCCATCGCTATATGAAGGAGCTCGACGACGGTGTCGAACCCGCACAAGCACCTTCCGAGCCTATCGACGATGAGCTGACAAGCCTGGTGTCGCGGCTGGCGCAACGCCTGAAAGAACAGGCACAAGAACCCATCGACCAGGCACGCGCGCAGTTCGAGCAACAACGAAAAGGCCTGGAAACCCAGCTGCATGAGGCCCGCGAGGCCAATACCGAATTGCAGCAGCAATACGAATTTCAAAGCCTGGCATTGACCCAGGAGTCGGCGGAACTGCACGACACCCGCTCCATGCTGCAAAGCGAGCAAACCCGCAACGCCGGATTGAATCAGGCGCTGGCGGATTTCGAATTACGCTTGCAGGACAAGGACGAGCAGATCCGCTCGCTGGAAGAAAAGCATCTGCACGCCCGCGAGGCGTTGGAACACTACCGCAACGCCGTCAAGGACCAGCGCGAGCAGGAGCAGCGCCGCCACGAAGGCCAGGTGCAGCAGATTCAGATGGAGTTGCGCCAGGCGCAGCAAAGCGCACTGGTTCGACAGGATGAAATCACCCAGCTGCATCGCGATAACGAGCGCTTACTGACGGAAAACCGCGGAACGCTGCGGGAGTTGAGCCTGTCGCAAGAGCAACTCAAGCACACCAACAGCCGACAGGATCAGCTGCTGGAACAGGTCAACCGTATCGACAGCGAACGCACCCTCCTCCAGGAACGCTTGCGCATTGCCTTGCTGGAAAGCCAATCACTCAAGCAGAACATCGACGAACAGTCGCACATCAACAAAGCGCTGGAAGTTGAACTGATCAAGTTGCAGGCGAGCCTGGATGAAAGCGTGCGCCAGGCCGCTGTCGTTGCGACAGGGCCAGACACATCAACGCCGCAAAAGGACGATTAACCCGCGACTGGCGTACGCATGGTGACGAACTCTTCGGCGGCCGTCGGATGCACACCGATGGTTTCGTCGAAGTCGCGCTTGGTCGCGCCCGCCTTCAGGGCAATCGCCAACCCTTGAACGATCTCGCCAGCATCCGGGCCGACCATGTGGCAGCCCAAGACATTGTCGGTCTTGGCGTCCACCACCAGCTTCATCAGGGTACGTTCCTGGCATTCGGTCAGGGTCAGCTTCATCGGCCGGAAACGACTTTCGAAGATCACCACATCGTGCCCGGCTTCTCGCGCTTCCTCTTCAGTCAGACCGACCGTGCCGATGTTCGGCAAGCTGAACACGGCGGTCGGGATCATCTTGTAATCCACCGGGCGATATTGCTCGGGCTTGAACAAGCGCCGGGCTACAGCCATGCCCTCCGCTAGCGCCACCGGCGTCAGCTGCACTCGACCGATCACATCGCCCAGGGCCAGAATCGATGGTTCAGCGGTTTGATACTGTTCATCGACCTCGACAAACCCTTTCTTGTCGAGTCTGACGCCGGTGTTTTCCAGCCCCAGGTTATCGAGCATCGGACGCCGGCCGGTGGCGTAGAACACGCAGTCCGCCTCCAATATGCGACCGTCCTTGAGCGTGGCTTTCAGGCTGCCATCGGCTTGTTTGTCGATGCGCTCGATGTCGGCATTGAATTGCAGACCCATGCCGCGCTTGGTCAACTCTTCCTGCAAATGCTTGCGCACCGCACCGTCGAAGCCACGCAGGAACAAATCACCGCGATACAGCAACGTGGTCTCAGCACCCAGCCCGTGGAAAATCCCGGCAAACTCCACCGCAATGTAACCACCACCGACCACCAGAACGCGCTTTGGCAGCTCTTTGAGGAAGAACGCCTGGTTGGAACTGATCGCGTGCTCGTGCCCCGGAATCTCCGGGATCTGCGGCCAGCCACCGGTAGCAATCAGGATGTTTTTGGCGGTGTAACGCTCGCCATTGATCTCGACCTGATGCGGATCGACGATTTTCGCGTGCCCTTCATGCAAGGTCACGCCGCTGTTGACCAGCAAATTGCGATAGATACCGTTCAGGCGATTGATCTCGCGATCCTTGTTGGCGATCAGCGTCGCCCAGTCGAACTTCGCCTCGCCCGGGGTCCAGCCAAAGCCTTGCGACTGCTCGAAGTCTTCGGCGAAGTGCGCACCGTAGACCAGCAATTTTTTCGGCACGCAGCCGACGTTCACACACGTACCGCCCAGGTAGCGGCTCTCGGCCACGGCAACTTTCGCACCAAAACCGGCGGCAAACCGTGCAGCCCGAACACCGCCGGAACCGGCACCAATCACATACAGATCAAAATCGTAGGCCATTTCTATCTCCTCGGCAGGCCACCAGCATACCTGCGGGGGCCCTTTGGGCAAGCGTTGCAAACTATTTGGGGCCGGAAAATGAAAAAGCCACCCGAAGGTGGCTTTTCAATACAAGCAGGTCAGGCGCTATCAGTAAGCCTTGCCCGTCTTGTAGAAGTTCTCGAAGCAGAAGTTGGTCGCGTCGATGTAGCCTTCGGCGCCACCGCAGTCGAAACGCTTGCCTTTGAACTTGTAGGCCATGACGCAGCCGTTTTGTGCCTGCTTCATCAGGGCGTCGGTGATCTGGATTTCGCCGCCCTTGCCTGGCTCGGTTTGTTCGATCAGATCGAAGATGTCCGGGGTCAGGATGTAACGGCCGATGATCGCCAGGTTCGACGGCGCATCTTCAGGCTTTGGTTTTTCAACCATGCTGTGAACGCGGTAGATGTCGTCGCGAATCATCTCACCGGCAATCACGCCGTACTTGTGAGTTTCTTGCGGATCGACTTCCTGGATGGCCACGATCGAGCAGCGGAACTGCTTGTACAGCTTGACCATCTGGGTCAGTACGCCGTCGCCTTCCAGGTTAACGCACAAGTCATCCGCCAGTACCACGGCGAACGGTTCGTCGCCGATCAGCGGACGGCCAGTCAGAATCGCGTGGCCCAGGCCTTTCATTTCGGTCTGGCGAGTGTAGGAGAAGGAGCAGTTATCGAGCAGCTTGCGGATACCGACCAGGTATTTCTCTTTGTCGGTGCCCTTGATCTGGTTTTCCAGCTCATAGCTGATGTCGAAGTGGTCTTCCAGAGCACGCTTGCCGCGACCGGTGACGATGGAGATTTCGGTCAACCCGGCGTCCAGTGCTTCTTCGACGCCGTACTGGATCAGTGGCTTGTTTACCACCGGCAGCATTTCTTTGGGCATGGCTTTAGTCGCTGGCAGGAAGCGAGTACCGTAACCGGCTGCTGGGAACAAGCATTTCTTGATCATATAAGTCCTTGAAAGGGCTGTGTGTTCGAGTTTCGGCGCAGTCTAATCAGGCAGTGAGCACCTTACAATGCCCTGCACTGGCTAACCGATGCCAACATAGAGAAAAATTCTGATGGATAGTTCCGCAGAATAAGCTGCACAACCTCTTATAAATAGCAGAGATCGACAGATCTGCACGACTCTTCAGCCGAAAGGCAATCCGCCCCACCCTACACCCATCGGCACCCGTTGAGGGCATTTGGCGCTATCATTGTGCAATTGAACCAGCCAACGAGGCAGATAGATGTCGGCAGCAAAAAGCGTCAACGGGTACCTGATCAATCAAGCGAAAGACGGCCAATGGTGGGTAGACAGCGTCGGTGGTGAGAATATTGCCGGACCATTCCCGACAGAAGCGTTGGCGATTGAAGTGGCATCGGTGTTGCAGGATCAACCCGCAGCACCCAAGCGGCGCGGAAAGGACAAGCCTTGAGCTGAACCTGACATGACCGCAGCCCTGCCTTCGCGCAGGGCTTTTTTGTGATTGCGTACAACGAAGTGGCCATTCGCTACAACCTACCGAAACAGCCGCTTTCACAGCGTTTAGCCCTCATCATCGACGACGACCACGACATGAATAAATTTTTGCCACTGATTGCGGTACTGGCCTTGAGTGGCTGTGCCACGTCGGAAACGACTTACCTGAAAAATGGCGAGCAAGGCCTGGCTATCGACTGCTCCGGGGAAGCCAACGGCTGGGCCAGCTGCTACGAAAAAGCCGATGCCTCTTGCGCCGGCACCGGCTATCGGATTGTCGGTACCGACGGCACACCTTCGACCAAGGAAAGCGACAAGACCCTGGGCGTCGACGTCGGCAACTACAAAAACCGTAGCGTGGTGGTGGTCTGCAAGTAGGGTTCCCGCCCAATGCAACAAGTTTAAGAAACTTGAGCTATGCAAATCCTGTGGGAGCGTGGCTTGCCCGCGAAGAACGATGACGCGTAATACCTGAAAAACCGCAGTGCATTCTTCGCGGGCAAGCCACGCTCCCACAGGTTCTGTGTCTTGACTTGTGCCCTACATGTGAATTTCGGCGAACTTGATCCCGAGCCCACGCACGGTCTCGATCAAATCGTCGAGGCGACTGAAGGATTCGACTTCATCGTTTTCATCAACCAGGAAAAAACTGCGCCCGGCGCTTTTTTTGAAAAATACGATCCACTCCCCCGAATTCGCCGGGTTCTGTATCACATGGGTGGCAGAGATATGACCCTCTGCATGGCGCTCCCGCACCTGCTCTCGCTTCATGCTCGACTCCAGAAATGACAATGCCGTCAAAGCGCGACTTTGACGGCATCGATGTTGACTGGGGGTAGTTTATCAGCCGGATATGCATGCGGTGGCAGCATTGCGCACATCCCATGGGCGCAAAGGCACATTGGAGATGCGTTCATGCAGCTTGATGCTGCTGCCGCCGGAGCGGTTTTCAATGTCAAACACAGCGGCCGGCCCCGAAGAAAACTTCTGCGGCACAATAACCCGCATGCCTTCCTTCTGTGGCTCGACTTGCAGGGCTCCACGGCTATCGGCCAGCTTCTCGACCAGGCACTGCGCGTATTCATGGGGTTTCTTGCCTGAAATCACGCTCATGGTGGGCAGAGACTCATTGATGTCCGCGACAGTCGCACATCCACCCACTGCCAATGCCAACGGCACGACCAGAACACCCCATTTCATACAAAACCTCCAATAAAGACTTTCCGACAGTGCAGATGCTGTTTTTCTCCGAGCCTCACTGCTTTTATCGCTCATAGAATTCCGAATAACTGTTTTTAATTGTCAAAGCGGACCCCGACAGCCGGATAATAACCTGTTCGGGCTGATAAACTGCGCCAATCGCCCATGCTATCGTTTTGATTTTGTAGAAAAAGCCCTTCTGGAGGCGCCTCATGAAATTTATTCACCAGCGCGAGCACCTCAACGAGGACGACATCGTCGTCATTCAGTGCTCCCAAATGTGCAACATCCGCTTGATGAACGACGCCAACTTCCGCAGCTTCAAGAACGGCGGTCGTCATACTTACCACGGCGGCGCATTCGACACCTTCCCGGCCCGCATCACCGCGCCGAGCACCGGCTTCTGGAACATCACTATCGACACGGTCAATCGCCGGCCGATCAGCGTAACCCGCAAACCGACCCTGACGCACTCGATCAAGATCATCCGCCGCTCCAGCTCGAAGCTGAGCTGAGCCCGGCTGAACGACGACCCACACGAAAACAGGCAGGTATGACCGTGGCCCAGACGACCAAGTACGTTATCAAATACAAACTCAACGGCGAGCGTCGCTTCGAATTCGCCCAGCTGGAAAACGGCACCGAAGAAGAAGCCAAGGCAGCCCTGGACGCCATTCACGGCCAGACTGAAGACGTCATCAGCGAGATCAGCGTGAGCAAAGCGCTGTAACGCCCTGCGGAGCGACAACACGGACGTCTGCTCCCAGCATTGAAATTCGACCGCAAGCGCCGGAGTGTCCACCC
Organism: Pseudomonas sp. A-RE-19; assembly: GCF_019956555.1. GTDB lineage: Bacteria > Pseudomonadota > Gammaproteobacteria > Pseudomonadales > Pseudomonadaceae > Aquipseudomonas. Next base: position 20,342 of record NZ_JAHBDQ010000005.1, on the reverse strand, counting down.
GCGCAACGCTCACTAAACTGGCCGCCTCGACCTTTTGGTCAAGGAGTCAGACACCTTGTTTACCGACCCGATTCACAACGATGCCCTCGACTGGACCCTGCTTGCGCAGCAGCTCGACCAGGATGGCTGCGCGGTCATCGAATCGCTTTTAAGCCCTGGGACCTGCGATGAAATCAGTGCCCTGTACGACCGGCCCGAGCCCTTTCGCTCGAAAGTGGTGATGGCTCGCCATGGTTTTGGCCGTGGTGAGTACAAGTACTTCAAATACCCGCTGCCCGATCCGGTGGCCCGGTTGCGTAGTGCGATCTATCCTCGGCTGGTTCCACTCGCCAATCGCTGGTACGAATCCATGGGCCTGCCGACCCGTTTCCCCGAGTCGCATGAAGCGTTTCTACAACGCTGCCATGCCGCCGGTCAGGAACGCCCGACACCTTTATTGCTGCAATACGGCCCGCAGGATTACAACTGTCTGCATCAGGATCTGTACGGCGAACACGTCTTCCCGCTGCAAGTGGCGATTCTTCTGTCAGAACCGGGGGAGGATTTCACCGGTGGTGAGTTTGTGCTGACTGAACAACGTCCACGGATGCAGTCGCGCCCACAAGTCATCGGTCTGAAGAAAGGCGATGCGTTGATTTTTGCTGTGAATCAACGCCCGGTAAAAGGCGTTCGCGGCTATTACCGAGTGACGATGCGTCACGGTGTGAGTCGTCTGCACAGTGGAAAACGGCATACCCTTGGAATCATCTTTCACGATGCGTTATGACCCCATGAGCCCGATCACCCTCGATCTGTTTGCCGACGCGGAACCTGAGCAGCAGCCCAGGCGCGAGCAGATCGGCGAACAATCCTACGTGCTTAGAGGCTTTGCCCTGCCCTGGTTCGAACGCTTGCTGCCGGCACTGGAGGCAGTTCTGGCGGCGGCGCCCTTTCGGCAGATGGTCACGCCCGGCGGCTTTACCATGTCGGTGGCCTTGAGCAGTTGCGGCACCTGGGGCTGGACGACCGACCGCAGCGGCTATAAGTACACCCGAAATGATCCGCAGACCGGCGAACCCTGGCCTGCAATGCCCGAGGTGTTTTTCGAGCTGGCCCAGGCAGCAGCGCGAGAGGCAGGGTTTATGGAGTTCGTACCGGATTCCTGCCTGATCAATCGCTATGTTCCCGGTGCCAGGATGTCATTGCATCAGGATAAAAACGAAGGTTCCTACGCGGCTCCCATCGTGTCGGTGTCCTTGGGTTTGCCGGCAACGTTTCTGTTCGGTGGCTTCGAACGAAGTGCTAAAAGCCAGCGAGTGCCACTGTTGCATGGCGACATCGTGGTTTGGGGTGGCGTGGACCGGTTGCGTTATCACGGTGTGCTGCCGATCAAGGAGGGTTATCACCCACGCTTGGGTGAACAGCGAATCAATTTCACCTTCCGCACTGCGGGATGAAGCGCTCGAATTCGACCGCAAGACCCGGAGTGTGGCGTCTCTGCCGGCTGGTTAATCTGCATGAAACGGGTCAACGGACATGAAGCCATGACAACTCATTCGACAAAAATCGCCATCGAAAACGATCCACGCTGGGCCGCCGTGGTCGCGCGCGATCCCCGCGCCGACGGGCAGTTTGTGTATGCGGTGAAAACCACCGGCATCTACTGCCGCCCCAGCAGCCTGGCACGCTTGCCGAAGCCGCAGAACGTCGAATTTTTTGACACGGCCGAGCAAGCTCAGGCGGCGGGTTATCGCCCCAGCAAACGAGCCGCGAAAGATCAAAGCGATATCGCCGCACAACACGCCGCGACCGTCGCCGCCGCGTGCCGCCAAATCGAATCCGCCGAGTCCTTGCCAGCGTTGAATGAACTCGCAGACGCTGCCGGCCTGAGCAGTTTCCACTTCCATCGGGTTTTCAAGACCATCACCGGCCTGACGCCCAAGGGCTATGCCACGGCCCATCGCTCACGCAAGGTTCGCGAGCGTCTGGCGGATGGTGGCACGGTCACCGACGCGCTGTATGACGCCGGATTCAACTCCAACAGCCGCTTCTATGAGGCCGCGGATCAACTACTGGGCATGAAACCCGGCGACTATCGCGCGGCCGGGCAGAACAACGACATTCGTTTTGCAGTCGGCCAGTGTTCCCTCGGAGCCATTCTGGTGGCACAAAGCGAACGCGGCGTCTGTGCGATTCTGCTGGGGGACGACCCGCATCAATTGGTCTGTGATCTGCAGGACAAGTTTCGACGCGCCAACCTGATTGGCGCCGATCATGAGTTCGAGCAGTTGATCGCCAAAGTGGTGGGTTTTATCGAAGCCCCGGCGCTTGGCCTGGACTTGCCGCTGGATGTACGCGGCACGGCGTTTCAGGAGCGGGTGTGGCAAGCCCTGCGGGAGATTCCCGCCGGCAGCACCGCCAGTTATGCCGATATTGCTCAGCGCATCGGTGCACCGAAAGCCGTGCGCGCCGTGGCCCAGGCCTGTGGCGCGAACAGCCTGGCGGTGGCAATCCCTTGCCATCGCGTGGTGCGCAGCGACGGTAACCTGTCGGGTTATCGCTGGGGCGTGGAGCGCAAGCGTCAGTTGCTGGAGCGTGAAAACGCGGTCGAGTCCTGAATGCCGATATAGACCGCCACGGACTCCGGGCCGGTATAGACCTCGAAGTCCGTGGCGAACTTGCGGCGAACCTGCGGGTTGTCCTCGAAGTAGGCCCAGATCAGGCCCCACGTCTGAATAACGCTGTCGGGCATCGGTCCTTTGGCGCTGAACACCAGGTAATCACCGCCCTCAACCTGAATCTGCGCAAAGCGCTCGGACGGCGCGGTGACCGCCGCACCCGCGGTCACATCAAAGTGGCCCGAAGCGTCGGACTCGTAGTTGGAATAGACGCCGTACATAAAGGAATCCGGCTGTTTGTGGGCTATCTTGTCGAAAACATCCTCAACGAAGAATTGCTCCCACATAGGGCCGATACGCGCGGTATCGGGCTGCTGCTCTGCGGCATTGAGGGTTCGCACCTGCAAACCCGAGACGCTGAACGGCAGCACTTCACGCAGTTTTACATCCATTGCTGATATTTCCTTCTCTCTACAATTTGTGTGTTTGATGGGTGCCGAGACGATCAACGATTGACGTCAACCACCACCCGACCACGTAATTGGCCGGCGAGCAAGAGCGGCGCAGCGTCGATGGCTTCGCTCAAGCCGATTTCGTGGCTGATCAGCGGCAGCAAGGCGAAATCCAGATGCTCGGCCAGGCGATTCCAGGCCAGTATCCGCTTGGCTTTGGGCTGGGTCACGCTGTTGATGCCGGCCAGGGTGACACCGCGCAAAATGAATGGCGCAACGGAGGCCGGAAAATCCATGCCCTGGGCCAGCCCGCATGCAGCGACGGTGCCGTTGGCGCGGGTGCTGGCACAGGCGTTGGCCAGTGTGTGACTGCCAACCGAGTCGATCACCGCCGCCCAACGCTCCTTGGCCAACGGTTTGCCCGGCTCGGACAACGCGGCGCGATCGATGATTTCGCTGGCGCCCAATTGCTTGAGGTAGTCGTGTTCGGAGGTGCGGCCGGTGGAGGCCACCACGCGATAACCGAGTTTGCTCAGCAGCGCGATGGCGAAACTGCCTACACCGCCATTGGCACCCGTCACCAGCACTTCGCCCTGCTCGGGTTTCACGCCATTGTGCTCCAGCGCCAGGATGCTCAGCATCGCCGTGTAACCGGCCGTACCGATGGCCATCGCTTGCGCGGCGGTGAATGCTTTGGGCAGCGGGATCAGCCAGTCGCCATTCAGGCGAGCTTTTTGCGCCAGTCCGCCCCAATGTCCTTCACCCACACCCCAGCCATTGAGCAGGACTTGATCACCGACCTTGTAGTCCGGATGACTGCTGACTTCGACAGTGCCCGCCAGATCGATCCCCGGCACCATCGGGAATTTGCGCACCACCGGACTGCTGCCGGTGATCGCCAGGCCATCCTTGAAGTTCAGCGTGCTGTACGCCACGCGCACCGTCACATCGCCTTCAGGCAACTGATCGTCATTGATCTCTTGCAGGGTGGCCCGGTAACCGCTGTCGTCTTTGTCGATCAAAATACCTTTGAACATCACTGCCTCCCGATGGAATCGCTCAGTTGTCGTGCTGTTGAAATAACACATGGGAACACATCGCCGTAGCCGACTTTAAGCCAATCTTCAAAACTCGGCTGGCCTTGCGCCAATCATTACTGATACAAATTCTGTTCTATCGTCCCTGCCCTGTTTCGACGCCCGGAGAACACCGCACATGAGCCAATGGCCAGACACCCGCATTCTTGACCTGCTCGGGATCGAACTGCCGATCATCCAGGCTCCTATGGCCGGCGCGACGAATTCGGCCATGGTGATTGCGGCAAGCAATGCCGGTGGCCTGGGTTCGATGCCTGCCGCGATGCTGAGCATCGAGCAATTGCGCGAAGAACTGAAGACGATTCGCCAACACACTCAGCGCCCGTTCAACGTCAACTTTTTCTGCCACCAGCCTCCACTGCCCGATGAGCAACGCGCCCGGGACTGGAAGAATTTGCTGGAACCGTACTACCGGGAACTGGGCGTCGATTTCGACGCACCAACGCCGGTGTCCAACCGCGCACCGTTCGATAATGCCACCTGCGAAGTGGTCGAGGAGTTTCGTCCCGAAGTGGTGAGTTTCCACTTCGGCCTGCCGGAAAAGACCCTGCTGGATCGGGTAAAAGCCACCGGGGCGAAAATTCTCTCCTCGGCGACGACAGTCGAAGAAGCCATCTGGCTGGAGCAGCATGGTTGCGATGCAATCATCGCCATGGGCTATGAGGCCGGCGGTCATCGGGGGATGTTCCTCAGTGATGACCTGAGCAGCCAGGTGGGGACCTTTGCCCTCGTGCCGCAGATCGTCGATGCGGTGAAGGTGCCGGTGATTGCGGCGGGGGGGATTGGTGATGCACGGGGTGTCGCGGCGGCTTTCCTGCTGGGCGCCTCGGCAGCTCAGGTGGGCACGGCTTATTTGTTCACGCCGGAGGCCAAGGTCAGCGCTTCTCACCACAAGGCATTGCGCACGGCGAAGGAAAGCGAGACGGCGGTCACCAACATTTTCACCGGGCGCCCGGCACGCGGGATTCTCAATCGGGTGATGCGTGAACTGGGACCGATGAGCGCCAAAGCACCGGCCTTCCCCCTGGCGGGCGGTGCGTTGATGCCGCTGCGGGCCAAAGGGGAAGCGGATTTCAGTAACCTTTGGGCCGGACAGGCATTCACCCTGGGCATTGAACTGACCACGGCAGAGCTGACACGGCGTTTGGCGGATGAGGCGCTGATCAAACTGACTCACTAGGCACAAAACCTGTGGGAGCGGGCTTGCTCGCGAAGGCGGTGTATCAGGCGGCATCAACGTTGACTGTACCGTCGTCTTCGCGAGCAAGCCCGCTCCCACAGGTTCCGCACTTAGCAGCATTCAGTGCCAACCATGCTCCCTATATCCAGCAAGTTCCGTTTACAGGCAATTCGCTATATATTCCGCTATATAGCGTTTCACTCGCCTGCCATGGAGCCGCTTCATGATCATTCGTGCCTCACGATTTGCCCCCGCGTGCCTGTTCACTGTGTTCGCTTTCGGGTCCGCACAGGCGGACGAAGTCCAGGTCGCCGTCGCCGCTAACTTCACCGCGCCGATCCAGGCCATCGCGGCCGATTTCGAGAAAGACACCGGGCATAAACTGGTGGCCGCGTACGGCGCAACCGGCCAGTTCTACACGCAGATCAAGAACGGCGCACCCTTTGAAGTGTTCCTCTCGGCAGACGACACCACCCCACAAAAACTTGAAGCCGAAGGCGATACGGTCAAAGGCTCGCGCTTCACCTACGCCATCGGCACCCTGGCGTTGTGGTCGGCCAAGGACGGTTACGTCGACGCCAAGGGCAAGGTGTTGAGCGACAACCAGTATCAACACCTGTCCATCGCCAACCCGAAAGCCGCCCCGTATGGCCTGGCCGCTACTCAGGTACTGGCCAGGCAGGGCCTGACCGACAAGGTCAAAGACAAACTCGTTGAAGGTCAGAACATTACCCAAGCCTACCAATTCGTCTCCACCGGCAATGCCGAAATCGGTTTTGTGGCCTTGTCGCAAATCTACAAAGACGGCAAAGTCACCAGCGGTTCGGCGTGGATCGTTCCGGCCGAGATGCACGACCCCATCAAACAAGACGCGGTGATTCTCACCAAGGGCAAGGACAACCCGGCCGCCAAGGCGCTGGTCGACTACCTCAAAGGTCCGAAAGCCGCCGCTGTGATCAAATCCTACGGTTACCAACTCTAAATGACGCTATCGAGTGCCGATTATTCCGCCATCTGGCTGACCCTGAAACTGGCGTCCCTGACCACGGTCATCCTGCTGATCATTGGCACTCCGATTGCGTTATGGCTGTCGCGTACCCGTTCCTGGTTGCGCGGCCCGGTCGGGGCGATCGTCGCCCTGCCCCTGGTGCTGCCACCCACGGTGATTGGCTTTTACTTGTTGCTGGCGCTCGGTCCGAATGGATGGCTCGGCCAGTTCACTCAGTCGCTGGGCCTCGGCACCCTGACCTTCAGTTTTGCGGGGCTGGTGATCGGCTCGGTGCTGTACTCGATGCCGTTTGTGGTGCAGCCGCTGCAAAATGCTTTTTCCGCCATTGGCATTCGCCCGCTGGAAGTGGCTGCGACCTTGCGCGCCAATCCCTGGGACACGTTCTTCAGCGTGATCGTGCCGCTGGCCCGCCCCGGTTTCATCACCGCGGCCATTCTCGGTTTCGCCCATACCGTCGGCGAGTTCGGCGTGGTGCTGATGATCGGCGGCAACATTCCCGACAAGACCCGCGTGGTCTCGGTGCAGATCTACGATCACGTCGAAGCCATGGAATATGCCCAGGCTCATTGGCTGGCCGGGGTGATGCTGGTGTTCTCCTTTGCGGTGTTGCTGGCGCTCTACTCCAGCCGTAAAACCAAAACGGGCTGGGGTTGACCAATGATTCATACGCGCTTGAAACTGAATTATTCGGGATTCTCCCTGGATCTGGACCTGCAACTGCCCGGCCGCGGAGTGACGGCGCTGTACGGTCATTCCGGCTCGGGCAAGACCACCTGCCTGCGCTGCATTGCCGGCCTGGAACAGGCCGAGCAGGGTTTTATTCAAGTCAACGATGAAGTCTGGCAAGACAGCGACAAGCGGATTTTCCTCCCGCCGCATAAACGCGCCTTGGGTTACGTTTTCCAGGAAGCCAGTCTGTTTGCGCATTTGTCGGTGCGGGCCAACCTTGAGTTCGGCCTCAAGCGCATTCCTCGCCAACAGCGGCGGGTCGACATGGCCCATGCCACCGAGCTGCTGGGGATTGGCCATTTGCTCGACCGTGATCCACACAATCTTTCAGGTGGCGAGCGTCAGCGGATCGGCATCGCTCGCGCCCTGCTTACCAGCCCGAAGCTATTGCTGATGGACGAACCGCTGGCGGCACTCGATACCCAGCGCAAAAACGAAATCCTGCCGTACCTGCAACGGCTGCACGATGAGCTGGACATCCCCGTGCTGTACGTCAGCCATTCTCAGGATGAAGTGGCGCGGCTCGCCGACCACCTCGTCCTGCTCAGCAACGGCAAGGCCCTGGCCAGCGGCCCCATTGGCGAAACCCTGGCCCGACTCGATCTGCCACTGGCGCTGGGCGACGACGCCGGCGTGGTGATCGAAGGGCACGTCCGCGCCTATGACGCCGACTACCAATTGTTGACCTTGCAGCTGCCCGACACGGACCTGAGCATTCGAGTCGCCCATTCGCCGATGGCTGAAGGCCAGGCACTGCGCTGCAAGGTCCAGGCGCGGGATGTCAGCCTGAGCCTGCAAGGCGTCGAGCAAAGCAGCATCCTCAATCGCTTGCCGGTCACGGTGATCAGTGAAATCGGCGCCGATAACGCCGCCCACGTGCTGATCCGCCTGAACGCGGCCGGTACACCGCTGTTGGCGCGGATCACTCGCTATTCCCGGGATCAGTTAGGCGTGTACCCCGGCCAGCAACTCTGGGCGCAGATCAAGGCGGTGGCGGTGCTGGCCTGAATCTGTCGGCACCCCGGCAACAGTGCGCGGTCAATGGCTTAACGCCCCATGATTCGTCGCCCAGGATTGCCCGCCATGCCAGATACCGCGTTACCCGAGGTTCTGCGGCCCGACCTGCCAAGCGCTGCCTGGAAATCCCCGGGCAAAACCACCCGGCGGTCGTCGATGGATTTATGCAGGGGGCTTTGGCCCAATTGCCTCGATCGAGGGGACGTAAAAGGCTCAGGGCCGAATAAGTCGCGCTGGCTGTCCTTCTGGAAGCTTATCGAGACGACTGAAACATCGTGAGCAGTCTTCCAGCGTGCGCTTAACCGACGAACTGACCTGTCTGTTTTTTGCATGATCGCAAGGGGCTTCTATGCTTGATCTGAATACGAATAGCTTCGGTGACGCCATGGAAGACATTTTCGTTGTGAAACCTTGCAACAAGATCATTATTCATGGCCGTCGGGCCGGAGAAACCGGTCACCCACCCCCTGACGCTGCCATCTGGTATCGCATTACCGATACCCGTACGCGCGGCTTCATCGGTGACGGCTTCGATCTTGAAGAGGATGCCGAGCGCGAGTGTCGCAGGCTTAACGCGGCCAGCTCGTCGCTGCCGTCCCAACTGGCCTGAAGCCGACCTCTTTTACTGACCGGGTCTATACTTGAAGGAGCTGAAGGATCAGCGACCCATCGGCAGAAAGCTCGCTCCCCCGCGGGCTTTTTGTTGCCCTTTACCCGATTTCTTTGAACGGAGGTGTTTGTCATGTCCGAGAAAGAGTCCATCACCACCCTGCTCACCCTGCTTGACTCCCGTCAGGCGCGCCTTGCCGCTGCGTGCAAGGAAATCGCCGATTGGGTCGATCATCAAGGGGGGCATCCGACAGCCCTCAGGATTCGCGATCGTCTGAACGACATCGAGAAAGACACGCCGCAGATTCGCAGCGCGCTGTCTGCACTCAAACCTGTCGAGCCGCCGCTGCCTCGGTTCAAATGAGTCGACCCAGGTACTCGAGCCAGGGATTGAGCCTGATTCTGGACACCTGAACGGTGACATCATCGTCACCAGGCTCTTGCCTGCCTGCCATGTGCTACACCCCAACCCGGCCAGGTTTGCCGGGCTTTTTTTTGTTCGCCTATTTCACACCGCCTTCACAACTGCTCTCCTACAGTGGACCCACTCCTTTCAAGAAGTCCCCTGGCCCGCCCGCATGCGGGCCTTTTTTTTGCCTGCTGCACTGCGAACGAACGCCCTCGCCCGCCGGATGTCGAACGTTTACACATCAGGAAGGAGATGTCTCATGGTCACTCACTTCAAAGTCGGCGGGCACCTGGCCTGCGGGCATAAAGGCAGCAACCTGACTTCAAGCCAAATACTGACCCGCGTGAAATGCAGAAGCTGCCGCAATACCGATGCGTTCAAAGAAGCACGCAAAGCCGAGCGCAATGCCGCACGCCGAGCCGCACGCAAGGCAAAAGTCGCCCACACCGTCAGTGACTGGCGCGCAGCCTGGACCCAACGGTTGATCGAAATGCCCGGCTTGCAAAGATTGCCGCGTGGTTTTACTGGTCAGCCATTTGTGTAGCTGACGCCTTGATCCCCCACACGGGACTACAGGAGAGGAAATGAACAGACTACTTCTGCTTCTGATCGTCAGCCTCTGCCCCATGTGGGTGATGGCGCAAGGGTGCGACGTCAAAACCCGATCCTAAAGCCCTTCAGTTCCCGTGATCGAAACACACAGCTGCTATGAGTACGAAGGCATGCCAGTGGACGCCATCGATTGGTCCTGCAGCAACGAGAGCAAGGAGATGCTGACCAACACCAAGAAAAAAGTCGAACAATGCACCGATCGCTATCGGGCCACTTGCCTGGGCACGTTGACGCCAGAAGCACTGGCCAACCCCCAGTCCATCAGCAAGGACAAGAACAGCAAGCCGCTGAACATCCCCGACAACGCCCAGATCATCACTTATTACTACAGCGTCGAGAACCTGCCGCAAGCCAGGATCGATTGCGAAACCGGTGGTGGGAAATGGACGGAGAAGTAGCGAACGGTTGTGCAACGAGATCTCTCTAGCCACCTACCGGTGTCTGGTTCTGAAACAGGTGTAAACCTATTTCAGGACCAGACACCGGGCTACTGGCTGCCAGACATTGCCCTACCGGGTTTTCAGTGCCGTGGCCAGGCGCAGCATGGCCGCTTCGATTTCGTAAGCGGTCAAAGACGAGTAACCCAATAGCCAGCCTTGTTTCTTCTCCTCGCTGGCGTACAACCGGCTCAGGCCGGAAAGCTGTACGCCCGCGCTGGCCGCTTGGCGGATGGTTTTTTCCTCAGACCAGCCATCGTGCAGCAGGCAGGGAATTTGTAGTCCGCCGGGAGGACGCAAGGCGGTAACGATGCCGTCCAAATGCTTGCCGATCGCTTCAAGCATGACGGAACGGCGCCCGGCATACAGCTTGCGCATGGCCCGGACATGGGCGTTGTAATGGCCGTCCTCCATGAAGCGCGCCAGGGTCAGTTGCAGGATTTGTGGCGTGTGGCCGTCCATCATGCTGCGCGCGTAGGTGAAGGCTTTGATCAACTCGTGGGGCAGTACCATGTAGCCCATTCGCAACCCAGGGTAGAGGGTCTTGCTGAAGGTGCCGATGTAGAGCGTACGCTGGTACTTGTCCAGGCCCTGTACACAGGCGGTCGGCTGCCCGTCGTAGTGAAACTCGCTGTCGTAGTCATCTTCGATGACCCACTTGCCCTTCTGCGCTGCCCAGTTGATCAACTCAAGACGACGCTCCAGCGGCAAGGTCGCGCCGGTGGGGTATTGATGAGACGGCGTGACATAGACGCAATTGGCGCCGCTGCGGTCGGCGTACAGCAGGTCGGTGCGTATGCCCAGTTCATCGACATCGATGGGCAAGACCTTGGTCTCGGCGGTTTCAAAGGCTTTCTTGGCGCCATAGTAACCCGGGTTTTCCAGCAGAATCGGTTTGCCGGCGTCCACCAGCAACTGCGCACACAGAAAGAGGGCTTGGCGAGTGCTGCTCAGCACCATGATCTGGTCGGGAGAGCATTTGGCCCCGCGCTCGAGGTTCAAGTAGGTGGCGATGGCCTTGCGCAACGGCTCGGCTCCTTGCGGGTCGCCATGCAACAGCACATTGGCGCGATAGTCCTTCATGACCCGACGTTGCAGGCGCTCCCATACATCGGTGGGGAACGTGCGGGTTTCCGGCAGGCCGGTCGCAAACGCCTTGATCACCTGCTGATCGTTCACGCCGCCACTGTCGAAGATCATCCGCCCGCGCTGGCTCAAGCCCGCCCCCGGTGCCGCCTGGCTGCTTTTGACCTCTTGCGCCTTGATGCGGCGGCGTGCCGCACCGCGCAATTCGGTGCCCACCGTTTCGCAGACATAACTGCCGGCCCCCTCGCGTCGCACGATAAAACCGTCCCGGTGCAGTTGCACATAGGCGTTCTCCACGGTGTCGCGGGCGATCCCGAGTGACTTGGCCAGGACCCGGGTCGCGGGCAGCTTCAAACCGGGGTCAAGGGCGCCATCGAGGATTAATGCACGCAGTGCGCGCTGAATCCGTTGGTGCAGATCCAGCAACTGAAACTCAGCATCGTTGAGGCGCATTTTCAGCGTTTCCAGCTCGAACGCTTTCGCCATGTGGTCTGCCTTACTTTAATAAATTGGCCTGCAAAGGCAGGCCAGTCTATCCGTAGAATTCACTCCTCACCACTGCCTTTGTGCGTGGTGAGCACGCGAGTTGCGAGCGATTTTGCACAGAGGTTACTCAGCTATGGCCAGGTCACACAACTTCAGCGCAGGCCCGACGGCGTTGCCGATGGAAGTACTTACCCAGGCGCACGAGGAGTTTTTTGACTTCGCAGGCACGGGCATGTCAGTGATGGAGATCAGCCATCGCTGCGAAGTATTCATGGAGGTTGCCTACCAGACCGAACGCGACCTGCGGGACATTCTGCAGGTACCCAGCGCGTACAAGGTGCTCTTCCTGCAAGGAGGCGCCTCGCTGCAGTTTGCCCAGGTGCCGATGAACCTGTTGGGCAATAAACGCACGGCCGATTATCTGCATACCGGCCTCTGGTCAGGCAAAGCCATTGAGGCCGCCCGGCGCTACTGCGACGTTCGCATCGTCGCCAGCGGCAAAGAGTCTGGCTTTGATCGCATCCCCGTCGTCTCGGACTGGGACCTCAACCCGAACGCCGCCTACCTGCACTACACCGAGAACGAAACCGTACACGGCGTGCAATTCGTCGACGCGCCTGATGGTTTGGCGCCTTTGGTGTGCGACGCCTGTTCAAGTCTGCTTTCCAAGCCGATTGACGTGGCCAAACATGGCCTTGTGTATGCCGCCGCGCAAAAGAACATGGGAGTGGCCGGGCTGACAGTGGTCATCGTTGACTCGGCGTTGCTGGATACCGCGCAGGCGTTCACCCCCGACATACTCAACTACGCGCGCATCACCGACGCTCAGTCGATGCTCAACACCCCGGCAACCTTTCCTTGGTACCTCACCGGCCTGACGCTCAAATGGATTAAACGCAGCGGCGGCCTCGAAGCCCTTCACCGGCTTAACCAGGCCAAGGCCGCGTTGCTGTATCGCACCCTCGACGACAGTGACGGGTTTTACCGCAACAGCGTGCAACTGCCGTTTCGTTCGATCAATAACGTGCCATTCGTGCTCGCCGATGCGGCGCTGGAAAAGACTTTTGTGCAACTGGCCGAACAGGCCGGGTTCAACGGGCTGAAGGGGCACGCCTCGGTCGGCGGGCTACGAGCCAGCCTCTATAACGCGGTCACGCTGCAGGCGGTCGAGGCATTGACCGACTTCATGAAGAATTTTGCCCGCGTATATGGCTGAGGCAGGTATCGCTTTTCAGTCACAGAAAGCGGCCTGGTAAGTGGTCTGGCCTTCTACGAGAAAGTGTAAGGGCAAAACATGCCATTTCAGCGCTATAAATCCCCTCACCCGGGGCAAACACCTCATTTTGCAAGGAGCAAAGCAATCATGTCTTCTTCAGCATCCCCATCGCCCTTGCGTTTACGCGATCTTCTGCATCCGATTGTCGCCGGGCTGATTTCAGTCATCGTCAACTATGGCGGCACATTCATCCTGGTTTTTCAGGCCGCCAAAGTGGCCGGGCTCAGCCCCGAGATGACGGCGTCATGGGTATGGTCGGTGTCGATTGGCGTGGGTATTACCGGGCTGTTTCTCAGTTGGGTGAGCCGTGAGCCGATCATTACCGCCTGGTCGACACCCGCCGCGGCTTTTTTGGTCGTCGCGTTGTCCACCACGCCCTACGCCGAGGCGGTGGGTGCGTACATCATTTCAGCCGCCGCCTTCGTGCTGCTGGGTTTGTCCGGTTGCTTCGAAAAAGTCATCCGTCTGATTCCGCCGGGTGTGGCTGCGGGCCTGCTGGCCGGCATCTTGTTGCAGTTCGGTATCGGCGCATTTGGTGGCATGAGTCTTGACCCAATGTTGGTCGGGTTGCTGATTGCCATTTACGTTGTGCTCAAGCGTTTTACCGCCCGCTATGCGGTGGTGGGCATTCTGGTGCTGGGGCTGGCGTTTCTTCTGACGCAGGGCCGTGTGGATCTTTCGGGGTTGGCGCTGCAATTCGCGGCACCGGTATTCACCCGACCTGAGTTTTCGATCAATGCGCTGCTCAGCGTGGCGCTGCCGCTGTTCCTGATCACCCTCACCGGCCAGTACATGCCGGGCATGCTGGTGCTGCGCAACGATGGCTTCAGCACCAGCGCTAATCCTATCCTGACTGTCACAGGGCTGGGCTCCTTGCTAATGGCGCCCTTCGGTTCTCACGCCTTCAATATCGCGGCCATCACGGCGGCCATCTGCACCGGCAAAGAAGCCTCGGAGGATCCGTCCAAGCGCTGGATCGCCGGTGTTGCCGCGGGACTGTTCTACATTCTCGTAGGGATTTTCGGGGTGACCCTCGCAGCAGTGTTCATGGCGTTACCGGCCACCTTCATTACGACGCTGGCCGGGCTGGCCCTGCTCGGCACAATCGGCGCCAGCCTGGCCAGCGCCATGGCTGACGTCAAAACCCGCGAAGCCTCGCTGATCACCTTTCTGGCGTCCGCCGCGAACATCACCTTGCTGGGGATTGGTGGGGCGTTCTGGGGGTTGCTGATCGGTCTGGCGGCCTACGCCTTACTCAATGGCCGCTTACCGCGTCGCGAGACGGTGGTCATTCCGGCTGCCGACGCTGTTGTGACGACCAAAGGAGCCACCCACTGATGCTCGATCAATTGGAAGAAACCGTCACCCTGCACGAGCGTCATGGCCGTTACCCACAGGCCACCAGCGTCGAGGATTTTCGCCGCAACCTGGCAGCCGTGCAGCAGCGAATCGCCAATGCCTGTCAGCGGGTCGGACGTGATCCGGCGAGTGTGCGCCTGCTGCCGGTCAGCAAAACCTTTGACGAAGCTCATCTGCGTCTGGCCTACGCCGCTGGCTGCCGTCTACTCGGTGAGAACAAGGTGCAGGAAGCGCAGCGCAAATGGCAGGCCATGACCGACCTGGCCGACCTGCAATGGTCGGTTATCGGCCACCTGCAAACCAACAAGGCCAAGCAGGTGGCGCGTTTTGCCAGTGAGTTTCAGGCGCTGGACAGCTTGCGAGTGGCCGAGACCCTGGATCGTCGCCTGCACATCGAGGGGCGCCAGCTGGATGTGTTCGTTCAGGTCAATACCTCCGGCGAAGCCAGCAAATACGGCTTGGCGCCCGAAGCCGTCGCGGACTTTTTGAATGCCCTGCCGGCGTTCCCGGCGTTACGGGTGCGTGGGTTGATGACACTGGCGCTGTTTTCGGCCGACGTGGTCCGTATCCGTCCTTGCTTTGTACGGCTGCGCGAACTGCGCGAGCGCTTACGCCAGCACGCCCCGGCGGGCGTCGGGCTGGAGGAATTGTCTATGGGCATGTCCGGTGATTTCGAAGTCGCCATTGAAGAGGGGGCCACCGTGGTGCGTGTCGGTCAGGCCATCTTCGGTGCACGTGCCATGCCGGATGCCTACTACTGGCCGACCGCGGATGTTCGTCCGGGAAGTGATGATTAGTCGCCACTGACAACACCCCAACATCTTGATTCACCCTTTACAGGAAGTCAGGCGATGCCCTCTGCACTCTCGTACCTCATGCACACCTATGCCCGCCAGCCGGTCTCCTTCATTCGAGGCCAAGGAGCATCTCTGTGGGACAAACACGGGGTCGAATACCTGGATGCAATCGCCGGTGTGGCGGTGACCAGCCTTGGGCATGCCAACCCCGAAATTGCCGCTGCCATTGCCGAGCAAGCGACCCAGTTACTGCACACCACCAACATGGCGCTGGACGAACAACGCCTACTGATAACGGTTACTCGCGGCACCACCCTCCGACTGCTGCCGCCGTTGATCTGTGAGGACTCGCAGATCGACGACATCGCAGCGCGTGTTACTCGGCTCTTCTCTTAAACCGGCTTACTTTCTCAACCAAGGACCCCTCCATCATGTACGACTCAACGCTGACCCTTAAAGCATTCGACGCCGAGCTGTATGAGGCGATTCATAACGAAGAACATCGTCAGGAAGACCACGTCGAACTGATCGCTTCCGAAAATTACGCCAGCCCTCTGGTGATGAAAATCCAGAGCACCGTGCTCACCAATAAATACGCCGAAGGCTATCCAGGCAAGCGCTACTACAGTGGCTGTGAGTATGTCGATGTGGCCGAGCGCCTAGCCATCGAACGGGTCAAGGCCCTGTTCAACTGCGACTACGCCAACGTGCAGCCGCATGCGGGTGCCCAGGCGAACGCCGCGGTATTCCTGGCATTGATCAGTCCCGGCGACACGGTGATGGGCATGAACCTGGCCCAAGGTGGCCACCTGACCCACGGTAACCCTTCAAACTTCTCGGGCCGTCATTACAAGATTGTCCCTTATGGCCTTGACCCGAAGACGGGTTTTCTCGACTACGACGAGATGGAGCGCATCGCCCTGGAAACTCGACCGAAGATGCTGATCGGTGGTTTTTCTGCCTACTCCCGGCACAAAGACTGGGCGCGCATGCGGGCCATTGCCGAAAAGGTCGGGGCTATTTTCTGGGTCGACATGGCCCACGTTGCAGGCCTGGTCGCTGCCGGCGAATACCCGGACCCATTGCCGCACGCCCACGTGGTCACCAGCACCACTCACAAGACCCTGCGGGGCCCACGGGGTGGCTTGATTTTGTCCAAGGGGCAAGACGAAGCGTTCTACAAAAAGCTCGACTCTGCGGTATTCCCGGGTGTCCAGGGCGGCCCACTGATGCACCAGATCGCCGCCAAGGCCATCGCCTTCAAGGAAGCACTGGCGCCCGAGTTCAAAACCTATCAGGCGCAGGTAGTGATCAACGCGCGGGCCATGGCGGCCGTGCTGCAACGGAGGGGTTACAAGATCGTCTCCGGTGGCACCGATAACCACATGATGCTGATCGACCTGTCCAACAGGCCTTACACCGGCAAGGAAGCCGATGCGGCCCTGAGCAACGCCTACATCACCGCCAACAAAAACTCGGTGCCCAACGACCCGCGCTCACCGTTCGTAACTTCTGGGTTGCGCATCGGTACCCCAGCCATCACCACCCGAGGTTTCGGCGAGTCCGAATGCGAACAGCTGGCGGGCTGGTTGTGCGACGTACTGGACGCCCTGGAAAACGGTCACAGCGAGAAGGTCGGGCACCACGTGCGCGAACAGGTGGTGGCGCTCTGCCGCCGTCATCCTGTCTATCGTTAATTCTTTTACCCCGAGCTATCGCCATCGAGCTAAGCTCCAGAGGACAAAGGGATGCCCCATGATTCCCATTCAAGACTTAATCATGTTCGTTGCCGCCGCGCTGCTCATGGTACTCACGCCTGGGCCGCAGGGCTGGCATCACCTCTTTGCTGGGGGTGGTGGCGGGTTTCTTCGTGCATCTGTTTGCCGCTGCCGCAGGTTTGACGGCAGTGTTCCTCGCCGTACCAATGGCTTATGAAGTGCTTAAATGGACCGGTGCGCTGTACCTGGGGTGGCTCGCCTGGCAAGCGCTCAAACCTGGGGCCCGCTCGCCGTTCGAGGCCCAGCAACTGCCAGCGGACTCGTCGAAGAAACTGATCCTGATGGGTTTTCTCACCAGCGCCCTGAACCCGAAAATCGCGGTGTTCTACCTGTCAGTGTTTCCGCAGTTCATCAACCCCGAGCACGGCTCAGTGTTTACCCAGAGTATCGTCCTCGGCCTGACCCAGATCAGCGTAAGCTTTTCGGTCAACCTGCTGATCGCGCTGTTCGCCTCCGGGATAGCCGCGTGGTTCGTCCACAACCCATTGTG
Organism: Pseudomonas sp. A-RE-19; assembly: GCF_019956555.1. Classification (GTDB taxonomy): domain Bacteria; phylum Pseudomonadota; class Gammaproteobacteria; order Pseudomonadales; family Pseudomonadaceae; genus Aquipseudomonas. The sequence continues at coordinate 2,922 of NZ_JAHBDQ010000005.1, read as the reverse complement.
GCTGACGGTGCAGCGCAACTTTATGGAGTTTGTGCTGGCGGGGCTCGCGGTACGCTTAATGCTCGAACAGCGTCGTACCGCGTGATTTTTTGATCACCCCCATGATCCAAGTGCACACCATATCTCGGCTTTTCAATGTAGGCCAGATGACCTTGCCAGACGGATCCGGCGTATGGAGCCCCTTATGTTAAGGGGCTCTGACTGATCATGGTGGGCCACTTACTCTCAGCCACTTCGAAGCCATTCACGCCTTTGCAGAGGCTGAGCCGTGTGCGGGGAAACTCGCATAAGCAGTTTCCCCATAAGTGGACACCCCGTTTAACCACGCAAGGTGTGTTGGGCGGGCACTTACGGTGAAAGAGAGTGATGTAGTCCAGTAGTTCGTACTGGCGGTAGAAGAGAGTACGGGCCTCTTCCAAATCGCCATTCTGAACAGCATCCCAAAGTGCCAGGTTCAGCTCAGGTATCAGATTTGGAGCTGAGGTGCACCAGCCGATAGCGCCGGCAACGAGCACCTCAAGAGCAAGAGGATTGCAACCGTTAAAGATGGCAACTTTGCCGCCGGTAGCCTGGTAAAGACGGTGCATGCGCTGAATGTCACCGGTACTCTCTTTGACCATGGTGACACTCTTCACTTACCTCAAAATCCGCAGAATAAGGTCGACCGACAGGTCAGTGCCGCTGGTTCCCGGGTTGTTGTAAAGCATGATGGGGATGTTGATAGCCGAGCCAGTACATCCGAATGAGCAAAGGGATGAAAGTCACGCCCACAAAATGACCAGTGGCAGCGGATTGCGGAGCAGAGATTGGTTTTTGCGGAGCAAAGAAATAAGGGCTTGCATGAGATATGTCATGCAAGCCCTTGATATTCATGGTGCCGAAGCCGGAATCGAACATACCGTCTAAAGGCCGCTATTTTACTGGATTTATCTATCATCAATCTCAGTACGTATACCTAAACGTATACCTAAACCGGGAAGTACCCTTATCTTCTCCGCCTCCAGCCGGTCGCCTATCGTGCCGACGCCCTCCCCCCGTTTTGCCGTCGTCCGGTGACGCTTGTGATCATCATTACTCTCCCCGTATGGGATGGTGGTTAGGAATGCAAGTTTTGAAGATATGAAAAAATAGGGCGCGGGGCCGATACTGCGAACGCTAATACTTTTGACGCAGCACCTCCCAGCATTCCCCAAAATCGCCCAAGACGGCGATTTCCTAAAAAACTACGAATTAATGATTGAAACGGGCAGGGATCGGTCCTTCGGGCGAAGACTCCAGACTTTTGACCTCCCCCTACCCAATGGCTATATCGAGCAGCACCAACTGCCCTAGTTGCGTTGCCCGATGGCGAGATACGGATAAACAACCAATCAGGCACGCCCTGCCGTATACGACCCTGCGCCGAGTCACGAATTACCCGCAAGGGGTAGGGTCGATTACGATCCGTGGCCGGAGTCCGCTTTGATTATTGTCCGAGGACGGCCAGAAACAGCCAATAGAGCAACGTGCTCTGGAAGCCGCGAGCTGGCGCGCGTCATCGCCGTTTCCCAATCACAGCTAAGGACGTGAAGCTAAAGAAAGCGATGCAAACACGATAGTCATCCGGCTAGGGCTTTATGGAATCCTGCTATTTTCACCGTTCAGACTAAGCCCTCAACGGGGCAGCAACTCGGCTTGGGCTCAAGCTAAGTCGTAAACGCCCGCCGCCATTATCGAAAACGCTGGCGGCATCGCGTAGCCTAGGGCGCTCTCAAAAGCCAAAGGACGTTACGATTGATGGACGCAGCCCGCGACCGCTTCACCTTGGAAATCGTCGAAGCCGAGGACCTCAAGCTACTTGAATGCGTGGATACGTACGGCTACACCTGCCATGGACATGAATGCGGCATTCAAGTCTTTCCGCGCTCATACCGTTTAGAAAACCTTCTGCGAGCACACTTCTTCGCGAAGGCATCCCATACATCCAGCTGCGACGTAGTCGGTGAAGACGACCTTCGCTCACGGGGAAAGAAAGGCAGCGTCGCGAGGGAGCTAGAAACTGGCCCAGGGCTTTCGCCTTCTAGCCTACAATTGGTCGATACTCGGGCTATTGTTAACGGCCAGGTAATGCAAGACGGAACTCAGTCAAAAGGCGGCAGCCGCACAATAGCTTCCAGCGGCGAAACGCGACAAAGACCGGTCAGTCGGCGTCCCGCAAACAGCATCCGCCCGATTTGCAGAGCGTTTATGGAGTTTCCATATGACCGACATCTGCCACTGCATATTGATGGCATCCAAACCTCGACCTACCAGATGGTTTTCAAAAGGCTGCGCTCCGAGGGCATTGAGGTTTTGCCACGGCAACGTATCTTTTACGCCGAGTTAGCTTGGCAACAGGCCTATGAGGCAACAGAAGGACTGGTCGTTCCCCTCAACGCAGGGGAATGGCATGAAAAGCGACTGACGCCATACTGTATCGTCGTGCAAAGGACCCGATGGTCGCAGACAGCCCGAACACGGCTCGATAATGAGTTGGAAATCGCTCGCCGCGAGAATATGGCGGCGAAGAAGACGAAGGATGCTCGGCGCACTTACGCTTTCTTCATTGGCACGCAGAACCCAGAAAATCTATCGCACTTTGTCGTGAATGATCAGAGGTTGATCTGTACTGTTCACGGCAAGCTGATATTCCCAAAGCAGCAATGAACCAGAGCCAACCTAGAAGGGACCTCATCCAACCTGCCGCATGCATCACACGTTGGTGACACAAGATAGATGACTGCCCGCTTCCGGCCAATAGCAGACCTTCCAGATACCTCATTACCTTGGCGATTACTGGCCGTCAGAGACGGTGAATTTTAATCTGGAGCCCCTCCTGCTCCTCGGGTGTCCGAAAGTAGCTTGTGATCAAATCGAACTCAGCGTCGGTTGCTGCAAACTCAT